>DAHUXS010000015.1 GCA_027306995.1 Lysobacter sp.
GGCACGCGAAGCCATGCCGACTTTCAGTACTTCCGCAGCGGCCACGCCTTCCGGAGAGGGCAGGTTCGATTGCGACACCAGCGCGCGCCTCAGCGGCACCGTGTACATCACGCCCAGCACGCCGCCGATCACGCAGATCCAGAACGAGGTCCAGAACGGGAAACCCGTCCACCAGCCGATCATGACCAGGCCGGGGAGGACGAAGATGATCGACGACAGCGTGCCCGCCGCCGACGCCACCGTCTGCACCACATTGTTTTCCTGGATGGTCGAATCCTTGAAGCCGCGCAGCAAGGCCATGGAGATGACCGCCGCCGGAATCGAGGTCGCGAAGGTCAGGCCCGCCTTCAATCCGAAGAACACGTTGGCCGCGGTGAATGCGACCGTGATGAGGATGCCGAGGATGATGCCGCGCAGGGTGAATTCCTTGCGGGGCGCGGCTGCGTTCTGCGGGTTGGCCATGTCGGGTCCGTGGACGGAAGTGCCGACAAACTAAGGTCTGGCGGCGGTCAAGTCCAGCTGCGCTGCGATAAATGCCGCGAAAACGAAGACGGCGCCCGCAGGCGCCGTCCGATGCATCACGCGATGTTCCCGGCTCAGAACGGAATATCGTCGTCGTTGAAGTCGCCGCCGAAATCGGCGGCCGATGCCGCTGGTGCCTGGTGAGCCGGCTCGCGACGCTGGGCCGGGGCCGGGCGCGCACTGCGCTCGTAGCCACCGCCGCCACCGCCCTGGCCGCCGCCATCGGGGCGACCACCGAGCATCTGCATCTCGTCACCGATGATGTCGGTGGTGTAGTGCTTGACGCCGTCCTTCTCGTAGCTGCCGTATTCGATGCGGCCTTCGATGTAGACCTCGCGGCCCTTCTTCAGGTATTCACCGGCGATCTCGCCGAGCTTGCCGAACAGCTTGACGCGATGCCATTCGGTCTTTTCCTGCTGGTTGCCGTCGCGGTCCTTGCGAACCGTGGTGGTGGCGATGCTGAGCGTGGTGATCGCCATGCCGCCCTGGGTGAACTTGGTGTCGGGGTCGTTGCCGAGGTTCCCGACCAAAATCACTTTATTGATTCCGCGTGCCATGTCTGGCTCCTTACGTTTTGGTCATTGGTTGATTGGATGCCGGCGTCGCCGCCGACAGGGATATTCCATTCTAACGCGCCGGGCCCCGCCAGCCGGCCGAGCCCGCAGCGGCGGGTCAGGTTTCTTCCCGTTCCCGGGCGATCCGTGTTCACCTTCTATAATCACCACAGCATCCCGGCCAACTTCCCGATGACCGATCGTTCCGCGCTTTCCCTCCCTGCCATCCAGCAACTGGCGGCGCCCGACATGGCCGCCGTCGACGCCCTGATCCGTCGCCGGCTGGCGTCGGACGTCGTGCTGATCAATCAGGTCGCCGAATACATCATCGGTGCCGGCGGCAAGCGCCTGCGCCCGATGCTGCTGTTGCTGGCGTCGCGCGCGCTCGGGCACATTGGCGCCGATGCACACCAGCTCGCCGCGGTGGTCGAGTTCATCCACACCTCCACCCTGCTCCACGACGACGTGGTCGACGAATCCGATCTTCGTCGCGGCCGCAGCACGGCCAACGCGGTCTGGGGCAATGCCACCAGCGTGCTGGTCGGCGACTTCCTGTATTCGCGCAGCTTCCAGCTGATGGTCGAGCTGGAACGGATGGACGTCCAGCGCATCCTCGCCGATACCACCAACATGATCGCGGAAGGGGAAGTGCTGCAACTGTTGCACGTGCGCAATCCCGATACCGACGAGCCCGCCTACCTGCGGGTGATCGAGCGCAAGACCGCGATCCTGTTCGCCGCGGCGACCCGCCTCGGTGCGCTGCTGTCGGGTGCCGACGCCGCGACGCAACAGGCACTGCACGATTACGGCATGCATCTCGGCTACGCCTTCCAGATCGCCGATGACGTGCTCGACTACGCCTCCGACGCAGCAACGATGGGCAAGAACCTCGGCGACGACCTCGCCGAAGGCAAGATGACGCTGCCGCTGATCCATGCGATGGCGCATGCCGACGCCGCGACCCGCGATCGTTTGCGGGCGATCGTCGAATCCGGCGATGTCTCAGCACTGCCGGAAGTCACCACTGCGATCGCCGCGCACGACAGCCTCGGCTACAGCCGCGCGGTCGCCCAGCGTTACGCCGATGCCGCCGAAGCGGCGATCGACGGCCTCGCCGACAACGATGCCGTCGCCGCCTTGCGCGGATTGGCGCGCTATGCGGTCAACCGCGACCGCTGATCCACGCCGCGCCGATCAATCGATCGCGAAACGGCCCGCGAAGAAGGCGTGCATCATCGCGTAGGCGCGACGCGCCGCGCGGGGATCGTATTTGCAGCCCGGCTTGTTGGCGGTTTCCAGCGCGAAGCAATGCACCGCGCCGCTGAAATTGACGAACTGCCAATCGGCGCCGGCGCGATCCATTTCCTCCTCGAACGGCATGATCGCCGCCTTCTGGCCTTCATCGGCCGCGCCATTGAGCACCAGCAACGGCGTGTGGACGGAATTGGCAGCCGCCGGCGATTCGGTATGCAAGCCGCCGTGGAAGGTGACGATACCGGCCAGTTTCGCGCCGCTGCGCGCCAGTTCCAATACCGACGATCCGCCGAAGCAGAAGCCGAACGCGCCGATCTTCGCGCCGTTCAACGGCACTGACGATGCCTGCCCCTTGAATGCATCCAGCGCGGCCTGCATGCGCTCGCGCATCAGCGCCGGATGCGGATACAGCTTTTTCACCTGCTCCATCGCCTGCTTGTCGTCGGCCGGGCGCTCGCCCTTGCCGTACATGTCGACCACGAAGACCACGTAGTCCGTGCCCGCCTGCTGCTTGGCCTTGTCGAGCGCGGCCGGCGTCACGCCGTACCAGTCCGGAACCATGAGCAGGCCGGGACGCTTGAGTTTCGAAGCATCGTCATAGACGACGTAACCACTGAAACGATCCTTGCCGACCGTCCATTCGACAGGCTTGGTCTTCATCGCGGCGAACGCGGGTAGACAGGCAAACAGCAATCCGGCAGCGACCAGGATTCGACGCATGACATTCTCCCGTGGCGAAAGCGCGAGGATACCGCCGATCCGGGTCAGGCGATGCCCATGCCCTGAATGGCGCTGATGCGTTCCGGATCGAAACCGGCCAGTTCCGCGAAATGGCGACCGCGCGCGACGTAATCACAATACGGACCGAAACTCGGCGCACCCGGCGACAGCAGCATCACGCCGCTTCCATGCAAGGCTTCGCGGGCGATCCGCATCGCGTCCTCGAGGTCGCGCGCCTGCGCCAGGGCGAACCCGCCTTCCGCCGCGATCGGTGCCAGCAACGCGTGGATGCGCGGACCGTTCTGCCCCATCGTCACGATCGCGCGCGGGGCGTGCGTCCGCATCGCTTCGGCGAAGTCGTGCCAGTCGAGTCCGCGGTCATGACCGCCAACCAGCACCGCCGTCGGACGTACGCGATAGAGATCGAGCGCGGCCAGCGTCGCATGCGGCGTGGTGCTGATCGAATCGTTGACGTAGAGGATGCCGTCGCGTTCGCCCAGCGCCTGCAAACGATTGGGCAGTGGCTGGAAGGTTGCCGCATGTGGTGCAAGGCTTGCGGCATCGAGGTCGATCGCTTCCAGCGCGGCCAGTACCGCGCACAGATTTCCGCGGTTGTGCGCGCCAGGCAGCGGCAGGTTCGAGGTATCGAAGATCGCCGCATCGCCGCGATGGATCACGTCGCCCTGCATGTGCCAGCCATCGGCATGGTTGAACCACACCACCTTGCTGTCGGGGAGCTGCAACTGCGCCAGGATCGGATCGGCGGCATTGAGCACGGCGATGCGCGGTTCCCCTTCCGTCACCAGCGAGAGCTTGTCGGCGACGTAGCGATCCTGCCCACCGTGCCAGTCGAGGTGTTCGGGATAGATGTTGGTCACGATGGCGAGATGCGGATGTACCCCGCTCTCGGCGACATCGCGGGTCTGGTAGCTGCTGAGTTCGATCGCCCAGGCATCGGCCTGACCATCGATCAATTCCATCAGCGGCGCGCCGATGTTGCCGACCAGCGCGGTGCGCCTGCCGGCCGCGCGCAGCAGGTGCGCCAGCATCGCGGTGGTGGTGCTCTTGCCCTTGGTGCCGGTCACGCACAAGGTGTCGGCATCGCGGCGCTCGACGAACCACAGCTGGGTCGCGCCGATAAAGCGGGTGCCACGCGACTGCGCCGCGCGCGCGATTTCCGAATACGGACTGATGCCCGGCGACTTGATCACCACGTCGAAGGCGGCGAGGCGCTCGCCATCGACGTCGGTGTCGATCCGCAGCAGGGGGTCGCCCAGCGCGCGCGCATCCTCGGCTTCCTGCGCGTTGCAGAACAGCGTCAGCTCATCGGGATAGCGGATATCGCCGCCAGCCAATGGCGCGGCACGCAAGGCGCGATAGGTCGCCTTGCCTTCGCGCCCCCAGCCCCAGAGCGCGACGCGTTTGCCGTCAAGCAGAGAATGGCCCACGCACGCGCGCCCAGACGGATTCGGGAATGCCGTGTTCACCGCTCAATTCGAGCAGCGGTTCGATGGCGAGGTCGTCGCCCGCCAATTGCGGCAGGATCTCGTTGCGGAAACGCTGGACGATTTCGTCCTCGCGCCATTCGGAGCGATCCGACAACGCCGCCATCGCCGCGCGTGATTCACCGCCCTCGCCCACGCATTCGAAGGGCTTGTGGTCGCGATATTCCAGCAGTGCGTCGTAACCGGCGATCTGGTCGCGATCATCGAGCAGGTTGCGGCCGAAGATGCCGACCAGTCGCGGCTTAGGCACGAACGGCGCCAGCGCGAGGAAGACGAAGTGGCATTTCGGGCAGACGCCGCACCAGCGCTGCGTCGGCTTTTCGCCGAGCAGGTGGAAGTTGCGGTTGCAGCTGGAGAACCAGGCGTCGTAGTGGTCGTTCTTGGCGAACTGCCTTGCCACCGCCAGCTCCGACAGCGGACGCAGCAGCGAGTAGTAGCGGAGATCGGCAGCGACGGTTTCGCGCACGACTTTCGCCAGCCCCTGCTCGGCCGCCCAGCCCTTCGACCACTGGTGATTCACCTCGCCGGTGCCTTCGATCAGACTGCCGTAGCTGGCGGAACGTTCGTTCGAGAACACCACCTGATCGGCATCGACCAGCAACGCCGCCAGCACCATGATCGCGGAATTGATCGCGGTCACCGGGATATGGCCGTTCCACGCGCCCTGGCGGTTGAGTTCGAACAGTTCCGGCGCGATCTGGCGACCGATGTTGAGCGTCGGCAATCCGGTGCGCGCCGCGCATTGCGCGATCAGCTGCGAGCCACCGACCCAGGTCACCGTCTGGGCGATGCCGGCCGAGCGCAGGGCTTCGATCGAGACCAGCGAATCCTTGCCGCCGCCGATCGCGACCAGCGCATGTTCGCGCAGACCGAGTGCCGGTGCCGGCTGGGACGGGGCATCGGCATGCGGGAAACGGATGCGACCATGCAGGTTCAAGCCATTGCGATAGGCGAACTCGCCAAGGCCGTTGAGGTAGACGCTCTCAAGATAGTCGGCGACCGATGCATCGATCGGCCCGTTCTCGATGCGGATCTCCTCCGGCACCGCGGCCTTGTAATAGCTGACGCCGGCGATCAGGTGCAGCAGGCGCGTCGCCGCATCCACCGCGCGCTTGCGGGCATCGTCCAGTACGAACGGCGCACCGGGAATGGTGACCGTCTCGGTCAGGACCGGGCTGTCATCGAAGGCGTAGCGCAGGCTGGCGACGCCGGTCTGCGGATCGAAGCCGCAATCGACGAAGCGGAACGCGCGGATGGAATCGCGCTGGAACACGCCTGATGAAGGCAGCCACGCACTCATTCAATGATCTCCTGATGCGGCAAATGACGGATATTGTAGGTGCTGGCCATGCTGTAGCCGTAGGCCCCAGCATCGGCGATCACCATCACGTCGCCCGCTGCGGTCGCGCGCGGCAGGCTGCGTTCCTTGCCGAACAGATCGCTGGATTCGCAGATCGGGCCGACCACGTCGAACAAACGCTCGTCGCCGTCACCGAGTCGGCTGAGGTTGGCGATGCCGTGCCAGGCGTCGTACAGCGCCGGGCGGATCAGGGTGTGCATGCCGGCATCGAAGCCGACGCGGCGCACGCCGTCCTTGTCCACCACCTGCGTCGCATGGGTCAGCAGCGCGCCCGCCTCCGCTACCAGATAGCGGCCTGGCTCGATCGCGATCTTGAACGCCGGATGCACCGCCTTCATCTCCGACAACCCCTGCGACCACGCGGCGAGATCGAACGGATCCTCATCGGGGCGATAGGGAATCGGCAGGCCGCCGCCGATGTCGAGGATTTCCACGCTGCCGATGCGGCGCGCGAAACCGGCCATCGCGTCGATCATGCCCTTCCAGTGGCCGACGGTCTCGATGCCGCTGCCGAGGTGCGCATGCACGCCGGTGATGCGCACGTCGAGCGTGCGCGCAAGATCGACGAACTCGTCGAAGCGCTGCGTCGACAGTCCGAACTTGGCGTCCTTGCCGCCGGTGGTGACCTTGGCGTGGTGGCCGTCGCCGTAGCCGAGGTCGATGCGCAGCCACAGCGATTTGCCACGGAAGACTTCCGGCCACTGCTGCAGCAGTTCGACGTTGTCGACAGTGACAGTGACGCCGCGCTCCAGTGCCGCGCGGTATTCGTCGATCGGCGCGAAATTCGGGGTGAACAGCACCTGCGGCGGCGTCAGCCCCGGCACCGATGCGAAGACGTGTTCGAGTTCGCCCAGCGACACGCATTCCAGGCCGAAACCTTCCTCGACCAGCGCGCGCAGGATCGCCGGATGCGGATTGGCCTTGATCGCGTAGCTGCGCTTGTCGATCGCGGGAATCGCGGTCAGTGCACGCGCGCGTTCGCGTACGGTCGGCAGGTGGTAGGCATAGGTCGGCGTATGGCGCGCCGCGATGTCGAGCAGGCGTCCACGTTCCTGCACCCACCACGGTTGCGGTCGCGGCGCGCGCGGCGCCACCAGCTGCTGCCAGCTCGGACCGAACACGCCGGGTTCGTGCACCGGCATCGCGCCGCTGCGCATCAGTTCCGCGTGCAGCGCCGGGATCATGCCGTCGGCGTCGGATTCGTCGACCACGAAGGTCAGATTGAGGTCGTTCGACGACTGCGAGATCAGGTGCACGCGCTCGCGCCCGAACGTCGCCCACACGCCGGACAGGCGGTCGAGCAGCGAACGCATGCCGCGCCCGACCAGGGTGATCGCCGCGCACGGCGCGATGACCTTCACCCGGCAGACCTGGGCGAGATCGGCGGAGAGTTCCGCCAGCACGCTGGTATTGACCAGGTTTTCGCTGGGATCGAGCGAGACGGTGACGTTGGTTTCCGACGAACCGATCATGTCGATCGACAGGCCGTGCGCGCGGAAGCGATCGAAGATGTCGGCGAGGAAGCCGACCTGTTGCCACATGCCGATGGTTTCCATCGACACCAGCACGATGCCGTTGCGGCGACTCACTGCCTTGACGCCGGGAACGGTGCGACCGCTGGCGTCGATGCGGGTGCCGTCGAGATGCGGATTGCCGGTATCGAGGATGCGCATGGTGACGCCGGCTTCGCGACAGGGCGCGATCGAACGCGGATGCAGCACCTTGGCGCCGGTGGTGGCGATTTCCTGCGCCTCGGCGTGGTCGAGCCGCGCCAGCAGGCGCGCGTCCGGCACTTCGCGCGGATTGGCGCTGAACATGCCCGGCACGTCGGTCCAGATCTCCACCTGCTCGGCACCGAGCAGCGCACCGAAATACGCCGCCGAGGTATCGGAACCGCCGCGACCGAGGATCGCGGTGCCGCCATTGGCGTGGCGGGCGATGAAGCCCTGGGTGATGGCGAGATCGCCCGCCTGTGCGTGGAAGCGTTCGCGCATGCCGGCGTCGGCGGTGATTTCGCAGTTGACCGAAAGCCGCGCCGACCACGGGCTTTCGTTGGGCAGCGACAACGCGTTCAACCACTCGCGCGCATCCACCCACCGCATGCCCATGCCGCGACTGCTCAGGTAGGCGGCGCCGAGCGTCGACGACATCAGCTCGCCCTGCCCCAGCACTTCCGCCTGCCAATCGAGCTCGCGGGTCGCCGCGCGCGTGTCGTCGACCAGCAACTCGCGCAGATGCGCCAGGCGTTTGCTGATCACTGCATCGGCATCGAGGCCGAGGTCGTCCGTGCAGAAATCGCGGTGGCGGGTATCCAGCTGGGCGAAGACCTCCGCGCCGTTGCCGCCGCCTTCCGCCACCGATTGCAGCAGGTTGGTGACGCCCGACAGCGCCGACACCACCACCAGCACGCGCGCGCCTTCGGCCCGGCGTTCGCCCGCGAGTTTCCCGATCGTGTCCCAGCGCTCGCGTTTCGACACTGAAGTTCCGCCGAACTTCAGTACGATCCAACGCGGCTGGGAGGCGATCTGCGGCATTACACTCATCCTGTGCCCGACTGTGGGCGTGAACCCTCGATTCTAGCGAATTACCCGCGTTATTCCCCCGGACCCTTCATGTCTTTTTCTTCTCTGCAAAGTCGGCGCTTCACCCAGGTCGACGTCTTCGCCAATCGCCCCGGCGCCGGCAACCCGCTCGCAGTCGTGCTCGATGCCGACGGCCTCGATGACGCCACCATGCAGGACATCGCGCGCTGGACGCGCCTGCCGGAAACCACCTTCGTGCTGGCGCCGGACAAGCCCGGCACCCGCTATCGCCTGCGCATCTTCAGCCCGCGCCGCGAAGTCCCGTTCGCCGGCCACCCGAGCGTCGGCACCGCCCATGCCGTGCTCGAAGCCGGGCTGGCCGAACCGAAGGATGGACTGCTGGTGCAGGACGGCATCGCCGGCGCCCTGCCGCTGCGCGTCCACGGTCATGGTGCCGAACGCACCATCGCCGTGCGCACGCCGCGCGCACGCCTGCTGGAAACCGCCAACGCCGAGGATCCGCGCCTGCGCGATGTCCTCGCCAACCTGCCTCTGGGCGCGTTGCCGCCGGCATTGATGGATGGCGGACGCCGCTGGTGGCTGGCCGAAATCGCGGACGAAGCCACACTTCGCGCGGCGACGCCGAACTGGGACGCGATCGCGAAACTCGCCGAAAGCACCGGCAGCATGGGCTTGTGCGCGTTCGCGCGCAGCAGCGATCCGGTCTATTACCTCGCGGTGCGCGCCTGGGTCGGCGCCCCTGCACAATTCGAGGATGCCGCTTCCGGCGCGGCCAACGCGACGCTCGCGGCATGGCTGGCGCAGCGCGACGCACTGCCCGGTCCCGGCGGTTTCTATCGCATCAGCCAGGGCCGCGAAGTCGGCCACGACGCCATCATCGAACTCACCGTCGATGCAGACGGCGACGTGTGGTCGGGCGGTCGTGTGTGCACGGTGATCCGCGGCGAACTCGACTGGCGCTGAGTCGCGACGGCGTCTTCGGGCGGCATTCCTCATCCAATACTTCAAGTCGCGGAAGCGTGGCTTCCGTTTCCTCCGTCACGCATTCACGCGGCAATCACCGCCCGCGATTCCACCCGGACGATTCCGCACCGCAAAAACAAGGCAAAAAAGTTCACCACGGGGCTTGGCGACGCGGTTTACATGCAATACAGTTGGTTGCCGGTCGCAACCGCGCAACCAAATTCCACACTTTTCTGAGGAAAGCGAAAACACATGGCCACGAAGAAAGCCAAAGCTGCCAAGGCCACCAAGGCCGCCAAAGCTGCTCCCAAGGCAGCCACGATGAAGCCGATCAAGGAAGCCCTGACCAAGTCGGGTCTGGTCGCTCACATCGCCGAGTTCACCAGCGTCGCGTCGCGCGACGTGCGCGCCGTCCTGGCTGCGCTGGAAAGCACCGTGCACGCTTCGGTGAACAAGAAGGGCACTGGCTCCTTCACGATGCCGGGTCTGTTCAAGATCACCGCCGTGGAAGTTCCGGCCCGTCCGGCACGCAAGGGCATCAACCCGTTCACCAAGGAAGAGGTCACGTTCAAGGCACGTCCGAAGTCGACGAAGGTCAAGGTTCGTCCGCTCAAGAAGCTGAAGGACGCCGCGGCCTGATTCTTGCCGCGACGCAGAAAAAAGCCGGCCCAGTGCCGGCTTTTTTCATGTCCGTGGGATCGCGTTCATCCATCCGCGCGCATCCTCGCCCACATCGCAACGCACAACGGAAACCGATCCGCATGCCTCGTCGTCTCACATTCCGGCTGGCGATCGCGGCGCTGCTTTCGCTGGCACTGGTCGCCTGCTCCACCGTCGGCGACCTGCTGTCCAACCGGGTCACGGTGTCGCCCGAGCAACTGCAGTCGCAACTCGACCGCCGCTTCCCGCGCGATTACCGCAAGCTCGGCGGCATGGTCAGCGTGCGCGTCATGCATCCGCGCCTGCACCTGCAACCGGAACGCCACCGTCTCCAGCTGGACTTCGATGCCGGCATCGCCGCCTTCGGTTCCGATCCGTCGACGCCACGCGGCCACTTCACCATCAGCAGCGGCTTGCGTTTCGATCCTGCCGCAATGGCCCTGATGCTGGACGCGCCGATGGTGGAACGTGCCGACATCCCCGCCTTCGCCGGCATGGGCCAGGGCGCAATCGAATCGTTGTTGAACCAATGGCTGCAGGACGAAGCGCGCAACGATCCGGTCTACCGTTTCAGCGCATCCGACCAGGACAAATTGCGCGGACGCAGCATCGCCAATATCGACGTCACCGCGTCCGGCCTGCAGGTCAAACTCGGGAGCGGCCAATGAGGACGAAGATACCGCTTCGTCTGGCGTTGATCGCGCTCGTCGCCCTGCCGCTTGTCGCCTGCAACGGCAGCAAGCCGGCCGGCACCGGCGTGGCGACATCCGACGATCCCGACACGCCGCGGCCACCGCTGCCGCGCCCGCAAGCCGATGGCCGCCCGATCACCGGAATGCCGGATGCGCGCACGCAACCCGCGGCTGTCGATCCGGATGCGGTCGCCACGGCACCTGCACCCATCACCGATCCGGCAACACTGCCGCCATCGCCCGACGACGACGCCACGCCCCCTCCGGCAACACCCGCCGTCCCGGCGGAAAGCGGCGCCCAAGGCACGGTGATCGGCGATATCGCGGAACCGACCATCGACGACGGCATGCGCGTGGTTCGCGACTATTACGACGCCATCAATCGTGGCGCCTACGATCGCGCCTACGCACTGTGGAGCGACCGCGGCGCGGCCAGCGGCAAGACCCTGCAGCAGTTCAGCGACGGTTTCGCCGATACCGCGCGCGACTCCGTCGACATCCAGCGCCCCTCCACGGTCGATGCCGCCGCCGGCAGCCGTTACCTCGAAATCCCGGTGCGGGTCATCGCCACCCGCCACGACCAGGGCAGCAGCACCTATAGCGGCAGTTACGTCCTGCGCCGCAGCGTGGCCGACGGTGCCAGCGCCGAACAGCGCAAATGGCGCATCCAGTCGGCGCGCCTGCAGAAAGACGATTGAATAAAACGGCCCTGATTGCAGCTTCGCCATCCTTGGCGATAGCCCCTCTGCTATGACTGCAATCAGAGCTCGAAACGGTAGGCCAGCTTCACCATCAGCATTTCGGTGTCGCGCAGGTTGAAGGCGCGGCGGAATTCGCCCGGCGAGTCGGTGAACAGTTCGCTCTGGTCGTAGCCGCCACGGCCGTACACCACGTAGATGTTCGACAGCGGCGCCAGCTCGTAGCGATAGCGGATCTGGAAGCCCAGCGTGTGCAGGTTGAACGGCGCGAGATATTCGCCGCTGACCACGGCGCTGGTGTCCGGCTGCACGCGGAAGGACTTGCGCGCGCTTCCCGTCAGGCCGATCGCCTGCAACTTGACGCGCAATTCCTGCTTGGGGCTGATGTTCCAGTTCAACGCAGCGGAGAGCTGCAATTGGCGACGGTCGTACATGCCGAGCAGGTTGTCGTGCTGCCACAGCAGCCACTCGCCGTCGCGCAATGCAAACAGGCTGGCCTGGGCGTTGAGTGAGTCGCTGAAGAAATAGCGCGAGCCCAGCGTCACGCTGTACATCGGCCGGCGCTTGGGATCGACGCCCATGCCGTAGGCGGATTCCAGCGTCGTCCACCATTGCCAGTTGCCGCGGCGCCCGGGCTCGTGGTCGAAGGTCGCGTAATAACCCGGGGTGATCCGCACGATGTCGTGGTAGAAGGTCAGCGAATCGTCGTGGGCCGGCGTGCGCAGATTGACCAGGAACATCTGGCTGCCGCCGTCACGCAGCTGGCTGTTGCGCTGGATGCGGAACTCGCGCTGCAGCACGACGTCGCCGTTCGCGGTCGTCAGCATGTCATAGCGCCAACGCCAGTTGTGCGACGCGTAGATCGAATCCTTCGGCAGGTCGGTGAAGCGCTTGCCGACTTCCCAGTGTGCGTAGTTGAGGTTGTCGCGGCCGAGGTAGCCGAAATCGTTGATGTCATAACCCTTGTCGAAATGCATGGCGATCCATTGCTGGCGCCAACCGTCCTTCATCTCGTATTCGGCCAGGAAGGTCGCGCCGTTGTGGCGATCGGTCCTGCCGTTTTCAGCGATGGCACTCTGAGAGGCATTCGCAGTCAGGGTGAAATGCGCGCTCGGCTTCCACTGGTCGTCCACGGCGTACACCGTTGCGGTGCGATCGAGGAAGGGATGCACGACCTGGGTCACCATTCCACCCAGCGTGTTGTCGTCGAAGGCGTGGGTCACGCGTGCCGCCCGGAACGAACGACCGGCATCACCGCGTTCTTCCGCCCACAACAGGCCGTAGTTGGTCTTGCCGAAACTGCCGTTCAACTTGACCGCGGCATTGATGTCCGCGGTGCCCTTGCCATCGTCCGACGGGCCACCGATGCGGCGCGTGTAGATGAGCTGGCTGTTGTCCAGCAGCAGATTGAAGTCGAAGATCGTCTGGTTCTCGGTGAAGAACGGACGCTTGTCGCTGAAGAAGCTTTCCTGGGCGCTGAAGTTCACCACCAGGTCGTCGCTTTCCACCTGGCCGAAGTCGGGATTGATGGTGCCGCTCAGCTGGAATTGCCCGTTGGGCTTCCAGAACACGTCCATGCCGGCGTTGTTCTTGGTCTTGTGGCCGACCATGTCGTACGCGCTGGAGGCGTAGGGCGTGAGCGCGAGCAGCGCCTGGCTGTAGGCCGGCACCTCGATCTGCTGGAACTTGGCGAGGAACTGCGGACGCTCGAAGGTGATCGCCGGCCAACCCATGCGCTCGCTGCTGACGCCGATCACGCGATCGAAGTACACGCCGAGCTTGCGCGTCTGGCCCTGGGCCTTGCCCATGGTGGCGACGCTCCAGGGAATCAGGATTTCCGCGGTCCAGCCTTCGTCGTCCTCGCTGACGGCGTGCAGCCAGTTGCCGTCCCAGTCGTTGTTGAAATTGCCGAGCTTGGTGATGGTGCCGTCTTCGATGCCCCCGCCCAGCATCACCGTGAAGTCGTAGCCCTGGTTGCCGTCGCCATTGAAGTCGAGCATCACGTTGACGCGATCGGTCTGTGCGTCCTCGTCGCGGCGGGTCTTCTGGCGGCGGCGTTCCACGCCGGCCGGCTGGTGGTTGCGGAACGCGACCGCCAGTCCCTTCGGCGTCGCCATGTACCAGACCTCGGTCGGCACGCTGCCCGGTTGCTGGGTGAACGGCTGCACGGTGCGGAAATCGGTGACGTGTTGCGCACCCTCCCATTCACCGGGATCCATCTTGCCGTCGATCTTGATGTCCGCGGCCATGGCGGACGTTCCCATGCAGGCGAACGACAACGCGGCAGAAAGCGTGCGGATTTTCATCGTGAAGCTGATCCCTGGGCAATGGGTTCAGCTTATGGAACGCGCATGACATCCGCGCCTGCCTGAAGTCACGTGACTTCCGACATGGCGTTGCTCGCGGCCCCGCCGCGAACGATGGCCCGGGTGCGGCTTACTTCTTCTTGGGTTGCAGCATCGTCCCGGTGCAACCCTTGGCGCCGCAGCGGCAACCCCACAATTTCTTGAGTTTCGCGGTATGCGGTTCGTCGAGCACGATGCCGTAGTTGTAGCTCAGCTCTTCGCCGGCCTGGATGTCGCGGATCGCCTCGATGAAGACCTTGTCCTTGTGGGTCTTGCCCTTGGCATTCTCTTCCTGCACCGCCTCGCAGTTCGGCGCGCAGCTGTGGTTGATCCAGCGCGCGACGTTGCCGTCCTCGTTGGCATCGATCACGTAGTCGTCGTTGAGGGTGAACAGGAAGGTATGGCCGTCCTCGTCCTTGTCCCCGTACATGCTGTCCACTTCATCGTGGCTGCGCAGCGTGCCCTTGTAACGCACGACCCGTTCGCCCTTGGCGATGAACTCGGTGGCGAACACGCCGTTGCCGTGGATCTCCGACTTGCGGCGTTCGATCTTGCGGTGCTTCTTGGGCATGGGATGGCCTGAGGAATTGAAGCGGCATTCTCGCTCATCCACGCTGCACTCGTCATCACCGATGAGCCTGGAAACCCCGTTCTGGCAGGCCGGCGCGCGAATCAGTACAATATTGGTCCTGATTTGCGCCGGGCCGCCGCCATGCTCCGCGTCACCAAACTCACCGACTACGCCACCGTCCTGATGACGGTGCTGGCCCGCGAGGCCGGCACGGTGCTGAGCGCCTCGGAATTGGCCGCGCGCGCCGGGCTGGAACTGTCGACCGTGGCCAAGGTACTGAAACCGCTGGCCCAGTCCGGCCTGGCCGAGAGCGTGCGCGGCGCCAACGGCGGCTATCGCTTGGTGCGCGACCCGCAGTCGATCACCCTGGCCGACATCGTCGAAGCGATGGAGGGCCCGCTGGCGATGACCGAGTGCAGCATCCACGAAGGCCAGTGCGGCATCGAGACGTCCTGCGGTGTGCGCGTCAACTGGCTGCGCGTCAACGACGTCATCGCCGACGCCCTGCGTGGCGTGAGCCTGGCCAGCATGGCGCAATCCACTCCGCCGCGAACTGCGCGCGGCATCCCGGTGCGCCTGACCGCCTGAGGATCAGATCATGAATACCCAGAACGCTGAAATCATCGAACAACTGGGCCGCCGTTACGACGCCGGCTTCGTCACCGACATCGAATCCGATTCGCTGCCGCCGGGCTTGTCGGAAGACATCATCCGCGCGCTGTCGGCGAAGAAGAACGAGCCGGAGTGGATGACCGAGTGGCGCCTGTCCGCCTATCGCCACTGGCTGACCATGCCGATGCCGCATTGGGCGAAGTTGAACGTCGCGCCCATCGATTTCCAGGCGTTGAGCTATTACAGCGCGCCCAAGGCCAAGTACGCATCGCTGGACGAAGTGCCGAAGGAACTGATCGAGACCTACGACAAGCTCGGCGTGCCGCTGCACGAACGCGCGAAGCTCGCCGGCGTCGCCGTCGACGCCGTGTTCGATTCGGTGAGCGTCGGCACCACCTTCCGCAAGGAACTGGCCGACAAGGGTGTGCTCTTCTGCTCGATGTCGGAAGCGATCCGCGAGTACCCGGAACTGGTGCAGCAATACCTCGGCAGCGTGGTGCCGGTTGGCGACAACTACTTCGCCGCGCTCAACTCGGCGGTGTTCTCCGATGGCTCGTTCGTGTTCATCCCCAAGGGCGTGCGCTGCCCGATGGAACTGAGCACCTACTTCCGCATCAATGCCGGCCATACCGGCCAGTTCGAACGCACCCTGATCGTGTGCGAGGACAATGCCTACGTCAGCTATCTGGAAGGCTGCACCGCGCCGATGCGCGACGAGAACCAGCTGCACGCCGCGGTGGTGGAACTGGTGGCGCTGGAAGACGCCGAGATCAAGTATTCGACGGTGCAGAACTGGTATCCCGGCGACGAAAATGGAATTGGCGGCATCTACAACTTCGTGACCAAGCGTGCCGAATGTCGTGGCGCGCACAGCAAGGTGACGTGGACGCAGGTGGAGACCGGCTCGGCGATCACCTGGAAGTACCCGAGCTGCGTGCTGCTGGGCGACGACAGCGTCGGCGAATTCCACTCGGTCGCGCTGACCCATCATCGCCAGCAAGCCGACACCGGCACCAAGATGATCCACGTCGGCAAGCGCACCAAGTCGAAGATCGTGTCCAAGGGCATCAGCGCCGGCCACGGCCAGAACAGCTATCGCGGACTGGTGCGGGTCGAACGCGGCGCCGAAGCCGCGCGCAACCATACCCAATGCGATTCGCTGCTGATCGGCAAGAAGTGCGGTGCCCACACCTTCCCCTACATCGAAGTGAAGCGCAGCGACGCCACCGTCGAGCACGAAGCCACCACGTCCAAGATCAGCGACGACCAGCTGTTCTATTGCCGCAGCCGCGGCATCGGCGAGGAGGATGCGGTGTCGCTGATCGTCGACGGTTTCTGCAAGCAGGTCTTCCGCGAACTGCCGATGGAATTCGCGGTGGAAGCGAAGAAATTGCTGGAAGTGAGCCTCGAAGGCGCAGTTGGTTAAGCGACACCAAGAATCAAAGAGAAAACGAACATGTTGAAGATCGACAACCTCCACGCCTCTGTTGGCGCGCGCGAAATCCTCAAGGGCCTCACGCTCGACGTGAAGCCGGGCGAAGTGCACGCCATCATGGGCCCGAACGGCGCCGGCAAGTCCACGCTCGGCAACGTGCTGGCCGGACGCGACGGCTATGACATCACCGCAGGCCACGTCGATTTCGGCGACCGCGACCTGTTGGCGCTGGAGCCGGAAGAACGCGCCGCCGCCGGCGTCTTCCTTGCCTTCCAGTACCCGGTCGAGATCCCCGGCGTCAACAACACCTACTTCCTGCGCAGCGCATTGAACGCGCAGCGCAAGGCGCGCGGCGAACCCGAGCTCGACTCGGTGCAGTTCCTCAAGCTGGTGCGCGAGAAGATCAAGGTCCTGCACCTGCCCGACACCCTGCTCAACCGCGGCGTCAACGAAGGTTTCTCCGGCGGCGAAAAGAAGCGCAACGAGATCTTCCAACTCGCCGTGCTCGAACCGAAGCTGGCCATCCTCGACGAAACCGACTCCGGTCTCGATATCGACGCGCTCAAGGCGGTTGCCGATGGCGTCAACGCGCTGCGCACGCCGGATCGCGCCTTCATCGTCATCACCCATTACCAGCGCCTGCTCGACTACATCAAGCCCGACGTGGTGCATGTGCTGGCCGATGGCCGCATCGTCGAAACCGGCGGCCCCGAACTGGCGCTGCAGCTGGAAGAACACGGCTACGCGTGGCTGAAGGATCGCGTCACTCCGGAAGCGGCGGCCTGAAATGAGCGCGCTCTCCGACTCCTTCGCCGTCGCCGAATCGGCGCTGCCGACATCGCGCGAGGAAGCCTGGCGCAGCATGCCGTTGCGGGTGCTGGAGCGCCGCGCATTCGTCGCGGCAACGCACCCGTCCGCATCTCCGGAACTGGTCGCGGATGTTCCGACGCCACGACTGGTCTTCGTGCACGGCGCATTGAACGAAGCATTGAGCGACCTCACCGGACTCGCCGATGGCGTCACCATCGAACATGACGTCGTCCTCGATGAAGTCGCCGACGCACACGCCTCCGCGTTCACCCGCAGCGCGCGGGCGCAAGCCGCGACCAGGATCGTGCTCGCGCCGGCCAGCACGGCGCGGCTGCACATCGTCGAGGTGGGCTTGCCGACCGGCGACGCCGAACTCTGGCATCGCCATCTGCATATCGATGTTGGCAACGACGCCGGTCTCACCCTGGTCGAACACCAACTCGCCGGCGGCGCGCATTCGCATTTCGCCAACGGCGCGGTCCATGTTTCCCTCGCCGCCGGCGCCACCATGCGTCATGCGCGGGTCAATGCTGATCCCGATGGCGCGACCCGCTTCCTCCATACCGATGTCAGTGTTGCGACCAAAGCGCACTACGCCCGATTCGACCTCGAACTCGGCGCGGCATTGAGCCGCCACGAACTGCGCATCCGCCTTGACGGCAACGAAGCATCCACCGCGGCGCATGGCGCCCTGCTCGGCACCGGCAAGCGCCACGTCGAAACCCGGCTGCAGGTGGAACACGTCGCCCGCGACACCCGCAGTGACCTGCAATGGCGCGGACTCGCCAGCGGCCGTTCGCGCGTGGTGATGCACGGCGGCATCCGCATCGACGCCGGCGCCGACGGCAGCGATGCCCAGCTCTCCAATCGCAACCTGCTGCTGTCCGACAATGCCGAGGTCGACACTCAGCCAGTGCTGGTGATCCATGCCGACGAAGTGAAGGCCGCGCATGGCGCCACCGTTGGCCAGCTCGATGGCAACGCACTGTTCTATCTGCGTTCGCGCGGGGTACCGGAAGCGCAGGCGCGACGCATGCTCACTGCCGCCTTCGTGCAATCGCTGCTGTCGCAGGTCGACGACGCCGACATTCGCGCCCTGCTCGACGCACGACTGTCCGCGGCACTGAAGCAACTCGATCCGGGCGACAACCCATGACGACGGCGACTCCCGACTGGTCCGCGATCCGCGGCGATTTCCCGCTGCTCACCCGCGAGGTGAACGGCAAGCCGCTGGTGTATTTCGATTCCGCCAACACCTCGCAGAAACCGGCGGCGGTAATCGAAGCGGTTGATGATTTCTATCGCCAGCACAACGCCAACGTCAGCCGCGCCGTGCATACGCTCGGCAGCGAAGCGACCGAAGCCTACGAAGGCGCGCGCCGCAAGCTCGCA
Organism: Lysobacter sp.; assembly: GCA_027306995.1. Taxonomy (GTDB): domain Bacteria; phylum Pseudomonadota; class Gammaproteobacteria; order Xanthomonadales; family Xanthomonadaceae; genus Solilutibacter. The sequence goes on from DAHUXS010000015.1 coordinate 18,637, forward strand.
GCCTTCCTCAACGTCCGCGCCGACGAACTGGTGCTGTGCAGCGGCACCACGTTCGCGATCAACCTGGTCGCCTACAGCTGGGCGCTGCCGCGATTGAAAGCCGGCGATTCCATCCTGCTGACGCGGATGGAGCACCACGCCAACATGGTGCCCTGGCAACTGATCGCCGAACGCACCGGCGCACGCATCAAGGTCGCGGAACTGCGTCCCGATGGTTCGCTCGATCTCGATGCGCTGCATGCGGCGATGACGCCCGACGTGAAGCTGCTCGGCGTGGCGCATGTCAGCAACGTGCTCGGCACCGTCAATCCGGTGCGCGAGATTTGCAAGGAAGCGCGCAAGCGCGGCATCGTCACAGTGGTCGACGGCTCGCAGGCGGTTCCGCACATGGCGGTCGACATCACATCGATCGGCTGCGACTTCTATGCCTTCACCGGCCACAAGCTGTGCGGGCCGACCGGCACCGGCGTGCTGTGGGGGCGCCGCGAACACCTCGAGGCGATGCCGCCCTTCCTCGGCGGCGGCGAAATGATCAAGGAAGTCCGCTTCGACGGCACCGTGTTCAACACACCGCCACACCGATTCGAAGCCGGCACACCGAACATCGCCGGCTTCATCGGTCTCGGGGCCGCAGTCGATTACCTGCAAGGCATCGGCATGGACGCGATCCACGCCCGTGAAGCACAATTGCTGGCGCGCGCCACCGCGGCCCTGTCCGATATCCCGGGAATGCGCATCTTCGGCACCGCGCCCGGCAAGGCCGCGATCATCTCGTTCGCGATCGAAGGCGCCCACGCCCACGACCTCGCCACCCTGCTCGACATCGAAGGCTTTGCGGTGCGCTCCGGCCAGCACTGCGCGCATCCGCTGCTGCAATTCTTCGGCGTCTCCGCCACCTGCCGCGCCTCGTTCGCCTTCTACAACACCGAAGACGAGATCGAGCGCTTCGCCACCGCACTGCGCAAGGTTCGTACACTCCTGGCATGAACAACCAACCCATCCAATTCCGCGCGGCCGACAGCCGCGACATCCCGGCGCTGGTCGACCTAGTGACGTCCGCCTATCGCGGTGACGACAGCCGCGCCGGCTGGACCACCGAAGCCGACCTGCTCGACGGCATGCGCATCGATGGCGAGCGCATCCAGGCCGACCTCGATCGCGAACGCAGCCGCATCCTGATCGCCGAGCGCGACGGCGAAATGCTCGCCTGTGCGCACGTGATGGACGAAGACGGCGCCGGCTATTTCGGCATGTTCGCGGTGCGCCCTAACCTGCAGGGGGCTGGTCTCGGCAAGCTGATGCTGGCCGAGGCCGAACGTGTCGCCCACGAGGACTGGTCGCTGCCGGCAATGCGGATGACGGTGATCGACATCCGCGACGAACTGATCGCCTTTTACGAACGCCGCGGCTATCACCGTACCGGCATCCGCAAGCCCTTCCCTTACGGCGATGCCCGCTACGGCCTGCCGAAACGCGACGACCTGCGCTTCGAGGTGCTGGAGAAGTCGTTGTGAGCGACGATGCCCTGAAGGGCTGGGAATACGTCTGCAACGAAGGGGAATTGCTGCCGGGCGAGAAACGCACGGTCTGGGATGGCGATACCCCGATCCTTGTCGTCAATCTCGATGGCGATTACTACGCCGTCGAGGATCGCTGCACCCACGAGGATTTCGACCTGTCCGCCGGGGAGGTGAACCAGGAAGACAGCAGCATCGAATGCGTGCTGCATGGCGCCAAGTTCGACCTGCGCAACGGCAACGTGCTGTGCGCCCCCGCCTATACGCCGGTCGCGAGTTTCCCGGTGCAGGTGGTCAACGGAGCGGTGTGGACGCGAGATAACCGTTAACTCCTTGCTGCAGAAGATGGCCACTAAACCCAGGGCGATTCACTACACGCTGACAATCGCCAACGCCACACAACAAAAAGCCCGCGCAATGCGCGGGCTATCTGCTTGAACATGATACAGCCCTGCTGGACGCATTACTGCTGCTTAGTCGGAAAGTATCTAATTACCCCTTCTTTCGAACACATAAAGCCGTTCTCAACTACGTCCACTGTAAATCTAAGGGGCTCGTTATTCCAAGCACCAAATTTTGTATAAGTACGAACAGGCACAATGTTTTCAGGATCCCTCAAGCCTTCAACATTAGAGACTTCAACATAAAAAACACCTCCCAATAACGCATCTTCCTTTCCAATCACTTTAATTTTAAAGATCTGTCGGTTATGACTTGCCACTCCGACTGACTCGACAATTTGGCACGCAACGGGAGCACGATTCATGTACTCCGGCACATATGTGCAAGCTGCCCCCAGTGCAATCAACATTTTGAGCTCCTTAGAAAGGCGGATTAACTCTAACGGTATTCAAATATTGAATAGAGTTCGCTGGGTTTGGAATGACATACTCAATCAATCCACCAATGTTCCCATCTAGTCGGTCTGCTGGCCGAATCAAAACCACTCCAGCGGGATTTCTTAAAATACCGGTAGTCATAAATTGACCGGTATTCCCATTTGGCAACCCAGCCCAATTGCGCACATCAACTCCCCCAAGCCTCAACATCAGCGGATTCAGCGGAGTCCAAGATGCACCAAATGCTGTCGAACCTCCACCCCATATCCGATACACCATCTGCCCATTAAACGGCTTCCAGCTCGAAATTGGGCGCGCCAATTGCGCTTGAGCAACCCCTGTAAGCGAGTCATCTCCCATCTCAGCTGGGATCGCCATTCCTGCAACCACACCACCAATTGTTCCCAACACTCCAACACTACCCGCCGTAACCACCCTGCCTGCCGAAGAAGCAGCACCCCTCGCCGCTTCTCCAGCTATCGTTATCACGGCCCCAAGCGCAGCATCCCATCGATTCTGCTCTTCCTGCTTCCTCGCTTGCTTGCAATCCGCATCGCAGCCGCCGCTCCCACTATTTGGCTGCGGTGTATTTGCTACACGTCCATCGGGATCCGTAAACCTGTATGGGTTGTTGTTTGCATAGTCATATCGACTGAACCTACCGCCCAACGCCTGCACCGGATCGGTGGATAGGAACCTCCCAATGGAGGGATCGTAATAGCGCTGCTGCATGTAGGTCAGCCCGGTCGCGCTGTCCATCACATGACCCGTATAACCCGGCTTGTCGTTGTTCGTTCGGCCAATGACATTGCCATAGGGCTCGTAATTAGTTCTCTCAATCACTTGGGCCGATTGGTTGGTCACCGCGACTGGACTCCCCAACGCATCGGTGTGTTGATATTTGAATTCCGAGACCCCGGTGGAGTAATTCCTCTCGTATGTCGCCAACAAGCTCCCGGACAGATACACATAATCACTGGCTCGGGTACCCACAACTCGATGATTCTCATCGAATAGCAGCTGTCCGCCCATTGAATACATCGGCAGTATGTTTCCTGCCGACGCCCAATCGAGCACACGCCTGCCTTGGGCGTCATAGCGATAGCCCGCAACTCCCGGCACGCTCTTCAACCGATTGCCATAGTCAAAGGTATAACTCTGACCACCCTTGCTGGCCAGATTGCCTTGTGCGTCATATCCCAGAGTGACGACGGCTGCTCCTGCCGTATTGTTGATCTGCGTCAACCGGTTGTTGCCGTCATAGATGTAATTCGCGTAATCCTTGACACCACCACCCAATGTCCAGCTCGTGATGTTGTCCAACGCGTTATAGTGAAAACGGTGCCAGCAATCTCCGCCAAAGCTGCACGACCCCGCATCGGTCAGACGATCCAATCCATCGTAGTAGAGATAACGAATGTGCAGCGCATCGCCACTGTTGACGCCATCCTGCGCCCAGTCGTTGATCTTGGTCGTATTCCCGTTCTGATCGTAGGTATAGACGAAGTCCACCGTACTGCCAGAATCCGTACTCCGCGCCGGCAACTGCCGGGCGTTCTGGGTCATCGTGTGAACAATGCCATTGCCATACGTGAACTGGCTAATCCCGCCATTGGGGTAGTAGCTCACTCCGGAGGCCAAGACCGTTCCATTTCCCGTTACTTGCGTGGGCTGTCCCAATGCATTGTTTGCGAAATTGACGTTGAATGTATCCGGATAGGTATTGGCTGCCACATTGGCATAGGCGTCATAGCCGTAACCAATGCCCCATGTGTACCAACCGCGTTGGCTCATGCTCTCGCCTGCCAATAACCGGCGTCGGTTGTAGGTATAAGCCTGGTCTACCGAGCCTGCCGATGGTCCGTCGTTATCCACAATCGAAGTGGCAACCAACCCGTCCGGGGTGTACGTCCAACTCTGGCTGCCCTTGCCATCCGGGAACCACAGCCCGGTGATCCGGTTACGTGCATCGTAATTGCGCCCCACCCTTCGGCCCGAACCATAGGCTGCGGAACGCGAGTTCGTGCACTCACTGGCGTTGTCGTAATCCCCGCCGCGCAAGCCGGAGGCATTCCAGGCCAGATTGCCGGCTGCGTCGTAGTCCATCAGCGTGGCGCCGGTTTCCGGCTCTAGTGTCTTGCACAGCTGCATGTAGCCGTCGTAGGCATAACTACGGGTCACACTGACGGCCGAATTGGCATGATCGGCTTGCTTGATCGTCAGCGGCAACCCGAAGAAGTTGCGAGTGATGGTGACGTCCTTATTCTCCGGCTGGGCGCTCCAGGCCAGCTGCTCATAGCTTGGCTGGTCATAGGCCTGATAACCGTTGGTGGTCTGGTATCCGCGCGGGTTGGTAGTCCGCACCTGGAAGCCGGTCAGGTATTCCGTCGTGCTGGTCAGCGCCCCCAGTTCCGAATCCTGCTGGACCTGCATGACGCGACTCAGGGCGTCATAAGTGGTGCGCACCCCTACATCCGAAACAATGGTTGAAGGATACGACTGGAATATCTTTCTTCCTACAACATCGTAAGAGATTTTGGTATAGCGGTTTGTGCCCCCGACATTCGCCGAGTCATATTCGAGCACCAAAACAGGGCGCCACATTGCATCGTAATAAGTAAGAGTGATGTGGTTTCCTACAGCCTCATAGCGTCGCCACTGCCCCGTCTGGATTCCAGGCGGCACCCATTCACCCGCCGTCGCTTGGAAATTGATCGTCTTGGTGTTGTAGTTGAACGTCGGCTCATTGGGATAGACGATGGAAGCGACCCGTCCCATGGCGTCGTAGCCATAGCCGGTGGAATACCCGTTCTCGTCGGTAACGGCCGTGACCCAGCCGTTATCGTTGACGATGGCGGAGACCGAAGTTCCATCGGCATACTGGATGGTCTGCGGGATGCCTCGCTTCCAGTTGCTGTAGGTGGTCGTGTTGTTGTTGCCGTCCTTGCTGGTCGCCAATGTGCCATCGGCGTTGTAGGTCATTGCCGCCTTGAGCTTCTCGAAGGCGTAGGTCTGGAGCACCAAGGCGGTATTGGGATCGTACTCGTTACGAATATCGACCAGATTGGTGTCGGCGTTGTAGTGGCGCTTGACCTGACCCAACACCCAATGCGTCGTGTCGTCGTAGTACTCGGTTACATCCGTCTTACCGTAGCCCAGCGAACTCCACTTCCCGACACTCAAGGGCCGGGCATAGATGTCGTAACTGTTGACGTAGCTGCTGAATGTCACGCCATCTTGGATGATGACTCTGGAGCGAAGTGGCCGCAGAAACAAATTGGGCGAAGGATTTACGTTGTTCGTAAAGTCCGTTCCCAATTGCGCCGGATATGGCCCCTGCGTCGCCAAGGCATACTGGTATTCCACATGCTTGAGCAGCGTACTACTTCCAGAATAGGAATCAACACTCAGCAACTGCCCTTCGCTGTTATCCATGCGGTTGCTGAAGGTGCTGCGCGTGAGATTTCCACCAGGGTCGGTGACATCCACATACGAGGTGGCCAGACAAGTCCCGCTTTGATAGCAGGCATCGTCTAGCGTGCTTCCCGTCGCCGCCGAATAGCTATATGTCCATGTCGCGGCGGGCAGCCCTGGGCCCGTAATTGTCCTACTGACGATGCTGTCCGTCGCAAATACCGGTGCGATAGTGTAGTGCTGATAACTCGTTCCAGCCTCATTGAAACAATGTGTCGGCACATAACTGCGGGCGTGCCAGACAACTCCTATATTGAAGGTGGCCGAAGCGTTGCTCGGCGCTTTCACTACAAGTTGAGAGCCCGTTGTCTGGGTTGGATCTCCGTTCTTTTTGCAATTATACGGATCAATGTACGGCGCATTGGCCGAAAAATCTTGGAAGCCCGCTGAGTATTCCCAAGTCGAACTATCCGGCAGGATGACCTTGCTCAATTGAGGGTTCGACGGCGAACCATACTGATATGACCATGTTCTGGCAGCAGCTGTTCCTGCCTGCGTCACGATGCTGCTGATGGAATTGGATGTCGGATCGTAGTTGATCTGAAGCGTACGTCCATCGCTGGAATCGATACTGGTCAGATGGTTGCCGCTGTAGTGATAATTCACCCAATTGCCAAAGCGATCCACGGCTCGCGTTACGCTCAACACTACACGCTCGACCAGAAACCAGGTCGGTTTGATGCCATTGGGATCGAAGAAACTAGCGTCCGGCAACTTCATCCCATAGAGATAATCAAGGTAATACTTGGTGCCGTCTGGTCCGACTGCAATAAAAGCTTCGCCTTGCACCCCATTTGAGGTTGTCGGCAAACAGCCAATTTGCCATTGCCCTTGATTGGCAATGTAGGGATAGGATGCGCTTTGCCCACCCGGTGCAATTGTGTTCTGGGTACCCCGACGGAGCAATTGGCTTTCATTCACGCCATCGTTGAATTTGACTCCGACATCGTTCCATGCGACCTCGTCAAATGCTTTATATAACGTGGGATATGGAGTATTCGTGCAGCGGGCATATTTCGTAGAACTGTTTCCCCAAACAGAATCAACCCAAAAATTTTCCGCGGGGGCACTCGTTGCCGCATGATTCGGATTCTGAAGAATCCCCACGATTTCCATTTTCGGAAGATCGATTTCCCAGTTGCCGAATGCGTAAGCGCTAGCGGCGGCCCGGACAGTTCTAGGACTGCGTCGAACGACGATATCGGGACCGATGCCTTTCAGGCGGATGTCTTCCGTCGAAAAAGATACCTGGCCATTCATCAGATTGATCGATTCGCCAAAACTGTGGCTATCTGGCAGCGCACCGTTTGAAGAAATCGTCTGGCGATAATTGGCAACGGCCGATTGCGCAGATGCTGCGCCATATCCGCATATGTAAATCACACAGGTCAAAAAAACCGACTTCAACAAGCTCTGCTTGTGCATTCCCCATCCCCGATGGTCCCGTCCCGAGCTGGACTATCAGAGGAATTTGTGACCGCTGTCAATAGAACTGCCAGCTACATATCGGATCAACCTTGCTCGTTCATTTAGTGCTTTCTCTTCTGCATCTCGGCAGCTTCCGCTGCCAATTCGGGCCTTGAACAGTCGTGTTCGCCGTTGTTGCAAATGATAATAATTATCATTTATGATTTCCGGACTGTCCCAGAGACCCCGGAATCGCCGCAATGGCCTACATCAAGTCGCGCAAGCACGCCTTGCCCGTCGCCGTCCTCACCACCGGCCTGACCCTCGCCCTGCCCGCTGCCGCAGGCACCGGCAATGACATCGCCACCACGTCCAGTGACGACTCCAGCCAGCTCGGCCGCGTTGAAGTCACGGGCCAACGTGGCATCAAGCGCGACCAGTTGCAGTCGACGAAATTCACCCAGCCGCTGCAGGACACCCCGCAAACCGTGCAGATCATCAGCAGCGACCTGTTCAACCAGCAGGGCGCGACCAACCTGACCGAAGCGCTGCGCAACAGTGCCGGCGTCGGCACGTTCTATGCTGGCGAAAACGGCAACACCAGCACCGGCGACACCATCAGCATGCGCGGTTTCGACACCTCGAACAGCATCTTCGTCGATGGCGTGCGCGATCTCGGCAGTGTCTCGCGCGATGTCTTCAACATCGAACAGGTGGAAGTGATCAAGGGTCCGGCCGGCACCGATACCGGCCGCGCCGCGCCGACCGGCTCGATCAACATGGTCAGCAAGCAGGCGCAGATGCAGGACGCGGTGTCCGGCAGCGTGACGGCGGGAAGCGACGGCCAGAAGCGCGTCACCACCGACTGGAAGCAGAAGCTCGGTGCCGACAGCGCGCTGCGCCTCAACCTGATGTGGCAGGACAGCGACGTCCCCGGCCGCGATCACGTCAACAACAGCCGTTGGGGCATCGCGCCGTCGCTGGGCTTCGGTTTGAAGGGCGATACCCGCGTCTGGATCAACCTGCTCTACGTGAAGCAGTACAACACTCCGGACGGATTCGTGCCGACCATCGGCCTGCCGAGCTGGACGCCGCAAAACGGACTGGGACAGCTGGCAGGGCATCCGGTCGATCCGAAGAATTTCTACGGCACCCGCGCCGACCACGACGATTCGACCACGGCGATGGCGACGCTGCGCATCGAACACGATTTCTCCGACAAGGTGATGCTGACCAACACTGCGCGCTGGGGCCGCACCTCGCAGGACCTGCTGCTCACCTCGTTCATGGTCACCGGCGGCACCGCGGCCAACCCGATGGCCGGCAACGTGAAGTGGACCAATCCCGCGGATCTCTCCACCTACACGCTGGCGCGCAACACGCCGAACTTCAAGGACCAGGACAACCGCATCTTCACCGACCAGTTGAACCTGCGCGCCGATTTCGCCACCGGCCAGGTGAAGCACTACCTGACCGCCGGACTGGAATTCACCCGCGAAACGCAGGTCGCGCTCGGACAGGCGGCGACCAATGGCAGCACGTGGACGCCGGCGAATCTCTACGATCCCGACTGGAACGCCACGGGCCTGACCTGGGCGCACAACGGCGCGGACGGCCGCGGCAAGATCACCACCACGTCGGCTTACCTGTTCGACACGTTGAAGTTCGGCGAACACTTCCTGCTCACCGGCGGCGTGCGCGCCGATCGCTACCGCACCCAATACACCGCATCCGCGGTGTGCTCGGCGACGCGCGCACCGTTCTGCGGAACCAATCCGGCCGGCACCGTGCTGCCGAGCGTCGATGCTTCATCGTCGGGCACGCTGCTCAACTGGAAACTCGGCGCCGTTTACAAGTTCAGCGAAACAATGAGCCTGTACGCCAATTCGGCGTTGTCGCAGCAACCGCCGGGCGGCACCAATTTCTCGTTGAGCGGCCTCAACACCAGCGCCGACAATCCGGCGATGCGCCCGCAGAAGGCGCGCACGCAGGAGATCGGCGCCAAGTGGAGCCCCCTGCAGCAGCGCCTGTCGTTGAATGCCGCGCTGTTCCGCACCACCGTCAGCAACGAGATCAACACGCAGCTGCTGGATGACGCCGGCACTCCGACCCAGACCGGCAAGAAGCGCATCGAAGGCATCGAACTGTCGGCGGTCGGCAACATCAACGAACACTGGCAGGTCTCTGCGGGCTATACCCGCCTGAAGACCCGCGTGGCGGAAGGCGCCAAGATCACGCAGGACGGCTCGCCCAACCTCACCTACACCCCGGACAACGCCTTCACCGCGTGGACGACCTATCGCTTCGATTCCGGCCTGAGCATCGGCGGTGGCGCACGCCATTCCGGCGAATTGCACCGCGGCACCGACGGCGCAGTCGGCACCCCGCTCTACACCCAGGCATGGACGGTCTACGACGCCGTGATCTCGCAGGTGATCAACCGCAACCTGACCCTGCGCCTCAACGGCTACAACCTCGGCAACAAGCACTACGTCGCGGCGATCAACAAGAGCGGTTACCGCTACATGCCGGGCGCGGCGCGGACCTTCCTGCTGAGCGCGGACTTCCGCTTCTGAGCCGCGGCTGATACAACGTCACATCATGTTGCTGCATCTTCCCGGCGTCCTGGCCCCTGACGAACTGGCGCACCTGCGTGGTGCGCTGGACGCGGCGGACTGGACCGATGGCCGCGAAACCGTCGGTCCCCAGGGCGCGCGCGCCAAGCGCAACGAGCAGCTGCCGGAAGCTTCGCCGCTGCGATCGCAGCTCGGACAGATGGTGCTGTCCGCACTCGCGCGCAACCCCGACTATTTCGGCGCGGCACTGCCGCTGAAGACGTTGCCGCCGCGCTTCAACCGCTATACCGATGGCGGCGAGTACGGCTTCCATGTCGATGGCGCGATGATGCGATCGGGCGACGGTTATGTCCGTTCCGACCTCTCGTGCACGTTGTTCCTGTGCGATCCCGCGGAATACGACGGCGGCGAACTGGTGATCCACGACACCTATGGCGAGCACGAGGTCAAGCTGCCCGCGGGCGATCTCATCCTCTACCCGTCAAGCAGCCTGCATCGCGTCGCGCCGGTCACGCGTGGTGCGCGACTGGCATCGTTCTTCTGGATCCAGAGCATGGTGCGCGACGATGCCCAGCGACAGACCTTGTTCGATCTCGACCTTTCGATCCGGCAACTGGGTGGCGTCAGCGACGCCGCCGCCGCGACCCTGCGACTGACCGGCATCTACCACAACCTGCTGCGGCGCTGGGCCGACAGCTGACTTCCACGCCATCGACAACGGAATATTTGCCACATGGCCTTCAAGATTTTCAGTCACCACCGTACCTTCCGCTGGATGCGCCAGCTCCATCTGTGGATCGGCGCCTGGGGCGCGATCGCCGCGCTGCTGTTCGGCATCACCGGGCTGGTGCTCAACCACCGCATGGGCGACAACGCCTGGTCGCAGGGCAAGACCGAACCGGTGCGCAAGGAACAGATCGTCGCGCCTGCAGAAGTGCGCACGTCGCCGGAAGCGATGTCGACCTGGTTGCGACAGACGCGCGGCCTTGACGCCGACATGATCCGCAAGCCACGCCCCGGCGGCGGCGAAGGCGGCCGTCCCGATGGTCCGCAGAAGTGGAATTTCTCCGGCGGCAGCGCGCGCAACAGTTGGAGTGCGGAATACGTGGTCGGCGGCGAAAACGTCGACGTGAAGTGGACCACCAGCAGCCCGCTCGCGGTGTTCAACAAGCTGCACAAGGGCATCGGTGGCACCTGGTGGCGCGTGCTCAGCGACAGCTATGCGATCGCGATGATCCTGCTCGCGCTGACCGGCCTGTGGATGTGGGCACGCGGACGCGGCGCCAAGGAAATGGTGATGAGCGTGTTCGCGCTGGCGGCGCTGGCAACCGGCTCAGCCTTCGTGCTGGCGTTCCTGTAAACGCACCAGCAAGGCCGTGCCTGCGCCGTCGAGGCGCAGGTGCCGCGCGCTGCCGTCGTCACGACTGACGAGGGTATCGCCGGCGTCGAGATGCAAACCATCTTCGCCATCGACATGGCCAGCGGCGACATGCAGCGCCCAGGTTTCGCCGGGTGACGCGAACAACTGGATCGATCCCACCATCGGACGGACCCACAGCTCGGCGTCGAAACTGTCGCGCCGCCACATCAGGTTGAAGTCGGTGGTGGGACCGTCGATCGGACCACCGGACAATTCCGCCTCGCCGGGGAAGCGTGCCATCGCGAACGGAGACTCCAGGCGTTCCTCGCGGCTGCGTTCCCCATCGACAGCGGCAAAACGCAGTACCAGGCCATCACCACTCAGCAACACGAGGATGCGGTCGACGCCGGGGAAGCTCGAGAAGGGCGCATCGCGATCGACGTCGGCGATCGACAGCCGCCAGTGCCAAGGTTGGCCGTCGCCCGGCCACTGCATCAATTCGCGGGTACTGCCAGCGCCATTGGCCCAGGGCTGGCGTTGGCTGTCATCGAACCTGAGGATGCGGATACTCATCGCACCAGTGTAGTGCGCCACGAAAACTGGCCGTCCGGCCGCACCTCCCAATGCGACCGGACGACCGACTTCCTTGTCACTCCCCCCATTACGATCAACTTGGGCATCCATGCCCATCGCAGCGCGCCTTGCCCACTCCCGGCATTCGACGCGTTGCTGCTCCCCCATGGCTGCAAGTCTCCGCCGCCCTGCCGCAGCCGTCTGTCGGTGCGAGGCGCATCGTGGGGTCAGGGAAATCCGACACGCGCCGTCGGCGCTAAAATGGCGTTTTCGCACCGGAGTCGCGCGTGGACATCGCCAAACTGAAGGCCTTCGTCGGCAACAAATGGGACGCGGACATCGTCCCGCAGCTGGTGCGCTACATCGCCATCCCCAACAAGTCGCCGATGTTCGACGCCGACTGGCAGGCGCATGGCTACATGGACCAGGCGGTTTCGCTGATGGATACTTGGGCCAAGGCGCAGGACCTGCCGGGTATGCAGGTCGAGGTGGTGCGACTGGAAGGCCGCACGCCGCTGATCTTCCTCGACATCCCGGCGAGTGGCGAAGGCAGCGGCGACGATTGCGTGCTGCTCTACGGCCATCTCGACAAGCAACCGGAAATGACCGGCTGGGACGACGACCTCGGCCCGTGGAAGCCGGTGCTGAAGGGCGATCGCCTCTATGGCCGCGGCGGCGCCGACGACGGCTACGCGATCTTCGGTTCGCTCACCGCCATCCTCGCGCTGCGCGACCAGAACCTGCCGCATGCCCGCTGCGTGGTGATGATCGAAGCCTGCGAGGAATCCGGCAGCTACGACCTGCCCGCCTATGTCGATCACCTCGCCCCGCGTATCGGCAAGCCGTCGCTGGTGGTCTGCCTCGATTCCGGCTGCGGCAATTACGAACAACTGTGGTGCACGACCTCGCTGCGCGGCCTCGCCGGCGGCAACCTGCGCGTCGACGTGCTGCACGAAGGCGTGCATTCCGGCGATGCGTCGGGCATCGTGCCGTCGAGCTTCCGCATCCTGCGCGAACTGCTCGATCGCGTGGATGACGAGAAGACCGGCAAGATCCGACTCGACGGCCTGTTCGTCGACATTCCCGTCGAGCGCAAGGCACAGGCGGCGAAGGTCGCCGACGTCCTCGGCGACGAGGTGTGGAACAAGTTCCCCTTCATGGAAGGGATGGCGCCGATGGCGGACAACAACACCGAGCGCGTGCTCAACCGCACCTGGCGTCCGGCGTTGTCGATCACCGGCGTCGATGGCATGCCGCCGTTGTCGTCGGCCGGCAACGTCCTGCGTCCGTTCACCGCGGTGAAGCTGTCGCTGCGCCTGCCGCCGACGCTGGACGGCACGGTCGCCGGCAATCTGCTGCGCGATACCTTGCTGAAGGATCCGCCGAACGGAGCGAAGGTGAGCTTCGACCTGGAAAAATCATCGGCGGGCTGGAACGCACCGGCGCTGGCGTCATGGCTGGAACAGGCGATCGACGCCGCCAGCGAGGCCAGTTTCGGCAAGCCGGCGATGTACATGGGTGAAGGCGGCTCGATTCCGTTCATGGGCATGCTCGGCGAGAAATTCCCGGGCGCGCAGTTCATGATCACCGGCGTACTCGGCCCCCATTCGAACGCGCACGGCCCGAACGAGTTCCTGCACATTCCCATGGGCAAGGGCGTCACCGCCTGCGTGGCGCAGGTGGTCGCGGCGCACCATGCTGCGAGCTTGCGTGGCGAGACGACTGGCAGTGCGGTTGCGCCGGACAGCGGGCAACGCCACGGAGACCACGGCTGTTGCTAAGCACGCGCTGCCCTGAAAAAGCTCGCCCGGCTTTGCGCCTATCGCGGTTGTCTGCAGCCGCCGACACGCCGTGAATACATCCATGTAGGCTCATACGCAGCATCCATGCTGCGTATGGTCGGCGCTACAGACAACCGCATAGGCGCCGCCGGTGGCGAGATTTTCGCTCTTTCTCAGAAAGCAACAACACGCGCGCGGCCGCGGGTGCGCCAGTCCGGGGCGTGGGCGTTGCGCCGCATGGATGCGGCGCACGAGCCTACATGGACGTACTTGCGGCGTCCCACGTACCGGAGCTGGTCACCCGCGAAGCCAGCGCGTGCGGAGTTGTCAGCCGCGCTCCGACGGATAAATCCGCCAGGCGCGCGGCAGCACGTTGATCGTCGCGCCGACTGCCGGAACATCGGTATCCGATCCGACGGCGAGATCTAGCTCCAGCAATCGCGACTGCGCATCCACCTGCGCTTCGACCGTGATGCGACCGGAACGCAGGTGCGTCGCCAGCACTGTCGCCGGGATCCCGGATGCGGCATCGACGATCTCGAGATCGTGCGGACGCACGTACAGGCGCGCGTGCCCCGCGACGACATCGCTGGGCACCGTGAAGCCGTGGCCATCGATGCCGAAACGGCCGTCGATCACCCGACCATCCAGCGCGTTGGCGCGCCCGATGAAGTCGAAGACATATTCCGACGCCGGCGCCTCGTAGATTTCGCGCGGCGTGCCGACCTGCTCGATCCGGCCTTCGCGCAACACCACCACGCGATCGGCGAGCTCCAGTGCTTCTTCCTGGTCATGCGTGACGAACAGCGTGGTCTGCCCGGTCTGTTCGTGCAGCGTGCGCAGCCAACGCCGCAGGTCGACGCGCACCTTGGCATCGAGCGCACCGAACGGTTCGTCGAGCAGCAGCAGGCTGGGATCGATCGCCAATGCACGCGCCAGGGCCACGCGCTGGCGCTGGCCACCCGACAATTGTTCGGGATAGCGGCCGCCGAACTCGTCGAGCTGGATCAGCCGCAGCAGCTCCTGCACGCGCTGGCGGATCGTCGCCTTGTCCGGTTGCCGCGAACGCGGGCGACTGCGCAGACCGAAGGCGATGTTCTCCGCGACCGTCATGTGGCGGAACAGTGCGTAATGCTGGAACACGAAGCCGACATTGCGCTGGCGCAGGCTGAGGCGCGTGGCATCGACATCGCCGAACAGCACCTGGCCGGAATCGGCATCGAGCAGGCCGGCGATCACGCGCAGCAGCGTGGTCTTGCCCGAACCCGACGGCCCCAGCAGCGCGACCAGTTCGCCCGACGCGATATCGAGGTCGACCGCATCGAGCGCGGCGGTCTTACCGTAACGCTTGCCGAGTTGGCGGATGTGGAGATCCATGCCCTGCCTCGCAGCGAGCGCCCCGGAATGGACGACCGTCGGCGGATGATGCCATTCGGGCGTGACATCGCGTGTCACGGCCGGGGCGCGGTGGATGGCGGCGTTCATGCGTGATGCTTCCGATGCGTTTGGGCGAGTGAATCGCCGTGACTCGATTCCAGCCAGAACTTCGCCAGCAGCGTGACCAGCGCGAGCCCGCTGAGCAGCGATGCCGCGGCGAAGGCCGCGGTGGCGTTGAATTCGTTGTAGAGGATTTCAATGTGCAGCGGCAGCGTATTGGTGAGCCCGCGAATGTGGCCGGAGACCACCGACACAGCGCCGAATTCACCCATCGCGCGCGCACTGCACAGCAGCACGCCGTAGAGCAGCCCCCACTTGATGTTGGGCAGGGTCACGCGCCGGAACATCGTCCATGCGCCTGCACCGAGGGAACGCGCGGCGAGTTCCTCGTCGCTGCCCTGCTGCTGCATCAGCGGGATGAGTTCGCGCACCACGAATGGGAAAGTGATGAACAAGGTCGCCAGCACGATGCCGGGACGCGCGAACAGGATCTTGATGTCGAAGCGTTCGAGCAATGGCGCGAACCAGCCGTGGGTGGTGCTGAACAACAGGACGAGGCACAGCCCTGCCACCACCGGCGATACCGCGAACGGCAGATCGACCAGCGTCAGCAAGACGCGCTTGCCGGTGAATTCGAAGCGCACCACCGCCCAGGCCATCAAGGTGCCGAACACGGCATTGACCGGGATCACCACCGCTGCGGTGAACAACGTCAGCTTGAGTGCAGCGACGGCGTCGGGATCGCTGAGCGCCGACCACCAGGCATGGAAGCCGTCGCCGAAGGCGGCAGCAAGCACCATCAGCAGCGGCAGCACCACCAGCCCGAGCAGGATCAAGACCGCCAGCGCGATCAGGACGACGCGCAACCACCATGGTTCGCGCAGCGCGTTATCCATGGCCGCGCCTCGTGCGTGCGTAGGCGGACAGCGACGGCAACGCATTGATCGCCAGCAGGCAGGCAAACGATGCCGCGAGCAACAGGGCCGCGATCGCGATCGCGCCGTCGTAGTCGTATTCCTCGAGGCGGATGGTGATCAGCAACGGGGC
The DNA here is from genome assembly GCA_027306995.1 of Lysobacter sp. Lineage (GTDB taxonomy): Bacteria > Pseudomonadota > Gammaproteobacteria > Xanthomonadales > Xanthomonadaceae > Solilutibacter. Next base: position 34,648 of record DAHUXS010000015.1, read on the forward strand.
GATTTCGGTCGAATACGGCTTGTTGCCCGCAATGAAGATTACCGAACCGTACTCGCCCAACGCGCGGGCGAACGCCAGCGAGAATCCGGTGAGCAGCGCCGGCAGCAGTTCCGGCAGGATCACCCGTCGCAGCGTGGTGAAGCGCGATGCGCCCAGCGATACCGCGGCCTCTTCCTGTTCGCGGCCAAGGGTTTCCAGCACCGGCTGCACGGTGCGCACCGCGAATGGCAGGCCGATGAAGACCAGGGCGATGACGATGCCGACCCAGGTATAGGCGACCTTCAAGCCCATCGGCTCGACGAAACGACCGATCCAGCCGTGGCTGGAATAGATCGCGGTCAGCGCGATGCCGGCCACCGCCGTCGGCAACGCGAAAGGCAGATCGACCAAGGCATCAAGCAGGCGCCGACCGGGAAAGCGATAACGCACCAGCACCCACGCCACCAATGCACCGACGACCAGTGCCAGCAACGATGCCGCCAGCGACGCACCGAAACTCAGCTTCAGCGCCGCCTGCACGCGCGGATCGTGGATCGCGCGCGACCAGCCTGCCGTCCCCAGCCCCAGCGCATGCCAGGTCAAAGCCAGCAACGGCAACAGCACCACGATGCCGAGCCATGCCATGCCGAGGCCGAGGCTCAATCCGAACCCCGGCAGCGGGCGCCGCCGACGCGGCGCGATCAATGGAATGGACAGGGCCGGCGCGTTCACTCGATCAAGCCGTCAATGCGCGCGTTTGCGATTGATCTGGTCGAAGAAACCGCCATCGGCGAAGTGCTGCGCTTGCGCCTTCTTCCAGCCACCGAATGCGTTGTCGATCGTCACCTGCTTCACCTTGGGGAAACGCGCGAGTTCGGCGGCGGGCACCTTGTCCGGTTCGGCCGGGCGATAGAAATGCCTGGCGGCGATCAGCTGTCCCTGCGGCGAATACAGGAAACGCAGATAGGCCTCGGCCTGCTTGCGGGTGCCGTGCTTCTCGACGTTCTTGTCGACCCAGGCCACCGGCGGTTCGGCGCGAATGCTCAGCGACGGCACCACGATCTCGAACTTGCCGCGGGTATCCGCTTCATTCACCGTCAGCAGCGCTTCGTTCTCCCACGCGATCAGCACGTCGCCGATGCCGCGCTCGACGAAGGTGGTGGTGGAACCGCGGGCGCCGGTATCCAGCACCGGCACGTTGCCGTAGAGGCGCGTGAGATAGTCGAGCACCTTGCCGCCGTCGCGATACTGCTGCGATGCCCACGCCCACGCCGCGAGATAGTTCCAGCGCGCACCGCCGGAGGTCTTCGGATTCGGCGTGATCACCGCGACGCCGGGCTTGGTCAGGTCGCTCCAGTCGCGGATGGCTTTCGGGTTGCCCTTGCGCACCAGAAAGACAATCGTCGAGGTATAGGGCGAGCTGTTATGCGGCAACCGCGACTGCCAGTCTGCCGGCAGCAACTTGCCCTTGTCGGCGATCGCGTCGATATCGGCGGCAAGCGCCAGCGTGACGACGTCGGCTTCGAGGCCATCGATCACCGCGCGCGCCTGCTTGCCGGAGCCGCCATGCGAAGCACGGATATCGACAGTCTCGCCGGTCTGTTGCTTCCATTGCGCGGCGAAGGCCTGGTTGACGTCGGCGTAGAACTCGCGCGTCGGATCGTAGGAGACGTTGAGCAAAGTGGCGGCCTTGGCATTGACCACGGCCGTCGCCAGCACCAGACCCGCCACTACGCCCAGGAAGATCTTGTTCATCGCGGAATCCTTGACAGAATCGGAAGGGAAATCTGCAGCGGTCGCGTCGCCGGCGTCACGTCGGCTTCGGAAGAATCTGGCACGGCGACTGTTCATATTTCGTAATTTCCTTCGAGGAGACGCGCCACCACCCGTTCCGCAAGGGTTTCGGCCGACGCGGTGGTGGTATCGAGCACGATGTCCGCGGATTCCGGCGCCTCGTAGGGCGAGTCGATGCCGGTGAAATTGGGAAGCTCGCCGCGACGCGCCTTGGCGTACAAGCCTTTCACGTCGCGGCCTTCGGCGACCTGCAGCGGCGTGTCGACGAAGACTTCGATGAAGTCGCCACGGTCGAACAGGTCGCGCGCCATCTTGCGTTCGGCGCGAAATGGCGAGATGAAGCTGACCAGCACGATCAACCCGGCGTCGGTCATCAGCTTCGCCACCTCGGCGACGCGACGCAGGTTCTCGACGCGATCGACATCGGTGAAGCCGAGATCGCGATTGAGCCCGTGGCGGACGTTGTCGCCATCGAGCACGAAGGCATGGAGGCCGAGCGCGTGCAGGCGCTTGTCGACGAGATTGGCGATCGCCGACTTGCCCGCGCCCGACAGCCCGGTGAACCACACGCAACGTGCAGCCTGGCCCTTGCTGCGCGCGCGCGCCGACTTGTCGACGTCGAGATGCTGCCAGTGGATGTTGCCGGCGCGGCGCAGGGCGAAATCGAAGGTGCCGGCGGCGACGGTGGCGTTGTCGAGGCGATCGATCAGGATGAAGCTGCCGAGTGCGCGATCGTCTCCATAACTGTCGAATGCGATCGGCTGGTCGAGCGACAGATTGCAGACACCGACTTCGTTGAGGTCGAGCTGGCGCGCCGCGAGTTGCGCCTGGGTGTTGACGTCGATGCGATGCTTGATCTCGGTGACCGTGGCGTTGACGGTGCGCGTGCCCGATTTCAGCAGATAGGCGCGCCCGGGCAGCAACGGCGACTCGTTCATCCACAGCACATGCGCCGCGAACTGGTCGGCGACCTGCGGCGGCTGGCCGGCGGCGGCGAGCACGTCGCCACGACTGACATCCACTTCATCCGCCAACGTCAGCGTGACCGCCTGCCCCGCCGTCGCCACGGCGAAATCGCCATCGGCGGTGACGATGCGAGCGACCTTCGAGCGTTGGCCCGATGGCAGCACCACCACCTCGTCGCCGGGACGCACGCGCCCGGACGTGATCGTGCCGGAGAACCCGCGGAAATCCTGGTTGGGACGATTCACCCACTGCACCGGGAAGCGCAGGCCGGCATCGTCGCGGGCGTCTTCGACCTGGACGTTCTCAAGCCATTCCAGCAAGGTCGGGCCGTGGTACCACGGCGTCACCTCCGAGCGCTTCAGCAGGTTGTCGCCCTTCAGCGCCGATAGTGGCACCGCCTGCACGTTGGCGATGCCGAGCTGCGTCGCCAGTTCCCGGTAGTCGCGTTCGATCCGGTCGAACACCTCACGGTCGTAGCCGACGAGGTCGAGCTTGTTGACCGCCAGCACCACGTGGCGGATGCCGAACAGCGCAAGGATGTAGCTGTGGCGACGCGTCTGCGGGAGCAGCCCCTTGCGGGCGTCGACCAGGACCACCGCCGCGTCGGCGGTGGATGCGCCGGTTGCCATGTTGCGGGTGTACTGCTCGTGGCCGGGGCAATCGGCGACGATGAACTTGCGCTTTTCGCTGCCGAAGAAGCGGTAGGCGACATCGATGGTGATGCCCTTCTCACGTTCGGCAGCGAGCCCGTCGAGCAGCAAGGCATAGTCGATGTCGTCGCCCTGGGTACCGTGGCGACGGCTGTCTTGCGCGAGCGCATCGAGCTGGTCGGCGAACAGGCCCTTGCTGTCGTGGAGCAGGCGCCCGATCAGGGTGCTCTTGCCGTCGTCGACACTGCCGCAGGTGATGAAGCGCAGCAGGGTGTTGGCCTCGTGATGGCGCAGGTAATCGGCGACGCCCATCAGAAATAGCCCTCCTGCTTCTTCTTCTCCATCGAGGCGGAAGGATCGTGGTCGATCATCCGGCCCTGGCGTTCCGAGGTGGTCGCGACCAGCATTTCGCCGATGACTTTTTCCAGCGTGTCGGCATCGGATTCGATGGCGCCGGTCAACGGATAGCAACCGAGGGTGCGGAAGCGCACGCGGCGGATCGACGGCGTTTCGCCCGCGTGCAGCGGCAGGCGCTCGTCATCGACCATGATCAATGCGCCATCGCGCTCCACCACCGGGCGTTCGGCGGCGAGATACAGCGAAGGCACTTCGATCCCCTCGCGATAGATGTAGAGCCAGATGTCGAGTTCGGTCCAGTTCGATAGCGGAAACACCCGCACTGATTCGCCGGCGGCGATCCGCGTGTTGTACAGCGACCACAGTTCCGGGCGCTGCTGCTTGGGATCCCAGCGATGCTGGGCATTGCGGAAGGAGAAGATGCGTTCCTTGGCGCGCGACTTCTCCTCGTCGCGACGGGCGCCACCGATCGCGGCGTCGAAACCATGGGCATCCAGCGCCTGCTTCAGCGCCTGCGTCTTCATCACGTCGGTGTGGACGGCGGCGCCATGGCTGATCGGACCGATGCCGCGCGCGATGCCATCGGGATTGCTGTGCACGCGTAGCTCGATCCCGGTCTCGGCGGCACGGCGATCGCGGAACGCGATCATTTCGCGGAACTTCCAGCCGGTGTCGACATGCAGCAGTGGAATCGGCGGACGTCCCGGTGCGAACGCCTTCAGCAGCAGGTGCAGCAGGACCGAGCTGTCCTTGCCGATCGAATACAGCAGCACGGGGTTGCGGAACTCGGCGGCGACTTCGCGCAGGATGTGGATGCTCTCGGCCTCGAGGCGATCGAGATGCCCGAGCGCCACGACGGGCGATGGAGCGTCGGCGACGGGCTGGATGGCGGGGGCGAGTTGCGACGACACGGCAAAAGTCCTGATGCGGGCATGGGAAGGACCGCACGACTGCGGACGACGTCGAGTATCGGCAGCGCATCCTCGGGCCGGAAATGCAGGCACGGCATAACGGCATAACCGCAGGTGCTTATGCGCCGACGGATATATCCGCATAACCAACCTTCCTTATCGGCAGGCGGCCGCATTCCCTAGTCTTTGCGTTGTCGCAGTCCGCCCACGCTCAGCCATGTCCGCCGTCCTGCCATCGCAATTCCAGCCGATCACCGACGAACAGGCCGCCCTGCTCGGCCGGCTGACCGATGCGCTGGATCACAGCGGGCTGTGGTGGCTGTCCGGCTACGCTGCCGGCCTTGCCCGCGGACGCACGGCGCCGACGACCGCATTGGCTGCAGTTGCCAATGAAACGATCGCCGCGCCGCAGCTCACCATTGTGTACGGCAGCCAGACCGGCAACGCCAAGCGCCAGGCCGAAACGCTTTCCGCGCAGGTCGAGGCCGCCGGCTTCGGCGTGCGCCTGCTGCGCGCCGATGCCTATCCCTTGCGCGAGCTGAAGAACGAACGGCACCTCGTCATCGTCATCAGCACCCAGGGCGACGGCGATCCGCCGGACGACGCCCGCGCCTTCGTCGAATTCATCGCCGGCAAGCGCGCGCCGAAATTGCCCGATCTCCACTTTTCGGTGCTCGCGCTCGGCGATTCCAGCTACCCGCAGTTCTGCGCAATCGGTCGCCAGCTCGACGAACGCCTCGCCGAGCTTGGCGCCAAGCGCTGGTTCGAACGCGGCGATGCCGATCTCGATATCGAAACCGTCGCCACGCCGTGGATGGCGAACGCATTGGCCGCAGCGAAGGATGCGCTGAAGCCCCAGGTGCCGCTGGCCACCGTCACGCCGCTGCGTCCCCATGCGCAAGCGGCTGCCAGCCTTTACACGCGCGACCGCCCGTTCCCCGCCGAAGTGCTGGTGAACCAGCGCATCACCGGCCGCGGCGGGCACAGGGCGACATCGGACAAGGACATTCGCCATGTCGAGTTGTCGCTGGAAGGCTCCGGCCTCAAGTACGAACCGGGCGATGCGCTTGGCGTCTGGCCGGTGAATCCGCCGCGTCTGGTGGATGCGCTGCTGGCGACGCTTCAGCTCGATGGCGATGCATCCGTCAGCCACGGCGAACAGACGCTGCCGCTGCGCGAATGGCTATCGACCAAGCGCGAGATCACCCGCCTGACGCGCCCGTTCCTCGGCCAGCACGCCCATCGTGCCGGTGCCGCCGCGCTCGACGCCGCCCTCTCGGCGGACGGCGCGGCGGCGCTGGCCGACCTGCTCGCCAATCGCCAGTTGATCGACGTGTTGCGCGACTATCCGGCGACCTGGAGCGCCGGCGAACTGGTTGCCGCACTGCGTCCGCTGGTGCCGCGCCTGTATTCGATCGCGTCGAGCCCGCGCGTCGTTGGCGAGGAAGCGCACCTCACCATCGCCCATGTCGAATACGCGGTGGAAGGCGATCCCGATCCACGCTGGGGCACCGCGTCCAACTTCCTCGCGCGTAGCGACGAGGGCGCGACGGTTCCGGTCTTCATCGAACGCAACGAACGTTTCCGTTTGCCCAGCGATGGCAGCCGCGACGTCATCCTGATCGGTCCCGGCACCGGCGTCGCCCCGTTCCGCGCCTTCGTGCAGGAACGCGCCGACAACGAAGCCAGCGGCCGCAACTGGCTGTTCTTCGGCAATCCGCACGCGCACAGCGACTTCCTCTACCAGCTCGAATGGCAGGACGCCCTGAAGTCCGGCGCGCTGCATCGCCTCGACCTCGCCTTCTCGCGCGACCAGCCGCACAAGATCTATGTGCAGGATCGCCTGCGCGAACGCGGCGCCGATGTCTTCGCCTGGCTGCAATCGGGCGCGCACCTGTACGTCTGCGGCGACGCCACCCGCATGGCCAAGGACGTGCACGCGGCCTTGCTCGAGATCATCGCCACCCATGGCGGCAAGTCGGCCGACGAAGCCGGCGATTACCTCAACGACCTGCAGGCGCAGGGCCGCTACGCACGGGACGTCTACTGATGAGCGCCCATTCCGTTGAAGACATCAAGCGCGGCAGCCATCGCCTGCGCGGCACGCTGGTCGAGTCGCTGGCCGACCAGGTCACCGGCGCGATCGCCGAGGACGACCAGACGCTGATCAAGTATCACGGCAGCTACCAGCAAGACGATCGCGACATCCGCGAGGAGCGCCGCCGCCAGAAGCTCGAGCCCGCCTACAGTTTCATGATCCGCACCCGCACGCCGGGCGGCGTGGTATCGCCGGAGCAGTGGTTGAAGCTCGATCGCATCGCGACCACCTACGCCGAACGCGGCCTGCGCATCACCACGCGCCAGGCTTTCCAGTTCCATGGCGTGATCAAGCGCGAACTCAAGGCGACGATGCAGGCGATCAACGCCGCGATGATCGATACCGTCGCGGCCTGCGGCGACGTCAATCGCAACATCATGGCCGCGGCCAATCCGCACGAATCGCGCGCGCACGCCTTCGTCCACGCGCAGGCGGCCGCGCTCTCCGCGCGCCTGCGTCCGAACACCCGCGCCTACTACGAAATCTGGCTGGACGAGGAACGCATCGCCGGCAGCGGCGACGAAGACGAACCGATCTATGGCGACACCTACCTGCCGCGCAAGTTCAAGATCGGTTTCGCGATTCCGCCGTACAACGATGTCGACGTGTTCGCGCAGGACCTCGGTTTCATCGCCATCATCGAAAACGGCGACGTGGTCGGCTACAACGTCACCGCCGGCGGCGGCATGGGCGCGACCCACGGCGATCCCGAAACCTATCCCCGCCTCGGCAGCCTGCTCGGTGCGATCGCGCCCGATCAGGTCACCGCGATCGCCGAAGCGGTCGTCACCACCCAGCGCGACTGGGGCAATCGTGCGGTGCGCAAGCGTGCGCGCCTGAAATACACCATCGACGACCGCGGGCTCGACGTCTTCAGGCGCGAAGTCGAATCGCGCTCCGGCATCACCTTCGCGGAACCGCGCGATTACCGCTTCATCCACAACGGCGATCGCTTCGGCTGGGTGCAGGGTGAAAACGGCCTGTGGCACCTGACACTGCGGATCGTCGCCGGCCGCATCTGGGATCGCGAACAGCCACACCTCACCGGCCTGCGCGAGATCGCGACGCACCTGCTCGCGGTCGAACCGGATGCAACATCCGTACCCGAATTCCGGATGACGCCGAACCAGAACCTGGTGATCGCCAATATCCCGGACGGCGAACGCGCGCATGTCGATGCCCTCGTCGCCGCGCACGGGCTCGCCATCCACGAGGTCGCATCGCCGCTACGGCAGAACGCGATCGCCTGCGTGGCGCTGCCGACCTGCGGGCTGGCGATGGCCGAAGCCGAACGCTACCTGCCGGACATCCTGACGCACTTCGATGCCCTGCTCGCCAAACATGGCCTCTCCGACCAGTCGATCCATTTCCGCATCAGCGGCTGCCCCAACGGCTGCTCACGGCCGTATCTCGGCGAAGTCGCGCTGGTCGGCAAGGCGCCCGGCCGCTACAACCTGATGCTCGGCGGCGACCATCGCGGCCAGCGCCTCAACGTGCTCCATCGCGAAAACATTGACGAGGCCGCGATCCTCGCCGAACTCGATCAACTGCTGGCGCGTTACGCCGCGGAACGCAGAGACGACGAATATTTCGGCGATTTCCTCGTGCGTTCCGGCGTCGTCGTCGCCCGTGCCCTGAACCTGGAACTCGCTGCATGACTCCGCCCGATCCCGCCGAAACTGCGCAATCGCCACAGGCGCTGGCCTCCCTCAACCACTGGCTCGAACAACGCAGCGCCGAAGAGCGCGTCGCTTGGGCATTGGCCGAACTTCCTGGCATCCACGCGTTGTCGTCGAGCTTCGGTGCGCAGGCCGCGGTGTCGCTGCACATGGTCACCCGCGAACAACCCGACATCCCGGTGGTGCTGATCGATACCGGTTACCTGTTCCCGGAAACCTATCGCTTCATCGACGAACTCAGCGAGCGGCTGTCGCTCAACCTCAAGGTCTATCGCCCGCAGATCGGCATCGCGTGGATGGAAGCGCGTTTCGGCAAATTATGGGAACAGGGCGTCGACGGCATCGAACGCTACAACCGCCTGCGCAAGGTCGAACCGATGCAGCGCGCGCTCAACGAACTCGGCGCGGAAACCTGGATCTCCGGCATCCGCCGCAGCCAGTCGCGTAGTCGCGCCAACACCGACATCCTGCAGCGTCGCGATGGCCGCTGGAAACTGCATCCGCTGGCCGACTGGAGCGATCGTGATGTCTGGAATTATCTCCAGCGCCACGACCTGCCCTATCACCCGTTGTGGCACGACGGTTACGTCTCGATCGGCGACGTCCACACCACGCGCCGCCTCGAAGACGGCATGAGCGAGGAAGACACCCGCTTCTTCGGGCTCAAGCGCGAATGCGGCCTGCACGAAGCCTGGAACGATCCCGGCCAGGCCGCGGCTTGATCGCGCCTCGCGCTAGATCACGTAAGTCGCGATCGTCTCGCTGAGTTCCGCCCAACTCGGCGGCGTCGGCCAATCCGCTTCGACATTGCCTTCCAGCACGCGACGCACGTCGCGGCGATCGAGTTGCGGCGCCACCGCGTGCAGCAACTCGGTGGCGTAGTCGCGCAGCACGCGTTCGCGCGGCAACACCGCCCAGGCGATGCATTCGGGAATCGATGCCGGCGCCGTCAATGCCACCAGATCGACGGCGTCCTCCGGGGTCAACGCCATCTCGGCCAACAGACCGACACCAAGTCCGGCGCGCACATAGGTCTTGATGAGATCGGCATCGCGCGCGGTCATCGCCAATTGCGGCTCCAGTCCATCCGCCGCGAATGCACGCCGCAGCGAGGAATCGGGGCGGATCGACGATTCGTAGCTCACCAGCGGATAGGCCGCGAGTTGCGCCAGCGTCGGTGCGCCGATCGATGCCAAGGCGTGGTCGCGCGGCACCAGCACCTTGCGCTGCCAGCGGAACAGCGGCACCGCGATACCGCCATCCGGCACGTGGCCCGCGGTGCTGATCAGGGCGAAATCGGCCTCGCCGCTGGCGAGCATGTTCAGCACTTCGCTGTCCGAGGTCGGCATCAGGTGCACGCTCACCTGCGGATAGGCGCGCTTCAATTTCGCCACCGCCTGCGGCAGCACGAAACGCGCCTGTGTGTGCGTGGTCGCCAGCACCAGCCGACCGTTCGCGTCGCTGCGCTGGTTGGCGGCATAGGCACGGATGTTGGCGGCCTCGGCGAGCAGGCGGCGCGCGTGCACCAGCACCTGCATGCCGCCACTGGTGATGCCGTCGAGGCTGCGACCCTTGCGCGAGAACAACAGGAAGCCGAGTTCGTCCTCGAGCTGCTTCAACTGTTTCGACATGCCCGGCTGCGTCGCGTGCACGCGTTCGGCGGCAACGGTGATGTTGAGGCCGGAATCGGCGATGGCGACAAGGTAGCGGAGCTGGGTGAGGGTCATGACGTAGGCCGGCAGAGATCAGGCCACCGGCAATCCTGCCGAATGGTTATCTCTTTATTCGAATAGAGAGATAAATCTACTACCCCGACGACACCCTTGTCCATCGCGGCTTATGCCTTTACAGAATAAGCCAAATCGCGGTCGTTATTTCCGTCCGGCCCCCTGTCGCCGCAAGGTGGGACGAGCCCATCCCGCCTGCCCGACCGATGACCTCCCGGCTGTTTCCCCTGTTCGCCGATCTCCGCAACCGCACCGTCCTCGTGGTCGGCGGCGGCGGCGTGGCCCGGCGCAAGGTCACGGCCCTGCTGGATACCGGCGCCCGCATCGTAGTCGGGGCACCGGCGCTGGATCCGGAACTTGCCGCATTGGCAGACCAGGAGCGGATCGAGGCGATCACGGGCAGCTTCGCCGATTCCTGGCTCGATGACGCCTGGCTGGTGATCGCCGCCACCGACGACGCCGGCGCCAATCGCGCGATCGCCGCTGCCGCCGAGGCACGGCGGATCTGGGCCAATGTCGTCGACGACGCCGAACTCTCGAACATCCACCTGCCCGCACGCGTCGAACGTGGTCCGCTGCAGATCGCCATTTCCAGCGGCGGCGGCGCGCCCATGCTGGCACGCCACCTGCGCGAGCAACTGGAAACCCAGTTCGACGAATCGCTGGGCGCGCTGGCCGAATTGCTGCAGCGATCGCGCGCCTTGATCCGGGAACGCCTGCCCGATCTTCCCGCGCGCCGACGCTTCTTCGATCGCATCCTCAAGGGCCCGATCCCGGCGCTGCTGCGGCGTGGCGACGCGATCAGCGCGGAACGTGCCTTGCAGGCGAACATCGATGCCGCGGCGCCGGTGCGCGGCCGGGTCGCGCTGGTTGGCGCCGGCCCTGGCGATCCGGGGTTACTGACGTTGCGCGCATTGCGCCTGCTCAACGAAGCCGACGTCATCCTCCACGATCGCCTCGTCAGCGACGAGGTATTGGCGCTGGCGCGACGCGACGCCGAATTGATCGAAGTCGGCAAGCACGTCGGCGGCGACCACCACGCCACCCAATCCGCCATCCATCGCCTGCTCGTCGAACATGCCACATCGGGCAAGCGCGTGGTGCGTCTCAAGGGCGGCGATCCCTTCGTCTTCGGTCGTGGCGGCGAAGAGCTGGAAGCGCTGCAGTTGCACGGCGTCGATTTCGAAGTGGTGCCCGGCATCACCGCCGCGGTCGCCTGCGGTGCCTACGCCGGCATCCCGCTCACCCATCGTGACCACGCGCAGTCGGTGCGCTTCGTCACCGCGCATACCAAGGACGCCGACGATGGCATCGACTGGCGCGCCCTCGCGCAGGATCGCCAGACCCTTGCCTTCTACATGGGCGTGTCCGGGCTGGAACGCATCCGCGATCGCCTGGTCGCCCACGGGCGCAATGCGAACACGCCGGTCGCGCTGGTCGAAAACGGCACCCGCGCCGGGCAACGGGTGGTTGTCGGCAGCCTGGCCGAACTGCCCGAACTCGCGCGCGCGCATCGGGTGGCCGCACCCGCCATCCTGTTCGTCGGCGAAGTGGCGGCACTGGCGACACGCCTGCACTGGTTTGGCACCTCCCCGTTGCAGGCGCTCCCGGCGCTGGCGCGCGCCGCCTGATCCCGCCGGAGCCTGAAGCCTTGCCGCATAGCAACACACCGCGCACACGGACCTTGCTAGGATCGGCCGGTAACACTTCCCACCACCTAGAGGGATTCAGAGATATGGGCGGCATCCTGTACACCATCATCATCGGCGCGGTCATCGGTATCCTTGCGCGCTTCTTCAAGCCCGGTGCGGATCCGATGGGCTGGATCCTGACGATCATCCTCGGTATCGCCGGTTCGTATGTCGGCAGCCTGCTGTACCACGGCGGCGGCTTCGTCGGTTTCGCGATTTCCATCGTCTGCGCCATCGTGTTGCTCTTCGTCTACGAGCTCATCCGCAGCAAGATGGCCAGCAGCAACTCCTGACGTCGCATCGGCAACGAAGCGACGCACCAACGCCCCGGTTCGCCGGGGCGTTGTCGTATGGGTCACAGTTCCGCGCACTGCCATCGACGCATGCCCGCGAAGACGTTTGGCGGCTTTTTCCGGCGTGCTAGTGTCGTGCGCACATTGGACAACCCGGCTTCGACACATGCGCCCTAGCCTGCTTTGGACAGCCTGCCTGCTGGCAGCGGTAACCAGCCTGCCGATCACCGCAGCCGAAAAAAGGGATGCCGACGAAGAAGCGTGGGTCGCGGCGCGCGATGCCGGTGCAACGGCCGGGTTCAAGGCCTATCTGAAGGAATTCCCCAAGGGCCGCCACGCTGCAGCCGCGCGCGTGAAGCTCGCAATCCTCAGCGATGCGAGCGGTGCGCAACCGGCCGCATCCAACGCTGCAACCACCGCGCCGGCCAAGTCCGCGGTCTCGAAAGCGACTGCAGTCACGCGTCCCCACCTGCCGTTCGAACTGAGCGACGATGTCTGGAACGCGATCGAGAAATCCGATCTCGTGCGCGCCACCTATCCGCGCAAGACCGTCGAGATCGCCTATACCGACGTCACCGACTCCGACTTCGCGAAGCTGCATGTGCAGACCAACCAAGTCGTCAACAAGCGGATCGTCCCGTTGCCCGATGCGCAGGGCTACCAGGAAGTGGAACAGCGACAGGAAATCTCCTGGACCAACAGCAATGGGGGACGCGGCGCTCCGCAGGCGACGTCGAGCCGCAATTATTTCCTGGGCGGCATCCTCGACCTGGGCGCAGTCAATGCCGAAGGCGGGGCGATCGGGCGACTGAGCAAGGTCCACGAAATCCAGGGCAGCCTGTATCCCCTGCACGTCGGCGCGGAAATATCGTTGCGCTACGACTACGAATACGTGCAGAACCACGACTACAACAGCAGCGTCGCGACGAAATGCCGGATCATCGCCAAGGTGGCGGCATCGACATTGAGCCCGCAGTTGCCGGGAGACGCCTGGCAGTTGAGTTGCCAGACCACCACCGTGATGAATGGAAAAACCAACGAAGCCGCGAGCGACAAGCAGTACATCGTCGGCGATTGGGGGGTGACCTACCACCAGCTCGGGATCCTGGATCTCACGAAAAAAACCATGGTGGTCCCGGATGGGCGCTATCAGTACAAGTTCATGACGTCGATGCACACTATCGACGGCTACCGGATCACCGCCCGGGATTGATAAGCTGGGCGGATGACCCACGAAACACCGTCTCCCCGCGACCTCGAACGCATTGCGTGGACCACGCAGATCCTCGGCGCCGGTACCACCCAGCATCGCGCCTCGTTCGACGCCGGCTTCCGCAGCTACTGGCGCACCGACACTTCGCCCACGCGAATCGTGATGGATTCGCCGCCGGGGCTGGAAGACGTGGCGCCGTGGCTGGAGATCCGCGACCTGCTTAGAAACGGTGGCGTGCGGGTGCCTGAGGTGCTGGCCGCCGATATCGAACACGGGTTCCTGCTGCTCGAAGACCTCGGCGTCAACACCTACCTGCACGATCTCGACGCCGACAATGCCGATGCCTTGTTCGATGGCGCATTCGCGCAACTGGCGAAACTGCAGGCGATCGCGCCGCCGACCGGGTTTCCACGCTACGACCACGAACGGCTGTCGATGGAACCGCGCCTGTTCGACGAATGGTTCTGCGTTCGCCATCTCGGGATGGCGTTGGATTGCGGCGAGATGGAGATGCTCGATGCGGCCTATCTGCACCTCGTCGACGCCGCGCTGGCGCAACCCCAGGTGCTGGTGCATCGCGACTTCATGCCGCGCAACCTGATGGGCACCTCGACCGGCGAGTCGCCTGCGGTGATCGATTTCCAGGGCGCCGTTGCCGGCCCCATCGCCTACGACCCTGCCTCGCTGTTCAAGGACGCCTTCATCAGCTGGCCGGAAGATCGCGTGCAGGGATGGCTGCACGAATACCATCGCCGCGCCACCGCCGCCGGATTGCCGCTGCCGCCGATCGAGCGTTTCCTGCACGACGTCGACCTGATGGGCGCGCATCGACACCTCAAGGTGCTCGGCATCTTCGCGCGCCTGAACTATCGCGACGGCAAGCCGAAATACCTCGAAGACGCGCCGCGCTTCATCGCCTATCTCGATACCGTGCTGCCACGGCACCCCAGGCTCGCTGCACTGCACGATTTCATCCAGCGCCGGGTGAAACCCGCGATGGCCGAACGCCGGAACGCTGCACGATGAAGGCGCTGATCTTTGCCGCCGGCTTCGGCGAGCGCATGCGCCCGCTCACTGAGCACACGCCGAAGCCGCTGTTGCAGGCCGGCGGAAAATCACTGATCGAATGGCATCTGGAGAAACTCGCCGCGTTCGACATCCACGACGTGGTGGTCAACACTTCGTGGCTGGCGCAACAGTTTCCCGAACAACTCGGCGACGGTTCGCGCTGGGGGTTGCGCCTGCATTTCATCTACGAAGGAAGCCAACCGCTGGAAACCGGCGGCGGCATGTGGAATGCACGTACGCTGCTTGGCGATGCGCCGTTCCTGGTGGTCAACGGCGATATCTGGACCGATTTCGATTTCGCGCTGTTGCCGCACGAACCCGCCGGCGATGCCCATCTGGTACTGGTCGACAATCCTTCGCAACATCCACAGGGCGATTTCGCATTGGCAGCCGACGGCCATGTCCACATGGATGGCGACGACAGGCTTACCTATTCCGGCATCGGCGTCTATCGTCCGCAGTTCCTCGATGGCTGGCGCGAGTGCGTCGGTGATGCACCGGGCGCGGATGAAACACCGCCGCGTTTCCGCCTGCTGCCGTTGATGAAGATGGCGATCGCACGCGATGCGATGACCGCAATTCATCACCGCGGTCGCTGGACCGATGTCGGCACGCCGCAGCGATTGGCGGCGCTGGATGCGGAATTGCGCGCGAATAGTTAATCGCGGCTACCCAGCACCTCGCGCAAGAACGGCACCGTCAGGCGCCGTTGCGCCGCCAGCGACGCGCGATCGAGTTCATCAAGCACATCCATGAGGCTGCCGAGATCGCGATCGCAGCGACGCATCAGCCACTCGGCGGACGCATCATCCAGTACCAGTCCACGCTGCTGCGCGCGCTCGCGCAACAAGCCGAGGCGCTGCGCCTCGTCCAGCGCCGGCAACGGCAGGCGTGTCGCTTGCGCCAGGCGCGAGCGCAGATCGGGCAAGGCAAATTCCAGCTGCTCCGGCGTCGATCGCGCGGCGTACAGCAAACGGCCACCATGATCGAGCACGCGATTGTGGAGATCGAACAACGCGACTTCGTCGTCGCGATGTCCGACGATCGCTTCGAGGCCATCGAGCGCGAGCAGACGATGGCGTTCGAACATCGGTGCAACATCTGTAAGGCTGCCCGCGACCTGCGGCAGGGCGAGATAGGCGGATTCGCCGCCGCTCGCGGCATGCGCTGCCATCAGCAAGTGGGTCTTGCCGACGCCGGCAGGTCCCGTCAGCAACCAGGCACGTCGTCCTTCATCGATGCCATCCGCCAACCCCTGCGCCGCCGCGCCGACGAAGTTGTCGAAACGGCGATCGGCGCGGGTCGCCAGCGCCAATGGCAATTGGATGCGATGCCGGCTCACTTCACTCTGGGATGTCGATGTCGTTCAGTGCTTCGCCGATGCTGTCGGGCACGATGATGTGCGACTGCGCGGGCTCGTCGCCGCGATACAGCTTGCTAGACAGATATGTCTGGTGGACATGGCGCATCAGCACGTTGGCGACGGCCGCGACCGGCAACGCCAGCAGCATGCCGAGGAAGCCGAACAGCGCCTCGCCGGCCATCACCGCGAAGATCACCGAGACTTCGCCCAACCCGATGCTCTTGCCGACCAGTTTCGGCGTGAGCACGTAGCTTTCCAGCAGCTGGCCGACGCCATACACGATGAACACGCCGAGCAGGTAATGCCAGTCGCCGTACTGCGCCAGCGCCGCGCCGCAGCCGAGGGTGAGCAGGACGATCGGGCCGAGATAGGGCACGAACGAACACACGCCCGCGAGCAGGCCGATCAGGATGCCGAGTTCGAGGCCGGCCACGCGCAATCCCACCGCATAGAGCACGGCGAGGATCAGCATCACCAGCAATTGGCCGCGCAGGAACGAACGCAGCACTTCGCTCGACTCCTTGGCCAGGCGATGCACCAGGTCGGTGTGGTCGCGCGGCACCAGCGTGGCGACGCGACGCACCACCTCGTCCCAATCGCGCAGGAAGAAGAAGGTCAGGATCGGAATCAGGACGAGGTTCACCGCCCATCCGAGTACGCGGAATCCCGAACGCGACACCACGCTCAGCACGGTGGTGGCATAACCACCAGCCTGCTTCCAGTGCTCTTCCACCCAGGCAGTGATCCGTCCGGTGTCGAGCCACTCGGTGATGCGCACGTCGAAACGGCTTTCGATCCATGGAATCGCGGTGGCCAGGAACCAGTCGCGGTAACGCGGGAAGGCCGCGATCAACGTGGCGATCTGGTGTTCGATCAACGGCACCAGCACCAGGGCCGCGATCGCAACGATCAGCAGCATCACCAGGTACACGACCACGACCGCGAGATTGCGCGACAGTTTGTATCCCTGCAGCCGGCGCACGAAGGGATCGCCCAACCACGCCAGCAGCAGCGCGACCGCGAACGGCACCAGCACCGAAGCGAGATGCGCCAGCAACCACAGCACCGCAAGCGCGATCGCAGCGAACTGCACGCGCTGGAAAAACGCAGCGATGCCGGCGAGCGACGCCCGCGGCGAACCGGTGTTCATCGCACCCGATAAATGGTGGGCACCGGTGCCGGCGTCTTGTCGGCATCGGTAGGCGGCTTCTTGTCGCCGCCCGCATTGGCGTCGACGGCCGGCACAGGCACGGCCTCAGGCACCACCACGCCACCGTTGGCCGCGATGGTCGCCAGGCCGGCGCCACCACCCGCTACCGAGATGCGCAGGTGCAGGCCGTCGGCGGTCGCATCCACCGGTACCACGCGCTTGATCTGCGGCTGGCTTTCCAGCCACGCCATTGCGCGCAGGTAGTCCTCGCTGGAATTGATCCCGACCAACTGGATGGTGAAATCGGAAACCTCGTTGCTCGGCTGCTTCGGCACCGGCTTGCCGGGGCGCGCATATTTGCGGATCAATGCATCAGCGGCGATGTCGGCGCCACCGGCCATCGCGGTGCGGGCATCGGCACTGCTGGTGGACGAACGCGCCAGCACCTTGCCCTTGTCGACGAAGATCCAGTCGCCGCGCCAGGTCGGGCCGGTGCGATAGAGCTTGCCGACCAGCTGCATCGGCGGGTCGTAGGCAGCCGACGCACGCGCCACCGCGGCAACATCGCTGCGCCAGATCGATCCGGCCATCACCTGTTCGGAAGCATTGCCGGTGGGCAGGCCGAGACGATACCCGCGCACCTTGGCACGATCGAGCACGGGGCGTGCGGCATTGGCCTGGGCCAGGCCGACCAGGCGCGGACCGCTGCCGTCATCGATGGCCAGCCACAGGACCGGCTTCGGGCGCGGTTCCGGCCAACTCGCCATGCCGGTCTTGCCGACCAGTTCGTTCACCTTGGCCGGATTGAAGCGCACGACCAGCATGGTCTTGAACGACGGCGCGCCCGTGGTCGAGACGCCTTCGTCCTGGCGGAAGTCGAAACTGGTGACGTAGGCCTTGGCGTTGCGGACTTCATCCGCCACGCCGGGACGGGCGATCGGGTTGCGCTCGCCGGAGAGATTGGTCAGCACCTTGAGCAGCGCGCGCGAGAAACCGTTGTTGCGTTCCGTCTCGGACTGGTTGCGCACCGGCACTTCGGTCGCGTACTGGCCTTCCGCCACGGCGCGGTCGCCTTCCACGCGCTGGGCCAGCACCGGCATCGCCAATGCCAGCAGGCACGCGCAGCAGAACAGTTTGAACGCTCGCATCAGGACTCCTGGCGGGCCGTCACAAGGCACGCATACCCTCGAATGGTGCCGCACGGGGCGTGATGCGTCCATCCCGGCTAAACTTGCGGGCCCGTTTTCCCGGAATTTCCGCCGTGTCCCAGACCCCGACGCCCCTGACCTATCGCGACGCCGGGGTCGATATCGACGCGGGCAACGAAGTGGTCGAGCGGATCAAGCCACTGGTCCGCCGCACGATGCGCCCGGAAGTGCTGGGTGGCGTCGGCCTGTTCGGCGGACTGTTCGACCTGGCCGGTCGCTACAAGGAACCGGTGCTGGTCTCCGGCACCGATGGCGTCGGCACCAAACTGATCCTCGCCAAGCAGCTCAACCGCCACGACACCATCGGCCAGGACCTGGTGGCGATGTGCGTGAACGACGTGCTGGTCCAGGGCGCCGAACCGCTGTTCTTCCTCGACTATTTCGCCACCGGCAAGCTCGACGTCGACACCACCGTGAACGTGGTCGCCGGTATCGCCAAGGGTTGCGAAATCGCGGGCTGCGCCCTGATCGGCGGCGAGACCGCCGAGATGCCCGACATGTACCCGCCGGGCGAATACGACCTCGCCGGCTTCACCGTCGGTGCGGTCGAGAAATCGAAGCTGATCGATTCCAGCAAGGTCCGCGCCGGCGACGTGCTGATCGGCATCGCCTCCAGTGGCCCGCATTCCAACGGTTATTCGCTGGTGCGCAAGATCCTGCAGCGCGCCGGCAATCCACTCGACCTCGATGTCGGTGGCGTCAAGCTCGCCGACGCGCTGATGGAACCGACCCGCATCTACGTCAAGCCGGTGCTGGAATTGCTGGCGAAGCACGACATCCATGCGATGGCTCACGTTACCGGCGGCGCACTGGTCGAGAAAATCATCCGCGTGGTGCCGAAGGAATTCGGCCTTGAGATCGATACCTCGTCGTGGCCGCTGCCGCCGGTGTTCGACTGGCTGCAGCGCGAAGGCAACGTGCCGCGCGAGGAAATGTGGCGCACCTTCAACTGCGGCATCGGTTTCGTGCTGATGGCGGCGCCCGGCGATGTCGCCGCGATCGAAGCCAGCCTCGACGGCCAGGGCCTCGCCCACTGGTGCATCGGCGAAGTCACGGCTGCCAGCGGCGACGAACGCCTGCACATCCGTTGACCTCGTGAGCGATCGCACGCCCCTGCCGCGCCTCGCGGTGCTGTGCTCGGGACGCGGCAGCAACCTCGGCGCGATCCTTGCCGCCATCGCTGCGGGAACGCTAGACGCGCAGATCGTCGGCGTGTTTTCCGACAAGCCGAAATGCGCTGCCCTGCGACTTGTTCCGGAGGCATTGCGCTGGAGCGCGAAACCGGGCGATTTCGCCACTCGTGGCGACTTCGACCAGGCACTGGGCGATGCGATCGTCGCCGCACGTCCGGACTGGATCGCCTGCGCCGGCTACATGCGCATCCTCGACGGCGCCTTCGTCGAACGCTTCCGCGGAAGGCTGCTGAACATCCATCCATCGCTGCTGCCGCGCCATCGCGGGCTCGACACCCACCAGCGCGCGCTGGAAGCCGGCGACCGCGAACACGGCGCCAGCGTCCATTTCGTCATTCCGGAGCTGGATGCCGGCGCGGTGATCGCCCAGATCGTGGTTCCGGTGCAGCCGGGCGATACGCCGCAGACCTTGGCGGAACGCGTGCAGGCACAGGAGCACCATCTGTACCCGGAGGTCCTGCGCTGGGCAGTGGCAGGGCGATTGCATGAACGCGATGCGACCGCGGTGCTCGACGGTCATACGCTGTTTACACCGCGGCGGCTAGAGTTCGCCGAATGATGAATACGGGTCCATCCGCCGTGAAGCCTCTTGTCGCCAGCACCCTGGCCGGCATCGTCTGCCTGTTGTCGCCCTTGGCGATCGCCCAGACCGCGCCCGCGGCAACTAGTCCGCAGCAGCAGGTGGTCGTCGCGCCGGATGCCGCGTTGCCCCCGTTGACGCGCAAGGTACTGGTGCCCTTCCGCGCGACTTATTCGGTGGCGCGCAACGGCAGCCCGGCCGGTGTCGCCTCGATGCAGGTGGTCGATCTCGGCGGCGGACGCTGGCGACTCGATCTCGGCATCCGCGGCACCCAAGGGCTGGCGGGTCTCGCCGGGTTGAATCTCCAGCAAAGCACCGTGTTCGAACGCGTGGGCGATGCCTTCCGTCCGATCAGCCAGGCGACGATCAAGCACCTGATGATGAGCAACAAGCGCATCACCGGCACCTATGACTGGTTGCGCAATTCCGCCCAGTGGACGGGCGATGTCAGCTCCAAGCGCCGCGCGCCGGTCGTCCTCCAGGCCGGCGACATGAACGCGCTGTTGGTGAATCTCGCGGTCGTCCGCGACGCCGACGCCGGCAAGCCGTTGCAGTACCGCGTGGTCGACAACGGACGCGCGCGCCTGCAAACCTTCACCACGTCCGCCGCGAAGGAAGTCGTCACCGTCGGCGACCTCTCCTACGATGCCTGGCGCGTCAGCCGCACCAATGCCGGCAGCGACGGCATGGATGCCTGGGTATCGGACAATGTGCCGACACCGGTGCGCATCCTGCAGAACGACAGCGATACCGGCACACTCGAATTGCTGCTGACCGATTACAAGGGGCCCGCGAAATGAAAACGATCTCCAACACCTTGCTGGCCGTCGGCCTGCTCTCCGCCAGCCTGTCGGCGCACGCCGCGCTCAAGCCGTTCAACGCGACCTACCAGGCCACCTACATGGGCATGGACGCGGTCGGCAAGATGACGCTGGTGTCGCAGGGCGGCAGCCAGTGGAAATACAGCATGTCGATCGCCGCCAAGGTCGGTTCTGCGAAGCAGAGCACGACGTTCGAGGATGTCGGTGGCACCTGGCGTCCGCTCAACGGACAGGACAGCACCAACGTGCTGTTCCGATCCGACTTGCGCAACGCCAATTACGACTGGGGCAAGCGCGAAGCGACCTGGTCGGGCAAGGTCAAGCCTGATCGCCGTGGCCCCATCGCGCTGCAGTCTGGCGACGTCGACGCGATGCTGATGAACCTCGCGATCGTCCGCGACGTCGAGGCCGGCAAGCCGCTGCGCTATCGCCTGGTCGACAACGGCAAGGCCAAGATGGTGAGTTTCACCGTCGCCGGCAAGGAAACGCTCACGATCGCCGGCAAGCAAGTGCAGGCAACGAAAGTGAACGGCGATGACCTGGTGCTGTGGGTGGCGAGCGGCTATCCGGTGCCGGTCCGCATCCACAAGAACCAGGACAACATCGATCTCAAGCTGCAAAGCATCGATTGAGCCGAAGCTACATCGCCCGACAAACAAAAGCCCCGCATCGCGGGGCTTTGTCTTTGCGCGCAATCGTTGCGATCAGTCCACGCGCCGGATGCGCGCACCGAGTCCGGACAGCTTCTCCTCGATGTGCTCGTAGCCGCGGTCGAGGTGGTAGATGCGATCGATCACCGTCTCGCCATCGGCCACCAAGCCGGCAAGGATCAGCGACGCTGAAGCGCGCAGATCGGTCGCCATCACCTGCGCGCCCGACAACTGCGGCACGCCGCGCACCATCGCGCTATGGCCCTGCACATGGATGTCGGCGCCAAGGCGCTGCAATTCCTGCACGTGCATGAAGCGATTCTCGAAGATCGTCTCGTTGATGATGGCCGCGCCATCGGCGATGCAGTCCATCGCCATGAACTGCGCCTGCATGTCGGTGGGGAAGCCCGGATGCGGCGCAGTCGCGATGTCGACCGCCTTGGGACGGCGACCGTGCATGTCGAGGGTGATGCGATCGCCGTCGACGGTGATTTCGGCGCCAGCCTGTTCGAGCTTGCGCAGCACCGCGTCCAGCGAATCCGGATGCGCGTTCACCACGGTGACGCGGCCGCCCGTCATCGCCGCGGCGACCAGGAAGGTGCCGGTCTCGATGCGATCGGCCAGCACCGCATGATGCGCGCCGTGCAGGCGCTCGACGCCTTCGATGGTGATGCGCGGCGTACCGGCGCCTTCGATCTTCGCGCCCATCGCGATCAGGCAATCGGCGAGATCGACGATCTCCGGTTCCATCGCGCAGTTTTCCATCACCGTGGTGCCGCGCGCGAGCGTCGCCGCCATCATCACGTTCTCGGTCGCGCCAACGCTGACCATGTCGAACACCACGCGCCCGCCGCGCAGTCCGCCTTCGACTTCGGCACGGATATAGCCGTGCTCGACGGTGACGGTCGCGCCCAGCGCTTCCATCCCCTTCAGGTGCAGGTCGACCGGCCGCGAACCGATGGCGCAGCCACCCGGCAACGACACTTCGGCCTGGCCGAATTTCGCCAGCAACGGCCCCAGCACCAGCACGGAGGCGCGCATGGTCTTGACCAATTCATACGGCGCGACATGGCTATTGACGCTACGCGGATCGACTTCCACCGCGCTCGCCTTGCCGGTGCCTAGTGTGCCCTGGTCGATGGTGATGCCCGCACCCAACCCGGCCAGCAGGCGGGTGGTAGTCACCACGTCGTGCAGGTGCGGCACGTTGGAAATCGCGACCGGCTCATCGGCCAGCAAGGTGGCGCACAGGATCGGCAACACCGCGTTCTTGGCACCGGAAATACGCACCTCGCCCCGCAACGGGACGCCACCTTGCACAACGATTTTCTGCATCAGATCTCTCGAATCACAGGCCGGCGGCGGTCGCCTCGGCGGGGGTCAGGGTGCGCAGCGACAGGGCGTGGATTTCGCCGCCCATGCGCTCGCCCAGGGTCGCGTAGACCATGCGGTGGCGGGCCAGCGGCAGCTTGCCCTCGAAGTCGGCGCTCACCACCAGTCCCTCGAAATGGACGCCATCGTCGCCCTGCACCTGGGCGCGGGCACCGGGCAGGCCGGTTTCGATCAATTCCTGGATGGTTTCTGCACGCATCGGCGCTACGGGTCCACGGCTACAATAACGGTCACAAGATTAAAGGAATCCCGGGGAAATGTCCGGAACCGGACCCACTGCACCAACGTTCGCCGCCAGCGGAAAACGCGTCTTCGACGTCGAAATCGATGCCTTGCGCGCGGTCGGCGCACGCATCGACGGCGACTTCAGCCGCGCCTGCGAATTGCTGCTGGCCACCCGCGGTCGCGTGGTCTGCGTCGGCATGGGCAAGTCCGGCCATGTCGCCCGCAAGATCGCCGCGACCCTGGCCTCGACCGGCACCCCGGCGTTCTTCGTGCATCCGGGCGAAGCCGGCCACGGCGACCTCGGCATGATCACCGACGCCGACACCGTGCTGGCGCTGTCGAATTCCGGCGAGACCGACGAATTGCTGATGCTGCTGCCGGTGCTGGCACGCCAGGGCAACGTGCTGGTGGCCATGACCGGCCGCCCCGACTCCACCCTCGCCCGCGAAGCCGCCGTCCATCTCGACGTCAGCGTGCCCGCCGAAGCCTGCCCGCTCGATCTCGCCCCCACCAGCAGCACCACCGCCGCACTGGCGATGGGCGATGCGCTGGCCGTCGCCTTGCTGGAAGCGCGCGGCTTCACCGCCGAGGATTTCGCGCGTTCGCATCCGGCCGGCAGCCTCGGTCGCCGCCTGCTGCTGCACATCCGCGACGTCATGCACAGCGGCGATGCGGTGCCAACCGTGCCCGCCGGGGCCACCCTGGGCGAAGCGTTGGTGGAAATGAGCCGCAAGCGCCTCGGCATGACCGCCGTGGTCGATGACGACCAGCACCTGCTCGGCCTGTTCACCGACGGCGACCTCCGCCGCACCCTGGACGATGCCGGCATCGACGTCCGCGCCACCCCGATCGCCAGCCTGATGACGAAGACACCGCGCACCGTCGCTGCCGACGCCCTCGCCGTCGAGGCCGCCCGCCTGATGGAAGCGCACAAGATCAATGCGCTGATCGTGATCGACGGCGAACGCCGGGTGGTCGGCGCCCTCAACATTCATGACCTGTTGCGCGCCCGCGTGGTGTGATCGGCCATTCATGCATTCCAACTATTCCCCCGACCTGCTCGCCCGCGCCGCCCGCATCCGCCTGATCGGCTTCGATGTCGACGGCACGCTGACCGATGGCCGCCTGCAGTTCGACGACCACGGCCACGAATCCAAGACCTTCCATTCGCAGGACGGCATGGGCATGGTGCTGCTGCGCGAATCCGGGATCGAGACCGCCATCGTCACCGCGCGCGTCAGCAACCTGGTGGAACTGCGCGGCAAATCGCTGGGCGTCCGCCACATTCACACCCACGAGCGCCGCAAGCTGGCGCGCATGCAGGCGATCGCTACCGAAATGGGCATGGGCATGGACGAAGTCGCTTTCATGGGCGATGACCTGCCCGATCTCGCTACCTTGCGTGCGGTTGGCCTCTCGATCGCGCCAGCCGATGCCCATCCGTGGGTCCTCGCCGAAGCAAACTGGATCACCCCCCGCAAGGGCGGACGCGGCGCTGCCCGCGACGCCTGCGACCTGCTGCTGGCCGCCCATGGCAAGCTCGACGCCATCCTCGCATTGGGAGAGCACCCGTGAGCTGGCGCGCATGGCTGACCGTCGCACTGGGCGTGGCCGCACTGCTGGCCGGCCTGGCGATCTGGAACGAGAACAATCACCTCAAGACCCGCGGCGAGGCCGAGTACCGCCCCGATTACGTGCTGACCGATTTCACCATGGTCTCGCTCGACGAGAAGGGCAAGGAAGCGCTGACGGTATCGGCGCCCCAACTGCGGCGCAATCCCGATACTCAGGCGATGGACCTCGACACCCCGACCTTCCTGTTCCCCGACCGCAACAACCGGCGCTGGCGGGCGACCTCGAAGACGGCCTGGGTCAGCGCCAAGGGCGAGCAGGTGAAGCTGCGCGGCGACGCCGTGATCGACTCACCGACCGGCGATGCCGACCAGGGCCGGATTGCCAGCCCGACCCTCGATGTCTTCACCGAAAAAGGCAAGGAACGCGCCACCACACCGGATGCGGTCGTCATTACCAAGCCGGGCAGTATAATTCGCGGTCGGGGCCTGGACGCCGATTTCAACCAGGATCGCGTCGTGCTCCATAACGAAGTCAGGATTCAGTATGCCCCCTAAGCTGCGTGCCAGTCTGATCCCCCTGCTGCTCGCCCTCGCTGCGTCCGCCGTGGTCCAGGCGAAGACCTCCGATCGCAAGCAGGCGACCAATATCGAAGCCGATCGCGTGGAATATTCCACCAAGTCCACTGCCCCCAATGTCCTCGACGGCAACGTCGTGGTGATCCAGGGCACGATGACGGCGAAAGGCGCGCACGCGACGGTGTGGGCGACCAACGGCAAGACCAACCGCATCCTGATGACGGGATCGCCGGTGGTGCTCACCGAAACCCTCGATGACGGCTCGCCGATGAAGGCGACCGCCGCGCAGGTCGACTACAACCTCGATACCGAAGTCGCGGTATTCACCGGCAACGTCGTGCTGACCCAACCCAAGGGCACGATGAACGGCCAGAAGGTCACCTACAACATGAAGACCGGCACTGTGAACAGCGGCGGCGACGGCACCCGCGTGAAGATGGTGCTGCAACCGAAGTCGGGCACCTGACGTGCTGGTCGCTGAAGGGCTGCGCAAGCGCTACAAGTCGCGCGAGGTCGTGCGCGATTTCGGGCTCACGCTCGATGCCGGCGAAGTGGTCGGCCTGCTCGGCCCCAACGGCGCCGGCAAGACCACCTGCTTCTACATGATCGTCGGGCTGGTGCCGGCCGATTCCGGCAATATCACGCTGGACGGCCAAGACATCACCCCGCTGCCGATGTACACCCGCGCCAAGCGCGGCGTCGGCTACCTGCCGCAGGAACCCTCGGTGTTCCGCAAGCTGTCGGTCGCCGACAACATCCGCCTGGTGCTGGAACTGCGCACCGATCTCGACGCCAACGGCCGTCGTCGCGAACTCGAATCGCTGATGGACGAACTGCAGGTCGCCCACGTCGCCGACCAGATGGGCGCCAGCCTGTCCGGTGGCGAGCGCCGACGCGTGGAAATCGCCCGTGCGCTGGCCGCGCGTCCGCGCCTGATGCTGCTGGACGAACCGTTCGCGGGCGTCGACCCGATCTCGGTCAACGAAATCCAGCGCATCGTCCGCCACCTCAAGGATCGCGGCATCGGCGTGCTGATCACCGACCACAACGTCCGCGAGACGCTTGGCATCTGCGATCGCGCGTATATTCTGAATGAAGGCGCGGTACTGGCCCAGGGCGCTCCCGCGGCGTTGCTGGACAATGCCGATGTGCGCCGCGTGTACCTGGGCGAATCCTTCCGTCTCTGACAACCCTGTCTTGATGGAAACCGCCTGATCCGATCCCCCCGGAGGCGGTTTGAAGCAGCAGGTCAATCTCTCGCAGTCGCAACAGCTGTCGCTCACGCCACAGCTGCGCCAGTCGCTGCATCTGTTGCAACTTTCGGCGCTGGAGCTGGAAGCGGAAGTCGCCCAGGCGATCGAGAACAACCCCCTGCTCGACTGGCTGGAAGGCGGCGAACTCGGCACCAGCGAAGCGCGTGAATCCGATGAGGATGGTGACGCGCGCGAGGCCGAACCGACTCGGGAAGATGGCGAAGCGACCGATCTCGGCGACATCGAATGGAAACTCGACGAAGGCGACGTCGTCGGCCAGTGGACGCCCGGCGACGAAGACGACGAGGATCCGCGACTCAATCGCGCGGCGCAGGAATCGCTGCAGGAACACCTGCGCTGGCAGTTGCACATGAGCCCGCTCGATGCCCGCGCCCAGGCGATCGGCGTGGCGCTGGTCGATGCCATCGACGACGATGGCTACCTGCGCGACTCCTTCGACGCGATCGCCGAAGCCTTGCGCCCCGACATCGACGCCAGCCGCGACGAAATCGCCGCGGTGCTGGCCCAAGTGCAGCGCTTCGATCCGCCCGGCATCGGCGCCCGTGATCTCGGCGAATGCCTGTCACTGCAACTGCGGATGCTGCCACCTTCGCGCGAACGCGATCTCGCCCTGACCCTGTGCGGCCCGCAACTGGAACGCCTGCCGAAACTCGGCATCGAAGGCGCTGCCCGCCTGCTTGGCTGCAACAACGAGGACGCGACCGCCGCGATCGCCCTGCTGCGCAGCCTCGATCCCAAGCCCGGCTCCGCGATGGCGCCGCTGGAACAGGACACCTACGTGATTCCCGATGCGGTGATCTGGCGCGACCGCGGCATCTGGAACGTCGCCCTGACTGGCAACTCGGTGCCGCGCATCGGCATCCACGAGGGGTATGTGCGGATGATCCGCCGCGCCAACCGCGACGACGCCAGCTACCTGCGCGGCCAGCTGCAGGAAGCGCGCTGGCTGCTCAAGGGGATCCGCGCCCGCGGCGAAACCCTGCTCAACGTGGTGCGCTGCCTGGCGCGCGAGCAATCGGGCTTCCTCGAATTCGGCGAGCAGGCACTGCGCCCGCTCACCCTGCGCGAGCTGTCGGTGAAACTCGGCCTGCACGAATCGACGATTTCCCGCGCCATCGCCCGCAAGCACGTGCGCACCCCGCGCGGCACCCTGCCGCTGCGTGCCTTCTTCGCCTCGGGCATCGATACCGGCGCCGGCGGCGAGGCGTCGAGCGCCGCGATCCAGTCGATGCTGCGCCAGTTGATCGCCGCCGAGGATCCGCGCAAGCCGCTATCGGACGCCGCCCTGGCCGACAAGCTGAAGCTGTCCGGAATCCCGGTCGCCCGCCGCACCATCGCCAAATATCGTGACCTCCTGCGCATTCCTCCATCGAACGAACGTGTGCGGATGAATTGACGAAATCTTCACGCCACTCGCCGCGGATTGCGCAATGCTGGATGCGCCCATCCGGGCGACACAGGAGCCGCCATGAATCTCGAAGTCCACGGCCATCAGCTTGAAGTCACCGACGCCCTGCGCAGCTATGCAAACGAAAAGTTCCAGCGACTCGGCCGTCACTTCGAGCATCCGTTCGACTCCAAGATCCAGCTCTCCATCGACAAGCCGAACCACTGCGCGGAAGGCACGGTGGTCGCCAACGGCCGCACTCTGCATGCCGAAGCCAGCGCACCGACGATGTACGCGGCGATCGACATGCTGGTGGACAAGCTGGATCGTTCGTTGATGAAAGTGAAAGACCGCATGGTTGATCACGGTCGCGGCGATTCGGTGCGACAGCAGGCGTAATCAGTACGCATGCATCCGGCGCGTGCGACTCACGCGCTGGATGCCGACTCCTCGCACTTCCACGACGTACCGCCAGCCTGTGCGTCGAACTGCACGACATTGCCGCGACGCTGCAGCGTGTAGCCATCCCCAGCGTAGGTTTCGCCTGCGCCATCGCGACCACCGCGCGCCAGCTTGAGTTTGCGACCACCGCTCCACGCCACATTGGCCGTCACGTCCTGATATGAAACGCGCAACTGCGTGCCGTTTTCGCAGACGTAGGCCACTTCGGCTTGCGGGGCCAGCATTGGCGTCGGCGTTTCCGGCGGCGGCAGCTTGATCTTGCGTGGAATACCGGCCTGCACCTTCTGTGTTTCACCCTTCGCGATTTTCGGTTGTTCGATGGGCGCAGGCGCCGGGACCGGCGTTTCCGCGGCGACTGGTTGCGCCACAGCCGGTGATGTTTCAGCCGTTGGCGACGGCACGGGTTTGTCCTGTTCGCGCTGGCAGCTCGCCAACAAGGCCAGTGGAATGATCAGGTAGGCGCGCTTCATGGCGAAACTCCATTGAATGCCGTGCATCCATGTTCTCAAAAAGAACAGCCCGGCGCCGTGAAGCGCCGGGCTGCGTGTTTCGACAGGATATTTACTTCTTGAAACGCTGCGCGCCGCAACTGGCGATGCGTCCACCCTGATTGCCTTGCAGCAGACCCGCCGTCGCCAATTGATCCTTGTAACCGCTGAGGCAAGTCTGGTAGGTGCCCTTGTTCGACGATGTCGCCAAGCACATGTCGTCGCGCGCCTGCACGCTGGCGCCGATGATGATGCCGCCCGTGGAGATCACCG
Source organism: Lysobacter sp. (assembly GCA_027306995.1). Taxonomy (GTDB): domain Bacteria; phylum Pseudomonadota; class Gammaproteobacteria; order Xanthomonadales; family Xanthomonadaceae; genus Solilutibacter. Next base: position 63,690 of record DAHUXS010000015.1, read on the forward strand.
GCACGCCGGTATCGCAACCATTGATCAGGGCAGTGCCCGGATTCAGGGTCCAGCCGATGTCCTGGAACGCAGCAGGCGTCAGGTCGAGATCAAGATTCGCATTCAACGTATCGGTGATCGCCGGTTCCATCAGCGCATTCGGCGTTGCCGACACGTCGTAGTGCGAGAACGTCGATCCCGGCTGCAACGTCGCGGGCGCATACAGTCGGGCGTAACCCGCTGCATCCGCGCCGGCGTGCCAGCCCGGCACCGCGGCCACTGCGACACTCACGCCGGGGGTACCGGCCTTGATCGCCGCGCCGTCGGCCTGGCTGATCATCAGGGCCGGAATGGTCGCGGTGATCGTCGGATCATCGGCCATGTTCAAAATGCCCGCGGTGTTGTTGGCGACGATGACAGCGATTGCACCGGCGTCCTGCGCGTTCTTGGTCTTGAGCTCGAAACCGCAGGTTCCGCGATCGACCAATGCGATCTTGCCGGCATACGCACCGGCGGGGGATGCCGAGCAGCCCTGCGTCGGTGCGGCGCTGCCGTCATTGACCACGACCACCTGGCCATTGAAGTTGGAGGTCGTGACTGCCGGACCGAATACCGCGGTCCCGTACTCGTAGTTACCGACGGTATTGCCACTGGCGCGCAAGCCGAGTGCCTCACCCAACACCAATGGGACCTGTGCGGTCACGTTCGGTCCGCGGAAGACCAGCTTGCCAGCCTTCTCCGCGGTCACGCGACCGGCGTTGGTCAGCTCGTACCAGCCCTTCTGCGTTGCATCGTCGTAAACGAAGCTCGAGAAGATGTCCTGGTAGCCGGCCAGCGGCGCACCGGTGTTGACGTTGCCGAAACCGAGGAAGCCGAGGCCGTGGCCGATTTCATGCATGACCACGTTGAGGAAGTTGATCTGCCCGGCCGGCGTTTTGCCATCCAGGCCGTAGTACCAACCCGACCCGGGCGAGCACGGCGTGCCATCGGGATTGCTGCCGCCCCATGAGGAATTGAAACGGCTGACGATGTCGACGCCCGCACCATTCTGCAGATCGGTGCCGATCAAGGCATCGGACAACGCGGCGGGATAGATCCGCGTCGGCTGGCCATCCGCGGTGAGCAGGTAGGCGGTCGCCGGCCCGGCGGAACCCAGCGTCGCGCCGGTGGCATCACAGGTCAACGGCTCGAAGCTTGCCTGGACCCGAATCTGCACATCGCTTTGCAACACCGAACCCCAGAGATCGGCGGCATATTGGTAAACGATGCGACGCTGTTCGCCGATCGTGGTGCCGGGATTGCCGCCCTCGGGCGCACGTGCAGTGGTGTCGTTCAAACCCTTGCCAGCCGGGTCGACATTGATCGGCACGATCTCGGCCGCCTGTGCGGCGCCGGCAAGCGTCAAGCCGATCGAGAGAAGGAGAAGAAGGCCCTTGTTCACTTGATCGCCTCCTTGCGGGCTGGAGCGGCCGGCTTCCTGTCATGGGAAGTCGTGTAGGTGCCGTCGGCACGCTTCACCGCGTAGACATTCATCAGCCGGTCTTCCGGAACGGGAATCTCGACGATGCCGGCGGGCAGCACGCGCTTGGCGGCCACGGCTTCGGTTTCAGTCCGTGGCATCACCAGGCGCTTGCCTTTCGACGAAGCATCGCCACGCAGGAAGGCTTCCCGCTTCGCTGCCTTGGCAGCGGCTTTATCCGCCGGTTGTGCGGCCTGTACCGTGGTTCCGGCCAGGAAGATGACGCCGATTGCAGCAGCCGGCAATAGATGTCGGAGGTGATACGTCCTTCTCATGATTCTCGATTCCTTTGTGATGTCTGTTGGGGAGCAACACGGAACGGCGTGGTACGCACAGGGCCACAAAATGTGGCCCATGTCCGGTTTTATATTGCACAGGGGCACAGTTGCCGCAAGCCGCGGCTAGGCCGCGGCCATCTCGACAATTCCTTTCATCGGCCTTTCAAGCGGGTTTTCGCGCGTTCAGCATCCGCCTCTACGGCTTGGGACCCGCTCCAATCCATGCCGTTTTTTTTGCCCTGCAATATGGATCTGCGGGGACAGGAAGATGAACCCGGCAAGGCCGCTCACCCGTTCTGCTATATCCTTCCCGCCAGCATTTCCCCGGCCTGGTCCATGCCGATTGCCTCATTGCTCAATCGCGAGCGCGTCAGCACCAGCGAACGCGCGCTCGATCGCCAAGACGCCCTGGCTGCCGTCGCCGACCTGCTCGGCCAATCCGGCGCGCTTGAAGCATTGCTTCAGCGCGAACAGATGGGCAGCACCGCGATCGGCCACGGCGTCGCGGTTCCGCATGGCCGCATCGCCGGTTTGAAGGCGCCGGTTGGTGCTTTCCTGCGCCTCCCAGCGCCAACGCAATTCGGCGATCAGGACGTCGATCTGGTGTTCGCGCTGCTGATGCCCACGGACAATCCGCAATTGCACCTGCACGCGCTGGCCGATATCGCGGCATTGTTTTCCGACGACGACGTACGCGAACGCCTGCGCAGCGCGGGCGACGACGCTGCGCTGTTCCACCTGCTCGCCGGAGATGCATCGCCATGACGCTGTCGGTCACCGCACGCGAAACCTTCGACGGACTGGAATCGCGGCTGGACCTGCGCTGGCTGGCGGGCCTCAACGGCGATTCGCAGGTGCTGGAAGCAGTCGAGACCAACGCACGACGTCCGTCGCTGGCGGGCTACCTCAACATCATCTATCCCAACAAGGTGCAGATCCTCGGTGCCGAGGAACTGGCGTGGCTGGATTCGCTGGATGCGCGCCCGCGCTGGGATGTGATCGGCCGCATGATCGACGCGCGCCCACTGGCGCTGGTGATCAGCAAGAACCAGGACTGCCCCTCCGACCTGTTGCGCGCGGCCGAAGAAAACGACACGCCGCTGTGGGTGTCGCCGCGTCGCGGCCATGAGCTGTTCAACCACATCCAGTATTTCCTCGCGCGCCGGCTCGCACCGCGCATCACGCTGCATGGCGTGTTCATGGAGATCTATTCGATCGGCGTGCTGATCACCGGCGAATCCGGTTCGGGCAAGAGCGAACTGGCGCTGGAACTGATCACGCGCGGTCATCGCATCGTCGCCGACGATGCACCCGAGTTCACCCAGATCGCGCCCGACGTGCTCGACGGCACCTGCCCGGAAATCCTGCAGGACATGCTGGAAGTCCGCGGCATCGGCGTGCTCAACGTGCGCCAGACCTTCGGCGACACCGCGGTGAAGCGCAACAAATACCTGCGCCTGATCGTGCATCTCACCCGTCCGCACCTGGAACCGAAACCGGGCGGCATGGATCGCCTCACCGGCGATCTCGACACCCAGCGCATCCTCGACCTCGACGTCCCGCGCATCACCCTGCCGGTGATGCCCGGACGCAACCTCGCCGTGCTCACCGAAGCGGCGACGCGCCAGCACATCCTGCGCGCCAAGGGCGTCGATCCCGCCGCCGCCTTCATGGCCCGTCATTCGCACTTCCTGGAACCCTCGCCATGACCACGCCCCGCCTCATCCTGGTCACCGGCATGTCGGGTTCCGGCAAGTCGGTCGCGTTGCGCACGCTGGAAAACCTCGGTTTCCACTGCGTCGACAACCTGCCCGCGGAAATGCTGCCGGAGTGGGCACGGCGGATGATCGCCGACGACGGCTTCCCGATCGAGCGCATGGCCGCGAGCATCGACATCCGCAGCCGCAGCGATCTCGCGCAGATGCCGGAATGGCTGGGCGAAGTCGGCGCGATCGGGCTCGATCCGCAACTGGTCTTCCTCGAGAGCTCCGACGAAGTGCTGGTGAAGCGTTATTCGGAATCGCGCAGCAAACACCCGCTCAGCCACCTCGGCCTGGCACTGGCCGATTCCCTGCGTCTCGAACGCCAGGCGCTGAAGCCGTTGCGCGCGCTCTCCGACGTGCTGATCGATACCAGCGCCCTCAACGTGCACCAGCTGCGCCGCACGCTGACCAAGGAACTCGACGCCACACCCGACCACCAGCTGTCGCTGCTGTTCGAATCGTTCGCCTACAAGCGCGGCATTCCCGCCGATGCCGATTTCGTGCTCGACGCGCGCATGCTGCCCAACCCGCACTGGGAACCGGCGCTGCGTCCGCTGTCCGGGCGCGACAAGGCGGTGCGCGAATACTTCGAAGGCGAGCCGGAAGTCACCACCTACGTGAAGCAGGTGACCGACTTCCTCGATACCTGGCTGCCGAAACTGCAAGGCGAAACCCGCAGCTATGTCACCGTCGCCTTCGGTTGCACCGGCGGTCGCCATCGTTCGGTCTACCTCGCCGAAGTGATCGCCGAACACGCCCGCGATCGCGGCTGGGAAGAAGTCGCGACCTTCCATCGCGAACTCGAGTGATCGCCGCGGTCTCATGCTAATTTGATGGCATGAGCGTCGGACTCCTCCTCGTCACCCATGAAGGCATCGGCCGGCCAATGCTGGCCGCGGCAGAGCGTCTGTTGCGTAACCTGCCGCTGAAAACCGGCGTCTACGAATTGCCGTTCGATCTCGATCCGCAAACCGCCTTGCCGCTGGCGAGCGCGGAGCTGCGCAAGGTCGATGACGGCGAAGGCGTGCTGGTGTTGACCGATGTCTACGGCGCCAGCCCGAGCAATCTAGCCGCGCAACTGGTGCGCCTGGGCACGCCCGCGAAACGCGTGTCGGGCGTGAGCCTGCCGATGGTGCTGCGGGTGATGAATTACGCCGACCACGATCTCGCCGGACTGCAGTCGATCGCATCGGTGGGCGGCCGCAACGGTGTTGTCCTGGACGAGGGCTGAGGATGATCGAACACGAGATTCCCGTCATCAACAAACTCGGCCTGCACGCGCGGGCCAGCGCGAAACTGGTGCAGACCACGGCGCCGTTCAAGTCGAAGATCATGCTCGCGGCGCGCGGCCGCGAAGTGGATGCCAAGAGCATCATGGGCGTGATGATGCTGGCGGCCGGCGTCGGCAGCACGGTCGTGGTGCGCGCCGAAGGCGAAGACGCCGATGCCGCGGTCGCCGCGGTCGTCGATTTGTTCGCGCGCCGCTTCGACGAGGGCGAATAAGCGATGCGGCGCGTGTACCAAGCGCAACCGGCCGCACGCGGCAGTGCGCTTGGTCGCGCCCGCGTGGTGCACACCCATCCGTTGCAGATCCGCGAGGAGCGCATCCGCGCAAGCGATGTTCCCGCCGAACTGGCGCGCCTGCGCTCGGCGATCGGCGTCGTACGTGGGGAGATGGCGGCGCTGCGCGAGAAGCTGCAGGACACCCTGACCAAGGAAGTCCGCGACCTGATCGACGTCCACACGCTGGTGCTGGACGACCCCGAATTGCTGCGCGGCCTGAAGTCGTTGGTGCAGGACGAGCTGTGCAGTTCCGATTACGCACTACGCCTGCAACGCGACCGTGTCGCCGAAGCATTCGCGACGATGGACGATGCCTACCTGCGCGGACGCATGGAAGACATCGACCAGGTGATCCTGCGCATCCACAGCGCGCTGCACCAGCGCGACGCCGAAGTCGCCGGAGCTGCCGGCGACATCCTCGTCACGCCCAGTGTGGCGCCGGCCGATCTCGCCCGCCTGCCATCGCAGGGCGTGCTCGGCATCGTCACGATCGCCGGCAGCGCCTATTCGCACAGCGCCATCCTCGCGCGCAGCCTGCACCTGCCGATGGTCAGCGGATCGGTCGAGGCGCTTGCCGACATCAACGACGGCGACGTACTCATCGTCGATGGCGATACCGGCACGGTCATCGTCGAGCCGTCGGCCAGCGACCTGCGCCAGCACCGGGTCAAGGCGCGCGAGGAGCAGCGCGAACGCAAGGCGCTGCAAAAGCTGCGGCGCGAACGCACTCGCACCCGCGATGGCCAGGACATCGAGTTGTGGATCAACGCGGAAACCCGCGAGGACATCGCCACCGGCCACATGCTCGGCGCCAACGGCGTCGGCCTGTATCGCACCGAATTCCTGTTCCTGCAACGCGACGAAGTGCCGAGCGAGGAAGAACAGTTCCTCGCCTATCGCGATGCCGTGCTCGGCATGGCCGGACGTCCCGTCACCATCCGCACGCTCGACATCGGTGCCGACAAGGCCGACCGCACCGGACTCGCGTTGAGCGGCGAACCCAACCCCGCACTCGGCGTGCGCGGCATCCGCCTGTCGCTGCGCCGCCCCGACCTGTTCGACGACCAGTTGCGCGCCATCCTGCGCGCCTCCGCCTACGGACCGGTGCGCATCCTGCTGCCGATGGTGTCGGGACGCGAGGAGATCAAATCGGTGCGCCTGCGCCTGAAGCGCCTGCATGCCGAATTGTCGAAGACGCATACGGCGATCCGTGAACTGGTGCCGCTCGGCGCGATGATCGAAGTGCCTTCGGCTGCGCTGTCGCTGTCGCGCTGGATCGGCCTGGTCGATTTCGTCTCGATCGGCACCAACGACCTCGTGCAGTACCTGCTTGCCGCCGATCGTGGCAACGATGCGCTGGACGACCTCTACACACCGCTGCATCCGGCGGTCTTGCGCGTGCTCGCGGATATCATCCGCACAGCCCGCCTGCGCGGACGACCGGTGGCGATGTGCGGCGAATTCGCCGCCGACCCGCTCTACGCGCCGCTGCTGCTCACGCTCGGACTCGAGCAATTCAGCATGCATCCGTCGAGCCTGCTGGAAGTGCGCAAGGCCGTCCGCGCCACGAGCTATGAAGCGCGCCGCGCGATGCTGCCGCACCTGCTGCGCCTGCAGGATCGCGCCGCCATCGAGCAATGGATGCAGGACAATCCCGCCGCGGGGTGACGGCGGCAACCTTCGCGGGCGATAATCGGCCCATGAACGCCTGATCCGTCGCGCCTTGGCGCGGCCGCCCAACGGAATCCGCGCCTTGGCCGAAATCCTTCGCCACGACAAGACCGCACGACAGCTGCGCCTGCTCAGCGACGCGCTGGACAGTGGTCGTCTCGGACCCGTGCGGCGACTGGTCAACACGCTGTCGCCGGCGGAAATCGGCAACCTGCTTGAATCGCTGCCACCTGCCAAGCGCAGCGTGGTGTGGGGACTGGTCGATCCCGAGGACGACGGCGAAGTGCTGGTCCACGTTGGCGAGGAAGTCCGCGAAGGCCTGATCGCCGACATGGATCCCGACGAACTGCTCGCCGCGGTCGAGGACCTCGACATCGACGACCTCGCCGACCTCGCCGAGGATCTGCCGGACACGGTCGTCGACGAAGTGCTGAAGTCGATGGATCGCGAGAACCGCGAGCGCCTCGAACAGGTGCTCTCCTATGAGGAAGACACCGCCGGCCGCCTGATGAATCCCGACGTGGTCACGGTGCGCACCGACACCACCGTCGACGTCGTGCTGCGCTACCTGCGCCTGCGCGGCGAATTGCCGGAACACACCGACCACCTCTACGTCGTCAGCAAGCGCCACCAGTATCTCGGTCGCATCGCGCTGCAAGCCTTGCTCACCCACGATTCCAACACCTCGGTGAACGAATTGATGGACGGTGAACAGCCGGCCATCGACGTCCACGAGACTTCCGACGAAGTCGCACGCCAGTTCTCCAACCACGACTGGATCTCGGCCCCGGTGGTGGACGACAACAACATCCTGCTCGGCCGCATCACCATCGATGACGTCGTCGACATCATCCGCAACCAGGCCGAACACCAGGTGCTGTCGGCCGCCGGTCTCGACGAGGAAGAGGACCTGTTCTCGCCGGTGCGCCGCGCCTTCCGCCGCCGCATGCTGTGGTTGACGATCAATCTCGCCACCGCGTTCCTGGCGTCGTCGGTGGTCGGCCAGTTCCAGGGCACCATCGCCCATCTGGTGTCACTGGCGGTCTTGATGCCGATCGTCGCCGGCATGGGCGGCAACGCGGGGACGCAGGTACTCGCGCTGATGGTGCGAGGTCTTGCGCTCGGCCAGATCGGTTCCAGCAACGTGATGACGCTGGTGTGGAAGGAAGTCCGCATCGCCATCATCAACGGCATATGCATCGGGATGCTGCTGGCACTGGTCGTGCTGCTGTGGTTCCGCGATCCGATGCTCGCCCTGGTGATCGCGATGGCACTGACCATCAACTTCACTGCAGCCGCACTAGGCGGCGTGTTCGTGCCGGTGATGGTGAAGCGCATGGGTTTCGATCCCGCACTCGCCGGCGGCGTCATCCTCACCACCATCACCGATGTGATGGGTTTCCTCAGCTTCCTCGGACTGGCAACGATCTTCCTGCTGCACAACTGACCGGATCAGTTGACGCTGCAGGTCACGGTGATTTCGTAGAACTGTCCAGCCGTCAGGGTCGGCAATGCGTATCCGTTCACCGTGTCTTGCAGCTGTGCAATCGTCGGCGTGGTCCCAGCCGTGCACTGTCCGGGGGTTCCGGAGCAGGTGACCACCGTCTTGGCCAGGCCCGCTGCAGCCGGATCCTTGAGGATCGCGCCCGTGGCGGCATCCGGCCCGCTATTGGTGACGCGGATGGTGTACGTCGTGGTGCTGCCGGAAACGACGGATGTAACCCCGTTGGTTTTGGTGATCGACAGATCCGCCGTGAGCCTCCGGTTGGTGATGGTGCAGGTGACGATATCGCCACCGGCAATCGTGACGCTGTTGCTGCTGACGGCTGCGCCACCATTCTTGCTGCAGGAGTACAGGCTGGCGGCATATCCGGTCGGTGTCGCGCTTTCGCTCAGCGTGTAAGTACCCGTCGTGACCGATGCGTTTGTTACCGCAGCCGAACCCGTCACGCCGGAAATGACCGTTCCGCCCCCGCTTCTGGTGGCAGTCAACGTCCAGTCGGTAGCCAGGTTCGAGCCCCCACTCACTACCTTGACCAAGGTGAGCGTCGGGGGATTGGCATTGATGAAAGTACAGAGGATGTCCTGATTGGCCTGATAGGCCGCCGCAGCGATGGTCAGGGTCCTGTTGCCTCCGCCGGACTGCGACGACGCAACGGTGTTGCCATTCTGGTCCTGGCATGACGCCGATTGCAGGGTCCAGGCACCGCCCGGATTTCCTTCGACAACCGTGATCGCTTGGCTATTGTTCGGGATCGCAGCGGACGGGACCGGACCCGTGATCGGATTGGATGTGCCGGTATTGAGATTCAGGGTTCCGGAAAAACCATTGGTGCTGGTAAAGGAGAAATTTTGCGTGCCCCCCAGCGATTGTTTCCTGACTTGCAGGGTCGCGCCCTTGATCGACCAGGCGAACTCCAGGCCATCGCCGGAAGTACCGGTCAGCGCATTGGTGCCTCCCACTGACGTCACGGTAAACGTCAGTGATGTAATGCCCGTCCCATTGAATCTTACCGACCCGCAAGCAGTACCACTGCTGCCTGTCGCCGAACTCGTGCATTCGCCGATGCCATCCGTCGTTCCGACGATGCTGCGCTGAAAACTGTTTCCGCTCAGCTGAAACGCGCCATTTCCTGCGAGTTGCGTGATGCTGACGGGACCACCTGATGCACTTGCGCCACTCAGCGTCCAGACCGTGGAGGTCGGCGTATAAACGCCCGTATTCAACAGATCGGTACCGCCACCCAGTCGATCCACATGCAGGACCGGATTGTCGACAGCCTTGCTAAAGGTGACCGTGATCGTCTTCGAATACCCTGCCACACCGATGTTATTGAACGTCGGAGACAGCGAGGCATTGCCATTCACTGCCGCACCGTATGGGTTCGACCAGAAATTCGTTGCGTTCAAGAAATCCGTCGAATACGTCGCAGCGGAACTGGCATCCGTCCATGTCACGGTCACGCCATTGGCTGTCGCCGTTCCGCCAGTCGCACTGGTCGTCCAGGTTCCGGTCGTTGCAGCCTGTACTTGCAATGACCCGAACAGGCCAACGCCAGCAATGACAACGCACCGCCATGCGCGTGCACGGACCCTATGGCCGGCACCGGTCGCCCATGACTTCCGCTTGTTCCACTTGCTGAAAAAATCCCCGAGAGCCGCGGCAACCCTTTTGCCCGCGGACCGAACCGCCCCCATTCCCGCCATGAAATCTGAACTCACATAAATGAACAACCCAACTCGTTCATTTTTCCATTCAGCAGCCTATCTTGCGGGGAAATGGCTTGAATTCTTCGGATAGAGAGACGCTGTTCTCGTTACATACCGCGAAAAATCGATAGAGCGCTTCTATCGACCGGTCAATTGACGTTGCAAGTGAACGTGAATGTCGCGGTGGTATTCGCCGGCATCGTCCCCATCGTGATGCCGGACAGCAGGTCGGCCATCGTGAGCGAGCCGGCAGGACACCCCGTGCCGCTGCACGTCACGGCATTCGTGGTCGGACAGGTCAGGCCCGTTACGGGCGCGTCCTTGACGATCGCGCCTGTCACCGATGCGGGACCGCCGTTCTTGACCACCAACGTATAGGTCGTGGTCGATCCAGACACCGCTGTCGTCGTGTTGTCCGTTTTGGTGATCGACAAATCCGCCGATTGCCTGGTGTTGACGTACGTGCAGACGATCGCGGAATCGCTTGCACCGATTGTCAGCGTTGTCCCACTCAATCCGCTGGTGCCGGTGCAAGCCAATGTCGCATTGTATAGCCCGGCGTTCCCCGCGCCCAACGTCTCCGCCAGCGAGTACACATCGCCGACCAAGGCTGTATACGCCGGTGCTGCATCCGTCTCGTTGGAGGTGTTAGCCGTCGAGCTCAGGGTAGTCACAACTACACTGCTGGAAGTGTTCGTCAAGGTCACGCTGGCCGTGTCGTTGACGACGGCATTGGCCCAGGTTTTCTGCAATGTCACCGTCGCCGTTTTGACGTTGGTGAACGTGCACACGAGTTGCGCGCCTGCATGCACCGACGATGCCGGGATGGTTGCCGCCCGGGTCGTGAGGTCGGTGGTATATGTCAAGGCAGGCGCGCCGCTGGCCAGGTCGGTACAAACGATCGACTTCAAGAGCACGCCCGCGGGAGGCGCCGCTTCCGTCGCCACCACGGCCGTATTGATGGCATTGATCGCAAAAGGCTGTATGCCCGCGGTTGTCGAATCCGTATCCACCGACGCAGTGGCACTGGCCGCCACCGCGACCGAACCCGAAACCGGCGTCGCATTGGTGACCGTGAAGGAATATGTGCCTGCAGCCTGTTGCGTCGTCTTGTCGATCCGGATCGTGGCAGTCGCGGATGCCAGGGTGAATATCTCGCCGTTGGCCAAAGTGACGTTGAAACTGATCTGATTCCCTGACACCGAACGTCCCGCGGTGACGATCCGGGTGTTCCCGTTGGTGTAGTTGCCGTCATCGTCGACGAGCAGGACAACATTGTTCAGATTGCCGCCCAATGCGGTCACCGCGCTGGCCGGCACGTTGAACAACAGGCTGACGGTACCGACAGCCCCGGTATTGGCCGCGCGCCAACGCCGCGACAAGCGCGTCCAGGCTCCGTTATAGACGGCCGCCGTGGTGTTGTTCGAGACCGTGATCGAAGTCGTGGTGGTGGTCGGCTGTCCGTCATTACCGACGATCAGGTATTGACCGGAAGCCAGTGCCGAGCCGCTTGTCTGCCAGGCAAAGGTGAATTGCGATGGGGCGGACAATGCGCCATTCGCCATCGTGAGAATGTCCAGGGGATACGTCCCCGTCGGCCCCGAGTCATTCACGTTGGTGGCGATGCGCTGGTCGAGTGCGCTGTCGTTTCCGATGCCGAATACGTTCCGATGGTAAGGACCGAATGTGGCTCCATTGCCGGCCCATACCGTCATGCCGAAGGAACTGAGGTAATCGAAATTCGTGGCGTCGTTGCGGGTCGCATTGGCATCCAGCGTCACGCCGTACTTGAGTCCGAGATAGGTGGTGACCTGCTGCGCTTCGGTTTCGCTCAACTTCCGGTTGTAGTAAATCACCTCGTTGAGCGTCCCGTTGTAGGTGAATCCGGGAAAGCTACCGATGCGGAACTGGTAGTCGCTTGCGGTTTCCTTCGCCAGTCCGCTGCCGGTATTGGTCCACCCGTTTCGCGTATTGCGATGCGTCCCAGCTGTCAGGCTTGCGCCGCCGGTGGCCCATAGTCCGTACACGTTCACTGTCGGCCCGAGGTTGCCGGCACTGGCATAGGCCGTCAAGCTGGGATTGCCGCCAAAATTCGTGCCCTGGGCATCGGGACGAAAACCGATGTTGCAGCGCCCGGTGTCGGTTCCCGAAGCGCACGCAGCGGGCCCACCACGCCCGAGAAAACTCAATTGATCGCTGGATAACCCGGCCGCGAATGCGGAACCGCTGCCGGCAGGCGTGATCCAGTTCTGATCGTGCGTGGGGGTTCCGCTATAAAACGCACCGGTGGCGAGGAAGGTGGGATTGTTGTAGCGCAGGGCGGGATTGAAATTGGCTTGGTTGACAATGGTGTCGATGCTTCCGGTGGTGCCCTGCTTCGTCAAAGGCGTTTCACCGCCACTGCCAGCACGTTGCGTCCATGCCGTCGTCACCCCGGTCGTGTTCTGGGTGATGCCCGAGCCTGCGTCATACCATTCGCTCAGCCCGCTCGAAACGCCGCCTGGCGCCGTTTGCGCGAAAGCGCCGGTGGGCGTGGCTGCCAGCACGGAAAAGCCCAGCACCACGGATAGCCACTTCAATTTCGGGTCGCCGGTGTTCATTGTCTTCTGGCCCTTGGCCTTGTAGATCGCGGCGGCAAGACAATGCATCAACCGACGGAGAATTGGAAGTCGACTTCTGCCCCAGTCTCGTCCGCGCCAGAGGCTTGAATGCGGCACCATACGTAATCGAATTGTGCCTGTTGGAAGTCCGGGACGGATCTCAACTTGGGAACTTTCCGTTCCCGTATTGCGAACCTTCTCAGCCAGTCAAAAAAGTGTTGCGACGGATGTCACCATCGCGCCGACTGAATTCACTAATTCACGTTGCAGGTGACCGTGAATGTCGCGGTGGTATTCGCCGGCATGGTCCCCATCGTGATGCCGGACAGCAGGTCGGCCATCGTAAGCGAACCGGCAGGACAGCCTGTGCCGCTGCATGTCACGGCATTCCCGGTCGGACAGGTCAAGCCCGTGACGGGCACATCCTTGACGATCGCGCCCGTCACAGACACCGGCCCACCGTTCTTCACTGCCAGGGTGTAGGTCGTCGTCGTGCCGGATACCACTGACGTTACATTGTCAGTTTTGGTGATCGACAAATCGGCCTGATTGGTATTGGTGAACGTACAGACGATATTGCTACCCGGCGCAGTCGCTGTGGCATCCAGCAGCACGCTGCCACCGCTCGCGCCATTGATGGTCGGCGTCGCCGTGCCACCGGCACCCATGCCAGTACAGGCGATCGACTGCAGGATGAAGCCGGCAGGCGGAGCCGCTTCCGTCACTGTCGTTGCGGTCAAACCTGCCGTAAGTGTCTGCGTGGTGCCAGCCTGTGGTGTACCGACCGCGGCAGTCGTGATCGCCTGGTTGGCGACCCCGTTCGTTCCGCTGAAATTGAATGTCCCCGTGCTGCCCAAGCTGGTCTTGCGAATCGTCACGGTTGTCGACGGCTGCTTGGGATTGCTGAAAGTACAGGTAATGTCGTCGGATGCAGCCACAGGCCCCAGCGAGAAGCTGGTTCCGCTGCCGCTCGGAAGCACGGTCGATGATCCGGCAGTTGCATTGCTGCAGCTGATGCTGGTGTTGTACAACCCCATCAATGTCGTGGCATTGCCGGCCGTCTCGGACAAGGTATAGGTGCCGCCGATATCGCCGGGATTGAAGTCTGCAGTTCCCGTTGCAGTGTTGCCGGTACCGGTCGTGGTCACCGTCGCCGTCGTATTGCTTCCGTTGCGCGGGCCGGCGATCGTCAAGGTGAACTGGTCCCGTGTCAATGCGGTATCCAGAACGCGGCCATTCGGCAACACCTTCTGCAAACGGATGCGAGGGCGGGAGTTCTTGAAACTGCAGTTCACTGCACTATCCGTCGGCATGACGATGCTGCCAGTCAAGCCACTCGGCGTCACGGTCACCGCCGCGCCATCGCTTGTCTTGGTGCAGGTCAACGCCGTTCCGTAGTTACTGCTGGTGCCTGTCGTGAATGCTTCGGTCAGCGTGACTGTCGATCCGACTATGGCATTCGCGCCGGCATTGGTGGTGGTGGAAGGTGCAGTCGAACTGCCAGCCGTCGCCGAGGAAACTTTCGAACCCGCGATCGTCAAACTCACAGCATCGCCAGTAGTGGCGTTTGCCCATACCTTGGTCAAGGTGATGGCACGTGCGACATCCAGATTGGCGCACGTCGTCGGCGGAACGATATAGCTGGCGCTGCTGATATTGGCGCCACAATTCTGCAGCTGTCCGGTAGCGGTGGAGGCCACGGCCACGGTCACCGTCACGGTACAGGAGGCTTGCGCGGGCAGACTGCCGCCCAACGTGATCGCACTGGAGCCGGTGGTCCCGCTGGTCAAGGTCGCCGTAGTCCCAGCCGTGTTGGTGGCATTGGTGCAGGTACCGCCGACCGTGGTATTGGCCAGGGTCATGCCTGCCGGAAAAGTGTCGGTGAAGGACCAACCGGGCTTGGCGAGGTTGTCGGTGGTGTTGGTTACGGTGAAAGTCAGCGTAGTGGTGCCACCACTCGAACCGACGATCACCGGACTGGCAAAACTCTTGCTGAGTGAAGGCGTCACATCCAATACCTGGATGTTGTCGAATGCAGCGTCATTACCGAAGGTCGCACCGCTCAGGCTGTACATCGCGACGGTGAGGCCAGCGGCGCCACTCAATTTGATCGGGTTCGGCGCAATGACTTGAGCCACCGAGATCGCAGCCGACGTGGCAGTAAAAGGAGAAGTCTGCTGATTGGGGACGTTAATGATTACGCTGTTTGCTGCGGCACAGGGATTCACCGATCCAACCGACGTCATGGTGCCCCCGGTTCCGATGGAGAACTGGTAAGTAGGCGGGGCTGAACTACAACTGGTCGCGCCGACAATGACCGATGCGGTGTAGAAACGACTGCCCCCCGCCGTGGTGATCGGCGTAGTGTTTTGCAACATCAACCCATTGTTGCTGCCCGCGGCGGTGCCGGAGCCGATCGTCGTGCAGCTGCCCGGGCATTCGGTAAACGCCGCTACCACGTGATTATTGGTGGAGCCAGCCGGCATCGCGGCTGTCGACGCATAGGTCGCAGCCACTCCACCATTGAGTTCATAAGCGCTGATTCCGAGTGCAACATTGCGTACACCGTTGAACGATTGAACGCCGCTGCCGGTGTTGCAACCATTCGACCCCGGGGGAATCCAGCCTGGCTGGGTGGATGCCTGGGAAAGAATGACACCATCACAGTGTGCACCGTCCAGCCAATCGGTGGCTGCGGTATATGTTGTCGTCCCCCCGCCTAGTGGAAACGGCGCACTGGTATAGGTCGGCGTCACCCCGGTGATGTTGTAAGTCGAGGCAGAGGTACCACCGCCGGTGCCGACATTCGAAGGCGTGAATCCGGCCACCGTGGTCGACGTGATGCCGTTCTCGAAGTTTTCCGAAAAAACGACGGTCGGCGCCGCTTGTGCGAAAACGGCAACCGGCACGGCCATCAACATGAGAAGCCCCAGCACCGCGAACAGCAGCTTCGATTTCAAGCACCTCATATTCATTGCCGTCATTTCCCTGGCATGGGCTTCTTCGGCCCATTGCATTTATTTCAGTCGATGCCTATCGCCTCGTTTGCCGGCTGCAACCTGCCGCCAAATGGTGCGGCAGGTACCGTGCATACAACGCGAAAATCGGCCTGGATCTGCATTAGGCGCTTCTCGCAAAACCTGAATGCGATCTTTACTTGTAGAACTGTAGCTTTTCGAGGTCCGACACTATGCATCGATTGAAGAACCTTCCGTTTCCGTATCGCGAACCGTCCAAGCCCGTCAAAAATCTGTTGTGATTGCTGACACCTTTGTGTTGACGAGACACATCAATTAACGTTGCAGGTGACCGTGAATGTCGCGCTGGTGTTCGCCGGCATCGTCCCCATCGTGACGCCGGACGTCAGGCTGGACATCGTGAGCGGCCCCGCGGGACAGCCGGTGCCACTGCAGGTCACGACATTCCCGGCAGGACACGTCAGACCCGAGACCGGCGCGTCCTTGACCACTGCCCCCGTGACTGGCGCGGGACCGTTGTTGTTCACCACCAGCGTATACGTCGTGCTGGTCCCGGAAGTCACCGTCGTCACACTGTTGGTCTTGGTGATCGAGAGGTCCGCCTGATTGGTATTGGTGAACGTACAGACGATGTTGCTTCCGTATGCCGTCGCCGCGGCATCCAGCAACACGCTGCCGCCGCTTGCGCCATTGATGGTCGGCGTCGCTGTACCGCCTGCGCCCAGTCCCGTGCAGGTGATCGATTGCAGGATGAACCCGGCTGGCGGTGCGGCCTCGGTGACGGTGGTGGCGGTTTGGCCCGTCGTCAGGGTTTGGGTGGTTCCGGCCTGCGGCGTTCCCACCGTGGCGGTGGTGATCGCCTGATTGGCGATCCCGTTCGTTCCACTGAAGTTGAAGGTACCGGTACTGCCGAGGCTGGTCTTGCGGATTGTCACTTTGGACAGTGCCTGGTTGACGAAATTGCATGCAAGTTGCATGCCAGCCGCAACCCCACCCAGCACTACCTGGCGATTGGCGACGTTTACAGTCGCCGTCGGCGTCGTACCGGCCGTCAGCGTTTGACCGGTGACCAGATTGATGCAGGAAAGACTGGTCAAGGAAAAGCCCAACGAGGTCGGATCGTTTTCCGTGAGCGTCACATTCGTCGTCAACAGGTTGAGCCCCGTGACCTGCGTATTGATAGATCCGCTACCACCGGATGTCGTAACCGTCGGGTTTGCCGGGGTAATCGAGGTGAGTGCAGCCGACGAGGTCGCGGTGTAACCGAAGGTCGCATCTCCACCCACAGTCTGTTTGTTGATCACGATCTGCGGATTGCGAACGTTGTTGAACGTACAAGTGATGTCGGCACCGGCAACGATATTGCCGACGGTGACACTTCCCTTGGCGGAACCGTTGGCCGCTCCGTTATTGATTGCCGAACTGGTGAATGATGTGCCCGTTGCGCCAGCATCACTACAAATCATGCTTGTCAGCGCGTAGGCATTGGTATTGGACGAGGCCAGCTCACTGAACACCACCGATGAACCCACAGGTACATTGGTATACGTCTCGGTCGCGGTGAGGTTGCTGCCCGAGACCACCGACGGGTTCAAGGAGAACGCAGTCACCGTCGAAGCATTCGGCGTCCCGGTGGCGCTCGCCGGCATCCCGCTTTGCGTGAAATCGAACGATGTCCCCTGACCGGCTGGCACTGCTTTCACCAGCCGTACCGTCGCTTTTTTACTGTTGGTAATGGTGCAAGTGATATCGTCGCCCGATGCCGGCGTAATCGAGAAATTGGTCCCGGAAACGTTGCTTGGCAGTACCGTCCCGGTTCCACTCGAAGCGTTGGTACAGGTATACGTACTCTGATATGACGTCGCATTCGCGCTTGCGGTTTCGGTCAGGGTGTAGGTATTTGCCGGCATGAACGGAATCACCGTTGCCGGGCCGCCGGACACCGTGGTGCCACTGCCTGTGGTGGTATACGTCGACGCTGCATTGGCACCCGTTCCCGTGATGCCCAGCGTGAATTGATCGCTCGCCGAAGTGCGACCGCCGGCAAGCGTCGCGGCCTTCACAAACTGCAAACTGGCTTTGCACTGCAACGCCGCGAAATTGCTATGCCCGATATCGTCGCGATTGTTCAGCGTGACATCTGTAAAGCGCAACTCGAAGCTTGTGATCTGGGTGACCGTCAACGGTAATGTGATGGACACTGCGGCGGGAGTGAAGATCTTGGGCGCAGTCACGGCGCCGCCGATGTCCACGACCGTGGCGCCGTTGACCCCGATAAAGGTTCCGGTATTGCTAGTGTCATTCGACGTTTCGAGCCGGGCATACACCGTGCCGTTCACCACGACTTCCAGGCGCGTCAGACTGTTGTTGACGCTCGGGTTCGAGTTTTGCCAACCGAGATTGCCTGTCACCACGATTGCGCCGTTCGTGCCTGTGCCGAACCGCGTCGTCGCAGCCGTGGCACTGGTGGCGACAAAGTGAGACGCTGATCCGTCAAAGAAGCTGTCGTAGCCATTGGCCACCAAGGCATTGGTTGCATTGGCCGCCGTGCATTGATCGGCGGCAACCGTTGCCGATGCAGGCGTGGATGCAATGCCTGCAACCGCGAATGCAAGCAGCAAAACACCGAATCGACCGCTACGGAGCGTTGCGATTTGCGTACAAATCGATTGCACCCAGACAGACGGCGTCACCAGCGCCGTTGCCGCAAGCAGCAACTGATGGACTTTGCTTCGATCCTTCATTGCATGTCTTCCTACGCAATCAATAGCTGCCCACCACATTCAAGAACCAGCCGCGATGGCGGTAACTGAAATCGGTGAGGTTGTCGCTGAAATCGGTGAAGTTGTAGCCGACACCGACGCGCAGGCTCTTGGTGATGTTGCGATCGATGCCGAGCAGCACGCCCTTGCGGATACCGCCCTTGTCGACGCCCAGCCAGCGGTATTCCGCCAGCGCATTCCAATCGGTATGAATCAAGCCGTAGCGCACCTGCACCGCGCCGAATGTCGCCGAGGAGCTTTCCCAGGCACCGGTGAAACGGCCGAAGCGGACTTCGCCATCGCGGCGCGCCAGCTTGCCGGAGAACTCCCAACGCGGCAGCGGATGGTAGATGCCCTCGATCGAGAACACGCGGCTCTGCTGGTCGTAGTACGCCGTGTCGTTGCCGACCTGTGGCAACGCCGAGACGTCATACAGATAGGTGTACTTGCCGAGCAGCGCGTACTTGGTGCTGTTCCACGGACGCCAGGCGAAGCCGACATTGCCTTCGACGAAACGCGCACCGGCGATCGACTGCGTCTGGTCCTGCGTATCGGAAATATTGAGGCGCCCGGCGAAGCGCAGGCTCTCGTTCCACTTGTAGTTGAACCAGTTGGTCGTCACCCATTGGCGACGGCGTTCGGCGCCGGTGTCCTTGCGCCATTCCAGCTTGCTCTGCCACTGCGCGATCGGACTGGTATAGCCTCCGGTGATGCTGATCGCCTGGCGATCGGTCTTGCCGTCGGCCTGTTCCAATGACCCCTGCTGCAGGGTGAACCCGGTGTTCCAGCCCTGCGACGGGTAGAAGTTCATGCCGAAGGTATGGGCAAGACCGGATTGATTGGGCGCCTTCAGGAACTGGCTTTCGTTGAAGACGTTGACCTTGCTGTTGAGCTGCCAGCGCTGGCCCACGGTCCAGCCCGGCGTGACACTGGGATTGAACAGCGGGTCGTACTGGGTGGTGTCGGTCGAATAGGTGTAGTTCGCGTACAGCGTGTGGTTCTGGCTGACGCGGTATTCGCCGTTCACGCTGACCGCGTTACCGCGATCGCCGACTGTCGCTTCACCCCCGATGTTCGAGAGGTTGCCGAAGATGTACTTGGCGCCCGCCGTGAACGCATTGTTCTTGGCGTACTTGCCGCCATCGTCGTCGAGCGTGACCTGGCCGATGCCGTAGATGTCGAGCGAGGTCCCGATGTGCTTGGAATAGCGGGCGGCCAACAAGGTGCCGACGCTTTCGACGCCATTGGTCCGCTGGTCGACGCGACGCAGTTCGGCGCTCAACAGGGAACGCTCGTTCAAGCGCCAGTCTGCCGTCAATTGCTCCTGTTCGAGCAGGTCGTTGCCGCGTTCGGCGCGGCTGACGCGTGCGTACATCCGCAGCACGTCGCTGACATCGCCCAGCACTTCGGCGCCGACTTCATGCACGGGTTGGCCGATGCTGTAGCGCGAGATCGAATATCCCGCGTCGACATCACGCCACCACGCGCCCGCGGTCCATTCGCGCTGGGTCCAGCCGAGTTCCTTGGTGTTGATGCGTGCCTCGACCGCCCGCGCCGTGCCGCTGCCGTTCGCCGGCTGCGCTGCATTGGTCTGGGTAAAGCTCAAGCCGCCGTTGGTCGAATAGAAGATCGGCGCGCTGGTCGCCTGGGTATGCGTCTGCTCGACCTTGAGGTAAGTGCCCCGCCCCGCCTGCAAGGTGATGTCGGCACCCGCCATGCGGTAGTCGTCGCCCGCGCGATTCTCGTCGACATAGGTGGCGCCAACGCCGACGTGATCGCCGAACCAGTGTTTGACGCGCAGGCCGGCGGCAACGTCGTCGGCCTTGAAGCCGGTCGGCACGTATTCGTAATCGACCATTAGCAATTGCGTATAGCCGGTCAGCGGGGTATCGCGCGTCAACGTGTGCACGTTCTCGCTGGCGACCTGCGACAACGGGCGCGTCAGCAGGATGCGGCCCTGGTAGGCATCGATCTCGTAATCGACGCCGCTGACCATGGTCACGCGATTGATCACCGATCCCGTGGTGGGATCGCGAATCTCCAGCACGACCTGTTCGGAACCCGGCAGGATCCCGGTGTGCTTGAGGTAGTACAGGCTGCCGCCGGTGCCGAGGAATTCGCTGTGGCCGGGCGCGCTCTGCGCCTGCGAACCGAAGGCACGCAACACGCTGCTCGGCTCCGCGTACTTCGTCGTGTTCTGCGAACGCCACGCCAGCGCCGCGCCGTAAAGGTCGCGGTTGTACTGGGCGTACTCGGTGCCGGTCAGGCCGGTGTTGTAGTTGCCCCACAACGCCTGGTTCTTGTCCCAATCGACGCGCAGGTACAGTCGACCCATGGTATCGACATCGCGATACGTGGTGGAGTCGTCACCGTAGACCGGGTAGTACGCATCCGGATCGAGCTGGCGGAACACATCGGTCGCATCCGCTTTCCAGAATCCGGTGAACAGTTGCGAGACCTGCTTTTCCCGCGTGTCGGCCTGCGCCGTCCACAGGTATTTGCCCTTGGCCTTGCCCTTGAGATAGAACGCCAGGCGTCCTTCCAGCAGGCTGTCCTTGGTGTATTGCGGCTGGTTGGCCAGCGGCTCCACCGATCCCGAGACGCTGTTGCCCGAGAGGGTGAAATCGGCGATGCCGACACCGAAGAAATAGCGCCCGGTCACATCAATGTCGAGCTTCTTGCGGGCGCCACTGGCATCTCCGCCCTTGCCGACCTGCACGTCGAATGCGTAGTGGCCGATCGGCAACAGGTATTCGGAAACGAACTTGCGCTCGAGATCGACCGGCATCGATTGCCCGTTGATCGTCACCACCTGCTGATCGGGAACGTTGCGACCCTGGATGCGCACGCGCGATCCATAGACCGGAATGTTCTGCAGGCGCAGCGTGTTCTGGCCGAACACCTGTTGGATCTGCAGCATTTCGCTGGCGGCAGCGTCGGTGAGCGGACGCTGTCCGTTCTGCACGGCCTGCGCGGTGGTGCGCTGCTGTTGCACCTCGAGTTCGTCGGGGCGCACCAGCTGCATGCGGCTGGGATAGGTTTCGTCGTAGGTCTTGTCGTCCGACCACGCACGCACGACATAGATCAGTTCGTCGCCGACGCGCAGCGGCGCACCGGTGGAAGCATTGATGCTGCCATCCCACTCGCCTTCCATGATCGCGCCGAGCTTCAGCGGAATCGTGGCCAGCGGTGTGACGAGATCGTTGTCGCTGCCGCGGAATACCACGACTTCCGCACGCTTCATGAACGCCGAATAGTTGGTGCTGCCGTAGAACTTCACCGGCTTGGTGATCTTGCTGCCGTCGTAGGCAACCAGGTTGGTGCCCGACACCGCCATTTGCGGCTGGCCGAGGCTGGGGTCTTCGGTCGCCCAGATCACGCCGCCGTTGGGAAGCTGCACCGACCATTTGCCCACGGCCGTCGCCTTGCCGGGAAGCGCCACCGGCTTGGCCGGCTCGTCGACCTGGATCGTGACGCGCCGGTCGGGCTGCAATGCCTTGGATGTCGATTTCTTGTCGGTCCCCTGCGTGACCGGCTGGTCATAGCTGCGGGTGCGCAAACGGAAGACCAGGCCATCCTTGCTGTTGCAGCTGTCGTCGTTGCATTGCAACGCCGCCTTGTCCGCGGGCTTGTCCTGTGTCGGTTGCGGCGCAGTCGCTTGCTGCGCATCCGCAGGAGGCGCATCGCCGGTCAACGGCAATGCACTCTGCGCATACACCGAAGCGCTCATGCCTGACAGTGCGCACAGCAGCGCGTAGTCAAGCAGCTTCATTTTCGTTCTCATCTTCTTCATGGCCCGCCCCCCTGGTTACCACGTTTCACATCGACGGGGGCTGTCGGATCGTCTTTGGTTTCGACGCGGACGTTGGCGCGCGTCTTCGTGCTCAATCGCTTGGCCAGCGCTTCGTACACCGCCTTTGCGCGGCGCATGCCGAGTGCGGTGTTGTAGGCATGCGAGGCGCGGACGTCGGTATGACCGACGAGGGCGATGACGCCACCGCCGCGCTTCTCGAGACCGGCGGCAACCGCGTCGAGCAGAGGCCCGAACTCCGGACGGATGTCCGACTTGTCGGTATCGAACAGCACGGTCCCCAGCAGCGTTCCCTTCGCGTCGACACCAGCGACCAGCGTAGCGGGATCTTCCATGTCCGTACGCGTGTTCACCACCAGCGCCTTCGCCGATTCGGGGTCCAGCGCAGCCAGGAGTGCTTCCTTCATCGCCAGCGCACGGGCATAGGCCAGCGCGCCGTTCTCGCCATTGGCATTGATCACCACTTCCGCACCCTTGTGCTCGCGCACACCGGCAGCCACCTGTTCGATCGCGGACTTGTACTGCGCACGGATTTCCGCACTGCCCGGGGCGAAGAACACCTCGCCCAGCTGCATTTCAGTCAGGGAAGTCTCGCCTTCGATCACGGCCTGCGGCAACTTCACGCCGAAGTCGAAGCGGACCGGCAGTCCCGGGGTCAGCCTGCGCACCAACGGGTTGTCGGTGGTGAAGGTGGTGCCCGGCGGCAGCGTCGACGGGTCGACCTTGAGGATGAAGTTGCGCCCGCGATCGCCACCGCCATCGATGGCAGCGATGTGGTAGCGGCCGAACTGATCGGTTTCGACCAGCAAGCCTTCCACGCTCGCGATGCGCACGCCCGGGATGCCGCGTTCGTCCACGCCCGCATTGCTGATGACGTAGTCGACCACGTAGCCGTCGGCAACCTGGGCAACCTTGCGCTCCACCTTCAGGTCCACCGCATTCAAGCCCTTGGCGGCATCGCCACTGGTTTCGACGCGCGTCTTGCCGGCGGCATCCATCCGCACGGTCACGCCTTCCTTCGAGGTCAACACGAAGTCGTCGTTGAAGGCGAGTTCGCGCAGACGCTGGCGGATCACGATCTGATGACTCGACACCGGATCGGCATCCGACTGACGGCCCTTGAGTTCGCCCAAGGGGATGCCGTGCAGCATCGGCGAGCTGTGGTCGGCTTCCGGCTTCGGACCATCGCCATGATCGACCGTGGTCGAGTTGGCGATGTAGGCATCCGGCGAGAATCCACCCTGCACCTTCAGGCCCGAGGCATCGGCGGAATCCTGCCAACCGTCACCGTCACGGTCATCGAACACCGTGCCGAGGATCAGGCTGTCGTCCGTCATCGGATCACCCACCACCTGGACATTGGCGGTGGCGACATTGGACGCATCGCGACCGTGATCCTGCATCAAGGCCTGGTTGGTGTAGGTGCCCGGATGGACGCCTGCACCCACGCGCAGCATGTAGGTCACGACGGCACGCTGACCGACGTCGATATCGATACCCGACACCGTGAGCGTGCGGATCGCGATCATGTTGGCCTTGTTGTCGCGATCAACCACCGTCATCGACTTCTCGACGTAGCTGAAGCCCGCCGGCGGCGTATCGACCAGGACCGCACCGTTGACCGGCACGCTGCCCGTGTTCTCGATCGTCAGCGTGTAACGCACCAGGTCACCGACATGGACATTGCTCGGCTGGGCCGTCTTGGTCACGCGCATCGATGCCGGCGCAGTCACCACCACCGTTGCCGTGGTATTGGCGCAATTGGTCGGATTGATGCGATCGCAGATCGTGTACGGATAGACGTACGTGCCTGCGGGCGCGCCCGGCTTGACCGTGATGGTGCCATCCGGGTTCATCGACAGCGACGGATTCGGACTGGTCCCGGGCGTCAGCGTCACCTTGGTGCCGATGTCGCCCGTCGTCAGCGCCACGCCGTTCAGCGTGTCATTGACGATCACGCTGGGCGTATTGCCGCCAGTCGTGCTGTCGACGGCCGGCATGGCCGGCGCCGCATCCGGATTCGCCACGATCACCGGAGCCGTCACCTTCACCGTCGCCGTTGCAGTGGCGCAGTTGGTCGGATTGAGCTTCTCGCAAATCGTGTACGGATAGCTGTAATCGCCCGCCGGCGTGCCTGGCTTGACCGTGATGGTGCCGTCGGCATTCATCACGATGCCGCCCGAGGTGGTCGCCGGCGCCGTACCCGGCTTCAGCGTCACCGTGGTCGTCGTTGCCGGCTGGCCGTTCAACGTGTCGTTGCCCAGCACCGTCGGCGTCGATCCGCCATTGCCGCCGTTGATCGGATCGGAACTGTCGTCCTTGGCCACGATCGGCGCAGCCACCACCTTGACGTCGATCGTCGTCGTCGAGCAGTTGGTCGGATTGAGCTTCTCGCAGATCTTGTAGCTGATCTGGTAGTCGCCCGCCGGGGTGCCCGCCGGCACGCTCACCGTACCGGTTGCCGGATCCATGCTCGGCACAGGGCCGCCATTGATCGAGGTCGCAGGCGTGACCACCGTTCCGACGATCTTCGCCGGATCCACCGGTTGACCGTTCAGGGTGTCATTGCCGTAGGCATTGCCCGCATTCGGATTGCCGGTGGCGCCATTGATGCCGGGATAGCTGTCCGGAGTCGCCACGATCGGCGCCGCGCTCACCACGACAGTCGCGTTCGCGGTGTCGCAATTCGTCGGGTTCAACTTCTCGCAGATCTTGTACGAGTAGGTGTAGGTCCCGGCAGGCGTGTTCGGCTTCACCGTGATGGTGCCGTCGGCATTCATCACGATTCCGCCCGAGGCTGTCGTCGGCGCAGTTCCCGGTGTCAGCGTCACGTCCGCCGCCTTCACCGGCTGGCCGTTCAGCGTGTCGTTCGCCAGCACCGTCGGGGTCGAACCGCCGTTGATGCCGTTGATCGGCGTGCTGCTGTAGTTGTCGTCCACCGCATCGATCGGGGCAGCCGTCACCTTGACGTCGATCGTCGTCGTCGAACAGTTGGTCGGGTTGAGCTTCTCGCAGATCTTGTAGCTGATCTGGTAGTCGCCCGCCGGCGTACCGGCTGGCACGCTCACCGTACCGGTTGCCGGATCCATGCTCGGCACCGGACCGCCGTTGATCGAGGTCGCAGGCGTGACCACCGAACCGGTGATCTGGCTCACGTTCACCGGCTGACCATTCAACGTGTCGTTGGCATAGGCGTTGCCCGCGTTCGGAGTGCCAGTGGCACCGTTGATGCCGGTGTAGCTGTCGGGATTCGCCACGATCGGCGCCGCACTCACCGTCACCGTCGCCGTCGCCGTCGAGCAGTTGCTCGGGTTCAACTTCTCGCAGATCGTGTAGTTGAACGTGTACGTTCCCGCCGGCGTGTTCGGCTTGACGTCCACCGCACCCGTCGTCGTATCGAACGTCAGTACCGCCGGCACCGTCGAGCCCGCCGCCACCGTGATCGTCACGGTCGACGCCGTCGCAGGCGCACCGTTCAAGGTGTCGTTCGTCAACACCGTCGCAATCGCCTGCCCGCCGCTCGCACCATTCGCCGTTCCGGTGTCGTTCGTGGCCGCGATCGGAGCCGCGCTCACCGTCACCGTCGCATTTGCCGTCGAGCAGTTGGCCGGATTGAGCTTCTCGCAGATCGTGTACGGATACACATACGTTCCGGCAGGCGTACCCGGCTTCACCGTGATGGTGCCATCGGCATTCATCACCAACCCACCGGAAGTCGTCGTCGGCGCCGCACCGGGCGTCAACGTCACCTTGGTGCCGATGTCGACCGTCGTCAGCACCACGCCGTTCAGCGTGTCGTTGACGATCGTGCTCGCGGTCGTCGCGCCAGTCGCGCCATTGATACCCGTGTACGTATCAGGATTAGCCTTGATGACGGAAGTGATCGTCGTCGGCGTCGGATTACTGCTGCATGCCGTCACGCAGTTCGGATCGCCGCCGCCCGTCACCGTCGCGGTGTTCGTCACGCTGCCACCCGCGGCCGCCGTCGGCGTCACGTTGATCGTG
>DAHUXS010000019.1 GCA_027306995.1 Lysobacter sp.
CACCGCGCCGGAATTCATGATGGAGCTGTTCAAGCTCGAGGTGCCGGAGGTCGGCCAGGGCCTGGTCGAGATCAAGGGTGCCGCGCGCGATCCGGGCGACCGCGCCAAGATCGCCGTGCTCGCGCACGACAATCGCACCGATCCGATCGGCGCCTGCATCGGCATGCGCGGCTCGCGCGTGCAGGCGGTGTCGAACGAGCTCAACGGCGAGCGCATCGACATCGTGCTATGGAACGACAATCCGGCGCAATTCGTGATCAACGCGATGGCGCCGGCCGAGGTGCAGTCGATCATCATGGACGAGGAAAAGCACTCGATGGACATTGCGGTCGCCGAGGACAAGCTCTCGCAGGCGATCGGGCGCGGCGGCCAGAACGTGCGCCTGGCCAGCAAGCTCACTGGCTGGCAGCTCAACGTGATGACCCAGGACCAGGTCGCGCAGAAGTCCGAAGCCGAGCAGGAAGCCGCGCGCAAGCTGTTCCAGGACAAACTCGAGGTCGACGCGGAAATCGCCGGCATTCTCGTGCAGGAAGGCTTTACCACGGTCGAGGAAATCGCCTACGTCCCGACCGGCGAGCTGCTCGCGATCGAGGGCTTCGACGAGAACATCGTCGAGGAACTGCGCGCGCGTGCGCGTGACGCGCTGCTCACCGAAGCGCTCGCGGTCGAAGAGGACATCGAGGACAACAAGCAGGCCGAGGATCTGCTCGGCGTCGACGGCATGGACGAATCGACGGCCTTAGCGCTGGCCGAACACGGCGTCATCACGCGCGAGAATCTCGCCGACCTCGCCACCGACGAGTTGATGGAACTTGCGATCGACGGCATGGACGAGGACCACGCCCGTGCTTTGATCATGGCAGCGCGCGCTGGCCAGGCGGCCTGAGCCCGGACGCAACGACCCCGCGCGATACGCTCACGGAGAACCAAACATCATGTCGGACGTAACCATCAAGCAACTTGCCGGTGTGCTCGGCATGAGCGTGGACAAGCTGCTCGTGCAGCTCGACGAGGCCGGCATGAAGTTCTCCGGTCCCGAACAGGTCGTATCCAGCACGCAGAAGGTGAAGCTGCTGGGCTTCCTGCGGCGCACGCACGGCAAGGGCGAAAAGGCGGCCGAAGAAGATTCTTCGCCGCGCCAGATCACGCTCAAGCGCAAGTCGGTCAGCGAGCTGACCGTGAACCAGGGCGCCGCACGCGGCAAGACCGTGGCCGTGGAAGTGCGTCAGAAGCGCACCTACGTCAAGCGCAGCGCCGTGGTCGAGTCGCAGGAAGTCGATCTCGAACGCGAGGACGCGCTGAAGAAATTGCAGGAATCGCAGGCCCGGAATCAGGCCGAGCAGGCCGCACTCAAGGCCCAGGACAAGCGCCGTGCCGACGAGGAAGCCAAGTTGCGCGCGGCCGAAGAGGCGCGCCGCGCCGAGGAAGCGCGGCAGCGTGCGGAAGCCGAGACCAAGACCGGCGAACCGGCGGCGCACGCGCCGAAACCGGCGAAGGAGGAGCGTGCCGCGGCCGTGCCGCGCAAGGCCCACGAACCGCGTCCGCCCGATGGCCGCGGTCGCACCGACAACGATGCCACGCCGCACAAGCACAAGCCCAAACACGGCTCGCACCGCATGCGCGACGACGGCGAGGTCGAGGGCGCCCCCGGCTATTTTGGTGTCGAATTGCACCTGTCCGACGAGGGCCACGCGCGCCGCGGCGCGGTCAAGCGCAAGCCGCGCAAGGTCGTGGTCGAGGCCGGGCGCGCGGCGTCGGGGCAACACGGCTTTTCCAAGCCGCTGGCGCCGATGGTGCGTGAAGTGCCGCTCGGGGAATCCATCCTCGTCTCGGATCTCGCGCAGAAGATGGCGGTCAAGGGCGCCGACGTGGTCAAGACGCTGTTCAAGATGGGCGTGATGGCGACGATCAACCAGGTCATCGACCACGACACCGCCGTGCTCGTGGTCGAGGAACTCGGCCATACCGCGGTGAAGGCGGAGGAAAAGACCGCCGAGACGACGCTGGCCAGGGTCGAGGCGCAGGGCGAGAAGACGCCGCGTCCGCCGGTCGTGACCATCATGGGCCACGTCGACCACGGCAAGACCTCGCTGCTCGACTACATCCGCCGCACCAAGGTTGCGACCGGCGAAGCGGGTGGCATCACCCAGCACATCGGCGCGTACCACGTGAAAACGCCGAAGGGCACGATCAGCTTCCTCGATACCCCGGGCCACGCAGCGTTCACCTCGATGCGTGCCCGCGGCGCCAAGCTCACCGATATCGTGGTGCTGGTGGTGGCCGCCGACGACGGCGTGATGCCGCAGACCATCGAAGCCGTGCAGCACGCGCGCGCCGCCAAGGTGCCGCTGATCGTCGCCATCAACAAGGTCGACAAGTCCGACGCCGATCCGATGCGCGTCAAGAACGAACTGCTGGCGCAGGAAGTGGTGGCCGAAGACTTCGGCGGCGACACCCAGATGGTGGAGCTGTCGGCCAAGACCGGCCAGGGCGTGGA
Organism: Lysobacter sp.; assembly: GCA_027306995.1. GTDB lineage: Bacteria > Pseudomonadota > Gammaproteobacteria > Xanthomonadales > Xanthomonadaceae > Solilutibacter. The sequence goes on from DAHUXS010000019.1 coordinate 2,498, forward strand.
CGATCTGCTCGACGCCATCCTGCTGCAGACGGAAGTGCTGGAGCTCAAGGCGCCCGCCGATGGCCGCGCCGCCGGCATCGTGATCGAATCCGCGCTCGACAAGGGCCGCGGCCCGGTCGCGACCGTGCTGGTCCAGCGCGGCACCCTGCGCAAGGGCGATTACCTGGTATGCGGCGTGCAGTACGGCCGCGTGCGCGCGCTGTTCAACGAGAACGGCCAGCAGGTTGCGGAAGCGGGGCCGTCGATTCCGGTGCAGGTGCTCGGCCTGTCGGGCGTGCCCAGCGCCGGCGACGACTTCGTGGTCGTGGCCGACGAACGCCTGGCCAAGGACGTGGCGCAGCAGCGCGAAGCCAAGCGTCGCGAGACGCGCCTGATCAAGCAGGCCGGCAACCGCATGGAAGATGTCATGGCGCAGATGGGCCAGGGCGCTGCCCAGCAGGTGCTGAACCTGGTGGTGAAGGCCGACGTGCACGGTTCGATGGAAGCGTTGCGCGAGGCACTCACAGGTTTGTCGAACGATCAGATCCGCATCAACGTGATCGGTTCTGGCGTCGGCGGCATCACCGAGTCCGATGCCCAGCTGGCGGCGACTTCGAAGGCCGCGTTGATCGGCTTCAACGTCCGCGCCGATGCCTCCGCGCGCAAGATCATCGATGCCAACGGCGTCGACCTGCGTTACTTCTCGATCATCTATGACGTGATCGACCAGGTGAAGCAGATCGCTTCCGGCGTGCTCGGCAAGGAAATCCGCGAAGAGATCATCGGTACCGCCGAAGTCCAGCAGGTGTTCCGCCATTCCAAGTTCGGCTCGATCGCCGGCTCGGTGGTGGTGGAAGGCGTCATCCGCCGCGGCAAGCCGATCCGCGTGCTGCGCGACGACACCGTTATCTTCTCGGGCGAACTCGATTCGCTGCGTCGCTTCCAGGAGAACGTCGACGAGGTCAAGAACGGCACCGAATGCGGTATCGGCGTGAAGGGCTACGACCAGGTGCGCGCGGGCGACAAGATCGAGTGCTTCGAGCGCGTGGAAGTGCAGCGCACGCTGTAATCCCATGGCCACGAAGAAATCCTTCCATCGCACGGATCGCATCTCGGCCCAGCTGAGGCGCGATCTCGGCACGCTCGTGCACAACAGCGTGCGCGAGCATGGCCTGCCGTCGGTCAGCGTGTCCGACGTCGAGGTCACCCGCGATCTCGCCCACGCCAAGGTGTTCTTCACCGCGCTCGATCCTTCGCGCGCCAAGGAAGCGCTCAAGGGCTTGCAGGAGCAGGCGCGCGAGATCCGCTTCCAGCTGGCGCATGCAATGAAGCTGCGCCATGTGCCGGAACTGCATTTCCTCTACGACGATTCGGTCGATCGCGGCGAGCGCATCGAGCAGTTGCTGCGCGACCTGCCGCCGGCCGGCGACGACGACGGCTCCGCCGAGTCGTAAGGTCTTGGCGTGGCCCGGTTGAAGGTCACGGCAACGGCACTACAATCCCCCGAATGACGACGCCGCGTCCACGCAGCCGCTTCCGCAAGGTCGACGGCATCCTGTTGCTGGACAAGCCGCGTGGCCCGAGTTCCAACCAGGTGCTGCAGCGCGTGCGCCATCTGTTCCGCGCGCACAAGGCCGGGCATACCGGCGCACTCGATCCGTTGGCGACCGGACTCCTGCCGATCTGCTTCGGCGAGGCGACCAAGATCGCTGGCGGCCTGCTCGGCGCGCGCAAAGCGTATGAGGCGGTGGCGCGCATGGGCATCGTCACCGATACCGACGACGCCGAAGGCCAGGCGCTGCGCGAACGGCCGGTGCCGCAATTCGACATCCCGACGCTCGATGAAGCGTTGCGCGGCCTGACCGGCCACATCCAGCAGATTCCGCCGATCTACTCCGCGCTCAAGCGCGGCGGCGAACCGCTGTATGCGAAGGCGCGTCGCGGCGAAATCATCGAACTGGAACCGCGTCCGGTCGATGTCCACGCATTCGACCTCCTCAACGCCGCCGACCTGCTCGATGAGCACCCGAACCTGCGCCTGCATGTCGAATGCGGATCGGGGACCTATATCCGCAGCCTGGTGCGCGATCTCGGCGAGGTGCTCGGCTGTGGTGCCCACGTGACCGAGCTGCGGCGACTGTGGGTCGATCCCTTCCGCGAACCGAAGATGTGGACGCTGCAAGCGCTGGAGGAGCTGGCCGAGCGCGGCGATCGCGCCCTCGATGCCTGCCTGCTGCCGATCGAAACCGGGATGGCCTCATGGCCGCAGGTTCATTTGTCGCCGGCACAAGCGAAATTGCTGGGGCAGGGCCAATCGGTGGCCGGGCCGTTCCAGCAGCTGGGCGAGGTGGCCGTGATGGACGGTTGGGGCAAGGCGCTGGGCCTGGGCGAGGTGGACCCGTCAGGGCGTTTGCGCGCCCGGCGCATGTTCACCTGGGCCGTGCCGGGACGGGAAGTTGTTCCCGAGGCCGAGGCCGGCTAGAATATTGCGGCCCGATACGGTCTGTGTCGGCGCATTCATGATTACGGCGGACCCAGCGGTGCGACCCGGGAGGCGACTCTCGTGCGTTCCTGCCAGTCCCGCATCTACCCAGGAAAAAATAATGTCCATCGACACCAGCAAGATCATTGAAGACAACAAGCGCGGCGCCAACGACACCGGTTCGCCGGAAGTGCAGGTCGCACTGCTGACCGCGCGCATCGAACTGCTCACTGAGCACTTCAAGGCCCACAAGCAGGACCACCACAGCCGTCGCGGCCTGCTCAAGATGGTCAACAGCCGTCGCAGCCTGCTCGACTACCTGCATCGCAAGGATGCCGAGCGGTACAAGGCACTGATCCAGAAGCTCGGCCTGCGCCGCTAAGCTTCGACAACGCGGCTCGGAAACGGGCCGCGTTTTGTTTTGCAGTACGCAATTCCTCGCAATACCACTCCCACCGTGCGGACAGGGGTTCGCACGGAACCACAGACAGGATCCCAACACTCGTGGCCAAGATCAGCAAATCCTTCCAGTTCGGCAACCGGACCGTCACCCTCGAAACCGGCGAAGTCGCCCGCCAGGCCGGCGGCGCCGTGCTGGTCTCCTGCGAGGGCACCGTCGTCCTCGCCACTGCCGTCTGCGCCAAGTCGGCACGCGAAGGTCAGGACTTCTTCCCGCTGACGGTGGACTACCAGGAGAAGTTCTACGCCGGTGGTCGCATCCCGGGTGGCTTCTTCAAGCGCGAAGGCCGTCCGACCGAAAAGGAAACGCTGATCAGCCGCCTGATCGATCGCCCGATCCGTCCGCTGTTCCCCGAGGACTACAAGAACGAAGTCCAGATCATCGCCACCCTGATGTCGCTCAACCCGGAAGCGGAAGGCGACATCCTCGCGCTGATCGGCGCGTCCGCCGCGCTGGCGCTGTGCGGCAGTCCGTTCCAGGGCCCGATCGGTGCCGCCAAGGTCGGCTACAAGAATGGCCAGTACATGATCAACCCGACCGTCAGCGAGTTGAAGGATTCCGAACTCGAACTCGTCGTCGCCGGCACCTCCAACGCCGTGCTGATGGTGGAATCGGAAGCGAAGGAATTGTCCGAAGACGTGATGTTGGGCGCCGTCATGGCCGGCCATCGCGAACTGCAGAAGGCGATCAACGCCATCAACGAGCTCGTGGTCGAAGCCAACACCAAGGCGTCGAGCTGGGAAGCCCCGGCCAAGAACGAAGCCATGATCGGCGCGTTGAAGGAAGCCGTGGGCGGCCAGCTGGCCGCAGCCTTCCAGGTGCGCGACAAGCTGCAGCGTCGTGACGCCATCGCCGCGATCAAGAAGGACGTGATGACCGCATTGACCGGTCGCGCCGAAGCCGAAGGCTGGGCTGCCGGCGACATGTCCAAGGAATTTGGCGAACTCGAATACCAGACCATGCGTGGTTCGGTGCTCGACACCAAGATCCGCATCGACGGCCGCAAGCTCGACGATATCCGTCCGATCAGCGTCAAGGTCGGCGTGCTGCCGCGCGTCCACGGCTCGGCGCTGTTCACCCGCGGCGAAACCCAGGCGCTGGTCATCACCACGCTGGGCACCGCGCGCGACGGCCAGATCATTGACGACGTCGCCGGCGAGTGGAAGGAAAACTTCCTGTTCCATTACAACTTCCCGCCGTACTCGGTGGGCGAGACCGGCCGCTTCGGCGCGCCCAAGCGTCGCGAAATCGGCCATGGCCGCCTCGCCAAGCGCGGCGTGCTGGCGATGATGCCGGCACTCGAAGCGTTCCCGTACACGGTCCGCGTCGTGTCCGAAATCACCGAGTCGAACGGTTCCTCGTCGATGGCTTCGGTCTGCGGTTCGTCGCTGGCGCTGATGGATGCCGGCGTGCCGGTGAAGCGTCCGGTCGCGGGCATCGCGATGGGCCTGGTGAAGGAAGACGACAAGTTCGTCGTCCTGTCCGACATTCTCGGTGACGAAGATCACCTCGGCGACATGGACTTCAAGGTGGCCGGTTCCGAGCAGGGCATCACCGCGCTGCAAATGGACATCAAGATCCAGGGCATCACCGAAGAGATCATGAAGGTCGCGCTGGCCCAGGCCAAGCAGGGTCGTCTGCACATCCTCGGCGAGATGGCGAGCGCCATCACCACGCCGCGCGCCGAGCTGAGCGAATACGCGCCGCGCCTGCTGACCATCAAGATCCACCCGGACAAGATCCGCGAAGTGATCGGCAAGGGCGGTGCGACGATCCAGGGCATCACCAAGGAAACCGGTACCCAGATCGACATCCAGGACGACGGCACCATCACCATCGCTTCGGTGAACAATGCCGCCGCGCTTGCCGCGAAGGCACGCATCGAGCAGATCACCAGCGACGTCGAGCCGGGCCGCATCTACGAAGGCAAGGTCGCCAAGATCATGGACTTCGGTGCGTTCGTCACCATCCTGCCGGGCAAGGATGGCTTGGTGCACGTCTCGCAGATCTCCAACGAGCGCGTCGAGAAGGTCGGCGACAAGTTGAAGGAAGGCGACATCGTCAAGGTCAAGGTGCTGGAAGTCGACAAGCAGGGCCGCATCCGCCTGTCGATGAAGGCCGTGGAAGAAGGCGAGGGCACGCCGGCGGCGTAAGCCGTTCGCAGCCACATCGCGAAAAAGCAAAGAGCCGGCTCAAGCCGGCTTTTTGTTTGCGCGAATCGATCGAATTTCTTGCGGTATATCGATCGATGCAAACAATGTGAAAGCAGAACGTCACGGAACTGAAATCGGAAATCCTCAAGCTGCGCCGTCCGCCAGCGCATCGAAGCGGCGCGTCATCTTCCATTCCGATTTCAAGGATCGTTCCGCATGTCTTTCCCAGCACGTCTTCCCGCGCGCAGCCTGCTCGCGCTGTCGCTCATTGCTGCAATGGGTTCCGTCTCCGCGCAGGAAGTGTCTGCGCAGCAGGCCGCTCCCGGTCCCACCGACACGCAGCCGGGCAACACCACGACCAGCAAGGACCTCGACACCATTTCGGTGATCGGTCGCGGCGAGACGCGCCAGGTGCAGCGCATCACCGCGAAGGACATGAAGACGCTGCCGCCGGGCACCAGCCCGCTGAAGGTGCTGGAAAAGCTGCCAGGCGTGCATTTCGAATCGGCCGACAGCTACGGCAATTACGAATGGTCGACGCGCATCAGCCTGCGCGGTTTCAACCAGACGCGCCTCGGCTTCACGCTCGATGACATCCCGCTGGGCGACATGAGCTATGGCAACAACAACGGCCTGCACATCAGCCGTGCATTGATCTCCGAAAACCTCGGCAGCGCCGAGCTGGCCTCGGGCATCGGTGCGCTCGGCACGGCATCGACCGGCAACCTCGGCGGCACCGTGCAGTTTCATTCCAGCGATCCGGCGCCGGAATACGGCGTGACGCTCGCGCAGACCGTCGGTAGCGACAGCACCTATCGCACCTATGGCCGCCTCGATACCGGCGATCACCATGGGTTCGCGATGTATCTCTCCGCCGAATCCGCCAGCGCCGACAAGTGGAAGGGCGACGGCAAGCAGAAGCAGTTCCAGTTCAACGGCAAGGCCGTCTACAATTTCGGCGACAGCAAGATCGGCGCGCTGTTCACCACCTCGAAGCGCAACGAGACCGACTACCAGGACCTGTCCTGGGACATGCTGAAGCGTCTCGGCTGGAACTGGGACAACTGGGCGCCGAACTGGAATGCGGCGGTGAACGCGGCGAAGACGCAGTGCGGCGCTACCTATGTCTACACCTGCGATGACGCCTATTACGCCGGTCGCGGCCTGCGCAACGACAGCGTGACCTCGCTGTTCGGCGATTTCGCGCTGGCCGAGGGCGTGCGCCTGAAGGCGACCGCCTACCACCACGAGAATCGCGGACAGGGCCATTGGTTCACGCCGTACCAGGCGTCGTATCCGGGCACCGCGCAGGAAGTGCCGATCTCGATCCGCACCACCGAATACGGCATCAACCGTTCGGGCGTGATCGCCGGACTGGAATGGACGCTGGGCAACAACCTGTTGCAGGCAGGCGTGTGGGGCGAGGACAGCCATCACACCGTGCAGCGCAATTTCTACTTCATCAGCGGCCCGGTGGATGACAGCTACTTCCTGCGCAATCCGGACATCCGCAAGTTCTACCAGCGCTATGCCACGCAGACACGCATGTTCTACCTGCAGGACAGCATCACGCTGCTCGATGGCCGCACGCGCTTCGACATCGGCCTGAAGAGCCCGCATACCACCACGACGTCGACCACGGTGCTGGGTCCGTACGCGAATGGTCGCCTGCGCGCCAGCAAGGGCGCGTTGCCGCAGTTCGGTTTCGGCTACAAGTTCGATGACCACAACGAAGTGTTCGCCTCGTATGCGCAGAACATTGCCGCGTTCCAGGCCGGCATCAACGGTCCGCTGGCGACGACGCAGGCCGCGTTCGATGCCTTCGCCAGCAAGTTGAAGCCGGAAGAGTCGTCGACGATCGAGGCGGGGTACCGCCATGGCGACGACTTCTTCGAAGGTTCGATCGCGCTGTACACGGTGAAGTTCAAGAACCGCCTGCTGTCGATCCAGCAATGCTCGTCGGGCATCCAGGGCTGTCCGTCGGCCTATGCCAACGTCGGTGCGGCCAACAGCCGCGGTGCGGAAGCCACCTTCATCCTCAAGCCGATGCAGGGCCTGCGCTGGTACAACTCGCTGTCGTACAACAAGTCGACCTATGCCGATGATTACCTCAACGGCACCGTGCTGGTCCCGGTCAAGGGCAAGACGACCGTGGATTCGCCCAAGCTGCTGTTCAACAGCGAACTGGCGTGGACGATGAACGGCTGGGACGCGCATCTGGCGGCCAATTACACCGGCAAGCGCTACTACACCTACCTCAATGACGGCTCGGTGCCCAGCTACTGGCTGTTCAATGCCTCGGCAGGATACGATTTCGGCAAGACCGGCTTCCTGCAGGACCTGCGCGTGGCGCTCAACGTGACCAACCTGGCCAACAAGCACTACTTCGGCACCATCGGTTCGAACGGCTTCGCCGCCAGCGATGTCGGCGGCTATTTCGCCACCATGCAGGCCGGCGCGCCGCGCCAGGGCATGCTGACCGTGACCGCGAAGTTCTGACGGCCGTGGTTTCGGACGAGCGCCGGCGTTTCCTCAAGGGTTCGGCTGCAGCCGCGGGGGCATTGGGCCTGCAGCTGATCCCGCCGGCGATCCGCGCGGCGCTTGCGGTGGAGCCGGCGCGCGTGACCGGTTCGCTGCGCGATGTCGAGCACATCGTGGTGCTGATGCAGGAGAACCGCTCGTTCGACCACTATTTCGGCGCGATGCGCGGCGTGCGCGGATTCGGGGATCCGCGACCCGCGCCGTTGCCGAACGGTCGCACGGTATGGGAGCAGCCGGCGCTGCCCGGCGGCGAACCGGCGATCACGCCGTTCCATCTCGATTCGAACGCCACGGCGGCGCAATGCCTGGCCGACATCGACCACGGCTGGAAGGATTCGCACGAGTTGTGGCGCCATCACGATGCGTGGATGAAGGTGAAGGGGCCGATGTGCTTCGGCCATTTCACCCGCAGCGACCTGCCGTTCTATTACGCGCTGGCCGATGCCTTCACTGTCTGCGACGCCTATCACTGCTCGATCTTCGGGCCGACCAATCCCAACCGGTTGCACCTGTTTTCGGGCACCAGCGGCCTGACCGCCGGCAACAGCGGCAAGCAGGCGGTGACGAATGTCGATGACGGCAACTGGAGCGCTGACATGTCGGCGGACAAGGCTGGGTTCACGCCGTTCGCATGGCACACCTATGCCGAGAAACTCCAGGATGCCGGCGTCGCCTGGAAGGTGTACCAGGAATATGACAACTACGGCGACAACCCGTTGCAGTCGTTCGCGGCATTCCGCGGGCTCGATCGTTCGTCGGCGCTCTACATGCGTGGTCGCGCCTGGGCGGAAGGATCGACGAAGGACAACGCGCCGAAGACGCGTGGTGAGCATGTGATCGCCGAATTCGCCCGCGACGTCCGCGATGGCAAATTGCCGCAGGTGTCGTGGATCGTTCCGCCCTACATCATGAGCGAGCACCCGGCGGCATCGCCGGCCTATGGCGAATCGCTGAGCGCGCAATTGCTGGCGGCGCTGGCCGCCAATCCGGCGGTGTGGGCGAAGACGGTCTTCATCATCAATTACGACGAGAACGGCGGCTTTTTCGACCATGTGCCGCCGCCGATCGGCACCCATGCGGCGAACATCGGCGCAAGCACCGTGCACCTCGATGGCGAGGATTACCACGGGGTACCGGTCGGGCTCGGGCCGCGCGTGCCGATGTTGGTGGTGTCGCCGTGGAGTCGCGGCGGCTGGGTGAACTCGCAGGTGTTCGACCACACTTCGGTGATCCGCCTGATGGAAGAACGCTTCGGCGTGCACTGCGACACCATCAGTCCGTGGCGGCGCGCGGTCTGCGGCGATCTCACCTCGACGCTGGCGTTTGATCTCCACGACGATGCCTGGCCGAAGATGCCGGATGCGTCCGATCGCCAGCAGTGGGCCGATGCCAGCTGCAAGCAGGCGATTCCGAAAGCGCCGACGACCCCGGCTGCATTGCCGACCCAGGAGCCGGGGCGACGTCCGGCACGGGCGTTGCCGTATGTCTTGTCGGCGTCAGCACATGTCGATCATGGTGCGCGAAGCATCGAGCTCGAGTTCAGCAATACGGGCAAGGTCGGCGCGGTGTTCGCGGTCTATCGAACCGGCAGCGACGCCGGTCCGTGGTGGTTCACGGTGGAAGCGAGCAAGCAGCTGCGTCATCGCTGGGATCTTGCGGCCGATGACGGATATGCGTTCGAGGTGCACGGCCCGAATGGCTGGCTGCGCACCTTCAACGGCAAGGGGGCGGCCAAGGGTGCGCGCCCGGAAGTCGAATTTCTCGTGCAGGGCGATCGCTGCGTGTTGCGGATGCGCAACGACGGTGACACTGTCTGCATGTTGCGGGTCGCATCGAGCCATTACGACCACGGCGCGGCGCGTACGCATGTGCTGGCTCCGGGCGCGCATGTCGAGGACAGCCGCGATATCGCCGCATCCGATCATTGGCATGACCTGCAGGTGACGCTGGAGGGCGATGCATCGTTCAAGCGTCGTTTTGCCGGCCATATCGAGACAGGGCGCGCCAGTCGCAGCGATCCCGCGCTCTCGGACTGATCACCCGTCCAGGGTGTCGCGATCCGGTGGCGGCCCCAGCTTGATCGACAATTTCTTGCGCATCTGGCCGCGGAACACCCGCGCCAGCATGGCGAAGCCGACGCTGGTCGGGTGCATTTCGTCGGCCCAGAACTCGGGATCAGGCAGGGTGCCGCGCAAGTCGACGAAATCGAAGACGCGGCCGCTGGCGGGATCGTCGCGCAGTGGAACCAGCACCTTGTCGACGAATCCGTCGATCATCGCCTTGGCGAATTCGCGCTGGTCATCGACGCGCGGCAATGCGCTGGCGATATTCGGCGCGATCCACGGTCCGATGCCGTGGGAGAACAGGGCTGCCAGGCCGAGGTTGCCGAGGGTGAACTTCGCGCGTTCGCCCATCCGCTGCGGATAGTCGTAACTGTGGGCGAGGATCGGCGTCTGCGGCTTGACCGCGCGGAACGCCTCGATCAGGCGATGGTAGGACGTGCGCACGGCGTCATAGCGACCGCTGGCTTCGACGCGCGCGAAGGCGGCATCGACGCTCATTTCACTCGTGCCCTCGAACAGTTGCCCGAGGAAATCGCCGACGAAGTCGTTGCCGCCGCCGCTGAGCAGGACGAGGTCGAAGGCGAAATCGCGATACCAGCCGGAGAGGTCGGCGACGCCCTTGGGCGAGAACATGTCGATGGCGAGATCGCCGACGCGTTCGGTGCGGAAGAACAGCCCACCGGCGCCGAACAGCGGGACGCCTGCGGCTTCGTCTTCGGGAGACGGATAGACCAGCCAGTCGAGCAGGTTCATGGCCAGCGGCGTGGCGAACCAGGAGTCGCCTTCACAGAAGATCACCGGCGTGGAATGGAACGCTGCGGGGTAGCGTTCGAGCTCGCGATAGAGGTCGCGGAACTGGCCGGCGCGGGTCGTGAGCAACGATTGCGAGGAGGGCATGCGAATTTCCGCGTTGCAACATTGTTCGTGACGATACTCGCATAACGCGGTGTTGAGTGAATGCGGTTTACACTGCGTCGATGCAGCCTTCGCGCAAGAAGTCCCGGATCACCTCGCTCGACATCGCGCACCGCGCGGGCGTATCGCAAGCCACCGTATCGCGCGTGCTGCGCGGCAGTCCATTGGTGAACGCCGAGACGCGTCGCCGGGTCGAAGAGGCGGTTCGCGAGCTCAATTACAAGGTCGATCGCCACGCCTCGAGCCTGCGCACCCAACGCGCCGGCACCCTGGCGCTGTTGCTGTTCGAAGAGCCGGGGCCCGAGGACGCGGTGATCAATCCGTTCTTCCTGTCGATGCTGGGTTCCATCACCCGCGAATGCGCGCGCCAGGGCCACGACCTGCTGGTGTCGTTCCAGCAGTTGTCGGACGACTGGCATGCCGATTACGAGGACAGCATGAAGGCCGACGGCCTGATCCTGCTCGGCTACGGCGACGACGTGCTGTATCAGGAAAAGCTCGAACACCTGCACGCGCAGGGCACGCATTTCGTGCGCTGGGGGCCGGTGCGCGCAGGACAGATCGGGATTTCCATCGGCTGCGACAACCATCTCGGCGGCCAGCTTGCCGGCGCGCATCTGCTGGAGCTCGGGCGCAAGAAGATCGCCTTCCTCGGCGATGCGTCGTCGCACTATCCGGAATTCTTCGCACGCTTCAACGGCTGCGAGGCGGCGTTGAAGGCGCGCGGATTGGCGCTGGATCGTGCGTTGCAGGTCGATGCCAGCAGTAGCGAGGAAGACGGCCATCGCGCCGCGCGCGAATTGCTGGCGCGCGGCCTGGACTTCGATGCGGTATTCGCCGGCAGCGACCTGATCGCGATCGGGGCGATGGCAGCTCTACGCAACGCCGGCAAACGGATTCCGCAGGATGTCGCGGTCGTCGGTTTCGACGGCATGCCGCAGGCGCGTTACAGCACACCGCCGCTGACGACGGTGGTGCAGGACACGCAACTCGCTGGTCGCCTCTTGGTTGACAGCCTGTTGATGCTGATCCGCGAGCAGTCTGCGAACAGCATCATGATCGCGCCGCAGCTGGCGGTGCGGGCGTCGAGCGGGGGTTGACGCGTCGGTCGCGCGTTAATCTTGCTTCTTGCGCGCACCCGCCATCGCGACATCCAGCGCGGACAACAGTTTCGGTTCGGTAACCTTTGCCGCCAGCGTGTAGACCTGCACGCCATGCGCGGGTACGCGACTGGTCAACGCCTGGCCTGAAGCGATCTTCCGCTTGCCGCCATCGATCGCCGATGCCCAATTGCCCGCCTGCACGTCGTCGATGCGGAACTCCTGCGGGGTATCGCCCTTGTTGAGCAGTACCAGCGCGATCTCGTTGCGGCCGGCATGCTGGTAGACACGCCAGAACGCAGCACGATCGTCGGCGAGCTCGAGATCGACCTGCAAGCCGCGCTGCAAGGCGACATGTGCCTGCCGGACCTTGGCGATGCGGGTCATCGCCGCGCGGATCGGGCTCTTGCGCGCTTCGGCAATACCCTTGGTGCCGAAGTAGTTGCGATTGCCGGCATGTTCGGCGGCGCCACGTTCGAAGCCCATCTCCGAACCGTAATAGATCACCGGTATGCCGCGGGCGGTGAACAACCAGTTGTTGGCGTCGATGAAACCGTTGTCGCTAGCATCCATCCGGGCCATGTCGTGGTTGTCGTAGAAGGTCATCAACTCGTAGGGATTCGCGTACGGGCCATCGGTCAGGTACAGTGGCTCCGCAAGCGCGGCGTAGGAACCGCCGGAATGCTCGAAGGTCGCCTGCAAGGCCTTGCGCAGCGGGAAATCGAGCACGCTGACATTGGCGTTGCGCGTCCAGGTGTGCTCGGCGATCTTGTTGGCGTCGTAATCGAAAGCTTCGCCGAACATGAAGAAGCCGGGGCGCTTCTGGCGGATGCGATTGACGAAGGCATGCCAGTAGGTGTGCGGCATCCAGCCGATGGTGTCGATGCGGAAGGCATCGGCGCCCTGGTCGATCCACTGCGAATACGCACCGACGAAATACTCGAGGACTGCCGGGTTGTTCTCATTCATGTCCGAGAGCTGCACCAGGTTGCCGCTGGTGTTGTACCAGGCATGCAACGGATTGTTCTTCGGATCGAGCTTGTCCGGCGCCAGGTTCTGTTCGTCGGCCATCAACCGCCAGTGCTTGTCGTAGATCTTGCCGTATTTCGGCTGGTCCTTCGGCATGGTGAAGGCGGGCGAGCCGTGGTTGCAGACGATGTCGAGCACGACCTTCAAGCCGTGCGCGTGCATCGTGTGGGTGAAGTCGCGGAAGTCGAGTCCGCGGCTGGGCAAGTGTTCATCCACCACCCAGAAATTGTCGCCCCAATAGCCGTGGTAGCCCGTCTTGCCGCCGTCGGTGAAGTGGCCGCCCCATTTCACCGGTTCGCCGCCGGTAAAGGCTTCGTCCGGGTTGTCGACGATCGGCGTGATCCACACCGCGCCGAAGCCCATTTCCTTGATGTATGCGATGTTGTCGACGATGCCCTTGAAGTCGCCACCCATGTAACCGACGTTGTCGCTCTTGCCGGCCGGTGCGCCGGGCACCGGGCGATCGAAGGTGTAGAACGCCGCGCCCTTGGCCTTGCCCTGACCGCGATGGTCGTTCGAGGGATCGCCATTGACGAAGCGATCGGTCATCACGAAATACACCGCGTCGCTGGCCATCGGTTGCAGCGTGCCGTAATAGTCGCCCGACGAGGGTTGGGCGGAAGTTCCGGCATGGACAGTTCCGGCGATGGCAGTGGCGAGCAGCGTCACTGCCAGGGTCGAGATCTTTTTCAGCTTCGTCATCTTCATGCAGTCCGTGGTTCGGGTACGCGCAGGGTCAGCAAGCCGGCGACGGCCATGCAGATCGCGCCGATGACCAGTGCGTAGATCGGCTGGTTGCCGAACAGATGCTTCACCAGCAAGCCAAGCAGGCTGACCGCGACGAGCTGCGGGATCACGATGAAGAAATTGAAGATGCCCATGTAGATGCCCATCTTCTCCGCTGGAACGCTGTCGGAGAGCAATGCATAGGGCAGGGACAGGATCGATGCCCAGGCAAAGCCGACGCCGATCATCGACAGCAACAGCAGTTTCGGATCGCGGATCAGGAAGACCGACAACAGGCCGAGTCCGCCCAGCAGCGAGTTCAGCAGATGGCTGCGGCGCAGCCCGATCGCGCGCACCATGCGCGGAATCACGATCGCAGCCAATGCTGCAAAGGCGTTGTAGGCGGCGAACAGCACGCCGACCCAGTTGGCGCCTTCGTTGTAGGCGATCGAAGTCGGATCGGTGCTGCCGTAATGGACGGAGGTGACCGCCGGCGTCGTGTAGATCCACATCGCGAACAGCGCGAACCACGAGAAGAATTGCACGACTGCCAGTCGCCGCATCGCCGACGGCATCTGGTGGAGATCGCGCATGATGTTCGCGAGCATGCCGGTATTCGCAGTATGGCCACTGAGCAGCAGCAAGGCCCCGTAAGCGGCCACGCCGCCGGCCAACACGTACAACTGCTTGTCGAGCACGAAGTGGCCGACGGTCCAGAACCCGGCCAGGCCCACGACGAGCGCCGTAATCGCGAGACGCGACCATTTGCGCGGACTGGTGCCGTCGTCGTGGACGTTGGCAGTTTCTGGCCCGTGATCATCGAAGGATGCGAGTTCTGCAGGGCTGTATTCGCGACTGCGGAACACCGTCCATGCGATGGCGCCGAGCAGCACCACGCCGCCGATATAGAAGGAATAACGCACCGTATCGGGGATGTGGCCGCTGGGCGCGGTATTGGCCACGCCCGAATGTTCGAGCAGCCACGGCAGCAAGCTGGCGACGACCGAGCCCACCCCGATGAAGAAGCTCTGCATCGAGTAGCCGGCGGCGCGTTGTTCCTGCGGCAGCTGGTCGCCGACGAAGGCGCGGAACGGCTCCATCGACACGTTGATGGAGGCATCGAGGATCCACAGCATGCCGGCCGCGACCCACAGGGCGCCGACGTTGGGGAAGGCGAACAGCGCCAGCGAGGCAAGGATTGCACCGCCGAGGAAATAGGGGCGGCGGCGACCGAGCCCGCTCCAGGTGCGGTCGGAGAGATAGCCGATCACCGGTTGCACCAGTAGTCCGGTCATCGGCGCGGCGATCCACAGCAGCGGGATGTCGTCGACATTGGCGCCGAGTGTCTGGAAGATGCGGCTGACGTTGGCGTTCTGCAGCGCGAATCCGAACTGGATGCCGAGGAACCCGAAACACATGTTCCAGATCTGCCAGAAGCCGAGGCGGGGTTTGGCGGCCATGCCGGAATCCGTCTTGAAGATGCAGGCATCGTGCCGCCTGCAGGCGGGACTGGCATGTTGCAGTGCAAACAAAACAGCCTGTTTCAGCAGTGAATGCAGGTGCCTGCCTGAGCGCGCATGCAGCTATACAAGCGTGCGCGCGCATGCATACGTATTCATCCGGATAACGCCATGAGGCATGGAATAGTGCGCGCTGGTACAGCTCATGGGGCAGGCAATGGCGCATCCGTGGTGGCGCGGAGCGGTGATCTACCAGATCTATCCGCGCAGCTTCCGCGACAGCAACGGCGATGGCATCGGCGATCTGCCGGGCATCACCGCGCATCTGGATCACGTCGCCACTCTCGGCGTCGATGCGATCTGGATCTCGCCGTTCTTCACTTCGCCGATGGCCGATTTCGGCTACGACATCGCCGATTTCCGTGGCGTCGATCCGATCTTCGGCACGCTGTCCGATTTCGATGCGCTGGTGAAGCGCGCACACGCGCTCGGCCTGCGGGTGATGATCGACCAGGTGCTGAGCCATTGTTCGATCGAGCATCCGTGGTTCCGCGAAAGCCGGATGAGCCGCGACAACCCGAAGGCGGACTGGTTCGTCTGGGCCGATGCCAAGCCCGACGGTTCGCCGCCCAACAACTGGCTGTCGATCTTCGGCGGTGTGGCCTGGCGCTGGGAACCGCGACGCGGCCAGTACTACCTGCACAACTTCCTGTCGGACCAGCCGCAGCTCAATTTCCACCAGCAGGCCGTGCGTCAGGCGCAACTCGACAACCTGCGCTTCTGGATGGATCGCGGCGTCGACGGCTTTCGCCTCGACTCGATCAACTTCTGTTTCCACGACGCGCAGCTGCGCGACAACCCCGCGAAGCCGATCGAGGCGCGCAGCGGGCGCGGGTTCTCGCCGGATAATCCCTATGCGTTCCAGTACCACTGGTACAACAACACGCAGCCGGAAACGCCGGTTTTCCTCGAGGAATTGCGTCGCCTGATGGATTCGCACGGCGAGATCGCAGCGCTCGGCGAAATTTCGTCGGAGGATTCGCTGGCGACGATGGCGGAATACGTCACGCCCAAGCGCCTGCACATGGGCTACAGCTTCGAATTGTTGACCGACGATTTCAGCGCCGCGCACATCCGTGGCACCGTCGAAACGCTGGAAGCCAAGATGCAGGGCGGCTGGCCATGCTGGGCGCTGTCCAATCACGACGTACGGCGTGTCGCCAGTCGTTGGGGCGGCGCCGATCCGCATCCGCAACTCGCGCGCCAGTTGGTCGCGCTGGTGTGTTCGTTGCGCGGTTCCGTGTGTCTGTACCAGGGCGAAGAGCTCGGTCTGCCCGAGGCTGACGTGCCGTTCGAAGCGTTGCAGGACCCCTACGGCAAGACGTTCTGGCCGAACTTCAAGGGACGCGATGGCTGCCGCACGCCGCTGCCGTGGACCGACGCCGCCGACGCTGGATTCGGGGCACCACACCCTTGGCTGCCGGTACCGGAAGCACATCGCGCGTTGTCGGTGGCAGCGCAGGAAGCGCAGGTGGAATCGACCTTGCATGCGGCGCGGGCATTCCTCGCCTGGCGCGAGGCACAGCCAGCATTGGTCGAGGGCGCGATCCGTTTCTTCGACGCGCCGGAACCGATCCTCGCATTCGAACGCGTAGAGGATGGCGAGCGCATGCTGATGGTCTTCAACCTCTCCGCCAACCCGTCCGAGTGGAATGTCCCGTCGCAATGGGCAGGGGCCACGCAGGTTCATGCGCCAGGCGTCGCCGCTGGAGCAGTGGCTGATGGCCACGTGGCATTGCCGGCACATGCCGTGGTCGTATTGAAGATGATGGATGCTCGATGAAATCGAAACTGCTCGCATTGCTGCTATTGGTCAGTCCGCTGTTGGCCCATGCCGGCACCAATGAAGTCGCGCGCGTCAGCTCGCCCGATGGTCACATCGTCGTTACCGTGCTCGACGTCAACGGCGAGGGGCGGATCGGCTACCGGGTCACGCGCGACGGCAAGCCGGTGATTGGCGACTCCCGCCTGGGATTCGTGTTGCGCAATGGCGCCGAACTGTTGCGCAATTTCAAGCTGGAATCGCAGTCGACCAAGAGCGTCGATGAGACCTGGGACCAGCCCTGGGGCGAACGTCTGCATACCCGCAACCATTACAACGAACTCACCACCGCTTTTGTCGAAGGCGTGAACGACAAGCGCCATCTCGAAGTGGTGTTCCGCGTTTTCGATGACGGCATCGGCTTTCGCTACCGTTTCCCGAAACAGCCCAACCTCGGTCGCGTCGAGATCGTCGATGAGGTCACCGAGTTCGATGTCGCGCGTCCGGCCACCGCGTGGTGGGAGCCGGCGGGTGAGTGGAATCGCTACGAATACCTCTACAACAAGACGCCGTTGAACCAGGTATCGCAGGCGCATACGCCGGTGACGATGAAGACCGACGATGGCCTGTACCTGTCGATCCACGAAGCCGCATTGGTCGACTACGCATCGATGTGGCTGCGCCGTGTCGATGGCCAGCGATTGAAGGCGCGGCTGGCGCCCGGGGGCACGCAGCCGGCGAGCGTCGTTCGCGAGACTCCGTTCGTCACGCCCTGGCGCACCATCGAAATTTCCGATCGGCCGGGCGGGCTGGTTGAATCCAGCCTGATCCTCAATCTCAACGATCCCAACGTGCTGGGCGATGTCAGCTGGTTCAAACCGGCGAAATATGTCGGCGTGTGGTGGGCGATGCACCTCGACCAGCAGACCTGGGGCACCGGTCCGAAGCACGGCGCCACCACCGAGAACACCAAACGCTATATCGACTTCGCTGCCGCCAACGGCTTTCGTGGCGTACTGGTGGAGGGCTGGAATCCCGGTTGGGATGGCGACTGGTTCGCGCATGGCTGGAATTTCGATTTCACCAAGGCCACGCCCGATTTCGATATCGAATGGTTGTCGAAGTACGCCGCATCCAAGGGCGTGCACCTGATCGGGCACCACGAAAACGCCTGCGCGGTCAGTCATTACCTGGGCCAACTCGATGCCGCGCTTGATCTCGACCAGCGCATGGGCATCGACGTGGTGAAGACCGGTCACGTCTGCGATGCCGGCCAGATCGAACGCCAGGACACGCCCAGCGATCCGATCACGCGCGAATGGCACGATGGCCAGTGGATGAGCAACGTCCATCTGCGGGTGGTGAAGGAAGCGGCCAAGCGCCACATCGCCATCAATCCGCACGAACCGATCAAGGACACCGGCCTGCGTCGGACCTATCCGAACTGGGTGAGTCGCGAAGGCGCCCGCGGCATGGAATACAACGCCTGGGGTGATCCGCCGAACCCGCCCGAACACGAGATCAACCTGGTGTTCACGCGCATGCTCGCTGGCCCGATGGATTACACGCCGGGCGTCCTGAGCCTGACCGGCAAGGGCGGGCAGGAAATCCAGAGCACGCTGGCCCGCCAGCTCGCGCTGTACGTGACGATCTATAGCCCGATCCAGATGGCCGCCGATCTTCCGGAACACTACGCGCAGCACATGGACGCGTTCCAGTTCATCCGCGACGTGCCGACCGACTGGCAGGACACGCGCGTGGTCAATGGCGAGATCGGCGAGTACGTGACGATTGCGCGCAAGGAGCGCGGCGGCGACAACTGGTATCTCGGCAGCATGAGTGATCGCAATGCACGCACGCTCAAGATGCCGCTGTCCTTCCTTGATGCCGGCAAGAAATACCGCGCCGAAATCTATCGCGATGGCGAAGGCGCGGACTGGCATGGCGCGGCACGCTTCAGATTCATGAAGGAAAGCCGCACCGTCTCTGCCAAGGACACGCTCGATCTGTGGCTGGCCGGCGGTGGTGGTGCTGCGATCCGTTTCGTTGCGCTGAAGTGATGTCGATCGCGCCGCGCATGTTGCCGTTGGCGCTGTTGCTTGGCCTGCTGCCAGTGCAGGCATTCGCGGCGCCACGTGAACCGGTCGAGGTGAAACTCGATGCGCCCGCGGTATCGCCCAAGCCGATGCGCGTGCGCCTGTGGTTGCCTCCGGGATATCGCGCACGTTCTGCGGCGCGCTACCCGACGCTTTACATCAACGATGGCCAGGACATGGAGGCGGTCGGCCTGCAGGCAACGCTCGATGACCTGTATCGACACCGCCTGATCAAGCCGATGATCGTCGTCGCCATCGACATGCCGCAGGATCGCATGGCGGGTTACGGACTTTCGGATCGCGCGAAAGGCGTGTCCGTCGTCGCGCCGACCAAATACGGTGCGGTCGGCGCGAATGCACAGGCCTATTCGCAGTGGCTGGTGGACACCTTGGTGCCATACGTCGACGCGCATTGGCAGACGCGCCGCAACGCCGATTCGCGCTGGTTGCTGGGCTGGTCGCTGGGTGCGATCAACGCGTTTTCCGTGGGCTGGCAATATCCGCGGGCTTTCGGCCGGACCGGCGCGTTTTCGCCTTCATTCTGGCTATCGACCGACAGCAGCGATGCGCGCGCCGTGCAGGCTACGCGCATCGCCCTTGCCTTGGTTGAAACGGCGCCGCCGCCATCCAGATCCCGATTCTTCTTTGCCGCCGGCGATGCCGAAGAAAAGAGCGATCGCGATGGCGACGGCATCATCGACGTGATCGATGACGTGCTCGACCTGATGCAGGGCTGGAAGAGCGATGACGGCCGCGTCCACCAGGGGCTGAAACAGCTGGGCTATTCGATCGATATCGATTACGCAACGAAACCCGATGCATCCGCAGCGGTGTTCTACCGTTTGCCCGGCGGCGAACACAACCAGAAGAGTTGGGCGCGAATGCTGCCAGCATTCCTGTTGTGGGTGGACGGCACGCATGGTGATGCTGCCATGCAGCAAGTCGGCGATACAGCCACGTTGGCGGCAGGCGGCATGCGCGAAAACGGGCGCAAAACAGGCCTTCGAAGTGTGCTGAATGGGTCGTTGTGATGACGATTTGTGATGAATACGTATGCAGACCGTTATCCATTCGTAAAGCTTTGACTAGCATCCATCGCCAATGGTGCGGATGCACCGAGGCGCAAAACCGGAGAATGCAATGATGCAGTTGAAGCGGAACATGCTGAGCGTGGCGCTGGTGACGGCGATCGGTATGGTGGCAACCGCGGCGCAAGCCCAGTCCACCACCAACGACACGGCGGCAACGCAGGACGCGAAGAAAAAGGCCGACGACAAGAACGTGCTTGACGCAGTGGTGGTGACCGGCATCCGCCGCGGCATCGAAGGCGCCATCACGACCAAGAAGAATGCGACATCGATCGTCGAAGCCGTTTCCGCAGAAGACATCGGCAAGCTGCCCGATGTTTCCATTGCCGAATCCATCGCACGCCTGCCGGGTCTGTCGGCGCAGCGCGTCGCCGGTCGCGCCCAGGTCGTCAGCGTGCGTGGCCTCTCGCCCGACTTCGCGACCACGCTGCTCAACGGTCGCGAAATGGTCAGCACCGGCGACAACCGCAGCGTCGAGTTCGACCAGTATCCGTCGGAGCTGATGGCGGGCGTCACCGTCTACAAGACGCCGGATGCCGGCCTTGTCGGCCAAGGTCTGTCGGGCACCATCGACATGCGCACCGTGCGTCCGCTGGACTTCTCCAAGTCGGTGACTTCGATCGGTGTCCGTGGCCAGCGCAATTCGCTGGGCTCGGCTGGTGGACAAAGCGCTAACGGCAACCGCATCAATGCCAGCTACATTGGTCAGTTCGCCGATCGCAAGTTCGGCCTGGCGATCGGCTTCGCGCATTCGGAAAACCCGGTGCAGGAAGAGCAGGTCGGCATGTACGAGCCGTGGGAACAGGTGGGCGCCGGCTGGCGTCCGGGCGTTCCCGCAGGCACGTATTACTCCGAGGGCATCAAGGCCTTGCGTCGTACAGGTGTCGATAAACGTAATGCCTTGATGGCGACGCTGGAATTTCGCCCGTCTTCGGTCTGGACCAGTACGCTGGACATGTTCTATACCAAGGCACACCACAAAGACACCGCGAATCAGTTCGAGGTCAACCTCGGGGATTACAACGGTGGCTATGGCCGCATCAACATCACCAATCCGGTAATCAATGGCAATGGCACCTTTGAGGGTGGTACGGCTGCCAATCTCTATCCGCTTGTGCGTGGGATGTACGACAAGCGCGACGACACCATCAAGGCCTTTGGTTGGAGCAACGATTTCAATCTGGGCAAGGTCAAGCTGTTCACGGACCTGAGCTATTCGCATGCCGATCGCAAGGAGCTGAGTCTCGAAAATAACACGCAGCTCTATCCGGCACCGCAACTCGACACGCTGAATCTTGCCTATAGCAGCAATGGTTTCTCGCAGTTGAACCCGAGCCTGAACTATTCCGACCCGTCGAAGCTTTACCTGACTAACACCATCTATGGCTCCGGGTACGGCAAGGTACCGGAAGTGCATGACACACTGAAGAGCGCGAAGATTGGTGCTTCGTTCGGTGCGCCGGATTCGGTGAGTAAGTGGTTTTCGGATTTCGAAATCGGCTTGAATTATGCGGATCGCGCAAAGAACAAGAAGCAGCCCGAGGCCAACATCAATCTCGGTGCACAAGGCGTTACGCCTATCGGGTCCGACCTGCAGTACGGCTTGGTCGACCTCGGCTTTGCCGGCATTGGCCAGATTCCGGCTTGGAACGTGCCGGGCGCGGTGGCGCGGTACATGACGTTCAACCCGCAGATCAACCAGCCATACCTCTACGCAAAGACCTGGTCGTTGTCCGAAAAAATCGAGACGGCGTATTTCAAGGCCAACATTGACGCCCAGCTGGGGAGCGATGTGACGATGCGTGGCAATGTTGGTGTCCAGGTTCAACACGTCAAGCAGTCGTCAAGCGCCAATTCGGTCATCAACAATACGGGTCTGGTTATCCCGGTCACTCTTGGTAAGTCCTACACCGATGTGTTGCCGAGCATGAACCTCGCTTTCATGTTCCCGCATGATCAGGCATTGCGTTTTGCACTGGCTAAGCAGGTCGCGCGTCCGCGTGTCGACCAGATGAGTGCCAGCGTCGGCTTCGGGGTGGACGACACCAAGGGCATTCCTTCGGGCAGCAGTGGCAACCCACTGCTCGATCCCTGGCGCGCGAACGCCTTCGACATTTCGTACGAGAAGTATTTCGGCACCAAGGCCTACGTTTCCGTCGCGTATTTCTACAAGCAGTTGAGCAGCTACATCTATACGCAGACGCGCGATGGCTACGATTGGTCTGCGTACATTGCAGGTTACGTCCAGCCGGCGCCGGCGCCTGGTGCGCCTCCATTCCCGGCGATCCAGCCGACCGGCAAATTCACCCAGCCGATGAACGGCAAAGGCGGCAAGCTGCAGGGTCTGGAGCTGACCGCATCGCTTCCGTTCGACATGTTCACGCCTGTACTGAAGGGCTTTGGCATCCTCGCCAGCGCCAGCTTCAACGACAGCAGCATCAAGATCGTCGATCCCGACAGTGCGACCAGCGTGGGCAGCGGCCCGATCCAGCTACCGGGCCTGTCGAAGCGCGTCTATAACCTCACGGCGTATTACGAGCGCAATGGTTTCGAGGCGCGCATCAGCCAGCGTCGTCGCTCCGACTTCATCGGCGAAATCGGCAACTTCGCCAACAACCGCGTGCTGCGCTACGTGGTTGGTGAGAACATCACCGATGCCCAGGTCAGCTACAACTTCAGCGAAGGCTCGTCGTTGAAGGGATTGAGCTTGTTGCTGCAGGCCAACAACCTGACCAACTCGGCTTACAAGACCTACGCCCAGACCAAGGACCGTCCGCTGGAATACATCAAGTGGGGTCGCACGATCCTGTTGGGTGCCAGCTACAAGTTCTGATCGCGCACCATGTTGCAAACAGAAACCCCGTCGTTCGCGCGACGGGGTTTTCTTTTGGGTGGAGGGCGGCGGAGGTTCTCAATCGATACCGAACAATTCGTCCTGTGGAGCATCGCCTTGCTCGATGAAGCCGGCAACGCCGACGCCGACCAGTCGATACAAAGTGTCTTCCGGCAGCGAGACGCGTTCCCGCAAGCGCGATGCGACGATCGCCAGTGCATTGGCATCCGCAGGGAACGGCAATTCCGTGAGCGAGCGGGTGAGGGTGCGGAAATCGCCGGTCTTGAGCTTGAGCACCACGGTGCGGGCGTGGCGATCCGGATGCTGCCCGCGCTCGCGCTGGTAGGCCGCCCAGGTTTTTTCGGCGAGGCGATGGATATGTTCCTCCAGCGCGTGCAGCGGCAGGTCCTGCGGGAAGGTGTCCTCCGCGGAAATCTGCAGGGTCGGTCGTTCCGGACTGACGCTGCGTTCGTCGATGCCATGGGCGAGCTCGTGCAGGCGGCGTCCCCAGCGGCCGAGGTGCGCTTCCATCGTTTCGACGTCGACCGCGCGCACGTCGGCGCAGGTGTGCAATCCCAATTCTCCGAGACGGCTTTCGGTGACCTTGCCGACGCCGGGCAGCCGACCCAGCGGCAACGCGGCGACGAAGGCGTCGACCATCGACGGCTTGAGCACGAACAATCCGTCGGGCTTGTTCCAGTCGCTGGCGATTTTGGCGAGGAATTTGTTCGGCGCGACACCGGCCGATGCGGTCAGCGACAGTTCCTCGCGGATGTCGGCGCGGATCGATTCGGCGATCGCGGTGGCGCTGCCGAGATCGTGCTTGGGCGTGGTGACGTCGAGGTAGGCTTCGTCCAGCGACAGCGGCTCGATCAGGTCGGTGTGACGGGCGAAGATCGTACGGACGTGCTGCGACACCGCCTTGTAGCGGGTGAAGTCGGGCGGCACGAAGACCGCGTCGGGACAGAGTCGTTCGGCGCGCACCGCCGGCATCGCCGAACGCACGCCGAACTTGCGCGCTTCGTAGCTGGCCGCGCACACCACAGATCGACTGCCGCGCCAGGCGACCACGACCGGGCGCCCACGCAGTGCGGGATCGTCGCGCTGTTCCACCGACGCGTAGAACGCGTCCATGTCGACGTGGATGATTTTGCGCGGAGTGCTCACCCCGGCATTTTAGGCCTCAAACCAGCCCGGTCAGCGAATACAGCACGATCACCACGAAGACCGCGAAGGTCTTCACCAGCGTGATCGCGAAAATGTCCTTGTATGACTGGCGGTGATTGAGCCCGGTCACCGCCAGCAGCGTGATCACCGCGCCGTTGTGCGGCAACGTATCCATGCCGCCCGATGCCATCGCCGCGACGCGATGCAGCACTTCCATCGGAATGCCGACCACCTGCGCGTTGGCGATGAAGGTGTCCGCCATCGCCGCCAGCGCGATGCTCATGCCGCCCGAGGCCGATCCGGTAATGCCGGCCAGCGCGGTCACCGTGACGGCTTCGTTCACCAGTGGATGCGGGATCGCCTTCAACGCGTTGGCGACGACCAGGAAACCGGGCAGGGCGGCGATCACCGCGCCGAAGCCGTATTCGCTGGCGGTGTTCATCGCCGACAGCATCGCGCCGCCGACCGCGGCCTTGCTGCCTTCGGCCAATTGCTTTATGACGTCGCGCCAGGCGAATGCGAGCACGCAGAGGATGCCGAGCAGCAATGCGCCTTCGACCGCCCAGATCGCGGCGATCTTCGAGACCTCCTGCACCACCGGCGCCTGCTTGCCGATCACCGCCGGCACGAAGCTGGTGGATGCGCCGTACCAGGTCGGGATCGCCGAACTCAGCCACTTGTTGGCGCTGCCGACCAGCACCAGCGGCAGGATCGCGATCAACGGATGCGCGAGCTTCTCGCCGGTGAACGGCGCCGGTTCGTTGCGCAACTGCGCGGGATCGCCATAGCCTTCGCCCGCGCGCAAGGCAGTGCGACGACGCCATTCCAGATAGGCAATGCCGATGACGAAGATGCAGATCGATCCGGCCACGCCCAGCCACGGTGCCGCCCAGGTATTGGTCTTGAAGAAGGTGGTGGGGATGATGTTCTGGATCTGAGGCGTGCCGGGCAGGGCGTCCATGGTGAAGGTGAACGCGCCCAGGGCAATGGTGCCGGGGATCAGCCGCTTGGGAATGTTGCCCTGGCGGAACAGCTCGGCGGCGAATGGATAGACCGCGAACACCACGACGAACAGCGACACGCCGCCGTAAGTGAGCAGCGCACAGACCAGCACGATGGCGAGCATGGCGCGGCTGGCGCCAACCACGCGGATGGTGGCGCTGACGATCGCGCGCGAGAAACCGGAAATCTCGATCAGCTTGCCGAAGACCGCGCCGAGCAGGAACACCGGGAAGTAGTTCTTGAGGAAGCCGACCATCTTGTCCATGAACAGGCCGCTGAACATCGGCGCGACCAGCGCGGGATCGGTCAGCAGCACCGCCAGCAGGGCTGCGATGGGCGCGAACAGGATCACGCTGTAGCCGCGATAGGCCACGAACATCAGGAAGCACAGCGCGGCCAGCACGATCAGGAACGCCATCGGGACATCCGGCAAGGAAACGTCCGTGGAGTGTGCGCAGTCACGGTCCGGCGCGCCCTTGTCCGAAGGTACGATGTGGCCGGCGCCGGCTTCCGCCTAGTCTGCATGCCATCTCGGGGGAATCCGCTCCCGGCTGTCATCAGCGAGAGGAACACATCCATGCGCCGCACCCATCGTCACGCTCCACTTTGCCTCGCCATTGCGCTCGGCCTGGCCGGTCCGGCCGCCTACGCCCAGCAGGCGACGCAGGATGGCCAGCCGTCCGCGCAGGCCGACAAGCCGCAGGCGTCGAACAATGGCGATCTCGGATCGATCACGGTGACGGCGCGTCGTCGCGAGGAAACCTTGCAGGAAGTACCGGTGGCGGTGACCGCGTTCACTTCGCAGGCGCTGGACAAGCTCAACGTGCAGGACCTCGGCGATCTCAAGGGCCAGGTGCCGAATCTCACTTTGTATGCGGCGCGTGGCTCCAACACCACCATCACCGCCTACATCCGCGGCGTCGGCCAATCCGATCCGTTGTGGGGCGTCGATCCCGGCGTCGGCATGTACATCGACGACGTCTACGTCGCGCGTCCGCAGGGTGCCTTGTTCGATCTGCTCGACGTCAATCGCGTCGAAGTGCTGCGCGGCCCGCAGGGCACGCTGTACGGCAAGAACACCATTGGCGGCGCGATCAAGTACGTGACCAAGCCGCTGGCGACCAACTTCAACGGTTTCGTGCAGGGTACGGTCGGCAACTACAACGAGCGCGACGTCAAGTTCGCGGTCGGCGATGCTTTCGGCGATGCCAAGGCGCTGCGTGCGCGATTGTCGATGGCCAAGCTCACCCGCGACGGTTTCGGCAAGAACCTGACCAGCGGCCACGATGTCAGCGACAAGGACATCTTCGCCTGGCGCCTGGCCGTCGGCGCCTACGTGACCGAAAAGTTCGACCTGCAGTTCGCCTACGACCATACCGATGACGAATCGGGCGTGCGCGGCGCGCAGATGCTGGCGAAGAATCCCTTCGCGCCGACCTATTCGCCGATGGCGAGCCGTTATGACGTGCGCAACGGCATGCCCGACGTCAACCATACCAAGCTCGATGGCCTGTCGATGACGGCCAACGTCAAGCTCAACGAGAACTGGGCGCTCAAGTACATCTGGGCCAAGCGCCAGTCCAATACCGAGACCAACATCGATTTCGACACGCTGCCGAACAAGGTCGCGGACGTGAAGGCGTTCTATCGCGACCACCAGACCAGCAACGAGATCCAGGTCAATTACGATGCCGGTGGCCGCGCCCACGGTGTGATGGGCGTCTACCAGTTCGATGGCGATGCCGGCGGCCAGGTGCTGAACAACTTCTTCAACCTGTCGTTCGGCGATACCCGCGGCACGGTCTACACCAAGAGCACGGCCGTCTACGCCGACTGGACCTTCGACCTGACCAGCAAGTTCAAGCTGGATGCCGGCGTGCGCTACACCGACGAGAAGAAGCACGCCATCGTCCACAACATCGGCTATACCGACGGCACCTTCACCAAGCCGAGTGGCGTGATCGCCGCCGACTTCGACAAGTCGATCGGCTTCAAGAACGTGTCGCCGAAGCTGTCGCTGGATTACCAGATCACGCCCGGCGTGATGGTCTACGGACTGGCGTCGCGCGGCTTCAAGTCGGGCGGCTACAACATCCGCGCGCAATCGGTGGCGGTGCCGCGTTCGGCCGAACCGTTCCGCGACGAGCGCGTGGACAGCCTGGAAATCGGCAGCAAGATGGCGCTGCTCGATCAGTCGCTGTTCCTCAACATGGCGTACTTCCACAACAAGTACAAGAACATCCAGCTTTCGGTGTTCACCGAATACACCACGCCGGCCAATACCAAGGCGTTCTTCGGCGACTTCACCAACGCCGGCCAGGGCACGGTCAGCGGTTTCGAGTTCGAGTACCAGTGGCTGCCGAGCAAGCATTTCGCGCTGACGGGCAACCTGGCGTGGTTGAACGCGAAGTTCGACGAATACATGTACAAGAACTTCAACATCGCCGACCAGCAGAAGTTCACCAATGCGCCGAAATTCTCCGGCGCGATCAATGCCGAATACCGCACCAGCCTCGGCAGCGCGGGCGACCTGACCGCGCGCGTGAGCTATACGCGGCAGAGCAGCGTGGTCGCGACGACCGAAGTCACCCACGATCCGGTGACCGGCGTCAACACGCAGCCGATCGAGCAGGGCGCCTATGGCCTGATCGGCGCCGGCGTGATCTGGAAGCCGTCGAAGCCGTGGACGGTGTCGTTGCAGGGTAGCAACCTCAACAACACCAAATACCTCACCACCGGTTACGTGATCCCGGCGCTCGGCGTCCGCACCGGCTTCTATGGCGCGCCGCGCCAGTACACGCTGTCCGTGCGTTACGACTTCTGAGGGGAGTCGCGGCCGGCCCGACACGATGCGGTGGATGTCCGCGTCGTGATCGGGCCCGGCATGCGCTCGCGGGTCGCAGGCCCTATCCTCGACGGATGATCGCGCCGCCAGTTCCATTCGCCAGCCAGGAGTCCGCATGGGCTTGAGCGGCGCATGGGTCGCGCTGGTGGCGTTGGCGTGGCTGGCCTTCATCTTCGCCGCCGCGCTGTTCGCCGATCGCCGACCGGCATTGCTGTCGCGGCACTGGGGCTGGATCTACGCGCTGTCGCTGGCGGTGTATTGCACGTCGTGGACGTTCTTCGGCACCGTCACCCAGGCCGCGCGCTACCAGTGGCCGCTGCCGCCAACCTTCGTCGGCACCATCCTGCTGTATGCATTGGCCGGCACCGCGATGATCGGGCTGGTGCGCCGCGCGCGTGAAGTCCACGCCGGCTCCATCGCCGACTTCATCGCCGGGCGCCTCGGTCGCGATCCGCGCCTTGCCGCGATCGTCACCCTGATCGCGATCCTCGGCCTGATTCCCTACATCGCCCTGCAACTCAAGGCGGTAGCGATGGGCTATGGCTTGCTCACCCACGGCATCGGCGGGAAAGCCGATACCGGCGGGATCGATGTCGGCCTGGTGATCGCGCTGGTGATGGCGGCGTTCACCATGTTGTTCGGCACCCGCGATGTCGGTTGGCACAACCGTGGCCTGGTGTTCGCGGTGGCGGTGGAATCGTTGTTCAAGCTTGCGGCGATGCTCGCGCTCGGGATTTTCGTGGCGCGCAATCATTCCGAACTGGCGACGACCGCGACACTGCAGCAGCCACCGGATCGGCAAGGCTTTGCGCCGCTGGTGCTGCTCGGCGTGCTCGCCATGTTCACCTTGCCGCACCAGTTCCACGTCGGCGTGGTCGAATGCCGGCAGGAATCGCATCTGCGCACGGCGCGCTGGCTATTCCCGTTGTACATGCTGCTGATCTCGCTGCCGCTGTTGCCGCTGGCGCGCATGGGCGGTGCGGAACTCGCCGGTAGCGTCAGTTCCGATCTCTACGTGATCGCCTTGCCGATGGCGCACGGCAATTCCGGCCTCGCGCTGTTCGCCTATCTCGGAGGCATGGCCGCGGCGACCGGCATGGTGGTGATCAGCCTGCTCACCTTGAGCTTGATGATTGGCAACCACTGGCTGGCACCGGGCCTGTTGCGCGGGGCCTGGGCGCGTGGTGGTGGCGATTTGCGCGGACGCGTGTTGATGCTGCGGCGCATCGGCATCCTCGTCATCGTCTTTCTTGCTTGGGGCTATGGCCGCGCGGTCGCCGGGGAAGTCGCATTGGCCGACGTCGGCGCGGTGTCGTTCTCGGCATTGGCGACGCTCGCGCCGGCGATGGCGTTCGCGGTGTGGCAGCCGCAGATGCCGGCGCGTGCGGTGTCAGTCGGCATCATCGCGGGATTCATCGCCTGGGCCTGGGCGATGCTGGTGCCGCTGCTCGGCGATGCCGACTTGATCTCGCCGGCATTGGTGGAGCAGGGGCCATTCGGTTGGCGCTGGCTCGCGCCGGATCACCTGCTGGCATTGACGGGCTGGGGACGCTTGGCACGTGCGGTCGGCGTGAGTTTGCTGGTGTCGACCGCCGTCACGCTCGCGGTCGCCTTCTGGTTGCCGCGCCAGCAACAGCGCGAGCGTGAGCGCTTCGATGCCGCGACTTTGCGCAATGCCGGCATGCGCTTCCTCGGGCTGGAACGCATCAGCAGCTTGCTGGCCGATGCTCCGGCGAAAGGCGATGTGCCGCCGCAGGTCTCGGATGCAGTCGAACGCGAACTGGCCGCGTTGCTCGGCAGCGCATCCGCGCGATTGTTGCTGGATACCGCGCGCCGCAAGACCAGTGCCGAACTCGACACCGTGGCGATGATCGTCGACCAGGCGTCCAAGGACCTCAACTTCAACCAACGCGTGTTGCAAGGCGCGCTGGAGAACATGAGCCAGGGCATCAGCGTGGTCGATGGCGACCTGAAGCTGGTGGCATGGAACGCCCGCTACCAGGAATTGTTCGGATTCCCTGACGGCTTGCTGGAAGTCGGGATGCCGGTGGAAACCGTGAGTCGTTGGGCGCTGGAGCGGATGCATTCATCGGGCGATCGCGAACGCGCATTGCAGCGACGCCTCGCCCACATGCGCGCCGGCACCCTGCATTTGTCGGAGCGGGTATTCCCGAACGGCAGCATCATCGAAATCCGCGGCAACCCGATGCCTGGCGGCGGCTTCGTCGCCACCTTCACCGATGTCACCGCATTCCGTCGCGCCCAGAACGAATTGCAGGACATCAACGCCACGCTGGAACAGCGCGTCGACGAACGCACGCATCTGCTCGATGCCGCGCGCCGTGAAGCCGAGCGTGCCAACGACGCCAAGACGCGCTTCCTCACAGCAGTCGGCCATGATCTCCTGCAACCGCTGCATGCAGCGCAGCTGTTCGCCGATGCCCTGACGCAGCAGCTGGACGACATCGAGCATAGGCGCGTGGTCGGGCAGATCCACGGAGCCCTCGATTCCACGACCGATCTCCTGACCGGTCTGTTCGACATGTCGCGACTGGAAGCCGGCGGACTGGTGCCGGAGTCGCGTGCGTTTCCGCTGGCGGAAGTGCTGGATCCATTGGCGGTCCAGTTCGCGGCGCTGGCGCAGGCGAAGGGGTTGCGTTTCCGCTATCGCTCGACGCGCGCCTGGGTCGACAGCGATCCGCGATTGCTGCGACGGATCGTGCAGAACTTCCTCGCCAACGCCGTGCGTTACACCGCGCAAGGATCATTGCTGCTGGGCGTCCGGCACATAGATGACGGATTGCGGCTGGAGGTCCACGATACCGGACCGGGCATCGCGCCCGAACAGCAGGCGATGATTTTCGAAGAGTTCCGTCGCGGCGAGAACGTGCCGGGGCAGGGACTTGGTCTTGGTCTGGCGATCGCCGATCGATTGGCGACCTTGCTGGATTCGCGCATCGGCTTGCACAGCCGGATCGGTCGCGGCAGCGTGTTCTCCATCGACATCCCGCGGGCGGAAGCACCGGCAGCGGTCAAGTCCATGACGCAACGACAATCAGGCGGCGTGCGCATCCTCGCCGTCGACAACGATCCGCAGGCGCTGGATGCGCTGGCATTGCTCCTGCGCGGTTGGGGTTACGAGGTGGCCACTGCAACGGACTCACCGTCTGCAACCGCCGCGATGGCGTCGTCCGGGGCCGATGCCTGGTTGTTCGACTATCACCTCGATGGCGGACTCACCGGGATCGCCTTGCACGACGAGTTGGCGCAACGCTTCGGCACGCGCCCGGCGTTGATCCTCAGCGCCGACGACGGCGGTGCAACGCGTCGCGACGTGCTCGAGCACGGCCTCACGCTGCTGCGGAAACCGCTGCGGCCCCTGGCGTTGAAATCGGTGCTCGATCGCGTGCTGGCGTCGGCGGTGCGTGTCGCTTAAACCAGCGGGACGTGGCGACTGGGATCGCCAAGCTCCAGTTCGCGCAACACCACGCCGGCCTGGGTGCGATTGCGCACGCCAAGGCGTTCGAAGATCGCGGTGACGTGGGCCTTGACGGTGCGTTCCTGGATGTCGAGGCGATCGGCGATCTGCTTGTTGAGCAGGCCTTCGGCAACCATCTGCAGCACGCGGAACTGTTGCGGCGACAGGCTGGCCAGGCGCGAGGCGAGGGCGCGATCGTCGGACGATGAATGCGCATGCTCAACGGCGGCACGCAGGCTGTCGGGCAGCCAACGTTCGCAGGCCAGCACGGCGCGAATTGCGGAATGCAGTTCATCAAGACCGGAGACCTTGGGCAGGAATCCGGCGGCGCCATGGTCCAGGGCGCGGCGGACGACCCGTGGATCGTCGTTGGCGGAGACCACGATCACCGCCACCTGCGGATATTGCGCGCGGATCGCCGCCAGTCCGGTCAGGCCGTGGTTGCCGGGCATGTGGATGTCGAGCAGCACCAGGTCGATGTCGGGATGCGCGTCCAGCATGGCCAGTGCGGCGTCCAGCGAATCGGCCTCATGCATGCGCATGTCGCTCACGGCATCGGCCGCGACCTGTTTCAGGGCCGCGCGGAACAGCGGGTGGTCGTCGGCGATCAGTACCGTGGGCATCGGGTCTAGCCTAACAGTCGCAGGAACGCACCGCCTCGCACCAAAGTACGATGCGGATGGAAGAGCGAACGGGTACTGTCGCGATATGCGACCGCTCATCCTCCTTCTTTCAGCCCTCGTGTCGGCCGGTTCTGTCGCCGCTGCCACGCGCCCGAAACACGCCACGAAGAACCATATGGACGCAGCAGCGCACGTCACCATCACCGAACATCGCAATGGCGACGACTTGCTCACCGCCGGGCTCGGCCTCGATGGCCTGCGCGCGATGACGCCGCCCGCGTTCACCGACGCCACGCATCCCACGGCTGCCGAGCGCCGTCGTCGCGCGATCTGGGCGAACTGGCGGGGCATCGCCGATCTCTCGCCCAATGGCGGTTACGGCACCATCTACGGCAGCACCGCCAGCGTGCCTGGGCGCGAATACTCAACTTTGCTGACATTGCCGGGCGCGCATGCGCCGCATCGCGTGGTGCTGCAACTGCCAGATGCCTTCGATGTGCGCAAGCGCTGCGTGGTGGTGTCGGTCGCTTCGGGTTCGCGTGGCGTCTACGGATCGATGGCGGTCGGCGCGGCATGGGGGCTGCCGAAGGGCTGCGCCGTCGTCCATACCGATAAGGCGGCGGGCACCGATTATTTCGATATCGATGCCGGTGAAGGCGTCGATGCCGCAGGCGAGCGTGTCGCGGCAGACAAGGCCGATGCCTTCAAGCCGCAACTCGCCACTGGTGCAAGCGGCGTCGCCTTCAAGCACGCGCATTCCGGCGACAATCCGGAAGCCGACTGGGGCCGTCACGTAAAGCAGGCTGCGGAATTCGCGCTGCGCATGCTCGACCAGGCCTATCCGGCGCAGGCGCCGTTCACGCCGCAGAACACGAAGATCATTGCGACCGGCATTTCCAACGGTGGTGGTGCGGTATTGCGCGCGGCGGAACTCGATGGTGGCTGGTTGTCCGGCGTCGTCGCAGGCGAGCCGAACGTCTACGCCGACGGCGGCCGACCGCTGTACGACTTCGCCACCGAAGCGGCGCTGCTGATGCCCTGCGCCTTGCTTGACATGCCGGCCGCGGACTTGCCGCAGCCGCCGTTGCGTGCGCAGGTCGAACCGCTGTGGACCCAGCGTTGCGCCAGCCTGAAGCAACTCGGTCTGGTCGAAGGCGAGACTGTCGCGCAGCAGGCGGCATCCGCGCATGCGCAGTTGCGCGCGAAGGGCTGGAGCGATGCCGCGCTGCATGGCGGCGCCGCGTCGGTCGGCTTCGACTTGTGGCGTGCGGTCGCGGTCGCATATGCCTCGGCATACGGCCGTTATCGCGCTGGCGAACATCCCTGCGGATTCAACTATTCGGCGATCGGCGCGGATCTCAAGCCGCGCCCGACCACGCCTGCCGAACGCGCAACGTGGTGGAGCGACGGCAGCGGCATTCCGCCGGGCAACGCCATCGGCATGATCGATCCGAAGATGTCCTTGCCGGATGCCACATTGGCCGGCGAACGCTGCCTGCGTGCGTTGTGGACGGATCAATCCGCCGACGGCAAGCGCGTGCGCGACGGCATCGCCGCGACGCATGCCAAGGTTCCGCAGAAAGGCTTCCCGATCCTGGTGATCCACGGCAGCGATGATGGCCTGGTGCCGCCGGCCTTCAGCAGCGCGCCATGGGTCGCGGCTGCGCGTGCCGCCGGTCGTCCGGTCGGCTACTGGACGGTGGGCAAAGCCGAGCACTTCGACGCCTTCCTCGCGTTCCCGTCGTATGCGCAACGCTTCGTGCCGCTGCTGCCGTACATGTATGAGGGACTGGATCGCGTGTGGGCGCAGATCGAAGGTCATGCGGCCATCGCCACCACCGACGTCCGAATCGATGCCAAGCCACGCGGCGACGCCGCACTGAACCGCGACGACCTCCGTCTGCCGAATTGATTTGCCGTCCCGGCTGCCGATCTGGCAGTCTGGGAGCATGGACAGATCCGAATCCGGAAAACCGAAGCGCTTTTCCATGCTGCGCGAGTTCCGGCTCGCCGACTGGTTCACCCTGGGCAACGCGTTCTGCGGCACCGGTGCGATCTTCGCGGCGATGCGTTTCCTGCAGGACGATGTCACCGGCGATCTGCTGGTCGGCATGGCCTTGATCCCGCTGGCCTTCATCTTCGATGCGCTCGACGGCCGCATCGCGCGTTGGCGCAAGGTCGCCTCGACGCTCGGGCGCGAACTCGATTCCTTGGCCGACGTGATTTCCTTCGGCGTCGCGCCGGCAGCGCTGGCCTACGCCTGCGGCATGCAGGGACTCTGGGACTGGATCGTGCTGAGCTTCTTTGTCGGCTGCGGTGTGAGTCGACTGGCGCGCTACAACGTCACTGCGGAACACCTGTCCGGCGCCGAAGGCAAGGTCAAGTATTTCGAGGGCACGCCGATTCCAACCAGTCTGTTGTTGGTGGTCGTGCTCGCGATCGCGGTATGGCAGAACAACATCGGCCAGAACCTGTGGGGCGGGGTGGTCATGCTCGGTCGTTGGCAGCTGCATCCGCTGGTGCTGATGTTCGCGCTGTCGGGCTCGCTGATGATCAGCACCATCCGCATTCCCAAGCCCTGAATCGGCACCACGGACGCGTCATCGCTGCGTGCTAGCATCGTCCCATTCCACACGGACGACACCGCATGAACTCGCCCTGGCCCGCGGATTTCGAGCAGCTTTCGCGTCAATACTGGACGGCCTGGAACGACATGATGCGCAACGGTGGCGCGGCTCCGTCGCCCTTTGGTGCGGTCCACGCATCGCCGTTCGGGTTTTCACCGGGGATGATGGGCGCGCCGGGGTTCGGCATGCCGGGTGCGATGCCGGGCATGGCCGGAATGATGGGCGGTGCGCCTGCGGGTTGGCGCGAAGCGATGGCGTTCTGGAACAACGCGGCGATGGGCGTTCCCGATCGCGGCGTGCGCAATGTCGCCGATCGCATGAACGCGCAGGCCAGCACGTGGTGGAGCGAAATGCAGAAGTTGGCGGCCCAGCTCGCGTCGCAGAACGCCGATGCCGCCGACATCGCCAGGCAGTGGCGACAGGTGATGGACGGGCAGGGCAACCAGGCCGTGCTCGGCATGTTCAAGGGCCTTCAGGGTGCGGAGTCGCATAGCCTTGAAGCGTGGTACGACGCCGCGCGTCCGTGGCTCGATGCCTGGCGCCGCGAAACGCACAGCTTGCTCGGCATGCCGGCGTTCGGATTGACGCGCGAACACCAGGAACGCATCCAGTCGCTGATGCAATCGCAGGTCGAATACCAGGATCGCCTGTCGGCCTACAACACGCTGTTGCTGAAGGCCAGCCAGGACGCGGTCGGCGTGTTCGAAACGCTGTTGGTGAAGCACGAAGCGCCCGGCAAGCAGCTCACGACCGCGCGCGCATTGTTCGATGTCTGGGTCGATGCCGCCGAACAGGCTTACGCCAAGATCGCCTTGTCCGACGAATTCCGCCGCGTCTATGGCGAGATGGTCAATGCGCAAATGCGCCTGCGCCAGCAGGTCCAGCGCGAGATCGAGCAAGTGTGCTCGGTGTTCGGATTGCCGACGCGCACCGAACTCGATTCCGCCCATCGCAAGATCGCCGAGCTCGAGCGCATGCTGCGCCGCCAGTCGGCCGCAGCCAAGCCGGCAAGCGACGCGCCTGCCGCGCGCAAACCGGCGGCACGCAAGAAGACGACATCGACGACAGCCAAGACCACCGAAAGCAAACGTCCACGGAGCCGCTGACATGGCCACAGAAGACGCGAACGAAAAGAGCCCGGACAGGATCGGCCCGCTCAATTTCACGCCCGAAGCGCTGGTCGAGGAAACCATCGGCATGCAGTCCAAGCTCGGTGCCGGGCTGGGGACGCTGCGCGATGTCGGCGATTACGACTACGGCGCGACCGAACGCGAGGAAGTGTGGCGCGACGGCAAGACCGTGCTCTACCGCTTCCATCCCAAGAAGCAGGCGCTCGCACGTACGCCGATCCTGGTCTGTTATGCGCTGGTCAATCGCCCCTACATGATCGACCTGCAGGACGATCGCTCGCTGGTGAAGGGATTGCTGGAGCGCGGACAGGATGTCTACGTCATCGACTGGGGCTATACCGACCGTTCCGACCGCTACCTCACGCTCGAGGACTACATCGAACGCTTCCTCGGCGGCGCCGTCGATTTCCTGCGTGACAAGCACGGTGTTCATGGCATCAACCTGCTCGGCGTCTGCCAGGGCGGCGCGTTCTCGCTGTGCTATGCCTCGCTGCATCCGGAGAAGGTGCGCAACCTGATCACCATGGTGACGCCGGTCGACTTCCAGACGCCGGACAACATGCTGTCGAACTGGACGCAAGGCCTCGATGTCGATCTTTTCATCGACACCCTCGGCAACGTTCCCGCCGACCTGATGAACTATTCCTACCTGATGCTGAAGCCGTTCCGGCTCAACATGCAGAAGTACGTCGGGTTGGTCGACATCCTCGATAACAAGAAGGCGCTCGAGGATTTCCTGCGCATGGAGAAGTGGATCTTCGATTCGCCGGACCAGGCGGGCGAGACCTTCCGCCAGTTCATCAAGCAGTTCTACCAGGGCAACGGTTTCGTCAACGGCGGCATCACCATCGGCGATCGCGAGGTCGACCTCGGCTTCATCGACATGCCGGTGCTGAACATTTACGCCGAGCAGGACCATCTGGTGCCGCCGGATGCGTCGAAGGCGTTGAAGGGACTGGTCGGCACCAACGACTACACCGAGCTCAGTTTCCGCGGTGGCCACATCGGCATCTACGTCTCGAGCCGCGCCCAGCACGAAGTGCCGGAAACGATCCACACCTGGTTGGTGCGGCGCTCGCGTTGAGCGATTGGGTCCCGATGCCGATGCATCCGGTGTTGCGCGGCCTGTTGCAGCTGCTGGGTGCTGTCTGGACCTTTCCGAACAGCATCGTTGGCGCCTTGCTCGGCATCGTCGCGCTGCCTTTCGGCGCGAAACCGCGTTGGCGTCGCGATGATCTCGCGCTGGTATTCCAGCACTGGCCCTGGGGGCCGGGCGGGGCGATCACCTTCGGCAACGTCATCCTCCATACCGGCGACACGCTCGATTGCCCCTGCGTGACCTATGCGCAGCGTGCGGGTATCGCGCAAACGCCGCTCATCGTACTGGGTGACCACGAACGCGCGCATGTTTACCAATACATGGCCCTGGGCGTGTTGTTCCTGCCGCTGTACCTGCTATGCGGCGGGGTCAGTCATCGCAACCGTTTCGAGCAGGCGGCAGATCGTTACGCGATGACGGGGCAGGGATGGTGGCCGTTCTAGGCCGTCAGCCACTCGATCCCGTCGATCTTCTCGATTCCCAATCCTGGCCCATCGCCGAGCACGATTTCCGCTTCAAGGAAACGCGTCGTGCCATGCACCGGATTGGCCGTGCACAACGAAGGACCGTCGAGATCGATCTTGGTGATCGTCGCCGAGCGTGCCACCGCGACATGCGCGGCCGCGGTCACGCCGATCGGGCTTTCCAGCATGCAGCCCATCATGCATTCGCGGCCTTGGACGGCAGCGATGTCGGCCATCTTCAGTGCGTTGGAAATGCCGCCGGCCTTCATCAGCTTGATGTTGACGATGTCGGCGGCGCGCGTGCGCAGCAGCTCGATCGTTTCACGCGGCCCGAACGCGCTTTCGTCGGCCATCACCGGGGTGTGCACATTGGCGGTGACTTCGCGCAGGCCATCGATGTCGTGCGCCTTCACCGGCTGTTCCACCAGCTCCATGCGCACGCCGGCATCTTCCAATGTGCGGATGGCGTGGATCGCTTCGCGGGCCGTCCATCCCTGGTTGGCGTCGAGGCGCAGCAGGGCGCGCCCGGCCACGGCATCGTGGACGGCGCGCATGCGTTCGATATCGGTCGCCATGTCCTTGCCGACTTTCACCTTCAGGGAGGTGAAGCCTCGCGCCAGCGCGTCGAGACTGTCGGCGACCATCTTGTCGATGCTGTCGACGCTGATGGTGATGTCGGTTTCGAGTCGAGGGGCACCGCCACCCAGAAGCTGGTAGAGCGGTGCGCCATGCAATTGGCCCCAGAGGTCGTGGAGCGCGATTTCCGCTGCGGCCTTGGCGCTGGTATTGCGCTGAAGCGCGCCTTGCACGCTCGCGACAAGAGTGTTGAGTTGGGCGATGTCGCCACCGACCAGGCGCGGTCCGATGTAGGCGCGCAATGCGTCGATGATCGAACCGTGGGTGTCGCCGGTGATCGCCGCAGTCGCCGGTGCGCTGCCGTAGCCGACATGGCCATCGTCGGTTTCCAGCGCGAACACCACGTCCTCGACCTGTTCCACCGTGCGCAACGCGGTCTTGAACGGCGTCTTCAAGGGAATGCGCAACATCCCGAGGCGGAAGGAACGGATCTTCATGGCGAGCGGCGGCGGTGGCGATGCTCGCAGCATAACCGTGTTCTGCGGCGATCCGTCCGATGTCACGGTCCGTGCAGGCCGGCCAAAGTACACTTCGGCCGGTCGGCGAAGCCGATGTCTTTTACTTGGATACGGGAAACATCATGGAGACGAGAGAGAACGCGCCCTTGCCGTTGCTGAGCATGGCCGAAGCCCGCGTCCTGGGATGCCTGATCGAAAAGGCCGTCACAACGCCGGATGTCTATCCTTTGACGATCAATGCAACGCAGCAGGCTGCCAATCAGAAAACCGGGCGCGACCCTGTCATGTCACTTTCGCCCGGGGATACCAATCATGCTTTGCGCCAATTGGAACAGAAGGGATTTGTGCGGCAATCGTTCTCGTCGCGAGCCGATCGTTACGAGCATCGGGTGGAGACTGCCTTCAGCCTGACGCCCCCGCAGTCGATTCTTCTGGGGCTGCTGTTGCTGCGCGGCAAGCAGACCGCTTATGAATTGTTGGCGCGCAGCGAGCGCATGGCCAAATTCGCCGAAGTGGAAGATGTCCGTCACCAACTCGACCGTCTTGTGCAGCGCCAACCGGCACTGGTCGTGCAGCTGCCGCGGGGTTCGGGTCAGCGCGAGGATCGGTATGCCCATTTGTTGTGCGGCCCCGTGACCGAAGACAGCGTCGTCGAGACCCATTCCCGGGAACCCCTTGTCGCAGTGGCTGCATCATCGCCGGATCTGGATGCACGGGTGCGGGTGCTCGAAGCTGAAGTGGCTGCGCTGCATGAAATCGTCGCACGACTGCTTGCGTCGGAGAAAGCATCCTGACCGTTTCGGCACGATGTCGAAAAACGAACAGGTCGATCTTAGCCCAAGTCGGGCGAGGGGAGCCGGGTGGGCTATGCTCGGGCTAGCAGTCGGCCACTTTCCCCTAAGTATTCCCGCCGATTGTTAGGCCAGCGGTCGGCAACTCCCCTTGCCGCCGCTGGCCGTCTCCTGAGCCTCTCGGCGCCTGTCCGGTTCGATTCCTAAGCCTTCTCCCGGTCATGGTCGCGATTGGCTCCTAGCGGTTCTGTGGGCTTTATTTTTCAAGATTTACATCGCCCACGGCGGCCATATTTAATCCACAGATATGCAAGATATCCAAACACCAATACCAGCGAAAGCCTAGTAAACAATTTTCTTTTTTTCGTATCTTCAATGTTCCAAATCGCCGCAATGCACAACACTCCAAGGCAGATAATCCAAGCTGACCTAAACCATCCACTCCATCCAAGTATTTCCACTGAGTGTCTCCGTCAATAAATGAATTCCAAGAAATTACATCCTCCTACATTCTTGGACTTTTCTCGTCATTCGTTGAGTCAACCGCCCGACATATAGTCCACCCGCCAAACAACCTGCTCCGCCAGCGCCGGGTGATGAGGGTATTGATACACACGCAAGCCCCATTGCTACAGTCGCGTACGTAAGATCGTCCCGCACATCAATAGCTTCATTTTTGCATTGAAGCAACCTCTGCATCCTAGTTGGATCTTGTATGGGTGGAGGCGGTAGGGTCGGTGGCTTGCCGAAATCGAATACGGTATCCCAACCCCAATCATCCTGAAATGAGTCGCACGCGACAGCTGAGAAGCATCTTGCTCGACTGTTGTTCGCTACTTCATCGGGAATGCCATTCCCGTTGAGGTCATGTACCCATTCTGCGAGAAAACTCGTATCCCGCAGATTTGTTCTGATCTCGTTTAGTGCGTCTTGCGCAGCCGTAGGGCTGCCATTCGCATATCGCTGCGCATATGCCGTCGCGGCAGATTCTAAAGGAGCATCGACTGTGCCATTGTTTGTCGCTATATAAATTCGATTAGTCGAGTCATCGATAATAATCGAAGCTTGGGGCAAGTCC
This sequence comes from Lysobacter sp., assembly GCA_027306995.1. Taxonomy (GTDB): domain Bacteria; phylum Pseudomonadota; class Gammaproteobacteria; order Xanthomonadales; family Xanthomonadaceae; genus Solilutibacter. Next base: position 42,643 of record DAHUXS010000019.1, read on the forward strand.
GTGCTGAACTGTCGCGAATATGGATCGTTGTATGAAAAACTTGGGATAGATTGTTCGATAGGTGAAAACTGAGCATCCCCGGGAAGTGGCTCTGCCTTCTGAGCGAATGCCGCAGAGCTAACGCCCATGAGCATTAGAACACCTAAGGCAACTTGGCTATATTTCACTTTATTTCCCCTCGATTATTTGCAGGCTTAAATTTTCGGAGCCCCTTTACCCCGCCAGTTGCTCTGCATTTCTCCGCGATCTATGTATTGAGGAATGGGAGCGCTCCAGATGTACCCCATCTGTATAAGCCTAGGCGACCTGTTAGAAATATCAGATATAGATATCTGAAGGATATATGTAGCTGAACGTATCTCTGGGCGCAAGAAAACTCCGGCGAGGGGCCCCCAGGTTGCGGCAAACGCTTGTCGCCGCCGTCCGTCTCCTAAGGAGACTGTTCGCGGGGAATTTTCCCAAGAGGTGACTGCGTGAGGTGTGCATCGTGGTCTAGGCTCAATTTCTAGGCTTTTATCGCATCGGAAAGGTTGGCTGAAAGTCAAATTCGACCCGCGCAATCATGGGTTTCCACAATTGGAAGCTCCCCATGACTACTGACCAACGTGTTGCTTCGTATAACGAGCAGGCGGTCTTGGACCGCTATTTGGTTAAAAGATATCCGGAGTTAGTGAGGCCAATTCCCAGCGCCCCGTCGTCCGTATGGCGTCACCGGGCTATAAATCGCTTGCGAGACTGGTGGCCGCTTATTCGGGAGTTAATTACTGTATTGAGCGCCCTAAAGGACTGGTTTGGGCTGATCGTTATCGGCTGACTGGATGCAAAAAAAGCCTCAGAGCGTCTGCCGGGTTGCTGGAGAGGCAGGTTCGACGCGCCTACAGGGAAAAGGGTTCCAGCCCTTTTGTGTGCCGTGGCAGCTGGCCTTCGACGTTGGATTAAGCGGTTAGACCTTCCCATCCGCCAGCGGTAATCTGTTGGCGTTCGATTCCGTCGCAGTGTTCGGTAGTCACGCCGAGAAGTATTCATCGGGGGAGCGGGTGATGATCGACACAACAACGCACGAGGGTTAGGTTAGCAACGTTTGAGGTTATTGCAAATAAAACATATTGCAAAAAGGCAGTTTAGGTGAATCTTGAGGTGCATGGCTATACTCCGGCTTTGGACCACAAATAGGCAGAACCGGGGAAGGGGGCTAGATGCATCTTAAGTACGCTTCAATTAAGAACTATCGGTCAATCAAGGATTGCCGAATCGATTTTCAGACGGATTTGCAGATTCTTGTTGGAATCAATGAGTCTGGAAAATCTAATGTCCTTAAGGCGTTATCACTTATTGATTCCGAATCGAAAATTTCGCCGGATGACATTAGAGAGCCTTCTCCAAACGAAAATCCAATTACCGAGTCATACGTTAGGTTTGTATTTGGCGCGAACGGTGGGGAAAATTTGATTGCACGCGGTTTGATCGAAAAAAAGCTACTCGCGAAAAACAAGATGGCACCGATATGCGAAATTGACGGCAAGTTGATATCTATTGCTCAATTTGTCGAAATGCACAACGAGGCTCTGTATCGAGTGGATATAAATTCCGCTAGCAGAGCCTACACATACTGGGGGTTGAGTGGGAAGGCAATTAAAATTTTGGGAAATTGGAAAAAGATAGTTAATGCTGAAAATAATCAAATAACTATCGGCGGGAAGAGTACGGATGTTTCTGCTGTAAAAATAATCAATATCGATGATTATTCCGATGTTTCTTCACAGTTTCTCGAAGATTTGACGCCAAAATTCCTAAACGATTTGGTGGGGGTTGTGTTCTCCAGTCTGTTGCGTAACTCCATTCCGCCCTGTGTTTCGTGGAGATATGAAGAGAGGTTCCTCCTTCCGGGGAAAATTAACTTCGATGAATTCCGTCAAAGCCCGGAAACTTGTGTTCCGCTTGAGATAATGTTCTCGCTCGCTGGTTTTAACGATATTCCAGTGGCAATTAATGCTGCAGAAGGGAGAAGCAATGGAATTAGAAACCTTCTTGTGCGCGTCAGTCGCAGCACCACGAGTCACCTTCGAAAGGTATGGCCAGAATGGAAAAATCTTGAAGTTGAAATTCTCCAAAATGGACAATTCTTGGAAGCAGGGATTAAGGATCAATTCAATACCTACAGTCTTGAACGTAGAAGTGATGGGTTCAAGAGATTTTTTACATTCTTGCTTATGTTGTCCGCAAAAAATCACACGGATAGAATTTCAAACAATTTGATTCTCATTGATGAACCTGAAATTGGTCTTCATCCGAGCGGGCAGAAGTATGTGCTAGAGGCGCTTCTGGAGATCGCCAAGAAAAATCGGGTGGTTATTTCCACGCATTCGATTTTCATGATCGATAAAGAACGAATTGATCGGCATATTCTTGTAAAAAAGACTAAAGAATTGACCACGTTAGAGAGTGCAGAAAAAAGCGAGATAACGGATGAAGAGGTTCTATTCCGGGCACTAGGGTTTTCGGTATATGAGTTGCTTAAGTCCACAAATATTGTATTTGAGGGATGGACAGATAAGCACTTCTTTGAAGTATATCTAAAGGGTCTCCCGAATAACTCAGAAAATTTTCAGACACTAAGAGGTGTTGGTCTGCTTCATTCTTCCGGTGTAAAGAATATTCATCACATCGCCAATATGTGCGAAAACCATTCGCGTAAGTGCATTATTTTTACCGACTCAGACCAGACATCTATGCAGGCTAAGCAGCGATTCGAAGGGAGCTCGCCGTGGAAAACTTATCAGGATATTTCAGGCCATAACTCAGTTACGGTTGAAGACTACATTAAGAATCAAATTATTAACAACGCAATTGGAAATGTTTTTCAACATCATGGAATCACATCGCAATTCGTGATTGATGATAGCGTGACGGATGACAAATTAACAAAGATTGATGCGCATCTGAAAAGCATAAGCATCTCTGACTCAGAATTTCGAAAGGCGATTTTGAAGGATATTAAGCAAAAACTGAGTGTCGAGTTGAAGGCCGCGCACATAATTCCAGCTTATGACGCCGTAGCTAGCTATTTGGCCGAATGTGTAACTGTGTCGGAGACAACGTAGGAGCGCTCAAATTCCGGAGAGGGGTATAACGCCCCGCGCGCACTCTCCGAAATGAGGTCGGTCATTCGTCAAAGTCAACTGCTATCTGATAAGCGGTCAAAGAAAAAGCCCGCGTAATGCGGGCTTATTTCGTTCGGGCGAGCGAATGATTTATCAATCGCGGGCAAGTACCCGGCTCACTGCGATAGCCGTCCAATCACTACCGCGCCGGGTCTTAATCTCACGGGCGTTCAAGGCGTCTGCAATCTCTCGCAAGTCTCGCGCCCTGCGGCCTGAATCTGGCGAATGATCGGTAGCACGTTACCCGCGAAACGATCTGCGCCCACCCTGTTGGCCTCGTGTGCCGCGTTCCTAACGCGGTTTAGGTTCGGGTTCCTTGTGCGTCCCCGGCCATAGGTCGCTAGCTGTTCGCTGATTAGCTCCCACGCGGCCTGTTGAATCTCGCTAGCGGTCGGCCTGTGTATAGGTGCGTCAGGTTCAGGCGCCACGCCAGTGTTTAGCGCGGCTAGCTCTTGGTCGAACCTGCGTCGGATGACTTCGACCGTTAGAGGGCCGATTCGCCGTGCCTCTTTCAGGTCGGGAGTGCCTAGCGTCTTCCATTTGTCTTTTTTTGAGTTCGAGACCGGCACCTATGCGAGCCTCTACTAGTTCGACCGGACGCGGGCCACTCGGACGTAGTAATTGGCGCTCCCGGCGCGTCTAGACTCATTCTCCTAGCTCCCGTTGTAACAGCTTGTAACAGTCGGATGGGTGTTACAAGCGGGGCTAGAAAAGAAAAAAGCCTTGTTTTTGAGGTTTTACTCTTAAAAACAAGGCTTCAGTTGGTGGAGATGGCGGGAATCGAACCCGCGTCCGAAGGCACTCCATGCCCGGCACTACATGCTTAGCTCGGTGTTTGGTCTCGGATGATGGCAACACACCGTGCGAGGCACACCATCATCCACACCCGCTTTGATTTCGGAACCTGCTGACGGGTCGCCACCGGTTCCTATCCCGTGATAATGACCCTACATCCGCGAGCACAGGCACAAGCGGGTTCGGGGCTAGGCCTTAAGCGGCCAGAGCGTAGACGTCGTCGTTGGCGTCTGAGTTTTTGCAGCTGGATTAACGAGGAAAGCTACCCCCTCGGCATGCGCCAAGCGATTTCGCAACCCCCGTCGAATCCAGTGCATCCCCGGGAACCGTTGTCTCGCCGACACAGCCAGTATAGGGCAGAATCCCTGAATGCCGAATCAGGCCGACTCCCACGACCAATTCAACCAGCACGCCCCCATCCTGTTCGGCGTGCTGGCGGGAATCTGCGCCACCATCATGGTGCTGCTCATCTGGCGCAACGAGCAGACGGTGGCCCATCGCGAGACGATGGCCGAACTCAATTCCGAAGCGGACCTGGTCGAATCACTGGTGCGCCAGCGCCTCGATGCGCTGGAACTGATCATGCGCGGCGGCGCATCGCTGATCGCCGGGGATACCTTGCCGACGGACGAGCAGTGGCAGAGCTATGTCGCCGGTCTCGATCTCGAACAGCGCTACACGGCGGTGGTCGGCCTTGGGTACGGCCCCTACATCGATCGCGTCGACCTGATGCGTTTCCAGCAGGACTGGAAGGAACGCACCGGCGAGATGATCAACATCCAGCCCTGGGGCGTTCGCCCGGAATACGCACCGGTGATCTATCTCGCGCCGGCATCGCAAGCGACGCGATCACTCATCGGGCGCGACATGTACATCGAGGCCACGCGCCGCGAGGCCATGCAGCGGGCGATGGAGAGTGGTCATCCGTGGTTGTCCGGTTCGGTCGAATTGTTCCTGGATGGCGGCAATCCGAGCGTGCGCAGCATGATTTTCTATACCCCGGTCTACCGCGGCGGCGAACATCCGGAAACGGTCGCCGCGCGCCGGGCAAACATGATGGGCTGGGTCTATATCCCGTTCCGCATGCCGAAATTCATCGACATGACGTTGAAGTCGGTGAAGCGCAAATTGAAGCTGAGGATCAGCGACGCCACGACCGTCGGGAGGCCGATCACGCTGGCTGAAGACCCGGGCCTGTCGGGCAAGGCGTTCCGCGGGCCGATCGAACGCAGCATTCCCGTCTATGGTCGCGTGCTGCGGCTGGAATTTTTCGGCGAAGAGGACGCCGGCGCCGAACGCAGCCAGTGGGTGTTGTGGTCGGGCCTGCCGCTTGCGCTGGCCACCGGCCTGATCGCCTTCCTGCTGGCGCGGACGCAGGCGCGCGCACACGTCCTGGCGCGCGACATGACCCGCGCCCATGCGCGCAGCGAGGCCCTGTTCCGCAGCGCGATGGTGCACTCGGGCATCGGCATGGCATTGCTCGACGACAAGGGCGACATCGTCGAGGTCAATCCGGCGTTCACCCGCCTGTTCGAACGCGACATCGGGGCCTTGCGCGGCACGCATTTCGCCGCCTTGCTCGATCATGGCAGCGTCGGCCTGGTGGAGCAGGGCGAGGAGGGCGGGATGCGCATGGAAATCCGCCGCTTCGCCCGCCGCAATGGCGAGTTGCGGCATGTCTCGCTGGTCTACGGAAAGATCCCGTCCAGGGATGGCGTCGACATCAGGCTGCTGGTGCAGACCGAAGACATTTCCGATCGCGTCCGCAGCGAAGCGCGCATCCGGGCACTCAACCGCACCCTGGAATTGCGCGTCGACGCGCGTACCCGCGAACTCAGCGAGGCCAACCAGCAACTCGAAACCTTCGCCTACAGTGTGTCGCACGACTTGCGCGCGCCGCTGCGCGCGATCGACGGCTTCAGCCGCCTGTTGTCGGACCGCCATGCCGATGCGCTGGATGAGGCTGCGCAAGGATATTTGTCGCGCATCCGCGACGGCGCACGCCGGATGGACGACCTGATCGGCGCGATCCTGACGATTTCCCGCGTCAGCCGCGGCGAATTGCAGCACCAGTCACTCGACTTGTCGGCGCTTGCACGCGAAATCGTCGACGAGCTCGCAGCGAGCGATCCGCAACGCGTGGTCGAGGTCGAGATCGCGCCTGGGCTCCACGCCGAAGGCGACGCATCACTGGTGCGGACGTTGATGCAGAACCTGATCGGCAACGCCTGGAAATTCACCCGCGATCGCGAGACCGCGCATATCCGCATCGGGCGCGATGCCGGCGGGTATTTCTTCGTCGAAGACGATGGCGTCGGTTTCGATCCCGCGTATGCCGGGAAATTGTTCCAGCCCTTCCAGCGCTTGCACACCGAATCCGAATTCGTTGGTTACGGCATCGGCCTCGCCACGGTGCGACGCATCGTGGAACGCCACGGGGGAACCCTGCAGGCACGGGGCGAAGTGGGGCGTGGCGCGTGTTTCGCTTTCACGTTGCCGGGCGTTCTCCGCGACAACGACGACGACCACCAGATCTGAGGGCGCTCAGGCGTCCTTGTTGTGCCGACGCAACAGGCGCTGCTTCTCGCGGTTCCAGTCGCGTTCCTTGCTCGCTTCGCGCTTGTCGTGCGTCTGCTTGCCTCGCGCCAGCGCCACTTCGAGCTTGACCTTGTTGCCCTTCCAGTACAGCGCGGTGGGGACGAGGGTATAGCCGTCGCGCTGGACCCGACCCACCAGCTGGTCGATCTCCTGGCGATGCAACAGCAGCTTGCGGTCGCGGCGATCGTTGGCGATCACGTGGGTGGAGGCCTGGATCAGCGGGGTGATCTGGGCGCCGACCAGGAAGATCTCGCCGTGGCTCACCAGCGCATAACCATCGCCGATGTTGGCGCGCCCTGCTCGGATCGCCTTCAATTCCCAGCCTTGCAGGGCAAGGCCAGCCTCGACGCGTTGTTCGAGGTGGTATTCGTGACGGGCGCGCTTGTTCAACGCGATGGTGCCGCCATTTGCCTTATCCTTGGTCTTGCTCATGCACGTATTGTAATGACCACCACCATCGAACGCAGCGCCCTCGTGGCCCATTCCGCCGAGACCATGTTCGATCTGGTCGATGCCGCGGAGCGCTATCCGGACCGTTTTGGCTGGTGCCAGGCCGCCAATGTCGAACGCCTGGACGAAGGGCGTTATGTCGCGCGTCTCGATATCGGGCTCGGCCGCTTCAAGACCTGGTTCAAGACCGAGAACACCAGCGAACGCCCGTTGCGCATCGACATGCGCCTGGTGGATGGCCCGTTCAAGACCCTGGAAGGCCATTGGCGTTTCACCGCACTCGATACCCACGCCTGCAAGGTGGCGCTGGAACTGAAGTTCGAGCCGGCGTCGTCGCTGCTTGGGCCGGTGCTGGCGCTTGGCCTGCAAAGCCTCGCCGACCGCATGGTCGATGACTTCATCCGCGTGGCCAACAAGGCGGGGCTGCCTTGATGGCGGGCGTCATCAGGGTCGAAGTGGTCGCGGCATGGCCGCATCGCTGCGAACGCGTGGCAGTGGAATTGCCCGTAGGCGTGCATGCGGAGGATGCGATCGTCGCGGTCGGATTCGCGTCATTGGCCGATGTCGCCGGAATCGCGGTATTCGGCCAGCGGGTGACGTCGCGCCATTTGCTTGTCGATGGCGATCGCGTCGAATTGTTGCGTGGATTGAAGGTCGATCCCAAGGCCGCGCGACGTGCGCGTGCCGACGTCCAGCGCGATGTGGCCCGGAAAAATCGCCGGACCGTGCGTTGACGGCTTATTCGCCGCTGTCGCTGTCTCCGCCGCCGCCGTTCTTCTTCTTGTCCTTGCGCAGGTTGGGACCGAAGCGCTTGATGGAGTCCTTGGCGAGCTGCTCGTCCTGTTCGGCGAAATAGTTGCCATCCCACTTGGTGACCAGGTCGTTCTCGAAATAGACGGAGAAGTTCTTGATCTGGGTCTTGCCGGTACGACCGACGCGCTCGGTGCTGGTGTAGTCCCAGCGGCTGTGGTGGAACGGGTCCTGGATCGAGGGCAGGCCCAGCAGTTCGGCGACCTGATCCTTCGTCATGCCGGCCTGCAACTGCTCGACCTTGGTCTTCTCCATCAGGTTGCCCTGATAGACGGGCTGGCGATAGAAACAGCCGGTCAGGGCGATGGCGGCGATGCAGGCGAGCAGGAATGTGCGCATGTGAACAGGCGGTGTCACGAATTTCAGCGATGATACACGTCCCGCCCCACGGCCGCCCTGCGCTGGCAGGCGGCGGTTCAGCCACTGGTCGTTGTCAGAGTTTGGAGAATGTGATGGAAACCCGCGATCTGCGCAGTCTGGGCTTCAAGGTGACCCAGCCGCGCCTGCGAGTGCTCGAGTTGCTGGAGCGCGCCAAGCCCCGCCACATGACGGCGGAGGAGATCTATCGCGCGTTGCTGGACGGTGGCGAAGACGTCGGGCTGGCGACGGTGTATCGCGTGCTGACCCAGTTCGAAACCGCAGGCCTGGTGCTGAAGCACAACTTCGAGGGCGGCCACGCGGTGTACGAGCTCGATCGCGGCACCCACCACGACCATATGGTGGATGTGGAGACCGGCAAGATCATCGAGTTCACCTCGCCGGAGATCGAGGCGTTGCAGCGCCAGATCGCGGCGAAACACGGCTATGCGCTGGAAGACCACGCATTGGTGCTGTACGTCCGCAAGAAATGATCAATCGGCGCTGGCGTCTTCCAGCAGCTTGCGGGCGGCGCCGCGCGCTTCCTTGCTGACCGTCGCGCCGCCGAGCAGGCGCGCGAGTTCCTCGGTTCGACCCTGTACGTCCAGCGTGTCCAGCGCGCTTTGGGTGATGCCGGAATCCGCGGACTTGCTGACGCGGTAGTGCTGGTGGCCGTGCGCCGCGACTTGCGGCAGGTGCGTCACGCACATCACCTGGCAGCGCTTGCCGAGTTGGCGCAACAGGCGCCCGACCACCGCCGCGACCGGGCCGCTGATCCCGCTGTCGACTTCGTCGAAGACCATCGTCGGTACGCCATCGCCGTCGAGTGCGGCGACTTCGATCGCCAGGGCAATGCGCGAGAGCTCGCCGCCCGACGCGACCTTGCGCAGCGCGCGCGGCGGCTGGTCGGGATTGGCGGTGACGAGGAATTCCACGCGCTCGGCGCCATGCGGGTCCGGCGTGCTCCCGGGCTGCGCTTCGAGGTCGATCTTCAACACGCCGCCGGCCATGCCGAGTTCGCCCATGAGGCGACTGACTTCATCGCCGAGCGATTTCGCTGTGGCCTGTCGTGTCTTGCTCAAGGTAGCGGCGGCCTGTCGCCAGCCGGCTTCGGCTTCCGCCATCTCGCGGTCGAGCGTTTCCAGGCGTTGGTCGGCGTGTTCCAGTCCGGCCAGTTCGTCGCGGATGCGTTCGCGCACGTCCGCCAGCGCATCCGGGGCGACGCGATGCTTGCGACCGAGGTCGTGCAGGCGCGCGAGCTGGCGATCGAGTTGTTCGAAGGCGGTGGGGTCGAGCTGGCTGTCCTCGCGGATGCGGTCGAGCAGGGCGGCGGCTTCGTCGAGCTGGATTCCGGCAGCATCGAGCATGGCATCGACATCGGCGAGGCGCGGTTCGTCGCCGATCACCCGTGCCAGGGCGCCGCGCGCGCCGTGGACTTGCACCAGCGCGCCTTCGGCCTCGTCGTCGCCCAGTACGCGGCTGCTGGCTGCGCTGGTGGCTTCCAGCAAGGCGGCGCTGTTGGCGTAGCGGCGATGGCGGGTCGCAAGGTCGGCGACGGCTTCCGGTTCGAGCGGATCGTGCTCGAGTTCCTGCAACTGGTGCTGGAGCAGGGCGACGCGATCGGCGACATCGCCGCGTGCGGTCAGTTGTTCGCGTTCGCGCTGGAGTTTGCGCCAGATGCCGGCAGTATTCGCGACATTCGCCAGCGCGGCGTCGTGCTTGCCGACGTTGTCGAGCAGGGCGAGTTGCGCCGGCTTCGACAACAGCGACTGATGGGCGTGCTGACCGTGGATCTCCACCAGCAATGTGGCGAGTTCAGTCAATTGTGCCAACGTCACCGCGCGGCCGTTGATCCATGCCCGCGATCCGCCATCGGCGCGCAGCACGCGACGCAGCAGACAGGCGTCGCCATCGTCCAGTTCCTGCTCGCGCAACCACGCCCGAGCGGCGGCGGCATCGCCGACGACGAATTCGGCCTGGAGTTCGGCGCGCTCGCTGCCGTGGCGCACCATCGCGGCATCGGCGCGTTCGCCGGACAGGAAGCCCAGCGCATCCACCAGCAGGGATTTGCCGGCGCCGGTTTCGCCGGAAATGACGGTCATTCCAGCGCCGAATTCGAGCTCGGTGGCGGTGATGACGGCGAAGTCGCGGATGGTCAGGCGCTGCAGCATGGCGTCGATTCTAGGGGCTGCCGTCGCATTCGCCGAGACCGGGCGGTTGCAAGCGCGGCCCGCTGCCCCTAAATAGTCGGCATGGCATTCCCCGGATCCGACGATCTCAACCCGCGCGCGCGGCATCTGCTGCGGACGCTGATCGGTCGCTATATCCGCGATGGCGAGCCGATCGGTTCGCAGACGCTGGCGCGCTGCGCCGGACTGGATGTCAGTTCCGCCACCATCCGCAACATCCTCGGCGACCTCGAGGACCTTGGCCTGCTGGCATCGCCCCACACCTCCGCCGGCCGGGTGCCGACCGCGCAGGGCTACCGGGTCTTCGTCGATTCATTGCTGCAGGTTGAGCCACTGGGCGATGGTGAATTGCGCCGCCTGCGCGAGGAGTTGCTGCCTGGCAACGCCGGCACCCGCCAGTTGCTCGGCAATGCCGGGGAGCTGCTGTCGGCGATGAGCCATTTCGTCGGCGTGGTCAGCGCGCCGCAACGGGCCAGCGTGCCGTTCCGACGGATCGAATTCGTCGGGCTCGGCGGCGACGAGGTGCTCGCGATCCTGGTCTTCAGCGACAACGAGGTGCAGAACCGGGTGGTGCGCACCGGCAAGGTGTTCGATCCCGGCGAACTCGAACGCGTCGCCAATTATCTGAACGCGCATTTCGCCGGATTGCCGATCTCCCAAGTCAAGCGCCAGCTGCTGGGCGAGTTGCGCGCTGCCCGCGACGAGCTGCACCTGTTGATGTCGCAGGCGCTGGAACTCGCCGAGCTCAGTTTCGACGAGCGCGGCGGCGAGTCCGAGCTGGTGATGGCTGGCCAGACCCGGCTGATGGGCGTGCAGGAACTGGCCGATGTCGGCCGCCTGCGCGACCTGTTCGAGACCTTCGGGCGCAAGCGCGACATGCTGCAGCTGCTCGACCGCACCCTCCACGCCGAGGGCGTGCGCATCTTCATCGGCGAGGAAACCGGGCTGGCGCCGATGGGTGACGACATGGCCTTGGTCGCCGCGCCCTACGGCAGCGCCGGCCGGGTGTTGGGCGTGCTCGGGGTGATCGGGCCGCGACGCATGGCCTACGACCAGGTGATCCCGCTGGTGCAGGCGACCGCCGGTTTGCTCGGTGAAGCCATGGGGCCGGATCGCAGTTGATTTGGGCCGATGTCGAGCCAATTTTGCCGATCGGGAACCGATCGGCGGCGATCACCCTTGAATTCGTTGCGCTCTGCCGCATGTCGTTCACAATGATCGACCCCAAGGACGCGCTGCGCTGACATGAGCACGGAAACCCCGAATCCCGAAGACCTCCAGGACGGCCTCTCGCCCGAACAGGTGGCCGAGAACAATGCCTCGACCGAGGACCGCATCGAGGCCCTGACGGGCGAACTGGAGCAGTTGCGTGCGCAATCGCTGGTCGAACGCGCCGACCTCGAGAACCAGCGCAAGCGCATGGCCCGCGATGTCGACAACGCCCGCCGCTTCGCCAACGAGAAATTGCTGGCCGACCTGCTGCCGGTGTTCGACAGCATGGAAGCAGGACTGGCCGCCGCCGCTGCCGACGATCCGCTGCGCGCCGGACTCGAACTCACCCTCAAGCAGCTGCATTCGGTGGCCGAGCGCAACGGCCTGGCCGAAGTCGCGCCCAAGCCGGGCGATGCCTTCAATCCCGAACACCACAACGCGGTGAGCCAGCAGCCGGCGCCGGGCATCGCGCCGGGCGGCATCGTCCTGACCTTCCAGAAGGGCTATCTGCTCAACGACCGCCTGCTGCGCCCGGCGATGGTCGTGGTCGCCCCGCACGACTGAGTCTTCGGCAACGATTGTCCCGATTTCGACTTGAAAGGATCGGGGCAGGCCTTATCTAACACGTATCGACGGCGCGTCCGTCCCAAATATTCGAATCGAAAGAGACAACGACCATGGCAAAGATCATCGGCATCGACCTTGGCACCACCAATTCCTGCGTCGCCATCATGGAAGGCGGCAAGGCGCGCGTCATCGAGAACAGTGAAGGCGACCGCACCACGCCCTCCATCGTCGCCTGGACCAAGGACGGCGAAGTCCTGGTCGGCGCCGCCGCCAAGCGCCAGGCGGTGACCAATCCCAAGAACACCTTCTTCGCGGTGAAGCGCCTCATTGGCCGCAAGTTCACCGACGCCGAGGTCAAGAAGGACCTCGACCTGGTGCCGTACGCCATTGTCGAGCACAGCAACGGCGACGCCTGGGTGGCGCTGGCCGATGGCAAGACCATGGCCCCGCAGGAAGTCTCGGCCAAGGTGCTGGAGAAGATGAAGAAGACCGCCGAAGCCTTCCTCGGCGAGACGGTCACCGAAGCCGTGATCACGGTTCCTGCCTACTTCAACGACAGCCAGCGCCAGGCGACCAAGGACGCTGGCCGCATCGCCGGTCTCGACGTCAAGCGCATCATCAACGAGCCGACCGCGGCCGCGCTGGCCTACGGCCTCGACAAGAACGACACCAAGGATCGCAAAATCGCCGTGTACGACCTCGGCGGCGGCACCTTCGACGTCTCGATCATCGAAATCGCCAACATCGACGGCGAGAAGCAGTTCGAAGTGCTGGCCACCAACGGCGACACCTTCCTCGGCGGCGAAGACTTCGACAAGCGCGTCATCGACTACCTCGTCGAGGAATTCCAGAAGTCCGACGGCATCGACCTGCGCAAGGACCCCTTGGCCCTGCAGCGCCTGAAGGATGCCGCGGAACGTGCCAAGATCGAGCTGTCGTCCGCGCAGCAGACCGACGTCAACCTGCCGTACGTCACCGCCGACGCCTCGGGCCCGAAGCACCTCAACATCAAGCTCACCCGCGCGAAGCTCGAGGCGCTGGTCGATGACCTGATCAAGAAGACCATCGAACCCTGCCGCACTGCGCTGAACGACGCCGGCCTCAAGGCCAGCGACATCGGCGAGGTGATCCTGGTCGGCGGCCAGACCCGCATGCCGAAGGTGCAGCAGGCGGTGGCCGAGTTCTTCGGCAAGGAACCGCGCAAGGACGTCAACCCGGACGAAGCGGTCGCCATTGGCGCCGCGATCCAGGGCGGCGTGCTGGCCGGCGACGTCAAAGACGTGCTGCTGCTCGACGTCACTCCGCTGAGCCTCGGTATCGAGACGCTGGGTGGCGTGATGACCAAGATCATCGAGAAGAACACCACGATCCCGACCAAGGCCTCGCAGACGTTCTCGACCGCCGACGACAACCAGGCCGCCGTGACCGTGCACGTGCTGCAGGGCGAACGCGAACAGGCCCGCTACAACAAATCGCTCGCGCGCTTCGACCTCAGCGGCATCGACCCGGCGCCGCGCGGCATGCCGCAGATCGAGGTCAGCTTCGACATCGACGCCAACGGCATCCTCCACGTCAATGCCAAGGACAAGAAGACCGGCAAGGAGCAGCGCGTGGAGATCAAGGCGGGTTCCGGCCTGTCGGAAGAAGAAATCCAGCGCATGGTCCAGGACGCCGAAGCCAATCGCGAAGAGGACAAGAAGTTCCACGAGCTGATCGAGGCGCGCAACAAGGCCGATTCGCTGGTGCACGCGACGCGTTTGGCGATCAAGGAACACGGCGACAAGTTGCCGGGTGACGCGATCGGCCGCGCCGAAGCCGCGATCGCCGATGTCGAGTCGGCGATGAAGGGCGACGACAAGGGCCAGATCGAGGCCAAGTCGAAGGCGCTGGAAGAGGTCGCGCAGTCGCTGTTCGCTGCCGCCAACGCCGGGCATGCGCCGGGCCAGGACGCGGGCGGTGGACAGGCTGGCGGGCATGCCGCCGGTGGCGACGACGTGGTCGACGCCGAGTTCACCGAGGTCAAGGACGACGGCCACAAGGGCTGATCATCGACCGACCATCACTCACCGGACGGACGCTTCCACTTGGGGCGTCCGTTGCGGTATCCGGGGATCGAGAAATGGGAAAGGGCAGGCTCGAGGCGTTCAGTGATGGCGTGATGGCCGTGATCATCACGATCATGGTGCTGGAACTGAAGACGCCGCACGAACCGACGCTGCAAGCCTTGCTGGCGAACCTGCCGGTGTTCCTGAGTTATGCGCTCAGCTTCGTCTACGTCGGCATCTACTGGAACAACCACCACCACATGCTGCATGCCGTGCAGAAGGTCAACGGCCGGGTGATGTGGACCAACCTGTTCTTCCTGTTCTGGCTGTCGCTGTTCCCGTTCGTCACCAGCTGGGTCAACGAAACCCATCCGTTCCCGGCGCCGGTGCCGACCGCGCTGTATGGCGTGGTATTGCTGATGGCGGCGCTGTCGTGGATTCCGCTGGGGCGCGCGCTGATCGCCTGCAACGGCGGCCAAGAAGGCACGCTCGGGCGCGCGCTGGGTGGCGAACATGGCGCGTGGAAGGAGAAAATCTCCCCGGTCCTGTACGTGGCCGGCATCGGCCTGTCCTTCGTGGCGCCGATCGCCTCCTGCATCCTCTACACGGTGGTGGCGATCCTGTGGTTCGTCCCCGACCGTCGCATCGAACATCAACTGAAGCAGCACGAATGAGCAAGCGGGACTACTACGAAATTCTTGGCGTCGAACGCGGCGCGGACGACGAGACCCTGAAGAAGGCCTATCGCCGTTGCGCGATGAAGCATCACCCGGACCGCAATCCGGGGGACAAGCAGGCCGAAGCCGTCTTCAAGGAATGCAAGGAAGCCTACGAGGTCCTGTCCGATCCGCAACGCCGGCGCGCCTACGACCAGCACGGCCACGCCGCGTTCGAACACGGCATGGGCGGTGGCGGCGGTGGTGGTCCGCAGTTCCATGACGTCGGCGACATCTTCGGCGACATCTTCGGCAACATCTTCGGTGGTGGTGGCCAGCGCGGTCCGCGTCGCGGCGCCGACATCGGCTACGCGATGGAGCTCGATCTCGAGGATGCGGTGAGTGGCGTGGACCAACGCATCACCCTGCCGATGCTCGAGGAATGCGAGAAATGCCACGGCAGCGGTTCGACCGACGGCAAGCTCGAAACCTGCGGCACCTGCCAGGGCTATGGCCAGATCCGCATGCAGCGCGGCATCTTCTCGATGCAGCAGGCGTGTCCGGAATGCCATGGGCGCGGCCAGGTGATCGTCAGTCCGTGTCCGGCCTGCCACGGCAATGGCCGCGTGCACGGCGAACGCACGCTCGACGTCAAGGTGCCTGCGGGCGTCGACAATGGCGACCGCATCCGTCTGTCGGGCGAGGGCGAAGCCGGTCCCGCCGGCGCGCCGGCGGGCGATCTCTATGTCGAGATCCATGTCCGCGAACACGCGATCTTCCAGCGCGACGGCGACGACCTGCATTGTGAAGTGCCGATCCGCATCACGCAGGCCGCGCTTGGCGATACCGTGCGCGTCCCGACGCTGAAGGGCGAAGCGGAAATCCGCGTTCCCGCCGAAACGCAGAGCGGCAAGGTATTCCGCCTGCGCGGCAAGGGCGTGAAGTCGGTGCGCAGCCGCAGCGAAGGCGATCTCTATTGCCGCGCAGTCGTCGAGACGCCGGTGAACCTGACCGCCGAGCAGCGCGAACTGCTGGAGAAATTCGAAGCGACCTTCGTCGGCGAAGGCGCCCGCAAGCATTCGCCCAAGCACAGCACCTTCATGGACGGCGTCAAGGGATTCTGGGACCGGATGGTGTCGTGATCGGCACCCCCTTGACCAGCAGCCATAGCGACAACGAGAGCTCGGCCAGGAGACAGGGCAGCAGGATATAAGGGAAAAGCACGCCAGCGAAGGATGGCGAGAGGAACCACGAAAAGCTGTTGACGAAGTAGCACAGGCCGGCAGCGACGAAAAACACGCCGAGGATTTTCGGCAGCAGGCCCGATAGATAGATCAGGTAGCCCAGCAATGCGCAGTGCAGGGCGAAGAACGCCAGGCCGATCATGTTGCCGTAATCGCGCAGATGCAGCGAGAACAAGGCGAGGCCCTGCAATTGTGGCGGCGTGAATGCGCCGAGATCGCTTCCGTGCTGGCCGAGAAGGAATAGCGGCGCGAAGTGGAAAAGCGCACTGGTCGCCTGGATGGCGTCGGTCACCAGACTGAAGACCGCGGCGATCAGGGCCAGGGTGCGGTTGACCGGTGCCAGCAATCGGTAAAGGATCAACGTCACGAAGACATCGCACACAAGCATTGTCAGGTCTGATGCGAAACCGGCGCGCCACAAGGATTCCGATGCCAGGATGTTGTGGGCGGTCGTGGCGGCATTCCCGGCGACAACGAGCTTTCCGCGCACGAAGGCCTCGGAAAAGATGCCGGCGACGATCTCGACGAGATAAATGCTTCCTGCGATCCGCGCCAACGCTTTCGGAGTCATCTCGAAAGGCTTCCCTGTTCCTGTCCGGGCCACTTCAGCACGGCGATCCGGGGCGTTCAATAGGCCTCAAGTCACGGCATGTGGCTTGTCGCCACGGCGTGCCGCGGTTAGCCTGCTTCCATGACGAGCGCTGCCGAACATCGACCGATCCGCCTGCTGATCCACGGAGCCAACGGCCGCATGGGCCGGGCGGTGCGGCGCATCGCCGCGACCGACGCGCGTTTCGAGATCGTCGGCATCGTGTCGCGGGCGACGCCCGAAATGCGCGTGGTCGATGGAATTCCGTTCTTCGCGGCCAGCGAACTTCCCGCAGTTCCCGAATTCGACGTCGCGATCGATTTCAGTCTTCCGGAAGCCTTCGACGGCATCCTCGGCGAATGCGTGAAGCGCGCCGCTGCGCTGGTGTCGGGCACGACCGGCATCGATGATGCGCAGCGTGCGGCGCTGGAATCGGCATCAAGCAAAATCCCGCTGGTGTGGGCGTCGAACTTCAGCCTCGGCGTGGCTTTGTTGCATCAATTGGTGGAAACCGCCGCGGCACGCCTGCCGGGCTGGGACTGCGACATCGTCGAATCGCACCACGTCCACAAGAAGGACGCACCCTCGGGCACGGCGCTCACGCTGGGCGCGGCAGCGGAAGCCTCGGGCGCCAAGCCGCATTACGCCAGCCTGCGTGCAGGCGACATCGTCGGCGAGCATCTGGTGCAGTTCACCGGGCAGGGCGAGCGCATCGAACTGATCCATCGCGCCACGGACCGCGACATCTTCGCGCGCGGAGCCGTGCACGCCGCGGCATGGCTGCAGGGTAGACCGGCAGGACGCTACAAAATGGCTGATACTTTAAGCGATTTGTGAGTCCTCGTTGTTCAGTGAAACCCGTTTGGCGCCATGATTCCGAAGCAGGCGGCAACTAGTAATAGGGCCAATCCGGAAAAGATGGCAAAGCCCAACCAAATGCCTTTGGCAGTCTCGGTGTTCCCTTTGATGCGGAACCAAATGCCGAATAGCAGTGGCAGAAAAAGCGCCAGCAATTTCATTGGCAGGATCAGTAGGCCCGCCACAATCACTGCAAAATAAATGCCGATGCCACGTCCGATCGATCCTTCGTCGGGATCATTTGGCGTCTTTATGCGTGTCGGCAGAGAAAACTGAGGCGAGCCGTTCGGCAGTTGTGGCGGTTGGGGACTGCGATCTGTGTCTTTAGGCAAAGGCGGTGGTCGCGCCGGTTCCTGATCATTCATGGCTAACCCCTTCGAACATGCAGTACTCAGTGGAAATTGCTGCCCGCGAGGATTCCGAAGCAGGCCGCGACCAGCAGCAACACCAGGCCGATTGCGATCGCGAAGCCGAGCCACACGCCCTTGGCGGTCTTGCGCAGCCCCTTGCGCGTGAACCAGATGCCGGCGACCACCGGCAGCAGGATCGGGCCCAGTCCGATCGGCAGCCACATCAGCGAGTAGAGGTTGATTCCTGCGGTGGAGAGCAGGGACATCAGCAGCCGCAGGATGACGCCGAGCGCAGGGCCGCCGAGCAGCATCAGCGCCAGGCAGATCGCGATGCCGGCGCCGACTGAACCTTCATTGCCGTCATCGACGGGTGGCGGCGCGTTCCCGGCGGGCGGCTGGTAGGGGTCGCCCGGCGGCAACGGCGGCGGAGTGTGTTCGCTCATTCTGCATTCCCCCGGTCGACCATCGCCCGCAAGGCTTCGAGGCGTTCACGGTGACCATCGCGATAGAACAGGTTGTAGGTGTCGAACGGAACGATGGTGCCATCCGGCTGGGCGATGTGCACGCAGCTCTTCTTCACGCTGCGCAGGTCGAAGCTCTCGGCATCGATGAAGTCCATGATCAGCACGCGGAACACGTTGCGGTAATCCAGCCCTTCCGGCGCCATCACTTGCGGCAGGCAGCACAGCAGGTCGGACAGCGAACAGGCCTGCGATTCCGGCGAGTGGTTGGTCGCGAACAGCTTGAAGATGGCTTCGTGCAGGCCGCTGTCCTTCTCCAGCACGATGCTGTTGCGGCCGCCTTCGATCAGCACCTGCGGCGGCACCATGCCGGTCAGCGGCATCAGTCGCCCATCCACTTTCAAGGCGTAGGCCATCGCCAGGCTATCGGGATGGCAGGGCACCGGGATCAGGTCTTCCGGCTTGAACAACGGGCATTGGTCGAGGATGCGCCGGCGCACTTCGCTCAGGGTCAGGCGGTCGCGCGCGGGATCGTAGTTTTCGGTGCGGCCGGCGTTCTGGATCGGCTGGAAGGTCACGCCGCGCACGCAGGGTTGGGTTAGCGCGAAATCGATGATCTCGCCAAGCTCGTGGTCGTTCAGCCCCTTCTTGACCGTCACTACCAGCGTGGTCGAGATGCCGTGGCGATTCAGTGCGTCCAGCGCCTGCAGGCGGATGTCGCGCAGTCGCGCACCGCGCAACACCTGGTGCACTTCGTCGCGCAGCGAATCGAATTGCAGGTAGAGCTCGAAGCCGGGCATGTAAGCGGCCAGCCGTTCCACGAACGCCGGTTCCTTGGCGATGCGCAGGCCATTGGTGTTGACCATCAGGTGCTTGATCGGTCGCGCCTTGGCGGCATCGAGGATGTCGAAGAACTGCGGGTGCAGGGTCGGCTCGCCGCCGGAAATCTGCACGACGTCCGGCTCGCCTTCGTTGGCGACGATGGCATCGAGCATCGTCTCGATCGTCGCCATGTCGCGATAGCCGGGACGGTGCGGCCCCGAATCGGCGTAGCAGATCGGGCAACGCAGGTTGCAGTGGTCGGTGACTTCCACCAGCGTCAGGCAACTGTGCTGCATGTGTTCCGGGCACAGGCCGCAATCGTAGGGGCAACCCCAGTGGCGCAGCGTGTTGAAGCGGCGCGGCAACTCCGGCGCCTTGATGAAGACTTCGCGACACAGGCGGTAATAGTCGGCGTCGTCGGCGATCAGCACGCGCTGTTCGCCGTGCTGCGGACACCATTTGTCCATGTAGACGCGACCTTCCTTGATCAGGATGGTTGCTTCGACGCGACGTAGGCAGGTGCCGCAGACCGAGATGGCGCTGTCGTAGAACAGATAGGGTCGAACCTTTGCCATCAACGTTTTCCAGGAATCGAGTGCGATATGCGGATCATGTCGCGAGCATAGTAGGCGAGGCCGAACACGCACCACCATTGCAGGCCGCTCAATCCAAGCAGGTGGAAGGGCGCGGGACGGATGAATTCGATCAGCAATCGGTACATGAGATAGCCGGCGAGGAAGACGCGGAAGCGATCGCCTGGTTGTTGCAACCGCGATGGCAGCAGGCGATCGATCACCACGAACACCCAGACCAGCAGGAAGGCGGCCTCATAAAGCTGGGTGGGATGACGCGGAATCCCGTCGCCGAAATCGACCCCCCAGGGCAGGGACGTCGGATCGCCGTAGGTGTGGTCATTCAGGCCGGACAGGAAGCAGCCGGCGCGGCCGATGATCATGCCGATCGCCAAGGGGTGGACGAAGGCATCGCCGGTCGATGTGCGGATGCCGGCCATGCGCTTGGCGGTCTCGACGCCGATCAATCCGCCGAGCAGGGCGCCGATGATCGATTTGCCTTCCAGCAGATGGCGCCAGTCCGGGAAATCCGCGAAAGCGTAGGCCGGGTCGTAGCTCCAGTAGGCCAGCTTGGCGCCGATCGCCGCGCCGAGCACCGCGCCGGCGATCACGGTGTAGCGGGCCTCGCCATCGGCCAATGAATCGACGTTCAGGCGTCGGCGTTCGCGCAGGAACCAGCGAAATCCGACGAAATAGGCAGCCGCCTCGAAAATGGTGTGGATCTGGACCGGGCTGAGCGACATCCACGGAGTGTAAATGGGCGCCCGAACATGGACAGCCGGGCCCTGTTCACCTATCATTTCCACTCGCCCGACCCACCAGCCTCCGAACCGGATTTCCGCGCTTCGGCGGCTTTCTGCAACCCGAAACAAGGCGAAGCTCGTGACCGAACCTGCAATCCTGGCCCTAGAAGACGGCAGCGTCTTCCACGGGGTTTCCGTTGGCGCGCCCGGCATTTCCGTCGGCGAAGTGGTGTTCAACACCGCGATGACCGGATACCAGGAGGTGCTGACGGATCCGTCCTACGCACGCCAGCTGGTCACGCTGACCTATCCGCACATCGGCAATACCGGCATGACCGCGGACGACGACGAGTCCGCCAAGGTCTGGGCGTCCGGCCTGATCGTGCGCGACGTGCCGCGCCGTCCCAGCAACTGGCGCAGCCAGGTCTCGCTGCCGGAATGGCTGCAGGCGCGCGGAATCGTCGCGATCAGCGATATCGATACCCGTCGTCTCACGCGCCTCCTGCGCGACAAGGGCGCGCAGAACGGCGCACTGATGGCCGGTCGCATCGATGAAGCCGAAGCAATCGAAGCCGCGCGCAAGTTCCCAGGTCTCAAGGGCATGGATCTGGCCAAGGTCGTCACCACCGACAAGGCGCATGCCTGGACCGAAGGCAGCCTCGATCTCGATACCGGCAAGTTCGTGCAGCCGGCGAAGCGCTTCAAGGTGGTGGCCTACGATTTCGGCGCCAAGCTCAACATCCTGCGCATGCTCGCCGATCGCGGCTGCGACATCACCGTGGTGCCGGCACAGACGCCCGCCGCCGAGGTGTTGGCAATGAAGCCGGACGGCGTGTTCCTGTCCAACGGCCCTGGCGATCCCGAGCCTTGCGATTACGCGATCGCGGCGATCCGCGAATTCGTGGCGAAGAAGATCCCGACCTACGGCATCTGCCTCGGCCACCAGCTGCTCGGCCTCGCCGTCGGCGCGAAGACGATGAAGATGCCGCACGGCCACCACGGCGCCAATCACCCGGTGATCGATCTCGACAACGGTCGCGTCTACATCACTTCGCAGAACCACGGGTTCTGCATCGATGAAGCGACGGTGCCGGCCAACGTGCGCGTGACCCACCGCTCGCTGTTCGATGGCACCAACCAGGGCATCGCGCTCACCGATGCGCCGGCCTTCAGTTTCCAGGGGCATCCGGAAGCGTCGCCGGGTCCGCATGAAATGTCCTATCTGTTCGACAGATTCATCCATCTGATGGAAGCACGGTCGTGATGAAAACATCGATTCGTCTTGCGCTCTTCTCGCTGGTGTTTGCTGTCGCGGGCGCCCACGCCCAGGATTCCGCCGTGACGGAGCAGCAGCGCCAGCACATGGAAGACGCCGTGGTGCAGGCGATCCCGCTCGGCAAGATCATGGGGATGGCGGCCGCACAGAATCCTTCGTGGCCGGTCAACAAGGGCAGCAAACTGGATGCGGGACGCCTGGCCTGCCTGCGGCAGAATCTCGACGAGGCGAGCTATCGCCGCGTCGTGCGCAAGCGTGTGACCGATTATTCGGTGAACGAACCCAAGCGCTTCGCCGGAGACCTGGCCTTGCTGGAAGGAGACGGCGGCAAGTTGTTCGCCAAGGCGATCATGGGCGGTGCGCAAAGCCAGATGGGCGGCAAGGCCTTCGATTCTAAGGCCATGCTGGCCAACGAATCGCCGCGCGCGCTGATGGGCATGCTGTCAATCGCCAACGATCCGCAATATGCGCCGCTGCGCGCACTCCTGGGCCTCGACAGTGCAGTAGGCGACAGCCAGACAGACAACCGTGGCGTCGGCCGCCGTGCCGGCATGACGTTGATGATGCCGGCGCTCATCGATGCGATGGATACCTGCAAGGTCGGTTTCCAGGATATCTGAGTCGCCAGTTCCCCTTTTCCTTGTTGATACGTTCCAACGGAATCCTCCATGCCCAAGCGCACTGACATCAAGACCATCATGATCATCGGCGCTGGTCCGATCGTGATCGGCCAGGCCTGCGAATTCGACTACTCCGGCGCGCAGGCGTGCAAGGCGCTGCGCGAGGAAGGCTATCGCGTGGTGCTGGTCAACTCGAATCCGGCGACGATCATGACTGACCCGGAGATGGCCGACGCCGTCTACATCGAGCCGATCAACTGGAAGTCGCTCGAGAAAATCATCGCCAAGGAAAAGCCCGACGCGCTGCTGCCGACGATGGGCGGCCAGACCGCGTTGAATTGCGCGCTCGACCTCGCCGACAACGGCGTGCTGGAGCGCCATAACGTCGAACTGATCGGCGCCTCGCGCGATGCCATCCGCATGGCCGAGGACCGCGAACTGTTCCGCGTGGCGATGGAAGAGATCGGGCTGGAATGCCCGAAGGCCGAAGTCGCGCGCACGTTCGAACAGGCGCTGGAAATCCAGATCAAGGTCGGCTATCCGACCATCATCCGCCCGAGCTTCACGCTGGGCGGCACCGGCGGCGGCATCGCCTACAACAAGGAAGAGTTCGAGGAGATCGCCAAGCGCGGCCTCGAGCTGTCGCCCGTGCACGAGATCCTGGTCGAGGAATCGGTGCTGGGCTGGAAGGAATTCGAGATGGAAGTGGTTCGCGACACCGCGGACAACTGCATCATCGTCTGCTCGATCGAGAACCTCGATCCGATGGGCGTGCACACCGGCGACAGCATTACGGTTGCACCGGCGCAGACGCTCACCGACAAGGAATACCAGCGTCTGCGCGATGCCTCGATCGCGGTGTTGCGCAAGATCGGCGTCGATACCGGTGGCTCCAACGTGCAGTTCGGCATCAATGCCGAGAACGGCCGCGTCGTCGTCATCGAAATGAATCCGCGCGTGTCGCGTTCGTCGGCGCTGGCGTCGAAGGCGACCGGTTTCCCGATCGCCAAGATCGCCGCCAAGCTGGCGGTCGGCTACACGCTCGACGAGCTGCGCAACGACATCACCGGCGGCCTGACCCCGGCGTCGTTCGAGCCGGCCATCGACTACGTCGTCACCAAGATCCCGCGCTTCGCCTTCGAGAAGTTCCCGACCGCCGATTCGCGCCTGACCACCCAGATGAAGTCGGTGGGCGAGGTGATGGCGATCGGTCGCACCTTCCAGGAATCGGTGCAGAAGGCCCTGCGTGGCCTCGAAACCGGCAAGAACGGTTTCGATCCGACCGGCCTCGATCTCGCCAGCGAAGACGACATCGTCACCCTCAAGCGTGAAGTGAAGGAAGCGGGCCCGGAACGCCTGTTCTATCTCGCCGACGCCTTCCGCGCCGGCATGAGCGTGGAAGACGTGCACGACCTGTCGCGCGTCGATCCGTGGTTCCTCGACCAGATCGAGGAGATCATCGCCAGCGAAAACGATATCGCCCGCACCGGCCTTGGCGGCATGAATCCGATCCTGATGCGCGCGTGGAAGCGCATGGGCTTCTCGGATGCCCGCATCGCCGCGCTGTGCAAGACTGACGAAGCCGCGATCCGCGCGCTGCGTCGTGGCTTCGGCATCCGCCCGGTCTACAAGCGCGTCGACTCCTGCGCCGCCGAATTCGCGACGACGACTGCCTACATGTACTCGACCTACGAGGAAGAGTGCGAGGCGAACCCCAGCGATCGCGAGAAGATCATCGTGCTTGGCGGCGGTCCCAACCGCATCGGCCAGGGCATCGAGTTCGACTACTGCTGCGTGCACGCGGCGCTGGCGCTGCGCGCGGATGGCTACGAGACCATCATGGTCAACTGCAATCCGGAGACGGTGTCGACCGACTACGACACCTCGGATCGCCTGTATTTCGAACCGCTGACGCTGGAAGACGTGCTCGAGATCATCGACCTCGAGAAGCCCAAGGGCGTGATCGTCCAGTACGGCGGGCAGACGCCGCTGAAGCTGGCGCGCGCGCTGGAAGCCAACGGCGCGCCGATCATCGGCACCTCGCCGGAGTCGATCGATCTCGCCGAAGACCGCGAGCGCTTCCAGAAGCTGGTCAACGACCTCGGCCTGCTGCAGCCGCCGAACCGCACCGCCCGCAGCGCCGAGGAAGCGCTGGTGCTGGCGCGCGAGATTGGCTATCCGCTGGTAGTGCGCCCGAGTTACGTGCTCGGCGGCCGCGCGATGGAAGTGGTGCATGCCGACGCCGACCTCGAACGCTACATGCGCGAGGCAGTGAAGGTCTCGAACGATTCGCCGGTGCTGCTCGACCGCTTCCTCGACAATGCCGTGGAAGTCGACATCGACGTCATCGCCGACAAGGGCGGCAACGTGCTGATCGGTGGCGTGATGGAACACATCGAGGAAGCCGGCGTGCATTCCGGCGATTCCTCGTGTTCGCTGCCGCCGTATTCGCTGCCGCGCGACGTGCAGGATCGCCTGCGCGAGCAGGTGGTTGCGCTGGCCAAGAAGCTCGACGTGATCGGCTTGATGAACACCCAGTTCGCGATCCAGCAGAACGGCGACGAACACGTCATCTTCCTGCTGGAAGTGAACCCGCGCGCCTCGCGCACGGTGCCGTTCGTCTCGAAGGCGACCGGTCGCCCGCTGGCCAAGATCGCCGCGCGTTGCATGGCCGGCAAGTCGCTGGCGGAGCAGGGCACGACCGAGGAAATCATCCCCGAGTATTTCTCGGTGAAGGAAGCGGTGTTCCCGTTCGCCAAGTTCCAGGGCGTCGATCCGATCCTCGGCCCGGAAATGCGTTCCACCGGTGAAGTGATGGGTGTCGGTCGCAGTTTCGGCGGCGCCTTCGCGCGCGCCGAGGAAGCCGCCAGCATCCGCGCGCCGAAGCCGGGCAAGGCCTTCGTCTCCGTGCGCGATCCCGACAAGCAGCGCGTGGTCGCGGTGGCGAAGGAGCTGGTGCGCCGTGGCTTCGAGCTGGTTGCGACGCGCGGCACCCAGAAGGTGCTGGCTGAGCAGGGCATCGAGTGCGCGTTGGTGAACAAGGTGACCGAAGGTCGTCCGCACGTGGTCGACCTGATCAAGAACGGCGAGATCACCTATATCGTCAATACCACCGAAGGCAAGCAGGCGATCAACGACTCGTTCTCGATCCGCCGCGAAGCGCTGCAGCACCGCGTGACCTACTCGACGACCGTCTCGGGGGCCAAGGCGTTGCTGCATTCACTGGACTTCCGTGACAGTGGACCGGTATGGTCTCTGCAGGAACTGCACCGCGAATTGCAACAAGGTTGAGATAACGAAATGTCAGCACCCATGACCTCCAAGGGCGCCGCACGCCTGCGCGCCGAGCTGGAAGAACTGAAGTCCGTCAAGCGTCCCGCCGTGATCCAGGCGATTGCGGAGGCGCGCGCCCACGGCGACCTCAAGGAAAACGCCGAATACCACGCCGCGCGCGAGCAGCAGGGGTTCATCGAGGGCCGCATCATGCACCTCGAAGGCGAGCTGTCGCATGCGCAGATCATCGACGTCGCCACGCTGAACGTCGGCGACAAGGTCGTGTTCGGCGCCACTGTCGACCTCGCGTCCACCGACAACGACGACGAGCGCACCTACCAGATCGTTGGCGACCTCGAGGCCGACATCAAGCAGGGCCTGATCGCGATTTCCTCGCCGATCGCGCGTGCACTGATCGGCAAGTATTCGGGTGACGTCATCACCATCGAAGCGCCGGGCGGCATCCACGAGTTCGAAATCGTCAACGTCCGTTACGTCGGCTGAGGCTGATCGCATGGCCGCCGCGGCCTGCCTGTTGCTGCCATCGCGAGATCGCTTCGAGTCGATCGAACTCGATGCGGCGCTGGCGCGCATGCTGGGGCGTGGCGATCGCATCGACACCGGTGACGACGGTCGCCGTGCGCAATTGCGTCGCTTCGTGCGAATGACGCCGGCCCATTGGTCGCTGGCGGCCTTGTCGCGCCAGCAGGAACATGGTGATGCCGGGGACTCCGCATGGTTGCGCGTCGATCCCGTGCACGTGCGACCGGACATCAACGGCGCGCGCCTGCTGGGCTGGGGCGACGGCCTGCAATTGTCCCGGGAGGAAGCGGATGCGTTCGTCGCTGCATTGCGCCCGTTGTTCGGGGATGCCCAGCTTTCATCGGATACGACCGCGCTCGATGCCACCGCGCCGGATCACTGGTACCTGCGCATGGCGCCGGGTACGCCGCTGCCGGAATTCCGCGATCCTGCCGAAGCGCTGGGGACCGATCTTGGCGACGACATCGACACCACGCCGCAACACCGGCGCTGGCGCACCCTGGAATCGGAAGTGCAGGTCGTGCTCCACAACCATCCCGCCAATCAACAACGCGCTCGCCGTGGGCTGCCGCCTGTGAATTCGGTGTGGTGCTGGGGCGGTGGCGTGCTGCCGCAGTCGGTGGTGCGGGTTGACGGATGGACGCTGGCGAGCCGTGATCCCTCGGTACGCATCCTTGCGCAGGCCAGTGGTGGTGGCGATGAACTGCCATCGGCATGGACATTGCCCGAGCGCGACACCGCCTTCGATCTACATCGCGTGGTCAAGCCGGAAGCGATCGCCAGCGACTGGCTCGCGCCCGCAGCGGAAGCGTTGCGACAGGGAAAACTCCGACTGCTGGTGCTGGATTTCGCCGATGGCCTGCGCTGGCGCCTGGAGCGACAACACAAGTGGCGAATCCTGCGCCGCCCGATCCAGACACTGAGTTGAGCGAACAGCCCGTCATTCGTCGTCGCGCCGAAGTCCTGCCGGAAGGGGAGTGGTCGGCCGAGGTGCCCGACGCCCTGCGACGCGTGCATGCCACCCGTGGCAGCCGCATGCCCGAACAGGCGTGGCCGCGCCTCGCTGACCTGCCATCACCCGAGTCGTTGCTCGACATCGATCGCGCGGTTGCGTTGCTGCACGACGCGTTGAACGGTGATCGCCACATCGTCATCAGCAGCGACTTCGATTGCGATGGCGCGACAGCTTGCGCGGTGATGCTGCGCGGATTGAAGATGCTCGGCGCGAAGCGGGTGTCGTTCGCGGTGCCCGACCGCATGCGCCACGGGTACGGCCTGACGCCGGGTTTCGTCGACGAGCTGGCAGCGCTGCAACCCGATCTCGTGATCACGGTCGACCACGGCATCGCCTGCCACGCCGGCATCGCCGAGGCGAGGGCGCATGGCTGGGATGTATTGGTCACCGATCATCACCTGCCGGGCGAAACCTTGCCCGCCGCCAACGCGATCGTCGATCCCAATCGCCACGGGGATCCGTTTCCCGGCAAGTCGCTGGCCGGCGTCGGCGTCGCGTTCTACGTGTTGTCAGCCCTGCGCGCGGCGATGCGTGTGCGGAACGACGTACGTGCGAATGGCGTCGATCTGTCGTCGCTGCTCGATCTGGTCGCGGTCGGCACCGTCGCCGATCTCGTGCCGCTCGATGCCTGCAATCGTGCGCTGGTCGCGGCGGGATTGCGGCGGCTGCGCAACGGGCAGGGTTGTCCGGGCTTGCGCGCATTGATCGAGGTCGCGGGGCGCGATGCCGCGCGCCTCGGCACGGGGGACATCGCGTTCTCGATCGGGCCGCGCATCAATGCCGCCGGGCGTCTCGACGACATGGCGCTGGGCATCCGCTGCCTCGCGACCGACGATCCGGCCGAAGCGCGCGAACTCGCCGGCGTCCTCCACGAGATCAACGCGGCCCGCCGCGAGGTGCAGGACGGCATGGTGGCCGAGGCGCTGGCGCATGTTCCGCAAGTGGATGGCGATGTCGCGGCGTTGTGCCTGTTCGATCCCGACTGGCATCCGGGCGTGATCGGGTTGGTGGCGTCGAAACTGGTCGAACGGCACCATCGCCCGACGCTGGCGTTCGCGCGTTCGGAACCGGGTTCATCGGCATTGCGCGGATCGGCGCGCTCGATTCCCGGCGTCCACATGCGCGACGTGATCGCGCGTATCGACACCCTGCATCCGGGATTGATCGATCGTTTTGGCGGCCACGCGATGGCGGCGGGCCTGAGCATCGACGAATCGAAGTGGCAGCAATTCCGCACGGCCTTCGTCGCCGTCGTGGCCGGGCAGCTCAATGCCGACGTGCTGGAACGCGTGCTGTGGAGCGATGGCTCCCTGCCTGCAGACGGCATCGATCATCGCCTCGCCATCGCCTTGCGCGACGGTGGAAGTTGGGGGCAGGCGTATCCGGAACCGGCGTTCGACGACGTCTTCGATGTCCTGAACTCGCGTTGCGTCGGTGGCAAGCACCTGTCGCTGGAGCTTGGTCGCGATGGCCGGCGTTGGCGTGCGATCCAGTTTGGCGGCTGGACGGAGGATCCGTTGCCGTCGCGCATTCGCGTGTTGTATCGGCCGACGCCGGATGATTGGAAGGGTGGTGGCGCAGTGCAGTTGATGATCGTCCACCACGAGCCAGCCTGATTCCCTTCAACGCATCGGATCGAATCCGTCGTTGCCCCAGCGTTCGCTGCCGACGCCATGGTGGACGGTGAACAACCCATCGGGATCGTACTTCGCCTTGACGCGCGCCAATCGCGGGTAATTTGCGCCCCAGTGCGAACGTTGCCAGTCGCGTTCGAAGTAGTTGCTTTCCGAGACATAGGAGCCGGCATCGGGCGCGACGCGACGCAAGGTATTCATGGCGCGCTCGACGCCCTTGGCGCGGGATCGTGCTTCGGCAAGATCGGGATCGGCCATGCCGGGAAATGCTGGGTCACCGGACGCGGCGATGATCGCCAGCGCGAAGGCGTCCAGCATCTGCGGATGGGTCGCGGTGTCGCGTGCACGCTCGATCGCTGCCGGGTCGGCGCCGCCCAGACCCTTGTTGAAATGCAGTGCCATGTCCCAGTGCTGGGAGGTTTCGCAGATGGCATCGACCAGTTCGGAGAGCCGTGCGTCCGACAGCAGCTGCGAAGGCAACCATGCCGACTGGTAGGCGTGGATGAACCATCCCACCTGGCCCTGGTCGCCTGCCCACACCACGTGGTAACGGGCTGCACCTTCGCGATCGTCGTCGACCATGAAACCGGGAGCGTTCTTGCGGAAGAACTCGGCGTCCCAGAAATGACGCGCGGGCAACGCCATCGTCTGGATACGACGAGCGATCACCAGATCGTCGCGCGACTTCACCCATTCCGTGAACGGCGCCCAGATGCGTTCGGCATCGGCCTGGGACATGCCCTGGAACACCATGCTGATCCCCAGGCCATCGCCGTGTTCGAAACGCATCTGCTCACCCCAATTCGGATTGAACAGGGCGGTGCGATAGAACTCCAGCGCCTTGGCGACCAGCGCGCGATAGGCTTCGGGCGTACGGGCGCGAATCGATCCGAATACCGCGCCGAAGGTTTCCGGCAGCTCGAAGGTGCGCAACGTCAATCGGGTGATGATGCCGATGCTGCCACCACCACCGCCCTTGATCGCCCAGAACAGGTCGGGATGGGTCGCCGCATTCACGATGCGTACCTGGCCATCGGCGGTGACGACTTCCGCTTCCAGTACGTTGCCAGCAGCCGTGCCCCAGCGCTTGGAGAAACTGCCGAAGCCGCCACTTTGCACCAGACCGGCCACGCCGACGGTCATGCAGCCACCGCCTTGCACGTAACGGCCGCCACGCGTCGTCACGGCATCGTAGGCGTCGGCCCAGAGCGCGCCGGCCCCCACGGAAACGGCGTGCTGCGGCGCCATCGCGGTCCCGGCCGGCACGAAGTCGTCGTGCAGGGTGACGGCGTTCATCCGTCGCGTCCACACCAGCAACGAATCCGGCGCATTGGACGTGCCCTGGTAGCTGTGGCCGCCGCCCTTGATGGCAAGACGCAGCCGGTGCTGGCGGGCGAAATTGACGGCGGCGGCGACATCGCGACTGCTTGTCGCGGCAACGGCGTAGGGACTGACGTTGGAACGCCAGGCATCAGCCCAGCCACTGGTCTGGGTGAGCGCGGGTTCGTCGCCGAGGTAATAGGGATTCTTGAGATGGGCGAGGGCTTCCGCGCGTTTCGTCGGCGCCGCCTTGACCGAGAACGGTGAGACCGGGCGCAACAGGCGACCGACGACCGCGGCATCGAGGCGCGACCACTCCGAGGCGCCGGGCCAGCCCGGCGAACCGGGACGCAACCGCGAGCGCAACGCCGTCAGTCCGTCGATCGCGCGGGCCAATCCGGAAGGCGCGAGTCCGGCGAGCGGGAGGAGCAATGCGGACTTCAACAGTTTGCGGCGATCCATGGTCGTCTCCCGGAATGAAGCCGGCAGTGTTCGGCCAATCGCGACTTGCGGCAATGGCTGGGTGACGAATGACGCCATCCCGGTGACGAATCGCGGGGCTGCGGGGACGACGATCCGCAACGCGGCGATAATCCGCGGCATGACGACGCCACCCACGCTCCACCGCGACCGCCTGCGCTGGTCCGATCCGCTCACGCTGGCAGTCTGGGTGGCGATCCTGGTGGTCAATACCGTGCTCAACGGACTGGTGGCGCGTTCCGATCACTCCGGTCTGTCGGCATGGGAACCCTGGACCTGGGAAATCACCAGCGCGCTGATAATCGCCTTGTTGATCCCGTTGGTACTGTGGTTCAACCGCCGCCTGCCGCTGACGCTGGAAACATGGCGCCGGGCATTGCCCCTGCATCTGCTGGCAAGCGTCGCCTTCTGCGTCCTGCACGTGGTCGGGATGGTGGTCTTGCGAATGCTCGTCTATCGGCGGATGCACGGCCAATACGACTTCGGCGACTGGAGGCTCGGTTTCGCCTACGAGTACATGAAGGACATCCGCAGCTACTTCTTCATCCTGGTGGTGGCGTGGGCTTCGCGTTTCTTGTTGTTGCGCTCCGGGGGCGAAGCACGCGTCCTTGCGCCGCCGGATGCAGGCGTGCCGCAAGTGGACGAAGCGCAGCCGGCGCGGCCCGAGCGTTTCCTGGTGCGCAAGCTCGACCGCGAATTCCTGATCGCCACCCGCGACATCGAACGCATCGAGGCGAACGGCAATTACGTCAACCTGGTCGTCGGCGATCGCGTGTACCCCATGCGCGGCACGATGGCCGGCATCGAGGCGCAGCTGGACCCCGCCGAATTCGTGCGCGTCCATCGCAGCCACATCGTCGGGGCGAACCGCATCGCCTCGATCGAGCCCCTGGAGACCGGCGATGCCCGCGTGCATCTCAAGGACGGCGGGCAATTGCCGTGCAGCAGGAGCTACCGCGCCAATCTGCGCCAGCGTCTTGGGCAGGAGGCCTGACGCCGACAACCCCGTTTCCCATTCACGGCCGTTGCCATCTGTGACACCTCTTGGGGACCCGCGATGAAACACCTGCTGATCGGTTGTGCCGTCTTGATGTTGTGCCTTGCACCGGATGGTTCGGCGCAACGTGCCCGACCGGAAGTCGCGCTGGTGCCACGGCCATTGGTGACGGCGGCCGGCGCTGCCGTCCCTGTGAAACTGGAACACGCCGGGGTTACGGTGGAGACCGCCGGCAGCCTGGCGCGCACCACGGTCGTGCTGACCCTGCGCAATCCGAACAATCGCCGACTCGAAGGCAGCCTCGATTTCCCCTTGCGCGCGGGCCAGCAGGTGACGGCGTTCGCGCTCGACATCGACGGCGTCCTCCGCGACGCAGTGCCGGTGCCGAAGGAGCGGGGACGCCAGGTCTTCGAAAGCATCGAGCGCCGCAACGTCGATCCGGCACTGCTGGAACAAACGGCGGGCAACCATTTCCGCTTGCGCGTCTATCCGATTCCGCCGCAGGGTACGCGACAGGTTCGATTGGTGATCGACGAAACCATGGCGCGCGAGGGCAGGGATTGGCGGCTGGCATTGCCGGTCCAGCTGCTGTCCGAATCGCCCGTGTTCTCCCTGCGCGTTGCCGGGCACAAGCCGCCCGACGTCATCGGCGCGTTTTCACCGATCCGGTTGCAACGCGATGGCTCCGGCTACGTGGCGGAGGTGAAGCGCGCGGCGATTGATCCCGCGCATGGATTGGCGCTACGTTTCCGGACCGCGATCGCGCCGCAGACTTATGCGGGAATACAGGGCGATGCCCATTACGCGATGGCGGAAGTGCTGGTCGCGATGGCATCGAAGCCGCGCGTGATTCCACGTGATGTCACCTTGCTGTGGGATGCCTCGGCGTCCGGGCGCAAGCGCGACCACGACAGCGAACTGCGTTTGCTCGATCGCTACTTCAGGGCGATGGGCAATGGTCGTGTCTACCTGCGCCTGTTGCGCAATGTCGGTGAGGACGGCGGCAGTTTCGCAATCCGCGGTGGCGACTGGTCCGCGCTGCGCGATGCTTTATCAAAGGTGGTGTACGACGGTTCCACCAATCTCGCCGACTGGAAGCCGATGGCCGGCGCGGGGGAATACCTGCTGGTCAGCGATGGCCTGCAGAACGACGGCGACCAGGCCATGCCGATGCTTGCGGACGGACAGCGCCTGTATGCGTTGGCCTCGTCGGGAGCGTCTGCGGATGCGACGCGACTTGCGGCGCTGGCCGAAGCGCGTGGCGGTCGGTTGGTGTCATGGCAGGATGCGAGCGGCCTGGATGCAGCGGCCCGCGCACTCTTGCAGGACGGCACGCATGTCGTGGCGGTGCAGGGCGATGGCGTCGATGCGCCGGTGGTGCAATCGCACTGGATCGACGATGGCATGTTGCGCGTCGCCGGGCGCCTGCGGGCGCCGAAGGGCAGGATTCGCGTCACGCTGGAGGGCGCCCGCGGCAGGCGCGACATTGTCATCCCCATGTCTACTAGCGATGAGCCGCGCATGCAGGTGCCGCAGGCCTGGGCGGCGTGGACGGTCGCGGCGCTCGCTGCGGAACCGGAACGCAATCGTGTCGCCATCACGCGTCTCGGCAATGACTTCTCGCTGGTGACGGCCGGAACCTCGTTGTTGGTGCTGGACGATCCGGCCGACTACGTCCGCTACGACGTTCCCGCGCCGCCGGCCTTGCAGGCAGAAGTCGCGCGCATCCGCGACGGACAGGCAGGCAAGCGCGCCAACGCACGCAATGCGCGGCTCGACCGCGTCGTCGAAGAATTCGTCAGTCGCGCGGCTTGGTGGCAGCGTGATTTCCCCAAGGGAAACCCGCCGCCGCCGAAACCCGAAGCCAAGGTTTCCGCACTTCATGCGCAGGGAGCAGTCGGCGCTGCAGCCAACCGTCGTGAATCATCGCGCATGGAACTCGCGAGTGTCGCCGCGGATGCGGCGATGGCGGCTCCCGCCCCGGCCATGGCGCCACCACCACCGCCTCCGCCGCCCGGAGGTAGCGCGGACAAGTCGGCTTCAACCGCAAATGGCGACGCGGTGATCCGCTTGCAAGCCTGGGAATCCGATGCGCCATATGCACGCCGCCTGCGTGATGCACCGGCAGGCCAGTTGTACACGCTCTATCTCGACGAACGCGACAGCCATGCCGCCAGTACCGCGTTCTATCTCGATGTTGCCGATTTGCTGCTGAAGCGGGGGCAGCGAGAACTGGCGATGCGCGTCTTGTCCAATCTCGCTGAACTGGAGCTGGACAATCGCCATGTGCTGCGCGTGTACGCCTATCGCCTGATGCAGGCTGGCGACTATCCGCATGCCGTGCGCGTGTTGCGCCAGGTGCTGGAAATGGCCGAAGAGGAACCGCAGAGCCATCGCGACCTTGCATTGGCGCTCGCTGCCGACGGTCAGCGCCAGGAAGCGATCCGTCGCCTCAACGACGTCGCCATTGGCGAGTGGGATCCGCGCTTCGCCGGCGTCGAGCTGGTCGCGTTGAATGAACTCAACCAGATCGTCGCCACCAGCCCGCAGCCGCTGGATACGTCCTTCATCGACCCGCGGTTGTTGAAGAGCATGCCGCTCGACCTGCGCGCGGTACTGTCGTGGGACAGTGACAACAGCGACATGGACCTGTGGGTGACCGATCCCAACGGCGAGAAGTGCTTCTACGCCCACAAGGAGACCTGGCAGGGCGGTCTGCTCTCGAACGACTTCACCGGGGGTTACGGGCCGGAGGAGTTCGTCCTTCGCCACGCTAAGCCCGGCAAGTACAAGGTCGAGGCGCATTACTTCGGCGATCGCCAGCAGATCGTGACCGGCGCGACCACGCTGTCGCTGAAGCTGAGCACCGGCTGGGGCATGCCGCGCCAGCAGGACAAGACCGTCACCCTGCGCTTGGCCGGCAAGGACGACACCGTGCTGGTGGGCGAATTCGAGGTGGAATGAGCCTCCAATGGCCGGGGAGGGAGCCCCGGCTGTTATCATGGACGGCTGTTTCCGCATTGATTTGCCGCACCATGATCGAGCTCAATCCAGTCCGAGCCCGCATCGCCGACCTCAGCAGTCGGCTCGATGCGCTCCGGGGGTATCTTTGACTACGACGCCAAACGCGAGCGTCTAGAGGAAGTCGAGCGCGAGCTCGAAAACCCCAATATCTGGAACGATTCCGAACGCGCGCAGGCCCTCGGCCGCGAGCGTTCGACGCTCGACAAGACCGTCAACGGCATCCGCGACCTGAAGGACGGCCTTGGCGGTGCGGGCGAACTGCTCGATCTCGCCGAAATGGAGGACGACGAGGAAACCGCGCTGGCCGTCGTCACCGACCTTGATCGCTACGAGAAGGGCGTCGACCAGCTGGAATTCCAGCGCATGTTCTCCGGCAAGATGGATTCGGCCAATGCCTTCGTCGACATCCAGGCGGGCGCCGGCGGCACCGAGGCCCAGGACTGGGCGGAAATGCTGCTGCGCATGTACCTGCGCTGGGCGGAATCGCGCGGTTGGAAGACCGAGCTGATGGAAGTGAGCGGCGGCGACGTCGCCGGCATCAAGTCCGCCACCGTCCGCATCGAGGGCGAGTACGCCTACGGTTGGCTCAAGACCGAGATCGGCGTGCATCGCCTGGTGCGCAAGTCGCCGTTCGATTCCGACAACCGCCGCCACACCAGTTTCACCAGCGTGTTCGTGTCGCCGGAAGTGGACGACAGCTTCGAGATCGACATCAATCCCGCCGACCTCCGCACCGACGTGTACCGCTCGTCCGGCGCCGGTGGCCAGCACGTCAACAAGACCGAGTCGGCGGTGCGCATCACCCACATCCCGACCAACACCGTGGTCGCCTGCCAGACCGGGCGCAGCCAGCACCAAAACCGCGACACCGCGATGAAGATGCTCGCGGCCAAGCTGTACGAGTTGGAGATGCAGAAGCGCAACGCCGAGAAGGACGCGCTGGAAGCGACCAAGTCCGACATCGGCTGGGGCAGCCAGATCCGCAACTACGTGCTCGACCAGTCGCGCATCAAGGACTTGCGCACCGGCGTCGAACGCAGCGATACCCAGAAGGTGCTCGACGGCGATCTCGACGAATTCGTCGAGGCCAGCCTGAAATCGGGCCTGGACGCGGGTTCCAAGCGCGTCGACATGGTCTGAAATTCCCAATAAGTGCCAACCAATTCGAGTTCAACGATGAACGAAGCTGCCGAGTCCCAACCCGTCGACGAGAACAAGCTGATCGCCGAGCGCCGCGAAAAACTGACGGCATTGCGCGGGCAGGGCATTGCGTTCCCGAACGACTTCAAGATCGACAGCTTCGTCGGCGACCTGCAGGACGAATACGCCGACAAGGACGCGCAGACCGCCGAGTCCATCGAAGCCGCGGCGCGCCGGGTGAAGGTCGCCGGTCGCATTGTCCTCAAGCGCGTGCAGGGCAAGGTCAGCTTCGCCCAGATCCAGGACATGACCGGCCGCATCCAGCTGTTCATTCATGCCGGCACCGTGGGCGACGCCTACGAGGCGTTCAAGAGCTGGGACATGGGCGACATCGTCGGCGCCGAAGGCGTGCTGATGCGCACCAAGACCGGCGAACTGTCGGTGAAGGTCGACGCATTGCGCCTGCTCACCAAGAGCCTGCGCCCATTGCCCGACAAACATCACGGCATGGCCGACGTCGAGCAGCGCTATCGCCAGCGCTACGTCGACCTGATCGTGACCCAGGAAGCGCGCGATACCTTCCAGAAGCGTTCGCGCATCATCGGTTTCATCCGCCAGTGGCTGGAAGCCGAACCGCGCCGCTTCATGGAAGTGGAAACGCCGATGATGCACATCATCCCCGGCGGCGCCACGGCGAAGCCCTTCATCACCCATCACAACGCGCTCGATCTCGACCTGTTCCTGCGCGTCGCACCCGAGCTGTATTTGAAGCGCCTGGTGGTTGGCGGTTTCGATCGTGTCTACGAAATCAATCGCAACTTCCGCAACGAGGGCGTGTCGACCCGGCACAATCCCGAGTTCACCATGCTCGAGTTGTACCAGGCCTACGCCACCTACAACGAGATCATGGACCTCACCGAATCGGTGATCCGCGACACCGCGCAGCATGTGCTGGGCACCACGCAGCTGGAATGGGATGGTGCACAGATCGATGTCGGCCCGACCTTCCGTCGCTGGACGATGGAAGACGCGGTGCTGGAGCACAACCCCGAGATCAAGCGCGAGGAGTTGCGCGATCGCGCCGCGATGGCTGCGCATGCCAAGCGCCTTGGCGTCCATGTCAAGGACGGTTACGGCTGGGGCAAGCTGCTGCTCGAAATCTTCGAGAAGACGGTGGAGCACACCCTGATCCAGCCGACCTTCATCACCCAGCATCCGGTGGAAGTGTCGCCGCTGGCGCGCGAGAACGACAGCGACAAGGGCATCACCGATCGCTTCGAGCTGTTCGTCAACGGCAAGGAAATCGCCAACGGCTTCTCCGAGTTGAACGATCCGGAAGACCAGGCCGCGCGTTTCCAGGCGCAGGTGGACGCCAAGGACGCGGGCGACGACGAAGCCATGCACTTCGACGCTGATTACATCCGTGCGCTGGAAGTCGGCCTGCCGCCGACCGGTGGCCTCGGCATCGGCATCGATCGCCTGGTGATGCTGCTCACCGGTTCGGCGTCGATTCGCGACGTGCTGCTGTTCCCCTACATGCGGCCGGAAGCGTAATCGGTTCCGATTACGCCTTCGGCGCGTTGTCGCGCAATTCGCGGCGCAGGATCTTGCCGACGTTGGTCTTCGGCAGCTCCGTGCGGAATTCGACGATGTGCGGACGCTTGTAGCCGGTGAGGTTTTCCTTCGCGTAGGCGATCACCTGTTCGGCGGTCAGCGACGGGTCCTTCTTCACGATCACCACCTTCACCGCTTCACCGGAATGCTCGTCGGGCACGCCGACCGCGGCGACTTCGGCCACGCCCGGCATCGAGGCGATCACGTCCTCGACCTCGTTCGGATACACGTTGAAGCCGGACACCAGGATCATGTCCTTCTTGCGGTCGACGATGAAGACGAAGCCGCTGGGTTCGATCCGCGCCATGTCGCCGGTGTGCAGCCAGCCGTCGCCATCGATCTGCTGTGCGGTTTCGCCGGGACGCTGCCAGTAACCGGCCATCACCTGCGGGCCCTTGATGCACAGCTCGCCGACCGCGCTGCCGTCCATCGGCAGGGTCTTGCCATCGTCGTCCTTGATGCAGACGTCGGTGGACGGAATCGGCAGGACGATCGAGCCGTTGTAGGCGGGCAGGTCGAGCGGATTGATGCAGGCCGCGGGCGAGGTTTCGGTCAGGCCGTAGGCTTCTGACAAGGTGCAGCCGGTGACGGCCTTCCAGCGTTCGGCGACGTTGCGTTGCACCGCCATGCCGCCACCCAATGACAGGTGCAGGCTGGAGAAATCGACCTGGTCGAATCCCGGGGTGTTGAGCAGTCCGTTGAACAGCGTATTGACGCCGGTGAACGAGGTGAATTTGTGCTTCTTCAGTTCCTTCACGAAGCCGGGCATGTCGCGCGGATTGGTGATGAGGATGTTGCGCGCGCCGAGCTCCATGAACACCAGGCCATTCGCCGTCAGCGCGAAGATGTGATACAGCGGCAGCGCGGTGATGATGGTTTCCTGGCGGTCTTCGCTCACATTCGGCGAAATCCAGGCGCCGGCCTGCAGCATGTTCGACACCAGGTTGCGGTGCGTCAGCATCGCGCCCTTGGCGACGCCGGTGGTGCCGCCGGTGTACTGCAGGAAGGCGATGTCGGTGTTCTTTACCTCGACCTTGGGCAGTTGCGTGTTCGCGCCCGCGGCCAAGGCATCGCGATAGCGAATGGCGCCCGGGATCGAATACGCCGGCACCATCTTCTTGACGTTCTTGACGACGAAGTTGACCAGCGCGCCTTTGAGTCCGCCGAGCAGATCGCCGAGGCCAGTGGTGACGACGTGCTTGACGTCGGTCTCAGGCAGGGCTTCCTGCAATGTCTTGCCGAAATTGTCGACCACGACGATCGCGACGGCACCGGAATCCTTGAGTTGGTGCTCGAGTTCGCGCACGGTGTACAGCGGATTGACGTTCACCACGGTCAGGCCGGCGCGCAGGATGCCGAAGGTGGCGATCGGCTGCTGCAGGCAGTTGGGCATCATCACCGCGACGCGGTCGCCCTTCGACAGCTTCAGCGTGTTGAGCAGGAATGAGGCGAAATTCGCGCTGAGGCGATCGAACTCGCCATAGGTGATCGTCTTGCCCATGCAATGGAACGAATCGCGATCGCTGTGCTTGCTGATCGCGCGTTCCAGCACTTCATTGATGGAACCGTAGGAATCAGGATCGATGGTGGCGGGAACACCCTTCGGATAACTGGCCAGCCACGGGCGCTCGATTTCGCTCATTCCTGTTGTTCCTTGCACACTGCGGTGGAGTATGGATTGTTCGTCGATTGGAGCACGCAGGCCGCACGCGCGGCAAGTATTCAGGGTGCTGCGATGCAGCAGTTCAAGAGGCTGGAAACGAAAACGGCGACCGAAGTCGCCGTTTTCTCCGGGCCAGGATGATCAGGCCGCCTTGCGCGACGCCAGCTGGCGCAACACGTACTGCAGCAGGCCGCCATTGCGGAAGTATTCGACTTCCTTCGGCGTCAGCAGCATCACCTTGACCTCGAACGACTTGGTGCTGCCATCGGTGCGGGTCGCGGTGACTTGCGCGGTCTTCGATGCGCCGTCCTGCAGGCCGGTGATGTCGAAGGTTTCCGAACCATCGAGGCCGAGCGACGCGGCGTTCTCGCGATCCTTGAACAGGCAGGGCAGCACGCCCATGCCGACCAGGTTGGAGCGATGGATGCGCTCGAAGCTCTCCGCGATCACCGCCTTGACGCCAAGCAGGTTGGTGCCTTTGGCGGCCCAGTCGCGCGACGAACCGGTGCCGTATTCCTTGCCGGCCAGCACCACCAGCGGCGTGCCGTCGGCCTTGTACTTCATCGCCGCGTCGTAGATGGCGAGTTTTTCACCAGCGCCACCGTTCTTGCCGTAGTACAGCGTGTTGCCGCCTTCCTCGCCACCTAGCATCAGGTTCTTGATGCGGATGTTGGCGAAGGTGCCGCGCACCATCACGTCGTCGTTGCCGCGACGCGAACCGTAGCTGTTGAAGTCGACGGGTTGCACGCCGCGCTCCTGCAGGAAACGGCCTGCCGGCGAATCCTTCTTGATGTTGCCGGCTGGCGAGATGTGGTCGGTGGTGATCGAATCACCGAACACGCCGAGCACGCGCGCGCCGTGGATGTCGTCGATCTTGCCGATCGCCATCGTCATGCCGTCGAAGTAGGGCGGATTCTTGATATAGGTCGAAGCGCCGTCCCACGCAAACAGTTGGCCTTCCGGCGAGGCGATCTGGTTCCAGCGGGTATCGCCCTTGAAGACGTCGGCGTAGTTCTGCGCGAACAGTTCCGGGCCGACGGTCGCGGCGATGACGTCGCCGATTTCCTTGTTCGTCGGCCAGATATCGCGCAGGTAGACGGGACTGCCGTTGCTGTCCTTGCCGAGCGGTTCCTTGGTCAGGTCGATGTTGACGGTGCCGGCGATCGCATAGGCGACCACCAGCGGCGGCGAGGCGAGATAGTTCGCCTTCACTTCCGGATGGACGCGGCCTTCGAAGTTGCGGTTGCCCGACAGCACCGAGGCCACGACCAGTTCGTTCTCGGCGATGCCCTTCGACACCACGTCCGGCAACGGGCCGGAGTTGCCGATGCAGGTGGTGCAACCGTAGCCGACGACATAGAAGCCGAGCTTCTCGAGATCGTCGAGCACGCCGGCTTTTTCGAGATAGTCGGTGACGACGCGCGAACCCGGGCCGAGCGAGGTCTTGACCCACGGTGCGGCGGTCAGGCCTTTCACAGCGGCATTGCGTGCGAGCAGGCCGGCGCCGAGCATCACCGCCGGATTCGACGTATTGGTGCACGAGGTGATCGCGGCGATCACCACCGAACCGTCCTTCAACTCGGCATCCTGGTCCTTGATGCGAATCTTCGACACCGGTTTGGCGGCGAGATGTTCGGCTTGCTGCTGGTCGCCGCCTTCGCCCTTCAGCTCCTCGATTGCGCAGCCGACTCCGTTTGTCTTGCGGTTGGCCACCAGCGGACCGAGGTTCTCGTCGAAATTGGCGTGCACGTTTTCCAGCAGTACGCGATCCTGCGGGCGCTTGGGACCAGCCAACGACGGCCTGACGTCGCCCATGTCGAGTTCCAGCGTCGCCGAATATTCGGCGTGCGGTGAATTGGCGTCGTGCCACAGGCCCTGCGCTTTTGCATACGCTTCGACCAGGGCGATCTGCGCGTCGCTGCGGCCGGACAGACGCAGATAGGTCAGCGATTCGGCATCGATCGGGAAGATGCCGCAGGTCGCGCCGTATTCTGGCGCCATGTTGGCGATCGTCGCGCGATCGGCCAGCGGCAGGTGTTGCAGGCCATCGCCGTAGAACTCGACGAACTTGCCGACCACGCCGAGCTTGCGCAGCATCTGCGTCACCGTCAGCACCAGATCGGTGGCGGTGGTGCCTTCGGGCAATTTGCCGGTGAGCTTGAAGCCGACCACTTGCGGAATCAGCATCGATGACGGCTGGCCGAGCATCGCGGCTTCCGCTTCGATGCCGCCGACACCCCAGCCGAGCACGCCGATGCCGTTGATCATCGTGGTGTGGCTGTCGGTGCCGAATACAGTGTCCGGGAAGGCCCAGGTCTGGCCCGCGATGTCGCGTTCCATCACCACGCGGGCGAGGTTCTCGAGGTTCACCTGGTGGACGATGCCGGTATTCGGCGGCACCACCTTGAAGTCCTGGAAGGCCTTCTGGCCCCAGCGCAGGAAGCTGTAACGCTCCTGGTTGCGTTCGAATTCGATCTTGCCGTTGAGGTCGAGCGCGTCGGGACGCCCGAAAACGTCGACCTGCACCGAATGGTCGATCACCAGTTCCGACGGAATCAGCGGGTTGATCTGGTCGGCCTTGCCGCCGAGTTTGGTCACCGCATCGCGCATCGC
Organism: Lysobacter sp.; assembly: GCA_027306995.1. Lineage (GTDB taxonomy): Bacteria > Pseudomonadota > Gammaproteobacteria > Xanthomonadales > Xanthomonadaceae > Solilutibacter. Next base: position 84,334 of record DAHUXS010000019.1, read on the forward strand.
CGCGAGATCGACCACGCAGGGCACGCCGGTGAAATCCTGCAGCACCACACGCGCCGGCATGAAAGCGATTTCGGTGTCCGGTTCGGCCTTGGGATTCCAGTTCGCCACCGCCTCGATGTGTTCCGGTCCGACGGTCTGGCCGCCGTCCTCGTTGCGCAGCAGGTTCTCCAGCAGGATCTTCATGGAGTAGGGCAGCTTGGCGAGGTCGAACTTCTCGCCCAGCTTGGGCAGGCTGGAGTAGGTGTAGGACTTCCCGTTGACCTCGAGTTGGGCGCGGGTATTGAAGGAATCGGCCATTGCGGTGCTCCGAAGGGGGAAAGCAGGCTGGATCCATTATCCGCCAGCGTCCGTGACATGCGCCTGCGACCTTGGTGGGGGCAGGTCCGGATTGAGTATGTCACGTCAAGTATGTATAATTCGTGCATACCAAACGAGGCATGCCGGGATGGAAGCGATCGTCGCCGAACGTGGCCAGATCACACTGCCCAAGGCCGTGCGCGACGCACTGGGCCTGACCAAGGGCAGCGTCCTCAAGGTCGAGCTGGATGGCAGCCGGATTGTCCTGCGCAAGAACGTGGACGATGCGATTTCCCGCGTCCGCGGCAAGTTCGCCCTCGACGACGCCGGCGAGCCGGGCAAGAAGAAATGATCGCCGTCGATACGCCCGTCCTGGTCGAGCTGCTGACCGATGGCCCGCGCGCCGATGCGGTCGAGGCCTGCCTGCGGCAATGTCTCGGTAGTGGCCGCGTGGTGCTGTGCGATGCCTCGCTGGCCGAACTGTGCTCGGCCTTGCGCAACGGCGCCGATGCGCTGGCCGCGCTCGAGGAAATGGGCGTGCATTTCAGCGCCGTCGAATCCAAGTCCGCGGTGCGTGCCGGCGAGATGCAGCGACGTCACCGCACGCGGGCGGGCGAAGAACGCCCGATCGCCGATTTCCTCGTCGGTGCGCATGCACTGCTGCAGTGCGATGGACTGGTCACGTTCGACACCGCCTTCCATCGCGACTACTTCAAGGGATTGAAGCTGATCGTCCCCGCGAACGAATAACCCGTCTCCCCCATATTTCCTTTTCACCAGAACCACCGGAGCACACCATGTTGCAAGCCTATCGCCAGCACGTCGCCGAACGTGCCGCCCTCGGCATCCCGCCGCTGCCGCTGACCGCGCAGCAGACCGCCGATGTCATCGAATTGTTGAAGAATCCTCCGGCTGGTGAAGAACAGTTCCTTCTCGATCTGATCACCAATCGCGTGCCGGCCGGCGTGGACGATGCCGCGAAAGTGAAGGCCTCGTATCTCGCCGCAGTCGCCTTCGGCACCGAGAAGAACGCGCTGATCTCGCGCCAGCGCGCCACCGAACTGCTGGGCACCATGCTCGGCGGCTACAACATCCATCCGCTGATCGAACTGCTCGACGACGCCGAAGTCGGCACCGTCGCTGCCAACGCGCTCAAGCACACGCTGCTGATGTTCGACGCCTTCCACGACGTGCAGGAAAAGGCCGAGAAGGGCAACGCCAACGCCAAGGCCGTGCTGCAGAGCTGGGCCGACGCCGAATGGTTCACCAGCAAGCCGGAAGTGCCGGAATCGATGACCATCACCGTGTTCAAGGTGACCGGCGAAACCAATACCGACGACCTGTCGCCGGCGCCCGACGCCACCACGCGCCCGGACATCCCGCTGCACGCGCTGGCCATGCTGAAGAACGCCCGCGACGGCATCACTCCGGAAGAAGACGGCAAGCGCGGTCCGGTGAAGTTCATCGAATCGCTGAAGGACAAGGGCCGTCTCGTCGCCTACGTCGGTGACGTCGTCGGCACGGGTTCCTCGCGCAAGTCCGCCACCAACTCGGTGCTGTGGTTCACCGGCGAGAACATTCCGTTCATCCCGAACAAGCGCTTCGGTGGTGTCTGCCTGGGCTCGAAGATCGCGCCGATCTTCTACAACACGATGGAAGACGCCGGTGCGCTGCCGATCGAACTCGATGTGTCGCAGATGAACATGGGCGACGTGGTCGAACTGCGTCCGTACGAAGGCAAGGCGCTGAAGGACGGCAAGGTGATCTCCGAATTCGCGTTGAAGTCCGATGTGCTGCTGGACGAAGTGCGCGCCGGTGGCCGCATCCCGCTGATCGTCGGTCGCGGCCTCACCGCGAAGGCGCGCGAAGCGCTGGGCCTGCCGGCCTCGACGTTGTTCCGCTTGCCGCACAACCCGGCCGATACCGGCAAGGGCTATTCGCTGGCGCAGAAGATGGTCGGTCGCGCCTGCGGTCTGCCGGAAGGGAAGGGCATTCGTCCGGGCACCTATTGCGAACCGAAGATGACTTCGGTGGGTTCGCAGGACACCACCGGCCCGATGACGCGCGACGAACTGAAGGATCTCGCCTGCCTCGGCTTCTCCGCCGACCTAGTGATGCAGTCGTTCTGCCACACCGCTGCCTATCCGAAGCCGGTCGACGTCAAGACCCACCACGAGCTGCCGACCTTCATCAGCAACCGTGGCGGCATCGCGTTGCGCCCGGGCGACGGCGTGATCCACTCGTGGCTCAACCGCATGCTGATGCCCGACACCGTCGGCACCGGTGGCGATTCGCACACGCGCTTCCCGGTCGGCATCTCGTTCCCGGCAGGTTCGGGCCTGGTGGCATTTGCCGCCGCGACTGGCGTGATGCCGCTGGACATGCCGGAATCGGTGCTGGTGCGCTTCAAGGGCGAGATGCAGCCGGGCGTGACCCTGCGCGATCTCGTCAACGCGATTCCGCTGGCTGCGATCAAGCAGGGCCTGCTGACGGTGGCGAAGCAGGGCAAGAAGAACATCTTCTCCGGCCGCATCCTCGAGATCGAAGGCCTGCCGCAGCTGAAGGTGGAGCAGGCGTTCGAACTGTCCGACGCCTCGGCCGAACGCTCGGCCGCCGGTTGCACGGTCAAGCTCGACAAGGCGCCGATCATCGAATACCTCAACAGCAACATCACGCTGCTGAAGTGGATGATCGCGGAAGGTTATGCCGACGCGCGCTCGCTGTCGCGCCGCATCAAGGCAATGGAAGGTTGGCTGTCCGATCCGCAGCTGCTGGAAGGCGATGCCGATGCCGAGTACGCCGCGGTGATCGACATCGACCTCAACGAGATTGTCGAACCGATCGTCGCCTGCCCGAACGATCCGGACGACGTGAAGACGCTGTCCGACGTTGCCGGCGCCAAGATCGACGAAGTCTTCATCGGTTCGTGCATGACCAACATCGGTCACTTCCGTGCCGCCGCCAAGCTGCTGGAAGGCAAGCGCGACATCCCGACCCGCCTGTGGGTCGCACCGCCGACCAAGATGGACGCATCGGAACTGACCAAGGAAGGCCATTACGGCACCTTCGGCACCGCCGGTGCGCGCATGGAAATGCCGGGCTGCTCGCTGTGCATGGGCAACCAGGCGCAGGCGCGCGAAGGCGCGACGGTATTCTCGACCTCGACCCGCAACTTCCCGAACCGTCTGGGCCGCAACACCAACGTCTATCTCGGTTCGGCGGAACTCGCGGCGATCTGCTCGCGCCTAGGTCGCATTCCGACCCGCGAGGAATACATGGCGGACATCGGCGTGATCAACAGCAAGGGCGCCGAGATCTATCGCTACATGAACTTCGACCAGATCGAGGAATACAAGGAAGTGGCGGACAAGGTCGCGGCCTGATCCATCGCAATATGTTGTAACGAAAACGCCCGGGATTCCCGGGCGTTTTTCTTTGCGAGATTTTTAACAGTAGCCACGTATGTTGCGCACGATCTCGTTCGCAACGTAATGATTGTCAGTCGGGCAGCCCCGCGATGGCATGGGCTTCATTCCCGAGCCTGAATGAAATTTTTCCTCCAGAAAACGATGTTGTGACGCCGGTCATCAGTCATGCCATTCCGGAAGATCTTTCAAAAACTACAAACGATTGTTCTATTGCCGAATTTGATTGGGGCAATAGCATTGACTCGCATCACGAGCAGGGCATGGGCTTCGCGGAAGCCGTCGTGTTCAAGAACACCATCGTGAACTGGCCGCGCATGGCTGGAAGACTGAATTACTGACGAGCAGGGAATTGATGGCAAACGTATGGATGCGAGCTGGCCATGACAAATCGCTCAAAAAAAGGATAGCCGGGCTGCTGTGCACAAGCGGGGGGCTGTCGCTGCTATTGGTCGTGTTGCTTGTGAGCCCATCCTTGGTTTGCGCACAAACCGCACCGGTTCAGATCTATTTCGAGAACTTCGAAAACAGGCCCAATCCGACGACGACGCCACAAGCGATTACGGCGTATACGGGCGCCGCCGCGGCATTGAACGAAACCTACAACGCTACCGCATCCAGCTACTGGAATAACGGTTCCTTCTGCAATGGCGAGGTCGTCAGTAATGCCAGCGCCAGCAATTTCGCTGGCTGTAGCGCGACAGGTGCAGTCGGGGGCCTTGCGTATTTCATGGGTATCTACCACGGGCTAAGCTCGGCCGCTGCCAACAACGAAAGTGTATTGGCTGCCTATACAGCCGTCACAAATAATGCCTCCGGCTCCAATGTCGAATTTATCACCAACAACCTCATTACCATTCCAGGAATAGGCCAACATTTCATCACTTTTGGCGTCGATACCATACAGACAAGCTGCCCCGGTGATCCGAATGGAGCTGGCGGCACTTATTCCGGTACTTCCCCCGCACAATACAATTTTTTCCTGGTGAATGCGGGCGGGGCGACCACCCAGCTCAATGGCGGCGGCGCGGTCAATGCCTGCAATGGCGGAACGATATTCCAACCCGGTGGTCCTGGAGGAGGGATCTGGCGCGCGAAAAGCATCGTCGCGAATACGCCGATAGCGGTCACGGCGGGGAGCTCGTATCGGTTGCGCATGGACAACACGACGACGAGCGCTACCGGCAATGACGGTGCGGTCGACAATTTCGTGCTCCTGGATGTGACGCCAAGCGTGAGCAAGTCGTTTTCCCCGACCACGGTTGCTGCGGGAGGAACGGTGACCCTGACATTCACCGTCACCAATACGACTGACCTGCTTGCCAAGCCGGGCTGGAGTTTCACCGACAATCTGCCTGCAGGCATGACTCTGGCCAGCACGGCGGTGGGCGGCACCTGCAGGAATTCCGCCGGCACTGCGGGGACGACCGCGACGTTGACCGGTGCAGTGGGTGCGACTTCGATCGGGATTGCCGGCAATCTTCCGGCGGTTGTCAGTTGCACGGTGATGGTCAGCGTGCAGGTGGGCAGTACGGTGACCTCGCCAACGCTGCAGAATTGCGGCAGCAATTTCGCTTCATCCATACTCGTGATTCCGCCGGCCAGCGGCACGTGTGCCGTGCTGAATGTCACTCGACCAGTCAATTTGACCAAGGTCTGGAAGAACGCCGTTACCGGCGATACGGTCAGCTTGACCATCACCGGCGCGAATGTCAGCAGCAACGTCAGTGGCACTTCGACTGCACCCTCGACGACAACGCCCGACGTGGAACAAGCGCTGCTGGGGTCTTCGGTGACTGTGGCCGAAGCATTTACTTCCGGTAGTGCGGGGGGCTATGTCACCACCCTGGACTGCCAGAAGGTCAGCAATGGCGCCACCGTGACCGTGAGCCAATCCGGCTTGAGCGGCGCCTTCACCATGCCCGTCGACAGCGGGGTGAATTGCATATTCACCAATCAGAAAGTGGCGACATTGACCCTACGCAAGCAATGGTCGGGTGCAGTCGTCGGCGACGATGCGACGGTGACGGTTTCGCGCGGCGCGACAGTGCTCGACACCCTGGTCTCCGATGCGGGCAGCGCTAACGAACTGGACACGGACCTCACGCCGGTGACGGTGAACGCCGGTGACGTGTTGACTCTGGCGGAAGTGCTGGCGGTCGCAAATACCGGCCTATACAACAGTGCCATCGCCTGTATCGGAACCAGCGGTTTGAGCGGAGCGACGCTGACGGTCGGCAACACGGATAGTGCGATCGTCTGCACTTATACCAATGCTCGCCAGCAAGCCGACCTGTCGATCACCAAGAGCAATGGCGGTACGCAAGTGGTTTCAGGGACCACCACGACGTACACCATCGTTGCCCGCAATGGCGGGCCGAACGCGGCCAACAATGCCGTCGTCAAGGATGTTCCGGGGGCAGGGTTGAGTGGTTGTGTGGCAACTTGCACAAGCACAGCCGGGGGGGCGGTGTGTCCAGCCACGCCCGCGGATGTGTTTGCGGCAGGAGGCACGGCTATCCCGGTGTTCCCGGCCAACAGCAGTGTGACCTTCACGGTTGCCTGCGCGGTGTTGTAGGCATGCGTGACGACTGTCTTCGGACATTCGTACAAAAAATAAGAACAATCATTCTATTTTCCGCACAAAAGTGCGTAATAAGATCCAAGGATGCGTCGCGTATTTCGTGTGGTTTTTGTGCGGGCGCGCTGGGGCAAATTCCTGGATCAAGCAGGTGATGTCGTTCGCTTCTTGAAGACGCTGCCTGTTGCTTCGCGGTCCGGAAATTTTCGCCATAAATTGACTGCGACATCTCACGCAAGAAGTCGTTGCGTGCAGGGATGCGCTTGATTTGCGGAAAGGAAAGCTGCAATGCACGTAACAAAAAAAATGAGCCACAAGCTACGGTTCGTACTATTCGTCGCTGCATCCTTCGCGTGGTCCTGGTCTGGCTCCGCACAAGCCGATACCTATACCGTCACCACATTGGGAGATGGTGCAGGTGCCTGCACGGGTATCAGTCCCAATTTCAGTTGCCCCACCTTGCGCGCCGCGATTACCGCCGCCAATGCAACGACCACGGTGGACGACAGCATTCAGTTCAATGTGTCGGGCACGATCAATCTCGTGTCGCAACTGCCCGACATTACAGATACATTGACTCTCAATGGCAGCGGCATCACTCTCAATGGCGGCGGTGCGAGCTTCCTCGGAATCGACCTTGTAGGCCCAGGCGCCAGCAACAGTCAGGTGCTGAACCTCGGCATCACCAATTTGAGTTTATGGGCCATTCGCATCCAGGATGCGAACGGTCTCACCATCAGCAACAATGCGATCAGCAACATCAATCGCAACGCGATCCAAATCCAGGGCAATACCCTGGGGGGCACCAGCAACAGCATTTTCAGCAACAACACCATTACCAACATCGCGGCTGGCGACGGCATCGCTTTCCAGCCCGGCGGTACTTCGACCGTTCAATACAACAACAACTTGCTGCAGGGCAATACCATCAACGGCTGCACGGGTCAGGGCATCAGTTTCGACGGCAGCAAGGGATTTGTCATCACGAACAATACGGTTACGGGAAATACCGTAACTAACTGCAATGGCCACGGTGTCGAGGTTACCGGGCTCAATGCCGACAATAATGCCATTTACGCCAACAGCATCTATGCCAATGGCGGTCTGGCGATAAACCTGAACCTGAATAACAGTACAGGCGGCGTTACGCTTAATGATGTAGGCGACGTCGACGTTGGGCCGAATGGTCTGCAGAATTTCCCGATTGTGACCGGTATTTCCGGCAACACTGTCAATTTTGTCCTTGATACAGTCAGCAACCCCAACGGGTTTCGTATCGATTTTTACAACAATCCCAGCGGGGTAGACCCGACCGGATACGGCGAAGGCCAGACTTGGCTGGGCTTTTGCCTGGTCGCAAGCCCCAGCGCCATCCTGCCGAGCAGTTGCAGCATTCCTGGTGTGGATTCCGCCAGCGTGCGCATGACCGCGACACGCTGCCAAAACTCCGGCTGTGTCGCCACGAGCACGACTACCATCGGTGCGACTTCGGAATTCAGTGGTCCTTCTCCTACGAATCTGGTCATCACCAAAACCGATGGACAGACGGTCTATACTCCTGGCCAGACTGTGAATTACACCATTGTGGTTTCCAACAGCGGCGCGACCAGCGTAAGCGGCGCCATGTTCACGGATCCGGCAGTCGCCAACCTGACGATCAATACGGTCGCTTGCAGCAGTCCGACTTTGAACTCGCAATGTCCCACTGCCGGCAACGTCACCAAGACGTTGATGCAAGGTGCTGGCATTGTTGTCCCATTGTTGACGCCGGGAGGCAGCGTCACCTTTACCGTGAATGCGACTTTCGATGCTGCTGCGGCAGGCAGCATCACCAACACGGCCAGTGTTGCCGTGCCGGCGGGAGTGACAGAAACGGTCCCCGCCAATAACACGGTCGGCGATACCGATCAAAAAGCAACGACATTGACCCTGCGCAAGCAATGGTCGGGTGCGGTGGTGGGTGACAGCACGACGGTGACGATTTCGCGCGGGGCGACGGTGCTCGACACCCTGGTCTCGACCGCGGGCAGTGCCAACGAACTGGACACGGATTCCACGCCGGTGACGGTGAACACAGGTGACGTGTTGACTCTGGTGGAAGTGTTGGTGGTCGCAAATGCCGGGCTATACAACGGTTCCGTTGCCTGTACCGGGACCAGTGGCTTGAGCGGGACAACGCTGACGGTAGGCAATACGGACAGTACGATCGTCTGCACTTATACCAATATCCATCAGCAAGCCGACCTGTCGATCACCAAGAGCGATGGCGGTACGCAAGTGGTTTCTGGGACCACCACGACATACACCATTGTTGCCAGCAATGGTGGACCGAGCGCCGCCAACAATGCCGTGGTCAAGGATGTTCCGGGGGCAGGGTTGAGTGGTTGTGTGGCAACTTGCGCGAGCACAACTGGGGGGGCGATGTGCCCAGCCACGCCAGCGAATATGTTCACGGTGGGAGGCGAAACGATCCCGGTGTTCCCGGCCAATAGCAGTGTGACCTTCACGGTTGCCTGTTCGGTGCTGTAGGTAGACACTGCCAAACACGGGCGCGGTTCCAACGAAGATTTACCTCTACTGCGGAAAGAACGGCAGGTGGAAATGTTGGATTCGCGGTGAGCATGAAGCTCTGGATGCATCACGATGACGACAAAAATCGTACAGCCCATTCCTCCCAACTTTACGTTGGCCGATACTTCGCTTTCCTTCGGAACATACCGCAAAGCCATCGATTCAAGCGAGAGCCTCGGCTGGTCAGACATGATCGTGGTCTTGGCAGGTCTGGTGCCCTACACCGACACCATGCGCGCGGTTTCCAGTGTTTGGATCTCGACGCCGCTCTACGACATGAAAGCCGAAGTCGAAAAGGAAGGCAGGGGGCGCAATGGGGTAATACCGCAGCGCAGTATTCTCATTACCGCGCCGGGCGTAACCACTCACATATCGCTGTCAACGCCAAGTGTCGCTTTCAGTGCATTCGTTAGGGAGCATGTGCTCAAAGAGGTGGCCGACGAAATTTTTGGCAGGCAACTTGATGCCATCGAGATACTTTCTCCGACAGCGACGAAAGATACATATCTGGGGTATCTGATGCGCGCCAGCGAGCATATGCTGGATGAACCGGAAGACGGACAATGGCGCAGCGATTATTTGGCGCGGGCAATGGCTGCTCAGGTTCTCGTTCGCCACGCGCAACTCAGGGATGTCCCGGCGGTCGCAGAGAGCAGGGCGCCGCTTTCTGCCGCGCAAGTGCGTGCGATCAATGATTTCATGAACAGCAATTTGCACGGGAAATTTCAATTTTCCGACTTGGCCAAAAGCGTAGGGATGAGCAAGACGATTTTCTACGAGCGATTTGCGTGCACAATGAAACAGACACCGCACCAGTTCTTGCAGAAGATGCGAATCGAGCGCGCAAAACTCCTGCTCGGGGATGGCAAACTGTCATTGGCAAGTGTGGCGAGTGCTTGCGGGTTCTCGGATCAATCCCACATGACTCGGTTCTTCAAACGCTACCTCGGCACGACGCCTGCTAGATATCGGCGCGAAATGTTGCGCTAATCGAGCGTGCATTTTTCTTCATGCACGTTTTCCCAGTGCAGGGGTCAACTCTTCTGCAACAAGGCTTCCACGGCATCCGTCATTCGCTTGCGTTGCAACAAAAAATCCAGCGACGATCCGCCGAGCTGTCGCCACAGTACCGCCGAACGCAGCGCCGCCAGCAACAGTGCACGGATCTCGCCGACCACGCCGGTCTGGTTGAGGTAGTGCGGATTGCCTTGCACCATCACCTTCGGCGACAGTGGGCTGATGTGTTTCACATAGAGGTCGGCGAGCGCGTTGAGGACCGCCGGTTGCGTCGGTTCCTGTCCGGCGCTGTGCGCGGCGAGTTGCCCGATGTCGTCGCGCAACCTGCGTTGCACGTCGCTGTCGCGGCTGTAGCTGCGTTCCAGCGCCAGCACGCCCATCACCAGTTTCGGAAATTGCGGATCGCGTGATTCCTTGCGCAGCTGTTCGCGCAGGCGCAACAGGCCGGGGCGAATCGTGCCGACGGTGCCGTAGACGTCGTCGGTGCTTTCGGGATCGAGCTGGAACACGCTCGCGAGCACGCCATCCATCGCCCGAACATCGGCCTGGCCGTTCTCGGCGAGGCGGCGCACCTGTACCAATGCCTGTGCAAGGCCGGCGAGGGCGAGGACGCGATCCTGGACTGGGGCTTGGCTCATGCGGGAAATGTCGGTTCGAGGGGGGCGTCGGTGGCGGCGATCACTGCGCCGCCGAGGCATTCATCGCCATCGTAAAGGACCAGCGATTGTCCAGGCGTCACCGCGCGTTGCGGCCGCGCAAACTGCACGTCGACGCTGCCGTCGTCGCGCGGGATCACGGTGCAGGCTTCCGCCGGCTGGCGGTAGCGCGTCTGCGCCAGGCACTGGAACGATGTGGGGCGTGTTTCGCCGGAAATCCAGTGCATGGTTTCCGAACGCAGGCGGTTCGATTGCAGCCACGGCGAATCGTGGCCCTGTTCAACATAGAGGATGTTGCGGGCGACGTCCTTGCCGACCACGTACCACGGCGCGGCATCGCGTCCGCGCACGCCACCCAGTTGCAGCCCACCGCGCTGGCCGAGGGTATGGAAGAACACGCCCTGGTGTTCGCCGAGGACGCTGCCGTCGGGCGTGCGGATCTCGCCGGCCTGCATCGGCAGGTATTGCGACAGGAACGTGCGGAAGTCGCGCTCGCCGATGAAGCAGATGCCGGTGGAATCCTTCTTCGCCGCGGTCGGCAGTTTTGCTTCGGCGGCCATTTTGCGCACGTCGGGCTTGTGCAACTCGCCGAGCGGGAAACGCGTCGCCGTCAGTTGCGCTTGGCCGAGCTGGTGCAGGAAATAACTCTGGTCCTTGTCGCCGTCGATCGCGCGCAGCAGGCGCCAGCGGCCGTCGCGTTCGTCGATGCGCGCGTAATGACCGGTGGCGATCTGTTTGGCGCCGAGTTCGCGGGCGGCATCGAGGAAGTGCTTGAACTTCACTTCGCGATTGCACAGCACGTCCGGGTTGGGCGTGCGTCCGGCGGCGTATTCGTCGAGGAAATGGCGGAACACGCCATCCCAGTATTCGCTGGAGAAGTCGCGGAAGTGGATCGGAATCCCGAGCCGTCCTGCCACTGCCACCGCGTCGCGACGATCGTCTTCGGCGCGGCATTCGCCGCTGCCGTCGTCGGCCCAGTTCTGCATGAACAGTCCGGCGATCGACTCGCCGGTGTCGCGCAGGCGCAGCGCCGCCACCGAGGAGTCGACGCCCCCGGACAGGCCAACAATGATGCTTGCCGCGCTCATTGCACCACGCTCACTTCAGCTGCGCGGCCATGTCGAGCGGGTAGCGGCGGCCGGAAAGGAAGTCCTGAGCGACGCGCCACACCATCGGGCTGCGATGGTCGGCCATGCGTGCCTCCAGCTCCGCCGGCGTCCACCAGTGTGCGGCGATGATGCCGTCGTCGAGCGAACGCGCGGCGTCGTGTTCGACCGGCTCCGCGGCGAAGGCGAAGCGCAGGTAGTGGCGGCCCGAGCCCTCCGGGGCCGGCGGCGCGGTCCACTGGTAGGCGCCGATGAAGGCGGTCAGCCGCACGTGCCAGCCGGTTTCCTCCAGCGTCTCGCGCAGGGCGGCAGCCTGGAGCGTCTCGTCGGGTTCGAGGTGGCCGGCCGGCTGGTTGATCACCACGCGGCCACCGGCGTTTTCCTCGACCATCAGCAGGCGACCATCGCGCACCACCACGGTGGCGACGGTGACATCGGGTTGCCAGAAGCGGCCTTCGCGGTAGCTCACATCAAGAATCCCCAGCGGAATCAAACCATTGTGCGGTCACGGCCCGGCGGCGTCCATTCGGCGGGAGGCGTTTTGTAATGTCAGGATTTATAATTGCCGCATGAGCCAGGAACGCGACACCGCCCAAGAGCGCGGTACCGTGGCCGAGGTTGCGCGGCCGGAAACGCAGCCACCTTCGCGCTATGCGGTGCTGATGCTGAACGACGATTTCACCCCGATGGACTTCGTGGTGGAGGTCTTGACGCGCTTTTTCGCCATGGACCTGGAGAAGGCGACCCAGATCATGCTCCACGTCCATACCCGTGGCCAGGCCGTGTGCGGGGTCTATACCCGCGATGTCGCCGAGTCCAAGGCCGGGCAGGTGAACGAATACGCCAGGCTGGAACAGCATCCCTTGTTGTGCCGGGTGGAAAAGGCGTAGCGTCGTCCCCATAACGGTCCCAGACCATCATTGGGGAAAGCTCCATGTTTTCCAAAGACCTCGAGACCACCATCGGCCAGTGCTACAAGCACGCCCGCGAGCAGCGCCACGAATTCATGACCGTGGAACACCTGCTGCTGGAACTGGTCGACAATCCCGCCGCGCGTGAAGTCCTGACCGCCTGCCGCGCCGATATCCCGCGCCTGAAGGCCGACCTGCAACGCGCGATCGAAGCCTCGGTCGCGGTGCTGCCGGAAGACGACGGCCGCGACACCCAGCCGACGCTGGGCTTCCAGCGCGTGCTGCAACGCGCCGTCTACCATGTCCAGAGCTCCGGCAAGGCCGAAGTCACCGGCGCCAACGTGCTGGTGGCGATCTTCGGCGAGAAGGATTCGCACGCGGTATACCTGCTCAACCAGCAGGACGTGACCCGCCTCGACGTGGTCAATTTCATTTCGCACGGCCTGTCCAAGCATGGCGAGGAACAGGCGTCGTCCGATGCCTCGCGCTCCGGCGAGGAAGGCGAGGGCGAGGAGGGCGGCAGCGCCGGTGGCGGTGATCCGTTGGCCGAGTTTGCGACCAACCTCAACGCCTCTGCGAAGGAAGGCAAGATCGATCCGTTGGTCGGTCGCGCCGACGAAATCGAGCGCACCATCCAGGTGCTGTGCCGTCGCCGCAAGAACAACCCGCTCTACGTCGGCGAAGCCGGCGTCGGCAAGACCGCGATCGCCGAGGGCCTGGCCAAGCGCATCGTCGAGGGCGACGTGCCGGAAGTGCTGAAGGACGCGACGATCTTCTCGCTCGATCTTGGCAGCCTGGTTGCCGGAACGAAGTATCGCGGCGATTTCGAGAAGCGCCTCAAGGCCGTGCTGGCCGCGCTCAAGAAGATCCCGAACGCGGTGCTGTTCATCGACGAGATCCACACCATCATTGGCGCCGGTTCGGCATCGGGCGGAACGATGGACGCCAGCAACCTGATCAAGCCGGCGCTGTCGTCGGGTGAGCTGCGCTGCATCGGTTCGACCACCTTCCAGGAATACCGCGGCGTGTTCGAGAAGGACCGCGCGCTCGCCCGTCGTTTCCAGAAGATCGACATCGTCGAGCCGACCGTCCACGAGGCCGTCGAGATCCTCAAGGGCCTGAAGCCGAAGTACGAAGCGCACCACGGCGTGAGCTATGCCGATGACGCGATCCAGGCTGCGGTCGATCTCTCGGTGAAGCACATCAACGACCGCCTGCTGCCCGACAAGGCGATCGACGTGATCGACGAAGCCGGCGCCCGCCAGCGCATCATCGCGGAAACGCTGCGCAAATCGGTGATCGATGTCGAGGAGATCGAAACCATCGTCGCCAAGATGGCGCGCATCCCGCCCAAGCAGGTCAACACCAGCGACAAGGACACCCTGCAGCAGCTCGAGCGCAACCTGAAGATGGTGATCTTCGGCCAGGACCCGGCGATCGAGACACTGGCTTCGGCGATCAAGCTCGCGCGTTCCGGCCTTGGCAATCCCGACAAGCCGATTGGCAGCTTCCTGTTCGCCGGTCCCACGGGCGTCGGCAAGACCGAGGTGACCAAGCAGCTGGCGATGCAGCTCGGCATCGAACTGGTGCGCTTCGACATGAGCGAGTACATGGAGCCGCATTCGATCAGTCGCCTGATCGGCGCACCTCCGGGCTATGTCGGTTTCGACCAGGGCGGCCTGCTGACCGAGAAGATCGTCAAGACGCCGCATTGCGTGCTGTTGCTCGACGAAGTCGAGAAGGCGCATCCGGACATCTTCAACATCCTGTTGCAGGTGATGGACCGCGGCGTGCTGACCGACACCAACGGTCGCGAGGCCAACTTCCACAACGTGATCCTGGTGATGACGACCAATGCCGGCGCTGCCCAGGCCGCGCGTCGCAGCATCGGGTTCACCCGCCAGGACCACAGCACGGATGCGATGGAAGTGATCCGCAAGGGCTTCAGCCCGGAATTCCGCAATCGCCTTGACGCGATCGTGCAGTTCCAGGCGCTGGGCACCGATCACATCCTGCGCGTGGTCGACAAGTTCCTGATCGAACTCGAAGCGCAGTTGCAGGAGAAGCACGTCACCCTGTCCGCCACGCAGAAGGCGCGCGAGTGGCTGGCGCAGAATGGCTTCGATCCGCTGATGGGCGCGCGCCCGATGGCGCGCCTGATTCAGGACAAGGTCAAGCGTCCGCTCGCCGACGAACTGCTGTTCGGCAAGCTGGTGGAAGGCGGCCATGTCGGTCTCGATGCCAACGACGACGGCCTGGTGCTGAACATCGAAGCCGCCAGCCCGGCGGCGCCGAAGGAAGAAACCGCGCCGGTGGTGTGATCGTTGCAGGCACGAAAAAGGCGACCCTCGGGTCGCCTTTTTCTTTGGTGCGTATCGCCGCGATCAGCGGTGACGATAGGTGATGCGGCCCTTGGTCAGGTCGTAGGGCGTCATCTCGACCTTGACGCGGTCGCCGGTCAGGATGCGGATGTAGTTCTTGCGCATGCGCCCGGAAATGTGGGCAATGATCTCGTGCCCGTTCTCCAGCTTGACCCGGAACATGGTGTTCGGCAGGGTCTCGGAGATCGTGCCTTCGAACTCGATGACGTCGTCTTTCGCCATAAATACTCAAGTAGGTGGGCAGCCGGTGCGGCGCCCGAAAGAGGGGAATTGTCGCATGCCAACGGGATCGGCGCAAAAAGCGGCCAGACCCGGCCCGAAATAGGTCTAGTCGGCCAGCCCGGAGACAGGCAAGCCGGGCAGATCGGCGGTCCACGGCTCGACGACTCCGGGCAGGTCCACCAGCGCCGCGATCCGTCGCGCGAACAGGTCTCGCGGCATCGTTTCCGCGCCGAGGGTGCGCAGGTGCGGACTCTCGACCTGGGCATCGATCAGCGGCCAGCCACGGTTCTGCAGGAACCGGGCGAGCGCGGCCAGCGCGATCTTGGAGCCGCCGGACTCGCCGGAGAACATCGATTCGCCGTAGAACATCCGGCCGATGGCGACGCCATAGATGCCGCCAACGAGACGTTCCTCGTCGAAGACTTCCACCGAATGGGCATGGCCAAGTCGATGCAGTTCCACGTAGGCATCGATCATGTCCGCGCCGATCCAGGTCCCGCGTTGGCCCGGGCGCGGCGAGGTCGCGCAGGCGCGCATGACCTCGGCGAAGGCGGTGTCCGCGCGCAGGGTCCAGCTGCTATGGCGCAATCCACGGCGGAACTTCGTCGACAGGCGTACGCCATCCGTGCGAAACACCATGCGTGGATCCGGCGACCACCACAGGATCGGTTCGCCCGGGTTGAACCACGGGAAGATGCCGTGGCGGTAGGCATTGACCAGGCGTGTCGGCGACAGGTCGCCGCCGGCGCAGAGCAGGCCATCCGGCTGGCGCAGGGCGCGCTCCACGGGCGGGAATGGCGCGTCCGGATCGCCGGGCAGGATCGGAATCATGGCCGGATGTCGCCATCGCGGAATGGCGAGTGCCGATGCAATCGCACGGCATGGCGACGGACATCGCGACGTTCGGCGGCGCACCAGTCGCCGAGCGCACCGCGGAAGCGCGGGTCGGCGATCCAGTGGCGGCTGCGTACGAGCGTGGGCAGGAAGCCGCGCGCGATCTTGTGTTCGCCCTGTGCGCCGGGCTCGAAACGCGTCAGTCCATGACGCAGGCAGTAGTCGATGCCCTGGTAGTAGCAGGTCTCGAAATGCAGGCCCGGTAGTTGCGCATGGCTGCCCCAGTAACGGCCGTACAAGGTGTCGCCGCCGCGCAGGCAGAGCGCGCCGGCGATGGCCTCGCCATCGACTTCGGCGATGAACAGCACCAGTTGCCGCGGCATCGTGCTGGCGATGTCGCGAAGGAATTCCAGCGTCAACGCCGGTGAGTTGCCGTATTCGGCGAAGGTCTGCAGATAGAACCCATGGATCGCGCCGAGATCGGCATCGCTGGCTTCATCGCCGTGCACGATGCGGAAGGTCACGCCGACACGTTCGACCTTGGCGCGTTCCTGGCGGATGTTCTTGCGATGCTTGGCATCCATCGCGGCGAGATAGTCGTCGAATGTCTTCCAGCCATCGCCGTTGTTCCAGTGGTACTGGATGTCCTCGCGCAGCAGCCAGTCTTCGCCAAAGCTGGAATCTTCATCTTCGGGATGAAAATTGACATGCACCGACGACAACTCCTGCGCGCTGCACAGTTTGGTCATTGCGGTCGCAAGCGCCTGGCGAAGCTCCTGCGTCGGTGCCAGCAGGCGTGGCCCGGTGACCGGCGAATACGGCGCGCCGCACAACCATTTCGGGTAGTACTCGAGGCCGTGCTGGGCATAGGCGTGCGCCCAGGTGAAATCGAACACGAACTCGCCATGCGAATTGGACTTCAGGTACATCGGCGCCGCGGCGACCAGCGTTTCTTCGTCCCACAGCGTCAGGTGATGCGGCGCCCAGCCCCAATCAGCGCGCAGGCAGCCGGTGCGTTCCAGCGCCGACAGGAAGGCATGGTGAACGAAGGGGTGATCGCTGGAATGCAGCGCGTCCCAGCGCCCGGCGGGAATGGCGTCGAGCGATTCGAGGATGCGGGCCTGCAGTGCGGGCATCGCTCCGGTCAGGCCGCGGGAACGCGCAGGTCGTCGGTCACGCGGCCGTGCGCAGAGATGCTGTCTTCGTGTGCCTGTTCGCGCCAGGTTTCCGCGAGTGCGGCGGCATACCAGTCGCGCATGGCCGGCAGGTCGCGCAGGCGTTGTGCGTAGGCGGATGCGGCGTCGCCCAGCTTCAATCCATAGGTCTGGATGCGGAACGCGACCGGTGCGAAGAAGGCATCGACCGCGGTGAATTCGCTGCCGGCGAGGAACGGACCGCCGAAGCGCCACAGGCCTTCGTTCCACAGTGCATCGAGGCGGGCGATGTCATCGGCGAGCGCAGGCGATATCGAAGCCAATTTGACCCGCTGGCCGCAGCTCATCGAGCAGACATTGCGCAACTCTGCGAATCCGGAATGCATTTCCGCCGCGGCGGAACGCGCCCAGGCACGGGCGATGACATCGCGCGGCCACACTTCCGAATGGTGTTCGGCCAGGTATTCGGTGATCGCCAGCGAATCCCAGACAGTGATGTCGCCGTCGTTGAGGCAGGGCACGCGGCGCGTCGGCGAGAACGAGAAGAGTTCGCCGAAGGGATGCATGCGTTCCTCGAACGGAATGCCGAGCGTCTTCAGCAATACCCAGGGCCGCAGCGACCACGACGAATAGTTCTTGTTGGCGATATGCAGGGTCAGCATGGCGTCCTCGATTCAATGCAGCAGGGGGAGTTGGAAGATCGCGTGGAGCAGGAGACCGGCGAGTCCGCCGATCACCGTGCCGTTGAGGCGGATATATTGCAGGTCGCGGCCGACGCTGCGTTCGATTTCGTCGACCAGGAAGCGAGTGTCCCATGCATCCACGGTCTGGCGAATATAGGCCGGCGCGATGACACGCAGTTGCGCGGCGATGTGCTCGCCGGCGATCCGCAACTGTTCGTTGGCGGTGGCCTGCCACACCGGATCGTCGCGCAGGCGCCGCCCCAGGCGTTCGGCGTGCTGGCGGAACTGCCGCATGCTGGTGGAATCGTCATTGGCGAGATCGCCGCGCAGCCAGTCGCGCAGCTGCCGCCACAGGCCACGGACATAGTCCTGCAGTTCGGGACTGTCGATCAGCTTCTGCTTGAACGCGGCGATGCGCTGCTGCAGCTCGGGGTCGTCCTCGAGGGCATCGATCAGGCGCATGGCTTCGGCGCCATAGCGTTGGCGCAGGGGGTGGTCGGGCGTGTTCAACACGTCCTGCACTTCCTCGATGATCGCGTTGGCGAGACGGGTCGACAGCGAGACGGCGAGGTCTTCGGTGTAGTCGAGCTTGTCGGCCAGCCAGGTGAGCTTGGGGAATTCCCGGCGGGCCATCACGATCAGTTTTTCAGTGATGAAATCGCGCACGCCGGGTTGGCCCATCCATGCCGCGACCTGCGACAGGCCGGCATTCAGCACTTTCTGGTGATGGCCTCCACGGGTGAGGACATGCATCAGCTGCGATGCGGTGCGCGCCGCGTCCCAGTGCTGCAGTTGGCGGCTGGCCATCGCCATCAGTTCGCGCTCAAACGCCGGGGAATCCAGCGCATCCAGCGATTGCCGCGCCCACGACTGCAACTGCCGCGACAATTGTTCGAGGCGTTCCGGGGTCGAGAGGAATTCGCCGAGGCGCAGCGCTGGATTCCATTCGTCCACCCGTTTCAGGATCTGCTCGGGGGCAAGGAAGTTATCGGCGACGAAACGCGCCAGCGCGTCGGCGATGCGCTTCTTGTTGCGCGGGATGATCGCGGTGTGCGGGATCGGCAATCCCAGGGGATGGCGGAACAACGCGACCACCGCGAACCAGTCGGCCAGGGCGCCAACGGTGGCCGCTTCGGCGAAGGCGCCGACCCAGCCCCAAACGCCTTGCCGCCCGAAATGTTGCGCCACCACCAGCAATGCGATCGCACCGAGCATGAAGGCCAGGGCAATGGCCTTCATGCGGGCGAGGCGGCGGGCGCGGTCTTGAGTCAGCCGTTCGACTCCAGCCAGCGCTCGGCGTCGAGCGCGGCCATGCAGCCGAAACCGGCCGAGGTGATCGCCTGGCGATAGTGCTGGTCGGCGACATCGCCGGCGGCAAACACGCCCGGGGTCGAAGTCATGGTGGCACCGCCTTCGAGGCAGGACTTGATCTCCAGATAGCCGTTCGACATCGCCAGCTGGCCGTCGAAGATCTGGGTATTGGGATGATGGCCGATCGCCACGAACATGCCGTGCACGGCGATGTCCTGCGTCTGCCCGGTCTGGGTCGACTTCAGGCGCAGGCCGGTGACGCCCATGTCGTCGCCCAGTACTTCGTCCACCGCGTGATGCCAGATCGGCACGATCTTGCCGGCCTCGATCTTGGCGAACAGCTTGTCCTGCATGATCTTCTCGGCGCGCAGGGTGTCGCGACGGTGCACCAGGTAGACCTTGTTGCACAGGTTGGCGAGGTAGAGCGCTTCCTCGACCGCGGTATTGCCGCCGCCGATCACGGCGACATCCTTTTCCTTGTAGAAGAAGCCGTCGCAAGTCGCGCAGGCGGAGACGCCGCGACCCTTGAAGTGGTCTTCGCTGGGCAGGCCGAGATATTTGGCCGTCGCGCCGGTGGCGATGACCAGCGCGTCGGCGGTGTATTCGCCGGCGTCGCCGACCAGGCGGAACGGACGCTTGGACAGGTCGGCGCTGTGGATCTGGTCGATCACCACCTCGGTGTCGAAGCGTTCGGCGTGCGCCTGCATGCGTTCCATCAACGCCGGCCCCATCAGGCCGTGGGCGTCGCCGGGCCAGTTGTCGACTTCGGTCGTGGTCATCAGCTGTCCGCCGATCGCCATGCCGGTCACCACGACGGGCTTGAGGTTGGCGCGGGCCGCGTATACGGCGGCGGTCCAGCCGGCGGGGCCGGAACCGAGGATGAGCAGGCGGCAATGCTTCGGGGAGGACATCGACATGATCGTTATACTTGGGATCGTATGAAGTAGGGCAGGCGGCTAGTGTAAGCGTCCGTTCCATTCAGATGCGGGCTGATGCCCGTTCCATCAACCCCCAGCCCAACATCTCCCGAGTCAGAACACACCTTGGCAGCCACTCGACCCAATCGCCGCACCCGCGCCAAATCCGACACCGGGACCGAGCGCGCTCGCGCGATGGCCGAGCCGCGGCCGCCGATGAGTCCGCAGCGCAAGCGGATGATCCGCGACATCACCCTGATTGCCGTCGCGCCGATCCTGCTCTATCTGTTCGCCTGTCTGTTCACGTATTCACCGCAGGATCCGGGCTGGTCGAGCAGCGTCGGCGTCACCACGCCGCTGCATAACGTCGGCGGCAAGGTCGGCGCCTGGCTGGCCGACGTGCTGATCTACCTGTTCGGTTACGTCGCCTGGCTGGTGCCGGTGCTGCTCGGAGCGGTGGTGTGGATCACCCTGTTCCGGCCGGTCGATGCCGAGGCAAGCGAGCAGGAAGCGGAAATCACCCCGGCGCTGCGCCTGATCGCGCTGTTCGCCTTCCTGATCGCCGCGGTCGGGCTGCTGCAATTGCGGATCGGCAACGTCGAGAATTTCTCGGCGGGTGCGGGCGGCATCCTCGGTCGCCTGGTGGGGGATTCGCTGCGGCATACCGTCGGCCAGGCCGGCGGCGTGTTGTTCATGATCGCGTTGCTGCTGATTTCGGTGACGCTGGCGACGCGCTTCTCCTGGTTCTGGCTGATGGAACGCATCGGCGGCTGGGTGATGGCGGTCCCGGGCATGTTCCGCAAGGGCCAGCAACAGGCCAGCGAATGGCAGGAAGCGCGCCAGATGCGCGAAGAGCGCGTCGAGGCGCGCAAGGTCGATACCGAACTGCGCGCCAAGCGCGAGAAGGTGAAGATCGAACCGCCGGCTGCGCCCGTCATCGAGAAATCGGAACGCGCCAAGCGCGACCAGCAGATTCCGCTGTTCGTCGGCGGCGATCCTGGCGCATTGCCGCCGCTGGCGCTGCTCGACGATCCCAAGCCGCAGGCCAAGGGCTACGACGAGGAAACCCTCGAAACCCTGTCGCGCCAGATCGAATACAAGCTCAAGGATTTCCGCATCGACGCCCAGGTGGTCGGCGCCTATCCGGGCCCGGTGATCACCCGTTTCGAAATCGAGCCGGCGCCGGGCATCAAGGTCAGCTCGATCAGCTCGCTCGACAAGGACATTGCACGCGGCCTGTCGGTGAAGTCGGTGCGCGTGGTCGACGTCATCCCCGGCAAGTCGGTGATCGGCCTCGAAATCCCCAACACCAGCCGCGAGATGATCTATCTCTCGGAACTGTTGCGTTCGCGCGAGTACGACAAGTCGCCGAGTCCGCTGACGCTCGCACTCGGCAAGGACATCGCCGGTCGCCCGACGGTGGCCGATCTCGCGCGCATGCCGCACTTGCTGGTCGCCGGCACGACGGGTTCCGGCAAGTCGGTAGCGGTCAATGCGATGGTGCTGTCGCTGCTGTTCAAGGCCAGCGCCAAGGACGTGCGCATGCTGATGATCGATCCCAAGATGCTGGAACTCAGCGTCTATCAGGGCATTCCGCACCTGTTGGCGCCGGTCGTCACCGACATGAAGGAGGCCGCCAACGGCCTGCGCTGGTGCGTCGGCGAGATGGAGCGCCGCTACAAGCTGATGAGCGCGGTCGGTGTGCGCAACCTGGCCGGCTTCAACAAGAAGGTGAAGGACGCCGCCGACGCCGGCCAGCCGATCATGGATCCCCTGTTCAAGCCGTCGGGCATTCCGGACGAAGCGCCGCAGCCGCTCGATACCTTGCCGTTCATCGTCGTCTTCATCGACGAATTCGCCGACATGATGATGATCGTCGGCAAGAAGGTCGAGGAACTGATCGCACGCTTGGCGCAGAAGGCGCGCGCCGCCGGCATCCACCTGATCCTGGCGACGCAGCGTCCCTCGGTCGACGTCATCACCGGCCTGATCAAGGCCAACATCCCGACCCGCATTGCCTTCCAGGTGTCGAGCAAGATCGACTCGCGCACCATCCTCGACCAGTCCGGCGCGGAAACGCTGCTCGGCCACGGCGACATGCTCTACATGCCGCCCGGCACCTCGATGCCGGAACGCGTGCATGGCGCCTTCGTCAGCGACGAGGAAGTGCATCGCGTGGTCGAACAGCTCAAGCAGAGCGGACAGCCCGATTACATCGACGGTGTGCTGGAGGAAGTGCAGACGATGTACGACGGCAGCAGCGTCGGCGCGACCGGCTTGCCGGAAGCGTCCAGCAACGGCGACGACGAAAGCGATCCGCTGTACGACGAGGCGATCCGCATCGTCACCGAAACGCGTCGCGCCTCGATCTCCGGCGTGCAGCGTCGTCTCAAGATCGGCTACAACCGCGCCGCGCGCCTGGTCGAGGCGATGGAAGCGGCCGGCGTGGTCAGCCCGCCGGAACACAACGGCGACCGCACCGTGCTGGCGCCACCGCCGGTACGCGACTGAGCGCTGCCGGCACCCGGATAAGTCCCCGCATCCGCCATTTCCAACGAGGTCCAAGGATGACGATTCGTTTCGCATGGCTGGTGCTGCTGTCGTGGTTATGCATGCCCGTGTCGCTGCAGGCCCAGGGCGTCCCCGCGACGTCGACGTCGTCGGCTGCGAATACCAAGGAAGCGGCCAACAACGCCAGTCATGTGCGCTATCGCGCCGACTACGTGGTGGCTGCCGACGCCACTTATACCGAGACGGATTTCAACGATATCCTGGTGAAGACCAAGGCCGGTGTCGACGGCTACAGCCAGGTTCGCCTGGACTACAGCAGCAAGCACGAAACGCTCGACGTCCTCGAGGCATACACGGTGGGTCCGGACGGACAGCGCCGCGATGTGCCCAAGGACAAGATCTACAGCCAGGAAAGTTATTCCAGCGCCAGCGGACCGATGTATGCCGACTACAAGGTCAAGATCATCGTGTTCCCGGATCTCGCGCCGGGCAGCCATCTGGTCTATTCCTTCCGCAAGCACGTGCTGCATCCGACGTTCGGCGGCTACTTCCGCATCCTGGAAACGTTCAATCCGTTCGAACAGTTCGACGACGCCGAAGTGACGCTGCAGGCGCCCAGCGTCATGCCGATGCATCTGTTCGTCCGCGACGTGCAGGGCGACAAGCCGGTGGTCGCCGGTGATCGCACCAGTTGGCGCTGGCGGTACCGTCGCAGCGATCCGCTGAAGTCGCAGACGTTCTCCGCCGAAGCCTGGGAATACGGGCCGGTGGTGATGGCCAGTACCTATTCCGATTTCTCGCAGCTCGGCCGCGCGTACGACGTCAAGGCGAAAGCCGCCGCCGCGGTGACACCGGCGATCCGCGCGCAGGCGGATGCCATCACCCAAGGCATCGATGGCCATCGCGCGCAGGCGCAGGCGATCTACGAATGGGTGGCGAAGAACATTCGCTATGTCGCCATCTATCTCGGCAACGGCGGCTACGAACCCAACAGCGCCGACAGCATCCTTGCCAACCGCTATGGCGACTGCAAGGACCACACGGTCATCCTCGAGGCATTGCTGGCCGCCAAGGGCATCGCCAGTTCACCGGTGCTGATCGGTGCCGGCAGCGGCCCGGAATGGTCGCAGGTTGCGCTGGTCGAACGTTTCAATCACGCGATCAACTATGTCCCGGAATTCGATCTCTACCTCGATTCCACCAGTCCGTTCGCGCGCTTCGGCCAGCTGCCGGGTGGCGATCTCGGCAAGCCGGTCGTGCATACGCGCGACGGTCGCCTGGCCTATACGCCGGCCAACGATGCCGAACGCAATTACAGCCAGGTCGCGACCACGTTCCGTTACGACGCTGACGGAAACGCCAAGGGCCAGACCGGCATCGACATCGGGCCGGTGGGCGAAATCGGATTGCGTGGCGCCTTCGCCCAGGTCAATGGACAGATCCGCTCGATGGTGGAGCAGTCCTTCCTTGGCCAGGCGGGATTGATCGGAAGCGGAAGGCTCGAACTGCATGGCGATGCCACCGACCTGCGCCAGCCTTTTGGATACGGCTTCGGCTTCGAGGCGAACGACGTCGTCGATTTCAGCGTGCCGGGCGGGATGACGTTGCCGTTGCCGCCGGGCAGCGGTTCGCTGCGCAACAAATACCAGCGCTATGCCAATCCGGCCAACGAAGTGCCATTCCATTGCTCGGATGAATCGCGCGAGCAGGAAACCTATGTTCTGGAATTTCCCGCGTCGGTGAAGCTGGATGCGATCCCCAAGGACATGGAATTCAGCAATGCCGCGGGGCAGTACAGCGCGCGCTGGCAGCGCGACGGGCAGAAGGTCACGGCCGTGCATGTCCTGCAGTTGAAGTCGGTGCGTGGCCCGCACGCCTTGTGCCAGCCACAGGATTACGGCCTGTACCGCGCATTGATGCAGGCGGTCCGACGCGGATTCCGGGCCCAGGTCGTCTACGGCGATCTCGCCGCACAGCACTGAGGATTTCCCCAAGCGCTGTCAACCACGACCATCGCCTGCGCGTTGTTGTCGACGACGCACGGCGATTCGAAGCATTTCGCCGTCCCCTGGCGCCTGGAGAAATGCATTCGATGAGTCGTCATCACGTAGTCATCACCGGAACCGGGCGTGCGGGCACCACGTTCCTGATCCAGTTGATGACGGCGCTGGGCATGCCGACCGGCTTCCACGAACGCGCGGCCGATATCTATCCACTGGCCAATGCCGGGATGGAACTGGATATCCGCGACCGCCATGCGCCTTACGTCGTCAAGAGTCCGTGGCTGTGCGACCAGCTTGACGAGGTCCTCGCCGATCACGACATTGTGATCGACCATGTCCTGGTGCCGGTGCGCGACCTGTTCAGTGCGGCGGAAAGCCGACGCTCGGTCTCACGCGCGAGCGGTCACGACGATGCGCCTGGCGGGTTGTGGGATACGCCGGATCCCGGCCAGCAGGAAGACATCCTCACGACCAAGCTGTACAAGCTCATCTATACGCTGGCCAAGCACGACATCCCGGTGACGCTGCTGCATTTCCCGAGGATTACCCGCGACGCCGATTATCTCTACGAAAAGCTGAAGCCATTGCTCCGCTTGTCGCAGCGCTGGAATTTCCATGATGCTTTCCAGCACGTCGTCAAACCCGCACTGGTGCATGATTTCAAACCACGCAGCCAACACATGACCAAGTCCGCCTCCCGGAGCCCTGCATGAACATTCTTCGCGCCACCATCGTTGCAACCCTAGGACTGACCGCCGTGTTGGCGATCGGTGCCTGTCATCGCGGGCAGGACGGGCAGGCCGGGGGAGACAACGGCGGCGGTGGCCATCGTGGCCACGGCATGGACTTCAGCGACGTGAAGTTCCCGATCGCCAAGGCCGATTTCATCACGCGGATGAACACGCGGATGCGCCAGCGTTGCGCCAGCCGTGACGCCCAGGCGCAGCAGCCGGGACGCGGCATCGATTGCGGTACGCTGGAAGCGGGCATCGCCAAGTGCGCGACGACCGCTGCGATCCCCGACAGCATCGCCGACCAGGACGCCGCACGCGACGCCGGGCGCAGCTATTTCCAGTGCGTGCGCCAGCAGTGACGGTTTGACGGATCGATCGCGCCGAGCCGCATTCAGGTCGGGGTTCAGCCGGATCGGGGCACACTGCCCGTGGACACTGGCAAGGAGCGAGCGATGCGTATTTCCCGATGGCTGACCGGCCTATGCGTGCTGGTGCTGGCTCAGGTCGCGCATGCCGACGCCCGCGCTGATCTCGCGGCCTTCACCCAGGGATTGAAGTCGCTTCAGGGCGGTTTCTCGCAGGAGGTCTACGACACCAAGGGCCGCCTCAAGCAGTCGTCGTCCGGACGCGTGTCGCTGGCGACGCCGCGCCAGTTCCGTTGGGAATACGTCAAGCCGTATCGCCAGCTCGTCGTCGCCGACGGCAAAACCGTGTGGATCTACGAGCCCGACCTGCAACAGGTGAGCAAGCGACCGCAGGGACCCGAAGAGCAGAACAGCCCGCTGGCGATCCTGGTCGACCCGGCGCGGCTCGACCGCAACTATGTCGTGACCGATGGTGGCGCCAGCGCAGGCGTGAACTGGCTGACGATCGCGCCGCGCTCCAAGGCCGACAGCAATTTCCAGTCGGCGAAGATCGGCTTCAAGGACGGCCAGTTGTCGCAGATCGTCGTGATCGATCCGCTCGGCCAGCGGACCCAGATGTATTTCGCGCAGTGGCAACGCAACATCGCCTTGCCGGCGGCCAGCTTCAGCTTCACGCCGCCCAAGGATGTCGACGTCATCGGCGATTGAGGCGTCGCGACGGATGGCGTCGTAACATCGGGGCGAATGAAGACCAGCATGTCATTGCCGGGGCTTGATCCCGACGTCAGCGCGTTGCAGCCGCTGGCCGAACGCATGCGTCCGCGCACCCTGGACGAGATGGCGGGGCAGCAGCGCCTGCTGGCGCCGGGTTCTGCATTGCGCCGGGCGATCGAGGCTGGACATGTCCATTCGATGGTGCTGTGGGGACCGCCAGGCTGCGGCAAGACCACGCTGGCACTGCTGCTCGCGCAATACGCCGATGCCCATTTCGAAGCGGTTTCGGCGGTGCTGTGCGGCCTGCCGGAAGTGCGCAAGGTGCTGGCTGCGGCGGAACAGCGTTTTCTCGGTGGCCGGCGCACCCTGCTGTTCGTCGACGAGGTGCATCGCTTCAACAAGGTGCAGCAGGACGCCTTCCTACCGCATATCGAACGCGGCACGATCATCTTCGTCGGCGCGACCACCGAGAACCCGTCGTTCGAATTGAATTCGGCGTTGTTGTCGCGCTGCCGCGTGCACGTGATGGAAGCGGTCTCGGTCGCCGATGTCGTGCAGGTGCTGCGGCGCGCGGTCGATGACGATGTCCGTGGCCTTGGCGGTCGCGGCTTGCAGGCATCGCCGCAGGCGCTGGAACAGATCGCGATTGCCGGCGATGGCGACGTCCGTCGATCACTGACCCTGCTCGAGATCGCCGCCGAACTGGCGGGCGAGGAGGGCGGCCACATCACCGACGACACGTTGCAGCAGGTGCTGGCCGATCGCACCCGGCACTTCGACAAGGGCGGCGAGCAGTTCTACGACCAGATCAGCGCGCTGCACAAATCGGTGCGCAGTTCCAATCCCGATGCCGCGATCTACTGGGCGGCGCGCATGATCGACGGCGGCTGCGATCCGTCGTACCTGCTGCGTCGCCTCACCATCATGGCCGTGGAAGATGTCGGCCTGGCCGATCCGCGCGCGCTGGAAATGGCGATCAATGTGTGGAATGCCTACGACCGCATCGGTGCGCCGGAGGGCAACATCGCCTTGTCCAATCTCGTGATCTATCTGGCCAGCACGGCCAAGTCGAACGCGAGCTACATGGCGTTGAATGCCGCGCGTGCCGACGTGGCCGAATTCGGTTCGCAACCCGTGCCGCTGCATCTTCGCAACGCCCCGACGAAGCTGATGAAGGGGCTCGGCTATGGCAAGAACTACCAATATGACCATGATGTCGAGGGCGGCGTTGCGCTCGACCAGACCGGATTCCCCGATGCCATGGGTGAACGCGTCTACTACGAACCGGTGGCGCGCGGCATGGAGCTCAAGCTGAAGGAAAAGCTCGACGCCCTGCGTGCGGCGCGCCTCCGTGCGCGCCAGGACAAGGACTGATCAGTCGCCGTTGTTGTCGCGATGGTCGCGACGGCGCTCATCGCGGTGCGGATTGCCGCCATGCACGGCCGGTTGCTGTTGTTGCGGAGCCGGACGCGCGATCGGCTGAGGCGCGTGCATGACCATGGGGCGTGGTTGTTGCACGCGGGGCTGCATCGTTGGCGCCGGCATCGGCGGTCGAGCGATCGCGCGACGCTCTTCGCGCATCGCGGCACGATCCTCCGGCGTCAACGTGCGTTCGCGTGCACTCGGCCATTGCTGCGGCCTGCGATCCGGAATGCCATCGGTCGGCATCATGTTGCCGCGCACCGGGCGCGACGGCATGTTCCGGGGATGCGGCGGTTGCACCGTTGCGACAGGTTGCTGCGGCGCGGGAGCTGCAGGCGGCGTCGCGGACTGCGTGCCGCGCCACTGCATCCTGTCGGCCTGGCCATGGTTGTAGTTGAAGCGTGCGGTGCGATCCTCGCGTGACTGCTGCATCGCCGCCCGCTGGTCCGGTACCGCGTCCCAATGCCGTTGGCGTTCGGCTTGGCGCTGCTGCATGGTCGGTTGCGCATTCACGCCACCCGGACCACCGTTGTAGCTGATGCGATTGTTGATGACCGTTTTGTTGATGATCGTCGTGTTGTTGTAGACGTTGACCACGCGATTGTCGATGCGGTTGTAGCCGCGGTTGTAGTTGAAGACGCCGCGACGCCAATAGCCGCCGACGTAATCGCTGCCGAAGTAACCGAAACCGTAGTTGATGCCGCCGTAGTAGCCGACGACCGGGCCCCAGTAGCCGCGGTGGAAGAAATACACGCCATCGTTCCAGGCCCAGTATCCCGGCGTCCACAGCGCACCGGCGAAGGGCGGCAGCACCCATTGGCCCGGCACCCAGTAGTAGTCGCCGATGTCGTCGGCCCAGGCCCAATAGCCAGGCACCCAGATGTAGCCGGGCGCGGGAATCATCGGCTGTTCGTAGAACATCAATGGCGGCGGCGCGAAACGCACGCTGATCGACACCATCGCCTTGGCGGGATGGCTCATCGCCAGTCCGGCGGCGAGGGCAAGGCCGGCGAACAGGGATTTCGGCAGGAGTGTGCGCGGGAACGTGAGGGCGATGGACTTGCTCATGGCGGGCAACCGGTGGGGGCTCATGCCAGTAGACGCCTGTAACGGCGCCCGGTCATCACCTGTGGCAGAAACGTTTAATGGCGATTCGACAACATTGCCGTGGCGTCATTTTTCGTCCACGTTAAGGCGCGGTCGTTCCGTATTCGATCACTGTTGTCGCATGGAACAACGCGAGGCCTTCCTGCCTGATCTGGTCCAGCAACGCGTGGCATTCATCTTCGCTGGCGATGAATTCCACCAGCACGGGTTGTTCACCGGCCAATTCGAAGAACCCCTGTTCATGCAATTGGCCATGACGGCCATATCCGGCGATCGCGCGAAAGGCCGAACCGCCGTGGATGCCGATGCCGCGCGCCTGTTCCAGCAGCCATTCGTACTGGAGTTGGCCATGGATCTTGCGATTTTCGTAGGTATAGACGCGCAGGTGGATGCCGGTCGCCATGTCGCCTCCCATTTCAGTGTTTGCCGATCAGCAATCCGGCGATGCCGACGCCCGCCAGCGTGCACAGGATCGACCCTGCGACATGGACGAGGATCAGCACACCGCCCCAACCGAACTGCTGGCGCAGCAGCAGGGTGGAAGCCTCCGCCGAAAAGGTCGAGAACGTGGTCAGGCCGCCGAGGAACCCGGTCGTGAGTGCCAGCCGCATTGCCGGCGGAATCGCCTGGAACTGGTCGAACGTGGCCATCAGCAGGCCCATCACGAAGCCGCCGATCAGGTTTGCGGCGAGAGTGCCGAGGGGAATGGTCGGGAAGATCGAATTCAGGGCGAGTCCGAGCCACCAGCGCGACAGCGCGCCAAAACCGGCTCCGATGAAAATGGCGATGATGGATTGCAACGGCATGCAGTCGGCTCCGGAAACGTGCGCGAGTCTCGTCGGAAGCAACGGCAAGGCCTGCGCACCAGCACATGAGGGTGGCAGGCATCATCAGCCCGAAGGGCGGTTCGCCCCGAAGGGCCGGAGGAATGCCATCTCCGCCTGCGATCATAGCGCCTGTCGTGCCAATGGCAAGCTGGCGCCAGCCACTGGCCTCTCAGACCGTGCCGCGAAATTTTTCCAGTACGAAATAGGCGATGCCGATGGCCGCGCCGAGCAACCACGCGGTGAGCGTCTGCAGGTTGGACAACCAGTCGATCAGTGCGCCGGCGACGATCGCCACCAGCACGAATTGCAAATAGCGCCACACACCGAGGTTGCGAATGATGCGCTGGCCGGCGGGCAGCGATGGGTCGTCGGTCATCTCAGAGGCGTCCGCGGAAGTGATCCATGCTGTTGTACACATGGAAGATGCGCCCCGCAACGAAATCCCAGATCGGCAGCGGGAGGATGCCCTTGAGCACCTTCGCCAATCGCGTGGTCCAGGGTTTCATCACGATCGGCGTCCCACGGCGCATGCCATTCCACGCAGCTGCGACCGCGCTTTTCGGCGACATCAGCGGTGTAAGCAACGGACCGCGCGCGCCTTCGAACATGCCGGTGGCGATGTAGCTCGGGCAGAAGGTGGTGACACGAACATGGTCGTGGCCGGATTGCTGCAGTTCCAGGCGCAATGAATCGCTCCAGCCGAGCATCGCCCATTTCGATGCGGCATACACGCTCATGCGCGGATTGGAAACCGTAGCCGCGGCCGATGCGATGTTGAGGATGCGGCGTTCGCGGGAGGCATCGGCGAGCATGGCCGGCAGCAGTGCGCGTGCGATGTGCATCGGCGCCAGCGTGTTGATGCGGATCACCGGCTCGATGTCGCGTCGTGGCTCGGTCTCCCAGAACCAGGCGTTGCCGCGCACGATGCCGGCATTGTTGACGACGAGATCCGGCGCGCCCAGCGTCGCGAGCAGCGTGCCCGCCGCTTGATCGATGGCGGCCGCATCCGCGACATCGACGACATCGGGATGTGGCGTCGCGCCGAGGGCGCGGACCTCGTCGGCAACGCGTTCCAGCGCCGCCTCATCGATGTCCCACAGCACGACATGCTTCGCGCCTTCGCGTGCGGCCTGCAACGCGAACAGGCGCCCCATGCCCATGCCGGCGCCGGTCACCAGGACGGTGGTTTCTTTCAGATCGAACATGCGGATTCCTCAGCCACGCACCAGCAACCAGTCGATGACCCGTTCCACCGTTTTCCCATAGGGCGGAAAGATCAGACGCAGGGTATCGGGCTTCAGCGGTTTGCTCATCACCGGCTTGAAGTGGCTGAAGATGCGGAACGAGGCTTCGCCGTGATACGCGCCCATGCCGCTGTTGCCGATGCCGCCGAAGGGCATCTCCGGCGCGGTGAGGTGCGCCACCGCGAAATCGAATACCAATGCGCCCGACGAGGTTTCATCGACGAAGCGTTGGCGCAGCGAACGGTCGGAAGTGAAGGCATACAGCGCCAGCGGTTTCGGGCGCACACGGATGAAGGCGATCGCCGCATTGGCGTCTGCCACGGGAACGATCGGCAGGATCGGGCCGAAGATTTCGTCCTGCATCGATGCGTCGCCGGCAGTCGCGGGATGGAGCACGGTTGGCGCGATGTAGCGCTCGCCGGCATCGTGTTCGCCGCCAATCACGCTACGTGCCGGATCGATCTGCGCCAGCAGGCGTTCGACATGGCGATCGTTGATGATGCGACCATAGACCGGGTTGGCCTGCGGATCGTTTCCGTACAACTCGCGGATGGCCGCCCGCAGCTGGGGAATCAATTTTTCCGCGACCGCTGGCGTGGCCAGCACGTAATCGGGTGCGACGCAGGTTTGCCCGGCATTGAGGAACTTCGCCCAGGCGATGCGTCGCGCCGCGGCCTCCATGTCGACACTGTCGTCGATCCACAGCGGCGATTTCCCGCCGAGCTCGAGGGTGACCGGCGTCAGGTGCTGCGCAGCCGCGGTCATCACCACGCGCGCCACGGCCGAATTGCCGGTGTAGAAGATGTGGTCGAACTGTTCGCGCAGCAGGGCGGTGGTTTCGGCAACGCCGCCTTCGACGACCGCGACGGCTTCATTGTCGAGATAGCGTGGAATCAGCCGGGCAAGGGTGGCCGCGACATTCGGCGAGACTTCGCTGGGCTTGAGTACGGCGGCATTGCCGGCGGCGAGCGCACCGATCAGGGGCGCCAGCAGCAATTGCACCGGGTAGTTCCACGGCGCGATCACCAGCGCCACGCCCAGGGGTTCCGGCACCAGGCGTCCACGCGCCGGTTGCAACGACAGCGGGATGGCGATGCGTTGTGGACGCAGCCAGCGTCGCAGGTGCTTCAAGGTGTGCGCGATTTCCGCACGCAGGAAGGCGGTTTCGGTCAGTCGCGATTCGATCGCGCATTTGCCGAGGTCCGCCAGCAGCGCGGCGTGGATGGCATCGGCCTCATCCACCAGCATGCGGTCCAGCGCCCGCAATTGTGCGATGCGCCATGCCAGCGGGCGGGTGCGGCCACTGTCGAAAACCGCCCGGACGGTTGCAACCAAGGCGTCCGCTTGAAGGTGAATGGGTGGGGTATCGCTTGCCATTTCGTTGTCCTATGATTGCGGGTGACCGGGCAATTCGCCCTAGCCAATGGAAGGCGGTCGATATGAAAGGATGCTTCCCGCAGATGCGGGTTACAGTCTGCCTCATCGCGCTTGCGTGCGGTTTTTCGCCAGTGATGGCGGCGCCCAAGCCGGTCTCGGCAACATCTACCCATGCACAGGTCGGCGAAGACGTTCGCGGCATCGTCGCGGGCGCGGTGATGGTCGCGCTGACCGAACGCCTGCACGACACCGCGTTGCGCATCCGCCTGAAATCGGTGGATGTGAAATCGCGCGAGGGCACCGCGCAGAACCTCGAAGGCATCGGCGAATACGTCTCGGCGACCGAAAAGGACTGGACCAGCTTCCGTTTCAGCACGCGCTACGTGCCCGGCGAGGGCAGTGCAACTTATCCGGTCCTCGATTTCGGCCAGGTCACGAACACGCCCAAGCGTGTGCTCAATGACCCGGTGCTGATCGGCGAGCTGGAAACGCGCGTCTGCGACCAGATCGCCAAGGACAGCGGTGTGCGCGACGTGCGCCTGCAGTTCGATGACATCCAGACCGAACGCAATCCCGGCGGCGGCCTCGACATCAGTGCCGATGCCCGCGCCGATGTCGGCGTCGATACCGGGCGCAAGACGCATATCGAAGGCAGTTACGACGAGCGTGCGCAGCGCTGGGTCAACGTCAATTACCTGTTCAACATCCCGGATCGATTGACCGGTGGACGCTGAGCATCACGCCGTCGTCGCCGAGCCCGCGGGCAGTCGTTGGTTTGTCGCGGAGCAGGGCGACGATTTCGCCGAATTGCTGCCGCTGGACGCACGGCTCGCGAGCGCCCCTCGAGTGGTCGCGATCAGCGATCTCCAGGTCTGGCGCAGCCAGTTCTGGCGCCTCCAGGCGCTGGTACCGCCGGCACTGCACGCGCGCGCCCAACGCCTGCACGATCCGCGCGAGCGCGAACGCCGCTTGTTGGCTTATGCGTTGCACCGACTGGTGATCGCCAGGGTGCTTGGGCGGAATCCCGCACGTGTCGAGATCGGCCGGATGGCGTCGGGAATGCCGATGGTCGCCGGCCTGCCGAACGTGGCGACCAGCCTCAGCCACACCGATGACTTCGTGGCGATCGCGGTGGCGCGCGATGCCGGCATGATCGGCGTCGACATCGAAGCGATCGAGCACGAATCGTTGCTCAACGGTTTGGCTGGCAGCGTGCTGCACCCGCAGGAAAGCGATCGCGGCGAGGCGCTGATCGATGCCTGGGTACGCAAGGAGGCCGTGTTGAAGGCGATCGGCAGTGGCTTGTCCGTCGACATGAATGCGTTCCGCAGCGGGCAGGGCATGGCGGTGGCGGAACTCGCGATGGCCGCCGGACTGCGTGCATGGTCGTTGCGGACCTGCGCCGATCGCGCCCGACTCGGCCTGGCCGTACCGACGCTGGATGGCTTGCTGGCAAGGCTCGAACCGGGAAATGTCGATGTCGTTTCACTTCGCGAACAGGTGATGCGGATGTGACTTGACAGCGGTGCGACGCCGAGAGGACGATCGCCAGAGTAGTAGAAGCCCCGTGATCAGGCGATTGGAACGCCATATGCACGGGCATGGAGTTGGACTGAAACGGATTTCAGGAGTGGTGCATGTCAAGGCTAGGGAAAAGCGGCCCGTCAAAGGTTTTCTTCCTTTGGTTTTTCGAATTCGCGTTGCTGATCGGTTGCGTCCGGCTGGCCGGAACGTTGCGTTTCATGCACGACGCGCCGGGCTATCTCGAATTCTCCGATCACCTGCTGTGGCGCGCGATGCTGTTCGCGCTGGTGTTGTGCGTGTCGATGACGGCTTTCGGGTTGCATCACGTCTACCTGCGCAAGAACCGTTTCGGATTTCTGTTGCGCGAGCTGTACGCCTTCACGTTCGCTGGCGTTGCCTTGTTGGTGATCTATTACCTGTTCCCGCTGGCCTACATCGGCCGCGGCGTGCTGGTCAGCGCATTGTTGCTCGGCTTCTTCGGCGTGATGATCCTGCGCCTGGTCTGGGGCTCGGTCTTCGCGTCGCATACGCTGAAATCGCGCGTGCTGGTGCTCGGCGCCGGTGAGACCGCATGCTTCCTCGACCGGCGGATGCGCCGCGCCAGCGATCGCCGCAATTTTCGCGTGATCGGCTACGTGCCGAGCCCGGGCGAGGAAATCAAGATCGAATCGAACCTGCTGGTGCGTGGCGAAGGCAATGTCGACCAGGTCGCGCAGTTGCTGGATGCCGACGAGATCCTGGTGGCGCTGGACGACAAGGAGCGCGAGGCCCACATGGAACCGCTGCTCGGCGCGATCGGTCGCGGCGTGCGGGTGTGCGACCTGCCGACGTTCGTCGAGCGCGAAGCGGGCATGATCACCCTGACGCGGCTTGATCCGTCGTGGCTGGTGTTCTCGCATGGCTACGACCATTCATTGCCGCGGCGTCTGAACAAGCGCGGCTTCGACTTCGCCTTCGCGTCGCTGATCCTGGTGCTGACTTCGCCGTTGATGCTGCTGGTGGCGCTGGCAATCCGCATGGAGTCGAAGGGCCCGATCTTCTACAGGCAGATCCGCGTCGGCATCCATGGTGCCAAGTTCTGGGTGATCAAGTTCCGCAGCATGCGCGTCGACGCCGAGAAAGATGGCGTGGCGCAATGGGCCAAGCGCGACGACGACCGCATCACCCGCGTCGGGCGTTTCATCCGCATGGCGCGCCTGGACGAACTTCCGCAGCTGATCAACGTGCTGCGTGGCGAAATGAGCCTGGTGGGACCGCGCCCGGAACGCCCGCAGTTCGTTGATTCGCTGAACCAGCAGATCCGTTTCTACGACATGCGCCACAGCGTGCTGCCGGGCCTGACCGGTTGGGCGCAACTGCGCTACCCGTACGGCGCATCGGTGCGCGATGCCGAGGAAAAGCTGCGTTACGACCTGTTCTACGTGAAGAACCACACCTTCTTCTCCGATCTCAGCATCCTGCTGCAGACGGTGGAAGTGGTGTTGCTGGGCAAGGGAGCGCGCTGACACTGCATCGGCTGAGGGGCCGGGGGAGAAGACGATGGCGGCAGTACCGAAAATCGATCAGGAACCGTGGATCGACGTCGACTGGACGGCGTTCGATCCGTGGCGCATCCAGTCCGTGCGCCACCACCTGCAGGACCATCCGTTGCTGCGCCTGGATGAACTGGTCGCGCTGGCGCAACGCCTGGAAGCGCAGGGCAGCGTGCGCACGCATTCCGATTCGGCCAAGGCGGGCACGCCGTTCAATTCCGCGCCGGAACTGTTCCCGAACGCGGCATCCTCCGTGGATACATTGCGCAATCTCGCCAATGCCCAGGCATGGATGTCGCTGCTGAACATCCAGAAGGATCCGCTGTACCGCACCCTGGTGCGCGAGGTGCTGGACGAGCTGCAGCCGGAGATCGACGCCCGCGACCCTGGCATGAGCTATCGCGGCGGCTGGATCTTCGTGACGTCGCCGCGTGCGGTGACGCCGTACCACTTCGACGCCGAACACAATTTCATCCTGCAGGTGCAGGGGCGCAAGCGTGTATATGTGTGGCCGCACGACGATCAGGAAGTCGCCAGCGAACACGCCCGCGACCTGTTTCACCTCAGCCACGAGCGCTATCTTCTGCGTTGGCGCGATGCCTTCCGCGAACGCGCCCATGTCTTCGACCTGCAGCCGGGGCAAGGTGCCTACATGCCGTCGACCAGCCCGCACATGGTCGAGAACGGCGATGGCGCTTCGGTCACGGTCAGCTTCACCTATTACACCGACTCCACCCGCGAGAAGGCGCGCCTGCACGCCGGGCACGGCGCCTTGCGCAAGTTGGGGCTGCAACCGCCGCACATAGGGCAGTCAGGGCTGTCGGATTCGCTGGGCGCGCTGCTGCTCAAGTTGCGCGGCGACTACCGCGGCAAGGTTGCGCATGCCTGCGACGAGTACGCGGAGGAAGCTGCGTGAACACGCGACTGGCATCCACGGACGTGGTCGCGTCGTCGTCGCTGGTGGATGCGTACATCGCCCAGGTGCGCTTGCGTCCCGATGCCATCGCCATCCGCGATGGTGATCGCGTCATCAGCTATGCGCAGTTGGACACGATGTCGTCTGCGGTCGCCGCCGGACTGCGCGAGCGTGGCGTGGTCGCCGGCGACATCGTCGCCTTGGACGCGCAGCGTGGCGCCGACGCGGTGATCGCGATGCTGGCGGTCCTGCGCTGCGGCGCGGGCTATCTGCCGCTGGATCCAACGCAGCCGCCGGCGCGACTGGCGACGATGCTGGCCGACGCCAACGCACGCCTGTGCCTGGTATCGCTGGCGAGCGAAGCGGCGATCCGTTTGCCGGAAGGCGTCGTCGCAGCGGCGATCGAGGATTGCGCGGCGGCGAACGTGACGCTCGCGGATATCGCACGGGCTGGCGAGGACCTCGCCTACGTGATGTACACCTCCGGCTCGACCGGAACGCCGAAGGGTGTGTGCATTCCCGATCGCGCGATCCTCGGGCTGGTCTGCGATGTCGGCTTCATCGACCTGGGCGCGGACACGGTCTTCCTGCAGGCGGCCCCGCTCGGTTTCGATGCATCCACCCTCGAAATCTGGGGCCCACTGCTCAATGGCGGACAGCTGGCGATCCACCACGAAGCCGTGCCGACCGCGACTGGCCTCGGCGAGGCGATTCGCCGACATGGAATCACCCATCTGTGGCTGACCGCCGCGCTGTTCAACAGCGTGGTCGACGAGGATCCGCACCAGCTGCATGGCTTGCGCCAGCTGTTCACCGGCGGCGAAGCGTTGTCGGTGCGGCATGTGCGGCGGATGTGCGAGACGGAGCCGGACATCGCGCTGTTCAATGGCTATGGCCCGACCGAATGCACCACGTTCGCGGTCACCCATGCGATCACCGATCTCACCGAAGACGCGCGCAACGTGCCGATCGGCCGTGCGATTGATCGCGCGCGACTGCACATCGTCGATGGCGACGGGCGGCCGGTGCCAGATGGCGAAGCGGGTGAGCTATGGATCGCCGGCAGCGGCGTCGCACTGGGCTATTTCGGGCGCGATGACCTGACCGCCGAGCGTTTCGTGCCGTCGCCGGATGGCGTCGGCCTGGCCTATCGCAGCGGCGACCAGGTCCGCATCAACGCAGACGGTTGCATCGAGTTCTGCGGGCGCATCGATCAACAGGTCAAGGTTCGCGGGTTCCGCATCGAGCTGGGCGAGATCGAAGCCGTGCTCGGTGCGGTTCCCGGGATACGGAATGCTGCCGTCACTGCGCCGGACACCGGGCATGGCGAGCGTCGTCTCGTTGCCTATGTGCAAGCAGAAGACGGGCAGGTGCCGGATGTGCAGGCGATCCGCGCGGAACTGGCACGCAGGTTGCCGGACTACATGGTGCCGCTGCGCTACGTCGTGCTCGACCGTTTCCCGACGACGGTCAATGGCAAGCTCGATCGCGCCGCCTTGCCGGCGCCCGACCGCAGTCGTCCCGAACTCGCGAATCCGCATGTCGCGCCGCGCGGCGAATGCGAAGTCGCGATCGCACGCGCCATGGGCGAGTTGCTCGATCTCGACGGCATCGGCCGCGACGACAGCTTCTTCGATCTCGGTGGCAGCTCGCTGTTGGCCTCGCGCCTCGTCGCGACCTTGAAGCAGGATGGCGTGCTGCCGGCATCGGCATCGCCGGGTCATCTCTTCAGCCATCCCACGCCGGCATTGCTGGCGGCGCGCTTCGAATCACAATCGGAATCACGGCAAGTTGAAAAGGTGGCGCGCAACGGTTCCGAACCGATCGCCATCATCGCCATGGCCGGGCGTTTTCCCGGCGCGGTGGATGTCGAGGCGTTGTGGGCGATGCTGCGCGAAGGTCGCGAAGGCATCACCCGGTTCGATCGTGCCGCACTTGATGCGTCCATTTCAGAATCGTTGCGCAATGATCCCGACTATGTTCCGGCGCGTGGCGTCATCGACGGTGTCGAACAGTTCGATGCGGCGTTCTTCGGCATCGGGGCGCCGGAAGCGGAAGTGATGGACCCGCAGCAGCGCATCGCACTGGAACTGGCCTGGGAATGCATGGAACGCTCAGGCCATGCGCCAGGCGATGAGGCCGATGGCGATGTCGGCGTGTTCGCTGGCATGTACAACGCCAGCTACTTCCAGAAGCATGTCTCGCGCCATCCCGACCGCATTGCACGGGTCGGCGAATTCCAGACCATGCTAGGCAACGAGAAGGACTACATCGCCACCCGCGTCGCCCACAAACTCGGGCTGACCGGACCGGCGATCAGCATCCATACCGGTTGCTCGACTTCGCTGGTCGCGATCTGCCAGGCGGTGGAAAGTCTGCGCGCCGGGCAATGCCGGATGGCGCTGGCCGGTGGCGTATCGGTGACGTGCCCGAGCAACAGCGGCTATCTCTACCAGGAAGGCAGCATGCTGTCGCCGGATGGACACACCCGCAGCTTCGATGCCAAATCGGCGGGCACGGTGTTCAGCGACGGCGCGGCGATGGTGTTGCTCAAGCGCCTGTCCGATGCACAGGCCGATGGCGATCCGATCCATGCGGTC
Source organism: Lysobacter sp. (assembly GCA_027306995.1). Taxonomy (GTDB): domain Bacteria; phylum Pseudomonadota; class Gammaproteobacteria; order Xanthomonadales; family Xanthomonadaceae; genus Solilutibacter. The sequence goes on from DAHUXS010000019.1 coordinate 123,276, forward strand.
ATTCGCGGAATCGGCCTCAGCAACGACGGCGCGCAACGCGCCAGTTTCACCGCACCGAGCGCGGCGGGGCAGGCGAAGGCCATTCGAATGGCACACCGCGACGCCGATATCGATCCGCGCAGCATCGGTTTTGTCGAGGCGCACGGGACGGCGACGCCGATCGGCGATCCCATCGAGATCGAAGGGCTGGCCCTGGCCTTCGGCGAAGCGACTCGAGACACCGGTTTTTGCACCATTGGCTCGCTCAAGAGCAACGTCGGCCACCTGGTGATCGCTGCCGGTGCCGCCGGCGTGATCAAGACCGCGTTCGCCCTGCGCGAAAACTGCATCCCCGGCACGGTGCACTTCACTGCGCCGAATCCTTCCATCGATTTCGCTTCAACCCCCTTCGTCGCCAACGCCGAAGCGGATGCCTGGCGCTGCTCCCCATCCCCTCGGCGCGCTGGTGTCAGTAGCTTCGGTGTTGGCGGCACCAATGCCCACGTCGTCATGGAACAGGCGCCGGAAGATCCGTCTTCCGATGCCGCCGGCGGCGTGCAATTGCTGCAAGTGTCGGCGCGTTCGCCGCAGGCCTTGCAGCAGACCTGCGAGCAGTTGGCGAACTGGCTCGGCGGTCATCCGCAGGCCAATCTCGCCGATGTCGCCTGGACGCTGCGCAGCGGTCGTCGCGCGTTTCCGTTCCGTCGTGCGGTTGCCGCAAATGGCCACGACGATGCGATCCGGTTGTTGCAGCAATCCAATGCGCCAGCGGCTGCAACCAGCGGCGATCATGGCGTGGTGCTGCTATTCCCGGGGCAGGGCGCGACCTATCCCGGCATGGGTCGCAGCCTGTACGAAACGCATGCGGTGTTCCGCGACGCCATCGACGCCTGCGCGCAACGACTGGGGCGCACCTTGGGCGAAGACCTGCGCTCGTTGCTGTTCAGCGACGATCCCGATGCCCTGGGTCCGACCTGGCGCATGCAACCGGCGACGTTTGCGATCGAATACGCGTTGGGGCGCCTGTGGCAGTCGTTTGGCGTCACGCCGATGGCCATGCTCGGACACAGCATCGGCGAGTTCGCGGCAGCGACGCTGGCCGGTGTGTTCTCGCTGGAGGACGCCATCGACCTGGTCGCCAAGCGTGGCGCCTTGATGCAATCGCAGCCGGCCGGCGCGATGCTTGGCGTGCGTCTGTCGGAAGCGGACGTGCTGGCGCGCCTGCCGGGTGATCTCGATCTCGCCGCAGTCAACGGTCCGCGTTCCTGCGTCGTCGCCGGCAGCGCCGAAACCGTCGATGCCTTCGCCGCGACTTTGGCGGCGGAGCAGATCGCCTGCACGCCGCTGCGTACCTCGCATGCCTTCCATTCGCGAATGATGGAGCCGGCACTGGCGCCATTCGCCGAAGCCGTCGTCGCATGCACGCGCAACGCGCCGTCGTTGCCGATCATTTCCTCCGTCACTGGCGAACGCCTCGGCGATGCCGAAGTGATGTCGGTGGAGTATTGGGTAAACCAGCTGCGCTCGCCCGTGCAATACAGCCGAGCCACTGCCAGTGCGCTCGCGTTGCCTGGCGTCCGCGTCCTGCTCGAAGCCGGCCCGCGCAATACGCTGAGCCAGTTGGCGAAGCAGCAACGTTTCGGCGAAGGCCAGTTCACGTTGCCGTCGCTGGCGGACAACGTCGAGGCGGAAGCACAGTCCTTGTTGCAAGCGGTTGGCGCGCTATGGAGCGCCGGCATCGATGTCGCCACCGATGGCCTCGATGGCCGCCAACGCCGTCATCGCCTCGAACTTCCGACCTATCCGTTCGAACGCAAGACTTATTGGTTACCCGCGGTCGCAGATGCGCCCGCTGCGACTGCCGTGATTCCCGGGGAGAATTCCATGTCAGCAAGCAATTCCGCGCCCGCCGCACAGACAGCAGCGACGGCCATGCATCCGGACGTGATCGCGCGCATTCGCGCGGTGTTCGAGGATGTTTCCGGCATCGACATGGCGGGCATGCACGACGATGCCAATTTCGTCGAGGCCGGACTGGACAGCCTGACCCTGACCCAGATCGCCCTGCAGTTGCAGAAGAGCTTCGGCAGCAAGGTCAGTTTCCGCCAGCTGATGGGCGAATATTCGACGCTGACGCGGCTGGGCACGATGCTCGGCGCAACGATGGCGCCGGCCCGCGTCGAGCAGCAGGCAGCGGTGACTGCCACGGCCCCGGTAGCGATGCCTGCCAATGCCGTGGCCATCGCGATGCCGACGGCCGCTCCCGGCGACCTGCAACAGTTGATCGCGCAGCAGATGCAGTTGATGCAACGCCAGCTCGAACTGCTCGGCGCCGCACCTGCGGTTCCCGCGCAGGCGCCGGTCGTGGCTGTCCCGACCGCGCCAGTCGCGGCGGCGCCTTTGGAACCGTCGCAGCCTTCCGACCAGGCCGAAGCGGATGCGCTCGCGCATACCCGCTACGACGTCAAGAAAGCCTTCGGTGCTATCGCCCGCATCGACAACACCGCATCGTCCGAGCTGGGGCCGCGCCAGCGCGATCGCCTCGATGCCTTCATCCAGCGCTATGTCGCGCGCACACGCGCGTCGAAGGACTACACGCAACGCCACCGTGCACGACTCGCCGATCCACGCGTGGTCAACGGCTTCAAGCCCATGCTCAAGGAAATCACCTACCAGATCGTGATGGAACGCTCCCAGGGCGCGCACCTGACCGATCTCGACGGCAACGACTACGTCGATGCGCTCAACGGCTTCGGCATGAGCCTGTTCGGCTGGCAACCGGATTTCGTGCTGGACGCGGTGCGTGCGCAACTCGACGCCGGCTACGAGATCGGCCCACAACACGTGCTGGCCGGCGAAGTCGCCGAACTGTTCTGCGATGTCACCGGCAACGATCGCGCCGCGCTGTGCAATACCGGGTCGGAAGCAGTGCTGGGCGCGTTGCGCATCGCCCGCACGGTGACCGGCCGCGATACCGTCGCGGTGTTCAGCGGCGCCTATCACGGCATCATCGACGAGATGATCGTGCGCGGGACCCGCACCCATCGCGCGGTGCCAGCCGCGCCGGGCATCCTGCGCAATACCGCCGAACACGTGGTCGTGCTCGACTACGGCACCGAGGAATCGGCGCAGTGGCTGCGCGAACATGCCGACGAACTTGCCGCGGTGCTGGTGGAGCCGGTGCAGAGCCGGCGTCCGGATTTCCAGCCGGTCGAGTTCCTGAAGGAGTTGCGGGCGATCACCGAGGCATCGGGCGCGCTGCTGGTCTTCGATGAGGTCGTCACCGGCTTCCGCGCGCATCCGGCCGGCGCCCAGGGCATGTTCGGCATCCAGGCCGATCTCGCGACCTACGGCAAGGTGGTCGGCGGCGGTTTCCCGATCGGCGTGATCGCCGGCAAGCGCGATTACATGGATGCGCTCGACGGCGGCGACTGGCAGTTCGGTGACGACTCCGTGCCGACGGTGGGCGTGACCTATTTCGCCGGCACCTTCGTTCGTCATCCATTGGCGCTGGCCGCCGCGGCCGCGGTGCTGAAGCATCTCAAGGCGCAGGGGCCGGAACTGCAGTCGCGCCTGAACCAGCGCATCACCGCATTCGCCGAAGACCTCAACCGCCATTGCGCCGCGGTTGGCGCGCCGGTGGAAGTGCGTCATTTCGCATCGGTGTGGAAGACCTTCTTCCTCGAGGATCACCCGCTGCAGGATCTGCTGTTCGCGATGATGCGCAGCCGCGGCGTGCACATCCTCGACAACTTCCCGTGTTTCTTCACCACCGCGCACACTGAAGCCGATTTCGCCCGGATCGCCGATGCCTTCAAGGCGTCGATCGACGAATTGCAGGACTCCGGCTTCCTGCCCAAGCCCAAGGCGACCACGCAGACAGTGATGGACGCGGCTGCGCCCAGGATCGCCGGCGCGCGATTGGGGCGCGATCCGCAAGGCCAGCCGGCCTGGTATGCGCCCGATCCCGAAGCGCCGGGCCAATACGTGAAGGTGGAGGTCTGACATGAGCGTCGATGCCATTGCTGCGCCACCCGCCGCCCACGATCCCTTCGCTCAGGCCTTGCTGCGGGTGGTGCCGACCACCGAAGGACAGCGCGAAATCTGGCTGGCGGACCACCTCGATCGCGAAGCCTCGCTGGCCTACAACGAAGCGTTGACCATTCGCCTCGAAGGCGCGCTCGACCACGTCGCGTTGAAGCAGGCATTGCAGGCGCTGGTGCAGCGCCATGACGCCTTGCATTCGGTGTTGTCCGGCGATGGCCAGACCCTGTGCGTGCTCGAGCAGGTGGCGCTGTCACTGGTGGTCGAGGATCTGTCCGGGCTCGACCTGCTGGCGCAAAGCGAACAACTGGCGAAGGCCGAGACCGAAGCGGTCTCGCATCCGTTCGATCTCCAGGATGGTCCGTTGTTCCGGGCGATGCTGTATCGCATTGGCCCGCAGTCGCATCGCCTGCTGCTCTGCGCGCACCACGTCGTCTGCGATGGCTGGTCGTGGTGGGTGATCGTGCGCGACCTCGGCGCCCTCTACGGTGCCACACTGCAAGGACGTGAAGCGTCGTTGCCACCAGTGGAGTCGTTCGCCGACCACGCCCTGGCCGAAGCCTCGCAGTCGACGCAATCCACGGCGGCCACCGAACGTTACTGGCGCGATCGCTTCGCCGATGGCGCACCGGTGCTGGAATTGCCCGTCGACCTGCCGCGGCCCGCGCATCGCCACTTTTCCTCGCGTCGCGAGGATCTTGAACTCTCGCCCGAGCTGCTGCATGCCTTGCGCGAAACCGCGGCGAAGCAGGGCTGCAGCCTGTTCTCGCTGATGCTTTCGGCGTTCGCCCTGCTGGTCGCGCGCATCGCGGGGCAGGACGACGTGGTGATCGGCATTCCCAGCGCCGGACAGCCCGCCAGCGGCAAGCTGGCGATGGTCGGCCATTGCGCCAATACCTTGCCGATGCGTTTCGCGTCGAGCTGCGAGGAAACCTTCTCGGCCTTCCTCAAGCGCGCCAACGACGATCTCCTCGACGCGGTCGAGCATCGCGACTACACGCTCTCGACCTTGCTGCAGCAGTTGGCGATCGCACGCGATCCGTCGCGGGTGCCGCTGGCGCCGGTGCTGTTCAACATCGACCAGAGCCTGGACGGCGAGAGCGATGCTTTTGCGGGTGCGCGGGCCGAATGCCATGGCGTGGCGCGTGTTGCCGACAATTTCGAGCTGTCGCTCAATGCGGTGCAGACGCCAATCGGACTGCGCCTGGAATGCCAGTACGCGACCTCATTGCTGCAATCGGCGACCGTGCGTCGCTGGCTGCGCGCCTACCGCAGCTTGCTGGCGGGCCTGAGCAACGACATCGATCGTCACTGCGGTAGCTATGGCTTGCTCGATGCCGACGATCTCGACGAGCTCGCGGCATTGTCGCCAGCCGCGACGCCGTTCCAGCGCGATCTGCTGATGCACCAGCATTTCGAAACGAGCTGCGATCTCTGGCCCGAAGCCGTCGCCGCGCAGGACGGCCAGCGCAGCGTCCACTATCGCGAACTCGAAAACGAAGCCAATCGCATCGCCCACTTGCTGGCTGGCCAGGGCGTCAAGCCTGGCGACCTCGTTGGCCTCGCCGTTGAACGCGGCATTTCGATGCTGGCATCGATGCTCGGCATCCTCAAGGCCGGCGCCGGCTACATCCCGCTCGATCCCGCATTCCCGCAGGCACGCCTGCAGCACATGCTGGACGATGGCCGTCCGTCCGCGGTCCTCACCACGCAGGCGTTGGTCGATGCATTGCCGCTGCAAGGCCAGCGCGTCGTGTTGCTGGATGCCGCCGTGCTCGCCGCGCAGCCGGACATGCGTCCGAACCTGGCCGGCGATCCCGAAGCGATCGCCTACGTGATCTATACCTCAGGTTCGACCGGAACGCCGAAGGGCGTGGAGATTCCGCATCGCGCGGTCGCCAACTTCCTCGACAGCATGGCGGTGCAGCCGGGCCTGCGTAGCGACGACGTCATGATCGCCGTCACTACGCTGTCCTTCGACATCGCCGTGCTCGAACTGATGCTGCCGCTGCATGTCGGCGCGCAGGTCGTGATCGTCGACCGCGATACCACGCTCGATGGCGGTGCGCTCGCCGCCTGCATGCGCGAACATCGCGCGACGACGATGCAGGCGACACCGGCGACCTGGCGCATGCTGATCGAAGCCGATTGGGCGGGTGGGGCAGGTTTCCGCATCCTCTGCGGCGGCGAACCCTTGCCGCCGACGCTCGCCGCGCAGTTGCTGGCGCGTTCCGGCGAATTGTGGAACGTCTACGGGCCGACCGAAACCACGGTGTGGTCGACCTGTGCGCGGGTCGCAACGCCGGTGCGCGGCGCCTTGCCCGACATCCACATCGGCAAGCCGATCGCCAATACCGGCGTGTGGATCCTCGACGATGCGCGCCTGCCGTGCGTGCGCGGCGTTCCCGGGGAACTGTGCATTTCCGGCGCGGGTCTGGCGCGCGGTTACCGCAACCAACCGGCGCTGACCGCCGATCGCTTCATCGACTGGAATGGCCCGGACGGCCGCATTCGCCTGTATCGCACCGGAGATCGTGCGCGCTGGCGCGACGACGGCATGCTCGAACACCAGGGCCGCCTCGATCATCAGGTGAAGCTTCGAGGCTATCGCATCGAACTCGGCGAGATCGAGACGCAGCTGACCGCGCACCCCGATGTGCAATCCGCGATCGCCATGGTGCGGGAGGAACGCGAAGGCGATGCCCGCCTGGTCGCCTATGTTGTGCAGGAAACGGATCGCAATATCGATCCGGTGCAGATGAAGAAGCATCTGCGCGGCACCTTGCCCGATTACATGATCCCGCAGCACATCGTGGCGCTGGCGCACTGGCCACTGACCGCGAATGGCAAGATCGACCGCAAGGCGCTGCCGTTGCCGTATGCGACGAATCCGCAAGAGGCTGTCGCTTCGGCCGATCCGGAATCGCCGTTGCAGGAACAATTGCTGAAAATCTTCCGCGAGACCCTGCGCCTCGGGAGCCTGGGCATCGACGACGATTTCTTCCTCCACGGCGGACATTCGTTGCTGGCCGCGCAGATGACCGCCCACATCAACCGTGAATCGTCGACACGGCTGTCCTTGCGAACGCTGTTCGATGCGCCAACGGTGCGCCGCCTCGCCGCAACCATCGAAGCGGATGCCGCTTCGACCATGCCTGTCGATCGCATCCCGAGGTTGCCGCAGCGCGACTGGGCGCCGCTGAGCGTGGTCCAACAGCGGCAGGCGATGATCCACGAATTCCATCCGGAAATGCTCGCCTACAGCCTGCCGTCCGGGCATGCGCTGCATGGACCGATGAATATCGAATGCTTCCGCCGGGCGCTGATGCTGGTGATGGAGCGCCAGACCGTCCTGCGTACCGGATTCGAACGCCGTGGCGACGATTTCGTGCAGGTGGTGCGCAACGACCTCGGCTCGCGCGTGCTCGAACCGCTGGTCGATCTTCGCCACCTGCCGCCCGAGCGCCGTCGCGAGGCGCTGGAAGCCGACTTCAAGGCGCTGGCCGCGCGACCGTTCGAATCGCTGGTCGATGCCCCGTTGTTCCGTTCGCGCATGTATCGCATGGACGAGGACGAGCATGCCTGGTTCTTCATGCCGCACCACATCGTCTGGGATGGCTGGTCCTTCGACCTGCTGTATGCCGAACTGGCGGAAGCCTATGCGGCATTGGTGGAAGGGCGCGAGCCGCAGCTGCCCGAACTCCCGGTGAGCTATGGCGATTACGCGGCCTGGCACAACGCCAGCATGGAGGGCGAGGCCTACGCGCGCCAGCGCGAACAGTGGCGCGCCTGGCTGTGCACACCGAATGCGCGTGGCGGTTGGCCGCAGGCGCTGCCGACCGACCATCCGCGTCGCCGCTTGATGATGGGGCATTCCGGCATCGTCCCGGTGCACATCGGGACCGCCGAATCGCAGGCGTTGCGTGAGTCCGCGAAGTCGATGGATGCGACCGTCTTCAACACCATGCTCGCGGCGTGGTTCATCACGCTGGCGACCTACAACGGCGATCGCGACATCGTGGTCGGCATTCCGGTACGTGGACGCAACCACGCCGATACCGAATCGCTGATGGGTCATTTCGTCAACATGCTGCCCGTTCGCCTCGACGTGCAACGCGATGGCGAATTGCGCGATGTCGTCCATGCCTCGAAATCGGTCCTGCTCGATGCCTTGTCGGCGCCGGACATCCGCCTCGAGGACATCGCCGAGATGCGTTCGGGCCTACCGGGCGCCGCGAGCAGCATTCTCTACCACGCCCAGTTCTCGTTCCAGGACATCCGCGACCGCATCACCCGTTGGGGACCGCTGTCGCACCAGCGCATCGACATCGACCAGCCCGGCATCGCCGAAGACCTCAATCTGTGGGCGGTGGATCGCGGCGAGAAGGGCATCGATGCGGCCTTGCTCTACAACGGCGACCTGCTGAAGGAAGAAACGGTCCGCAGAATCGTCGCCCATTACGAACGCACGCTCGCGGCCCTGGCCCAGGATCCGCGGCAATCACTGGAAGTCGCGATGACGAATGAAATCACCAGCATGGCGCCGGCAATCGCCAGTGCTATCAATACGGCTGCAACGACGCCTGCGCAAGGAGAAGCGCGATTGGCCTATGTACGCGGGCTGTGGGAGCGCCATCTTGGCGTCACCGTCGATTCCGGCGACAACTTCTTCGATCTCGGCGGCAGTTCGATGCTGGCCATCCGTGTACTGGCGGATATCGCCCGCGACACCGGCGTCAAGTTGCGCCTGCCGCAACTCGCGGTGCAAACTGCAGCGGAAATCGCCGCACAATTGCCGGAGCGCAATACGGCCGCCGGCACATCGACGAACACCGGCTGGTTCAAGCGCATGTTCGGAAAGAAATAACCAGCGGGAGGATGTCTTGTCGGGGGGCACGACGCCAGGAATCGAACCGATGCTGTTGCCGCAAGGCGACACGCACCTCTTCGCCGTGCGCCATCGCAGCGCGACGCCACCGCGTGCGCGGGTCCTGCTGTGTCCGCCATTGCTGCAGGAACAAATCCGCAGCTATCGATTCTTCGCGCAACTCGCCGAGCAGTGGGCACGTCGCGGCATCGAGGTGATCCGTTTCGATTATTCGGGGACGGGCGATTCCTGCGGATTGGGCGTCGAGTTTTCCGTGGAACGCGCAGTCCGGGACATTCGCCGCGTCTGGGATGCGTTGCTGCGCCCCGACGACCACGTCCCGCGCGTGCTTTGCGGCGTGCGCATGGGGGCGCTGTTGGGCGCGCTTGCTATCCGCGACGGGCTCGATGCCGACATGGCCTGGTGGTGGCAGCCGGTATTGCTGGGCGCGACATGGGTGGGGGAGACGACGGCGATCGATGCGCGCGAACGCCAATCACGCAGCCGCTTCCCGCTCAAGCCCGGACCGAACGCCATCACCGGCGAATTGATGGGCCATGTCATCGATCCGCGCCTGCCCGGCGCGTTGAAACGACTGCAATGGCCCGACCCGCGACTGCCGTCGATGTGGCTGCTCGACAGCGAGCATGCGCTGGAGCCGAACATGGACGCAGGCGACGTGGTGCGTTTGCCGCTGGCCTTCGATGCGTGGGCGGGGCAGGTCGATTTCGAAACCATCATCCCGGTGCGATTGGCCGATGCCGCGACAGAACGCCTGCTCGCGCGCCTGCCGGGAGTCGCGGCATGATGCAGTTGCTGCCCATGCGCGATGGCAACGGCTACGGTTTCCTGCATCGCGCCGATCCGCAGCGACCACCGCGCGCCACCGTGGTGATGCTCAACGCTGGACTGATCCATCGCGTCGGGCCGTTCCGCATGAACATCGAACTGGCGGAACGACTGGCGCGCCGCGATATCGATGTGTTCCGTTTCGATCTGCCGGCCGTGGGCGACATGCCAGCAGGCGGCGGCAGTCGCCCGGAGGAGCGCGTGCGGATCGCGATGGATACCGTCGCGGCGATCACCGGCAGCGACCGTTTCATCATCGGTGGCGTCTGCAGTGCCGCGGACCTTGCCTGGAAGCTGCCGGCGCTCGATGCGCGCGTGCGCGGCTTGCTGCTGCTCGATCCCTGTGCCGTGCGCGGACCGTGGTTCCACTGGGCGCAGCTGCGGCATTTCGTGTCGCGTCCGATGGCAGGTTGGGGACGCATGTTGCGGCACCAGCTGCAGCGTAGTTGGAACAATGGCGATGCTGCACCCGCGGGGCGCGATTGGCCATCGGAACGCGAATTCATCGCCGGCAACCGGCGCATGGCGGAGGCTGGCATCGGCATGTATGCGCTGTATACCGCTGGCGTTACCGATTATTTCCTGCATCCGCGGCAGATGCGGGCCGGTTTCCCTGACGACAGCAACGAACCCCGGTTGCGACTGCGGTTTCGCCCCGATGTCGACCACATCCTGTTCGTTCCGCGCCAGCGCGCGGAGATCCTTGACGATATCGCGTCGTGGCTGGACGGCTGGCTGCCCGCATCGGCTTGATGCGGGAGCCACGATCGAAATTGTTCACTGTGGCTTGGGCGGCGGCGGGATCTTGGTCGTCGGCTTGCCATTCTCGGGCACTTTGATCGGTGGATGCGGTTTGGACGAGGGTGGCGGGGCAGGTGCCGGAGCCGGTGCGGGCGTTGGGGTGGGAGTAGGCGTTGGTGTTGGAGTGGGCGACGGGGTCGGAGTCGGAGTCGGAGTTGGCGTGGGTGTCGGTGTTGGGCTTGGAGAAGGCGTCGGAGTTGGCGATGCCGGTTGCAGTTCGACCGCACCGATATCGGGACCCGCGCCATATACGCGCGGATTACCGGTGTAATCCTGGGTGACCGACGGAATCGACAGCCCGGCATCGATCAGCGGACTGTTCTGTTGCGGCGTCGGATTGAAAGTGACGTAGCTGCTGTCGGTGAACAACGGCGGCTTGCCGCAGATGTTGCCGGTACCCTGGTCGCAGGGCGGACTCTTCAGATTCCAGAACAGGTTGTTTTGGAACAGGACCTGCGCGGAACCGCCATCCTGGTAATAGGCGCAGGTCAGTTCGCCGGTATTGCCCTGCAGGTTGGCGCGCCAGTCGAGGTCGCCGGAGATCGCATTGTTCTGCATGACCAATGCACTGCCGGCGCCACCGCCACCGCTGATGACTTCGCAGTCGCCAAGCCCGGTGATGGTGTTGAAGCGCATCGTCACCATGTTCGCGCCGGTGAGCAGGTCGATCGACACGGTATTGCCGAGTGCACGGCAGAAGTCGGCGGATTGCAGCGCCGACGTCGGGTAGCCGAGGAGGGCGTTGCAGTTGCCGATGATGACGCTGTTCTCGATCAGGCCGGGGCCGGCAAGTTTCACCTGGTTGCCGGCATTGGCGTAGGACAGCACCTGGCGCACGGTCACGCTGCCGGTGCCGTTGGCATACAGCAGGTCGATGCCGTCGGACGTGTTGTGGTGCACCTTGGTGCCCTGGAAGATCCAGTTGCCGCCGGTGCGGCCAGTGCCGAGGCCATCGCCGTAGCCGCCCTCCTGTTGTCCCCAGCAACCGAAGTAGGTGTGGTCGACGTAATTCTCGATGCAGCCATTCCAGGCGATTTCGCCGCCGATGAAGGCGATGGTGCCGCTGTTGCTCGATCCGGTCTGGCTGCCATTGGCGACGTCGCCATCCCAACCGGCCCAGCCGTTGCCGAGGATGCGCACGTTGTAGAGCGTCCAGTCCGTGAGTTTGCCTGCCGATATGCCGTTGTGCGGGAAGCCGTGGACATCGACGTTGCCGATGAAGGTCTTGCCGGCGCCGACCGCGATGATGCCGTCGGAGCCGATGTCGCCAAAGGGTGCAGTCGACGGACACGCTGCCTTCACCGCGCCTGCCGTGGTGGTGCCCGAGGTGAGATGGGCGAGCGCGCAGCTGGCATGGTCGGTGAGATCGAGGCACTGCACCTCGACGTTCTGGCTGCCGTTGAGATTCAGCACGGTTTGCGCGCGTCCGCTTGCCCACAATTCGGGCTTGACCGCGCAGGTGGCCGCGTCCTTGCCAAGGATTCGCGTGCGCGTGTCCCAGGTCGCGCCGGACGGAATCGGCGGCGGGTAACAGTCCCATGTGTAACTTGCGGCGCAATTGGCAGTACCGGGTGCGCCGAAACCGATCTTGTAACTGCCGGGCGAGATGATCAGGGTATCGCCGCCGGCGATCAGCGGTTGGGTCGCCGTCGTCTGTCCCAGCGGAAACGCGATATTGGGGCTGGACCATGCGCAATTGCGACTCTTGCCGTCGTAGGCGGCGTCCACCAGTCCGGTGCACTGGGTGGCGTCACCGCCATCGGTGCGGACGTAATAAGTGTTCGCGGCGAATGCGGTCGGTGCCAGCAGGGTGAACGGTAAGGCGGCGGCAATGCCGAGCGGCAACGGCAGCATGCGATTGCGTGGGCGAGGCATGGCGACAGGAGATGGCTTGCGTGTCATGGCGGGGGATCCATGGAAGTGAGCGAAGAGGACGATGCGGCGAGTGGTCGTGCGGTCGGCGCAAGGTGGATGCTGCGAGCGAGCGAGCGTCGCAACTGGCCGGAAATGCGGTGGATAGCGGGGCGCGGATCGTCCCAGCGATAGACATGCTCATAGGCGCCAGGCCAGTCCAGCAGGGCGGTGCCGATCTTCGAATGCGCGTGCTTCAGCGCGTTCGCATCCTCGATCCAGTTCACGCAACCCTTGCCGACGCGGTATCGGCGCACGGCTTCGACCGGCAACGACTGCGCATCGCGCCAGGCCATGCTGCACACGTTCACGCCGCAGCGCGCGGCGAATTCGACATACCACCATGCGCGCGTGTTCACTTCAAGGATGCGGTATTCGCCGTCGCGTTCATCCTGCTTGAATTCGGCGCTGAAGATGCCGCGATAGTTCAACTGGTCGAGCAGGCGCATGCAGGCGGCGACGGCCGGTTCGATGTCTTCCAGGGCGATGCTGCGGCAATACGTGCTGTTGCCGAAATCGGGCGGGTGGATGCGGCTGCGCCGTCGCGCGAACAATCCCGGATAGCGTCCGTTGCGATCGCGAAAACCATCGACGAAAACATGGTGGGTGATCGGGCCCGGCACGTACTCCTGCACGATCATGCCGTGGCCCTGCGCCTGCATCTGGGACCAGGTTTCGCGGCAGGCGCGCGGATTCTCCACCCACACGCCCTTGCGGCCGGTGATGCGGCTGAACGTCTGGGAATCGATCGGCTTGATGAAGACGCGATCGAGCTGTTCGAACGGCAGGTGGTCGAAGTCGGAATCGTCGTGCACCAGGAAACTGCGAGGGCTGGCGATGTCCCTGTCTTCCAGCCATTCGGCGAAGCGCGCCTTGTCCTGCAGGATGCGCATGGTCGCCGCTGAGCTGGTACTGGCGAGATAGCGGTCCATCACCTTGCCGTTGACGGTGTTGCGCGCCACCCAGTCGGCGATGTCGTCGGCGCACGGGATCAGCACGGCGCCTTCGATCTCGGAATTGGCCAATGCCTGTTCGACGCCCTTGGTCGAACCATCCCAATCGGGCGCGCCGGGCGGGCGCCGGAACCAGCGCGAATAGGTGGCAAGATCGCCAGGCGGGCAGGCCGACCACACCGGAATGCCGGCGTCACGTGCAGCGCGCAATGCCCCGAGACCGGTAAATCCGGCTCCCATCACCAGCGCTGGAAATTTCTCGGCCATCGTTTGCTCGTGATCCTTCACGTTCGAACTCATCACATCCGATGCCAGGACGGCAAGGCATGTCTGCGAGGTGGTGGTGTCCTTGGCCGGTGCGCATTCAGCCTGCAGACGCAGCGTGCGGAGGCCCGGTACCGGCGGAAACCGGATCGTCGCCATCGATGGCCCAGATGCCGAATCCCAGCAGCAGCAGTCCGAGCAGGGTGAGCAGGGTCACCGTCATGACCTGTTGTCGCGAGGCGCCGTCGCCATCCGCAAGGGTCGGCACGGCGACGAGCGCGTGGCGCGGCAGCCGCGGTTCGATCGCCGCCAGCCGGATGGTATTGCCGCTGCCGCGAACGCGGGCACCCGGAAAGCGGCCATGCCGGCGGTGGAAGCGCAATGCCTCCAAGTACAGCAGCATCAATTCCTCTTCGCTCAACGTCGCGCCGCGATCCGGATGAAGCTCGGCGATGCGGCGGCGGAACAGGCGTTTGAGGGTCTCGACATCGCAGTCGGGATCGACACCGAGCGATGCATAGAGTGACGTGAAGTCGCTCCTCATGCGGATTCCCTCCCTGATCGTCTGACGCGTCCTGCGGTGATCGACGATGATCATTCGATCCTAGTCCCATCATGGCTACAATGCAATGCAGGAGCGGGCAGGGGAAGCGGGCGCCAAAGGCATGAGGGGAACCACCGCAGCAGTCGGAATCGGGCGCCATTACTTGCGTTATTCGCTCGGCAATGTCTCCACCATCCTTGCCGGATTGGTGTCGTTCCCGTTGATGACGCGCCTGCTCGACAACACCCAGTACGGCATCCTCGGCTATTACGACAACTGGATGCTGCTGGCGGTCGCCATCGCCAAGTTCGGCGCCCAGCATTCGCTGCTGCGTTTCTATCCGCATGGCGACGATGCCGGCGATCGCGCGGCGTTCTTCACCAATTTCTTCTACCTGCCGCTGGCGTGTTCGCTGGTGCTGTGGCTGGTGTTGCTGGTGGTGATGGCGACGATCGACCGTCTCACCGGCGCGCACCAGCACCTGGTGTTCTGGATGGCGATGTTCGCGGTGCCGTTGTCGAGTTTTTCCAGCCTCACCGAAACCATCCTGCGCGCCAGCGAGCGATCGCGCACCGTATTGGTGACGCGGGTGGTCGGGCGTTGGCTCGAGGTCGGATTGATGGTCGGCGCGGTGGTGTTGCTCAGTCGCAGCGCGATCGCGGCCTATGGCGGCAAGCTGGTCGCGGCGATCCTGGTCACCGGCTGGTATGCATTGTGGGTGCGTCGCCATGTCCGTTTCATGCGCGCGCATGTCTCGTTCGTGCAGATGCGCGAGGGCATGCGCTACGGCGTGCCATTGGTCGCCAACGAAGTTGTTGCCGTCGCGATCGTCGTGGTGGATCGATTGATGCTGAAGGGCATGCTTGGAGAATTCGCCGCGGTCGGCATCTACAGCGTCGGCGCATCGCTGGCGATGCAGTTGAACACCTTCATGAACACCAGCGTGTTCGAAGCGCTGGTTCCGACCGCCAACCGCTTGTTCCAGACCGAAGGCGTCGATGCGGTGCGCGCGCTCAAGCGCCGGGTATTGCTGCCGATGGCCTATTGCGGCATCGGCATGGCGATGTTGCTCGGCCTGTTCGGCGCCGACGCCATCATTGCCCTCAGTGGTCCGTCCAAGACCGCTTCGGGGCCGGTGTTTTCGATTCTCGGCATGGTCTTCGCGCTGTACCCGCTGCTGACGCTGTCCGGTTTCGGGCTGCTGCTGGAAAAGCGTACGCAGAAGATCCTGATGCTGATGATGGCCAGCCTGGCGATCAACGTGGCCCTCAACCTGCTGTGGATCCCGCGCTTCCATGTCATGGGCTCGGTCTATGCCAGTGCGGTCAGCACGCTGATGCTCGGGATCGCGCATTGCGCCTTCGTGCGCCGCGACCTGCTGCAGTTCCCATCGCCCGGCACGCTCGCGCGTGCCCTGCTTGGCGTCGCGGTCTGTCTCGCGATTGCATGGTGGTTGACGGGCGTGTTGACACCGGGCTGGATGCGTTTCCTGTTCGGCAGCGGGATCTGTGCGCTGGCTTATGCCGGCATCGTGCTGGCGCTGGACGCGCGGATCCGCGCGTTGCTGCTGCAGTTGCTCCAGCGCTTCGGCATCGGCAAGCGGATATGAGCCGGCTCGTGTATTCATGGCGGCGCATCGAGTGGCGTAATCCGCACCGCGGCGCCGACCACGCGCATGCGGTCGGGGACATCGCGGACGACCACGGCATTGGCGCCGATCAGCACGCCGTTGCCGATGGTGACGTCGCCGATGATCTTCGCGCCGGAGCCGATGTAGACGTCATCGCCGAGGCGCGGCCAGCGCGTGGATTTTCCGGCACCTTTGTAACCGATGGTGACGTCGTGGCTCACGCACAGGTGGCGGCCGGCATCGCAATGGACGAAGATCCCGCCATGATGGCCGATGTGCAATCCCGGGCCGATGTCGGCATTGGCGGAAATCTGGATGCCGAGGACCAGGTCGCTGAAGACTTTCAGCGGCAGGTAGATGATGGTGAACGGCAACCGCAACAGGCGCCAGGGAATGCGGCGTGTCCAGCGCGCGTAGCGATAGATCATCGTCGCCAGGAAGCCGTAGGTGAAAAAGGCATGGATCGGCGCGCGCCACGCCGGAGCAGCCGTGTGTTCGGCGAGATAGGTGCTGAAATCCTCCTTCAGCGTGGCGAACATGATCGTCCTGCCTCGATGCCGGAGTGCGCGCGATGAGCGACTTCCTGCTGTCGCCGCTGACATGGCTGGCGATCGCGGCAGTGCTGCTGGCGCTGTTCGGCAAGCGCCTGCATCGGCGTGCGAAATGGTTGTGCCAGATTGTGGTGGTTCTCGCAGTCCTTGCCTGCACGCCACTGTGCGCGAATGCCCTGTTGTGGTTGGCCGAGCGCCATCCCGGAATCGCGGACTGCTCCGGTGCGCAAGACGGTTGGCCGATCGTGTTGCTGACCGCCGGCTACGATCGACCGCCGCGCTCCGTCGATGATGACGCCGCGCTCAACGAAGAGAACTTCGAGCGGATGGATGCCGCCCGCAGCCTGGCAAGAAAGGATCCGGCCTCGATCCTCTACGTTTCGGGTGGTGGGCGTTACGACATCCCCGAATCCGTGATTCTCGGTGGACTGCTGGAACAGAGCGGCATTGCGCATGAACGCGTGCGCCTGGAAACGCGTTCGCGCACGACCTGGGAAAATGCCTTCGAATTGCGCGGCGACATCAGGCAGGCGCGGCTGGTGACGTCGCCGGCGCATCTGCAACGCGCGGCGATAGCGTTCCGCGCTGCGGGCATCGCGACGTGTGCCATTCCCAGCGAGAGCGGCGTGACGGCCATGTCCGGTATCGGCTATGTGCTGCCGCGACGCACCGCCATGGTCAAGACCGAGCAGGCGCTGCACGAATTCGCCGGTCGCGTCGCTTATGCGTGGCGTGCCTGGCGTCTTCATGCCGCTAGCAACCGGTCGTAGTACGGCAGCATGGCGTCGCCGATCGCGTCCCAGCCGTAGCGTGCTTCCGCCAGTCGGCGCGCTTCGCGCCCGAGTGCGGCGCGATGGTCAGGGTCGTTGAGCAGCGCGAGGATGCGGTCAGCGAAACCTTGCGCATCGTCGGCGAATTCGGCGTGGACGCCGTCCTCGAGGTCGATGCCTTCGCTGCCGACCGAGGTGGTGACGATCGCCTTGCCGAAGGCCATCGCTTCCAGCACCTTCAATCGCGTGCCGCTGCCGATGCGCAGGGGCACCACATAGACCGACGCGCGTTGCACCAACGGTCGCAGGTCGTCGACGAACCCGGTGACGTCGACGTTGGCGGCGACATTCGCCGGAACCTGCAAGCCCTGCGCCTTGCCGACCAGGGTGAAGCGCAGGCCCGGCTTGCGCGCGAGCACGCGTGGCAGCACATCGGACAGGAACCATTCGGCGCCATCGCGATTGGGGAACCAGCCCATCTGTCCGACGAAGACCAGGCTGCCGTCCTCGTTTCCCATGCCGGGCTGGTTGCCGTCGAGATCGACGCCATTGGGCACGGTGATCGCGGCGCGCGCACCGAGATCGACGAGCTGCGCGCGATCCTGTTCCGAGCAGGCCAGCACCAGGTCGGCGCGACGACTGGCATCGGCTTCGAAACGGTTGAGCCGATCGACCTGGCTGCGCAGGAAGGCGCGATGCAGCGGTCGCGATTCGTTGTCGCCGCGGGCGCGCAACAACACGTGTTCGACGTTGTGCGCGTTGTAGACGATAGGCACTCCGGTTGGCACCTGATCGGCGCAGGCCATCAGCGGCAGCATGTCGAAGTGGACGAGATCGGCATCGCGTGCTAGTTCGGCGACCTTCGCGCGCAATTCGGCCCCCGCATAGCGATGGACGACGAAAGGAAGGCGGCCGCCCACGCTGGATGCCAGTTGCATCGCCGTGGAGATCCGGTCCTGGCGCAAATGATGGAAGGCGAGTCGCGTCACCGCGGCCGGCAATTCACCACTCGCGGTCTCGACATCTTCGGGCCGCAGGCAGCTGAGCAGGGTCACGCGGTGCTTGCGCGACAACGCGCGCAGCAGATGCCACGAACGCAGCTGGTGGCCTTCGGTCGGAGGCCACGGCAGGCGACTGGTGACCATCAGCACGCGTGCCATCAGTGGGGTTTCCATAAGCGACTGCTGTCGCGCGACATGGCTGCCGGCAACGACAGCAGCGCCGCGGTGTTGAGCATCAGGAAAGTGCCGGCGGTCGATGCCAGAGGTAGTCGCTGTGCGATGCCGGGCAGGGCGATGGCGAGCAATGCAAAGCCATAGCTGATGCACTGCATCAGGAACAGAGCCTGATAGATCGGGTTTGGTGACAATGCACAGGCGAGCAGAGCGCCCAGCATCGCCCATGGCGCCAGCAGGCGGCTGAGCTTGTGCGAGCACCAGGCGAACCACACGGGGTTGCGCCACGGCAGCAGCAGGCGCGGCAGCAGTGCGATCAATTGCCAGTTGCCGGCGAGCGTGCGCACCTTGCGGTTGAATTCCTCGCCGTGGTGCGCCGAGGGGCTGTCCAAAGCGACGGCGTCGTCGGTCATCGCGACCCGGTTTCCGGCAAACACGACGTGCAGCGGCAGCCACATGTCATCGAGGATGGTGCCGACCGGTATCGCCACGAACAACGAGGTGCGCAACGCGTGGATCGCGCCGCTGACGCCGTGGAGCCATCCCAGCGCCGATTCGTCATGGCGCAGCCGGCGTTCGATCCGCATGTACAGCCCGAGGTCGCATTCTCCGCCCTGCGTGTCGCGAATCTGCAGCTCGCCGGCAACGGCGCCGATCCGCGGATCCGAGAACGGCCGCGCCAGTGCGCGCAACGTGCCCGGCGCGAAACGCTGGCGGGCATCGGCGAACACGGTGATCGAGGTCGTGACTGCACGCAACGCGGTGTCGAGCGCAGTCGCCTTGCCGCCATTGCGGGCGAGCTTGATGACACGGCAGCGCGGATCGCCGACATCGGCTGCCCGTGCAGTCGCGTCGCTGCTGCCGTCATCGACGACGATCACCCGGAGGCGGTCGGTGGGATAGTCCTGGGCAAGGATGTCGCGAACGCGGTCGGCGATCCGCATCTCTTCGTCGTGGGCGGCAATGACGACGGTCATTTCCGGCCAGGCTTCCGGGTCGTTGGCGATCGTGCCTGGGTGTCCGCGGGCGAGAATCCGCATCAACAACGGATAGCCGAGATAGGCGTACACCGGCACGGCCACGCAGATCCAGAACGCGAGCGTCGTGGTGTTCATGTCAGGGCGGCGCGCAATCGCTGATAGCGTGCATTTCCGAGCACGCGCTTGGGGACGGCCAGCGCGCCATGGCGCAAACGTGCCCAACGGGCGGCAGGGCCGCTCCAGTTCGCCAGCGCCGCGAATTTGGCGTCGCCAAGTTCACGGGTGATGGCGATGCGATTGCGCCAGCCAGGTTGTGCCTCGTCGTCGGGGCCGGGACGCGAGCCGTAGAGGTCGCGATAGCCGCAAGCGAGGGCTTCCTCCAGTTCGCGGGCGCCGCCGCGTCCTCCAGGCAATGCCATTGCATCCACTTCGCGGCCGGTGATCTCCTCAAGCAGGCTCTTGCTGTCGCGCAATTCGCGCCGCAGCGAGTCCAGGTCCATGTCTTCGAGGAACCCGTGGCTCATGCCATGGGCCCCGATGCACATGCCGGCATCGGCGAGCGTGCGCACGTCGACGCGGCGGAGCATGCCGGGGCGGTTGATGAATCCGCCAGTGATGAAGAACGTGGCGCGCATTCCGCGTTCGAGTAGTCCGTGTTCGAGTAGAAGCGGCAACGCCGTGGTGACATTACTGATGTCGCCGTCGTCAAAGGTGACGTGGAAGCGCTCGGGTTGCTCCTGTTTCGCGATCCAGTCGAGCTGGTGCGCGAACCGCGTGCGCGTGACGCTGTACACCGGATCGAAGTGTCCCGGCGCCGATGCGTCGTCGTGGATGCCGTGGTACATCAGGTGCATGCGTCGCATCACTGCCTCCACTGTCGCAGCCAGCCGAGCAGTCCGCTGGTTTCACTGAAGAACAACGCCTTCGACAGGCGGCCGCCGGGTGAGCGGAAGCGCGCCTCGAAGGCATTGATGCGACCGATGCGATAGGGATCGGTGTCGCTGCGATTCAGGCGTTCGACGGTCGTGACCGCGGTGGCGTAGCCGGCATTGCGCAGGAGATCGACCTCGCGTTGGCCAAAGTCCTGGGCGCGCCCGTTGGGATAGGCGAAATGCCGCGGCTGGCGCCCGAGCCCCTGGCGCAACACGCTGGTGGAGACGGTGATCTCCTCGCGCACGTGGGTGTCATCGGTTTTCGAGAGCAGCGGGTGGGTATGGGTATGGGCGCCGATTTCGATGCCGTGCGTCTGCAGTTCCGAAATTCCATCCCAGCCCAGCATTTCCCCGGCGTCCGGCATCGGTTCGGTCGGCGCTGCCGCTGCGACGATGCGATCGACCGTGGGCTCGACATCGCGCGGCGGCAACGCCTTGATGCTGTCCGCGAGGAGTTGCAGCAAGCGCGGGTGGGTCGTCGCGTCCGAGATATCGACCGACTCCATGCCGAAGAACCCGAGGTCGAGCACGGGATTGCCGGCGTTCTGGATCGCATGCGCCAGGCGGTAGTACCACAGCGATGACCCGCCGATCAGCGACGTCACCACGTAGAGCGTGGCGGGCGGCGGTGGCGACACCGCAAGGATATGCAGGTTGTCCATGTAGCCGTCATCGAAGGTGAGGGCGTAGCGGGGGCCGCGCCGACGCGTCGACAGGTGGTGGCGCCCGTCCTCCAGCGACACCAGCCAGCGCCTGGCGCGCAACCAGCCGACATGGCGCGCGAAGGTGGAGGGCGAGGTGCTGAGCGGTGCCGGATCGTAGTCGTCGCGCAGGCGGTGGTACATCAATACCGCCAGCGACGGGCCGCACAACCAGCGATAGACCGAATCGGCGCCGCTGTAATGCGCCATCAGCGCGAACGCATATTTCGCCAGTGGCAGCAGTTCGTGCATCATCGCCGCGCGCCTTCCATTGCCGGCAGTTCGCGCGACTTGAGCAGCAACCCGGCATAGACCCAGAAGCAGCCGATCATTGGGTAGTAGGTGAAGCGGTCGCCGAAGATGTTGCCTACCACCAACGCGGTCCACGCGCCGAGCATCCCGAGTGCAATTCCGTATTGCCAACTGCCCGGCGGCGCCTTTCGCAGCCGCTTGATGCACAGGAAGAACAGCGCCAGCAGCAACGCCAGCAACACCAGCGCGCCGACCGCGCCGCCTTCCGCCAGCGTGCGCAGGTAAACGTTGTGGGTATCCATGTGATACGGATTCACCCGGCGCGCAAAGGTATTGAACCCGGTTCCGACCACGGGATGGGCGACGAAGCTGTCCCAGGCGATGCCCCAGTAGACCATGCGCATGCGGGTGCTTTCGTCCTGCTTGCCTTCTTCCACCGACGTGCTCTGGTAACGCTCGACCACCGATTCCGGGAGGATGGCCGGCAATGCAATCGCCAGCACGAGGAACAGCGGCATCAGTTTCCAGCGGCCGCGCCAGGCCAGCAGCACGCAGATCAACCCGACCGCGACCGCGACATACGCGGTGCGTGAATAGGCGTAGAGGATGCAGAACACCGTACAGGCCAACCCCAGCGCGACCAATGCACGCAGGATCCTGGGCATCCGCACTGAAATCAGCAGCGCGAAACAAAGCACCGCCATGGTGACGCAGAATGCCGCGAATTCATTGGCGCCGAGCAGGGCGAACGTGCCGCGGATGCGCAACGCATCGCCGTAATGCCATTTGGCGACCGAGGTGTGCTGCACCCAGGTGACCTTGGCGATGTAGGGCAGCGGCAGGAGGCTGGCGATGATGATTTTCTTCACTTGCGACCAGTCGCGCACGCTCATCTGGGTGACGAAGACCAGCGATACCGCGATCAGGTGATCCTTCAATACATTGATGCGGTCGCTGTCGCTGACCAGTTGCGAGCCGACCAGGTACGAGATCGCCGCGTACAACATGTAGACGAAGACAGCGATGTTCAGGGGTTCGTTGCGCGCCAGGCGTCCGCCGCAGAAGAAGGCGCCGACCAGCGAAACGACGAAGAACACATTGAGGAAGTTGAGGCCGCCCCCGAGTTGCGGCAGGTAGCCGGTCTGGATGTTCTGCAGGGGCAGCAGGAACACGAACAGGTAGAGCGGCCAGTTGTTGCGATAACGGCGCGCAGGCGCGGCATCCTGCACCGCATCGACAGGCGTGCTCGCGGCCTGCGCGCGCCAGTGCAACCCGCGCTCGGCAAGCGGGAAACGCCCGCGTGCGGACTCAGGCTGCACGCGCGACATGGTCTTCTCCTCGCAGGGTCCGATAGAGGTCGGCATACCGCATTGCCATCGCCTGCGCCGAGTGGAATTTTCCGGCGTATGACCGCGCCCGGGCGTCGTCGCTGCGGGTGCCGATGGACGCGCGCATCGCGTCGGCCCAGGCGGCCTCATCCGACGTCAACAACCGCGAGCAAGGCGCATGCGCCAACAAGGCCGGGACATCGCCGACCGCGGTCGCGAGAATCGGCTTGCCCGCGGACATCGCCTCCAGCACGACCAGCGGCATGCCTTCGCTGAGCGAGGGCAGGGCAAGCACGTCCATCGCGGCGTAGACGGGAGCGCAGTCGTCCAGGTTTCCCAGCATCGTCACCCGCGATCGCAGGCCCAATGCTTCCACCTGCAATGCCAATGCCCCGAATTCCGGGCCATCGCCGGCAATCAGGAGGCGGATCGGTGCATCGTTGCCGACGCGTGCAATCGCGTGCAGCAACAAGGAGAGATTCTTTTCCGGCGCAAGGCGGCCGATCGCCGCGAACACGGTGTCTTCCGGTTCGCAGTGGAAATGACGGCGCGCCAGCATGCGTTCCTGCTGCGATGCCGGTTCGATCATTTCGATGCCGTTGGCGATCGGATGGATGCGATCGCGACCGACGCCCGCAGCGACCAGGTAATCGACCAGCGGTTGCGCGACGGCCACGACCGCGTCGTAGCGTTTCAGCAGCGCTCGTTCGATCCGGTTGTACAGCCGCAGCGGCGCGCTGGTCTCGATCCAGCCATGGGTGGTCGCCACGCAATCGCAATCGAGGCCGCGCGTCGCCAGCCATGCATACACCACGCTCTTGGGGTCGTGCGCATGCACGCATGCGGCCTTCGTCGATCGCAGCAATGCACGCAATGCCGCTATCGTCCCGGCATCCAGCCGCCCCTTGTTCGGCAGCAGCACGCTGTTCTGCCGCCGCCGCCGTGCTTCATCGTGGAGCGGGGAATGGCCGATGTGGTGATTGTCGATGCAGGCCAGCACGCTCGATTGACCGGCATCGGGCAGGTGGCTGTCGAGCGCCAGCACCATGCGATCGGCGCCATACAGACCCGCGCTGGAACGCAGTTGCACGACCGGCCTCATGACAACCCCAGCAAGCCGCGATAGAGATGATCGTAGGCGCCGATCATCCGCATCGAGGAAAATTCCTCGAGGATCATCCGGCGCGCACGTCCGCCCAACTCGTGGCGACGTCCGGCATCGCGCGCCAGCGTCAACATCGCCTCGGCGAGCGCAGCGGGATCGTGCGCTGGTACCAGCAAGCCGTTGATGCCCGGCCTGACCAGTTGCAGGTTGCCGCCGACGGCGGTGGCCACCACCGGCAGGCCGCAGGCCATCGCTTCCAGCAATGCATTCGACATGCCTTCCGATGACGACGCCAGCACCGCGACATCGCAGGCAGGCAACAAGTCGTCGACCCCGCTCACCGATCCCAGCATGTCGATGTGTTGCTCGAGTCCGACGGCTGCCACCTTGCGACGGATGTCATCGGCCATCGGGCCATCGCCGGCGAACAGCAGGCGGACATCGGGGAACTGGGCATGCAGCCGTGCGAACGCATCGACCAGCACCAGCGGACATTTCACTTCCGACAAGCGGGCAACGCAGCAGAACACCACAGTTCCGGCATCGATGCCCAAGGCCTTCCGGCGGGCATCGCGCCAGGCATCGTCGCGTGGCTGGAAACGCTCGGTATCGACGCCGTTGTGGATGACTGTTGCCCGGCCCGGCGACAAACGCTCGTAGCTGGCGAGTGCATCGATGATCTGGCGCGCTGGCGCGATCACGCGATCGAAGCGGTGGTTGAGCAAGCGAAAGGCGCGCTTCAGGCGGCTGCTCTTCTTGAAGCCCATGTCGCGGCGATTGGAGATGTGGACCACGCCGCGCCGCTTGGGCAGCAATGCATTCAGGACATCGGCTTTTTCGTGCTGGGATTGCACGATGCTGTAGCGCCCGCTCGACACCAGGCGACGCAATACCTGGTAGGCGCGCAGGCCGCCACGGCCGTAGACCGCTGCGACCGGGACGCGCACGATCCGCACGCCCGGCATGGCCAACGGTTGTACAGGCGGGTCGAACGCCAGTTCGACCACGGTGACCGTGTAGCGATTGCGCGGCAGCCCGCGCAACAGGTTGCGCAGGAACTGCTCGCTGCCGCCGGTGATGGAAAGACTGGTATCCGTCACCACCAGCAATCCAGCCGGAGACTCAGGGCTGGTAGCCGATGTAGAAGACGATTCCATTCTCTTTGAAGTTCTGGACGTGGATCGGCGTCCTGCGGACGCGATGCTGGAGATCGACGCGTGCGCTCCAATGGGTGTTCCAGCGGTAGCCGAAGCCGGTACCGAAGAACTGGTTGCGATCGGTGCCAGGCTGGTTGATCAGCGTGCGACGGAATGCGGCGGCATAGGCGTTCGCCGTCCAGTTCGGCGTCAGGCGCCAGGCGCCGGAAATACTGCCCAGTACCGCGTGCCAGCCTTCGCCGCCGACATGGATCGGCGTGGCGCGATCGCTTTCGAGTTCGGCGTTCAGGGTCAGGCGATCGGAGCGGTAGTCGTAGTGCAATTGGACGCGGCGATCGCGATAGACCTGCGGCGTCACCACGCCCTCGTTGTTGAGGAAGTCCTGGATCAGGGCATAGCGATCATCCAGGCTGTGCGTGATCACGTCTTCGGTGGTGTCGGCATACTGCTGGGTCAGGCGCAGGCGCAGCGTCTGGCCCGCGCGCGGATTCCAGCCGGCATCGACGCGAACGAATGGCCCGGAGGCTTTCGCATTGATGGCCGGGATGTCCGCACGCGACCAGCCAAGATCCGCCTGCAGCTGGACCACGCGCATGCGGGTGTCGTAACGCACGAAGGCGCTCTCGCGCCGGTAATCGTTGGCCTTCGAGCGTTCCGTGAAATTGACCCGTTCCGTGCTGACGGCGGCGCTGATCGAACGGTTCGGTGAAATGTCGTGGTCGATGCTTCCCGACAACAGGTATTGCTGGCCATCGATTTCATGGGTCTTTTCGGCAAGGCTGTTGCTCATGCGCAGGTCGAAGCGCATGCGCGTGCTGGGCGACAACCGCGCCACCCAGGTCGGGCCCGCCACGAAGACGTTGATCTGCTGCACATTGGCCGGGTTGTAGGCCACCAGGCTGTCGACCGGGCGCCGGGTCAAATGGTCGGCGGCCATGAATTCGAGGCGTCCCGGCGAAATCACCCAGTTGGCCTGTGCCGCCAAGGCGCCGCGCGCGCCGTTCTGGAAGCTGCCCTGCGTGTAGTCGAGGTACTGCGCGGTGCCGCGCGCGGCCAGCCGGAATTTGCTGGAATTGCGCCGCACGTCGAACGTCAGGGTCGGCGCGATGACCCAGTCATCCTGCGCATTCTCCGGAACCAGCCCGATGTTGTCGCTGTGGAGCACCGAGACGCCCAACTGGTAGTCGATGCTGTTCTGGCCGGTCTGGGCAGCAACTGGCGCCGATCCGATGGCTGCCAGCAACGATGCCGCGAGTATGGTTGGACGCCAGGAATCCTTTCGGCGTGTGTGTCGCACGGTTCACCCCATGTCGTTGAAAACGACGCCTGCGAATTTTTCCGGTGGGAATTGCTGGACGGCACGGGCAATCGTTTCCGCGGTGTTCATCGCGTATCCGGTCACCAGCACCACGATATCGGCCATTTCGGCGAGGATTCGCGCATCCGGCGACGATTCCACCGGCGGCGCATCCAGGAACAGGTAGCGATTGGCGTAATGGCTGCGCAATGAATCCACCAGCAAGCGCATGCGCGGCGTCGCGAACTGTTCCGCGCTGTTTTCGCGCGGCGGTCCGGCCGGGATCAGACCCAGGCGTGGGACGCCGGTGTCGTGGATCAGGGGCGTGATGTCTTCGACCTGTCCCTGCAGGTAGCCGCCCAAGTGGGCATTGCCCATGTCGATGCGCATCACTTCATGCTGCGATGGATGACGCATGTCGCAGTCGAGCAGCAGGGCCGTGCGGGCATCGTCGAAGGCGAATGCCGCGGCAAGGTTGCGGGCGACGAAGCTGCTGCCGCAACCGGCCGAGACCGGTGCGATCAGGGTGACGAAATTGCCATCCATCATCGACAGCAGTTTCGTGCGCAGGTCGCGGAAGGCATCGACTTCCGGCTGCGCCACGTTGGCGCGATAGATCGTGCTGCGTTCGCGCAACTGGGCCGGCGTCAACGTCTTGCCAGGCGTCTGCATCAGCGCATGGTCGCGCTGGCTCTGGAATGTTCCCGAATCCATCACAGGCCTCCCGCGCGGAACAGCGCCAATACGCCATAGACCATTGGCACCGACAGGAACAGGCTTGCAGCCAACGCGCCCTGGCGCAGCATTGATGCCCGGCTGGCACGCGTGCGGTAGCGCGGAGTGACGCCGAGCAATGGCACCGCCGACAGCGTTTCCACCTGGTCCGGGGAACGCAGCTTCTGGTCGAACTTGACCATCGCCAACAGAAGACCAAGCGGCAGCAGCAGCGCCACCGCCAGGCTGGCGATTGCGACATGCATCAAACGCAGCCCGCTGGCGCGCACCGGCACCAACGCCGGTTCCTGCACGCGAAAGCTCATGCCGCGATGGTTTTCATCGAGGTTCATCGACAGACGGGCGTTCTCGCGACGCTTCAACAGGTCCTGGTAGAGGTCGCGGTTGACCTCGTAGTCGCGGGTCAGCTCGGCCAGCGCGCTGGCAGCGGCGGCGATGCCGCGGTTCTGCGTCATCACGCCCCCCAGCAGTTCTTCCGCAGTCGTGCGGCGCGCGGCGATCGATGCGCTGTCGCTGCGTGCCGCCGCCAACTTGCTACGCAGTTCGCCGTACAGCGGATTGATCGCGCTGGCGCTCTCGAGCGAAGAGCCGCCCTGGGCTGCGGCGGCGGTCTTGCTGCGCAGTTCGGCGTTCTTGAGCTGCGTTTGCAGGTCGTCGAGCTGGTGGTTGATGCGCACCACATCCGGATATTGGTCGGTATACGTCAGCAACAGCTTGGAGCGCTCGGTCATCAGATCGGCCATCTGCGCACGGATCTGTCCCTCACGCGTCTGCACCGCGTTGACCTCACTCTCGTTGCCGAGTTCGGTCTTGATCGCGGCTTCCTTCGATCGCGCGTTCTGCAGGTCCATGTCCGCGGCATCGACCTGGTGGCGCAGGTCGGCGATGCGGGTATTGACCTCGGTTTCCACGCCCGGGCGGGCATCGGGATTGGCGGAACGATAGGCCTCGAGGCGCGCTTCCGACTGCTCGAGCTTGTCGTGGTAGGTCTTGACCTGGGCGTCGATGAACTGGAAGGCCTCACGGCTTTCACGTTCCTTGGCCGCCAGGCTTTCGCTGATCACCTGGTCGCCCAGTGCCTTGGTGACGACATAGGCGCGATGCGCATCGGAATCGGAATATTCGATCTGAATCAGCTTCTCGCCGGTATCGATCTGGGTGCGACTCTTGATCTGTTCGGTCAGGCGATCCTGCTCGATCGGGCTCGGATGGCTGTCCATCCAGCCGCCGACCTTGAGGATTTCATGCATCACCTTGTTGCTGAAGGCGACTTCCTTCGCCAATGCCGCGCGATCGGCCACCGCGGTCGGCACTGCGCGTCCTTCCATCAACGGGCGGATGATGTTGCTGTCCTCAACGACAATAGTCGTGCGCGAGGCATATTTCTTCGGCAGCATCACTCCAGCGACAAGACCGAGCAGGGCGATGCCGGCGAAGATCGCGGCGTAACGCACGGGGCGGCGGCGGAAATCCTTGGCCACGCCGCGCAACAGTTCGTGCGGGGTCATCGCGGTTTCGCGCGTCGGCAGGGCAGGGGCGATGCCGCTGCCCGACAACATCGGAACACTCATAGCACCCGCTCCGGAACCGAAACGACGTCGCCCGAAGTCAACGTGTAATTGGTGCCGAGATCGCCCTTGTTGAGGATCTGGTCGAGGCGCACGCGATAGTTGCCGCCGGGATTGTTGTCCTTCGGACGGCGATGCAGTTCGGTGCGATCGGGGGCGGCGAATTCGGTGACGCCACCCGCAGCGAGAACCGCATCCAACACCGTCATGCCTTGGCGCCACGGCACCGAGACCGGATTGCGCACCGCACCGGTGACCCGGACCCGCGACAGGTATTCGTGGCTGCGCAGTTCGGTGAGGATCACCGCGACCTGCGGATCGCGCACGTAGGCGGTCAGCTTCTGCTTGATGTCGTCGGCGACTTGCTCGGGTGTGCGGCCGCCGGCGGCGACGTCGCCGATCAATGGCACCGAAATCTTGCCATCGGGACGCACCGGCACGGTGATGCCGAGTTCCGGATTGCGCCAAACCGAGACCTGGACGATGTCGTCCACGCCGATCAGATAGGCCTTGACTGCCTGCGTGGCATCCGTCGGCGGAGCAGTGGCTTGAACGCCGGCTCCGGAGGTGGCGCACGCGGAAAGGAAAATCATGCACAGTGCTGTGCATGCCAAACGTAGCATCCTGCTCATGGCTTGCTCCTTGCAACACAGCAAACTTACACCCGTGCGCAAGTCCCGGCAAGTAGGGGTTTTCTGATCTTCCGGGGCGCATTCACCATCGTTCGACCACGGTAATCTCGAATAAAATCAAAGCCATGAAGATCCTCGTCACCGGCGGAGCCGGCTACATCGGCAGCCATTCATGCATTGAATTGGCCGCATCAAATCATCAGGTTGTGATCCTCGACAACCTCTGCAATGCGTCACAAGTCTCAGTTGCGCGCGCGGAAAAACTCGCGGGGACGCGATTTGCACTGCTCCAGGTCGACCTTCGCGACGCCCAAGCCGTACATCGGGTGTTCGAGCGCGAGCATTTCGACGCCGTCGTCCACTTCGCCGCGCTCAAGGCGGTCGGCGAGTCGGTGGAAAGGCCGCTCGACTACTTCGACAACAACGTCGGCGGCAGCATCCACCTGCTGCAGGCGATGCGCACGCATGACTGCAAGCGCTTGGTTTTCAGTTCGTCGGCGACCGTCTACGGCAATCCCGACAGCGTTCCGGTGAACGAGGACGCGCCATTGCGGGTGACCAATCCCTATGGCCGCACCAAGCTGATGATGGAAGACATGATCCGCGACGTTTGCGCGGCGGATCCGGAATTCAGCGCGATCCTGCTGCGCTATTTCAATCCGGTGGGCGCGCATCCCTCGGGCGAGATCGGCGAGGACCCACGCGGCATTCCCAATAACCTGATGCCCTACGTCTGCCAGGTCGCGGTCGGGCGTCGTGAACGCCTCAGCGTGTTCGGTGGCGATTGGCCAACGGTCGATGGCACCGGCGTGCGTGACTACATCCATGTCGTCGACCTCGCACGCGCGCATGCGGACGCGATCAATACGCTGGAACATGCCCATCATCCGGCGACCACGCTCAATCTCGGCACCGGGCAGGGCGTCAGCGTGCTGCAACTGGTGCAGGCCTTCGAACAGGCGAGTGGGCGCAAGGTGCCGTACGAGATCGTTGCACGGCGTGCCGGCGATGTCGCCGAGGTCTATGCCGATCCGCAACGGGCGAAAGAAGTCATTGGTTGGCAGGCCACGCGCGGTGTCGACGCCATGTGCGTCGATGCCTGGCGTTGGCAGTCGCAGAATCCGGACGGATACAGCGTGGCCTGATCGTCAGACCTTGTAGTAATCGCGATACCACTCCACGAAGTTGCGCACGCCGGTTTCGATCGGCGTCGCCGGCGTGTAACCGGTGTCGCGCTGCAGGGCGGTGACGTCGGCGAAGGTGTCGGGGACGTCGCCGGGTTGCATCGGCAGCATGCGCATTTCGGCCTTGCGCCCGAGCGCGACTTCCAGCACTTCGATGTAGCGCAGCAGTTCCACTGGCTGGCTGTTGCCGATGTTGTAGACACGATAGGGCGCGGTCGACGATGCCGGCGTCGGGTGCAGCGGATCGTACGTGGGGTCGGGGCCGGGCACGTGATCGAGGGTGCGGATGATGCCTTCGACGATGTCGTCGATATAGGTGAAGTCGCGGCTGTGGCGACCGTTGTTGAAGACTTCGATCGGCTCGCCGGCAAGGATCTTGCGAGTGAACAGGAACAGCGCCATGTCCGGGCGTCCCCACGGTCCGTAGACGGTGAAGAAGCGCAGCCCGGTGGTCGGGATGTTGTAGAGATGGCTGTAGGTATGCGCCATCAATTCGTTGGCTTTTTTGCTGGCCGCGTACAGGCTCACCGGATGGTCGACGCTGTCCTCGACCGCAAACGGCAGCTTGCGATTGGCGCCGTAGACCGAACTCGACGACGCATAGACCAGGTGCCCGCAACCGAAGTGGCGGCAGGCTTCGAGGATGTTGAGGAAACCGACGATGTTGCTGTCGATGTAGGCGCGGGGATTCTCCAGCGAATAACGCACGCCGGCCTGCGCCGCCAGCGCGACCACGCGATCGGGCTTGAATTCCTTGAACGCGCGATCGACCGCTTCGCGATCCTCAAGGTCGGCGCGCACGAAGCGGAAGCCGGGCTTGCCTTCGAGCAGGGCGAGTCGCGCTTCCTTCAGAGTGGGATCGTAGTAATCGTTGAGATTGTCGAACCCCAGGACTTCATCGCCGCGTTCGAGCAGGCGATGGCTGAGGGTGGACCCGATGAATCCGGCGGCACCGGTGACGAGGACTTTCATCGTCATAGCCTGTCATTGGCGAAGCCCGCGGGCAAGCGCTGGCTGACGTCGAAGACGACATGGTCGTGCTTGCCGAGCGACTTCACCCAGTCCGCGCCGCGTTCGAGGAATTCGCGATGCGGCACCGCGAAGACGATGGCGTCGTAGTCGCCGGCGACCGGCTCCACCAACAGGTCGAGTCCGTATTCGTGGTGCGCTTCCTCGGCGTCGACGCGCGGATCGAAGACGTCGATGTCGAGGTGGTAGTGACGCAGTTCGTCGATGACGTCGACGACGCGGGTATTGCGCAGGTCGGGGCAATCGGGCTTGAAGGCCAGGCCCAGCACCAGGACTCGGGCATCGACCAGGTTGATCTTTTCCTGCGTCATCAGCTTGACCACGCGTCGCGCCACGTGCGCGCCCATGCCGTCGTTGATGCGCCGTCCCGACAGGATCACCTGCGGCTGGTAGCCGATCTGCTGCGCCTTGTGGGTGAGGTAGTAGGGATCGACGCCGATGCAATGTCCCCCGACAAGTCCCGGCTTGAACGGCAGGAAATTCCATTTGGTGCCGGCCGCCGCCAGCACTTCGCCGGTATCGATGCCGAGGCGATGGAAGATCAGCGAGAGTTCGTTGATCAGGGCGATGTTGAGGTCACGCTGGGTGTTTTCGATCACCTTGGCCGCTTCCGCCACGCGGATGCACGAGGCCTTGTGGGTGCCGGCAGTGATGATGCTGCCGTAGAGGCGATCGATCAGTTCGGCGGCTTCCGGCGTCGAGCCCGAAGTCACCTTGAGGATGGTTTCGAGGCGATGCTCGTGGTCGCCGGGGTTGATGCGCTCCGGACTGTAGCCGGCGAAGAAGTCGCGGTTGTATTTCAGGCCCGAGACCTGCTCGATGATCGGCACGCACACTTCCTCGGTGGCACCGGGATAGACCGTGGATTCGAACACCACCACCGCACCGGGCGAGATCGCGTGGCCAACGGTACGGCTGGCCGATTCCAGTGGACGCAGGTCTGGGCGCTTGGCGTCATCGATCGGCGTCGGCACGGTGACGATGAAGACGTTGCACTCGCGCAGGTCGGCTTCGTCGCCGCTCAAGCGCAGGCGGGTGGCGGCAGCGAATTGGTCCGCGGACGTTTCATGGGTGCGGTCGTGACCGTCGCGCAACTCGCTGATACGACGTTGCTGGATGTCGAAACCCAGCGTGGGGTAGCGTTTGCCGAACGCGACCGCAAGCGGCAGGCCGACATAACCCAAGCCGATGACGGCGAGTCTGACCTGGTCGAGTTCCATGAGAATCGGTGTGGTCATTTCCTTTGGCATCCTGTCCATCCTAGACTTTAGGCACACGAAGTTAACGAGGGTGCAGTGTAACCTCGCCGGTTCATGCGCACTTCCCCCAAGACCGATCGGCTTCAGGAGCCCTTCTTGATGAAAACCACCACGCGCCTGCTCGCATTGAGCGTCCTCACCACGGCACTGATGGCCTGCTCGTCAAAACAGGGAGGACCCGGCCAGGGTGGGCAGATGCCGCCTCCGGAGGTCGGCTATGTCGTGATGCAGCCCGCGGACGTCGCCGTCGAGGCGCAATCGTCCGGGCGCCTTGCCGCCTATCGCAGCTCCGATGTCCGGGCGCGCGTCGCCGGCGTGGTCCAGCGCCGCCTCTATACCGAAGGCAGCGACGTCAAGGCCGGGCAGGCGATGTTCCAGATCGATCCCGAACCGCTGCGTGCAGCCACCGCCTCGGCGCAGGCTGCGCTGGCCAGCGCGCAGGCGACCGCCGCCAATGCACGCGCTGCTGCCGAACGCGCCCGCGGTCTTGCCCCCGGCAAGTTCATTTCCAAGGCCGATCTCGACAATGCACTGGCCGCGGAACGCAGCGCCAATGCCGCGGTGAAACAGGCCCAGGCCGCAGTCACCACCGCGCGCATCAACGAGGGCTATGCCTCGGTGCGCGCGCCGATCGATGGCCGCGCAGGCATCGCCCAGGTCACCGAAGGCGCCCTGGTGGGACAGGGCAGTGCGACCCTGCTCACGACGGTCGACCAGATCAATCCGCTCTACATCGAATTCTCGGTAGGCGTGAACGACCTCAGTCGCCTGCGCCAGCTGTCCGCGCAGGG
Organism: Lysobacter sp.; assembly: GCA_027306995.1. Taxonomy (GTDB): domain Bacteria; phylum Pseudomonadota; class Gammaproteobacteria; order Xanthomonadales; family Xanthomonadaceae; genus Solilutibacter. The sequence continues at coordinate 156,564 of DAHUXS010000019.1, forward strand.
TGGCGGCTCGCGTGAAGTCGATGTCCTCCTGCCCGATGGCAGCACCTTCGACCAGAAGGCGCGCCTCGACTTCTCCGGCAGCGTGGTCGATCCCGCCACCGGCGCGGTCAAGCTGCGCGCGGTATTGCCGAATCCGCAGCATCTGCTGATGCCGGGCACCTTCGTCACCGTCAAGGCGACGCTGGCCGAACAGCAGGGCGCCTATCGCGTTCCGCAGACCGCCGTTCTCCGCGATGCCCAGGGGCCGTACGTGCTGGTGGTCGGCGGCGACAACAAGGCCATGCGCAAGGGCCTGCCGGAAGGTCGCCAGCAAGGTGGCGATTTCATCGTGTCCGGCGGCTTGTCGCCGGGCGACAAGGTGATCGTCAGCGGCGTGCAGCGCGTGCAGCAGCCGGGCCAGGAAGTGAAGGGCGTGCCCGCCGATGCCAAACCGGCGGCGCCAGCCGCGGCTCCGGCCAAGCAGGGGTAATCCATGCCCAAATATTTCATCGAACACCCGGTACTCGCCTGGGTCGTCGCGATCCTGATCTCGCTGTCGGGCGCGCTGGCGATCCGCAGCCTGGGCATCGAGTCGTATCCCGACATCGCGCCGACCCAGGTCAGCGTGGGCGCCGGCTATCCGGGCGCCAGCGCCGAAACCACCGAGAAGGCGGTGACGCAGGTCATCGAGCAGCAGCTCACCGGCATCGACAACCTCGACTACTTCAGTTCGTCGAGCGCCAGCGGCCAGTCCAGCATCAACCTGACGTTCAAGCCGGGCACCGATCCCGACATCGCGCAGATGCAGGTGCAGAACAAGGTGTCGCAGGCGACGCCGCGCCTGCCCAGCGAAGTGGTGCAGTCGGGCGTGGTGGTGGCCAAGGCCAACTCCGGCTTCCTGATGGTCGTGGCGCTGAAGACGAGCAACCCCGCGGTTGACCGCGACCAACTCGCCGACATCATCGCCTCGCGCGTGGTCGACCAGATCTCGCGCGTGCCCGGAGTCGGTAACACCCAGGTGTTCGGCGGCCAGTATTCGATGGATATCTGGCTGAATCCCGAGAAATTGAAAGCCTACGGCCTGTCCGCGAGCCAGGTGCTGACGGCAGTGCGCGGTCAGAACGTGCAGTTCTCCGCCGGCAGCGTCGGCGGCGATCCTTCGCCAGCCTCGCAGATGATCACCGCGACGGTCTCCGCCGAAGGTCGCTTCAGCACGCCGCAGGAATTCGAGAACATCCTGTTGCGCACCGATGCCAACGGCGCGGCCGTGCATCTCAAGGATGTCGCCCGTGTCGAGCTCGCCGGCGCCCACGGCTTCAACATGAAGTGGGACGGCCAGCCGGCCGCCGGTTTCGCCGTGCAACTGGCGCCGGGCGCGAATGCGCTCGCGGTGGCGGAAGCGGTGAAGGCACGCATGGACCTGCTGCAGCCGAGCTTCCCGGCCGGCGTGCAGTGGTTCTGCCCGTACGACACCTCGACCTTCGTCAAGATCTCCGTGGAAGAGGTGGTGAAGACGCTGGCCGAGGCGATCGTTCTGGTGTTCCTGGTGATGCTGCTGTTCCTGCAGAACATCCGCGCCACGCTGATCCCGACCCTGGTGATCCCGGTGGCGTTGCTCGGCACCTTCCTCGGCATGTACATCATCGGCTTCACCATCAACCAGCTGTCGCTGTTCGGCATGGTGCTGGCGATCGGCATCGTGGTCGACGACGCCATCGTGGTGATCGAGAACGTCGAACGCATCATGACCGAGGAAGGCCTGTCGCCGATGGCGGCGACGCGCAAGGCGATGGAGCAGATCACCGGCGCGGTGATCGCCATCACCCTGGTGCTGGCCGCGGTGTTCATTCCCAGTGCGCTGCAGAGTGGCAGCGCCGGCGCGGTCTACAAGCAGTTCGCGCTCACGATTGCCATCGCGATGTTCTTCTCGGCCTTCCTGGCGCTGGGCTTCACGCCGGCGCTGTGTGCGTCGCTGTTGAAGCCGACCACGCATCATGAAGCCCGCAATCCGATCTTCCGCGGGTTCAACAAGATCTACGATCGCATCAGCCACACGTATGTCGGCCATATCGGCAGCGTGGTGCGCCACACCCCGCGTTGGATGGTGGTGTTCGCGGCATTGGCCGTGGTTGGCGGCTTTCTGTTCGTCAAGATGCCGGGCAGCTTCCTGCCGGAAGAAGACCAGGGCTATGCGATCGTGATCGCGCAGACCCCGGCCGGCGCCACCCTGCGTCGTACCGATGCCGTCCTCGACGAAGTCCGCACCAAGCTGGCGCAGATGCCGGAAGTCGACGGAATGATGCAGGTCTCCGGCTTCAGCTTCATCGGCGCCGGCGAAAATGCCGGTATTGCCTTCGTCCGCCTCAAGGACTGGAGCAAGCGCAAGACCACTGCGACCGAGTTCATCCAGAAAGCGAACATGGCGATGTTCGGCATTCGCGACGCGCAGGTGTTCGTGATGAACATGCCGACGGTGAACGGCCTCGGCCAGTTCGGTGGTTTCGATATGTACCTGCAGGATCGCAGTGGCCAGGGCCGCGCCGAGTTGGGCAAGGCGCTGGGTGCGTTGCTGGGTAAGGCTTCGCAGGACAAGACGCTGATGGCGGTGCGCCCGAACGCCTTGCCGGATGCGGCGCAACTCAAGCTCGACGTCGATCGCCTGCAGGCGCAGTCGATGGGGCTGTCGGTGGGCGACATCTACAGTTCGATCCAGCTGATGCTGGCACCGGTCTACGTCAACGACTTCATCCAGGCCGGGCGCGTCAAGCGCGTCAACATGCAGGCCGATGCCCAGTTCCGCACCGGACCGGAATCGCTGCAAGAGTTCTACACGCCTTCCAGCAAGACGGATGCCTCCGGCGTACCGCAGATGATCCCGCTGTCGAACGTGGTTCATGCCAAGTGGGAAATGGCATCGCCGACGTTGACGCGCTACAACGGCTTCGCCGCGGTGGAAGTGGTGGGCCAGCAGTCGCCAGGGCACAGTTCCGGTGACGCCATGAAGGCGATGGAAAACATCGTCACCAAGGACCTGCCACAGGGCTTCGGCTACGACTGGGCCGGGCAGAGCTACCAGGAAATCCTCTCCGGCAACCAGACCACCATGATCATGGCGCTGTCGATCATCGTGGTGTTCCTGTGCCTGGCCGCGTTGTATGAAAGCTGGTCGGTACCGATCGCGGTGTTGCTGGTGGTGCCGATCGGCATCCTCGGCGCGGTGCTGCTGTCGATGCTGCGTGGCTTGCCCAACGACATCTACTTCAAGATCGGCATCATCACGGTGATGGGCCTGGCGGCGAAGAACGCGATCCTGATCGTCGAGTTCGCGATCTTCGAGCGGCGTGCCGGCAAACCGCTGGCACAGGCGGTGATCGAAGCCGCCCGCCTGCGCTTGCGTCCGATCCTGATGACGTCGCTGGCCTTTATCGCGGGCGTCACCCCGCTGGCGATTTCGACGGGTGCCGGCGCCAACTCGCGCCACGCCATCGGCACCGGCGTGATCGGCGGCATGCTGTTCGCGACCTTCCTCGGCCTGCTGTTCATCCCGGTGTTCTACGTGACCGTGAGGCGCTTCCTGGGCGAAACCCTGGACGATCCGCCCAAGCTCAACGAGCACGGACATTGATCGATGGGTACGGCCCCAGCTAACTCAATGTAAAAAATATTTGACATTGAGTAAAATATAGATAACATGACTCCCATCACCACCGTTGATGGGAGTCGACCATGATGTTGCCGAAGGAAAGGTTTGCCTGGGTTTGGATGACCGCGCTGGTCATCGTGTTCGGCCTGTATTTCGCCTGGATCCAGGCCCGCCATTACGTCCAGCCCGATCCGACGTTCCTGGCCCAGATCGGGGCGCTTGCGATCGCGCTGTCGACGCTGGCGGTGATCGCGCTCGCCACCCATCTCTACTTCCGCCTGCGCCGTAGCGAAGACGGGGAAATCCAGGAAGACGAGCGCGATCGCGCGATCGAACTGCGCGCCACCACCATCGCCTATTACGTGCTGATGGCCGGCATCTGCTATGTCGGTTGCTACCTGCCGTTCACCGAAACCCGCTGGAACATCGTCCATGCGGCGTTGCAGTCGATCGCGATCGCCGAAATCGTGAAGTGCGTGGTGATCGTGCGCGGTTACCGGAAGGGCTGACATGTCCGGCAAGCGCCTGAACAACGACATCCGTGCCCTGCGTTTCGCGGCGGGGGAGATGACCCAGGCCGATCTCGGCAAGCGTGTCGGCCTGACCCGGCAAACCATCGCCGCGATCGAGGCCGGCAAGTATTCGCCAACGCTGGAATGCGCCTTCCGCATCGCCGACGTGTTCGAAAAACCGCTGGACGCCGTCTTCAGGTGGGAAGATACGGATCACTCTCCGGATAGATGAAGGCAACAGCCATGGGCAAGGTGCGCGTCGCGGGATTCACTGTGTCGATCGACGGCTTCGGCGCAGGGCCGGAGCAAAGTCTTGCCGATCCGTTGGGCAAGGGCGGTCGCGAGCTGCATCAGTGGATGTTCGGAACCCGGATGTTCCACGACATGATCGGCAAGCCGGGCGGCGAAACCGGCGTCGACAACGACTTCGCGCAACGATCGATGGCAGGCTTCGGCGCCTTCATCCTCGGCCGCAACATGTTCGGCCCGATTCGCGGCGAGTGGCCGGACGACACCTGGAAAGGCTGGTGGGGCGACGATCCGCCGTATCACGCGCCGACTTACATCCTCACCCACCATCCGCGCGCATCGATCGTGATGGAAGGGGGCACCGTCTTCCATTTCGTCACCGATGGCATCGATAGCGCATTGCGGCAGGCGCGCGCCGCCGCAGGCGATCTCGACGTCAAGATCGGCGGTGGCGTCTCCACCGTGCGCGAGTACCTGCAGGCCGGCGCGATCGATGAGATGCACTACGTGGTGTCGCCGGTCGTGCTCGGCCAGGGCGAGGCGATGTTTGCCGGCATCGACCTGCCGGCGATGGGCTACCGGATGACCGAACAGGCGACCACGCCGAAGGCGATGCATGTGGTGATGGCACGGTGAGGTCGCTGTTCTTGGCGGCCGTGTTGACGTTGTCGGCCGCCGCGATGCCCGCAAACGCAGCAACGAAAGCCGCCAGCGCTTCGGAAGCGGCTCGCGACGTGCTGGACATGCATGGCATGCCGCGCGACGCCAAGGATCGCAGCTTCAACATCTTCTTCGACGCCGGTGCCTGGCACGGCTACAGCCTGCCGCCGGTGGCGGATGTGCAGTCCGGATTCGTCGGGCCGTTCGTGCACAGCCTGCGGGGAGGGCAGTGGACCGGGACGCGATTCGCGCGGGTGGAATTGCGGGATGCGGCGACGCATCGCGCCATCGAGCTGAAACCGACCGGCAGTCATGCCTGGCCGGGAACGTTGGAACGGGATTTCGCCGGCGATGGATTGACCGTTCGGCAAACCCTGTTTTACCCCGATTCGTGGCGGGCACTGGTCAGAATCGAAATCGCATCAGATCGTGCGCGATCAGTCGAAATATCGATTGCCGACGATGCCATGCCGGCGAAAGGCGACCGCCTTGAGGTTTCCGGAAGCGGCATCATCCAGACTTTTGCCGGTTCGCATTCGCGACTGGCGACGCGCTGGCTGGTACAGGGCGGAGGAGTGCCGCAGCCAACGATTTCCGGTGACGGTTACCGCATCGCGTTGGCGCAAGCTCTGCAATTGCCGAAAGGCAGGCACGTCGATCTGAGTGTCGAGCAATCGCTGCAGTACGACGATCGCGTCGACAGCGTGCCGGAAGTCGATCCGCTCAAGGCATGGATACTGAATCGTACGCGCTGGATTGGCTACATCACTGCCATCAAGTCGCGGAATATTCCCGGATTGTCGCGCGAAGCCGCCGATCGCGTGCAGATGAAAGCGCTGATGACGCTGCTCGGCAACTGGCGCGCGGCGCGTGGCGATATCCGTCACGACGGCGTGATCCCGTCCTATTCGAATCCCGATTTCAACGGCTTCTGGGCCTGGGACTCCTGGAAACACGCGGCCGCGCTGGCGCATTTCGCGCCCGATCTTGCCCGCGACCAGATGCGCGCGATGTTCGATGCCCAACGCGCCGACGGCATGGTGCCGGACTGCATCTTCCTCGATGCGAAGGAGAACAACTGGCGCGACACCAAGCCTCCATTGGCGACCTGGGCGACGCTGGAAATCTGGCGTGGCACCGGCGACAAGGCCTTCGTCGGCGAGATGTACGACAAGCTGGTGCGTTATCACCGCTGGTGGTATCGCGATCGCGACCATGACCGCAACGGGCTCGCCGAATACGGATCGACCGACGGTACGCGGATCGCCGCGGCCTGGGAAAGCGGCATGGACAATGCCGTGCGGTTCGACGGCGCAAAAATGGTGAAGAACGGCGACAGCGCCTGGTCGATCGACCAGGAATCGGTCGATCTGAATTCCTATCTGTATCGCGAAAAGATCGACCTGGCGACGCTGGCCGACGTGCTGGGCAAGACCGGAGATCGCGACGCGTGGTTGAAGGAGGCCGCCGGGCTCAAGCCGCTGATCCAGTCGCGGATGTTCGATCCTGCTGCAGGCTATTTCTTCGATGTGCGTCTCGGGAACGGCGAGCGCATCCGCGTTTTCGGCTCGGATGGATGGAGCCCGTTGTGGGCAGGCGTCGCCACGCCGGCGCAAGCAGAGGCAGCCCGTCGCGTGATGCTGGACCCGGCGAAGTTCGCTACCCACATGCCGTTCCCGACACTGGCGCGCGACGATCCGCATTTCTCGCCGATCAAAGGATATTGGCGCGGCCCGCTGTGGATGGACCAGGCCTATTTCGCGGTCGAAGCGCTGCGTCGCAATGGCTTCGGAAAGGATGCCGACGAGATGACGCGTCGCCTGGTCGTCAACGCGACTGGGCTGACCGCGCAAGCGCCGATGTACGAAAATTACGATCCGCTGACCGGCGACGGTTACCAATCGCGCAACTTCAGTTGGTCTGCAGCGAGCTACTTCCTGCTGCTGCGATAGGGATTGTCCTTGAGATAGCCGTCGTCGAGCGTGTGCAGGAAGGCAACGATGGCGGCGATCTCGTCCTTGCCCAGCCGTGCATTCGCCCCCGGGCGCTGGCCATCGAACGGTGGATCGCGATTGATGTTGCCGTGGTAGCGCGATGGCAGATCGTCGTAAGGGACGACTTTCCCGCGCGCATCGCGTGAGTACCAGCGTTCCGGCGTGATGTCGCGGGTGACGTAGAACTCGACCACTTCGGCGAGGTCGTGGAACTTGCCGTTGTGAAAGAACGTTTTCCGCTGCGCGACATTGCGCAGTGTCGGCGTCCGGAACAGGCCGCAGTAGTCGTCCTGTCCGATCTTGTCCTTGCGCTCCGGTCCGCAGGCGCCGAGATCATGGAAGCCTGGATCGCGATTGCGCAGAATTTCAGAATTACGGGGCACGGCAAGCGCGATCAATCCGTAATCGGAAAATGCCGGCGGCGTGCCGTCCAGCCCGCGCCGCGACAGATGGCATTGCGCGCAATTTCCCTTGGCCTCGTCATCGAAGAGTTCGAGTCCGCGCCGTTCCTGGGCGCTCAACTGCGCGTGGCCGGTCAGCCAGGCGTCGTATTTGCTGGTGTACGGACTGAATTCCGCATAGTCCTCTTCGAATGCGCCGAGTGCGCGCGTGACCGCGGCGAAGGCCTTGCTGTCGGTGGCGAGCGCATCGTCGCCAAGCGCGGCGCGCAGTTTCACCGCATGCGGCGATTTACGCACGGCATTCGCCACGCCCGGCACGCTGTTGCCCATCTCGAACGGCGACGTGAGGGGAATCACCGCTTGCAGGGCGCCGGTATCGACGCGCCCGTCCCAGGTCAGGCCACCGGTCGGACCGTTGTCGATCGAGTTGTCGGCCTCCTCTTCCGGATCGTGGTGGTGGTTGTCGTAAGGCGGAACACGATTGAGATAGGTCAACGTCGGCGGCGCGCGAAATCCCTGATCCCGTAACGCAGGACCACCCATCTGCACGTCGAGCATGTTCGGCGGGTTGTAGCGACGCGCAGGGTCATGGCAGCTGGCGCACGATTGTCGTCCCGATGCCGAAAACGAGGGATCGGAAAAGATCGCCTTCCCGGCTTCGCGGAGCAGGGCAGTGCGCTCGCGCGCAGTGCCATACCAACCCGACGAAGAAGGCCCGGTTTCGGCTGCAAGCAAGGCTGCGCTGATGCTCGCGCAACACAGCAAAATCAGGGATCTGGCGCGCATCATGTGCTAACGTCACCGATTGTCCGGATGGCATGGGATTCCATTATGCGCAGACTCGAAAAAATCGCACTGGCCACCATCGCGGCCATGCTGGCGTCGTGCCAGACCATGCCTGCAAGGAACGGCGGCGCGGAAGTCGCGGGCAAGGGCGATCCGAGCCTCGCCGACATCCAGACCATCGTCGTGATCTACGCCGAGAACCGCAGCTTCGACAATCTCTATGGGAATTTCCCTGGCGCGAACGGCTTGCAGAACCTCAAGCCCGAGCAATACCTGCAGCGCGATCGCGACGGCAGCATCATGAAGTCGTTGCCGCCCGTCTTCGGGCAGGGACTGACTGTTGCCTCCGATCCCAAGCAGATCACCACCGAAGCGACGCGCGGCCATCCCAACCGCGCGTATGCGCTGGACGATCCGAACGGCTATGGCGTGACGATGGATTACAAGCTGCACGATCTGATCCATGCGTTCTACAACCAGCAGATGCAGATCAATGGCGGCAAGAACGACAAGTTCGCCGCATGGAGCGATGCCGGTGGCGAAACGATGGGATATTTCGACGGGTCGCAGATGGCGATGTGGAAGATCGCGCAGAAGTACGTGCTGGCCGACAATTTCTTCCACGCGGCTTTCGGTTCGTCCTTCCTCAACCACCAGTACCTGGTCTGCGCCTGCGCGCCGTTCGACTACAAGACCAAGGACGATCCGAAGAAATACCAGAACAACATTTCGGTGCTGGATGACGATGGCGTCAGCCTGAAGCCGGACATAAAGAATCCGGCGTCGGCACTGGATGGCCCGCCGAAATATGTCCGCTATGGCGTGCTGACGCCCGATTTCTATGCGGTCAACACGATGATGCCGCCGTACGCGCCGTCGGGGAAACCCGCGCCGAAGAATGCCGGCGAGGCGCTCGACCGCATCACGCTCAGCCCGCAGACCACGGAGACCATCGGTGATCGCCTGAGCGCGGCGAACATCGGTTGGGCCTGGTATTCCGGTGGTTGGCAAGTCGCACTGGACGGCGGCAAGCCGGCCGACAAGATCGTGTTCCAGTACCACCACCAGCCCTTCAACTACTACGCCAACTTCGCGCCGGGCACCGCCGCGCGCACGCAACACCTGCTGGACGGCGGCATGGATGGCACGAAGTTCATCGCCGACATCGATGCCGGAAAGCTGCCGGCCGTGGCCTTCTACAAGCCCCAGGGCAATCTCAACCAGCACGCCGGCTATGCCACGGTGCGCGCCGGCGACGAACACATCGCCGACATCATTGCCCACCTCGAGAAAAGCCCGCAGTGGCAGCACATGGTGGTGATCGTCACCTACGACGAAAACGGCGGTTGGTGGGATCACGTCGCGCCGCCCAAGGGCGATCGCTGGGGGCCGGGCCTGCGCATCCCGGCGATCATCGTGTCGCCGTTCGCCAAGCGCGGCTATGTCGATCACCAGCAGTACGACACCGGCTCGATCCAGCGCCTGATCAATCGCAAGTATGGATTGCGGCCATTGCCCGGCATCGTCGAACGCGACGACGCGCTCAAGGCGCACGGCGAAGCCCCGATGGGCGACCTGGTCAACGCATTGGAGTTGCCGCGCTGACGCCAGCGCGCCGTTTCATCCGCCGCGGCGTTGCCACAACGCGTGCAGGCCGCGCGCGGCGAGGTCCTCGGGATGGCGTTGCACGCCGATACCCAATGTCGTGAGCGCGTGCGCGTAGGCGGCAAGCAGGCGATCGCTGCCGATCAGATGCACCTGTGCCGGACGCGGATGATGGGAGAACACGCCCGATGCGTTCAATTCATGGCCGATCAGCAGGCCGGACAGATAGGACGGCAATGCAGCATCGTCGAACAGCTTGAACAGGCCGCTGGTCCGCACGCCGAACAGGTGATGCAGCAGGCCGCCCGGTTGGGCGCTGCGCTTGAGTCCGCTGTCGAAGGCATGGGCGTCAAAGCGACCATCTTCCCCGGGCATCAGGCGGCCAAGGATGCTGTGCTTACGCAGCACCGCGTACATCTCGCCAGTCATCGCGGTGGAGATGCGCTGGATGCCACCATCGCGCACGGTCGCCCATTTGCTGTGCGTGCCTGGCAGGCAGACCAGATGACTGCCGCCGGGCAGAGCATCAAGCAGTGCGGCCAGTTGGGTTTCCTCGCCACGCATGACGTCGGGGACGGCATCCGAAGCGATATCGCGCAGGCCGGGCATGATCCAGACCTCGCGCCCCGGGAACACATCGCCACGCAGGCGCTGCATCCCGGCCGCCAATTCGGCGTGTCCCACCGGGCAATCGAGGTAGGGCATCTCGTGCCAGCCGCCACGGCCACCAACCATTCCGCACATCAGCACCAGCGGATCGTCCCAGCCCCGGATTTCCTCTTCGAGTACCTCCCGGAAGTTGCCCTGGCAGGCCATGACGCCGCGCTCGCTGCGACGACGCTCGCGCACGCCGCCCTGTTCATCGAGTCGATACAGGCGCAGGCTGCTGGTGCCCCAATCGACGGCGATCACGGCAATGCCACCCGATCTTCTTCGCGCGCCAACGCACGCCCGATGCGATGCACGAAGACGCCGCCGGAATCTGGATAGGCATCCAGGACATAGGGCGACAGACCGACACGGGCAGTGGAGACGTAGAGCGAATCGCCATCCAATGCCACGCAACTCGGCTGCAATGCCGGCACGCGAATCACGCGATCGACCCGGCCATCGGGGAGATAGCGCACGACCTGGCCGGCGCCCCATTGCGCATTCCACAACGCGCCTTCGGCGTCGACGATCGAACCATCCGGTTCTGCGCCGGGCGTATCGAGTTCGGCGAACACGCGCACGTCCGATACGCGGGCATCGGCGGCGTCATACCGGCAGGAAAGAATGCGCGGATCTGCGGAATCGCAGAAATACATGCGGGTACCACTGGCATCGAAACAGATCGAATTGGGAATCGCGGCACGCGGCAGGTCAAGTTCGCGCAACCCATGGCCTGCACTGTACTGAAAGTAGCGGCCAGCGCGGCGTGCATCCGCATGTTCGCTCTTGGTGCCGAAGACGAAGTTTCCGTCGCGGTCGGCGCGACCATCGTTGACGCGCGTCATCGCTTCGTCGGCTTCGACGTCGACCAACTTATCGAATGCCAGAGTGTCGCTGTCGAGTTGCGCCTCGACATCGCAAACGTGCAATCCCTTGGCTAATCCCAGCAGCAGGAGGCCGTCCTCACCCAGTCCGATGCAGGCCAGTGGTTGCGGCAAGATCCACGAGCGCGTTCGTCCCGTGGCAAGTTCATGGCGCCACAATCCGGCGCCGAGGATGTCAACCCAGTACAGCACATTGCGACGACTGCACCAGAGGATGCTTTCGCCGAGTTCGCAGCGACTATCGATCAGGAGCGTTGCAGTCGCTTCGCTCATCCTGCGTGGTCCAGCCAGGCTTGCCGGAATGCACGTGCCTGCGCACGAGTGCGCTCGACGGATTGCCCGGGTTTGTAGAGATCGCCACCGATGCCGGCGCCGGCGCAGCCGGCGGCCAGGTAACGGGGCAGGGCATCGGGGGTGATGCCGCCGACGGCGAACAGGGGAACCGAGGATGGCAACACGCTGCGCAGTGCATTCGCCATCGCCGACCCATAGACGGACGCAGGAAAAAGCTTGAGCATCTGCGCGCCGGCATCCAGTGCATCGAATGCTTCGCTGGGCGTGGCCACGCCGGCGGCGACATGGAGTCCACGAGCGACTGCGTGTGCGATCACGGGCGGCCGCGTATTCGGTGTCACGACGAGGGTTCCGCCGGCATCGACCAAGGCATCGACGTGTGCCGTGGCCAGTACCGTGCCGGCACCAATGCAAATGTCGCGCGAAAACTCGCGAACCAGACGCGCGACACTGTCGTTCCAGCTGGGCGAATTGGTCGGGATCTCGATCGCGTCCCAACCTTCCTCGACCAGCGCATGCGCGTGCGACAGCGCTTCGTCCGGCGTGATCCCGCGCAGGATCGCGATCAGGGGGAGGCGGAATGGAATGGCCTCGTTACTCATGTCAGTCGTGATAGACCTGCGAGCGACCGCCATCGACCAGGATGTCGGTGGCATTGATGAAACGTGCTTCGTCGCTGGCGAGGAACAGCGCGGTATAGGCGACTTCCTCGGGCGTGCCGATGCGCTTGGGCGGCAGCAACTGCGTCTGGCGTTCGCGCGCCGCGGGTTCGCGTTCGAACCATGCCTCGATGCGCGGGACGAGGATGAGTCCCGGCGAGATCGAATTGACCCGGATTCCGTGTGCGGCGTATTCGATGCCGAGTGCCCGCGTGAGTCCGATCAATCCGTGCTTGGCGACGGGGTAGGGGAAGCACCCCGGAATGATGTGATGCGCATGCACCGAAGCGATGTTGATGATGCTGCCCGCAGCATGTTCCAGCATGGAGGGCAGCACTGCACGCGCGAGGTTCCACGCGCCCTTGAGATTAAGCGCGAGGCAACGCTCCCAATCGACGTCGGACAGCTGCAACGGATCGGAGAAGACATCGGCACCGGCGTTGTTGACCAGTACGTCGATGCGTCCATGCGCATCCAGCACGGTTCGAATGACCGCTTCGACAGCCGCGGTATCGGTGATGTCGGCCTGGTGATGGACGATCTGCTCATCGTCGGAAGCGGGGACTGCCTGTCGATCGAGACCGACCACGGCAGCGCCTTCCCGGGCGAACAGGCGGGCGGTCACCGCACCGATTCCGCCGGCTGCGCCGGTGACGACCGCGACCTTGCCGCTCAGGCGTCCGCTCATTCCTGTCTCCATTTCGTGATTCCGGAAGCGTGGCACAGCCTCGCATAACGATCTATACACTTAAGATGAAATTTTTCGAATAATCTATTCCCCAATCGAATAATTGGATGGCAAACCGCATGGTGCAACCGACGACAGGCTGGTTTGGCGCCACGCGCCTGAAGACCCGGCACCTGCTGTTGCTGGTCCATCTCTACGAACAGCGGTCGGTCCTGCGGGCGGCCGAAGCCGCGAACATGACCCAGCCGGCGGCGTCGAAGTTGCTCGCCGAAATGGAAAACCAGCTGGGCGTGCCCCTGTTCGAGCGCCATGCCCGCGGGGTCGAGCCGACCGGGTATGGCCAGGTGTTGATCCGCCGTGCACGGGCGGCCCTTTCCGAGATCGGGCGCGCCCATGACGAAATCGCGGCCCTGCGCAGCGGTTTGATCGGGCAGGTGTCCATCGGCACCGTGGTGAACCCGGGCACGACCCTGGTCCCGCAGGCCATCGCCGAGGTCAAGCGGGAATTCCCCGGCATCCTGATCAAGGTCGAGATGGACTACAGCCGTCCGCTGGTAGCCAAGCTGCTGGATGGGCAGCTCGACATCGTGGTCGGGCGCATCATGGAAGCAGAAGGCGCAGCCGAACTCGACTTCGAACCGCTTGCCGACGAGCCGCACGCAACGATCGTCCGCGCCGACCATCCACTGGCGCGGCGCGACAAAGTCAGCCATGCCGACCTCGCCGAACACGGCTGGATCATGCCGCCACAGGGCAGCGTGCTGCGTTCGAAACTGGATGCTGTCTTTCTCGAACACGGCCTGCCGTTGCCGCAGAACATCGTCGAAACCGCGTCGCTTCCGGTGATCATCCATCTCTTGCGCAACAGCGACATGCTGAGCGCATTGCCTGCGGAATCGGTGGCTCCCTATCTGCAGACTGGACAGATGCGCGTGTTGCCGATCGAACTCGGGGTGCGAATGGAATATTTCGGCCTCATCCGTCGCCGCGACCAGCCGCTGTCCCCGGGCGCCGAGCGCGTCCTGCAGGCCTTGCGCACGACCGCACACCGAATCTATTCCAGCAAGGAATAGCTTTCCCCTTAGTTTTCATTGGTGCGGCATGTTGCGGGTCGTCATGCTCACCATTGAACCCAGGGCAGGTGAGGCGCTATGAAATTGTCGGTGCTCGATGCCGCCATCGTGTTGGCCTATCTGGCCGGCGTGTTCGTGCTGGCGCAGTGGGTTTCCCGCGAGAAAGCCGGGCATGCCAAGGACGCCAAGGACTACTTCCTCGCCGGAAAGGCGCTGCCTTGGTGGGCCATCGGCGCATCGCTGATCGCCGCCAACATCTCCGCGGAACAGATCATCGGCATGTCGGGTTCCGGCTACGCCATCGGCCTTGCCATCGCGTCCTACGAATGGATGGCGGCCGCGACCCTGCTGATCGTCGGCAAATGGTTCCTGCCGGTGTTCCTGCGCAACGGCATCTACACCATGCCGCAGTTCCTGGAACAGCGCTACGGTGGCCGCATCCGCACATTGATGGCGGTGTTCTGGCTTGGCCTTTACGTCTTCGTCAACCTGACGTCCATCCTGTGGTTGGGCGCGATCGCGGTGAACCAGGTCACGGGCATCGACCAGATGCTGGCGCTGGTGTTGATCGGTGCATTCGCACTGGCCTACCAGTTGTATGGCGGCCTCAAGGCCGTCGCGCTGACCGACATCGTGCAGGTCTCGTTGCTGGTGCTCGGGGGACTGCTGGTGGTCGCGTTGACGCTGGGGCGGATCGGCGGCGATGGCGGCGTGGTCGCCGGCTTCAAGTCGCTGTGGACAGCGCATCCCGAACACTTCCACATGATCCTCGGCAAGGACAATCCGTTCTACAAGGATCTCCCGGGCCTGAGCGTGATCCTCGGCGGCATGTGGATCATGAACATCAGTTACTGGGGCTTCAACCAGTACATCATCCAGCGCGCACTGGCGGCCAAGAATATTGGCGAGGCACAGAAAGGCGTGTTGTTCGCCGCGTTCCTCAAATTGCTGATGCCGGTGATCGTGGTGCTGCCGGGCATTGCCGCCGTGGTGCTGGCGCCGACCCTGGCGAAGCCCGACCAGGCCTATCCGACGATGATGCGCCTGCTGCCCACCGGCATCCTCGGGCTGGTGTTCGCCGCGCTGGTGGCCGCGATCGTCGCGTCGCTGGCATCGAAGATTAATTCCGTCGCGACTATCTTCACTCTCGATTTCTACGCAAAGGGCCGCAAGGGTCAGGATCAGCAGAAACTGGTGCGGGTGGGGCGCATCACCGCGATCGTGGCTGTCGTGATCGGCATCCTCAGCGCGAAGCCGTTGTTGGGGAGTTTCGACCAGGCCTTCCAGTACATTCAGGAATACACAGGTTTCTTCACCCCCGGCATCGTGGTGATTTTCATGCTGGGCCTGTTCTGGAAGCGCGCCAACGAAGCGGGCGCACTGGCCGCGGCGATCGGTTCGTTCGTACTGTCGATCGTGCTCAAGCTGGCGTGGCCCGCATTGCCCTTCATCGATCGCGTCGGACTGGTATTCCTGCTGGCGCTGGCATTGGCCATCGGCGTTTCGTTGACGACGAAGCCGGCCCCGGAGAAAGACATCATCCGCACCGACGATGTCGACTACCGCACCAAGAGGACGTTCAATATCGGCGCGATCGCCGTATTGGCGATCCTGACCGCCTTGTACGCGGTCTTCTGGTGAAGACGAACGATCCCGTCACTTCTGTTTGAGCGGCGGAATCAGGTCGCTGGGAACGCGCTCCGCATTCGCTCGATCCGGCTGCGCGAAGCGAACCGTTCCGAACAGCTCCGCCATGCGCTTTTGTTGTCGCAGCAATTCCTGATCAGCTGGAAGCGACCACTTGCGAACGAGTCGCCCCGATCGCGATTCGTGCCGGAATCGCAATATGCGATCGGATTGATCCACGATCAGCCGGTCGCCTGCCGCAACCCTGGTCGAGTTCGGTGGATATCCCGGCAGGTCGAACGACAGCGTCGCAGTCTCTCCATCCAGCCGATAGGTGTAAAGCGCACTGTTTCGCGTGTGCGTCAGTGTCGAATGCAATACACCTTTCCCGATTCGGTTCGATGATTCAACGCGGTCCAGTGCCTGCGGCAGCCGCGGGGCCAGCATGATGCGGTCATGTCCCATGTCCGGGCGAACGCCCAGCACGTACTGGTAAAAGACCCGCAACTGCTCAGCGTTCGACCAGGCCTGCAGATAGGTTCCGGTCAGGCGCGGCGACTTATCACCGGGATGCGGATAGGCATCCATGGTTTCCGGCAAACCGCCAGCCACGCCGCGGGTGAGCGCGAGCTTGTTGTTGGCATCGAGCAAACGCCACGCCGGTTCGATCTGCCCGAACTCGATCATCCGCTGCATGGCGATGCCATCCAGCCACGGCCACACTGCTCCGTTGTGGTAGGCGGCATCCTTGTGCCAGCGTCCCGGCGCAAGATGCCAGGGATGAAAGGCAGGGGAGGAGGGATCGATCGTCGTCACGCCCCACGGGAACACCAGGGTTTCCCAACTGCGCTTCAGTTCGCGGGCGGCGGTATCGCCGGGCAGCAAATCGAGTGCGAACAACAGATTCGGACGCAGGGTGAAATCCGCGCGATTGGCAGCATCAAGATGATCCGCGACATGGCCGTTCGATGGATCGACGAAGTCGCGAACGAATCCCGACTCGACGCGGTCTGCGATTTCTTTCCAGCGCTTTGCGGATGGCGCGTCGCCGGTCATGTCCGCGAATTCGACGCCTGCACGCAACTGCTGCACCCACAAGGCCTGGATGTCATTGGCGCGATTCGAGCGTGGCGAATATGAAAGCAGGTCGCCGGCGCGACGTGCGTCCATCCACGTTTCGTTGTCGGCATGAACCAGATAGCCCGACGCATCGGTCCAATGTGCGAGCGCGCCCTCGATGCTGGCCTTGACGTTGGGATAGAGCAGGGTGACGAGTTCGCGATCACCGGAATAGCGCAGGTAATCGCGCAGTCCGATGACGAAGCGCGGCGTGCCGTCGGTGGTGTGGTAATCGAGACTGCCGGGTTTGACGATATTGGGGACGCGGCCATAGAAACGCGATGCCGGATCGAGATCCTGGAATTTGGCGAACGATGCAAGGATTTCGCGTGCCTGTGCGAATTGTCCGATCACCAGCGTGGCACCGGGCAGGGAGATGAATTCGTCGCGCCCCCAATATTCCGGGAACCACGGCAGTCCGGCATAAATGCCGTCGCCGCGTTGCCGCGTCACCAACTGGTCGGTGGTTAGCGTGATCCAGCGCAGCGCGGCGTTCGTGTCCGAGTCGCTGGTCTCCAGCCTGCGATCGCCATTGATGAGTCCTTGCAGTCGATGCAGGCGTTGGGCTCGCCATGTGTCGATATTCGCCAGTGCATCGTCGGCCAGATGCTCGGCATCTGCGACCTGCCCGGCGACGGCGATGATGAAGCGTTCATTTCTGTGCCTGACCACGACGTGATCCGGCGGTGAATTTTCCGTCGTCGACACGTAGTGGTTGGCGCTTGCATCCGCGCGCAGTGCATCGCCAGACAAGGCCATCGTGCATCCTGCGGCCTGTTTGCCGGAAAGCTCCACAGAAACCACGTCACGCTGGTCGTACAGGCGCAAGGTTTCGGTCCAGCCGGAACGATGGCGCCAGCTGATGGCATCGGGCGTGACATCTGCCGCGATGGCTGCCGCATGATCCAGCATCTGATCGCCGCAGCGAATCCGGTAGTCGTTGAAGATCCGGCGACCGGCAATGTTGAAGCCGCGAAACCAGGCGTGCTCGGGATCGTTGTTGACGAACAATTGCGTGTAATAGAACGCGGAACGCTTGTTGGTCAGCGATATCTTGCGATCGTGTTCCGGGGTTATGTGGATTGCCAATCCGGAAAGGAGGTCCGAGTCTGCAGAGAGATGGTCGACCCGTACAGGATCCGGCAAAGCAGCCTGAGGAGCAGTTGCTGCCAGGCCAATCGCCAATATCGATAATTTCGCATAATGCATACCGATACGTCGGCAAACGTCGGTTAAAAGCATTCCAGCGTTCCAAGTTATGTAAGGGCCTTCGGCTGGCTCGTATCGAGCCGGGCCAGTTTCAGGACGAGCGGCTGCGCGCCTGCCTGTCTGAGGATACTGCTGCCGAACTGTTGGGGGTGACGGCGCGGACGATTCGGAATTGGGAGAGTGGCCGCACGCGTGCACCTTGGTCGGCCTTCAAGCTCATGCGTCTGCTGCGCCGGGGTGAGATTGTGCAGCGGGGTTGGGACGGCTATTCGTTCAACGGCGACCAGTTGGTGACGCCTGAGGGCCGGGGCTTTCGGCCTGCCGATCTGGCGTGGCTGGGGCTGCTGGTTCGACGTGCCCGGATGATGGACGAGACGGCACGGAAGCTGCGGGCAGTTGAAGCGGCAGGCGTCGACGTTGGCGCGATCTACGGTGCCTTCTTGGAGACGGTTGATCCAGTGGCCCTCTTGCGCCCGGTGCAATACCGGAAGCGGCAGGAGCGACGAGCTATCGAGACCCCGGCAGCGGCGGTGAACGGAGCGCGAGCGACGGTACCCGCCGCTGCCGGGGGATCGCTGGTATCGACGCGACCATCGGCGGCGGGTACCACAGAGGGCAGGCCGGCCTCTGGGCTTGTCCCTTCTACAACAACACAGAAGCCGCGCACCGGGGAGCCTGTAAAACAAGGCATTTCCGCGATTTGCTATGACTTCAATGTGGCCCTACAATGGGGCCAATATGGGGCCATTGGGGTGGTGCGTGTCGGACGTGAAGAAGCTCAACTTGAGGTTGCCTGTGGACTTGATCGAGCAGGCCAAGGTCGAGGCGGACGCGCTGCATATCAGCCTGAACAGCTACATCTTGCAGGCCGTGGCCAGCTATGTGCCCTACACCAGGTCGATCCGGGAGAAGCGCGAGAGCAGGAGCGGGGCGCCATCCGCTTCGCGGACGCTCAGCGTCCCGGCGACTTCTTATCCAAGAGTCGGGCCGAACGAGCCGTGTCCATGTGGCAGTGGTCGGAAGGCAAAGCAGTGTCACCCGGAGACGTGCGGACGTTAGGAGGTGTGCAATGACGCTGCGCGACGATATCGAAGCGCAGCGAGCGGAAATCGCTGGCTTGCTGTCGGTTCAACGCACCATGCGCGGTTGGCTACAGCTTGATTTGGACTTGCGAACTCGACTGTCTATTGCCGGGATGATCGCGAGGATCGATGGTTGGATCACTGAGCATCAGGACGTGATTAGGAGGCTGTCTGTAGCGGGCTTGTCGAGCCGCGCAGCGGCGTCTATGCGCCAAGGATGGCGCGTTCTTTCACCAGCGGTTGGACCCGCGACCGGCAGGCCATTCGAAGCCGCATTTGCGCGCATCGATCAGTCGGGTAAACGTTGCCATCCCGCCGAACCCGCTTTTTCTCGGCCTGCTGCGGAAAGCCTTGCAGTCAGCCATTCCAGAAACCACACTCAATCTAAGACAGGAGCTGGGGCACATGTCTGATATTTCGCATAATGCATATTATGTAAAAGAAGACATAGCGCTCGGCGGGCCTTACGTAATGAGCCCCAGCAGCACCGCGCGCACCACCGCCGCCGTCCTGTTGGGCGCTTCAAGCTTCGTCATCGCACAGTTCGTGTGGAAATTGACCGTGCGCTCGGAGATGCTCAGGATCATCGCGATTTCGCTCGAAGTCTTGCCCTCGGCGATCCAGCGCATGACTTCCAATTCGCGGCTGGTCAAATCCTCCAAGCCCACGGAATTGGGTCGCCGGATCAGGTGGCGCGACAATCCGTAATGGGCGATCTGGCTCAGCCACAACAATTTCGGAATCTGCTCGCGAATCTCCTCGGGTGTAATCGGATCCGCGCTCCTGGTGACCGTGAACATGCCACGGATCCCGTTGGGCGCCAGCACCGGTTGTGCCCATCCGGAAACGATGCCGTGGGAATTCGCGTCTTCCCAGAATGGAATCTCATCGCTGCTCTTGTCGAAACCCGACCAGACATACGGAGAGATTGAAGCCATGCCGTGACGGACAACCGGATCAACCTGCAGATAGCCCTTTTCCGAATAGGCCTGTTGCCACGACTGCGGATAGTTGTTGAGCATGATGATTTTCGGGGTCGAAATCGGCAGCGGCGCCCGCACGCCGTAGGCGCAATGCTCGAATCCGGCTTCGCGTCCGAAGGAGATGATTTGTGCAAAGAGATCCTCTTGGCTGCTCCCGCCAATCAGGGCATGCAACTGATCTTCCTTCCACTCTCGCAAAGCCACTCCCATTGATCTTCACGGATCTTCACGCGCAAACACGACACACATATTGCCTGTCTGAACTGACAGTACGATCGATTTCCAGCCTACGTTAGGTTACGTCGAGACGATACACCCGAAGGAACTCGGGTTGTACAGCCATTGCCGCAAGTTTTCATTGTCGATGACTGGCGTGAATTCAAGCTCTGCAAGCCGACGATCCGAGGAGCAACGATGATTCTTGATGATGATGGCTATGTGAAACTCCAGCTGAGAAATTTCCACGGCATCCGCTTGCAGCACTTCGTATCGGGCCTTGAGGAGGAATCACCCGACAGAGCGCCCATGGAAGGCGCATGCGTTTCGACGATCGAAGGTTATACGGAATGGGTGAGCATTTCCGCCCCCGTGATTTCACTCGGATGGGACTGGATTTACGACCCGATGCGAGTCCCGTCGATGCTTGTCCGCCAGAGTTCGCTCAGGACCAACGTGATGCTCCTGGACAACGATGGAATCGAGGTAGGCCCTTTCAAGACATCGGTGCTGCTCGAGGCCGTGCTGGACTGCTTCGATTGGCAGGAAACGGTTCTTGGCGCAATCGAAAACCGCTATTCGATGCACCAGGGCCCAACCCAACCGATCGTTCATCCAGCGGTCTAGTGTCAAATCTGACAGTTATCGCGGCAGTGGGCTTCTGCCAGCCTTCCCCTGAATGCATGGGGAGAGGAAAAAGTCCATGGATGTCCTGTATGGAAACGCGGCTTCCCTGACCGAGCCCGTATTCCAGGAGCTGGGTAAATACCGGCGAGACATCTTCATCGAGAAGCTTGGATGGGAGCTCGCCCTCACCAACGATCTGGAACTCGATCAGTTCGATCGCCAAGACACCATCTATGTCCTGGCACGGGATGAACACCGGCAAGTGATCGGTTGCGCCAGATTGTTGCCGACCACCAGCCCCTATCTGCTCGGGGAAATATTCCCGAACCTGTTGAATGGTCTCCTGCCCCCCTCCTCCACGGATGTCTGGGAGCTCTCGCGATTCGCCGCGACCGGCGACCTGGGCCACGGCAGTTGTTCGGGCCCGCAACACCCTTCAAAACTGGCACTGGAAATATTGAATGTCGCTGCAGATTACGCCCGGCGCCAGGGCGCCAAGCGACTGATCACCGTGTCCCCGATCGGCATGGAGCGATTGCTACAGAAGACCGGTTTCCATACCCACAGAGCGGGACCTCCGATCCTGGTGGCGGGTCACCCCACTGTTGCCTGCTGGATCGAGATCGACGGATAACCGGTACTGATGCGATGAACACGAAACGGGATACAAGCTTCGACACCTCCGATATCGAACCATCGCGATTGTGGTGGCTCATTTCCGGTGTCTGGGTCCTGATGTTCAGCCTGGTCCTTATTTTTGTCCTGTCCGCGGAATACAAACGATACGAGCGTCTCGAAAGCCGTCTGGTCCCTGCAACCAGCCAGCGCGTCATCGTCGAACTTTAGGTCGCTCCGACCTCCGTTTCTGGGGCCGGGGGTACCCTTGATCGCCGTCCTCCCTGGGCCGATCAGGGTACTCCCCGGAT
>DAHUXS010000018.1 GCA_027306995.1 Lysobacter sp.
GGCATGAAGTACGTTGCCGCCGGCATGAACCCGATGGACCTCAAGCGGGGCATCGACAAGGCGGTCATCGCGATCGTCGAGGAGCTGAAGAAGATCAGCAAGCCCTGCTCGACCAGCAAGGAGATCGCGCAGGTGGGCTCGATTTCGGCCAACGCCGACGAGTCGATCGGCAAGACCATCGCCGAGGCGATGGACAAGGTCGGCAAGGAAGGCGTGATCACGGTTGAAGACGGCTCCGGCCTCGAAAACGAACTCGATGTCGTCGAAGGCATGCAGTTCGACCGCGGCTACCTGTCGCCGTACTTCATCAACAACCAGCAGTCGATGTCGGCCGAGCTGGACGATCCGTACATCCTCCTGCACGACAAGAAGATCTCCAACGTGCGCGACCTGCTGCCCGTCCTCGAGGGCGTGGCCAAGGCCGGCAAGCCGCTGCTGATCGTCGCCGAGGAAGTGGAAGGCGAAGCGCTGGCGACCCTGGTGGTCAACACCATTCGCGGCATCGTCAAGGTCTGCGCGGTGAAGGCTCCGGGCTTCGGCGATCGTCGCAAGGCGATGCTGGAAGACATGGCCATCCTCACCGGCGGCACCGTGATTTCGGAAGAAGTCGGTCTCTCGCTCGAGAAGGCGACCATCAAGGATCTCGGCCGCGCCAAGAAGGTGCAGGTCTCGAAGGAAAACACCACGATCATCGACGGCGCCGGCGAAACCTCGGGCATCGAAGCGCGCATCAAGCAGATCAAGGCGCAGATCGAAGAGACCTCGTCCGATTACGACCGCGAGAAGCTGCAGGAACGCGTGGCCAAGCTGGCCGGCGGCGTTGCGGTGATCAAGGTCGGTGCCGCGACCGAAGTCGAGATGAAGGAAAAGAAGGCGCGCGTGGAAGATGCGCTGCACGCCACCCGCGCTGCGGTGGAAGAAGGCATCGTCCCCGGCGGCGGCGTGGCGCTGGTGCGCGCGCTGTCCGTGATCAAGGGCCTGAAGGGCGCCAACGAAGACCAGACCCACGGCATCGAGATCGCCATGCGTGCGATGGAAGCGCCGCTGCGCGAGATCGTCACCAACGCCGGTGAAGAGCCGTCGGTCATCCTCAACAAGGTGAAGGACGGTTCGGGCAACTTCGGCTACAACGCCGCGACCGGCGAGTTCGTCGACATGGTCGAAGCCGGCATCCTGGATCCGACCAAGGTGACCCGCACCGCGCTGCAGAACGCCGCGTCGATCGCCGGCCTGATGATCACCACCGAGGCGATGGTTGCCGAGGCGCCGAAGAAGGACGAACCGGCGATGCCGGGCGCCGGCGGCATGGGTGGCATGGGCGGCATGGATTTCTAAGAAATCCGTCTGTCATTCGCGACACCGAAAACCCCCGCAGCGATGCGGGGGTTTTTGTTTGCCACGGCGCGGGCGGGAGTGGCATCCGGCAGATTGGCTTTTCTGCGATAGTGCGCCTTCATCCCAGCCAGTGAGGTTCGGTCCGTGAACATGCCTTCGATCAAGATGATGGTGTTGGTTTCGATCACCCTCGGATGCGCCGGCGTTGCGATGCCGGCATTCGCGCAATCGCATGCGCCTGTAACGAAAAACCTCGCGCAGCTTCCGCAAAGCGACGTGACGCTGGTGGAACGCGTGAATCAGCTCGAGAGCATGGTGAAGACGTTGCAGGCACGCCTGGCCGATGACGAGGCCAAGCTCAAGAAGGCCGGGGATGCCGCCAACCAGGCCAACCTCGGCGTGGGTCTGGTGAACAGCGGGCTGGGCAAGCAGGTGGAAAACATCAAGGCGGAGGAGGCGCAGGTCGAGCAGAAACAGGCGCAAGCCGGGCAAAAACTGGACGCGCTGACTGCCCGGTTCAACAGCCACAACCATCGCTACAACACGCTGGAGCTGATCCTGCACCCGGACAACAGCATCAAGACCTTGACCTACAAGGTGGGGAACACGATGGGGCCGAACAACTGACGGACGCGCGCTAGCGCAAGTTCCCGCATGAGGGTCTCCATCAGCCAACGCATTTTCCTCGCGACCTTCGGTGCGGCGTTGCTGATGGCGATCGTGGGCCTGGAAGTGGTGCGCTGGGCCTTGCTTGACAATTTTTCGGAGCGGCTGTATTCGCTCGATGCGCAGTGGCGCGAACTGGAGCCATTGGAGAATCGGCTCGGCGAACGCTATCAGGCCGCGGGCGGCTGGGATTTCCTGCCCGCCGATGCGGCCGCGCGCAAATACTGGTTGCGCGACGCCCTGACCGAAGCGAAGACGAACCCCACGCTGGGGCAACGCATCGCGCTGTTCGACCAGGACGATCACTACCTGGCCGGCATCCGGCCGGCGCGACCGCTCATCGTGTTCGCGTCGATCAATACCTGGGTGCATCCATTGCGCGTGCAGGGACGGACGATCGGCGCTCTGCAGATCGCGGCACCCGCGCACGCGGAAGACGAGTTGGCAGTGGCCTTCCTGATGGACCAGCAGGAGCATCTGCTCATGCTCGGGGTGTTCGCCATCCTGGCCATGGCCGCCGTGTCCTTGTTGCTGGCAGCGCGCATCCGCAAGCCGGTTCGCGAACTCGTCAACGGTGCCCGCAGGCTGGAGAACGGCGAATTCGACACGCGCCTGGACGCGACCCGCAGCGATGAACTGGGCGAGTTGGCGCTGGCGTTCAACCGGCTTGCCGCGCGCCTGCAAGCGATGCGCGGTGAGCAGCGGCGATGGGTCGCCGATACCTCGCATGAACTGCGTACGCCGCTGGCGGTGCTGCAGGCGCAGATCGAGGCGCTGGCCGATGGCGTGCGACCAGCCACGCCGAAACACATCCAGTTGATGTCGCGGCAAACCAAGGGGCTGGTGCGCATCGTCGATGACCTGCACATGCTGGCGAAAGCCGATGCGGGGCGATTGGATCTGCAGAAAACTTCGTGCGCGGTGTGGCCGCTGGTCGAGGAAGCGACGCAGGCATTCGCCACGCGTTTCCGCGAAGCCGGGTTGGCCGTGTCGTTCACCGATGTGCCATCGCGTTCGGATGTGTCCGCCGATGCCGATCGCTTGCGCCAGGTGATCGACAATCTGCTCGAGAACAGCCGACGCCATACCGATGCCGGTGGCCGCATCGAAATCGGCGGTCGCGCGGTCGGGAACGCATTGCTTCTGGATATCGACGACAGCACGCCCGGCGTTCCAGAGGAATCGCTGCCACGACTGGGCGAACGCTTTTTCCGCGTCGATGCATCGCGTACGCGATCGCAGGGCACGGGCGGGTCCGGGTTGGGCCTGGCGCTGTGTCGCCAGATCATCGAAGCACACGACGGCCAGTTGATGTTCGCGGCGTCGCCATTGGGTGGCCTGCGGGCGACCATCGTTCTGCCGCTGGAGGTTTGAGATGTCGGCACGCATCCTGATCGCCGAGGACGAAGCCGACCTGGCAGGCATCGTCCATGATTACGCGGTCGCCGCCGGCTGGTCGGCGGAAATCGTTGGCGATGGCGTCGCCGCGGTGGAACGCGTGCAGCGTGGTGGCATCGATGTGCTCGTGCTCGATCTCATGTTGCCTGGGCTCGATGGCCTGTCGGTCTGCAAGTCGGTGCGCGAGTCCTGCGACCTGCCGATCATCATGGTCACGGCGCGGGTGCAGGAAATCGATCGCCTGCTGGGATTGGAGGCGGGCGCGGACGATTACGTCTGCAAGCCCTTCAGTCCGCGCGAACTAATCGCCCGCATCAAGGCGGTATTGCGCCGGGTGCAGGTGCAGCCCGGCGCGGTCGTGCGACCGCTGGAAATCGACGAGGCCGCGCATGCTGCACGCGTGCGTGGGGAGTCCCTGGCGCTGACGCGCGCCGAATTTTCGTTGCTGGCGGCGATGGCGCGTCGTCCCGGGGTCATCCATTCGCGCGCGCAGTTGCTCGACTGCCTGAGCCAGGACCGGCTGGATGTCAGCGATCGCGCCATCGATACCCACATCAAGAACCTGCGCCGCAAGTTGCAGCAGATCGCGCCCGACCTCGAGCTGATCCGCTCGGTCTATGGCGTCGGCTATTGCGTCGAGATCCAGGCCGCATAGCGCCGCACATAATTTCCCCACATTTGCCCGGGACGATGCCTGCCATCCATCCAGATGACCTGCAGGCATGTACCCATGGAACTGAAACGCATATTCAAACCCCGTCGCCTCGCGATCGGCATCGCCGCCGTCGGGGCGCTTTCGGCAGCAGTGGCGATCGCACTGGCAGCGCAGAAGCCCGGCGACGGGCCGCCGCAAAAGGACATGGCCATCGACGCCGCTGCACGGAAAGAGGCGGTCGAGCATGCCGCTGCGTTGCTGCAAGCGCGCTATGTCTATGCCGATAAGGGCGCGACCATCGCCGCCGAATTGCGCAAGCGGCTGCAGACCGGACGTTACGACGGCATCACCAGCGCCGATGCCTTCGCACACAAGCTCACCGATGAACTCTCGGAGTTGTCGCACGACAAGCACATGGAGCTGCGGTATTTCGAGGCGGCGGTTCCCGAAACCGGAAACGGCGAGCCGTCCGCGGAGGAACGCGAGCAGGAACTGTTCGAAATGCGCTGGATGAATGGTGGAGTGGATTCCGTGCGTCGCCTGCCGGGCAATCTCGGTTACATCGAGATCCGTGCATTCACTCGCCCGCAGGTGGCGGCTTCGCGCATTGCCGCGGCGATGGGGCTGGTCGCCGAGACCAAGGGATTGATCATCGATCTGCGTCGCTGCCACGGCGGCGATCCGGACACGGTGCTGCAGGCGGCCAGTTATCTCTACGACGTTCCGACCCATCTCAATGACGTCTACGAGCGCTATACCAACAGCACGGAAAAACGCTGGACGGGCGATGTGACCGGGCCGCGCTACGGTGTCCAGCGCAAGCTTTACCTTCTCACCAGTCCTGAAACGATCTCCGGCTGCGAGGATTTCGCCTACGCATTGCAGGCGAACCACCGGGCGGTGATTGTTGGCGAGACCACGGCGGGCGCGGCGAATGGCGGCAGTCCGCAGCGTCTGGGCGCGCATTTCATGATGTTCGTGCCGACCTTCCGGCCGACCAATGCGGTCACGGGCAAGGACTGGGAAGGCGTCGGTGTCGTGCCGGACCACGCGGTTTCCACCAACAAGGCGCTTGAGGCCGCGCAGAAGGATCTGTTGCAGGCGCTGATCCCGGTCGAGACCAATCCGATGGCCAAGGAGAAACTGCAGAGCGCGCTGAGAGATCTTTGAATGACGTGAAGGATGATATGGTGCCGTCAGGAATTTCGATTTCCGGCAGGAAGCCTTGGGATGCTGATCTCACGAGGAGTCCGCATGAAAGCGACATTGACGGCACTGTTGACCGCAATCGTTCTCCACGTCGCACCCGCACATGCCGCGCCAGCTGCCGGATCGCCATTGGCCGGTCATTGGGTATTGGACACGAACAGCCTGCTGGCGCCACCGGAAGCGCGACCGAAGAGCGTCACCCTGGATTTCGCCACTGCACCCGACGGCAAATGGACAACCCGCGTCGACATCGTCGACCCGAGTGGCAACAAGATGCAGGGAGAATCCATGCTGTCCCTCGATGGCACGCCCGGCCGAGCCACCGGCAATTATTGGGTCGATGTCATCGCCGCGAAGATGCCCGCGCCCAACGTGTTGGTGATGCAGTTCGTCTACCAGGGCATTCCGAGGTCGACGCGGGTGTATTCCGTGAGCGCGGACGGCAAGGTCCTGACCGAGACCGAGGCGTATTTCAAACCGGATGGAACGCCGATGTTGCGCACGGCATTGTTCAATCGCGACCCCGGACATCATCCCTGACAGGAAAACCCCGCGGAAATGCGGGGTTTTTGTTTGTCGGCCGACATGCCCGTGCCGTAAGTCATGGTCAACGTGACGCATTCATGCGCGTTGATTTAGCATCGTTCCAATTCCGTGCGGAATCCTGCGCATGTCAGATTCAAATCCTTCCTCCGCCCCGTCCAGAACCGGCGGCCCGCGTCTTCCGCAGAAATCCCCGAATTCGCGCCGCAATGCGATCCTGGTGATCGCGATCCTTGCGTTGGTCGGGTTGGTGGCGTGGTGGTTCTTCGGTCGCAGCAGCGGCGATGCACAGGGACAAGGACAGGGACGACAAGGTTCAGCTGGCAGTCGGAGTGGTCAACGCGGTGCTGCTGCGATGGCCGGCGGTCGCAGCGGGCGTGGACGGCCATCGGCGACGGTCGGCACGGCCAAGGTCGAGAAGACCGATGTGCCGCTGACCATCAGCGCGATCGGCACGGTGCAACCGACGGTCACGGCGACGGTGCGCAGCCAGATCTCCGGCGTGCTCAAGGCGATCTATTTCAAGGAAGGCCAGTTGGTCAGCAAGGGCCAGGCACTGGCGCAGGTCGATTCCGGCCCGACGTCGCAGGCCGTGGCGCAGGCGCAGGGCACGCTGGCGCGCGACACCGCGCAACTCGCGGTCGCACGCATGGACCTGAAGCGTTACCAGACGCTGCTGGCACAGGATTCGATCGCCAAGCAGCAGGTCGATACCCAGGCGGCATTGGTGAAGCAACTTGAAGGCACCGTGCAAGCCGACAAGGCGGCATCGGGTACGGCGCAGATCAACCTCGGTTACACCACGCTGCGGGCGCCGGTGAGCGGGCGCGTCGGTTTGCGTCAGGCCGACATCGGCAATTACGTGTCGCCGGGCGATGCCAACGGTGTCGCGATCGTGACGGTGGAATCGCCGATCGACGTTGAGTTCTCGTTGCCGCAGGCGCAGATCGGCCAGGTGCGCGAAGCCAGCCGCAGCGGTACGTTGCCGGCGGTTGCGCTCGACCAGGCGGGCAAGAACGAACTCGCGCAGGGCAGCTTCCTCACCCTCAACAACGTGATCGATTCGACCACCGGCACGCTGAAAGCCAAGGCGCGTTTCGAGAACCACGATGGCGCGTTGTTCCCGAGCCAATTCGTGAACATCCGTTTGCAGGTCGGCACTGCCGACCAGGCGGTCGTGGTGCCGGTGAGCGCGGTGCGTTACGGACCCAATGGCAGTTTCGTGTTCACCCTGCAATCCGACGAGACCGCGAAGCTGGTGAACGTCACCACCGGCGCGACGGTCGGCGACAAGATCGTGATCGCCAAAGGATTGAACGGCGGCGAGACGGTAATCACCGAAGGCGCCGACCGCATCGATGACGGATCGAAGGTGACGCTGGCGGATACCAGCGGCGCCGGCGCGACGCCGGGCGCTAATGGCGGTGGCCAGCATCGTCGTCGCAATGCTGCGCAAGGGGACACACAAGGTGGTGGACAGCGCCAGGCGACGACATCGCCGTGAGCGATATCGACACGCCGCCGCCGGGCGACGCGATCTCGCAGTCGCACGCGAACAATCCGTCGCGACCGTTCATCGAACGACCGGTGGCGACGTCGTTGTTCATGCTGGCGATCCTGCTCGCCGGCATCATCGCCTTGCGCATGCTGCCGTTGTCGGCGCTGCCGGAAGTCGATTACCCGACCATCCAGGTCAGCACGCTGTATCCGGGCGCCAGTCCCGACGTGATGGCGATGACGGTGACGGCGCCGCTGGAGCGCCAGTTCGGGCAGATGACGGGATTGACGCGGATGTCGTCGGTATCGTCGGGCGGCGCCAGCATCATCACCCTGCAGTTCAACCTCAACCTGCCATTGGATGTCGCCGAGCAGGAAGTGCAGGCGTCGATGAACGCCGCGGCGACGATGCTGCCGAGCGATCTGCCGGCGCCACCGGTGTACGCCAAGGTGAATCCCGCCGACGCGCCGATCATGACGATCGCGGTGACGTCGAAGACGCGCACCTTGTCCGATGTGCAGAACCTGGTGTCGCAGCGCGTGGCCAACAAGCTCGCGCAGGTGTCCGGCGTCGGCCTGGTGTCGATGTCGGCGGGCCAGCGTCCGGCGGTGCGCATCCAGGCCAACGTCCCGGCGCTCGCGGCGCAAGGACTGACGCTGGAGAACATCCGCACGGCGATTTCCTCGGCGAACGCCAATGGCGCCAAGGGCAGTTTCGACGGGCCGACGCGCAGTTGGTCGATCGACGCCAATGACCAGCTGTCGACGGTCGACGATTACAAGACGCTGATCGTCGGCTACAACGGCGGTGCGGCGGTGCGCCTGTCCGATGTCGCCAGCGTGGTCGATGCCTCGGAGAACGCCCGCATCGGCGCGTGGATGAATCGCCAGCCCGGCATCATCGTCGATATCCAGCGCCAGCCCGGCGCGAATGTCATCGCGACGGTCGACGCAATCCAGAAGGCGCTGCCCGATCTCGAGCAGACCCTGCCGGAAGACGTCCACGTCAAGGTGCTGGCCGACCGCACCACCGGCATTCGCGCTTCTGTCGCCGACGTCGAATTCGAACTGGTGCTCGCCGTCGTGCTGGTGGTGATCGCAATCTTCCTGTTCCTCGGTTCGCCGCAGGCGACGCTGATCGCCGCGATCTCGGTGCCGTTGTCGCTGGTCGGCAGTTTCGCCGCGATGTATTTCCTCGGCTTCTCGCTCAACAACCTCACGCTGATGGCGCTGACCATCGCCAGTGGTTTCGTGGTCGACGACGCCATCGTGGTGATCGAGAACATCTCGCGCCACGTCGAGAATGGCGATTCGCCGATGGAGGCCGCGCTCAAGGGTTCGCGCGAGATCGGCTTCACCATCATCTCGCTGACCATCAGCCTGGTCGCGGTGCTGATCCCGCTGCTGTTCATGGGCGATGTGGTCGGTCGCCTGTTCCGCGAGTTCGCCATCTCGCTGGCGGTGACCATCCTGATTTCCGCGGTGGTGTCGCTGACCTTGGTGCCGATGTTGGCCGCGCGCTGGTTGAAGCCGGGCAATCATGAAGAGCAGGCGCCGAAGTTCGTGCGTTCCTCGCTGCACCTGATCGATCGCGTCGGCGCCTGGTATGCGCGCACGCTGGACGGCGTGATCGCGCGCAGCCGCCTGATGTTGGTGCTGTTCGCGGCGACGCTGGTGCTCACCGGCCTGCTGTTCTGGCTGATTCCCAAGGGCCTGTTCCCCGAGCAGGACACCGGGCAGCTGCAGGCGACGGTGGTGGCCGGGCAGGGTGTGTCGTTCGCGCGCATGGCCGAGTTGCAACAGCAGGTCGCCGACGAGGTGCTGAAGGATGGCGATGTCGAATCGCTGAGCTCCAACATCGGCGTCGACGGCCAGAACATCACGCTCAACCAGGGGCGGATGCTCATCAATCTGAAGCCGAAGGACGCGCGCAAGGATCATCAGGACGAGACGATGGCGCGCCTGCTCGCTGTCGTGCACGACAAGATCCCCGGCGTCACGTTCTACCTGCGCCCGGTGCAGGACCTGACCATCGATGCCGAGAACGGCCCGACGCAATATCGCTTCGCGCTGCAGGGCGCGACCCAGGCGGAAGTGAACAGCGCCAGCCTCGATCTGGTGCGCGCGCTGCAGTCGGTGCCGGAGTTGCGCAATCCGGTCAGCGACGTGCAGATGGAAGGCAATTCGGTCACCGTCAACGTCGATCGCGATGCCGCCGCGCGCGTCGGGGTGACGGCGGCTGCGGTCGATGCCGCGCTCTACGATGCCTTCGGCCAACGCATCATCTCGACCATCTTCACCCCGTCGACGCAGTACCGCGTGATCCTCGAGGCGATGCCGAACATGCTGATCGGCCCGGAAGCCTTGCAGAAGGTCTACGTCGCCGGCAGCGGCGGCACCAGCATCCCGCTGTCGTCGATCGCTACGATCGCCACCGGCAATTCCTCGCTGGCGGTGATGCGCGCGCAGCAGTTCCCGGCATCGATCGTCGGCTTCGATCTCGCGCCGGGCGTGTCGTTGGGCAAGGCGGTGGACGCGATCACCGCGACCGAAGCCAAGATCGGCATGCCGGCGGGCATCAGCACGCAGTTCCTCGGCGCATCCAACGCCTTCCGCGCGTCGCTGGCCAACGAAGGCTGGCTGATCCTCGCCGCCATCGTCTGCGTCTACATCGTGCTCGGCGTGCTTTACGAGAGCTACATCCATCCCATCACGATTCTCTCGACCTTGCCATCGGCCGGCCTCGGTGCGTTGCTGGCGCTGTTGCTCACCGGCAGCGACCTCGGCGTGATCGGCATCATTGGTATTGTCTTGTTGATTGGCATCGTCAAGAAGAATGCGATCATGATGATCGACTTCGCGATCGCCGCGCAGCGCGACGATGGCAAGCCACCACTCAATGCCATCCGCGAAGCGGCTGCGCTGCGCTTCCGCCCGATCATGATGACGACGTTCGCGGCCTTGTTCGCCGCGTTGCCGCTGATCTTCGGCGGCGGCATGGGCGCGGAGCTGCGGCGTCCGCTCGGTATCGCGGTGGCTGGTGGCCTGATCATGAGCCAGGCGTTGACGCTGTTCACCACGCCGGTGATCTATCTTGCCTTCGAAGCGCTTGCCAAGCGTCGCCGTGAACGCATCGAAGCGCGCGCCGCACAAGAGGCTGCGACATGAATCTGTCGGCGCCGTTCATCCGGCGTCCGATCGGCACCTTGCTGCTGACGATCGGTATCGCGTTGTCGGGCGTCGCGGCCTACTTCGTGCTGCCGGTGGCGCCGCTGCCCCAGGTCGACTATCCGACCATCAGCGTGTCGGCGAGCATGCCGGGCGCGAGTCCGACCACGATGGCGAGCAGCGTGGCGTCGCCGCTGGAACATCGCCTCGCGACGATCGCCGGCGTCACCCAGATGACCTCGTCGTCGGGCATCGGCTCGACCCGCATCAACCTGCAGTTCGACCTCAGCCGCAATGTCGATGGCGCCGCGCGCGACGTCCAGGCGGCGATCAATGCCGCGCGCGTCGACCTGCCGGCGGCGCTCAAGAGCAATCCGACCTACAACAAGGTCAATCCCGCCGACGCGCCGATCATGATCCTGGCGCTGACCTCGGACACGCGCGCACCCGATGCGATCTACGACTCGGTGTCGACGGTGGTGCAGCAGGCGTTGTCGCAGGTGCCAGGCGTGGGCCAGGTCGAACTTGGTGGCGGCGCACTGCCGGGCGTGCGCATCGATCTCGATCCCAAGAAACTCGCGGATGCCGGCATCAGCCTCGACACGGTGCGCACTGCGGTCACGGCGACCAATGCCAACCGACCCAAGGGCGTGGTCGAGGACGGCGGCAACGCCTACCAGCTCTACACCAGCGCGCCGAGCCGTTCCGCGGCGGATTTCGCCAAGGTCGTGGTGGTGTCGCGCAACGGCACCAACGTCCATCTCGGCGATGTCGCCCACGTCTACGACGGTCCCGAGAACCAGCGCACGATGGGCCTGTTCAATGGCCAGCGCGCGGTGATGGTGATCCTCACCCGCCAGCCTGGCGCCAACATCATCGCCACCGTCGATGCGGTGAAGAAGGTGCTGCCCACGCTGAGCCAGCGCATTCCCGACGACATCAAGATCAACATCGCTTCCGATCGCACCACCACCATCCGCGCCTCGTTGCGCGATGTCGAGCTGACGCTGCTGATCGCGACCATCCTCGTGGTGCTGGTGGTGAGCGCGTTCCTGCAGTCGTGGCGGGCAACGGTGGTGCCGGCGGTCGCGGTGGTGGTGTCGATCCTCGGCACCCTCGGGGTGATGTACCTGCTCGGGTTCTCGCTCGACAACCTGTCGCTGATGGCGCTGACCATCGCCACCGGCTTCGTCGTCGATGACGCCATCGTGGTGCTGGAGAACATCAATCGCCACATCGAGCAGGGCATGGGGCGGATGCAGGCGGCGTTGCTGGGCGCACGCGAAGTCGGCTTCACGGTGATGGCGATCAGCATCAGCCTGGTCGCGGTGTTCATCCCGCTGCTGTTCATGGGCGGATTGATCGGTCGCCTGTTCCGCGAGTTCGCGGTGACGATGACGGTCGCGGTGATGATCTCGATGTTGCTGTCGCTCACCACCACGCCGATGATCGCGGCGACCTTGCTGCGCGAGCGCCATTCGCATGCGGCGGCGCGGACGTCGATCGGTGGCCGCCTTGCGGCACTGGCGGAACGTACGGTGACGGGAATGCGCACGCGCTACGAGCGCAGCCTCGACTGGGCATTGGCCAATCGCGGCGCGGTGCTGTTCCTGCTGCTCGGCGCCGCGGTGCTCAATGTCTACCTGATGGTGGTCGTGCCCAAGGGGTTCTTCCCAGAGCAGGACACCGGCTCGCTCAATGGCGGCCTGCGCATGGACCAGTCGGTGTCCTTCGTGCAGAGCGGCGAGAAACTGCACCAGCTGGTCGACATCCTGCGCAAGGATCCGGCGATCGAGAATGTCATCGCCTTCACCGGTGGCTCGCGCGCCGGCGGCGGCTTCCTCTTCGCCACCGAAAAGCCGCGCGGCCAGCGACCGTCGAGCCAGGAAGTGATCCAGCGCCTGCGTCCGCAACTCGCGCGCATCACCGGTGCGACCCTGTTCCTCAATCCGGTGCAGGACATGCGCGTCGGTGGCCGCAGTTCCAATTCCACCTACCAGTACACCCTGAAGGGTGACGATCCCGACGCGCTGGCCCAGTCCGCGGACAAGCTGACCGCGGCGTTGAAGCGCGATCCGGTCGTGACCGACGTCGATGTCGATCGCAACAACAGCGCGCTTGCCGCCTACCTCGACATCAATCACGCCGCGGCGTCACGCTTGGGCCTGAGCAGCAGTTCGATCGACTCGATCCTCTACAACGCCTTCGGCCAGCGCCAGGTGGCGACGCTCTACAGCGACGTCAACCAGTACCACGTAGTAATGGGCGTCGCGCAGGAGGCGCAGGGTTCGCCGGAAGCCTTCCATCTGATCTGGCTGCCGACGACAACGGCCAATGCCTCCGCCAACACGGGCACGACAACAGCGACCACGACCGCTGGCAGCGTCGGCATCGCCACGCCGGGAATGACGCCGCTGACTTCGATCGCGACCTGGCACGTGCAATCGGCGGCGGCGGAAGTGAACCACCAGGATGCGGCGCCGGCGGCGACGATCAGCTTCAACCTGCCGACCGGCGTGACGCTGGGGCAGGCCAGCGACGAGATCCGCAAGGTGCAGGCCAGCCTCAATCTTCCGCTGGGCGTGCGTGGCGAGTTCGCGGGATCGGCGCAGGTGTTCCAGCAGACCACCAACACCATTCCGCTGCTGGTGCTGGCCGCCATCGTCACCATCTACCTGGTGCTCGGCATCCTCTACGAAAACCTGATCCATCCGTTGACGGTGCTGTCGACCTTGCCCGCCGCCGGCGTCGGTGCCGCAGCGGCGCTGGTGCTGACCAAGACGCAGTTCGACCTGATCGGATTGATCGGCGTGATCCTGCTGATCGGCATCGTCAAGAAGAACGCGATCATGATGATCGACTTCGCCATCGAGCGCGAACGTCGCGGACTAGAGCCGCTGGCCGCGATTCGCGAAGCCGCGCTGCTGCGCTTCCGCCCGATCCTGATGACCACGCTCGCGGCCGGTCTTGGCGCGTTGCCGTTGGCGATCGGTTTCGGCGACGGCTCCGAACTGCGTCGTCCGCTCGGCATCACGATCATTGGCGGCCTCATCGCCAGCCAGTTCATCACCCTGTTGACCACGCCCGTGGTCTATCTCGCGCTCGACCGTTTCCAGCGCGCGCGTCGCAAGCGCCCGTCGGACGCGTCGTCCACGCCCCCTTCCAACGATCCGGTGCCGGCATGATGTCCCTCCGTCCACTTCGTTCCGCACTCGCTGCCGCGCTGGTGGTTGCCGCCGCAGGTTGCAGCCTGGTGCCGACCTACCAGCGTCCCGCGCTGCACATTCCCGCCGAATTCAAGGAGGCGCCAGCGGACTGGCACGCCGTCGCGCCTGCCGACGAGCAGTCGCGCGGCGAATGGTGGCGCGGCTTCAACGATCCGGTGCTTGATGGCCTGGAAGCCGATGCCACCGCACACAACCAGACGGTGGCCGCCGCGGTGGCTGCCTATGACGGCGAACGCGCGCTGTTGCGCGAATCGCGGGCCAGCCTGTGGCCGGACATTTCCGGCAGCGTCGGCGTCAGCAAGAGCGGCGGCAGCGCCAGCACCAGCAGCGGGCGTCGCGCCAACGCGACCGTCAGCGGCGCGTGGACGCTCGATCTCTTCGGCGGCCTGCGCGCGGCGGTGGCGCAGAACAACGCATCGATGCTGGCGTCGCGCGCCAGCATCGGCAATGCCTTGCTCGCCATCCATGCGCAGCTGGCCAGCGATTACCTGCAACTGCGCGGCATGGACGCGCAACTCGCGGCCTACCAGCGCACCATCACCGGCTACCAGCGCGCGCTGACCATCACCCAGAACCGCTACAAGGTCGGTGTCGCCGCGCACATGGACGTGTTGCAGGCCGAGACGACGCTGCGCAACGCGCAATCGCAGGCCGCCGACATGCAGCGGCAACGCGCCACGCTGGAACACGCGGTCGCGGTGTTGAGCGGGCGTGCACCGGCCGATCTCACCCTCGTGGCGCAGCAATGGAACGATCGCGTGCCCGCGGTCCCGGCGGCGCTGCCGTCCGACCTGCTGCAGCGTCGCCCCGATGTCGCCGCGGCGGAACGCGCGGTGATGGCGGCCAATGCGTCGATCGGCGTGCAGCGCGCGGCGTTGTTCCCGTCGCTCAGCCTGTCGGCCAGCTCCGGCCGCAGTGCGCAGGTGCTCGGCGATCTCGCCAGCGGCGGCAGTGCGATCTGGTCGCTGGGACTCACCGGCGCGATGACGCTGCTCGATTGGGGCGCGCGTTCGGCGCGCGTCGACCAGGCCCGCGCATCGTATGAGCAGAGCGCCGCCAACTACCGGCAGACGGTGCTGTCGGCATTGCAGCAGACCGAGGACGCACTGGTCGACCTCCGCAGCTATGCGGACGAGGCGGCCAACCTCAAGGCGTCGTCGGAAGCGGCGGACAAGGTCGAACAGATGACCTTGAACCAGTATCTCGCCGGCATGGCGGATTACACGACGGTCGTCACCGCGCAGAACACCGCGTTGGCGGCGCGGCGTTCGGCGATCGCGGCGGTGGTGCAGCAGCAGCAGGCGGCGGTGACGCTGACCCAGGCGATCGGCGGCGGTTGGGACGACACGGTGCCGGCACGCTAAGCTCGCCGTTCCAATCGGAATTGCGGGACGGGAATGGCGGACGCGATTGATGCACTGATCCTCGGCGGTGGCCACAACGGCCTGGTCTGCGCCGCCTATCTCGCCGCTGCCGGCTTGAAGGTGCGCGTGCTCGAGCGTCGCCATATCGTCGGTGGCGCCGCGGTGACCGAGGAGTTCCATCCCGGATTCCGCAATTCGGTGGCGAGCTATACCGTCAGTCTGCTCAATCCCAAGGTCGCCGCCGACCTGCGCCTGCGCGAACACGGCCTGCGCGTCGTCGAGCGTCCGTATTCCAATTTCCTGCCGCTGCCCGATGGCCGCGCCTTCCGTCTCGGTGGCGGTTTGAGCGAAGGCGAGATCGCCAGGTGGTCGCCCCGCGATGCCGAACGCTGGAACGGTTATCTCGAGATGATCGATCGCGTGGTCGCGGTGCTGAAGCAATTGATCCATCTCACGCCGCCCAACGTTGGCGATCGCATCGCTTTCGCCGATTGGTTGCAGTCGTACACGGTGGCGAAGAAGCTGGCGCCGCTCGACCTGCGCGGCCGCCGCGACCTGCTCGACATCTTCACCAAGTCCGCGGGCGAAGTGCTCGACCACTGGTTCGAATCCGATCCGATCAAGGCCGTGCTCGGCTGGGATTCGGTGGTCGGCAATTTCGCCAGCCCGTACACACCGGGAAGCGCTTACGTATTGCTGCACCATCTCTTCGGCGAAGTGAATGGCAAGCCCGGCACGTGGGGTCACGCGATTGGTGGCATGGGCGCGATCACGCAGACCATGCGCAAGGAATGCGAAGCGCGCGGCATCGAGATCCTCACCGATGCTGCGGTCGACCGCGTACTGGTGGAGAACGGTCGGGCCGTCGGTGCGGTCACCGCGGATGGACGCGAACACCGCGCGCACATCGTCGCCTCCAATCTCAATCCGAAGCTGTTGTATCGCGACATCGTGCCGCAGCAGCATCTCGACGCCGACCTGCGTGATCGCGTGGCGACGTATCGCTGCGGTTCCGGCACCTTTCGCATGAACGTCGCGCTGGCGGAACTGCCCGATTTCACCGCGGCACCTGGCATCGGCCTGCAACCGCACCACCAGAGCGGCATCCTGATCGGGCCGTCGTTGCAGTATTTCGAGCAGGCCTATTTCGACGCCAAGTCGAAGGAACACAATGCCGGCTGGGCACGCAAGCCCATCGTCGAAGTGGTGATCTCGTCGACCCTCGACGACACCCTCGCGCCGAAAGGCCAGCACGTCGCCAGCCTGTTCTGCCAGCAGGTACATCCGGACGTCGATGGTGGCTGGGACATGCATCGCGACACCGTCGCCAGGCTGATGATCGACACCGTGAACGATTACGCGCCGAATTTCCGCGCCAGCGTGCTTGGCTACGAAGCGTTGTCGCCGCTCGATCTCGAACGCCGCTTCGGCCTCATCGGTGGCGACATCTTCCACGGTGCCCTTGGTCCCGACCAGATGTTCACCACGCGCCCGTTTCTCGGCCAAGCCAACTATCGCGGTGCGTTGGACGGACTCTACCTGTGCGGTTCGGGTAGCCATCCAGGCGGTGGCGTCACCGGCCTGCCGGGACGCAATGCCGCGCGCGAAATCCTCCGCGACCTGCACAAGCGCCCGCGACCGGATTGACCAGGAGATTCATGCCAATGAACCGCAGCGTATTCGTCGCAGCAATATTTGCCTTGTGTTGCTGTTTTTCGCGCGCCCATGCTGGCCAAGCACTTGCCCCCGTGGAGGCGCGGGTGCCATTCGCGCCTGCGGCGTTCCCCGGAACCGACGGTGCGTTTCATTTGGTGTACGAACTGCACGTCACCAATTTCTATGGCGATACCGGGCCACTGAAGCCAACGGGTTTGCAGGTGTACGCGGACGATTCGAAGACGCCGCTGCTTGTGCTGGACCGCGAACAGTTGTCCAGGCAGGTCCGGCCGACGCCTGCGGAGAATGCCGAAGTGTCGATTCCCCCGGGGAAACGACTCGTCGTTTTCGTGTGGATCACGCTTCCGGCGAATGCCGTGTTGCCACGAATCCTTCATCACCGCATCGATTTCGAGACGGACAAGCATGCCGTCGTCACGCTCGATGGAGCGACGATACGCGTCGCCGATCGGAAACCGATGGCGCTGGGGCCGCCATTGCACGGAGGACGCTGGCTTGCGCACGAAGGCCCCGGAGCGGCGCAGTCGCATCATTGGGGCAGCCTGGTCGCGGTCAACGGCGCACTCACCATCCCGCAGCGCTATGCCTTGGATCTCGTCGGTGTCGATGCATCGGGCCATGCGATGCGCGAGGGCGTCAAGGATCTTCAAAAGACCGCCCACGCGGACTGGATCGGGTATGGGACTGACGTGCTCGCAGTCGCCGACGGCATCGTGCGCGCCTGTCGCGATGGCGAACAGGAACATGCGCCGCTCACTGCGCAAGCCGAGCCGGAATCGTTGACGGCGAACGGACTCTTCGGCAACTACGTCGTGCTGGAAATCTCCCCCGGCGTGTTTGCCAGCTATGCCCATCTGCGCAAGGGCAGCGTCAAGGTCAAGCCCGGTCAGCGTATCCGTCGTGGACAGGTGCTGGGACAGCTTGGCCAATCCGGCAATTCGGCGGCGCCGCATCTCCATTTCCAGTTGTCCGATGCGGCGACGTTCGAAGGGTCGGAAGGCATCCCCTACGTGTTCGAGCGTTTCGATTTCTTCGGGCCGGAGTCAGAAGCCCAATTGTTCGGGCAGGGGGAGCCGTGGAAAGAAACGGCGGCGGGACGTCACCGCCTGCAGATGCCGCTGAACGACGTGGTGATCGGGTTTCCAGACCCCTGATGTCGCTATCTCCGGCGGGAAATTAGAATGTCCGCCATGCATTCGATCTCCGCCAACGCCATCCGCCTCTCGGTCGCACCGATGATGGACTGGACTGATGGTGAAAAATAACCCATAACAGTCAGCGGCTTAGGTGGAGTTTCGCGAATACGCGTAGCACCCGCGTAGCCTCAGCGCGCCGCAGCGATGCGCCGCCACTCCTCGTTCGCTGCCTGCTGCTGCTTGCGGATGTAGTCGGCCAGCTTGTCGGCGTCGATGAGCCACGGCGACTTCTGCGACCCAAGCCGGTAGCAAGGCACAGGGAGCGCCTGCCGCGCGGCGGCGCGCTTAGCCTCGGTTTCGGTGAGGCCGAAGTGGTGCGCGCAGCGCGTGACCTCGATCTGCCCGGAACCGAACTCGGCTAGAACTAGGAAAAGAGTGCGGTCGTTCGTCACCAGCGCCCCCGGGCGGCATCGGTCAGTGATCCAGTCTCGGCGCGCTTCGATTTGATCCAATTGACGAACATCATCTGGCTGTTGCCCCAAGTCGTCGCGTGTTCCTTCGCTCCTGCCTGTTTGTGGACGATCAGAGGTTCCTTCCCGGTCTTGGTCATTCGCAGCACTTCGTCATAGCCTTTCGGCTGCTGACGCACCCAGCCATCGTTGACGCAGAAGGCCGCGAACTCTTCCAGCTTCGACAGGTGCAGGCTATTGCGGGATCGGCTCATCACGACACCGCCGCCGACCTGGCCGACTCAACGAAATCGAACCACGTGGAAAGGCCCCAACTCCTTCCTCGCTGTTCAATCTTGTGCCCGTCGCTTGCGACAAGTCGAACGGATATACGCCATTGGTTCCCCAGAATGAGTGGCTCTTTCACGCTCATAACAATCGCGGTACAACCGCCAGCAAAATAGGGGTGATGGACTTCTGCTCCTACCTTTGGAGTTCCACGAGGCGCTCGCATTTAAACCACCTCATCGAACTTGATATAGGCATCACGTAGCTGGTCCAGAACTTCATCTTTCTCAATTTCCTTTTCGCCTTGAGCGATTTCGCTCATGCAGCTATAGGACGAGAAAAAACCGAATGAGAGACGCGCTGCCAGCACCAGCTCCCTCACGTCCTCGGAGACGGCGGGCGGGGCGGTGTAGACGATGCGCCGTGCAATGTCTTCATGGTGGGGGCGTTCGTAGTCAGCGCGAGAAACGTCTACCCACGCTCCATTCATTGCGGCCATCTGGAACACCGCCTCCCCAGTCGGACGGGATGCAGGATAGTTGCTAGCCGAGCATGCCGGGCACTCATAGAGAACCGCAGCACCACACGCGCACGTCGGATCAGCCGGACGGGATGCGCGGTCAAGCTCGATGGCAGCGCGTACATGGGTACGAATCTCAGACTTCTCATGATCGTCTTTTCGGAGAAACCACAAGGATTCTTCCGGGTTTGGCAACTTAATCTCGCTCACTTCGTCTCTCCTGCGATCAGTGTGGAATATTCGACACCGATATCGCGGTCGTCGCTCCAATACCCCTCGACCGTCGATTCATGCCCTCGTTGATTTCCAGCCATGAAGGCATCAACAATCAGCTTCGACAAGTCGATTTCCGGGCGGGATGCGAGGGCGGCGGAAATGACACGAATTGCAATGCCGGCGGGGACGCTCACGCATTCACGCGTGTTGCCATTCCGGCACTCCATCGCGCTATTTGGGCAGCATTCGCGCTCGTATTCAGCAGCCAGCAATTCCCGCGCTTTCTGCTCAAGATCACCCACGGCTCTCTCCTTTAACTTCAGACGCCCAGTATTCGTGCAGTTCTTGCTTTGCCTTCAGGTATGCATCACGCGCATCTTCTTCAACATCAAAGAAACCGAGGTGCCTGCCTTTCTTGTTTCGCTTTATGGCGGCCTGCCATTTCCCCGAGCGCGTATGCCAGGAAACGCCTACATATTTGGATGAACTACCGGGCTTCGATTTCCGGTTTTGACTGTTCCCCGCCTTATTAGTGTTTCGCAAATTGGCGATTCTGTTGTCTGCCATATCTCCATTTACATGGTCAATCACGTTCGGCCATTCCCCGTGCACATAAAACCATGCGAGTCGATGCGCGAGATAAAGCCTGTCATCTATGCTGATTTCGACATAACCCCTTGCCGGGCAGAAGCAACCCGCAACCTTCCCGATCCTGTGTTCATGCTTAGGCGCACTACGGCGAATGAACTCGCCCGTTTCCGGGAAATATTCAAGTGCCTCTTTAAGCCGCTCCAGTGTTAGCTCAGATTGATTAGCCATTCGACACGCTCTTGAGTTCGGCGATGCGATTCTCTATCGCAACGTGTCGATCAAGCGGCGCATGGAATCCGATCAAGCACTCCAAAAACGCCAGCTCGTCGGCCTTCGCAGCTCTGTATCCAGTGAATTTGTGACGAATCTCGTCATCCTCGTATACGCCGCTTGGCGTGCGCTCCAGCACCGGATCCGAATCCATAGCATCGAAGTGATACGAACGCACCCACTTCTCAAACCCCTCGCGCGTCGTGTCGGTGGTCATGCCGGTGTTCCGCCGGGGCCTGGCAGCGGCGAATGAATGTCGCGCTTGCTTGCCTGCTTCTCGCGAATCCGATCGATCTTCGTCCATACGCGTGCGAGTTCAATATCGCCAGCTTCATACATGTCGATTCTGGCTGCGCTGCAATAAGCAGCAAGAGTGACCATGACACCGCCGACTTCTTGGAACGGGATACCCTCAGGACGGTTGAATACGTAATCCACCAGAGCAGGTACTCGGTTTTTGTCGTAGCCATGCGACTGAAGTAGCTCAAGGACTTCCTCAAGGAGCCTGTCGCCACGCTCGACTATGTTGTCGGCGACTTCTTGACCAAAGCATTCCAGCATCCAAGGATGAACCCGGATTTGGAACGTCATGGTCGGCGTAACGGGAGGCGTCCAACCGGTCATTCGTCGCAAGTCATGAATCGACAGCTTTTTGCAGATGTCATCCGGCCAAGTCTTGTATGCCGCGAGGATCACGTCGAAGTGGTCTGATCCATTGATGGCTTGTTCATTCATCAGAACACCCCACGATTGGTGGCGAACGGGATGTCGTCATCGTTGAAATCGCCGCCGAAATCGGAAGACGAGGAGTGTTCCTGGCTCCGGCCAGCCTCGGCACGCTGCGGACGACGCTGAGCCGGCGCACGCGATCCGCCGCCACGGCTTTCGCCGTCATTGCGACCACCGAGCATCTGCATCTCGTTCGCCACGATGTCGGTTGTGTAGTGCTTGACGCCATCCTTCTCGTAGCTGCCGTACTCGATGCGCCCCTCGATGTAGACCTCGCGGCCCTTCTTGAGATATTCGTCGGCGATCTCGCCAAGCTTCCCGAGCAGCTTTACCCGGTGCCACTCAGTCTTTTCGGTCGAGTTTCCATCGCGATCCTTGCGGACGGTCGTGATGGCGAGACTGATGTTGCAGATACACATCCCGCCTTGGGTGAACTTGGTGTCCGGGTCATTCCCCAGGTTGCCGACGAGAATGACCTTGTTGATTCCGCGTGCCATTTTGTGCCTCAGTAGTTGACGGTGATGGGTTTGCCTTCGTCCCTGAGCCTGAATCGGCGCGGACGAGCGGCGGTGTCGAGCCACGGGAACCGGCGATGAAAGCTGGTTTGCAGCCGATGGCTGTTGGAGTGATGGAAATGCCCTTGGTAGGACGCCCACACGCTGCGTGCTGTGCGGAAGTCATCAGGGGTGCCGGTGATCCTGCGGCCAGAGACGTGGGCGCTTTCCCACGCCGCCAGCGCGGCGCGCGCGTGGGAGACGACCCTGCGGCGGACAGTGGTGTGGGTGGGGCGCACGACGTACCCGAGGAAGTCGATTCCGTCACCCAGTGGACGCGGGTCTGCGTCTTCTTTCAGCGACAGCCGCAACTCATCAGCCAAGAAGCGAACAATCTGGTCTTTCCATTCGATCAGCTGCTCACGGTCGTGATGGACAAGCACGAAGTCGTCCACATAACGCAGATAACGCGACACCTTGAGCGTGTGCTTGACGAACTGGTCGAGCCGGTCGAGATAGACATTGGCGAAGAACTGCGACGACAGGTTCCCGATGGGAATGCCGCAGCCTGCCGGTGCGTTCTCAAGCCTCTTGTGCATCGGCACCAGCTGGCGATCTGCATGCGCCGCAACGTGGCGAACACCGACCTCCAGGGGCGAGCGGCGGAGCAGGGCGTGAGTCGCCTTGCGCGCAATCCACGGCAGTCGTTCGCGCTCCATTCGCTTCTTGAGCAGCTTGTAAAGCGTGGGGCGGTGGATGCGGTTGAAGAAGTTGGCGATGTCGAGTTGCAGGTAGTAGCCGCCACCTTGGCCACTCTGGACCTGACGGACGAAGGCTTGCAGCCGACGTACTGCGGCGTGCGATCCCTTGCCGCGCCGATTGGCGAAGGAATCCGAGATGAACGTCCGGTCGTAGACCGCCTCAAGCTGCGGAATCAGCCAGTGATGGACGA
The DNA here is from genome assembly GCA_027306995.1 of Lysobacter sp. Taxonomy (GTDB): domain Bacteria; phylum Pseudomonadota; class Gammaproteobacteria; order Xanthomonadales; family Xanthomonadaceae; genus Solilutibacter. The sequence goes on from DAHUXS010000018.1 coordinate 22,385, forward strand.
CGCGATCACCGAAGTCGGGGGCGTGAATTTCCCGCGCCTTCGGTCGGGTCGCGACAAAGCAGGTTGTCGGTCGCGGCGACCAGGTGCCAGCATTGAGCTGGTCTTGCAGATCGAGCAGTCGATCAGCCCACCTGGTGTCGAAGTCGAGTTGGTTGGCGCTCGGCACCTTCTGCCGGCGCGCCTGTTTCCAAGCGGTATGGAGGTCGCGCAGCGTGACTTGCTGCGCATCTGCACCCTGAAACTCACGGACGGGACCGCGCACGAGCCGCAGACGGAAGCGGTTGTTGCGGTTGTTGATGTTGGAGTTGCCGTTGTTGAAGTTCTGAACCCAAACGTAGTCCGAGGGGTTCTGTTCCCCGCGATCTTGAAACCCATCCACGCAGGCCGGAACCGGATAGCACGAACTCGTCATCTGTAGACCTCCCATTGCTGGAAGGTGTCGCGGGTACTCAGTTTCTTGGCGCGCTGAGCATCGGCGTGGCGACCGTGCCCATTCTGGCCATTGGGGTGCTTACCGCTGTGCTGCCGGAACCACCCGCCAGCTTGTCGTCCAAGCTCACGCGCGATTCGCGCAAGCATTTCAAACTGGCCCATGCTCGCGAAAGCACGAAGACCCTTGCAGAGTTGCATTCTGATCTTGAGCGCATCCACTTCCCACCGGATGCGCTCGATCATTGCCACTTGATTGACTTTGTCCCACCAGGCCCGATGCACCAACACGGTCACGCCCATCGCCTGCTCACGCAGCTTCTCTCCCGCCGTGTAGCGAAACTTGCGCGGGAAATTGGCAACCGCTTTCTCGATCTCCAACAGGAGGCGTTCTGCGGTTTTGGCGATTGGCGGCAACGTGAAGGTCATTGGCTTCGATCAATGCAGGACAAAATTCAAATTACTGACGGACGGGACCGCGCACGAGCCGCAGACGGAAGCGGATGCTGCGGCTGTGGACGTCGGAGCCGCCGTTGTGGAAGTACTGAACCCAAACGTAGACCGAGGGGTTAAAGGCACACGGGACACCAGATGCGAGGAAAGCCTCACTCGGCGTGCCCGGGAAGAACTCCGTATTGATCGCCGGGTTGCAGCGGCTGTAATCGACAGTGGTTGAGGTTTCGTGCGGGCCGGGGACACGCCAATCTTTATGGCCACCGATGCGACACTTGCGGGCGACTTTTTCGGCTTCTTCGTGGGTATATCTCTCGTCGAAGAATCCCGCCTGCCATTCCAGTTCGGTCGTCTCGTCGCGGGTGATGATGTGGACGCCATCGGCGTCGGTGATCTTCGTGAAGCGGGCTTGCCTGTCCATTTCGGTTCCTTGTTGGTGGTTTTGTGCGTTCAAGTAATGACCCAGAGGGTCACGCTGAAATCTGCTGCTGGAGTTTCTGCACGATCCGCTGCGCCTCTTCCCATGCGGAGAGACATGCGGCCTTCATGTTGCTGATCTTTGCCTCGTCGCGATGCACGCGCTGGACGTACAGGTCAAGACCCTTCGGGAACTTTGGGTTGTACGAAATGAAGTCCCACCACTGACGGCCCGTGACCCACAAGCCGCCTTGGATTTGTTCGATGTGTTCATCGGGCAATCCTTCGCGGAGTGTGGTCGCGTGAACCACGATGGACATGGGGCACTTGATCTCGCCTCCGCCGTCCAGATCGATCAGGATGTCGGGCGACGCGCCGATGAACTCGTATTCGGCATGGCGGACGAAGCCACACTGTTCGACAAGACGGCCCGTACGCTTCTCGTAGGCAGCGATGGCCTCCGGCTCCATCTCTTTGCCGTACTCCAGCGACTTCGCGGAGACAGATTCCTTGGCGCAGCCAGTCAGTAACTCGGCGACGATCTGATCGATGTAGCCTGTTCGCGACGCGGGCGGCGGCTTGGGAAGTCCCTTCTTTTCACCGCTCTTGTAGAGCTCGCCGGGCGTCCAGATCAGGTCGCCAATGCGCGAAGCGGTGATGCAGCCCGCGCGATCATCAAACCATTCCTGCGTCCCCTGGTCGGGGTTGCTGGCTTCGTAGTCATCAAGGCTCATTGCGCGTCACCTGCTGCCGCCCTGCGCAATTGAGACAAGCGCGCCGTGTAGGCGCTACGAACGCGAGTGCGAAGGCGAGGCGGGAGTCCGGACGATGCGATATTGGCTCCGACCTTGCTCAGCTCCGTCTCGTCGATGGATTCAAGGATGGCGGATTCAAAGTCCGCGACCTTCGCCATGTGTTCGTCGGTCTTTTCCTTGTCTCCGAACGTCCGCCCGTCGTCGTCCTCGTCGTAGCTGGTGATGTTCAGTAGCGCGCCAGCAGTGGTGCGTTTGCCGTAGCTGATGGCGGACACAACGGCTTGCGGTGCGTTCTTGCTGCCACTGCTGTCCGGAGCCAGGACAATGCTGTTCGTTTCGTTGTGTCCGTCGCGATGCGACAGGATGCCGGTGATCGTGATTGCGTTGCCCTCCTGGTGGGTCTTGAACGACAGCGCGAATCCATGCCGTTGCAGGACCGGCTTGATCGCTTCGTTGATGTGTTCCCACTTCGCATAGGTGCTTTGCACTGTGCCGGCGCTGTTCTTGATTTGGCCGGTGCGCTTGATCGCGGGGATTTCCGCCTGCATCGCTGAGCTGGCCTCGATGAACGACGCCTTGGCCTGTTCGGCACGGATTTCCTTCTGCATTGCCCACAGGCGCTCAGCCCTGTCGATGTCGAACTCGGGGGCGGACAACACACGCTCCAGCATCGTCAACACTTGGACGGCTTGGGTCGTTGCCTGCATCGGGAGTACCGATGGCGTTGCAATGACTTCTGGTGATTTCTTGGCGATAGCGCCCATATCTATTCCCTCGGGTGGTGAGGGGCGTCCGCAGGACGCCCGCAAAGAATCAATTACTGACGGACGGGACCGCGCACGAGCCGCAGACGGAAGCGGTAGCTGCGGCTGAGGATGACGGAGGTGCCGTCGTAGAAGTGCTGAACCCAAACGCAGTCCGAGGGGTTTCCGGCGTATGGTGTCGAGGTCAGGATTGCGTCGCTGGTCGCACCGGGGAAGGCTTCGGTATCGATTGCGGGATTGCAGCGAGTGTCATCGACGATGGAGTTCGCCTCTGCACGCGACGGCACGCGCCAGTCGTTGAACCCGCCGAGACGGAAGTCGCGGGCAATCTTCTCGCCTTCTTCCAGGTTGACCTTCTCGGGCCAGTACACTGTCTGCCATTGCAGGCCAGTCGTCGGGTCTTCGGTGATTCGGGTATCGCCGACAGGCTTGGCGGTGTCGATGATCTTGAAACGCGATGCAGTGTTCATGGCTTTCCTTGAGTGAGATTGTTCAGCGGGTAGCCCCAGCCCAGCGCACCACGTCGGCGGCTTGCTCAGGTGGGAGGATTGGTTGGTCGCCGTCGTCGCACTCGACGCCGTGCAAGATCGATTGCGCGCGATAGACGGTTGTCAGGTCAGCAGCAGGAATGCTCGCTACCGCCTGCGAGGCGAAGTCGCCCCAATAGGGATCGAGGCTCATGATTCGGACTCCGTGTGTAACGGCACGCCGTCCACGAGAAGGCCGGTCACGGGCGGAAGATGATCGTCGCGCTTCGTCATCGCCACCTTGTGCAGCATCGTGTACTGCTGACGGGTTACGACAACGCGCTGCGGACGTTTCTGCTGAGCCGACATCGTGCGGATGTATGCACGAATGGTCTTGACGCAATCGCGCGCAGCGTTGGGCTTCTCGACTGCGCCGACCTCGACGTTGACGCCGTTCATTGGAACCACCCGAGCAGCGTGAAGCTGCACACCGCGCCGACAATGCAGCCTGCGGTGAACAGAGCGAGTCCGCACTTGGCGACGCCGTGCAGCACACCACGGTCATACGCAGCCCAATACTTCTGTTCGTCGATGTTGTGCTTTGAGATGTTGTAGGGTTCAGTACGCATGTTCGACCTCGCGGGGTGCGGTCCAGACGACGCCTTGCTGCGTCCCGAACGCGTCAATCAAATCCATCAGCTCGCCGTGACGCTTGATCGACATGCGGCTTGTGCGCGTGCCGAGAATCACGAAGCCACCATCCATCCCGCGCGCGACCCGGCGTGTTTCGCCTGCCAGTCCAGCGGTGATGATTTCTTTCCATTCCTCAGGCGTGAGCTTTTGCTTCACGCCGTCGATGTCCCACTCGACCTGGTTGGAGATGTCGGTCAACATCGCCCACATGCGGTCGTTCTGTGGGTTTGTGCGGCGCGGGTCGCGAATCTCGACCACTACGCGCGCAGTCGCTCGCTTGAGGTGTTCGATGATGGCCGACGCAACTGCATGACGATTCGGGTTTGTCGGGTCGAAGAACAGAATCCGGCTCACGCGGCACCGCCTTGCCCTTTGGTGTGACCGAGAAATGCGGACTCGTAGTCTTGTCGCGTGGCCAGCCCGACAAGCTCTGACTCGCGTTCCAGCGAGCGAAGATAGCGGCGCTTCCCCTCATCGAAGGCGGCGTCAAGATCGGGGTTATCGCTCGCCACGTAGAACGGGTGCAGGCGTTCCAAGATGTGCAGCGGAATGACGCTCATGCGGCACCGCCTTTGCAGTGGGCGAGGCGATGACGTGCGATGACTGGCACGCGTCCCGCGCAGCACAGCGCATCCTGCGCTGCCTTCATGTTGAATGCCGTACCCTGCAATGCTTCGATGTTGTCCTCGGTCGGATTGCGGCGGGCCTCGCGATCCAGAAATTCCAGATAGCGGCCATCAAAATCGAGCATCCAGTTGTGGTCACGGTGCGAATCAATCACCGCCAACACGTCCACCGCGTTCATGCGCCCACCATTGCGGCTGCGAGTTCGGTTCGATGGTCGTCAGACTCACGACGCAGGCGGTCGCACTCTCCCTCCCACGCAGCTTCGGCGCGGGTTTCCAGTTCGGCATTGATCGTCGCTGCGCGAGCCTTCGCCAGCTGGTACAGGCGTGTCAGAACGTCCGTGGATGCGATCTTGTCGGGATCGGTTCCATGTAGGTCATACAGCGCCAGCGACAGATCGGTGTAGTGGCTTTCGTCCTGTGTGCCGTCCGTGTAGTCGGCAGCGGCGCGGATGTTGGCCGGATCGGCCTTGAACGCGTCGATGAACTCGCCGTAGGCGTCATCGGAATCGGAAAAACGGATTCCGGTGCCTGTCGTTGCTGCCTGAGCCATCTTCTTTCTCCGGTCCATCGCCGGGTGAGTCCCGGCGGCTGAGGAGAAAATTACCAAACGGTAAATTATTGGTCAATACCAAATAGTAAATTTTCCGACGAACGGTATTACTACCTTCTACCTAGTTGGTTTTCATGTGGCCGGCTTACCTAGCTTCTAGGTAAGCCTGAGTTAGAGAAGGGCGGAATTTGGCCTCAAAAATCTGAATAATCTTTTCCGCATCTATTTTCGGATCGTTGGTGATCCCGCCGTTCACGATCTCGCCTGCCACGATGTCGTAGAGCAGCTTCTTACGCGAAGCTTCGCATGCACCTCGCGCACCATCCATCGCTTCGGTAAATGATTGAGCTTTTCTAGCGTACCGAGCAACACTCATTTTGAGGCAGTTGTAGTAAGGCAGCGCAACCGAAGTTTGAGTGGGTACGCCGGGTGCAGATTGCGCGCTCGCGGAAATCGAAAGCGCGCAGAGAATCGCTGCGACGATAATGGTTTTCATTCCGCTATATTCCTGGCCGCAATAATCCGGCATCTTCAAACGTAACATCGTTCGCGATGCAATCAAGCGCTCTATTAAGGTCGTCGTGAAGCGAAATTAGCTCATCATCATTTAGGTTATCGATCTCGCCTTTCCCAAGCGTTGCGCGATTGATAATCAAATCAACGCCATTTCGTTTGTAGTAGCGCCTAATGCTGCGAATCAGTCTCAAATGCGATTCTCGCGTCACAGAATCCATTGCAGGCGGCGTCTTTATACCCCCTACGATTCTCAACTTTGGTTGAGGCGGAGCATTCCCCAGCTCAATCGCAATCAACCTAGCCAACCCCTGCAATCTTTCTAAGTCTCCCATCTTCGTCCTCCAGCATTTTCCCAAATCTCAGAGCCATCGTTACCGCATTAGGCTTTTCGGTAATCAATAGATATTCGTAAACAGCCGCAGCTACCAATGACACCGACTCCAGGGTGAAGGCGCGCTGGTAATTTGATTCAAGCTGTCTTACGAAAGCGATGGCGGATGCTAGTTTCTCGGGGTCCAGTCGCTCAGGTTGCGATTGATTTTGTGATGACTGATCGGATAGAGGATTAACAAGATAGCCGGCAGGCATTTTTGCCTGGCTCTCCAAATTAGCGGCACGAGCCTCACCGAATGACTTGTTCCTTAGTAAGCCGGAAAGCTCCCCTTGATTGATTCCTGTCGCCCTAACGAAGTCCGCTTTGGAGTCGTTGAAATGGGTGGCAATCCACTCCCTGAGTCGAGCGCGACGAGCGGAAACAATGGCGGAATTTGGGGCATTCATCCCAAAGAGTGTCCTATACCCAAAGGTAAATGACCAAAGAGTATTGACTTGACATTACCAAATGGTATTATCGGGCGATGGACGAACTTCGTGAATACCTCACAACGCTCACGCCAGAGCAGCAGGCGAAATACGCCGTCCGGGCAGGAACCACTATCGGCTATCTCCGAAAGGCATTGAGTCTCCGGCAACGTTTCGACGCGGCACTGGCAAGGCGGCTCGACGAGGAGAGCGCCGGAGCAGTACCCCGTCACGGGTTGCGCCCTGATGTGTTTGATCCGCCAGCCAAGAAGCGCCGGAAGGTCGCATGAGTCATGGCCGACCTCGACAAAGACATCCGAACAAAGGTTGATGCGGACACGCACGCCGTCTTCTCCGCACTGTCGCAATTGACGGGCGACGACATCGCCGCGTTGACGCGGCGTGTGTTGACTGAATTTGCAGCGAAAGAAATCCATCGTGGTCGCACCGTACTTGCTGCGGTGCGGGATTACGAGGGAATAAATGGGAGCGCGAGGGAATGAGCGCGCAACCGAACCTGGATTTCACAGGTAAGCGTCGTTCGAATACGCCGTATTGGGCCACGACGCCTCTCACACGCGAGCAGATGGCGGGCGCAATAAAAGTTGCGGAACAACAGGAAGAAGTGGTCTTGGCGATATTCCGCGCGCATCGCGTAGCGAAGTCGCCATCACAGATTCACGCCATCGGAGAACAGGAGGGTCGCAAGTGGCTCCTGACAAGCGTGAGGCGTGCGATCACGAACCTGACAAACGCAGGCATTCTCGTTCATATGCGCGAACATCGTGACGGCCCTTATGGCCGGCCCGAGGGTTTGTGGGCGCTGCCTGGAGTCACGCAGGCATGAGCATCATTCGCGGCCCGCGTCCGGAATCCAACTGGTACGCGCTCGACAAGCGCATCAGTGGCGATGAGCGATTGAGTTGGGCGGCTCGCGGCCTGCTCGTGTACCTGCTCGGGAAACCGGACAACTGGCGAGTCAGCGTGGATCACCTGCGCAAACAGACCGAGATAGCGCGTGTTCGGACGGGGCGTGACGGCGTGTACGCACTGCTGGCAGAGCTTCACGAAGCCGGCTATGTCTCCACGTCGCGGGAGCGCCGAGAAGACGGAACGCTTGGTCCCGTCGATTACATCATCAGTGAGTCACCACTTCCGGCTCAGCCGGAACAGGACGTGCATCCACTTCCGGCTCAGCCAGATACGGCTCAGCCAGATACGGCTGAGACGACGCTAACAAAGACTGATAGAGCAACAAAGACTGATTCCAGCAAAAAGGGCGCTGTCGCGCCTGAGCTGCCGGCGTGGCTCGATCCGACCACATGGGTCGATTGGCACGCCTACCGAAACAGCCGCAAGGGCTGGACGCAGAAAGCACGCGAGTTGTCCCTGCGCACCCTGACCAAGCTCCGCGACGCCGGGCATGACCCGCGCGCCGTGATCGAGCAATCCATCGAAAACGGTTGGGCGGGCCTGTTCCCCGTCCGAGGAGGAAGCAATGCAAGCGCTCGCAGACTGTCTGCCGCAGACCGAGTACAGGCCAACGCCGATCGCGCCCGCCGAGAGCGCGGAGAGCCAATCGAGGGGCAGGCTGTCAACGGCACTGGTCGAAACGCTATGGGTGCGGATGGCCGCGATCTACGGCCACCGCTGGACGAGCGGGTTTGGTGAAGACCCGCAGGGTGTTACTGGCGATACATGGGCCGCTGGCCTATCCGGCCTGACAGGTCGCGATTTGGCGCGCGGGCTTGAGGCGTGTGTCGCGGCGAGCGACCCGTGGCCGCCAACGCTGCCCGAGTTCAGGGGGATGTGCCTGAGCATCCCAGCATTCGCGAGTGTCCGCGTGCAGTTGCAGCTCGGAAACCCATCGCCGTTCGCCCATCTGACATGGGGCTTTGTCGATTCGTACCGGTACCGAAACGCCACGTCTGAGCTCGCCGACAAGATGCTGCGTGACGCCTACGAGTTCGCGCGCGAATACGTGATGCGCGGCGGCGACATTCCTGCGCCGCCCGAAAAGGCCATCGAGTCGAAGCCGCTTGCCTCGAAGCCCGCGAGCGCAAAGGTCGCTCGCGCCGCACTGAAAGACATCAAGAAAACCCTGAGCCACCCGGAGGAATAATGGCAATCCAAGCAAAACCGCACACGGTCTACATCGGCACCGACAAGGTGCATGTCATGGGTCGTACGAAGCAAGGCGCAATTCGTGACGCTGTGAAGCATTACATCAGCACCCACGACATCCGCTGCGAACTCATGACTGGCGACGAGTTGTATGCAGCCGGACAGGGGGGGGTTCAGATCATCGGGCACGACAAGTACGAACGAGTCGTCGATCCGAATCAGCTGCCTCTCACAGGCGTGTCGGAGTCCGTCGAGCAGTGAACCAGGAACTGCGCGACTTCGCGATCCGCGCCATCGGGTGCATCTATTGCCGGATGGATGGCTATATCGCCATCCCGTGTGAGAAGCATCACCTGTTGACGACGGGGTTGCACGGCAATGGCAAACGCCGTGGCGAGAAGGCCACGGTCGGCTCTTGCCCTTGGCATCACCGAGGCATTGGTCGAGGTTTCTATGCAAACGGAAATCCGATGGGGCCGTCTTATGCGAAGGAGGCGCGCGCGTTCCGCAGTCAATACGGCGACGACGATAAGGCGCTTTCCTACCAAGACGAACTTATCGAGAAGTGGGTGAAGGGCGAGATTACGGAGGTCTGCGGTGCCTAACTTGATCCTGCCGTGGCCGGCAAAGGGGCTGTCACTGAACGACCGAGTGCATTGGTCAGTACGCGCACGAGTCTTTAAGGCGTCCAAACAACTCGCTTGGAGAGAGGCCGTCAAAGCAAAGCTCGTGGTTCCAAGTGGAGCAGTGACACACGTATGGATCACCGCGTACGCACCAACCAGGAATTTCCCCGACAGGGACAACATCCAAACGCGGTGCAAGGCGTATCTCGACGGGATTGCGCTTGCACTCGGGGTCAACGACTCAACCTTCTATCCGCACACCGACATCAGCAAAACGCCAGTCAAGGGTGGCGCAATCCATATCCGACTCACAGGGACAGAATGAACGAGCTGGAACTTGAGCGAGCATTGCAGGCGTGGGGCCGCGAGTATGGCGAGCGCCGTGAGTCCGAGTGGGACGAAGATGGCGAACAGTCGTTGATGGTTGGCGGCTCTGTTCACCCCATCGCGATTGCAATGGACTTTGCCGCAAGGGGCGACAAAAGCAACCCCGTTGCTTATCGTCGTCCGCGTGAGGCAGTGAAGGCGTGGCGCGATCCAGCATACGCGAAGGTAACGCGCAGCCCGAAGGGCGCAATGCTTGGCGCATTCTCGCGTCCGGTCGATCCTGTAGCAACGAGAGTCGAGGAGGCTGTCATGTCGCTCCAGCGCATCGACACGGCGCTTGGGATGGTTCTGAGATTCCAGTATTGCCGGCGCGGGACGCAGACCGAGAAGGCTGCATGGATGAGCGAACGGATACCCGTGACGCTCAGGACGTACCGCGATATGCTGGTGCGCGCACGGTGTTGGATGCAAGGGAGACTGTCTGCGTGATCGGGTGGCAACCAATCGAAACTGCCCCGAAGGACGGAACAGACATCCTCGTTGCCTACGAATTTGCGTCAGTGTGGATCGCGCACATCGCATGGTATCGGTCGCGCGAAGGATGGGAAGACGACTGGAAGCCTGAGCATGAGGGGTGGTGGAGCTACATCGAAAACAGTGTTTCCCAGCACAAGCTGGAAGGTTTCAACGCCCCAACGCACTGGATGCCATTCAAGGAACCGACATGAGCGACGAAAGTAAGCGCTACGGCAAGGAAACCCATATTCCGTTGGAGATGCTGGCGCGCTTCATGCGAGAGGAGCGTGATCCCCTCGGTCCAGAAATATGGCTTGATCCGGGGATTGACGTTTTGATGGATCGCGTCGCTTCATGGGTCGGCAGGTACGGCGACGATGAGGCACAATCCCGGTTCTACTATGACGCCACCGGCATCCCGCCCGGTGGGTAGGGAGGGATCATGAAGCTGCTCGCTGCGCTCGCGGTCATTGCCATTGCCGGCTGCACCACCACCAACTCGACAGCGAAGGGTCCGAACGGGAGGCCGCTGCACTACATTCGCAGCCCCAACCCGGCCAGCGCCTACAAGCAAGCGAGCGATCTGTGCCCGAATGGCTACAACATCATCAGCACCGATCAGCAGGGCTTGGTGGTGATCCTGACGGTCGAATGCAAGTAGGGCATTGACAGTTACGTAATCACCATGTAGATTTCAGGCAACATCCGAAAGTTGCCACAAAAACCCGGCCAAGCGCCGGGTTTGTTGTTTCTGCGCTCCGGGCACCATGACCCGCATTGTCGAATCGCCGTGAGGCGGATCGGCGGGTGCCGTGTAGTCCCGCGATCCCAACACCTGAACGATCATCGTGACGATTCCCCGTCAGCCCTCCAGGCAGTCGGGATTCCAAACGGCTGCGCGATCCGCCGAAACCGCGCCGCGTCGATGTAACGGACAGTCCACCGGGGCGCAGAAAGAGCAAGCCCGACCGCGCCGGCAGCAATTGCCCGCGTCCTCTCGCCAGACCAAGCCATGCACACCGCTGGACCGCAGGCCGGGCACCCTACACGAGACAGTCATGTACCCCAGCGTTGACCAACTGATCGCGCTGGGCGCGTCTCCGCGCGATGCCGAGCGTGTGGCCGAGCCTCTGGCTGAGACGTGCATCCACTACCAGATCACCACGCCGCTTCGGCTCGCCGCGTTTCTGGCGCAGGTGTTCCATGAGTCCGGACGGTTGCGATATCTCCGCGAAATTTGGGGTCCGACCGTCGAGCAGAACCGCTACTGGACGAAGAACGGCAACACGAATCCGGCGGACGGGAAGAAATACCTCGGGCGCGGCCTGATCCAGACCACCGGAAAGGACAACTACCGCAAGGCGCGCGACTACCTGCGCCGCGACGTTCCGGATGTCCCTGACTTCGTTGCGCGCCCGGAACTGCTGGAAGACCCGCAGTGGGCCGCGCTCTCCGCTGGCGCTTATTGGGACCGCAAGGGTCTAAACGCGCTGGCCGATGCCGGTGAGTTCGACGAGATTACCCAGGTCGTCAACGGCGGCCAGAACGGTCGCGATGATCGGCGTGCGCTGTACGCGAAAGCCCGGAGGATTTTCGTTTGAGCGCATCGGTGATCGCCGCCAAATCGCTCGCGGTGGCGCTCGCGGCGTTCTCTGCCGTGCAGGCGGCGGATGCCGTTGTCACGCTGCCGGCGCACGACGCGATGTTGGGGTTGCTGGGCGTCGAGATTGTGTCGAAGCCGCTGTTCTATGTGGCATTACTTGGCTCAAGCGGCAGCGTGTTTTTCGCACAGATGCAGTTGGCTCAGGAAGCGGCACCGGCACAAGCCACGACCGCCTCCGGACGGATGCTTGCGGCAGCGTTGAAGATGGCGACATTCGCCGGCTCCGTCCTGGTATTCGCCCTCCTGGCCGCGTTCCTTATCACGATCTTGCTGGACTACATGACGCCTGGGCCGACGATCCACTCGTCGCCAGGCTGGGTCGGCGCGTCGTTCGTGGTGGGCGTGCTGATTCGGTTCCTCCCCAAGAAGCTGATCGCCGCCGCTGAACGCGCCATCGACGGCACCGTTGACGCCTACGAGCGCGTGATCGGAGGTGGCAAGCCATGACGGCGCTGCAATGGTTTTCCGGCCTGACGGCCTTCATGCTGTTCTCGGTGGCGATGTGGCGCATGGCGCTCTGCCGGCGTCCGCATTTCGGCATCGAAAACTTCGCCGAATGGATCGTCTATGGCGTGATCCACTTGGCGGCTGCGATGTACGGGGCAGGTCGGCTTGTGACCGCGCTGTCCGGCGAGAGGCAGTACCCCTGGATCGATGCCATTGGAATCGCTGTGATCGCCATCGCGCTGACGATGGCCCGCAAGAGGACATGGCCGTGATTGCATGGATCGCGGCCCATTGGGGCTGGATCGCCGGTATCGGCGGCGGCACGCTCATCATCGCCGCACTGGCCATATGGTTCCTCGCGCCGGCCATGATCCCGCTGATCTTGAAGGCCGTGGCCGGTTGGGCGAGGTGGGCGTGGAAACATCCGACTGGTGTGGTGTGCCTGGTGCTGGCCGGCGTCGCGACGGTCGGGTTCCTCGACAGCTACGGTTCCCGGCAGACCATCGTGGTGATGCGGAGCGAAGCGAAGGCCGCATCTGACAAGTGCGTGGCCGATCTGGCTGGGAAGGACAGCGTGATCTCCGGCTACAAGGATCAGCAAAAGGTCTTCGCCGACGCATCGCGCGAACAGGCCCGCAACCTTTCTCTGGCGCAGCAGTCTTCCGCCGCCGCGCTGGCTGAGCTTGCCCGATTGCAGGCATCAGCCGACGCCAGCAACGCCGGCTGGATGAAGGTCTACAAGGCCCGTCCGCAGTCATGCCAGGCCTCACTGGAAGCAATGGCCGTGGCCTGCAACAGCGTCGAGAAGGACTACTGACATGCGGAAGCTGACCTTCTTCCTGCTCGGCGTCCTACTGGTCTTGCTCGTGGCGGCGCTGGCCGGCTGCAAGGAAGCCCAACCAAAGCCGGACAAGCCCGCCGAGGTCATCAAGGTTTACGTGCCGACGTACGTGCCGATCCCGAAATCGCTGACCAAGCGTTGCCAGTGGCCGAAGGGGAAGGCGCTGCTGGAGGTGATTGAGGTCGCCAAGGCGCGCCGCATCTGCAACGAGAAGTACGAGGGTCAGTTCGACGCCATCGACGCAATCCAGGGAACCCCGGTGCCGTGAAGGACATCACCATCCCGGCCCGCTACATCGATGAGAAGCAACGGGTCTGGAAGCCGTACAACGTGCGCTTCGCCGGCCCGGACGGCGTGTACGAGTTCTACATCCAAGCCCTGAGCATCGGCCACGCCGAATTGCTACTGGAGGACATCCGCGCCACGGCGACCGTGGCAGGTGAAGTGATTGCACATGGCGACCTCGAAGGGTAAGAGCCGGGCCACCGGCAACAAGCCGGGCAGGCCGACCACGTTCACTCCGGTCATGGCAGAGCGAATCGTGAGCCTGTTATGGCAGGGCCACTCGCTCAAGAAGATCAGCGAGATGGAGGGGATGCCTTCCGACTCGACGATTGATGGGTGGATGGAGAAGGATGCGGAGTTCTCGGGACGGTGCGCGCAGGCGCGCGCGCACGCGAGCGACCGCCGGGTGGACGAGATCATCGACATCGCCGACGACCAGACGATCCCGCCAGATCACAAGAAGCACATGATCTCGACCCGTCAGTGGATGGCCGAGAAGCTGATGCCGAAGAAGTACGGTCAGAAGGTCGAATTGAATGGTCGCCTGACCTATGAACAGCTCGTCGGCCAGAGTCTTGAACCGACCGAATGAGTACCGCAGCGCAGACGATCCGGGCTTGGCGTGCCGACCCGGTGAAGTTCGTGCGCGACGTGTTCAAGGTCGAGCCGGATGCGTGGCAGCTGGACGCGCTGAGCGCCTTGCCGACCAATCCGCGCCTCGCCATGAAGGCGTGCAAGGGGCCGGGCAAGACGGCCACGCTGGCCTGGATCGTCTGGTGGGTGCTGGTCTGCTTCATGCACCCGAAGATCGCCTGCACATCGATCACCGAAGACAACCTTCGCGACGGCCTCTGGACGGAGCTGGCGAAGTGGCAGAACAAGTCCGAGTTCCTGAAAACCACATTCACCTGGACGAAGACCCGGCTGTACTGCAACGACCATCCGGAGACGTGGTGGGCGTCGGCGCGAACTTGGGCTAAGTCGGCGGACGCCAACAAGCAGGCCGACACGCTCGCCGGCCTTCACGCTGACGTGCTGCTGTTCGTGGTGGACGAGGCGGGTGGCGTTCCGGACGCGGTGATGGCTGCGGCGGAAGCCGGCCTCGCCAACGCCGACCACAAGACGACGTTCGCTTGGCTGGTCATCGCCGGCAACCCCACGGCAACAGAGGGGCCGCTGTATCGCGCCTGCACTAACGAGCGCGCGCTGTGGATGGTCATCGAGATTACGTCCGACCCGGACGACCCGAAGCGCACTCCGCGCGTCTCGGTCGAATGGGCGCGGCAGCAGATCGAGAAGTATGGGCGCGACAACCCGTGGGTCTTGGTCAACGTGTTCGGCAAGTTCCCGCCGTCGAGCATCAATGCGCTGCTGGGCGCGGACGATGTGACTGCGGCGGTGAAGCGGAGCATCAGTCCGGAGGAGATCGCCAGCTACGCGAAGGTGCTGGGCGTGGATGTGGCGCGGTATGGCCTCGACTCCAGCGTCATCGCGCGCCGGCAGGGGCGCTTCGCCCATCCGCTGCTCCAAGTGCGCAACTACGACAGCATCCAGGGCGCTGGCTGGGTGGCGTCTCTCTGGCGAAACTTCGACGGCCAGAGTGGCGGCGAGGCCGATGGCTGCTTCGTGGATGACACAGGTGGCTGGGGCGCGGGCTGGATCGATCAGCTCCGCGTCCTCAATCGCTCGCCGATTGGGGTGGCGTTCGCCGGCAAGCCGGATGACGCGCGTTACTTCAACAAGCGGACGGAGATGCACTTCCGTCTGGCGGAGTGGGTGAAGTCGGGCGGCAAGCTTCCGGACGACCCCGAGCTGCACGCCGAGCTGACCGCGATGACCTACGTGTTCAAGGGCGACAAGATGCTCTTAGAAGACAAGGACATGATCCGCGAGAAGTTGGGGCGCTCTCCGGACAAGGCCGATGCGCTGGCGCTTACGTTCGCCTACGAAGTCGCGCCGCTCGCACGAACAAGAAATCCGTCGTACGCCGACATGGTGGGCGACTCGTACCTGACGCAAGCCGAGCAGAACGGCGGCGTCTACAACCCGTTGGTGTAGGAGCCAGCCCATGTGTTTCAGCAAAGCCCCGAAGGTCAAGCCGGTGGCGTCTGCCCCGACCGTTGGCCCGGAGATCGTGGACGACACTGCCGTCAACGCAGCTGACGAAGACCGCAAGCGTCGCCGGCAGATGTATGGACGCCAGGCAACGATCCTCGCTGGCGGCAACCCGGGTGCGGCATCGCCAACCGGTGCGGCCAAGACGGCGCTCGGCTCATGAAGATGCCCGCCTACTCAATCCTCACCATCGCCATCAAGCGCGCGCTCTACTTCGGACGCTGACACATGGATGCAGAACTGCGGAAGCATTGCCAGCGACGGAAGGCTGCGATGCTCCAGCAGCGTGATCCGTACATTCCAGATTGGCGGCAGGTTTCGGACTACATCGATCCGGACGCCGGCTACTACCTGCGCACATCCACGGGCGGCGCGCAGGCGACATCAACCACCACCGCCGCAACCACAACGGGCCGCAAGCGCCCGAGCCGCGACAAGATCATCAACAGCCACGCGACCATAGCGGTACGAACGATGGACGCTGGGTTTATGGGTGGTCACACGTCGAAGTCGCGCCCGTGGTTCCGCATGAGCGTCGGTGATCCGGCAATCGCTGGGGCGCCTGGCGTGCGGGAGTGGATGGACGACGTAACTCAGTTGATCCGCGATGTCTTGGCGCGCAGCAACTTCTACACGGAGCTGCCAAACTTCTATCACGACCGTCACCTGTTCGGTGTAGCCGCGATGATGGTGGAGGAGGACGACCAAGAAGTCCTCCGCTTCTACCGTCGCGCCATCGGCACCTACGCCATCGCGCTCGACCGGCGCGGTCGCTGCGATTCGATCTGGTACGGGTTTGAGTTCACTGCACACCAGATTGACCAGCAGTTCTCGCCCATCGTTGGACGCGAAGGATTGCCGAAGCGCGTGCAGCAGGCGCTCAGCGACGGCAAGCTCGACGAGACCTTCTGGATCGACAGCCTCATCGAGCCAAACCCTGACTTCAAGCCGGGGCACGAGTCCGGTGAGAACCGCGCGTACCGCCAGGTCTACTGGATCGATGGCGCTCAGGATGACACGCACGGATGCCTCGACTATCAGGGTCGGCACATGGCTCCAATGCTGGCGAGTCGCTGGGTTGCCGACAGTGCGCGCATCTACGGGCCGTCCCCGGCTCTCGATGCGCTCGGCGACATCAAGCAGCTCCAGTACCTTGAGGGCAAGAAGCTCAACCTGACCGACCTCACCGTCGCGCCGCCGCTCGGTCTGCCTGAACACATGCGCGGGAAGGGTGGGGCGATTCGTCCGGGTGAGCGCCTGTACCTGACGCCGGCACAGACAGGTCAAAAGGTCGAGCCAATCTATATCCCCATGCCACAAGCTAGCGTGGCGCTGGCTCAGGAAATCCAGGTGGTGATGGATCGCATCGGCAAGACTTTCTATGCCGACCTGTTCCGCATGTTGGACTTCCTCGACGACCGCACGCGCACCGCCTACGAGATCAGTGAACGCAAGGAGGAGAAGGTTGCGATGCTCGGCCCAGCGCTGGAGTCGCTGACCGATGAAGTCCTCGATCCGGTGATCGACGTGACGTTCTACTACCTCGACCGGCGCGGAATGATCCCAGATCCTCCGCCTGCGTTGCAGAACGTCACGGTGAAGGTCGAGTACACGTCGATGCTCGCGCAGGCGCAGAAGGCCGCAGGCTCGGGAACCATCGACCGCGTGCTGTCCACCGTCACCGCCATCGCCCAGGGTAAGCAGGACCCGAGCGTGTGGGACAAGGTGGACACGGACTACGCCATCGCTTCGATGCACGACTTCCAGGGCGCGCCGGCCCGGATGCTGCGTGACGACGACGAAGTGCAGGCGATCCGCCAGAACCGCCAGCAGCAACAGCAGATGCAGCAGATGGCCGCAATGGCTCCTGCGCTCAAGCAGAGCGCGGATGCCGCGAAGACGCTGGGCGAGGCCAAGGCGCAAGATGGTTCGATGCTCGACAACATGGCTCAGAGCGCGGCGGCATGAGCGACGGGAACGTGGTGAAGCTGGTCGATGTTGCGCCGGGGTTCTCGATGGAATCCACCGCCGACATCGGCGACTGGATGAAGCAGTGGGGTGGCCATGTCGAGCAGGGGAAGCTCGGCAGTATCGCCACCGTGGCCGTGGTGTTGGAGACGGCAGACGGACATCTGGCGGTCATCTCGCAGTCCACCGACAAATCCATTGATCGCTGCCGGCTCGTCGGTCTGCTGACCTATGCCGCGCACAAGCGCATGGATGGCGGGGCGCACATCGAGGACTTGATGGAATGAGCGTGTTCCAGGACGAGGAGCGCCGGAAGGAGGCTCAGCGCCAGGAGCAGCGCATTCGAAAGCTGCTGGAGCGCCAGTTCGCTGACGACATGCGTGAAGTGTTCGACTCGGCAGCTGCCCGGCGTGTGCTGGCACGCTTCATCGAGGACTCGGGCATCGACCGCTCGACGTTCCGGTTCGATCAGAACGACCGTGCAGACCCGCTGACGATGGCGCACGCCGCCGGCTGGCAGGACGCGGCCCGCTGGTGGCTGGAGGCGATCCGCGAGCATTGCCCCGTGCGCGAACACCAGATGCGCAATGAATCCAGAGAAGCGGCGCGCCGTGCGCCGCAGGAGACGGAAGACGATGACGACGAATGATGCCGCCACTGGCGGCGAGAACACTGGCACCGAAACCACGCAAGCCGGCGACGCTGGCGCGGGTGGCGATGCCGCAACGAACACCAGCACCGAAACGTCCACCGCCGAGCAGTCCACCGAGACGAGCGAGGGGCAAGGTCAGGGTGGTGGTCAGGCCGAAGGCGAGGGCGATCCGCCCGAACTGGAAGCCGAAGGCGCGCCGGAAAAGTACGAGCCGTTCAAGCTGCCCGAAGGGTTGAAGAACGACGACTACATCAGCTCCCCGGAACTGATGGAGGGCGCGATGAAGTACGCGAAGGAGCAGAACTGGTCGCAGGAGAAGGCGCAGGGAATGGTGGACTTGTTCATCAAGTTCCAGCCCGACTTCATGGCGGCACATTCGCAAATGCTTCGCGGGTTGTGGGCGGAAGAATCGGAACGCGAGTTCGGTGCGGGGTTCCAGTCGATTGCGACTGGCGCTCAGCGCGCGATTGCGCTGGCCGAGAAGGGTCGCCCGGGGATCACCGAACGTCTCGACAAGACGAATCTCGGTAATCACCCCGACGTGCTGTGGCTGTTCAACAAGCTCGGCGAACTGTCGAAAGACGGCAAGCTGATTGGTATGGGGGCTGAACCCTCTCCGACGCAAGGCGCGCCGAAGTCCCGCGAAGAAATCCTTTACGGCAACACGAAGTAACAACCCACCCTGACGAAAACCCCACGGCCCCGAAAGGGGCTTTTTTATTGGAGAAACGAAAATGGCAGTCATCAACCAGACCTACCTGGGTCTTGCCGATCTGCGCAAGCGCCAGGACGAGAACGACCAGATCGCTCAGATCATCGAGCTTCTGAGCCTGTCGAATCCGATGCTGGAACACGCAACGGTGTTGGAGTGCAACGACGGCACCTCCCACCTGACCACCGTTCGCACCGGCATCCCCGCGCCGACCTGGCGCTTGCTGTACCAGGGCGTCCAGCCCACCAAGTCCACCACCGCCCAGGTGCGTGACGCGACCGGCATGGTCGAGGCGTGGAGTGAGATCGATTCCAAGCTCGTTGCGCTGTCGGGCGATCCGGCTGGCCTGCGGATGTCGGAAGCCGGCCCGATCATGGAAGGCATGAATCAGGACGTGGCATCGACCCTGATCTATGGCGACCAGAACACGTCGCCGGCCAAGTTCACCGGCCTCGCTCCGCGTTTCAGCTCGCTCACTGGAGCTGCCAGCGGCCAGCAGATCGTGGATGCCGGCGGCACCGGCTCGACCAACACGTCCATGTGGTTCGTCGAGTGGAGTCCGGTGGCGTGCCACCTGCTGTACCCGAAGGGCACGCAGGGCGGCTTGCAGCGTGACGATAAGGGCCAACAGACCAAGACCCTGCCCGACAACTCGATCCTGGACGTGCATCGCGAGAAGTTCTCGTGGGACGTGGGCTTCACCTGCCGCGACTTCCGCCGCGTGTCGCGCATCGCGAACATCGACGTTCCCACGCTGTCCGTCACCGCCGCCACGGGTGCCAACCTGTTCGACCAGATGGTGAAAGCCTACTGGAAGATGACGAAGCACCAGTCCATCACGCAGGGCCGCAAGGTCATCTACTGCAACGCGACGATCATGGAATACCTGGATCAGCAGTCGCGTCGCGCCAACAGCAATGCGCTGCTCACCTGGCGCGAGCTGACGAAGGACAGCGAACCCGTGCTGCACTTCCGCAACATGGCGATCTACCAGATGGACGCCATCCTCAACACCGAAGCCCGCGTGGTCTAAGGAGAACGCATCATGATCCTGTCCCAAGAAGAATTGCTGTCGAACGCGCAGGCGATCACGGCCACCGCACCGTCCACCAACACCATCGATTTCGGTCCGACCGGGAAGGTGCTGGGCGGCTCCATCAACCTCATCCGCGACATCGGCCCCGGTGAAGTGGTGCCGATCCGCGTGCAGGTCGTCGAGGCGTTCAACAACCTCACGTCCATCACCTTCGACCTCCAGACCGACGACAACAGCGCGTTCTCGTCCCCGAAGGTCGTGCAGTCGGCGACGGTTGCGCTGGCGCAGCTCACCAACGGCGCGCGCGTCGCTGCGTTCGACTACATCCCGGTCGGCACCAACGAACGCTACATGCGCATCAACTACACCGTCACCGGCACCGCGCCCACCACCGGCAAGGTCACGGCTGGCATCGTTCTCGATCACCAGGAGGCACCGCTGTGAGCCAGATTCTCGTTCGCGCAACCCAGCCCGGATTCCACGGCAAGCTCCGCGCCGAGGGTGACACGTTCCTCATCGACGCACCGAAGAAGGAAAAGCGGATCAACCCCAACACGGAGAAGGAGGAAACCATCACGGTCGATCCCTTCTCTCCGAGCTGGATGGAGAAGGTCGAAGTCGAGAAGGGCGACGACAGCGAGCAGGAAAGCTCGCAGAAGTAACACCGGACGCGGGCACGCGCCCGCTCATTCCGCTGTAGGCCAATAACGGCCCATCGAAGCCCGCCAGCAACCCTCCCCGCTGGCGGGCTTCACTTATTCAAGGATCAGCACAATGGCCCTGTCCATCGTGGACATCGCAAACCTCGCGCTGGAAAAGCTCGGGCAGACCGTGACCATCACGGCCCTGTCGGAGAACACCAAGCACGCGAAGGCGATGAATCGCGCGTGGGATCGCGTGCGCCAATATGTGCTGACCGACCACCCGTGGCAGTTCGCCACTGTGTTCTGGCAGGCAGCGTTGCTTGCCGACCCGCCGCTGCCGGGCTGGCAGTTCCGCTACGGCTACCCCGGTGACTGCCTCAACCTGATCGCAGTCACCGACGCCCAGGGCATTCGCGGGAACACGCGAACCATCACCCAAGAGCCGGGCCGCACCGTCCGCGTTGCTGGCGGCGATGGCCGGCGCGACTTTGAAGTCGCGAACAGCGCCACGCAGACATCGGTCTGCGCAGACGTGGATCAGGCGTACTTCATCTACGTGGCCGATGTGGCAGATACCGGGCGCTGGCCGGCGAAGTTCGTGGAGGCGTTCGCCTGCCGCCTCGCGTGGGATCGTGCCGGCGCGATTGCTGGCGAGATCGGGTTGCAGATGCGCAACTCGCTGATGCAGGACTACCTCTACGCCAAGATCGACGCGGGCGCTCAGGATTACAACGAGTCGCGCGACATGGACGTGGACTTCATCACGCCTTCGGTGATGGCGCGCCGATGAAGACGACTCAGCCCTCCTTCTCAGGCGGCGAGCTTGACCCCGGCCTGCATGGCCGCACGGACATCGCGCGCTACCTGACATCGCTGGCGACGTGCCGCAATGCTATCGTGAAGCCGAGCGGCGGCGCTTTCCGCCGGATTGGCCGCATCTTCCGTGGCGAGATCAAGACCAGCTCGGTAGAGGGCCGGCTGATCCCGTTCGTTTTCTCGACCGAGGCGCGCTACCTGATCGAAGTCGGGAACCTGTACTTCCGGTTCTACTACCTCGACGCGAACAATGCGCTGTTTCGTATGGAGTCACCGCCCGGAACGCCGGTCGAAGTAGTGACGCCGTACGCCGCCGCCGACCTGGAGAACATCAGGTTCACGCAATCGGCGGACGTGCTTTACATCGACTGCAAGGGTCAGCCGCCGCGCGAGTTGCGCCGCGTGACGCCAACCAGCTTTGAGCTGCACCTGTACGAGTTCCGCAATGGGCCTTTCCGCCCCATCAACTCCAACGACGGCGTGCGTGCTGCATCGAGTGCCGCGACCGGGAACGTCGTCGTCACCTGCTCCGACCCGATCTTCAAGGCAACGCACGTCGGCGCGCTGTTCTACCTGGAGGAGCAAGAGCTTCGCGACATCACCCCGTGGGAGCCGGCCCAGCGCGGTGTCGGGATTGGCGAGTTGCGCCGCAGTAATGGCAAGGTGTATCGCGCGACCGCAGTCAAGGGTGGCGGCACCTACAACGTCTCCGGTGCAACTCGCCCATCGCACGAATCTGGCCGGGCATGGGATGGCTCCGGCGACGTTCGCAGCGACGGCGCGAACAACTACAGCGTTGGCGTCGAGTGGGAGTTCGTCCACCCCGGGTTCGGAATCGTGAAGCTGACCGAGTTCACGACCGCCAATTCGATGAAGGGCATCGTGACCCAGCGCGTTCCCGATAGCTGCGTCGGATCGGTCGCGGCGGCGAACACTTGGGCGCTTTCCGGAGATGGGACGACACGTACGTTCCCGCTCGCTGGAAACGTCTCAAATTCGGTGTACGACTACACCGTCTCTGTCGGCGGCGTCGGAGTGCAACCGTAATGGTGCAGATGATCCAAGACCCGAGCTTCGACAATCCTGGTGGCGGAGGCGGTGGATATACGCCGCCCCCGGCGACGGGACAGGGCTGGACGGTCAATGCGACCACGCATGAGATCACCTTCGCGCTCGCTCCCGCAGCGGGCACCAACAACATCAAGGTCAACGAGTACACGCCAGGCTCACTCAAGGGAACCACGAAGTTCGCCATCGGCTCTTGGTGCGATGAGTACGGCTACCCGACTGAGTGCGAGTTCTTCTCGGACCGCCTGTGGCACGCCGGCACAACTGCTGACCCGCAGATGATTTGGGGGTCGCAGACCGGCGACTACACCAACTTCGGACGCAGCTCTCCCATCGTCGATTCCGATGCCGTGTCGTTCGCGATCAATGCGCGTCAGGTGAACGCGATCATGGACTTGGTGCCGTTGGACAAGATGATTGTCCTCGCCAAGAGCAGCGAGTTCCTGCTGACCGGCGGACAGAACGAAGTCATCTCGCCGACGACGATCAACATCAAGCCGCAGTCCTACCACGGCTCCAACGGAATGCAGGCGAAGGTGGTGGGTGACACGGCCATCTTCCAGAAAGAGCAAGGCCAGCATGTCTTCGACATCGGCTACCGCTTTGAGAGTGACGGCTACAAGCCGAACGACATCTCGGCGTTCGCGGCACACTTGTTTGAAGGGCACACATTCAAGCGCATGGAGTGGGTGCCTGCGCCGTGGCAGACCCTCGTCATGGCGCGCGGCGATGGTGTGGAGCTTGGTTGCACCTACATGCCAATCCAGGAAGTCCTCGGCTGGCACCGGCACGACACGGGCCGGACAACGATCGGATACGGCGACGATGCTGTGGAAGACATCGTTGCGCTGCCAGGAAGTAGCCAGACAGAAGTGTTCTACCTGACCCGGCGCACGGTAAACGGCGTCACGAAGCGGTACATCGAGCAGGCTGCGCCGATCTTCGTGGACGACATTCTCGACTGGTTCTATGTGGACTGCGGCCTCAAGTTTGACGGACGCAACACCACAGCCACGACCGTCACCCTGACGACCGCAGCCGGTTGGGCTGGAACGGACGACATCACGCTCACGGCCTCCTCCGCTCTGTTCGTCGGCATCACCGATGTCGGAGACGGGTTCACGATCTACCGCAAGATGGCCGAGATTGACGACAACGGCGAGCCAGTCGAGAACGTCTATCAGGTTCGGGTTGTCATCACGGCTTATGTGTCGCCGACGGTGGTCACGGTGCGCGCCATTGGCGGGGTTCCGGTCCAGCTCCAGGCAACCACGACCGCGCAGTGGACGATCATGCGCGACACGATCTCCGGACTCGGCCACTTGGAAGGCCGGCGCGTTGCGATCTATGCGGATGGTGCCGTGATCTCCAACGGTCGAAGCGGCACGCCCTATGTCGTCACAGGTGGCGCACTGGCGATGCCTACGCCTGTCGGTGTCTGTACCATCGGCCTGCCGTACCGGACGCACCTTGAGACCCTGGCTCTGACGGTGCAGAACGCGCCCCCGGTGCGTGGCGATAAGAAGCTGCTATGGAAGGTCGGCGTCCATGTCCGAAACACGCGCGGGGTCCGCATCTGCGGCGGGATGCTGCGGGCCGACTACACCTACGACATGCCGCAGCGCGAGGAGGAGGACTACGCCGAGCCGACGCAGCCACTTACAGGCTACGGCGAGGTGCCGGTCGATTCCGAGTGGGGCGAGGATGTCGGCAAGTTCCACCTGATCGTCGATGACCCGTTGCCGTTTGAAATCCTGGCGGTGCTGCCGAAGTTCGTGACCTCCGACATCCCGTGAAGTCGGAGATCGTGCTGGCGACCGACTGGCACGCTCTGGAGATCGCCGCGACAGCGCGCAAGGCCGACATCGACGAGTTGTGGGCCGGGAGTCGGGCAACGCCGCTGGATTGCATGACCTACGGGATGCGTTATGGCGCTCGGGTCGGGCTGATCGACGGACGCCCGGCGTGCATGTTCGGGGTGATGCCGTACTCGATCATTGCCGGCCACGGCATCCCTTGGCTCGTGGCGTCGTCGCTGCTCGACGCGCACCCGAAGGCGCTGCTTCGCCATTCGCGTGCCGAGTTCTGGCGTATGGCAACGATCTACCGCGCGCTCACGAACGCCGTGGACGACCGCAATGAAGCCGCGAAGCGATGGCTTCTATGGCTTGGATTCCAACTTGGCCCGCCGGTTCCGTACGGAATCGACGCGCTTCCGTTTCGACATTTCAGATGGGACTTCAACGATGCGGCACATCGCCACATTCGACCTGCGACTTCGACCATTCACTGAGTACGAAGGCGCGCCAGACCTCCAGCTGTCAAAGCCCGATGCGCCGCCAGTATTCGCCATGCCGCCGATCCCGGTGTTCAGTGACGAAGTGACGGCTGCGCCCACGCTGGAGCAGCTGCGGCAGCTCGACGAGTTTCTGCTCCAGCACCCAAACAGGGTTCACTTGGAAGCGGAGCATCACTTCGCTCCGCACCAGTACCTTCGCCTGCTTCAAATCCCAGCTGGCGCGTGCCTGACAGGAATGATGCACGCACACGAACACCTGTCGATCCTCGCAAGCGGAACGATCCGCGTCACCACCGATGACGGCATGAAGACGATCTCCGGACCGATGATCGTCCACGCGAAAGCGATGACGAAGCGCGCAGCTGTTGCGCTCACCGATGCCGTGTGGATCAACGTAGTGCCGACCGACCTGACCGACCCGGACGAAATCCAGCGCGCCATCATCGCGCCGCAGCAGGGGTTGCTGGCATGAGCTACCTGTACGCAGCAGCGATTGTAGTGACCCTTGTTGCCGGCGCGGCTGAATCGAATCAGCAACGCCAGACCGGCAAGGCGAACCAGCAGATCGCCAACAACAACGCCAAGCTGGCCGATCAACAGGCACACGACGAGATGATGCTCGGCGCGCAGCAGTCCGAGAAGTCGGTCTGGCGAATGCGTGCGATGCAGGGCGCGCAACGCGCAGCGATGGCGGCGTCCGGTATCGACTCCGGCGTCGGCACGGCCAGCGATCTACAGGACGAGACGGCGATGTTCGGCACAGCTGACATCAAGAACACCGGCCTCGATTCCGAGCGTCGCGCTTGGGGGTTCGGAGCGGAAGCCAACAACTACCGCAACCAGGGCACGCAGTCCAAGTGGCTCGGTAATAGCTCGGCGAACATCACGATTCTGAGCAGCATCGGTTCCGCTCTCGGCACGGCCAGCGGCAAGGCCGGCACCCGAGCGCCATCCAATACGACCACAACAGCCAATCCGTACGGCAGCGGCTACACCCCCAAGACCATCGGCCCGTATTCCTGACATGGCAATCATCCCGCGCTCTAATCCACAAGACATCCGTGATGTTGGCAGTCTTCCACAGGCGCGCAATACGACCGTCGTTCGTCCCGTGCAGGGGATGGATCAAATCGGTGCGCAGTTCAGCCATGTCCTTGTGGACAAGGCTCAGCAGATGCAGCAGCGCACCGATGAGGCCGCTGTCATGACCGCTCATGCGAAGGTCAACGACGAGGAGTTCCGGCTGTTCGACCCGTCCCAGCAGGACGGAATCGGCGCGTACGGCGGCATGAAGTCGAAAGACGGATTGCCGGCCTTGATGAAGCAACGCGACGCAGTGGCGCAGCAGGCGCGTACCGGCCTGACCGAAAATCAGCAGCGCGCATTCGACAAGCTGGACTTCGGTGCCCGCGACCAGTTCAACGGGCGACTGCACTCCTGGGGCGATGGTCAGTACGAAAAGGGTCTGGACGCTGAGGAAGACGCAAACCGCAACAGCTTCGTCAAGACCGGCGTACAGGCCGGCGTCCGTGGCGACTCCGCCGGCTCCGAACAGAATCTTGGCAAGGCCATGTCGGCGACCTACATGCAGGTTCTCCGCAAGACCGGAAGCGAGGAGGCGGCGAATGACGCCCAAGACGGCGTGCGCTCGTCGTTCCACTACGCCACGGCGCTGGGAATCCTACGCGACCAGAGCGGAGGCCCGCTCGCGGCGAAGGCATACATGGAGCGGTATGGCGATCAGATCACCGATGCAGAACAGCGCCGCGCCATCGACAGTGTTCTGGAGCCAGCGATCAAGGAGGCTAAGTACGAATCATTCGGCGACGCCAACGTCAATGGCGGGTTAGCTGTATCTGGCGATGTATCTCCTGTCGCGACACCGAAGTTCCCCTACAAGGAGACGGATGATTACGTCCGCGTGATTCGTGGCA
Source organism: Lysobacter sp. (assembly GCA_027306995.1). Lineage (GTDB taxonomy): Bacteria > Pseudomonadota > Gammaproteobacteria > Xanthomonadales > Xanthomonadaceae > Solilutibacter. The sequence continues at coordinate 48,932 of DAHUXS010000018.1, forward strand.
AGGTCGGCAACCCGACTGGCACGAACTCCGAAGTTGCAGCTCAGGTGATGGATGCGCTCGTCCACCGCGAGTCGAACGGGAACCAGGGCGCGGTGTCTGGCAAGGGCGCGCGCGGCGTCGCGCAGCTGATGCCGGCGACGGCCAGAACCCTGGAGTCGCAGCTCGGCATGAAGCCAGGCCAGACCGATACCGACGCCAATGCGAACCGGAAGGCCGGGCAGGCCTACCTCAAGCAGATGCTCGACCGTTACAACGGGAATCTCGATCTCGCGCTTGCTGCGTACAACGCCGGCCCCGGCGCAGTGGACAAGTGGGTCAAGACCAGCCAGATTGGCGCGCCGAGGCAGGTGGCCGGCGGCACCGCTCATGCGCCCGCCGACACTCTGGAACAGGCCATCGAACGCGCGAAAGCGCAGTCGAAAGACCCCGTTGAGCAAAAGGGATTTGTGGACGCCACGAAGCGCGCCTGGTCCGAGAAGCGCGCCATCGAAGCAGATCAGGATCGATCGATCAGTGAGTCGATCTTCCAGAAGGTTTACAGCGACGACAAGCGCCCACTAGAGCAGCAGCTCACGCCTGGCGAAATGTCGTGGGCGATCAAGTCTGGAAAGCTCGACGCCTTCAAGGGCGAGCAGAAGCGAATCAATGCTGTCGTGTCTGACCCAGGCACGGTAAGTAATTGGAACCGCATGTTCTACGACGCCGCGAATCCGACCAGCAAGACCGGAGCGACCGCGCTCAAGAATATCCAGGGACTCAATCCATACGATCCGAGCCTGCAACTTTCGGCAGAAGATCGGCAGCACTTCGCCGACGCGCGCCTCAAGATGCTCAACAAGGACGAAAAGGCGCAGGGAGATTGGGCGACTGAGTCGCAACGCGTCAGCGACAGCTATGCCCGACTCGGGTTCGACAAGTACAGCAAGGACAAGAAAGCCGCGATGGAGGATGCGTTCACGCGCCTTTATCGGAACAACCTCAAGGCATTCGTCCAGCAGTACGGAGCGGAGCCAAAGCGCGAGCAGGCTGACAAGCTCATGGAAGAGACGCGAAATCAGTTCACCCAGCAAGCAACAACTCAGGGTTGGTTCGGGAAGAAGACCAGTCCGGATGCAGTTAACAAGCGGCTCAACGACTTCGACGCCTACCTGAGCAACCCTTCCGCGCAGAGTGACATTGCGCTTGCGCGAGCGTGGGCCAAGAAGCACGGAATCGCTGGTTCAGATGCTCAGATTGTCCAGCTTGTGAACGAAGCGCAGCAGCGGCAGAAGAAGGGAACAAATGCCAACTGATCCTCAGCAGTTCAGGCCAATCACTGAGGCTGATCTGGATGCAGCGTTCGCGGACGCGAATGCGCTCAAGGTGCGGCAAGCAGCAAGCATGTCCGCAGCTACGTCGCCTGACGACATGGCGCACGCAAGCGCACTCTCCCGACAGACCGGCGCGCCTCCGATGGTGGTGGCCGAGAATCTGCGCGACTACAAGGATCGCGCACATCTCGACAGTGTGGATTCCGCGTCACGCCAAGACCCGAAGCTCGGGACATACTTGGCACAGCCGGAGAAGTCCGCGCTCGTCAAGGACGATATCAGCGGCACCAGTGCATTCGCCAATGCGCTCAAGCTCGCTGGCGGGTTCATGACGTTCAAGAACACCTTGCCTCAATATCTGTCCGGTGTGATCTCGCGCGGACTCAGCCGCTCGCGCACCTGGGACACCCTGAGCAATTCTTCGATGTCGATGTTCGCCAATGCGGCAGAGTGGGGCGGAGAAAACATCTCTGCGCCGCTGCATCGCGGAATCGATCCTGTCGCCGCCATGTTCAAGCAGGTGGATACGTCCGGTAACGTCGTGAGGACGGGCGCGGATGTGGTCAACCAAGCCGGTGTCGGCCAGCTCGACAGCGCCGTGCAGAAGGCGCGTGACGTTGGCAAATTCGGTCGGGATCAGCAGCAGGTGATCTCCAAGAATGTCGGCGCGCTCCCGACCGCTCGCGACTGGATCAGGAACCCAGGCGCAGCGGCAGAGCAGGCGGTTGCGCATCTTACGAACCAAGCGGTTGGTTCCGCACCGGCAATGGCGCTCGGCCTTGCCACAAGAAACCCCGAAGTCGCCGCAGCTGCGATGGGAATCAGCTCAGGCGCTCAGCAATACAGCGATGAGCGCGCCCAGGGCACGAGCATCAGCGACGCAAACAAGATTGCCGGAATGAACGCGGCTGCGGAAGCGGTTGGCGAGGAGTTTGCCATCACGCGCCTATTCAATCCGAAGTGGGCGAAGATGGCGATCACGCAGCCGCTCGCCGAATACACCCAAGAGTTCGCCACGCAGATCATGCAGGACACGTCCGAGGCCGGCGTCAAGGGTCAGAACGTGGATTGGTCGCAGGAGCTATGGGCGGCGCACGAAGCGGGTCTGACCGGGGCTTGGACTGGCGCGGCAACGGGGACGGGCGCAGCGGCGATTCACTACGCCAACGAAGCGCGCTCGGAATCGCGCGGCAGGGCTGCTCGCCAAGAGGCCGGCAACGCGCTCGCCACGCAGCTCAACAGCATGAACGGCTCGGCCTACCTGCAAAACGTCACCCAGGCGGCGCAGGGGTTCAAGCTCAACACAAGGTCCAAGCAAGACGCCGCCGAGTTCGTGCAGCACATGGGCGGCGATAGCGTGAACGTCTACATTCCGGCCAGTGAGTTCACGACGCTGTTTCAGGAGCGCGCACCTGAGTTTGCCGCTGAGCTGACCGGCGATCCGCACGCCCTGGCTGTTGCCGGCGAGTCGGGCGACATTGTGGTCCCGATGTCGAAGTATGCAACTGAGCTGGCGACGCTCCCGAACGCCGACGAGATCGCTCATGTCTCCCGCGTGCGCGCAGAGGATATGAGCCGCAAGGAGCTGGAGAGCAGCGACTTCGCGAAGGTTGTGGCGGACATCCAGGGGCGCGTGGACACGCCGGAGGCTAGGCAGCTCTCCACCGATGTCGGATCGATCCATAGCGCCGTCCACGATGCCCTGGTGGCTTCTGGCGCGCACAAGACCGCCGAGGCCAAGACCAACGCTACGATGATGGCTGCATTCTTCGGAACCATGTCGCAGCGCACAGGGATTGATGCGCGGCAACTGTTCGACCGATACAACCTCAAGATCAACGGGATTCCAGTCACTACCGGAAGCAATGCAAACGCGAAATTAAGTTCAGGTGAAAGCAAAACGCTGGCTCAGGGTGACGGATTCTCACTCAGAGATATCGTCGAGAACAACGGCAGCGGAGAGTCAGCAGCAAGCGTGGAGGCAATTGCTCGACAGCGAGATGAGAACGCAAGCGGACAGCTGCGGATGCTGATTGATCGCGATGGAAGTGTTGCGCGAATGACGGGTGTTGGCGCTATTGATGCTCATGCTCGACCAGGCCAGGTCATCGTGCAGCGCGGTGTCGGCAGCGATGAGTGGACTGTTCTTTCTCATGGCGAAGACCTGTCAAAAGACCGTGTTGCGGGGATCATCAATCGAGCTCGGCCAGATTTGGGCGCGAATCCGCCATCGATCTACTACCAAACCCCCGCTAACAGCGGGGTTTTTTCTGATCCGAACACTCTGCTCCAAGCCGAAGGAAACAACCCAAACGCATCCATCGAGATCGGAAACAACGGCATCAACATCAATTTGAACGCGACGGCCAACCGCTCGTCGTTCATGCACGAAGCCTCACACCTGTTCCTGCACATCATGGACGACCTCGCCAATGAGAAAGGCGCTCCGGACCAGGTTAAGGACGACTACGAGACGATCCGCAACTTCATCGGCCTGTCGCCTGGAGAAGAGATCGGGTCGGAACACCACGAGAAGTTTGCGCGCAGCTTTGAGTCATACCTGATGACGGGAAAGGCTCCGTCCGAGGCGCTGATTCGCCCGTTTGCACGCTTCGCCAAGTGGATGACCGACATCTACCGCAACATCCGGAACCTGATCGGATTGGGTGCGATCGATCTCAATCCCGAGATCACCGACGTGATGGACCGGATGCTCGCCGTCGATGAAGAAATCGAGTCGATCAAGCAGCGCCAGGGCATCGTGCCGATGCTGACGATGGACGAGTTCAAGAAGCTTGGATTCACCGACAAGCAGTGGGAGACGTACGTTGGGATGCTGGAGTCCGCTGTCGAGGAGGCGCGCGCCGATGTTACCGCTCGCGTCCTCAAGGCGCACATGCGCGAAAAGACCGCAGAGCGCGAGGCCGAGCGCAAGGAGGTTGTCGCCCAGCTCAAGGCCACACTGGAGCAATCTCAGTCCCACAAGGCATGGCAGGCGCTCAAGGCGAAGGATGCGCCGAAGCTCGACCTCAACGCTATCAAGCGCGACTACAACGACGCCCAGCAGAAGGTCTTGCGCGGGCTGGATGTGGCGCGCCTGAACGATGGCATCCATCCGGACGTGATGGCCGAGCAGTTCGGCTACGACTCCGGCGACGCGCTGATCCAGGATTTGCTCCAGATTCGCGACAGACAGAACGCCATCGAAGGTCTGAGCCACGAGGAGATGCGCCGTCGCTATCCTGACCCCATCGAGAACGGGGAGCTGGAAGGGAGGGTCATGCGTGCCCTGCACGGCTCCAAGCGACTCGCCGCGCTGGAATCCGAGCTGGCGATGCTGGCGAAGCTCGCTTCGTCACCTGTGCCGAATGCACGCATCCTGCGTGGTGCTGCCCGGCAGGTGATCTCCGGACTGACCGCTCGCAAGCTCCAGCCGAACACCTACCTGGTGGCCGAGCGGAAAGCCGCTCGGCTGGCGATGGAGGCGGCGGCAAAGGGCGATTTCCCGAAGGCACTCCAGTTCAAGCGGGAACAGGCGCTCCAAGCCACGCTCTACTCCGAGGCGCGACAGGCCCAGGTCACGGCCATGAAGCAAATCAAGGCCATCCAGAAGATCGCCAAGTCGGCCAGCCTCAAGCGGATCGGCAAGGCCGGCAAGTCCTATGTGGACGCGCTGCGGTCGATCCTGGCTGGGCACGAGATCGGCAGGGTATCCGCCGATACGGTGAAGCGCCGAGACGCACTGCGTCGCTGGGCCGACCGGATGCAGGAGGACGGCAACAACACGGCCATCAGCGAAGACCTGTTGGACAGGATCGAATCCGAGCGCGTGACAAACGTCGCCGACCTGACCATGCATCAGCTCGCCGATCTCCACGAGGCCGTCCAGAACATCTCCGCACTCGCCAGCCTCAAGAACAAGCTCGTGACCAAGAGCGGCAAGATCGACTTCGCCGATGCCAAGCTCCAGATCATCGACCGGATCAATGATGTGCTGGGTGATGGGAAGCCGCTTCCGATTGCTGACGCCGACAAGACCGCGTGGCAGTCGTTCAAGGACGGCGTCGGCTCGGTACAGGACTGGTTGCTCAAGGTCGAGACGATGGTCGAGTGGCTGGATGGCGGCGATTCTGGCCCGATGCACGACCTCCTGTTCACGCCTTCCGAGGACGCCCAGGCGAAACGGTGGCAGCTCAACAAGCTCGTCGCATCGAAGCTGGAGCCGGCGATCAATGGCATGTCGCGCACGGATCGCAATGCGCTCAACCAGAAGGTGATGATCCGGTCGCTGGGCCGCTCCGTGTCGAAACAGACGATCTTCTCCGCCCTGTTGAACATGGGGAACGCCAGCAACCGCGACAAGCTGCTGCGCGGTGGAATGCGAATCAACGGTCAGATCGTCGAGTTCAGCGATCCGCAGCTCGCCGAGATGTTCAGCCACCTCACCGCCGGCCACGCCCGTGCCGCTCAACAGATTTGGGACTCCATCGAGCAGCTGTGGCCCGAGATCGTGAAGATGGAGGAGGACACCAGCGGATTCGCGCCACCCAAGGTCGAGCCTGCCTCGTTCACTGTGATGACGAAGGATGGCCCTGTTCCGCTCAACGGCGGTTACTACCCGTTGGTGTACGACCCCAAGAAGTCTCGCTTCGGTGCAAAGTCCGAGGAGGACAAGGTAAAGCGCCAGCTCGGCGGCACTGGCATCACCCGCGCTACAACGCCGAAGGGGCATACCGTCTCACGCACCGAGTTCGCAGCGCCGCTGTTGTTGGACTGGCACGCGGTCATCACCAGCCATCTCGACGACGTGATGAACGACATCTCGCATCGCCGCTTCTTGGCTCAGATGAATCGCGTCCTCGACGATGAGGAAATCAACAACGTGATCTCCGAGCGGCTGTCTCCGAATGTCGTTCGCTACATGCGGCAGGCATTTGAGCGTGGCGCGGTCGGAATCAAGCCGATGGCTGGGCCGGCTTTCGGTCCGCTCCAGAATCTTGCCAACGGGACGATGACGAATCTCGCGGCTGCGGCTCTAGGGTTCCGCGCGATCCTGTCGTTCGCGAACATTGCGACTGCGCCGGTCCTGGCAAAGATGGGCGGATACATGAAGTCGCGCTACGTGGCGGAAGGGTTCGCCATGTACTACGCCAGTCCAATCGACTCGACGAAGCTGATCCACGACCTGTCGCCAATGATGGAGCAGCGCGCCCGCGCCCGCGACACCGATACCGCAACCATGCTGGCGAACCTGCGCGGTAAGCGCGGGATGCGCAAGCAGATGATCGAGCTGTCGATGCACGTCCATCAGCTCATCGTTCCGCTCGCCGAGCGCGCGCTTTGGATTGGCCGATACCGCCAGGCGCTTGCAACCGGAAACGACACGGCTGAGGCCGCGCGTCTGGCAGACAAGATGATCCGGCAGACGCAGACTACGAATTACTCCCGCGATCTGTCGGCAGTTGAATCGACTCCGTGGCTAAAGCCAGCCATGATGTTCGCCGGCCCGCTCATCGTCATCAACAATCGGTTGCAGGAAGCCGGGATGCGCGGACACTTGCGCGGCACCGTCGATTCACCGATGAAGGCCATCGCAACGTGGGTCGCTGCGACGCTTGGCGGATCGCTGATCTTTGAATTGATTATGGGCCGTCCGCCTGACGACGAGGACAAGGATGGCGAGGAGACGATCAAGGACTGGATTATCTGGTGCGCTCGCAAGATTTTCTTGATGCCATTCCAGGCGATCCCGTTCATTCGCGACGCCGCCGGCTATATCGATGACGGTCACGCCCGTCCCAGCCCGCTCGTCGATGCAATGAAAACTATGTACGACGCAGCCAAGGTCACGGCACAGAACGGAGATGCACTTGCATTTGGTGAGGGGGAAGTCGATGCAGAGAAGCAAGTCAAGGCAACGGTCAAGGCCGCTGGCGTCGCTGCCGGAATCCCGTCGAATCAGCTGACCAAGACCGGCACATACCTGATGGATGTCGCGAGCGGGAATCGAACGCCGGATGGTCCGATGGATTTGTACTACCTCAATCAAGGCAGGCCCCGAAAAGGCTACGACCAGTAACGCATCTCAGGCCCGGACATCCGGGCCTTTTCTTTGGAGCAAGCCGTGACAGTACAAGCAGATGACCGGAGAAAAGAGTATCCGGGCAATGGCCTTGCCGTGGACTTTTGGGGGCCGCGTGCGATTTCAGCAGGCCACATCAAGGTCTATCTGGAAGACACGATCACCAAGATTTCCACTCTACAAACCAGCGGGTACACGCTGACCGGCGTTGGCAAGGACAAAACGAAAGTCAGTTTCTTGTCGCCGCCTCTCAGCACGAAGACCGTCATCATCCTCAACGATCTTCCGTTCACCCAAGACTGTGACATTTCCAACCAGTCGCGCTACTTGCCGGAAGTGCTTGAGGAATCAGGTCTTGATCCCCTTGAGCAGCAGATTCAGAAACTTGCCGACCGCATCGCGCGCGGCCTGTTCGGGTCTGACATCAATAGCGCAGCGAATTGGGACTTCGATGCGCTCAACCACAAGATCATCAATCTCAAGGACGGAACGAATCCCAAGGACGCTATCAATCTCGGACAGATGCTCGCAGTGGTCGAGGGTGCGATCACTAATGGCCCGACCTATGGTGTCGCGCCGAAGATGTGGGCTATTGTCGGCGACGGAGTGACGACAGACTTCATCATCGGCGGTGCGGATGTCTACGACCCGGTGATGTACGACGCGGTTCTTACCGGGTTGCAGAAAAAGCCAATCGACGAATACACGATCATTCATGGAGCCGACACCACGCAGACTGTGATTCGGTTTGCGACTGCTCCCGCCAATCTTGTCGTTGGCTTCGTGATCTTGCGTGGCTATTCGCGTCCGTGGAGCGGACCGACACCTCTCACGTCTCTCGCAATGCGGATCATCGATGTTCCCGGTACAGCTCGCACCGCGAATCGTGATGACGTGTTCGCGGTATTCAACACCACGAACGCCGCAGCAACCACGATCACGATCAAGACGAACGACGGCACTGGAACCGACTGGAAGACGGGAGACTACGTTTCGGCGACGCAGGTTGGGGCAGGGCAAGTCACGCTTTCGCTTCCAGCCGGGGCAATCGTTCCTGGCGGATTGAAGGCGGCAACGCGCGCCATTGGCTGCACGATCAGTGCCTATTGCCGATTCGCCGACACGAACACTTGGGTTGTTTCAGGTGAGCTGGCAGTCGGCCCATGACAAGCCCGCTGATCCTGTTCAACCGCTCATCGGCTGACAGGCTTGCAGGGCTACCGCCGATGAGCGTTACGGGAACGCTTCCGGGCTACAACTTCGACGTAGCCTATGTAGGCAGACTCCAGATCAATAACGCGGTCGGTGACTGCACCGTCGAAGTTCTGCCCGACAGCCAGCTGCCGGATGGATACTCGGTGTGGGTGGACAACGCGACGCACGAAGTCGTCGTCCAGTTTCCAGCCTACACGCCAGCACCGGTCTACGTACCGGTGCAGAACGGCGATCTTGAGCTTGGGTCGGCGGGCGTGCTGCGCGGAGCTGGCTGGGAGATTGGACAGTTCGGCGTTACGACGAATGGATCATGGTCGGCGCGCTACATGGGGGGCGGACAGGCTTCGATTCTGTGGCCGCGCGCCAAGGTCAATCCGGGCGATACGATCACCGCGACCATTGATCTTAATCACGGGCCGGGCGACAAGGGTTCAGTCGGCGGCAGTGTCGTTCTGTATTTCTATGACGCCTCCGGAAAGCTCATCCAAGACTCTCCGGGGCCGGGCGGTGGAACATGGAGTAGAAACGGGTGGATAACGTCGAGCGTCACTGCGACGGCTCCGGCTGCATCAAAAACTGTTTCTGCTGGAGCAAGTGCAACGCGGTTCAGACAAAACAAGCCGTTCTACGTTGATAACGCGCGCTGGAATTTGGTGACTACAGCAGGAATATCGTCAACTCAAGACCTATTTGTACATGTCAGAGTCCGTGACTCCGCTGGAAGATCGGCAGATTGGAGTGGATGGATTTACGGGAGCGATACTTACTATGCCACCAATCCGATTGCGGGAGCGTGGCCCTGGAAGTTGCGCGCAAATACGAACTTCATCATCGGTGCGGCTCAGGAGGTTGCAGGCGCGTACACCAACAACCAGGGCTGGTGGCATGGGTATATCGATTCTTTCAGAATCACTAAGGGGGTTGCTCGCTACGCCGTTGATAGTTACCCGGTCCCAACATCGGATTTCGGTGATGCGACGAGCGACCCATACTACTCAAACGTAGTTCTACTGCTACGAATGAATGGAGCGAATGGCTCCACCTCATTCGTTGACGAGAAAGGCCATGCTGTAACTGCGAACGGCGGCGCTGCGATCAGCACCACGCAATCCAGATTCGGCGGATCATCGATGTATTGCGATGGGGTCGGAACTTATCTATCCGTTGAGATGGGGCCTGATGCTGACCTCGGACCAGGAGCATGGACGATGGATGCGTGGGTGTGGATGCAAGACACTGCGAATGTTCCTGCGCAATACAATCGTGCGATTTTTGGCTACGGCCCATTGAGTACGAGCGCAAATGATTCAGTCTGGTTTTGCCCGGGGAATACATGGGTATATACCCAGCTTGAAACTGGAAACGCAAATCAGCCAAGTATTGTTCAGAACCTAGCGCCATATGCGCAAGTCGGTCGGTTTGCTTTTGTTTCTATTTGCTGGGATGGAACAAGCTATTGGCTGCATCAAGATGGTAAGTGCATTGCAGGAACGCAGGTACTTACCTATACGAGCATTCTCAGAGACTACGTTGACGAGACTGGAAACGTCTATGTAGACGAAGATTCAAATACCTACCAGGGGTAAAATTCATGTCAACAATTAGAGCAAAAGACAAGCCTCAACTCGCGACTCTTGCTGGGACTGAAATACTTGGGGCAACGTCGATTGACGGAGGAAACGATACAACTACGCCCACCCCGATCGTTATACCCGCCGGCAATGATGTAAAAATCAAGTTGTCTCAGCTCAAGAAATACATGACGGGGGTGATGCAGCAAGTCGTATCTGCGGCGACAATCACTCCGGATTGCACGAACGACATAGTAGCGGTCTCGGCGCTGGCGGTGAACGCGACCATTGCCAACCCAACCGGGACGGCTGTAGCGGGACAGGGATTCATCATTTCAATCTTGGACAACGGCTCGGCGCGCACGTTGAGTTGGGGTACGAATTACGTTGCGATGGGGGCGGCGCTTCCGACCACAACGACCGCTGGGAAGCTGGTCGATATCCCGGTGCGCTATAGCTCGATCCTGTCGAAATGGGTGGTGTATCCGGTGAGCGTGCAGCAATGAGAGGTTTGAATCTGTTGATGGCGCGCGGAGCATTGTCGGGTCATACCGACGATTTCAGCAGCAATACGCTTTCGAGCTATACCGAGTATGCCGATGCGGCTGGGGGTTGGAGCATCGGCAGTGGTGTTATCAGCTGTAATACGCCGCTCCTGACTTACAAGCAGTCTTGCCTCACAAGGAATGGCGTGAGCTTTGCGGATGGAACCGTGAGCTGCATCATCACTGCTGCGGACGATGCCGGGATGGTGCTGAGGCTCGCCGACAACAACAATTATTATTTGGTCGCGATTTCGGATGCATCTGGCGGGAACGGTGCAACGAACGTGGTCAGAATATGGAGGCGCGTCGGCGGCACATTCACAGGGCTTACCTCTGGAATACCGATTAGTTTCACGCGTGGGACGCCACACACATTGAGTTTCACAGCAACTGGTTCAACTCTTTCCGTCAAGTTTGATGGAACAACAATCGGTACCGTGACTGACTCTGCGATCTCTGCATCCGGGAAATGTGGCATTCGTCATGACTCTGGCATCACGACGATCGACAGCTTTACTTGGCCATAATTCCGACGCCGACCTCGGATTTCCCCGACTGCGAACATCGGCGCTCCGGGGCATCCTGACCCCACACCAAGCCGCCTATGCGCGACACACGGCCTGTCGGTGACGGCCACGATGACAGCGCACGCGGCGGGTGGTAAATTGGACGCGACCAAGAAGGTGGGTATCTGCGGGGCGGTAACGCGTAGTGATCCACTTGCAGCACAGAAACCCGGCCCACAAAGCCGGGTTTCTTTTTCCCGAGAAGGCTGGTGTCATCGATGGGCGATGTGCAAGCTAAGCCCTGCATCGGCCAAACGGGAAAGGCTCTCGGTCAATTCCTCATAAGTGTCTCCCAGCACGGCGGGATGATCGACGAGGACAGTATCGACTTTATCTTTCGATGCGTTCTGACACATTGCGATGAATTGAGCGAACTTCTGCTCGTAGGGTTCGACGTTCATCTGTATTGTCCGCTTGGTTGGACGGTAAGTGTATCTCTGGCGCAGCGTTACACGAGATGCAGCGCGTTAAAATCTCTGAGCAATTCACTAAAAACTCTGAGCAATTCACTCCAGCCAGCGGAGCCAGACGCGCTCAGGGCGCAGGTTGGGCTTCGGCTGGTTGTCCACCAACAAGTAGAAGCGGGATGGCCCGACGAGCGACAGGCGCTTGTACGAGACCTTCGGCCCCGGCGGGTCAACTTGGTAGCTCGCCAGCTTGGCCGAGATCAACCGTCCCGGCATCCCCGTAGCATCCAGCTCGCGCTCCTCGTGCATGACCACGCGGAAGTCGTGCATCAGCTTTCCGACTTGGATTCGGAAGTCGTAGCGGGCTTCGGCGGTTGGCATGGCCGGAAGGGTAGCGCCAGCCGGATCATGGAGTGAGACGCAGGCTCAGAAGACCATGCCGGGATCGCGCTTCTTGAGCAGGTGGGTGTACCGTTTCAAGGTCGCCCAGGACTCGTGGAGCGTGAACTGCGCGACTTCGTGAATCTGGTAGCCGGCCTCAAACAGCCGTGAGGTGGCTTCGTGGCGCAGGTCGTGGAATCGCAGGTCTTCGATGTCCAGAACATGCATTGCGCGGGTGAATGCCGCACTGATCGATTTCGGGTCGTAGGGGAATACGCGCGGCTCGTCGTCAGACTTCGGCTGTCGCTGGATGATCGCCAGCGCCTCGTCCGTCAGGCGGAAGTGCTTGTGGTTCCCGATCTTCTTTCGTGGGTGCTTTACGTCGCGCAGCAGCGCCGACTTGTTCTTGGCGTCCACGTCGGCCCACAGGATGCGGGTGATCTCCTCCTCGCGGCGGGAAGACGCCAGCCCGAACAGAACGATGTCCTTCATTGGGATCACGCCGCGCCGGCCATCGAAGTGGTCGAGAATCGCCGGCTCCTCGCCGTCGTGCAGGCGTCGCTCGCGCTTCTTGCTTCCACCGATGATTTTCTCGCTGCGCAGAAACCGGCTGGCCTCGACGAGCTGGGCGGTCGGCATCGGGACGCCCAGCACCACGGACGCTGCATTGAACGCCTGCTTCATCCAGACCAGATCGTTCCCCGCCGTCGCCGGCCCAGCACCGTTCGCGCGCCTCCATTCAACGTGGGCGATGAAGTCCTGCGTCGTCAGCCGGGACGCCTGCTTCTTGGCGATGGGGTAGCCCTTGATCTTGGCGAGGTCGAACTTCTTGGATCGCCCCCACGGCTGATCCTTCGGCTCTCGCTTGAGATACCAGTCCATCAGCTCGGAGATGGTCATCTTCGACGCCAGAGGCTCGCCTCGCGCGCGCTGGACGTTCAGGGCGGCTTCCCGGCGCGTCATCCACTCCTTCGCCAAGGCGTGCTTGTCGAACGTCTCCGCCTCGCTGTGGACGACCTTGCCGGCGCGCTTGAGCCTGATCTGCGCGGTGTATCCTATCGAGCCATCAGCACGACGGCGCGGGACGATTGTTCCCATCGGGGTTCCTGAACGGTGCTACGAGCCGAGCGTGTTGCGCGGACTGTAGCACCGGGGCGGAACGGAATACCACAAAACCCGCAAAAACCCCGCAAAATGATCGAGTCAGAATCGTCTGCATCCGAAGCGCGAAACCCCGGAAATCCTCGGGATAAAGCGCAAATCCGCCTCTCGGTCGCACCGATGATGGACTGGACCGACACCCACTGTCGGGCCTTCCATCGGGTGCTGGCGTCGAACGCGCTGCTCTATACCGAGATGGTGCATGCCAATGCGGTGATCCACGGCGATCGCACGCATCTGCTGGCGATGGATCCGTCGGAGCATCCGGTTGCGATACAGCTCGGCGGCAGCGATCCCGCGCTCTTGGCGCAAGCGGCGCGCATCTGCGTCGAGCACGGATTCGACGAAGTGAACCTCAACTGCGGTTGCCCGTCCGATCGCGTGCAGGCCGGTCGCTTCGGCGCCTGCCTGATGCGCGAACCGGCATTGGTCGCCGATTGCGTGCGTGCGATGGTGGATGCCGTCGACGGCGCAATTCCGATCACGGTGAAGTGCCGCCTCGGCGTCGACGATGACAACGACTATGTGGCCTTCCGTGATTTCGTCGATCGCATGGACGCCGCCGGCTCGGCCTTCATCGTCGTGCACGCGCGCAATGCCTGGCTGAAAGGATTGTCGCCGAAGGAAAACCGCGAGGTTCCGCCGCTGCGCTACGACTGGGCCTATCGCCTGAAAAGCGAACGTCCGGCCATGACGGTGCTGTTGAACGGCGGCATCACCGAGGTCGATGCCGCGCTGGCGCATCTCGATCACGTCGATGGCGTGATGCTCGGGCGCGCGGCCTATCACGATCCCTACACCCTGCATCGCTTGCAGGTGGCGATGTTCGGCGGTGAACTGCGCGGTCGCGAAGAACTGCTGCGCGCGTATTTCCCTTACATCGAGCGCCAACTCGAACGCGGCGTCGCGCTCAAGCACATCACCCGCCACGTGCTCGGCCTGTTCCACGGACAGCCGGGCGGACGCATGTTCCGCCAGGTGTTGAGCGAAGGCGTGGTGCGCGCGAATGCCGGCATCGGCTTGCTGGAAGAAGCGCTGGCGGTGACGTCGCGGCCGCTCGCCGCCTGAGACGCGAAATCAGCTGCAGCTGTCGGGCATGTGATCGGCGCCGATGGTCGCCAGTGCTTCGCGCAGGATCGCCATCTGTTCCTTGCCGATGCGCTTGGTCCAGTCGCGTTCGATGTCGGCGAACAACTGCTTCACCATCACCTGCGCGGCGAGTCCGCATTCGGTGAGTTCGATCAGGCGCGCGCGCTGGTCGTCGGGGTCGGGCAGGGCGCGCACGAAGCCGCTGCGCTGGAGATGGGCGATCTGCTGGCTCACGGCCTGCTTGGTCACGCCGCAGCGGTCGGTGATCGCGCTGGCGCGCAGCGGTCCGTTGCCGAGATGGCGCAGCACGTTATGGGCATGCGCCAGCGATAGCGCGCTCATGTTGCTGGCCTTGATGCGGGCGTCGAACTCCGCGGCAAACGCTTCCTTGGCGGCGCCCAACAGGGCGGCCACGGGCAGTGAATTGGCTTTGGCGGGGTGAGTGGGGGAGCTCATGGAATCGAATTCTAGACCGGACTGAAGTCAAGCGCTTGACATTCTCTCTTTCCTCGTTAATATGGTCAATAGCTTGACAATCAAGCGATTGACCACCCATCGAGCGAGGAACTCCCATGAATGTTGTCACCCTGATCGGCAGCCTCCGCGCCGGTTCCCATAATCGCCAGCTGGCCGAGGCCACCGCGGCCTTGTTGCCGGCCGGCAGCCATGTCGCCAACGTCGATTTCTCCACCCTCCCGTTCTATTCCGAGGAGCTGGACGTCGAGGGCCAGACCCCGGCCTCGGTGCAGAAGCTGCGCCAGGAAATCGCCGCAGCCGATGCCGTGATCGTCGCTACCCCCGAGTACAACGGTTCGCTGCCGGGTGGCCTGAAGAACGCCATCGACTGGGCTTCGCGTCCTTACGGCCGCGGTTCGCTGGTCGGCATGCCGGCCCTGGTGGTCGGCGCGTCGATGTCGCCATACGCGGCGAAGTGGGCACGCGGTGATGCCGTGCGCGCACTCGGCGTTGCTGGCGCCAAGCCGATCGACGACACCATCGGCCTGGGTTCCAGCCACGAGTTCCTCGGCGCCGACAAGGCGTTGCCGGAAGAGACCCTCGAGGCGTTGCGTGCCGGCGTGGCGTCCCTTGTTGCCGCCGTCGAGCAAGCGAACTTGCAGGCGGCCTGAAGTCGGGAAAGGGCGGTCGCGACGGAACGCGATCGCCCCAATCTGAACTTCTGCAATCAACGTCGCAGAAGCGTTCAGATAGCGTTAAATCATTAAGGACGAATTCACCGCCGGGGACCCATGCTGGCACGACTCCTGAATGCGTCGGTGCTCCTGCGTCATGTCCCGTCCCCGTTGGCTCCCGCTGTTTGCATCGCTGATGGCCTTGGCCATCGGCAGCACGCCGGCGTGGGCGCAGCATCGTGGCGGCAATGGCGGTGGCTGGCCTCCGGCGCCGCATGGGGGACGCAACGACGCACCGTCGCCGCAGGCGTCCGGCCCCCAGGGGCGCGACCCGCGCAATCCGCCATCGATGGAAGCCAGCGTGCGGCCCCGGCCCAGCGCCAGCGATTGCGGTCGCATCATGCCCCTGTCTCCCGGGGACCAGGTCCTCAACGTCCAGACGATGGATTTCGGCGGGCGTGTACAGTGCAGGATCAAGGTCATGGGCGCGGACGGTATGGTCCGCGTCATGACGGTTTCGCCGGGATTCTGAGCGGTCGCGTTTACATCGCCACGACATCCTGAATGAGAAAGTGAATGCGTGTGGATGCCCGTCATCCGCCTACAGGGAGTGAACGATGAGAATTCTGCTGGTTGAAGACGAAGCGCCGTTGCGTGAGACCTTGGCAGCACGCCTGAAGCGCGAAGGCTTCGCCGTGGATGCCGCCCAGGATGGCGAGGAAGGCCTGTACATGGGCCGCGAGGTTCCGTTCGATGTCGCGATCATCGATCTCGGGCTGCCCAAGATGTCGGGCATGGAGCTGATTCGTGCATTGCGCGACGACGGCAAGCAATTCCCGATCCTGATCCTGACTGCGCGTTCCAGCTGGCAGGACAAGGTCGATGGCCTGAAGCAGGGCGCCGACGATTACCTGGTCAAGCCATTCCACGTCGAAGAATTGCTGGCGCGCCTCAACGCGCTGGTGCGTCGCGCCGCGGGCTGGAGCAAGCCGTCGCTGGAATGCGGTCCGGTCATGCTCGATCTCGCCGCGCAGACGGTGGCGGTGAACGGCCAGAACATCGACCTCACCAGCTACGAATACAAGGTGCTGGAATACCTGATGATGCATGCCGGCGAACTGGTCTCGAAGGCCGATCTCACCGAGCATATCTACCAGCAGGATTTCGATCGCGACTCCAACGTGCTGGAAGTGTTCATCGGGCGCCTGCGCAAGAAGCTCGATGCCGACGGCACGCTCAAGCCGATCGAGACCGTGCGCGGCCGCGGTTACCGCTTCGCGATTCCGCGCAACGCCGATACCTGATCGTCGTCACGGCATGATCGCGGTGGCCGTTCGCGCATGAGCGCGCAGTTCTGGAAACCGCGATCGCTGCTGCGCCGGCAATTGCTGGTCAGCACGCTGGGTCTGGCTGCGTTCCTCGCATTGGTTGGTGTCGCGCTTGATCGCGCCTTCGAACAGACCGCGCAGGAAAGCCTGCGGATGCGCTTGTCGAACTACGCGCTGACCTATGCCGCGCGCACCGATTTCGACGTCACCAACGCGCTGGTGCCGCCGGCGATCACCCCCGATCCGCGCCTCGATCGTCCAGCCAGTGGCTTGTATGCGCAGATCGTCCAGCGCAACGGACGCTGGCAATCGCAGTCAGCGGTCTATGGCCCGCAATTGCCGTTGCCGCCGTTGCTTGAGCCCAATACGCAGACGTTCAGCGGGCCGGTGGCGATCCGCGATGCATCCGGTTTCGGCAGCGCGGTCTACATCTACGGGCGTGGCTTCGCGTGGTCGGAAGGCAACAAGACACCGGTGCCGTACACCATCTACGTGATGGAGGACATGCGGCCGTTCAAGGCGCAGATGACGATTTTCCGCGCGGCATTGTGGAGCAACCTCGCGCTGGCCGGATTGCTGCTGGTGCTGTTGCAGATGGTGACGCTGTGGTGGAGCCTGGCACCGCTCAAGCGCGTGATCACCGAGCTTGATCGCGTCAAGGAAGGCATGGCGACCAAGATGAGCGGCGCGCATCCGCGTGAACTCACGCCGCTGACCGAAAGCATCAATGCGCTGATCGACAGCGAGCGCCGCCACCTCGATCGCCAGCGCGACGTCATGTCCGATCTCGCGCACAGCCTGAAGACGCCGCTGGCGGTATTGCGCTCGCAGCTCGACAGCCAGGGACCCGATTCGGAATTGCGCAGCGAACTCGACACCCAGTTGCGGCGCATGAACGACATCGTCGGCTACCAGCTGGGGCGCGCGCGTTCCACCGGCCACAAGCTTTACGCCGCGCCGATCGCCATCGAGTCGTATGCCGAGGGAATCGTCACCGGGCTGGAGAAGATCTACGCCGCCAAGGGCGTGTTCTGCGAATTCGAAATCGCGCCGGAAGCGCGCTTCCACGGCGAGGTCGGCGATCTCCAGGAACTGCTTGGCAACCTGTTGGAGAACGCCTTCAAGTGGGCGCGCTCGCGCGTGCTGCTGACGGTCGCGCCACGCCAGGTGCCCGGTTCGCGCCGCGCCGGTCTGCGCATCGCCGTCGAGGACGATGGTCCGGGCGTGCCGAAGGCGCAGGTGATGGAAGTGCTGCAGCGCGGCGTGCGTGGCGACGAGCGCGTGCAGGGCCACGGCATTGGCTTGTCGATCGTGCAGGACATCCTCGCCAATTACGGTGGCGAACTGGAAGTGGGCGATTCCGCGGAAATGGGTGGTGCGCGCTTCGAGGCGTTGCTGCCGCCGCCGAACTGATTCAACGAATCAGCGGAACATCCCGGGCAGGTAACTCTGGAACCGCATCGTGCCGTTGCGGACGCCGCCATCGGTGCGATTGCGGCGCTGCGGCACGGGAGTCCGTGGCGAGGTCGTGGCGGTGGCCGGCACGTTCGATGTCCGCGCGCCCGGTGGCGTGGCGCTGCCGCTGCTGGCGTCGCAGTCGTCGTCCTGGTGCGGAACACAGACGTTATCGCCGCTGGTGCGCGCAGCCGCTGCAAACGCGGAAGCGCTGCAGGACAGTAGGACGAGAGCGAGCAGGAGGCGCTTCTTCATGGAGCGTCCGGTGCACGGCGGAATCGCGACTATACCCGGTTTCCCCGGATAATGCCGGGATGGACGGCACCCCCCTCGACGACCGCAGCCTGCTGCACTGCCTCGGCCCGCGGCCGGTCTCCGGCGCGGAGCTGGCGGCCCGTGCCGGCCAGACCCGGGCGGCGATCGGCAAGCGCATTCAGGCCCTGCGCAAGGCCGGACTCGCCATCGGCGCCGACCGTGGCCGCGGCTACTGGCTGGAGGCGCCGCTCGACCTGCTGGATGTGGAAGAGATCCGGGCGGCGGTGTCCCCGGATCTGCGCCCCCAGCTGCAAGCGCTTGATGTGGCGTGGCGGATCGATTCGACCAACAGTGCCCTGCTGGCCCGCCGGGCTCCCGAAACTGGCATTGCCGCCTTGCTGGCCGAGCAGCAGACCGCCGGGCGCGGTCGCCGCGGCCGGACCTGGGTATCGCCGTTGGCGGCGCACCTCTATCTCTCGGTGCTGCGGCGTTTCGAAGGCGGACTGGCGCGGTTGGGGGGATTGAGCCTGGTTGCGGGCGTCGCCGTCGCCGAAGCGTTGCGTGATCTCCAGGGGATCGCGATCGGCTTGAAGTGGCCGAACGATTTGCTGGTCGATGGTCGCAAGCTCGGCGGCATCCTGGTGGAAGGTGGCGGTGAACACGGCGGTCCGGTGCAGGCGGTGATCGGCATCGGCATCAACGTGCGCATGCCGGCGACGATGGTCAAGGACATTGGCCAGCCGTGGATCGATCTCGCATCCGCGAATCCGGACGTGACGTTGCAGCGGTCGCGGGTCGCGGCGGCAGTCCTGGAGCACCTGATCCGCGCGCTCGACACCTTCGACACGGAGGGGCTGTCGCCGTTCCTCGAACGCTATTGCGCGCTGGACGTGCTTGCCGGCCATGCCATCGACGTGCATGCGGCCGATGGCGTGCATGCGATGCATGCGCTGGGGCTGGCGAGCGATGGCGGTTTGCGCGTGCGTCGTGGCGATGGCAGCGAATCGACAGTGCATTCCGGAGAAGTGAGCGTGCGCAGGACGACGGCATGAGTGCGTGGTTGTTCGATCTCGGCAATACCCGGCTGAAATGCGCGCCGCTTGCGGGTGCGGGCGAGGCCTTGGCATTGCCGCACGAAGCGGAAGCGCTGGCATTGCCGGACGACGTGCGTGGCGATGTCGCGCTGGTGTCGTCGGTGGCGCCGGAGGCTGCGCGCGTCGCATTGCTGCAGCGGTTGTCGGGACGCTTCCGGCGCGTCCACCTCGCGCGGACATTGCCCGAATGCGCGGGACTGAAGATCGCCTATCCGGTGCCGGCACGCCTCGGCGTCGATCGCTTCCTGTCGTTGCTGGCGATCGTCGATGAAGGTCGCGACACCTTGCTGGTCGGTGTCGGAACCGCGCTCACCATCGACCTGTTGCGCGCGGATGGCCTGCATCTCGGTGGCCGCATCGCGCCGTCGCCGACCCTGATGCGCGAAATGCTGGCGTCGCGTTCGTCGGCGCTGCCGGTGGACGGCGGTCGCTACGTCGAATTCGCCGACGACACCATCGATGCGCTCGCTTCCGGTTGCGATGGCGCGGCATTGGCGCTGGTCGAACGCAGCCTCGCGGTCGCCGGCGAACAATTGGACAGTGCGCCGCGCTTGCTGGTGCATGGCGGCGGTGCGCAGGCGTTGCTGCCATTGCTACCCGCAGCCGAAGCGCGCGCGGACCTGGTGCTGGCGGGACTCGCGCATTGGGCGCGTTGGGCCGGCATCGCATGACGCATTGCATAATGACGCCATGATCGTTCGCCCGTTGCTCGTCATCCTCGTCATGCTCAACCTCAGCGCCGCGGCGTGGTGGCTGTTCCATCGCGACCCTGTGTTTGCTGCGGCAGCGACGACGAGTGCGATCCCGGCGTTGAAGCTGGCCGATGCCGCGCACGCAGCGACGGAAGCGGCGCCCCCCATCATTCCCGCCGATGCGGTCTGCGCAAGTTTCGGACCGTTCGCCGATGCCGCGACGACCGAGCAGGCAAAGCAACAGCTGCGCCCGCAGGCGATCCGCGTCGATGCCCGCCAGGTCGCGCAAGCCGGGCATGGTTATGACGTGATCCTCCCGGCCACGGACACCACGGGTTCCGCCATGCTGGAGCGCCTCAAGGCCGCCGGTATCAAGGACATGTTCGCGATCCGCGATGGCGCCGATGCCGGTGGCGTCGCGCTGGGTCATTTCGGATCGCAGGAGGGCGCGCAACGGCGCCTCGTCGAACTGCAGGGCAAGGGCTTCCAGCCGCGGATCCGTCCGGCCGGGCAGGCGACGTTCTGGCTGGATGTCGTCGCCGCAAACGGCTTCGATCCCGCGCCCGCCGCCGCCGCGGTCCATGCGCCGCACGGCGAACGCGTGTCCTGTCCCGCCGCGTCGGGCTAAAATCCCCGTCCCAGTGCCGCTTTAGCTCAGTTGGTAGAGCAACCGCCTTGTAAGCGGTAGGTCCACAGTTCGAGTCTGTGAAGCGGCACCACACATCAGGCCTCGCAACGCCATGACCGCGCAATCCAGACCCGTCTCCGTCTTCGGCGTGCCCACCGATATCGGGGCCGCCCACCGCGGCGCTTCGATGGGACCGGAAGCGTTGCGCGTCGCGCGCCTGGTCGAGTCGATCGCCGCCCGCGGCATCGACATCCGCGACGAAGGCAACCTCGGCGGTCCGCGCAATCCGCTGACCAAGCCGGTCGACGGCTATCGCCATCTCGAGGAAGTGGTGGCGTGGAATCGTTCGATCATGGCGATGTCGACGCGCATCCTCGGCGAAGGCCGTATGCCGATCATGCTCGGCGGCGACCATTGCCTGGCGATGGGTTCGATCACCGCGGTCGCCGACCATTGCCGCGCCAACGGCAAGAAGTTGCGCGTGCTGTGGCTGGATGCGCACGCCGACTTCAACACCCGTGACATCACGCCCAGCGGCAATCTCCACGGCATGCCGGTCGCCTGCCTGTGCGGACTCGGGCCGAAGGAACTGGTGGAGCTGGGCAAGCACGTGCCGGCGCTGCTTCCGGAGCAGATCCGCCAGATCGGCATCCGCTCGGTCGACGCCGGCGAAAAGCGCCTGGTGCGCGAACACGATCTCGACATCTACGACATGCGCTACATCGACGAGATCGGCATGCGCAGGGTGATGGAGGAAGTGCTGGATGGCGTCGACACCAATACCCACCTGCATGTCAGTTTCGACGTCGACATGCTTGATCCGCACATCGCGCCCGGCACCGGCACGCGCGTGCCCGGCGGCGTCAACTATCGCGAAGCGCAGTTGATGATGGAGATGATCGCGGACACCGGCCTGATGGGTTCGCTGGATCTGGTCGAAGTGAATCCCGCGCTCGACAAGCGCAATGCCACCGCGAAACTTGCCGTCGATCTCGTCGAGAGTCTGTTCGGGAAGTCGACCCTGATGCGCGATTAGCGCATCAGGAAATCAAGATTGAAGATGCGCGACTGAACGCGCGTCGCGGTAATGCCCCATCCATGTGACAGACCCGCGGCTGAACGACATTGCACATTCATCTAGTGCAATGCGGCGTGCATACTTTTTTAGAACATGCAGCTCACTTTTGTTGAATGAAAGCGCGCCCAGAATCGTTCCTGCGATCAGCGTGATCATCGCGCTGACGCAAAACGAGGAGTACGCAATGAACAAAGACATCATTTCCGGCAAGTGGGAACAGGTGAAGGGCAGTGCCCAGGCCAAGTGGGGCAAGCTCACTGATGATGACCTCGACGTTGCCGAAGGCGACGCCAAGTATCTCGCCGGTCGCCTGCAGGAACGCTATGGCTGGCAACAGGACCAGGCGAAGCGCGAAGTCGACGAATTCCAGAAGACATTGCAATAACGCGCAACAGGTTCCGTGTCCTCGGAACACAACGATGGGCCGTGTGGAGCGGCCCATCTTCTTTGGGGAGGATCAATCGCCGCGCGGCGGATCGGGCACGAAACCGCCGGGGAACGGTTGCGGGCGACGGTTGACCGGCGGACGCCAGTTCGGAATTACGCCGATGCGACGCAGGGTGGCGACATCGTTGTAGCGCACGCTCACCACTTCGGTCGGGCGATTGCTGGCACGACGGAATGTCGTCGAATCGACTGGCGACCATTGCGATTCGCCATGGCCGGTGCCGATGCATTGCGGTGCCGCGGCATCCGCCGCCGCCGAGGCTTCGCCACGTGACTTGTTGGCTGCGCCCTCGTACGAGCGCGGCAGCATGATCGGTGGCGGCGGCAGCGGGCGGACACGGCGTTCGCGGAATACGGCCGCACCGATCACGCCGATGTTGTCGGGGCGTCCGGTGCGCGCGGCGTAGCTGTCATCGACATCAGTGAACACGAATTGTGCGACGCGCTGCATCGACTTGCGCCAGCCGTCGATCTCGGCGCTCTGACCGGGTTCGAGCACATAACCCGACTGCTCGGTCGCCGCGGTCTGGCCGCTGATCGCATTGACGCCATCGACCGACAGCACCACCAGCAGGCGTTCCCCCGAGGTAT
This sequence comes from Lysobacter sp., assembly GCA_027306995.1. Taxonomy (GTDB): domain Bacteria; phylum Pseudomonadota; class Gammaproteobacteria; order Xanthomonadales; family Xanthomonadaceae; genus Solilutibacter. The sequence continues at coordinate 71,957 of DAHUXS010000018.1, forward strand.
TGGTCAGGCGCACCGAATAGCGATGGCCGGGGGCGCCCGGCACCCAGGTATCGCCGCGATGCCGGTATTCCGGCAGGGTCGAGCCGCTGTCGCGATCGACGATCGAGAGGTCGAGCCAGTCGCCGGCATGGGCGACGCCTGGAGCAAAAGCCAGCGGTGCGAGTGCGAGCAGGCAGGCGCAGGACAGCGGGATGGGGCGGGGCATGACGGTTCTCCGTGGGGATCCTGTAGACCAGCAACGCACCGGCGCGGGGAACGGGGTTGGCCGTTACACTGGCGACACACGATTTGTCATTCGATTCGCCATCCGTTCATGGACAACCGCAAGACCCGCATCCTCACCGGCATCACCACGTCCGGCACGCCCCACCTCGGCAACTACGTCGGTGCGATCCGCCCGGCGATTGCCGCCAGCCGCGCCGACAACGCCGAAAGCTTCTATTTCCTCGCCGACCTGCACAGCCTGATCAAGGCGCAGGATCCCGCGCGCACCCAGCGTTCGACGCTGGAGATCGCCGCGAGCTGGCTGGCCTGCGGACTGGATCCCGAACGCGTGTGGTTCTATCGCCAGAGCGACATCCCCGAGATCAGCGAGCTCACCTGGTTCCTGACCTGCGTCGCCGGCAAGGGCATCCTCAATCGCGCCCACGCCTACAAGGCGGCGGTCGACAAGAATCGCGCCGAAGGCGAGGACGACGATGCCGGCGTGACCGCCGGCCTCTTCATGTATCCGGTGCTGATGGGCGCCGACATCCTGATCTTCAATGCCGACCAGGTGCCGGTCGGACGCGACCAGATCCAGCACATCGAGATGGCGCGCGATTTCGGCCAGCGTTTCAACCACATCTATGGCCGCGAATACTTCACGTTGCCGGAAGCCCTGGTGGACGAGGAAGTGGCGACGCTGTCCGGTCTTGATGGCCGCAAGATGAGCAAGAGCTACAACAACACCATTCCGTTGTTCGCGCCCCGCGAGCAGTTGAAGAAGCTGGTGTTCTCGATGCTCACCGATTCGCGCGCGCCGGGCGAACCGAAGGAGACCGAAGGTTCGCCGCTGTTCCAGTTGTACAAGGTGTTCGCGAGCGCCGAGGAAACCGCGGCCTTCGCGCGTGCCTACGCCGATGGCATCGGCTGGGGCGACGCCAAGCAGCAGGTGTTCGAGATCGTCGATCGCGAGATCGCGCCGCTGCGCGAACGCTATGAGGCGCTGATGGCGCGCCCGCAGGACATCGAAGTCATCCTGCGCGATGGCGCGAAGCGCCTGCGCGAACGCTACGCGATGCCGTTCATCGCCGAACTGCGCGAAGCGGTCGGGCTGCGCGATCTGTCGAGCGCGAGCACGATCGCCGATTCAGGCGAAGACGCGCCCGTGGAAGCGCCGGTGCCGACCTTCAAGCAGTACCGCGAAGCCGACGGCAAGTTCTACTTCAAGCTGATGCAGGGCGATCGCCTGTTGCTGACCAGCATCGGCTTCGATTCGCCGCGCGATGCCGGCCGTCGCGTCGCCGCGATGAAGGAAGGCGCGCTGGAAGGCAACGAGGACTTCCGGCTCGCCGATGGCGTCAGCAGCGATGAGGTCAATGCTGCCTTGGCGCGCTTTGTCGCGGCGCAACTCGAGCAGAACTGACTCTCACCAGGTTTCGCGCATCCACGTGTCGGCGACTTCGCCGGCGCGTGCCGGGTCGCTGGTGACCAGCACCAGGTTGTGATCGTGATCGCTGTAGAGCACCTCGATATTCACGCTGGCGTCGGCCATGCGCTGGGTCAGCAGACCGAGCTGTCCCGGTCGCGACTGATGCAATCGCAGCATCACCACCTCGCTGACGCGCGCGACGTTCAATCCGCGATTTTCCAGCGCGGTGCGCGCGGCGTGGCCGTCGACGAACAGGAAGTGGGCGAAGCCGCGGCCTTCCACCACCCAGGCGCCGCCGCCTTCGATGCTCAGCCCGGCGTCCGCCACGGCGGCGCCCATTTTCGCCAGGGCGCCCGGAACATCGTCGAGCAGGATCGCGACGTCATGCATGGTCCGTGTCTCCTTCGATCGCCGGTTCGTGGGTGATGCGCGATTTGACCGAATTGGCCAGGAAGCAGCGGTCGTGCGCCTCGGCGTGCGCGGCGTGGAATTCACCGGAGGTCGGTGCGACGCCGGCGAAACGCACGCGTGGCCGCAGCACGACTTCGGTGACCATTTCGCGGCCATTGGCGTCGGTGCCCATGTGGCCGAGGGCATCGTCGCTGTAGTCGTCCACCGTCCAGCCGCGTTCGGCGGCGAGCGACAGGAACCACAGCATGTGGCAACTGGCGAGACTGGCGACGAAGGCTTCCTCGGGATCGACCAGCGTCGGATCGGAGAATGGCGTACGCACGACGTGGGGCGAGGACGATGCGGCGATACGCGCGCCGCCGTCGAAGCTCCAGTCGTGCACGCGGCTGTAGCGGTTATCGGTGAAGCGCGCGCCGTCGCGTCGCCATTCGATTCGGACGGAATGGGTGCTCATGCGGGTTGCAGGTCTCCGAGTCTGGTCAAAAGATCGTCCACCAGCCGTTTGCGGCTGCTGTGCGGGTATTCCGCGGGTGAAAAGGGCATGCAGCTTCCGGCGTAATCGAGGATCAACGCATGCAATTCATTCCTGGAGATGGCATCCGTTGCGATCGTGCTGCCGTTGTGCGTCACCGCGGTCAGTTTTTCCTGCAGGATTTCCTTGCGCGCGATGGACGATGCGCTGGACGGGTCGGCAACGCAGAGATTGAAGGTTCCATCGAGGAAGCTCTGCCATGCCGATTCCGATCTCTGTTGGATGCCGCTCGGGATTTCATTTCCCTCGTCATCGAATGCATCGACAAGGCGCCATGTCGTTTGGTTCAGGCCAGCCAGTGCCTGCCTGAATTCGCGAGTGAAACCATCGTGCATGGCATGGGCATCATTCAATCGTTTTGCCAACGCGATCCAGGGAGATGCGGCGGTCCTGAAGTAGAAGCCTGGCGCTGCATCGCCGGCAGGAGAGGTGCTGAACACGCGCGATGAAATCATTCCTTCGGCAGAAACGGCATAGGACGGCCCCGGGGCGGCGGTTCCAGCCAGTTCACGCAAGTCTGCTGGCGTGATGCCGCAGTGGGCGGCGAATTGCTCTTCCCGTTGGAAATGGGTCGCGAGGTAGGCAGCGATGGCGTCCATGGGCGTTCCGGCGTGGTACGGCGTCCACTGTAAATCTTGAATGACACGAATGTTTCGACCATGATCGAAGCATGGGCGCACGCGATCCCTGGCAACCCGACATCGCACGGCTGGCGGCATTGATCGCCGATCCGGCCCGGGCGCACATGCTGGTGGCATTGCTAGGCGGGCAGGCGCTCACCGCTGGCGAACTGGCGCGGATCGCCGACATCACGCCGCAAACCTGCAGCAGCCATCTCGCCCGCCTGCGCGAAAGCGGACTGCTGAAGATGGTCGCGCAGGGGCGGCATCGCTATTACGCGTTGGCGGATGCGCGCGTCGCGGCCTTGCTCGAACATCTGCACGATCTCGCCGGCGACCAGGTGCCGACCGACCTCCAACTTGGGCCAAAGGACGCGCAGCTGCGCCGTGCGCGGGTGTGCTTCGATCATCTCGCGGGCGAAAGCGGAGTGCGGATGTTCGATGCGCTGGTGCGTCGACGCTGGTTGCGGCACATCGGCGATGCAGTTGAAGTCACGCCTGCCGGCGAATCGGGGTTGTCCGGATTGGGCATCGATGTCGATGCCTTGCGCGCGCAACGCCGACCCCTATGCCGCAGCTGCCTCGACTGGAGCATGCGCAAGCCACACCTGGCGGGCGGGCTTGGCGCCGCCTTGCTCGATCATTTCTTCGATGCCGGTTGGGCGAAACGCCAGCGCGGCAGCCGGATCGTGGTGTTCAACGCCGAAGGGCAGCGGCGGTTCGATGCCCTGTGCGACTCGGCGCGAGCCTGATTGCTGCGATCAATCCCAGCTTTTCGGCGCGGTGCCGCGTTCGGGATGGTGCATCTTCACCACGCAGAAGCGTTGGCCGGTCGGTGCTTCCATCACCCACCAGCGCTTGACGAAAGCGATCTTCTTCGCGCCCAGCTTCTCGAGACGATCGGCTTCGGCATCGACGTCGTCGGCCTCGATGTCGAGGTGGACGCGCGAGGGATGCGCGACCTTCTGCACCTCGATGTGCAGATCGCCCGGCGTGTCGCCGAATTGCTGGTATTCCGCCGTCGCGTCGCCGGCATCGCGATTGGCGATGGCGCAGCCCAACGCCTGCGCCCAGAAATCGGCCGCGGCGTCGAGGTCATCGGTCTGGCAATCGATGATGAAACCGGCGAGACGGCTGCGATGCGCCATCAGTTCGGCGAGGCCATGTCGTCGAGCAGCGCCTTGAGGAAGCGCGCGGCTTCGCCGCCGGTGGCGGCGCGATGGTCGAAGGTCAGCGAGATCGGGATGCGGCGATGCACCTCGATGCCGCCCATCACCGCGACCACGTCGTGCGAGAGCTTGCCGGCGCCGACGATGGCCACGCACGGCGGCACCACCACCGGTGTCGCGTAGCGGCCGGCGAACATGCCGAAGTTGGACAGCGAGATGGTGTAGCCGCTGAGTTCGCTGGACGGGATCGAACGATCCTCGACTTGCGCGCGCAGGCGCTTGATAGCCGCGCGCACGCCGTTGCCGTCGAGCATGTCGGCGTTGCGCAACGCCGGCACGAACATGCCGTCGTCGGTATCCACCGCGATGCCGATGTCGACCTGCGGATGCATCGTGCGGGTGAGGTTGGCGCCGTCGAACCAGGCGTTGAGCGCCGGCACCGTCTTGCAGGCGGTGACGATCGCGCGCACCAGGCGCGAGGTGATGTCCTGCTTGCCGATCCATGCATGCAGGTCGGCATCGTCGACCAGCGTGGTCGGGACGACTTGCGCATGCGCGTCGGCCATCACGCGCGCCATGTTGCGACGCACGCCCTTCAGCTGTTCCGGCTGGCCGGTGACGGCCACGCCCGGCGGCTGGGTGCGCATCGGTTTGCCCGACTGTGACAAGGTGCTGCGCTGTTGCGCCGGCGCTGCAGCGGCAACCGGTGCATCGACGGCACGTTGCGTCGGCGCGGCGCCGATTTTCGCGGAGCCATCGGCGGCGGCCTGCTTCACGTCCTGCATCGTCACCACGCCATCGGGACCGCTGGCGCGGACGCGGGCGATATCGACGCCGAGCTTGCGCGCCATCGCGCGCACCGCGGGCACGGCCTTGACGCCACCGATGCTGGTCGCGGCTTCGGCATGCACGGAATCGCCGACCTGCATCGCGCCGACCACGGTGCCGGCGTCTTCGCTCTTGGCCGCGGCGGGTGCCGGCGCGGCTGCAGGGGTCGCAGCAGGCGCGGGTGCGCCGCCATGGTGATGGCCGGTGTCCTGGCCTTCCGCGCGCTGCGGCATGTTGGGATCGATCTCGAACTCGGCCAGCATGTGGCCGGTGATGATCACGTCGCCTTCGCCGCCGGAGAGCTTCAGCACCTTGCCGCTGACCGGCGAGGGCACGTCGACCACGGCTTTCGCCGTTTCCATCGACACCAGGTTGTCGTCGAGGCGGATGGTGTCGCCTTCCTTGACGTACCACTTGACGATGGTGGCGTCGGGCAGGCCTTCGCCGAGGTCAGGGAGATTGAAAGTCTTGTTCGCCATGTGTGTTCCTTACTTGTGCGCCATCGCGCGGTGCGCCGCGGCGACGACCTTGTCCACGCTCGGCATGAACTTCATTTCGAGGCGGAACAGCGGGATGTGGGTGTCGTAGCCGGTGACGCGCTCGACCGGCGCGAGCAGGTCGAACAGGCATTCCTCGGCGATGCGCGCGGCGATCTCGGCGCCGAAGCCGGCGGTCTTCGCCGCTTCGTGCACGATCACGCAGCGACCGGTCTTGGCCACCGACTCGGCGATGGTCGCGAAGTCGAGCGGCTTCAACGTGGCGACGTCGATTACTTCGGCGCTGATGCCTTCCTTCGCCAGGGCGTCGGCGGCCTCCAGCGTTTCCTTGACCTGCGCGCCCCACGTCACCAGGGTGATGTCGCTGCCGTCGCGCAGCACGAAGCAGACATCGAGCGGCAAGGCTTCGCCGTCATCCGGCACCAGTTCCTTGTACTGGCGATAGATGCGCTTCGGCTCCATGTAGATCACCGGATCGGGATCGCGGATCGCGGCCAGCAACAGGCCGTAGGCGCGCTGCGGTGACGACGGCATCACCACGCGCAAGCCGGGCACGTTGGTGAAGATCGCTTCGTTGGCTTCGGAATGATGTTCCGGCGCGCGGATGCCGCCGCCCCACGGCACGCGCAGCACCATCGGGCAGTGCAGGCGTCCGCGCGTGCGATAGCGCATGCGCGCGGCGTGGCTGACGATGAAGTCGACCATTGGATACATGAAACCGTCGAACTGCGCTTCCGCGACTGGCTTCATGCCCTGCGAGGCCATGCCGACGGTCAAGCCGGCGATCGTGGTTTCGTCGAGCGGCGTGTCGAGGATGCGCTGGTCGCCGAAGCGCTGCTGCAGACCGGCGGTGGCGCGGAACACGCCGCCGTTGACGCCGACATCCTCGCCGAGCACGACGACGGAATCGTCGTGGGCGATTTCATAGGCCAGCGCCTGCGTGATCGCTTCGATGAGCGTGATTGGAGTCGGGGTGATGGGCGTTGCGTCGCTCATGCGCGCTTCTCCAGGGCGATGGCGGCATCGCGTTGTTCGCGGATATCGGCGGGCATGTCGGCGTACAGGTAATCGAACATCGCTTCCACCGGCTGCACCGGCGTCTCCAGATAGGCGTTGATTTCAACGTCGACGACCTTGCCGCATTCCTCGATCCACGCGGCTTCTTCCTGTTCGCTCCACACCTTCTTGTCGATCAGGAATTTGCGCAGGCGGAGGAAGGGTTCGCGCGTCCAGGCGTCCTTCACTTCGTCCTCGCCGCGATAACGGCGGGCGTCGTCGGCGGTGGTGTGGTCGTGCAGGCGATAGGTCATGAATTCGATCACGCTGCCGCCTTCACCCTTGCGCGCGCGCTCGTTGGCGCGGCGCATCGCTTCGAGCACGGCGATCAGGTCGTTGCCGTCGACCTGCAGGCAACTCAAGCCGCCGGCCAGGCCCTTCTGCGCAAGCGTCTGCGCGCCGGTCTGCGATTTGCGCGGCACCGAAATCGCCCAGCCGTTGTTGATCACGCACAACACCAGCGGCAGCGAATACGCGCCGGCGGAATTGACCGCGGCGTAGAAATCGGTCTTCGACGAGCCGCCGTCGCCGCAGCAGGCGACCGCGATGCGCGGCTGCTTGCGCAGCTTGAACGCCAAGGCCGCACCGGCTGCCATCAGGCATTGGGTGGAAATCGGCACGCACCAGGGATAGTCGTTGCGTGGGCCTTCGAAATCGTTGCCGCGCTCGTCGCCGCCCCAGTACATCAGCACTTCGCGCGGACGCACGCCGCGCATGAATTGCGCGCCGTATTCGCGGTAGCTCGGGGCGAACACGTCTTCGGGCGCCATCGACGCGCCGATGCCGACATGCGTCGCTTCGTGGCCGAGGCTGGCGGCGTAGGTGCCGAGCTTGCCGGTGCGCTGCAGGGCGATCGCCTTGGAGTCGAAGGTGCGCACGAACAGCATGCGCTTGAACAGCGGAACCAGCTTGGCGGGATCGTTGAACGCCGCCGGCAGCGGTGCCGCCAGCGTGCCATCGGGCTTGAGGTATTGCAGGTATTCGATCTCGAACGATGCAGCGATGGTCATCTGGGCTCCGTGGGCGGACCAAGACCGCCAATGATACCGGCGGCGCGGAAAACTCCCGTTGCGCGCTGCGCAAACGCCGGGAGGCTAAACGGAAAACCCGGCCGGAGCCGGGTTTTCCTGGTGAAGCACGGGGACGGCGATCAGGGCACGCCGACGATGCGGTTGCTGTAGTTCGCCGAATTGTTGCCGGCGACCGGGTCGGGCGTGCTTGCGGACGCGCTGGCGCCCAGGTTCAGGCTTTGCGTGCTGTTCGGGCGCGCCGGGATGGTGATGGCGAAATCGAACTGCTGGCGCTCGCCGGAGGTGAACTCCATCGTGGACTGGCAACGCGTGGTGAAATCGCCGCTGCCGCCGGTGGTCGTGCAGTTCCAGCCCGTGGGTGCGCCCAGCGACACGTTCGCGGCAGGGGCGTCGCCGTGCAGGACCAGCACGGGTTGCCACGCCGTGTCCGGTCCGGCATTGCGGAGCACCACCGGGAAGGGTTCGACACGGCCGTAGTGCAGCTTCTTCGCCGGTCCGGACATCGAAACCGCAAGATCGGCGTTGGCATTGACCGTGACCACGGCATCGGCGCGGTTGTTGCCGCCGGCCGGATCGGTGGTCTGCGAGGTCGTCGCCATCGCGACATGCAGCTTGCCGCCGCCGTTCGCAGGAAGCGTGACCACGCTGATCGAGAACGCGGCGTGTTCGCCCGCGCCCAGCGACGGCGTGGCGCAGGCAACGGTGGTGGCCGTCGCGGATACGACCGGCTGCTCGCAGGTCCAACCCGCTGGTGCGGAGACTTGCGGCGACACCTGCGCGTCGAAGGCGAAGGCGACGCTGGCCGCTTCCGCCGCACTCGGGCCGGCGTTGGACACTTCGGCGTCGAACTGCGCGGCATCGCCCACGTGCACCGAGTCCGTGCGCGCGACGAGCATGGCCGCGAGGTCGGCGCTGCGGAACGCCGGCACGGCGATCGCGATCCGCACCGGATCGTGGTCGGACACACGCACCGGCACGCTGGCGTTGCCGAAGTTGTCAACGCCGAACTCGGCGTTGATGCGCGCGTGATCCACCCGCACGCCGAGCGCGGAGTCCAGCAACGCACGGTTCAGCAGTGCGTGGTCGAGCGATTGCGCATTGCCCTGGAAGACGTAGGAGTAACGCTCGGCCGGGTCGGTGATCAGCGACGAGCCGTCGACCAGCGGCGTGGTGACCGGGCTCGGCACCCAGGTCAGCACCTGGTCTTCCGGCACCTCGTTGCCGCGGATGATGCCGAGTACATCGACATAGCCGTCGTTGAACTCGAAGGCATTGAAGTCGCCGAGGAGGGCGATGTGCTGCGACGGGTCCGCCTGCTGCAGCTGCTGCACCAGGTTGGCGAGGTAGGCGGCCTGCGCCGCGCGCTTGGCGCGCACGCGGGCACCGCCGGTGGACCAGCCGTTGCCGCCGGCGGTCACGTCGTCGACGCCGTTCAGTGAACGCAGATGGTTGATGATCACCGTGACCGGATATCCCGCGCCGTTGTCCTGGTGCACCACCGCGCGTAGCAGCAGCGGCGGGCGGTCGTTGAGCAGGCTGGTGCTGCCGTCCGGGTTGGCGAAGGTCGTGGTCTTGCCGTACTGGGTCACCTCGGTCACTTCCACGCGTGGCACGCCGGCGCCGTTGCCGTCGGTTCCAATCAGGCGTGTACTGACGAGGAAGCCGACGTCGATGCCGCCGACGTCGTTGCCCTCGACCAGGTACGGAACGTACTTCGGTGCACGCGGGCAGGTGCCGTTGATGCGATCGGCGAGCAACTGCAACACGTGCAGGTTCTCGACTTCGACCACGCCGAGGATGTTCGGCGCCTTCAGGTAGTCGCAGATCGCCCCGCTGGTCTTGCCGAGGCGCTTGTCCAGTGCGACCGCGGTCAGGGTCGGCGCGCTGTTGCCGTCGGCGACGTCATCGAAGAAGCGCTCGAGGTTGAATCCGCCGATGGTCACGTCTTCGTAAGCGACGTCCGGAACCGGTTGTGGCGCCATGCCGCCGGACACCGTCGGCGGCGTCGCGCTATCGGGGAGCAGCGCCCAATCGGCGTCGTAGTAGTCGAGCACGCCGACCAAGCCGTCGACCTGCGCGCCCTTGTCGACCGAGATCGGCTGCGCGCCGATCTGCTGGAAGCTGCGCACCATCAGCCGTTCCGGATTGTGGTCGAAGCGTGGCGGATGCTTGTCCGCCGGCACCGGGACCGCGTCGAGCACGTCGAGTCCGGCCTCGCGGAACGGTGTGGCCGTGGTCGGCAGGGTGACGTAGAACACGCCATCGCTGGTGGAGGTGGCATTGGCCTCGTCGATGCTGCCGTCGGAGGCGCCGACCACGATCGAGTGGGCGACGCTCACGCGCATGCCTTCATAGCGTTCCAGCGTGAGCGGCGTGGCGGCCGGCGACAGCTCGGTGGCGCTGAGTTCGATCGGCGCGGGCAGCGTGTTGCCGGTGCTGACGACCTCGACCGTGGGCGACACGATTTCGGTGATGCTGAGCTGGCTCGGGTTGGAGGCGGGCGTGAATTCGCTCACCTTGCCCGTCACGCGCACGCGGTTGCCCACTGCGGCCGACGCAGGCGGTGCACTGCCGGTGTAGACGAACACGCCGTCGGAGGTGGCCGGGTTGCCGTCGCCGGTCGGATCCTGGATGAAGAAGCCGCTGTTGTACTTGCGCGCGGTGACCACGCCTTCGGTGACCACGTTCTCGCCGTTGTGCGAAGACACCAGGTCGGAGCCCTGGATTTCGGGGATGGTCAGTGCGGTCGGCGGCGCCGGCGGGGCGGAGCCGCTGTTGCGCGGGGCGGGCGCGCCGGTCGCGAAGTCGGCCGCGTTGTTGTTGCTGTCGATGGAGCCATCGCCCTTGCGCAGGATCGCGCTGGAGTTGCTGGGGGCGGGGGCGGCTGCGCTGCCTTCGAAGCAGTTGGCGCCGCCGAAGCCGACCAGGTCCAGGACCGCGCCACCCAGCGGGCAACTGCCGCTGAGCGTGGTCTGGGCGCCAACCAGTGCGACCTTGCCTGCGGTCGCGGACATGGGGATCGTGCCGGTGGCGTCGGGCGCGGGCAGGCTGGTCGTGCCGCCAGTGCCGTCGGCTTCCTTGACCAGGTAATAGGCGCCCGGCGCGATGCTGCCGGAGAGGTTGGTGCGCTGCCAGCTGGTGCCCGCGGCGGAGGTGTATTGCACGCTCCAGCCGTCGACCGACACCGCGGTCGCGCCGTTGTTGCGCAACTCGATGAAATCGCTCTTCAGCGTCGCGCCGGAATTGCCGCCGCCGCCGTAGATTTGGCTGATCACCACCTGCGCATTCGTGGCGCCCGCGGCGAAGGTCAACAGGAAAGCAAGCGCCCAGCGGCGCATGGAAGCGTTGGTCATCTGGTTTTTCCCCTCAAAGTGGCGCACGCGGGGCGCCATCATTCGATGATGCCCCAAATCGATGCCAATGATGTGACAGCCGACCCACTTCAATGGCGCATGCGAGAATCGCCGGATGAGCATCGAAGACAACACCCGCGCGCTGGAAAGCGGCATCCATACGGACCTGTCCGGACGCATGACCTATGCCGGCTACCTGCAACTGCCGACGCTGCTGTCGGCGCAGCAACCGTTGTCGCAGCCGCCGCACCACGACGAAATGTTGTTCATCATCCAGCACCAGACGTCCGAACTGTGGCTGAAGCTGCTGGTGCACGAACTGACCGCAGCGGTCGAACAGTTGCGGGAAGATCGCGTCTGGCGCTTCGGCAAGATCGTCGCGCGCTGCAAGCGCATCCTCGACCAGCTCACCGCGCAATGGTCGGTGCTGGAGACGTTGACGCCGTCCGAGTACCTGGAGTTCCGCGACATCCTCGGGCCGTCGAGCGGTTTCCAGTCGCGCCAGTACCGCACCGTCGAATTCCTGCTCGGCAACAAGAATGCGGGCATGGTCAAGGTGTTCAAGCACGATCCGGCCGAACAGGCGGCGCTTGAAGCGGCATTGCTCGCGCCGAGCCTCTACGACGAATTCCTGCGCTACCTCGCGCGCTGGGGACACGCGATCCCCGAACGCCACTTGCAGCGCGACTGGTCGATCGCGCACGCCAGCGATCCCGAACTGCTGCCGGTGTTCCGCAACATCTACGAACACACCGACCAGTACTGGCGCGAATACCAGTTGTGCGAAGACCTGGTCGATCTCGAGACGCAATTCCAGCTGTGGCGCTTCCGCCACATGCGCACGGTGATGCGGGTGATCGGTTTCCGCCGCGGCACCGGCGGCTCCTCGGGCGTCGACTTCCTCAAGCGCGCGCTCGACCTGACCTTCTTCCCGGAACTGTTCGAGGTCCGCACCCACCTCGGCGTGGAGGGCGAATGATCCCGCAGGCGTGACCGCTGCCCGGAAATCACGGGGATGAATGGGGTTCCGGTTTGACGGCGACCGCCAAAGTCCGGTAAATCTCGCAGGATTGCCCACCGGGCGCCTGTTCACCCAAGGAAAAACCGCATGACCACAGCCATGCCCGATCGTGTCGAGCCTGCCGGCCCGGCGATGGAAGCGCCCAGCAACGGCAATCCGCCGGATTTCGCCACGATGATGGGGCACCCACGGCCGCTGTGGATGCTGTTCATGACCGAGTTCTGGGAACGCTTCGCGTTCTACGGCATTCGTTGGGCGATGGTTCTCTACATCGTTGCGCAGTTCAAGAACGGCGATCCCGCCGGACAGAAGGACGCCAGCCACATCTACGGCGCCTATCTGGCATTGGTCTATGCCGCCGCGATCTTCGGCGGTTACATCGCCGACAAGCTGATTGGCTACCAGCGCTCGATCCTGACTGGTGCCCTGATCATGGGCGCCGGGTTGTTCATGCTGGCATCGCCGACCGAACCGCTATTCAAGCTCGGCCTCGCGACGGTCATCGTCGGCAACGGCATGTTCAAGCCGATCATCTCGACCCTCGTCGGCAAGATCTACCGGCAAGGCGATGAACGCCGCGACTCCGGTTTCACCATCTTCTACATGGGCATCAACCTCGGCGCGATGATCTCGCCGATCATCACCGAGTACCTCGCGCGCAACGTCTTCGGCATGGGCGACCAGCCGGCCTACAAGGTGGTGTTCGTCGCTTCCGGCGTCGGCATGATCCTGAGCTTCCTGTGGTTCTGGTTCGGCCGCGCGCAATTGAAGGGCGTGGGCGCACCGGACGCCGCGCAATCGAGCGTTGCCCGCCTTGCCGGCGTGATCGTGGCCAGCCTGGTGATCGGCATTCCGCTCTACTACTTCCTGCTCAACATCGACGCCAAGATCCTCAACTGGATCTTGATCGCCTGCCTGATCGGGCCGGCCATCATGCTGGTGGTCGAGGGGCTGCGCGAAGGCAAGGTGCCGCGCGACAAGGTGGTCGCGATGCTGATCATCCTCGTCTTCAACGTGTTCTTCTGGGCCTTCTTCGAACAGGCCGGCAGCAGCTTCACCTTCCTCGCCGACAAGATCGTCAACCGCGACCTTGGCTTCACGATCTTCCAGAACGCCTGGTTCCAGTCGGTGAACTCGGTGGCGATCATCTGCCTCGCGCCGATCATCGCGTGGATCTGGGTGAAGATGGGCCGCAACAATCCGACCATCCCGCGCAAGTTCAGCCTTGGCCTGATCTTCAACGGCCTGGCCTTCCTGTTGCTGATGTTCGCATTGTCGTCGCTGGTGGACCCGACGACCGGCAAGATCCCGTTCTGGACGCTGTTCGCGGTGTACTGGATCCAGTCGATCGGCGAGCTGTGCCTGTCGCCGATCGGTTTGTCGATGACGACCAAGCTGGCGCCGGCGCGCCTGACCGGTTTCGCGATGGGCGCATGGTTCCTGTCGATCGCTGTGGGCAACAACCTGGCCGGCCTGTTCGCGGGCGAGGCCAGCGGTGAGGGCGGCATGACGGTGCAGTCCGCGCATGCGGCCTATACGCAGGGCTTCTGGATCCTGATGATCGCCGGCGTGGTACTGTTCCTGGTCGCGCCGCTGGTCAATCGCCTGATGCATGGCGTGAAGTAATCCGCGCAGATGCGAAAACGGCGACCTTCGGGTCGCCGTTTTTGTTTGCGGGTGCCTGTTTCAGGCGTGTCCGCGCACGAATGCCGTCGCCAGCCGCAACGCGTCTTCGCTGTCGGGATCGCCGCGCAGGGCGCGAACCAGTTTTGCGGGCGTGATGCCGGTCCAGTGCGCCAGGTCTCGGGTGGCGTGCGCTTGGTCGCTGTAGCCATGGCGTGCCGCCGCATCCGCGATGCTGTCGCGCTCGGCGTCGAGGGTGCGCAACAACGCCTGCAGTCGGCGGATGCGGGCATATTCCTTGGGCGTCAGGCCCACCGCATCCAGGAAGCGTGTTTGCAAAGTGCGAATGCTGGTGTCGAGTTGTTTTGCCAGCGCGCCGATGCGCAGGTCGCCGTCGTGTGCGTCCAGTGCGTCGACGGCACGCTCCGCCAGCGGGTCCGGGTCGAAGCCGGAGCAACGCGCGCGCAACAACCGCCACAGCGGTTCGGGCGATCCGCTATCCGCGCTGGCCTGTGCGGCATGGCGGAAATCCTCGGCGAATGCAGCATCCAATGCATGCAGGTCCGGGGCTTGGTCGCGCAGTTCTGGCAGTCGCACGCCCGCGATCAGCGCACTGCAGGCCGGGGTCAGGCGCAGGCCGATGCAGTGCACTGCACCAACGGCTTGCAAGCGGATCGGACCGAGTTGCTGCCCGGCGAAACAGAAGGGCTGGTCGGCGCGGATGCCACCGTCGGCGCCATGGAAACGCAACGGCACGCCGAGTTCGGCCAGCAATTCGCAGCGTCCATCGGGATAGATCGTCTGGATCTCGTTCTCGGGCGCGGGATCGCGCAACTCCCACAGGCATTGCACGTGTCGGCGCAGGTCATCCGGAGCGGGATGTTCGGTGTAATCCATGCAGGCATCCAATCGCGGCTTGCGTGTTTTTACAAGAGATCGCCGTTCGGGCGGACTAGTCTGGGGTTTCACCAACGGGGAGGATCGGAAATGCGATACGCAAAAATGCTCGTGGTCATTGGCCTGGCGTCATGCAGCGGGCAGGCGATGAGTGGCGAAGCAAGGATGGATTGGATTGCAGGTCATTGGTGTGGCGGCCAGCCAGGACGCCAGATCGAGGAAGTGTGGTTGCCCGAAGCGGGCAGCGCATTGCTTGGCATGTCACGCACGGTGCGTGGCGAACGGATGGAATCGTTCGAATTCATGCGCGTGGTACCGGAGGGCAAGGACGCGGGGTTCCATGTCCAACCCAATGGCGTGCCGCCGACGGTGTTCGCGATCGTCGCGCATGGGAAAGATTGGGTGCGCTTTGAGAATCCCGCGCACGACTTCCCCAAGCAAATCGAATACCGGCGCGAGGGCGAGCGCCTGCATGCCTGGATTGCCGGGCCGGGCCGCGACGGCAAGGAAAAGAAGATCCCATTTGAATACCGGCGCTGCGCCGGATAAAGCACGTCGCCGCCAGCGCGTGTTTCAATCCTGTGGCGCGTCGCCGTCCTTGCCGGCGTGCTCCGCGCGCAACTCCATCTCGTCGAGGCGGTCGAGCAGGCGGAACAGCAGGGTGCGTTCATCCTCCGCCATGCCTTCCAGCATCTGGCGCTCGAAGCCCAGCGCCAGCGGCGCGATCTGGTCGTAGATGACGTAGCCGGCCTCGGACAGCCGCAGCACCGAGCGGCGGCGGTCATCGTCGTCGAAGTCGCGGGCGATCCGTCCGGAGTCGAGCAGGCGCGCCACCGCGCGGCTCACCGCCACCTTGTCCATCGCCGTGCGCTGGGCGACCTGGGTCGCCGACAGGCCCGAATAGCGGCCAAGGACCGCCATGACCCGCCACTCGGTGATGCTGAGGGCGAAGCGCTGCTGGTATTCGCGGGCGATCGCGCCACTGATGCGGTTGGACAGCACGCTCAGCCGGTAGGGCAGGAAGCGTTCCAGGGCGAGTTCGGCGTGGCGGGCGAGGCGGGACTTGGACATCCGGGAGGGGGCACCTTGAGATGGTTGCAATTGAAACTATAGAATGGGGGTTCAACGAGAGGAAGCTTGCCATGAACGCGCAACCCAACGTCGGCATGACCGTCACCACCTTCGAGAACCCGATGGGGATCCACGGATTCGAGTTCGTCGAGTTCGCCGCGCCGGCCGGCCAGGGCCAGGCCATGCGCGCCTACCTCGAGAACCTCGGCTTCACCGCGGTTGCGAAGCACAAGTCGCGCGACATCACCCTGTTCCGCCAGGGCCGCATCAACTTCCTGCTCAACGAAACCACCGATTCCTTCGCTTCCGATTTCGCGCAGAAGCACGGTCCGTCCGCCTGCGGCTTCGCGATCCGTTTCCGCACGCCGAGCGCCGAAGTGCTGAAGCACGTGCTGGCCAACGGCGGCGAAAAGATCGACTTCCGCGCCGAGACCGGTGCGGTCGATGCGCAGGTGATCAAGGGCATCGGCGACTGCATGCTCTACCTGATCGATGACGGCCGCGAGGATCTCTACGCCGATTTCGTGCCGCTGGCCGGCGTCGACCAACATCCGCCGGGCTTCGGGCTGACCTTCATCGATCACCTGACCCACAACCTCTTCCTCGGCAACATGCAGAAGTGGTCGGATTACTACGAGAAGCTGTTCAACTTCCGCGAGATCCGCTACTTCGACATCAAGGGCGCCAAGACCGGCCTGCTGTCCAAGGCGATGACCGCGCCGGACGGCATCGTGCGCATCCCGCTGAACGAATCCAGCGACGAGAAGTCGCAGATCAACGAGTACCTGCGCGAATACAACGGCGAAGGCATCCAGCACATCGCGCTGTTCACCGACAACATCTACGACACGGTGGAAGCGATGCGCGCCAAGGGCATCGATTTCCTCGACACGCCGGACACCTATTTCGACGTGATCGACATGCGCGTGCCCAACCACGGCGAGGACGTGCCGCGCCTGGCGAGGAACAAGATCTTGATCGACGCCGATCCGGAAACGCACCAGCGCAAGCTGCTGCAGATCTTCACCAAGAACGCGTTCGGCCCGATCTTCTTCGAGATCATCCAGCGCAAGGGCAACGAAGGCTTCGGCGAAGGCAACTTCCAGGCGCTGTTCGAATCGATCGAGCGCGACCAGATGCAGCGCGGCGTGCTGTAATCGATCCGGCCAACACCAGCGAAGAAGCGCCATGACCATCGCGAACAACGGCTACATGTCCGGCTTCGGCAACGAGTTCGCCACGGAGGCGGTTGCAGGCGCGTTGCCGGTCGGGCGCAATTCGCCGCAGCGCGTCGCCCATGGTCTCTATGCCGAACAGCTGAGCGGCACCGCGTTCACCGCGCCACGCCACGCCAATCGCCGCAGCTGGCTGTACCGCATTCGTCCCGCGGCGATGCACGGGCAGTTCGCCTTGCTCGGCCATCCACATTTCCACAACGATTTCGGCGATGGTCCGGTCACGCCCGACCAGTTGCGCTGGAATCCGCTGCCGATTCCATCGGCGCCGACCGATTTCGTCGATGGCTTGTTCACCATGGGTGGCAACGGCTCGGCGGCGGCACAGCACGGCATCGGCATCCACCTGTACGCCGCCAACCGCGACATGCAGGGGCGCTACTTCTACGACGCCGACGGCGAATTGCTGATCGTGCCGCAGCAGGGCCGGCTGCATATCGAAACCGAACTCGGCACGCTCGATGTCGAACCGCATGAGATCGCGGTGATCCCGCGCGGCTTGCGTTTCCGCGTCGCGCTGCCCGATGGCGATTCACGCGGCTACATTTGCGAGAACTTCGGCGCCTTCCTGCGCATCCCCGACCTCGGTCCGATCGGCAGCAACGGCCTGGCCAATCCGCGCGATTTCCTGACGCCGAACGCGGCCTATGAGGACATCGAAGGCGACTTCGAGCTGATCGCGAAATTCCAGGGCCATCTGTGGCGCGCCGACATCGGCCATTCGCCGCTGGACGTCGTCGCCTGGCACGGCAACCACGTGCCGTACAAATACGACCTGCGCAAGTTCAACACCATCGGTTCGATCAGCTTCGACCATCCCGACCCGTCGATCTTCCTGGTGCTGACCTCGCCGTCGGATACGCCCGGCGTCGGCAACATGGATTTCGTGATCTTCGGCCCGCGCATGCTGGTCGCGCAGGACACCTTCCGTCCGCCGTGGTTCCACCGCAACATCGCCAGCGAATTCATGGGCCTGATCCACGGCGCTTACGACGCCAAGGCCGATGGCTTCGTGCCTGGCGGCGGTTCGCTGCACAACTGCATGACCGGCCATGGTCCGGACGCCGAAACGTTCGAGAAAGCCAGTGCTGCCGATACTTCCAGGCCGCATGCGATCACGGACACCATGGCCTTCATGTTCGAATCACGTAACGTGATCCGTCCGGCACAGCAGGCGATCAACGCGACGCACCGCCAGCGCGACTACCAGCATTGCTGGGCCGGTTTGCAGAAGCACTTCGATCCGGCGAAAGCCTGAGTCAGGCGCGCATTTCGAAACGAACCACGTTGCTGCCGGTGTCGGCGGCCGATAAGTCGTTGACGATCATCTGCTGCCACGCCGCTTCGATTCCGGCGAGGTAGGCCTCGGGCACGATTTCCTTCAAGCGTTCGGCCACGCGTTCGCACACCGAGGCCTTGGTCGCCGTGCGCAGCCAGGTCAGGGCATCGACCAGCGCCAGCGCGCGTTCGTCGTCGTCCTGCGCCGTCTGCAGCGCAACCGCCAGCGATGCCGCTTCCGGCGTGCGTTGCAATTGCAGCATGTCGATCATGTACATCTTGCAGGCGGCCATCGAGCGCCGCGATTGCGTCGCGCGCGGTGGCGTCGATGCGACTGGGGTTGCTGCCACGGCAACGGCAGGCGCAGGCACGGGAGATGGGGCTGCCGGTGTTGCAGCCGTTTCAGGTGCGCTTGTCGTCGCTTGGCGCGGACCACCGGCGAGGCGACCGAACAATCCCTTGCCCGCCGACGGTGTCGATGAAGGCGCCGCGGCCGTGCCTTGCGCGAGATAGCCCGAGGCGATCAGCGACTGGATCATCCCCAGCGAATCGACGCCGAGCATCGAGACGATGTCATTGAGGTTGCGCTGTCCGTCGCAGAGGATCAGCACCTGGCGTTCGCGCCGACCCAGTTCGGTGCCGGTGCGGGCGAGCGTGGCGCGTGCGAGTTCGGTCTTGTGCAGCAGCATGTCGGGGGCAACATGTGGGTCGGGAGGACTGCAAGCTAGTTGTCGCCGATGTACGTTCGATGACGCTGGCATGGCAGCGCCTCTTGGGAATGAGCGAAACTACGGAAATGCCGGACCACGTCACGAAATCCGTTCGCTTCGACATGCGCATGCGGGCCATGCGCGCGTTGCAGGAATTCTTCCGGCTGGAAGCGGCGGGCGGATTGCTGCTGATCGTGGCTGCGGCCCTGGCATTGGCGATCGCCGATTCGCCGTGGCAGGCCGTTTACGCGCAATGGCGTGGCCATGCGTTGCACTGGATCAACGATGGCCTGATGGCGGTGTTCTTCCTGCTGGTGGCGCTGGAGATCAAGCGCGAAACGGTGTCGGGGCAATTGTCCGGAAGAGGGCAGCTGTGGCTGCCCGTGGCCTGCGCCATCGGCGGCATGGTCGTTCCGGGCATCTTCTACGTCGTGCTTTCCGGCGCGGACCCGGGCGCGCAACGCGGCTGGGCGATTCCCACCGCGACCGACATCGCGTTCTCGCTCGGTGTGCTGGCGCTGCTCGGTCGCCGCGTGCCGACCGCGTTGCGCCTGCTGCTGTCGACGATCGCCGTTGCCGACGATCTCGGCGCGATCCTGATCATCGCGCTGTTTTACGCCGGGCAATTGTCGTGGCTGGCATTGGCGGGCGCGGTATTGGCGTGGCTGCTCATGGTTGCGCTGAATCGCAAGGGCGTCCGCAGCGCGTGGCCCTACCTGCTGATCGGCGTGGCGATGTGGGCCTGCATGCTGCATTCGGGCGTGCACGCGACGCTGGCGGGTGTGGTCACGGGGTTGATGATTCCGCATCGTGCCGCTGCCGATGACGACGCAAGCGAGACGCCGCTCGAGTCACTCGAACACGCGCTGCATCCATGGGTGGCTTACGCCATTTTGCCGATCTTCGCCTTCGCCAACGCTGGCTTGACCCTGCACGGCCTGCAGTTGGGCGATCTCGCGCACGGGGTGCCGTTGGCGGTGATCGCCGGACTGGCGCTCGGCAAGCCGCTCGGCATCTGTGCCGGCGCTCTGTTCTGCCATGCCACGCGGCTCTCCAGGCTGCCGGCGGGAATTTCGCCGGGCGCGTTGCCCGGACTCGGCCTGCTCTGCGGCATCGGCTTCACCATGAGCCTGTTCATCGCCTCGCTGGCATTCGGCGGCGATGGCCCGCGCTTCGATGGCGCGGTGCTCGGCGTGTTGTGCGGATCGCTGATCTCGGCCTTGCTCGGATTGGCATGGCTGCGTTTCGTCCCGCGCCGCGTCGATCAGGTTTCCGGCATCGGCGGCGATACCGCCTGACGACCACGCTGCAGCTGGCGGATGGCGATGACGAACACGCCGCCCAGCACCAACGCGCCGCCGATCCATACCCGCGTTCCCGGGCGATCGCCGTAGAAGGCGATGCCGAGCGCCATCGCGAACACCGGCACCAGCAGCAACCACGGCATCAGTTGCGCGACCGGACGCCGCTGCACCAGGGTGTAATACAGGCCATGGCCGAGCAGTGACGATGCATAAGCCGCGAACGCCGCGCCGAACCATGCCTTCCACGATACCTGCGGTAGGTGCGCGATCGCGCCCGGTTCAAGCCATGCGCTCAATGCCAGCAACGGGAGGATGCTGAGCGCGGCCATCCAGCCTTGCTGCGACCATACGTTGATGCCGGACTGTCCCTTCATCATGATGGTGGCGATGGCGAGCATCAACGCGGCCGTCAGCATCGCCAACGACGCCATCGGTTTCGCCAGCACGTCGGGATCGAGGCCGAGCACCAGCACGCCGACGAAACTCGTCGCGATCGCCAATCCGGTGCGCCAGCCGAAACGTTCGCCGAGCAGCCACCACGCCAGCAGCGTCGTCATCGGCACATAGCTCTGCATCAGGATGGCGGGCGAGGTCAGTTGCCCGGCCAGTTTCACCGCGACGAAACCGAGGGTGAAATGCAGCACGCCGACCAGCAGCGAGCTGGCGATCAACCGTGGCCACTGCGCGGGTGGCGGTCGCCGGATCAGCGGCAGCAACACGACCAGCAGCAGGATGAAGCGCAGCGCCGTGAACAGGATCGGTGGCACTTCGCGCAGCGCGATCGCCGAGGTCAGGAAATTGCAGGCCCAGGTCAGGCAGACCAGCATCAGCAGGGCGATATCGCGCCCGCGCAGGTCGCCCGCCGCCATTTCAGTACGCGATGCCGAGCTTGCGATAGAGCTTGGCGAGCACCCACAGCGGGCCGATCAGGAGGTAGGTGAGGTCGGTGAAGAAGCTGGGCTTGCGTCCTTCGATCTTGTGGCCGACGAACTGGCCGATCCACGCCACCACGAATACCGCCAGCGCCAGCCACGTCAGCTGCATGCCGCCGATCGCACCGTGCAGCCAGCGCATGCTCCACGAAATGACGATGAAGACCAGCAACATGCCGAGGCCGAGCGGCCGCGACAACCGGAAGTAGTACGACCACGCGATGAACATCGCCAGCGCCGCCCACAACCCCTGGCGGAACAGCGAGCCCGGCACCGGGATGCACCACAGCAGCGCGATCACCGACCAGAAAATCGCCGGCACGCAGATGACGTGGATCAGTTGATTGGTCGGATTGACGTGGTCGCTCGAATAGCTCGAGAACCAGCGATCGACCGGGCGTTCGGCTTGGGTGTTCATGCGTCGATTCCTGCAAGGCGTTGCAGCGCTTCCGCGTACTTGGCGCGGGTCTTGGCGATCACGTCGGCGGGCACGTTCGGGCCCGGCGCGCGCTTGTTCCAGTCCAGCGTTTCCAGATAGTCGCGCACGAACTGCTTGTCGTAGCTCGGCGGGCTGGTGCCGACGTGGTAACTATCGGCCGGCCAGTAGCGCGACGAGTCCGGCGTCAGCATCTCGTCCATCACGTACAGGGCGCCGCTGTCATCGGTGCCGAATTCGAACTTGGTGTCGGCGAGGATGATGCCGCGTTCGGCGGCGTAGTCGCGCGCGAACGCATACAGCTTCAGCGTCGCGTCGCGCACCTGCGTTGCGAGGGATTCGCCGACCGTCGAGACCGCCGTGGCGAAATCGATGTTCTCGTCGTGGTCGCCGACCGCCGCCTTGGTCGACGGCGTGAAGATCGCTTGCGGCAACTGCTGCGCCTGCTGCAGACCGCTCGGCAGTTCGATGCCGCTGACCTTGCCGGTCGCCTGGTAATCCTTCCAGCCGCTGCCGATCAGGTAGCCGCGGGCGATGCATTCCACCGGCACCGGCTTCAGCTTCTTCGTCACCACGCTGCGCTTGGCATACAGCGTCGGATCGACGCCGGCCGGCAGCACGCTGGCGACATCGTCGCCGGTCAGGTGGTTGGGCAGGAGATGCGTGGTCTTCGCAAACCAGAAATTGCTGATCTGGGTCAGCATCTCGCCCTTGCCGGGAATCGGATCGGGCAGCACCACGTCGAACGCCGACAGGCGATCGCTGGCGACCATCAGCAGGCGGCCATCGTGCAGGTCGTAAACATCGCGGACCTTGCCGCGGTGGATCAGGTCGAGACCGGGCAGGTCGGACTGCGAGAGAGTGGTGGCCACGCGGGACTCCGGCAAAAAACCATTGTATCGGGCCACCGGCAGCGGGCGGGTATCATGATGCGATGAGTAGCCACTGGACAGGACGGGCGATCGCTGCCGTGGCGGGCGCCCTGTTGATGCGCGGCAATCCGCTGGTCGGCGCCCTGATCGGCGTACTGCTGTGGGTCGTTGCGCTGGAACGCCGTTTTCCGGCGAACCGTCCTGCCAACGCAGGCGTCTCCGATGATCCCTACGCCGTCCTCGGTGTGAGTCCGCAGGCCAGCGATGCCGAGATCGAACTGGCATGGCGACGCGCGGTCGCAACGGCCCATCCCGATCGCCAGGTGGATGCCGCGGCACGTGCTGCCGGCGAACGGCGCATGCACCAGCTCAACGCGGCCCGTCGCCGCATCCAGGCCCTGCGCCGCAACCGTTGATCCAGGAAAGAAATTCCATGCAGTCCACCGTCATCGCCCCGTCGATCCTGTCCGCCGATTTCGCCCGTCTCGGCGAAGAGGTCGACAACGTCCTTGCCGCCGGCGCCGACTGGGTGCATTTCGACGTGATGGACAACCACTACGTGCCCAACCTCACCATCGGCCCGATGGTGTGCGAGGCACTGCGCAAGCACGGCGTGACCGCGCCGATCGACGTGCACTTGATGGTGGAGCCGGTCGATGCGCTGGTGCCGATGTTCGCCAAGGCCGGCGCGACCCACATCAGCTTCCATCCCGAAGCCTCGCTGCATCCCCATCGCACCGTGCAGCTGATCCGTGCCAGTGGCTGCCAGCCCGGGGTGGTGCTGAATCCGGCAACGCCGGTCGACGTACTCGACTATCTGCTGGAAGACCTCGATTACGTGTTGCTGATGTCGGTCAACCCCGGCTTCGGTGGCCAGGCCTTCATTCCGTCGACGCTGCGCAAACTGCGCGAAGTGCGCGCGCGCATCACGGCCCTCGGCAAGCCGATCCGCCTGGAAGTCGATGGCGGGGTCAAGCCGGACAACATCGGCGAGATCGCCGCTGCCGGCGCCGATACCTTCGTCGCCGGGTCGGCCATCTTCGGCCAGCCCGACTATCGCAAGATCGTTGCGGAAATGAAGGCCGCGGTCGCCGCGACGCGCTGATCGCCGCAGGCAAAAAAAGGGCGCCCGGAGAGGCGCCGTCGTCTCGAAATTGAATGGCGCCCGAGGGCGTCATTCGGAATATTTGGAGGCTCCATCCCCCGCGTTTCTTCCCTGCGATGGCCTTCCATGCTGCAGGTGCGTCATGACGCGCGAATGACACTGCTCCCGGACATGACCAAATGTTCATGTTGGGGCAAACCTGCGGGCAGCCCCGCCGGCGCACTGTGGACCCACGGTGGATGTTCCACCGCGTGTTGCACCCCCACACAGTCATGAGGAAGTTCAAATGAAGCTCTCCGCCCTGCTGTTCGCCGGCCTGCTCGCTTTCGGCGCCAATGTCGCCTTTGCCCAGGACGCTACTCCGGCGCCTGCCGCTGCCCCGGCTTCCGATGCCAAGCCGATGGCCAAGCATCATCACAAGAAGATGCACCACAAGAAGCACCACAAGATGCACAAGGCTGCCGCCGCCAAGACCGACGCCGGCATGGATGCTCCGAAGGACGCGACCCCGGCCAAGTAAGGGACGCGCACCCGATGCGGGGCCGCAGGGCACCCGCATCGTGGGAACCAACGAACCGCCCGCCCTGCGCGGGCGGTTTCGTCTGAAAGAACGGAGAACGGATGATGTGGCGGGTGGCGTTCATCGCGATGTTGCTGGTGATGGTGGGCGCCTCGGCGCACGCCGTGCCGGTTGCCGCCCAGGTGGCCGCGAGCGAGCCTGCAGTGACGGCGGTTGATCCCGTCGATCCCGGCAACGCCGCCGGCCATGTCCGCAAGAAAGTGGTGCGTCGCTGCGCGCGTCGCAGCCATCTCGGCATCTGCGAACGCTGGAACATGCCGAAATCGGCGATGCCGGCAAAGCCCGATCCGGGTTCCGATGCACGGAATACACCGGCAAAGCATTAAGCTCTCGGTTTCGGTCTGAAGCGGAGTTGGTGCATGCGGATCCTGATCATCGAGGACGATACGCAGACGGCGGATTTCGTCCTCAAGGGATTGCGCGAGGACGGCCATACCGTCGATGGCGCCAGTGACGGCCGCGAAGGCCTGTTCCTCGCCACCACCGAACAGTACGACGCCATTGTCATGGATCGCATGCTGCCGGCCCTCGATGGCCTGACCGTGCTGCGCACGCTGCGTGGCGCCGGCAACCGCACGCCGGTGCTGCTGCTCACCGCGCTCGGCGATGTCGAACATCGCGTCGAAGGATTGCGCGCCGGCGCCGATGATTATCTTGCCAAGCCGTTCGCCTACGCCGAGCTGAGCGCGCGCCTCGACAGCATCGCGCGCCGCGGCAATTCCGGCGGTTCCGAACCGGTGAGGCTGAAAGTCGCCGATCTCGAGCTCGACCTGCTCAAGCGCGAAGCGGTCCGCGCCGGCAAGCGCATCGAGCTGCAACCGCGGGAATTCCGCCTGCTCGAATACCTGATGCGCCACGCCGGGCGCGTCGTCACCCGCACCATGCTGCTGGAATCGGTGTGGGACTACCACTTCGATCCGCAGACCAACGTCATCGACGTCCACATCAGCCGCCTGCGCCAGAAGATCGACAACGGCTTCGATCGTCCGCTGCTGCAAACGGTGCGCGGCGCCGGTTACCGACTGGACGGCTGAGATGGCGCCGTGGCGCTCCACCAGCCGGCGCCTGGCGTTGATGGTGTCGGCCGCCTTCCTGCTGGCCTTCATGTTGATCGGCGCCGGCGTGTATTTCGGCGTGTCGGTCCTGCTCGAGAAGGACAGCCAGGACGTGCTGCGCCTGCAGACCGCTGGCCTCCTCGATGTCGCGCGTTCCGGCGGCATGCCGGCGTTGCGCCAGGAAGTGCAGTCGCGCACCGAGCAACCCGACGATCCCGATAGCGCGTTCGCGTTGTGGGATGCCAATGGCCGCCTGTTGGCGGGTACCGCATTGCCGTTGCCCGCCAGTGGCGCGACCACCGCCGTCGGCACCAGCTACAGCTATGAATTTTCCGACGAGGACACCGACGACGATGCCCGCACGATGGCGCACGCCACGCCGCTGGGCGATGGCAACGTGCTGGTGGTGGCCTTGCGTACGCGGGCACAGGACGGGTTCCGGCGGTTGATGTTGCGCACGTCGGTCGCGACCCTGGTCGCCGCCATCGCGCTCGGCATGTTGCTGGGCTGGTTGGTCTCGCGCTGGGTGACCGAACGCCTGCGCGCGCTGGATGCCACCACGCAACGCATCACCGCCGGCGACATGACGCAACGCGTTCGCGTCGACGGCAGCGGCGATGCCTTCGACCTCCTGGCCCAGCGCGTCAACAGCATGCTCGATCGCATCAACGGCTTGATGGAAGGCGTGCGCGCCGCCACCGACCATATCGCCCACGACCTGCGCACGCCGCTGACGCGCCTGCGCAACCGTCTCGACGATTTGCGCGAGGACGCGGAACCGGGATCGTCGCAACGGACCTCGCTGGATACCGCGGTCAACGACACCGACCAGTTGCTCGGCACCTTCGCCGGCCTGCTGCGGCTGTCACGCATCGAGGCGCAATCCCTCGGGCCGGATGCGCCACGCGTACCGCTGTGGCCGTTGCTGGAAGACGCGCAGGACATGTATGCGCCGATCGCGGCGGAACGCGGCATCCGCATCGAAGTGGATGGCGAAGCCGCGGATGCGCAGGGCGATGCCGACCAGTTGTTCCAGATGGTGCTGAACCTGCTCGACAACGCGATCAAATACACGCCCGACGGCAGCATGGTGCGACTCGCCGTGCGGCCCCATGGCCCTGTCGTCGTCGTCGATGTCGCCGACCAGGGCGCCGGCATTCCCGAGGAAGACCGACTGCGCGTGTTCGATCGTTTCGAGCGCCTGGAAGCGCATCGCGGTTCGCCCGGCAGTGGGCTGGGGTTGAGCCTGGTGCGCGCGATCGCCACCCGTCACGGCGGCCGCATCGAGTTGCTCGACCACCACCCAGGCCTGCTGGTCCGGGTTACCCTTCCACGCGCCGTTGCCTGACGCCAGGCTTCAAACAAACTCTTCGCCTTCCATGCCCGACCCCGGACATTTCGTCGTTTTCGATTTCGACCACACGCTCTACAACGGCGATTCCGGCAGCCACCTGTTCGCGTGGCTGATCCGTCGCAGCTGGTGGCGCCGCCTGCTGGCACTGCTGATCCTGCCGGTCGCGGGGCCGATGGTCGCGTGGCTGCCGACGCGTCGCCACGGCATTTCGGCATTCGTCTGGGTCGGAACGGTGGGGATGTATCGCAGCCGCGATCTCGACGCGCTGATCGACGAATACGTCGCGACCCACGCGGACCAGATCCGCGCCCGCCTACTACCGGATGCGCTCAAGGTGCTGCACCTGCATCGCGCCCGTGGCGATACCGTGATCGTCGCGACCGGCGCGCCGCCGGAACTGGCGCGCGCCATCCTCGATTTCGTCGCCCACGACGACCTGCCAGTGATCGGGACCGAGATCGGGCCGCGCTTCGGTGGCGTGGTGGCGACGCGCCATTGCCATCACGAGATGAAGATGGCGATGATCCGTGATGCCGGCTACACCGCGCCGATCGATGCCGCCTACAGCGACAGCACCGCCGATCTGCCCCTGTTGCTGGCGGCGCGGCGCCCGGTGGTGGTGAATCCCAAACCCGGCTCGGTCGAGGTGTTCCGCCGCCTGTTGCGTCCGGACACGCCCATCCTCAACTGGGGTTGCCCCGGCCGCGCCGGCGATCCCGATCCTAGAGCGATGGCGCGAGGTTGAGGCGCAGCGTCTCGATCAGCGCGCCGATGTGCTCGCGCCAGGTTTCTTCCGACACGTCGCGGAACTCGCCGGCATCGTAATAGCGGCCGTAGCAGTTCAGGCAACTCTCGAAATGGATATGCGGCTGGGCGCTGTCCACCATGTGGATCAGTTCGCGATCGACGCAATACGGGCACGGCATCGTGCGATGGTCATCGGCGTCGTTAGGGCGATCGGCCACCACGGCGCCGGTGTCGATCGCTTCGGCCCGGTCGCGCAGATGGGCGTAGGCGTTCATGCCCAGCCACAAGCCCTTGCACTGTTCGCAGCGCCAGGCGTCGTCTTCGGCGATCGCCAGCTTGGGCATGTTGCTGCCGCACTTGGGGCAGGTCAGGGATTTGGGAACGATGGGACTGCTGGACATGTTCAGGCGGCGCCGAGGTATTTGACGAAACGGACAGTGCCGTCGCTGTAATTGTTGTCGCGGTAGAACTTGTGGGCGTCGGTACGCTGCGATCCGCTGGTCAGCTCGATGCGGGCGGCGCCGGCGGCGCGCGCGCGGCGCTCGGCCTCGCGCAGCAGCTGGCGACCGATGCCGCGCCCCTGCGCCTCCGTCGTCACCACCAGCGCGGTGATGCGGCAGGTGGTCGTGTCCAGCGGCAGGTAGTACATGAAATCGAGGGCGATCAGGCCGGAGACCGCGCCATCGGAACCGCGCGCCAGCACCAGCGTCTGGCGGTCGTTCTCGATGATGGTAAGGATGCGGTTGGCCGCGTCATGGCGATCACAGGGATAGCCAAGCGTGGTCAGCAGGGAGGCGACGTCCTCGGCATCCATCACCGAGGCCAACCGCAGGTCGGCCTCGGGCAGGGCGCCGTATGGATCGCGGGTCACGCCTCAGCGGCTGCCGTAGAGGACGATGGTCTTGCCGCGGGCGTGGAGCAGGCCGTCGGCCTGCAGCTTCTTCAGCACGCGGCCGGCCATTTCGCGCGAGCAGCCGACCAGACGGGCGATTTCCTGGCGGGAAATGCGCAGCTGGGTGCCCTGCGGATGGGTCATCGCCTCCGGTTCCTGCGCCAGGTCGTGCAGGGTGCGGACGATGCGGTCGGTGACGTCGAGGAAGGCCAGGCGGCCGGCCTTGCGCCCGGTATCGCGCAGGCGGCGGGTTAGCTGGGCGCCGATCGCGAACAGGATCTTGGGGGAGTCCGCGGCCAGCTCGCCTGTCAGCAGCTGGGTCAGGTGCTCGTAGCTGATTTCGGCCAGCTCGGTCTGGGTGCGGGTGCGCAGGGTGACTTCGCGGCGCTCGGAATGGATGTAAAGGCCCATTTCGCCGACGAATTCGCCCTTGCCGTAGTAGCCCAGGATCAGCTCGTGGCCATCCTCTTCCTCGGTCAGGATGCTGACCGAGCCATCCAGGACGTAATAGAGGGTGCTGGCCGGGTCGCCGGGACGGAAGACGTCGACCCGGGACGGATAGCGGTGGCGCTGGCAACGGGACAGGAACCTGTCGACTGTCGCGGCATCGAGGGACAACGGGCTCGCGGGAAGGCGTTGGGCACCGATTTGCGACAGGGCGTGGTAGTTCATTCTGAACCGTATGGCATGAAATCTTCCCAAGAGTATGGCGAAGAATTGTCCACGGCAACTCGTGACCGCCACCTGCGGTCACACATGGATTCATGACGGGGTTCCGTTCAGGTTCGCGATGGCTGTCATGGCGCCGCGGTTTCGGCGGGGGGAGGTTTGCCTCATAATCGCCGCCTTGCCGGATCCTTAAGGCCCGCTGGTGATCAAGCCGCTGCCCCGTTTGAAGCTGCAAGGCTTCAACAATCTCACCAAATCGCTCAGCTTCAACATCTACGACGTCTGCTATGCGGCGTCGGAAGACGAGCGCAAGCGCTACATCGAATACATCGACGAACAGTACGATGCCGACCGCCTGACCCAGATCCTGACGGACGTGGCGGAGATCATCGGTGCCAACATCCTCAATATCGCGCGCCAGGACTACGATCCGCAGGGCGCGTCGGTGACCATCCTCATTTCCGAGGAACCGGTGATCGACAAGGCCGATGCCAAGGGCGTGATTTCCGACGCGGTGGTCGCCCACCTCGACAAGTCGCACATCACCGTGCACACCTATCCGGAAACGCATCCGGACAACGGCATCGCGACCTTCCGCGCCGACATCGACGTGTCGACCTGCGGCGTGATTTCGCCGCTGAAGGCCCTGAACTACCTGATCGAAAGCTTCGAGTCGGACATCGTCGTCGCCGATTACCGCGTGCGCGGCTTCACCCGCGACATCAAGGGCAAGAAGCACTTCATCGACCACAAGATCAATTCGATCCAGGACTACCTGGCCAAGAACATCAAGTCGCGCTACGAAATGCTCGACGTGAACGTCTACCAGGAAAACCTGTTCCACACCAAGATGCATCTCAAGGAATTCGACCTTGATACGTATCTGTTCGAGGAGAAGGCCAAGAACCTCTCCTTCAAGGAACGGATGAAGATCGAGGCGCGCCTGAAGCGCGAGATCGAGGAGCTCTACCAGGGCCGCAACCTGGTCGAATGATCCATCAAGAAGCCGGCGCAAGCCGGCTTCGTTGCATGCGGCATCAGACTCTGTAAGCCACCGTCTTCATCAGCCAGCTGGCGGCCGCCATCACTTTCGGGATCGGGAACGGCAACTTGCGCGCCCCGGCAGCCTCGGCGGCATCGGCGTGGCGGGCCTCGTCAGCCTTCATTGTCTGCAGGATGGCGCGGCTGCGCGCATCGGCGGCCGGCAGTTCCTGCAAATGCTCGTCGAGGTGGGCTTCGACCTGGCGTTCGGTCTCGACCACGAAGCCGAGGTTCCAGCCATCCCCGCGCAGGCCGGCCAGGGCGCCGATGGCGTAGCTGCCGGCGTACCACAGCGGGTTGAACAGGCTGGGGCGGCTGTCGAGTTCCTGCAGCCGATCCGCGCACCAGGCGAGGTGATCGGTTTCCTCCTGCGCGGAATGCAGCAGGTGGGAGCGGGTCGCGGGGTCGCGGGCGACCGCGGCCTGGCCGAGGTAGAGCGCCTGGGCGCAGACCTCGCCGACGTGGTTGATGCGCATCAGCCCGGCGGCGTGGCGGCGCTCGGGCTCGTCCAGCACCAGGTCGGCTTCGCCGTCGCCGGGATTGGCGCGTTCGGCGACCGGATGCCCGGCCACCGTCTGCACGGCGTTCTGGGCGTCGGCGAGCAGGGCGTCGAGGGTGGAAGGCTGGCGGAACATGGCCGGATTGTTGCACGGCCCCGGAATCCGGGCTATCATCCCGCCTCTTTCGTCCCCGATTCGCACATCGCGTGGTGAAGTTCCGGCCCCGGAACCAGCCCGACCATGTACCGATCACACAGAGTCAATGCTCATGAAGACCTTTTCTGCCAAAGCTGACAACGTGCAGCAAGATTGGTACGTGGTGGATGCCGAAGGGCAGACCCTCGGCCGCCTCTGCGTCGAACTGGCGCACCGCCTGCGCGGCAAGCACAAGCCGACCTATACCCCGCACATGGATACCGGCGACTACCTCGTCGTGATCAATGCCGAGAAGATCGTGGTGACCGGCAAGAAATTGACGGACAAGAAGTACCACCGCTTCACCGGCTACATCGGCAACCTCAAGACCGAAACCCTGGGCCAGGCGCTGGAGCGCCACCCGGAACGCGTCATCGAAATCGCCGTCAAGGGCATGCTGCCGAAGAATCCGCTCGGTCGCGCGATGTACCGCAAGCTCAAGGTCTACGCAGGCTCCGAGCATCCGCACGCTGCCCAGCAGCCCAAGCCGCTGTCCTTCTGAGAACTCACATGGCTATCCAGCAGAATTACGGCACCGGCCGTCGCAAGTCCTCCACCGCTCGCGTGTTCCTGCGCAAGGGTCAGGGCAACATCACCATCAACGGTCGTTCGATCGATGAGTTCTTCGGCCGCGAAACCGCACGCATGATCGTGCGCCAGCCGCTCGAGCTCACCCAGTCGACCGACAAGTTCGACGTCGTCGTCACCGCCACCGGCGGCGGCACCACCGGCCAGGCCGGCGCCATTCGCCTCGGCATCGCCCGCGCGCTGGTCGAGTACGACGAATCGCTGAAGTCCGAACTGCGCAAGGCCGGCTTCATGACCCGTGACGCCCGTGAAGTCGAGCGCAAGAAGGTCGGCCTGCACAAGGCACGTCGCGCAACGCAGTACTCGAAGCGCTAAAATACGTTTCATAGCCCGTTCGCCAAGCGGTAAGGCACCTGACTCTGACTCAGGCATTCGGAGGTTCGAATCCTTCACGGGCTGCCACACACCAACCGGTTCGCCGGACGCAAAAGCCCGCCTCGGCGGGCTTTTCGCGTTTTATAGTGGGATGAACATGAGCGACATCAGCTTCCCACCACCGTACACGCCACTGGCGCGACTCCACGAAGCCGTGCGCACGCGGGGTTTCGCGGTGTTGTCGCCGACGGATGTCGCGGCATTGACCGGTGTCGACGCGGGTGCATTCGATGCATTGCTGCCGTCGTGGAGTCGCCTTGAACCCGATGGCTATCTGCGCGATGGCGGGCGCTATCGCCGTCGCCGTCATTCCAGTTTCATTGTTGAAAACGATGCCTTGGCGTTGCAGCCGCATCGGGCGCACTGGCAGCCGGTGGAATACAACGCGTTGCATGGCGGCATGCAGCGCTGGTTCGAGCCGGTGGAAGAGGCGACGTGCGCGCAATCGGCGTGGTCGAAGCTGTTGCTGGCGCTTGCATCCTCCTGCAGTGCGCTCGCCGCGAATCCGCCGCGCTGGCACGTCGAGGCGCACCAGTTCCGCATCGATACCGCCGATGGCATCGGCCGGCCGACGCCGGAAGGCGCGCATCGCGATGGCGTCGATTTCGTCGCGGTGCTGCTGGTCGGACGCGAGGACATCATCGGCGGCGAGACGCGGGTATTCGATGTCGCCGGTCCCGATGGTCAGCGTTTCACCCTCGATGCGCCGTGGAGTCTGTTGTTCATGGAGGATGCGCGCGTCATCCATGAGTCGACCCCGATCCGTCCGCGCCGGGGCGCGACATCCGGCCATCGCGACACCCTGGTGGTGACGTATCGCGCCAGCGGTTTCCTTGGCAGCGATTGAAAAGTTACAATTGAAACCAACGACACATCCATCATTTTGAGTCTGAGGGCGCGATGAAACTGGGTTCACTGAAGGAAGGCGGACGCGACGGCACCTTGATCGTGGTGTCGCGCGATCTCGGCAAGGCCGTGCGTGCCACTACGATCGCGCCGACGCTGCAGCGCGCGCTGGAAGACTGGTCGAACGTGGCGCCGCGCCTCAATGCGCTGTCCGAAGCCTTGAACGCCGGCAACGCCGAGGGTGCGTTCGATCTCGACATGGCCGATCTCGCCGCGCCGATGCCGCGCGCCTACGAATTCGTCGATGGCAGCGCCTACCTGCCGCACGTCGAGCGCGTGCGTCGCGCCCGCGGCGCCGAAGTGCCGGAATCGTTCTATGTCGATCCGCTGATGTACCAGGCGGTGAGCGCCGGTTTCTACGGCCCGCGCGATGCGGTGAAGGTGACGAGCGAGGACTACGGCATCGATCTCGAGGCCGAAGTCGTGATCGTGACCGACGACGTGCCGATGGCGGTGACGCCGGCGGATGCCGCTGCGCACATCCAGCTGGTCGGCCTTGTGAATGACGTCAGTCTGCGCGGCCTGATTCCGCCGGAACTCGCCAAGGGCTTCGGCTTCCTGCAATCCAAGCCGCGCTCGGCGCTGTCACCGGTGTTCGTGACGCCGGACGAACTGGGCGATGCCTGGAAGGACAACAAGGTCCACCGTCCGATGCTCACCCACATCAACGGCCAGTGGTTCGGTGCACCGGAAGCGGGCGTCGACATGCAGTTCGATTTCGCGCAACTGGTCGCGCACGCCGCCAAGACGCGTCCGCTGACTGCGGGCACCATCGTCGGCTCCGGCACGGTCGCGAACGAGGACACGTCGCTGGGTGCGTCGTGCTTTGCCGAACAACGCACCGTCGAAACCCTGCGCGACGGCAAGCCGTTGACGCCGTTCATGAAGTTCGGCGACACCGTACGCATCGAGATGCTGGACGCCGAAGGCAAGACGATCTTCGGCGCGATCGAACAGAAGATCGAGCGCGCGGGCTGATCATGGCCGACGCATCGCTCCGATTGTTTGCCTACTGGCGTTCGAGCGCGTCGTATCGCGCGCGGATTGGTCTTGCGTTGAAAGAACTGCAATACGAACTGGTGTCGGTCCATCTGGTGAACGATGGCGGGCAGCAGCATTCGCCGGAACACCACGCCCGCAATCCCCAGGAACTGGTGCCGGCGCTCGAGCACGATGGCCACATGCTCACGCAGTCGCTGGCCATTCTCGAATACCTCGATGAAGTCTGGCCGGATCGTGGAGCACGCCTGGTCCCGGGCGATGCCGCGGATCGCCAACGCATCCGCGCACTGGGGCAGGCGATCGCCTGCGAAATCCAGCCGCTCGGCAACCTGCGCGTGCTCAAGGCGCTGGGTCGTGATTTCGGCGCCAGCGAGGAACAGCGCGAGGCGTGGTCACGGCACTGGATGAGCCTTGGCCTGCAGGCCTTCGAGGAAATGCTGGCGAACTCGCCGCAGGGACGCTACTGCTACGGCAATGTGCCGACGCTCGCCGATTGCCTGCTGATTCCGCAGCTCTACAACGCGGATCGGGTTGGCCTCGATCTCGCGGCTTATCCGCGCATCCGTGCGATCCGGCAACAGTGCGCGACGCATCCGGCCTTCATCGCCGCGCATCCGGACAACCAGCCGGACGCGCCGAAGGCTGCCTGATCGCAGATGACGAAACGGCACCCGTGGGTGCCGTTCGTTCGATCAATACATGTTCTCGAAGCCCTGACTCAGGTTGGGCATCGTCGGTGGCGTGATCGCCTCGTCCTTGCCAGGAGTCTTCGCTGTTTCCGCTTCCGGCTCGGTTGCCATGGAAGGTGCGGACGCAGCTGCGGCTTCCTGGGCCTTGAAGATTTCGGCGTAAGGATCGTGGTCGGCGTCGGCGCCTTCCGACAGACGGAACTTCACGGCGAGGCCATCGCGCGAGTCGGCGGCGTTGAGCGCTTCTTCCTGTGTGATCCGCCCCGACTTCGCCAGCTGGAACAGCGACTGGTCGAAGGTGTGCATGCCTTCCTCCAGCGACTCTTCCATCGCCTGCTTGATGGCATGGACCTGGCCGCGGCGCATCAGGTCGCGGATGTGCGGCGTGTTGATGAGCAACTCGGTGGCGGGCAGGCGCTTGCCGTCGACGCCCTTTACCAGACGCTGCGAAATTACCGCGTGCAGATTGAGCGACAGGTTCATCAACACGTTCTTGTGGGCGGCTTCCGGGAAGAAGTTGAGGATGCGTTCCAGCGCCTGGTCGGCATTGTTGGAATGCAGCGTCGCCAGGCACAGGTGGCCGGTTTCGGCGAAGGCGATCGCAGCTTCCATGATCTCGGCGTCGAGGATCTCGCCGATCAGGATCACGTCGGGCGCCTCGCGCATGGCGTTGCGCAGCGCGCTGTGGAAGCCCTTGGTGTCGATACCGACGTCGCGCTGGTTCACCAGCGAGCGCTTGTGGCGGTGCAGGAACTCGATCGGATCCTCGATGGTGAGGATGTGGCCGGTCATCGTGTTGTTGCGATGGTCGATCATCGACGCCAGCGTGGTCGACTTGCCGGAGCCGGTCGATCCCACCACCAGCACTAAGCCGCGCGGGGTGCTGATGATGTCGCGGAACAGCGGCGGCAACTGCAGCTCGTCGATGCTCGGGATCTGGGTGCGGATGGCACGGATCACCATGCCGACTTCGCCGCGCTGGCGGAACACGTTGACGCGATAGCGCCCGGCGTCGGCCAGCATCAGGCCCATGTTGAGCTCCATCTCGCGCTCGAACGTGGCCTGTTGCTCCTCGTCCATCAGCGAATAGGCGATCCGCTTGACCAGCCCCGGCGGCAGCGGCGAGGTGCCGAGCGGGTGGATCTTGCCTTCCACCTTGATGTGGATGGGCGCACCGGTGGTCAGGAACATGTCTGACCCGTTCTTCTGGGTCATCAACTGCAAGAAATTGGTGATTTCCATGGCGGGGGGACCTGGAACCCGGAACCTGAATTCGATTCACCCATGGCATCACGCCGGCGTCATTTGTGCAAGCGCAGGCACAGGGGGAATTTCACCATCCGTGGCCGTATGGTGGGCGTTTATCCGTTACCTTCAACTTCAATGGGGCTCGGGACTTGCGGGCCGGGAAGACAGGGGAGTAGGGTCGAATCGTGGTCAATCCACCGATCCCCCACGGCGCCGGCGGCGCCCACAACCCAGGAGGTTCTGCGATGTTCGAAGGGCAACCCCAGGAATCGATCGAGACGTTGATGAAGGCCAACCCAGAGTTCCGCCAGCTGTATTACCGACACCAGGAACTCGACCGCAAGACCGCCGAGGCCGGACTTGGCGTCCTTCCACTCGATGATGCGACCCTGGGCAGCATCAAGCGCGAAAAGCTCCAACTCAAGCAGCAACTCAACCGGATCTACGCCGACCTCAGCCACTGACGGCGGGGCGAGCCAACAGGAAGCCGGCGCGGACGCAGAGGCGTCTTCGCCGGCATTTTTGTGTTCACGATGAGGCCACTTGATCGGCGATAATGGCCGATCGTCACATTCTGCGTGCCCGCCGTCCATGAGCCGATCGAATACCGTCCGCGAGCTGATCAAGCGCGCCCCGATCACCACCAACCCGGCCGATCCGCTATCCGAGGCCTATCGGTTGATGCGCGAGCACGACGTCTCGCAACTGCCTGTCCTCGACGGCGACCATATCGCCGGCATCGTCGACGAATCCGACATCCTGCTGCACGTTTATGGCGATCCGAAGCGCTTCGCCGATCCGGTGTCGATCGCCATGGTCACCCGCCTCGAGCTGACCCCTGCCGATGCCTCGCTGGAAACCCTGTTGCCGATCTTCGAGCGCGGCCATGTCGCGATGATCGCCGAGGGTGGGAAATTGACGGGGCTGATCACAAGGGTGGATTTGCTGGATTGGTTGGGTAGTGTTGTTGCGTGAAGTGACCGCTTTGAATCCAATCAGTAGTCGTGCGAAACGGAGATGGCTGGCAATGTTCAGCCAGTTGCGGACGATCGCGCCGTTGCGCGCGTTGTATCAGACGTTGCCAATAGGTTTGCGAACGCGCATTTCACATCGCAATCTCGATTATGCGGTGGTGGCGAGCAACGCCACCCATTTTCCGCAGACTCCTGCCTGGGACCGACCTATTCCCAAGGATCCGCCGGTATTCGGATCTCGTGCGCAACTCGGCGGCGAAGGAATCAATGTCTTCGGATTTTTCAAAGGACAATTTGGGCTTGCAGAAAGCGCAAGACTCTACACCCGGGCACTGATCGAGTGTGGTGTTCCGGTGGCTGTTAATAACATCGAGATCGATCAGCCGCACCAAAACGGAGATACCGATTTCGATGGTTTCCTAGTGGACGAAGCGCCATATCCGTCGACCATAGTCTTTGCGAATCCGGATCATTTCCTTGATCCTTCTTTCAGGGGGCTGCTGGAGAAAATCCGCGGCACGCGAATCATCGGCTGCTGGTTCTGGGAACTGGAAGATGTACCGGAAGCGTGGTTGCCAGCATTGGACATGGTCGATGGGTTGCTGGTGGCATCGCGATTCATCGAAAACGCCTTCCGCAAGATAACTGACAAGCCCATCAACCGGGTGCCGATTCCATTGTCGGCGGAACGTCCGGACAGCGGTCTCCAGCGTGGTGATTTCGGGTTGCCCGAAGACAAATTCATTTTCCTCACGACGTTCGATTTCAGTTCCTCGCTGGAGCGAAAGAACCCTTTCGCGACGATCGAGGCATTCAAGCAAGCCTTTCCGGAGCGAGGTGATGTCCGCTTGCTGGTTAAATCCAGCAACGGGTTCAGGCATCCGTTGGAGCTGCAGAGATTGATCAATATTGCTGCCGGAGACCAGCGAATTATTTTCATTGACCAGGTGATCGACGCTGCTCATTTGAGATCACTGCAGCGTTGCTGCGATGCTTTCGTGTCCTTGCATCGCTCTGAGGGTTTCGGACTGGGAATTGCCGAATGCATGTTGCTGGGCAAGCCGGTGATTGCAACAGGCTGGTCAGGGAATACGGATTTGATGGTCGATGATGCGTTCCGCGTGGAATACGTGCTCGTACCCGTAAACGGAAGGTATCAAGAGGGGGGATCGAGTTACTGGGCGGAACCGAACATCGAAAATGCAGCCGACAAGATGCGCATGACGAATGAACGCCAAATCATTCCGACTCCTGTGCATTCGTTAGAGGAAGTGGAGGTGCGGAAGATTCTAAGAGCTACGGGGATGGTTGGGCTGCCATGAAGAACGTTGGAAAAGGCATGGCACGGCGCGCGGCGGCGGCTTGGAAATACAGAGGCTTCGTTCGAAGCTCTGTGTTA
The DNA here is from genome assembly GCA_027306995.1 of Lysobacter sp. GTDB lineage: Bacteria > Pseudomonadota > Gammaproteobacteria > Xanthomonadales > Xanthomonadaceae > Solilutibacter. The sequence continues at coordinate 109,785 of DAHUXS010000018.1, forward strand.
AATGAATTTCGAGCCCGGTTCGCAAGAAGTCGCTTCGGGACGTTATGGATGATCCTGCAACCCTTGGCGCAAGTTGGCGTGATGTCGCTTGTGCTCTCGCAGGTTCTTGGCGCCAAGTTGCCTGGTGTCGGAGGGCGGTACAGCTATGCGATTTACCTCATGGCAGGGATGCTTTGCTGGAATCTTTTCTCCGAAGTGGTCATGCGCTGCCTGACGGTATTCATCGATAACGCCGCATTGTTGAGAAAAATCCAATTTCCTCGCATAACTTTGCCTTTGATCGTGGGTGGATCTGCTGTGCTCAATAACTTGGCGCTGCTGGTTGCCGTATTTGTCTTGCTTGTTGCATTTGGTGCTCCTTTTGCCTGGTCGATGCTTTGGCTGCCCGTGCTCATGATGATCACGGTTGCTCTATCGCTTGGTGTAGGCTTATTTTTCGGGGTGTTGAACGTATTCATGCGGGATATTGGTCAAGTTGTGCCAGTGGTGCTGCAATTTCTTATGTGGCTAACTCCTATCATGTACCCCGCCACTATCGTTCCACCTGCATTGGTGCGATTTCAATCCGCCAGCCCACTAGTGTGCCTGGTAAACGCGTACCACGATGTTCTCCTTTACGGGCGGGGGCCGCAACTTGGTTCTCTCTTATATGTTCTTGCTGTCGCCTTTTTTGTGCTGGCAATTGCCTTGATCATTTTTCGCCGTGCCTCTTCCGAATTGGTTGACGTCTTGTGAGCAACGTCATTCTTCTCGCGGAAAACATTGGCAAGGCTTATTCGAGCTATCGAAGCGAATTGCAACGCATCGCGAGTTGGTTCGGAATCCGCGCGGGCGATCCCCAGCGCAAATGGATTCTTAGGAATATCAGCTTCCGTCTGCATCGAGGCGAGGCCGTCGGTATTGTTGGGCAGAACGGCGCCGGTAAGAGCACCTTGCTCAAGGTGCTCACTGGAACGGCCGTAGCGACAGAAGGCCTTGTGCATCGGCAGGGTCACATAGCTGCCCTGCTTGAACTTGGCTTGGGATTCAACCAGGAACTGACGGGTCGGGCAAACGCCACTCATTCCGCCGGGCTAATGGGCGTGCCCATGAACCAAATCGACCAACTCGTTACTGAAGTGGAAGAGTTTGCCGAGATTGGAGAGTACTTTGATGAGCCTCTGCGAACCTATTCCAGCGGCATGCAAATGAGGCTGGCTTTCTCTGTTGCAACGGCCAAGCGTCCGGAATTGTTGATCATCGACGAGGCGTTGGCGGTCGGCGACACCTATTTCGTACACAAGAGTTTCCAGCGGATCCGTGAGTTCCGCGAGCAAGGAACTGCGCTCCTGTTTGTGTCCCACGATCCCACCGCAGTAAAGGCACTCTGCGACAGGGCGATACTGCTTGATAGCGGCAAAATTGCGCTTGATGGTGAGCCGGCAGAAGTATTGGATCTCTATAACGCCATGGTTGCGGAAAAGGAAAATCGCACGATCAAGACGGAACGCAGGAATGCAGTAGTGGCGACGGAGTCTGGCACCGGAGAAGCGGCCATCGAGAGTGCCGTAATGCTGGATTTGGCGGGCGATCCGGTGGAGTTCGTTGCCGTTGGGGATGAGGTCGCTATTCGGGTAGTGGTCCGGATTGTTGCTCCCATTCCAGCGCTGACGCTTGGATACATGATTCGAGATCGCCTCGGGCAGCCGGTTTACGGAACAAATACCGCGTATACCGATCAGTCTGTCGAGAATCTTGGTGTTGGTGACATAGTCGAATACATGATCCGTTTCCCCGTTGCATTCGGGGCTGGAAGCTATTCTGTTTCCATTGCTTTGCATAGTGCCGAGACCCATCTGGCGAGCAATTATCAATGGCGTGATTACGCAATCATGTTCAATGTGGTGAACATCAGGTTTCCTTCGTTCGTCGGGTTGGCATTTGCACCGTCACTGATTTCAATCGAGCATAAGAAGGCGATTTTGTGATGCGCGAGAAAAGTGCACAGGAAATTGTTTCCGAAGTGAGGAGCCGGCTGGCGTCGATCAACTTGGGTGCGCGCGCGTCCGTGGATGGGGTAATGGCGTGGTGGCCAGGGGTGAACTCCACGATTGAATATAAGGACAGTTATACGGTCGGAGACTTTTTACGGTATTCCGACAGTGTCTTGGTCGAGGCTGCTTACCGTTGCATCCTGAAGCGTCCTCCGGATCCTGAGGGCTTGGCTCACCATGCGGCCAAACTCAGGTCTGGGGAGACCGATGTGATCGATCTGCTTGCTGGATTTCGATGGTCGCCCGAAGGGGAGGTCCATAGAGTTCACATCGATGGATTGCTTCTGCCTACCAAATTGAGGCAGTGGGGCAAGCTGCCCCTGCTCGGTCGCGTCATCCGTTGGGGGCATGGCTTGTACCGGCTGGGTAGTGTCGATCGACGAGCAAGCGCGAGCGCCGCTCGTCAAGCTTATGAATTCAAGGAGCTTGGCGATCATCTGAACAGGTTGGTCGCGCAGATTTCAAGCCGGCTTGCAGCAAATGCCGAACTGTCCATGTCGGCCGAGGCCCATGCGAGTCGGGCCATAAGCAATATAGAGCGCACCGATCAAGCGATAAATGATGTTGAAGAAGCGTTCGTTGCAAGGTCCCATGCAGCGGAACTGCAGATCCAGCAAGCGAATGCCGAGACGACTGCTTTAAGGTCCATGATTGCGAATTTGGAAAAAGATCTCGTACATGGAAAGAAACTTGCTGGTGCGGTAGCTGATGAGTTGCGAAAGCATGAAGACAACGCAGCACGATTGGGAGCTGATGTTGTTTTCTTGTCAAGTCGCCATGAGGCTTTCGCGCGGGAACTCTTGGGGTTCCGCCAGCTCGCAACTGAGGTTGAAGGCGCACGGGCTATTCTCGAGCGCCACAAGCGCGAACAAGATGCCGCCGCAGAAGCGGAAAGACGCCTCGATTCCCTGTATGTCGAATTCGAGAGCAAGTTCAGGGGAGACAGCGCGTTGTTGCGCACTAGGATGTTGCCTTACATCGACAGCCTCAAGGAAGCCGGAGTACTGGATTCCGGATTGCCCGTGCTGGATGTGGCGTGCGGCAATGGCGAATGGCTGCAAATTCTTCGGGAGCACGAAATTGCTGCGTGCGGAGTAGATTCGAATGGGACGTTCGTTGGCCTCTGCAAGTCGAAGGGACTCGATGTTCATGCAATGGATGCCTTGGAGTTCCTGAAGCGTCAACCCGAATCGGTTTATTCTGCCGTGACCTCGATGCATTTGGTCGAGCACCTAGCGTTGGCTGATCTGGTGGCACTGTTGGATGAGGCGCACCGCACCTTGCAGCCGGGTGGACTGCTAATCCTCGAGACTCCCAACCCGGAGAATTTCATGGTGAGCAGCATCGATTTTTACAATGATCCTACGCATCGGAATCCGATTCCACCCAACACCTTGAAATGGATGGTTGAAGCCAGGGGGTTCAAGCAAGCGAGAATTGAGCGCTTGACCGCTGGGCGCGATTGGGGGGCACCGGAGTTGCTTGATCCAGCATTGCCCGGAGCAAACTCGATCAATCAGCTCCTAGATCGCGCTCGCGCCGCACCGGATTACGCGGTCATCGGAGTCAAGATGTGAAAAAACTTCTTTTAACCGGGGCTACCGGTTTTGTGGGGCGGTTGATTCAGGCGAATGGAATGCCGGGTTCATCGATGGAGCTGGTCACTCTCGATGGTGTCGATCTTCGCGATGTCCAAGCGCTTGAAGACACGATTGCAAGTAAGGGTAGGCTGGACGGAGTCCTGCATCTGGCAGCGCAGAGCTTCGTTCCGAAATCGTTCGACGATCCCCAGGAGACGTTTTCCACAAACGTTATTGGAACGCTCAATTTGCTGGAAGGGCTGCGGCGTACCGGCTTCGAAGGGCGTTTTCTCTACGTCAGTAGCGGCGACGTATATGGCAAGGTGGAAGAGGCGGATCTCCCTATCCCAGAAAGCAGATTGCCCGCGCCTGGGAACCCCTACGCGGTGAGCAAGATCGCGGCTGAGCAGTGTTGCCTTGCTTGGCACCGGGCCTACGGGCTGGACGTCGTGGTCGCCAGGCCTTTCAACCACATCGGTCCTGGCCAGGATCCACGATTCGTAATTCCTTCGTTGGCGAAGCAGATCGTGGCGATTAGGAGAGGATGCCAGGATCCACTGATTACGGTCGGAGATATCGATGTGAAGCGCGATTTCACGGACGTGCGTGACATTGTGGCGTCATATTCCGCGTTGTTGCTCAAAGGGAGCACCGGCCGCATTTACAATGTCGCATCTGGACGTGATCGCTCGGTGCGGGAGATGTTGTCCGCCATGCTGGAGATCGAGCAGGTGGAGGCAGAAATCAAGATCGATTCCTCAAGGCTGCGGCCCGGAGAGCAGCGACGAGTTGTTGCGGATTGCACGCTGATACACCAAGACACAGGGTGGTATCCGAATATCGATATACACCAGACACTCGAAGACATTTTGAAGGATTGTGAGGAGATTCAATGAGCAACAAGAATGCGTTGATCACTGGGGTTACGGGGCAGGATGGTGCGTACCTGTCGAAATTACTGTTGGAGAAAGGCTACGTAGTACATGGAATTCTTGCTCGGCGAAGCACGGATACGCTCTGGCGTTTGCGTGAACTGGGGATAGAGCGAGAGGTGAACCTGATTGATGGCGACATCACGGATCTTTCGTCGCTGATCCGCGCTATGGAGTCCAGCAAGGCGGACGAGGTGTACAACCTCGGGGCACAAAGCTTCGTGGGCAGTTCGTGGCAGCAGCCGCTGGTGACTGCCCAGGTCGACGGTGTCGGAGTGCTCAACGTTCTCGAGGCGTTGCGGCTTGTCAACAAGGATGCCCGGTTCTATCAGGCTTCGACCAGCGAGATGTTCGGGCTGATTCAGGCCGAACGCCAGAGCGAAACAACGCCCTTCTACCCGCGAAGTCCGTATGGCGTCGCTAAGTTGATGGGCCACTGGGCAACCGTCAATTATCGCGAGAGTTTCGAGATGCATGCGTCTAGCGGCATTCTCTTCAACCATGAGTCCCCGCTCCGGGGGATTGAGTTCGTGACGCGCAAAGTGACTGATGGCGTGGCCCGTATCAAGCTTGGTCTCGCGAAGGATCTGCGCTTGGGGAACATCGATGCGAAGCGGGACTGGGGATTTGCCGGGGATTATGTCGAGGCGATGTGGCTGATGACACAGCAGCCGAAGGGTGGTGACTATGTTGTGGCTACCGGGACCACGACGACAGTACGCGAAATGTGCAGGCTCGCGTTCGAGCACGTCGGTCTGAATGCCGAAGATCACATTGTCATTGATTCGAAATACTACCGTCCGGCTGAAGTTGACGTGTTGCTTGGCGACCCCGGCAAGGCAATGCGAGAACTCGGTTGGCAGCCTAAAACGGATCTGAAGACATTGGTGGCAATGATGGTCGACGCCGATTTGCGTCGGCTGGCTTGATCTGCGGAGCCAATAGATGATCCGGATTGCCCTCGACCTGCAGGCGGGACAAACTGAGTCCCGGCATCGCGGGATTGGCCGCTACAGCCTGGATCTGATGCAGCATGTAATTCGCGAAACGCTCCCCTCGGGCGGCCACGAGCTGGCATTCGGGATTGATGGCACCTATGGCGACTCGGCACGGGAAATGGAATCATTCATCCGCGCCAATGCCGGCGACAAGGCACAAACCAGTCGATACTTTTATGCGGGCGCGCGCTACCCGCATGGTCACCCGGAAGACAGATTGCGCCCCATGGCGCGAGAAATCGTTCGCGACCATTACCAGCGCCTAGGGGCAGACGTAGTCCACGTCAACAGTCTGTTTGAGGGTTTTGTCGAGCACGCGACCGGCGTGGCCGGAGTGGCTGATGTCGAATCCGCCATCACATCGGTCACGATGTACGACTTGATTCCACTCGTTTTCGCCGATCACTACCTACGTAACGAGGAATACGCTGCGTGGTATCGGCGCGCGCTCGCCGATCTGCAGCGTTTCGACTTACTGCTATGCATTTCGGAAGCCACCCGGCGCGACGTGGTGAACCTTCTCGGTATCCCGCATTTCCGGACTGCTGTCATCCATGCTGGTGTGTCCGGGATGTTCCAGCCAGTACCGAATGCCCAAGCGATGTATCGCGACTTTTTGCGTGGCTATGGAATCCAGCGTCGATTTGTTCTCTATACAGGCAATGGTGACTTCCGCAAGAATCTTCCTTTTGCGATTAAGGCATTTTCAAGAATCAGCCCGGATGATCGACAAGGGGTGCAACTGGTATTCAACCAAGTGGAGCATGAGGAGAACTTGTGCGCGCTCGCATCTCGGGAAGGACTCACCCCGAACGATTTCGTGATTACCGGGAAAGTTCCGGATCAAGATCTGGTCAAATTATTGCAATCGTGCGATGCGTTCTTTTTTCCGTCGCTTTATGAAGGTTTCGGCCTTCCCGTCGTCGAGGCCATGGCATGCGGTGCTCCTGTGCTTGCTGCGGCAAATTCAAGTCTGGAAGAAATCGTCCAGCGCGGGGATGCATTGTTCGATGCGACAAATGTCGACGAAGCTGCGGCTGGATTGACCAAGGTGTTGCAAGATCGGGACTTTAGCCATTCGCTGTCCGAGTGGGGCAAGCGCCACGCGCGGCAATTCACATGGGAGAACTCGGCAAAGCTGTCTTTGACGGCGTGGGAGCAGGCGGTAGAGCGCCGGCGGGCGCAGCACAATTCGCGGCGCTTCCACAAACAGCGGCAACGCATTGCGGTAGTAACGCCCTTACCGTCAGAAGCTACGGGGATTGCAGGATATGCGGCGCTTGTATTGCCATCACTGGCGTCCCGCTTCGATCTCGAGATATTCACGACAGCGGAAATTGCGAGGGTCCCCGAATATCTCAAGGCATATCCAACCTATAGCTGGCATTTATTTGATGCACGCGCAGGCGAATTCGATGCCATCGTGTATCAATTTGGAAACTCGCCTTTCCACATGCACATGTTTGAATTGCTGGACAAACACCCGGGTGTGGTCGTCATGCATGATGCTTACCTGAGTTCGATACTCGCCTACATGGATTCTGCCCACCCAGGTCTTTTCGCCAAGGAGCTTGGGTACTCACACGGACGGTCCGCCATTGCATGCCTTGAAAAGGATGGTGTAGCAGCCGCCAAGTTGAAATTCCCGACTTCGCGTCGCGTCATCGAACGAGCGGACGCACTTATCGTGCATAGCGATCATTCTGTGGATGTTCTTTCGGAGTTTTTCCCGCTTGCGGCGCGGCCGTCCATTTTTCGCGCGCCGATGCCACTGCATCCTGCCAGCCGGGAAGGCGCGGCGCGTCGACGTCAATCCGCCCGTGACCTTCTGGGGATTTCAGAGCGCGAACTTCTGGTCGTTTCCTTTGGATTCCTGGCCGATACGAAACTCAATGATCTTTTTCTGGAAGCTGCATCAATCCTTCCGGAGCGATTGCATTCGCGCGTCAAGATCGTTTTTGTGGGGGAAAACGAAGGCTCGGACTACGGTGCGCGCATACGCACGATGATCGCCGAGAGCCCGATTCAGGCGCGAATCACCGGGTTTGTCGATGATGAAACGTATTCGACCTATCTAGACGCCGCCGACTGTGCTGTCCAGTTGCGGGCCAGCAGTCGTGGTGAAACGTCCAAGGCGGTTTATGACTGCATGGCTGCGGGTATTCCCACGATTGTGAACGACTACGCGAGTTTTTCCGAAATCGACTCCGGCGCAGTAATCAAGGTTGAGCAAAGACCAACAGTTACCGGGCTTGCCAAAGCGATTGAGAACCTATTGATGGATCCTGTCGAGCGATCGTGTATTTCGGATGCTGCCCGGCAGTGCATTGAGCGTGAGCACGATCCCGACCTCACAGCTGCGGTCTATCGGGCGGCCGTGGATGCCGCCATGGCGGCGAGAAGCGCTAAAAATGCCTCCAGTCTGATTGAATCTATGGAGCAATGGTATCGCGGCCGGGAGCGGGACGCGGCCATCGAGCTTCCCGCCATCGCGCATGCACTGTCGCGCGAAGATTCGGCGAATGGCGTCCCACAAATCGTACTGGATCTTAGTGAAGTCATTGATCAGGACTATGGAACTGGTATTCATCGCGTTGTACGTAATTTCGCACGAGAGCTGATGCTCTCCGAACAACCGACGCTGTGGACATGCAGGGCTATCGCGCATGCTCCTGATGGAGTCATTCGAAACGCCGAAGCACACGTGCCGAATCTTCTCGGACTGCCTGAAATGGAGCCTGTGCGCCGATGGGCAGCGGGGGACATTTTCTTTATGCTGGATTCTGCTTGGGAATCCCCAGAACGCTTTAACGCAACCATTAAGGCTGTCCATGATGCAGGCGGTCGAGTAGGAACCTTTCTCCACGATTTGATTCCTCTGCGATACCCGCAATATTGCGTTGACTATATGCCAATGGTTTTCAGGCGTTGGTTGGAATATGCAGTGTTAAATAGCGACCTGATCGTTTGCAACTCCAAGGCGACGGCAGACGATTTACGCGCTTGGATTAAAGAGACTGACATGGAGCAGGTAACATCTCCGTGTATCGAGGTTGTGCAGCTTGGTTGTGATTTACGAGAGATTGCTGATGACATCCCCGTTAGTAAGCATGTAAAGAGCGCTATAGGGGAGCGGCCCGGAGCATTTATGATGGTCGGCACAATAGAGCCGCGAAAAGGTTATGGCACTGTGCTGGACGCTTTTGATCTTATCTGGAACTCAGGTGTAAATACCAGTCTGGTGATTTTCGGGAAACGGGGATGGAACACTGAAAGCATCTGCGACCGTATTTTGAAGCATGAGGAATTTGGGAAACGTTTGTTTTGGTTTGAAGATGCCAGTGATATAGACCTGACTCATGCCTATCGAAATGCGGCATGCCTGATTCAAGCATCTTACTGCGAGGGCTTTGGTCTACCGATTGTAGAGGCCGCACAATGGCATACCTCCTTAATCTTGTCCGATATTCCGGTGTTTAAGGAACTGGCCGGGGAAAGAGCTCGCTACTTTACTCCTGGTGATTCAGAAGCTCTATTTCGACTTCTAACTGAAGACCATCCCAACGAAGAGAAAAACACGCTCGAGTTTAACTGGTCATGGCAAGCTGCCGCAGGCAGGCTTAAAAATGTTCTTCGCGAAAAATCGTCCCGTCAAATATGGAACCATTAGGCGCGCACACTAAGTGATGACGCAATGCCTTCCTTGAAAAATATCATGGAAAAACTTTTGTGAAAGAAATTCCTAGCTTGGAAAATTCAGTTTCGTTTCTCACATCGCATTGGGGTGTATGTGAGTTAATAAGTCGGGCGGAAGAATTTCATCTGCAGTTGATTCACCGGGCGCGAATACTTATGGTCAATCGTTTACTGCCGCCTGCTGCGAGAATCTTGGATCTTGGAGGGGCCAATGCGCCGTTGTACCATATGGGATATCAGCATCTCTTCCAGGAACTCGTAATGGTTGACCTTCCGAAGGAAGATCGCCATGAGATGTATAAGGATATCGATATATCGGTTGATGCCCCGGGGCGGGTGAGCATTCATTACAGCGATATGACGCATCTGCCTATGCTTTCTGACGAATCCTTTGATCTGATATGGTCAGGTCAATCCATTGAACATGTCGACCTGCACGGGGGGGTTAACATGTGTAAAGAGGCATTTAGATTACTGAAACGGGGGGGGCATTTTTGCTTGGATACCCCCAATCGGGAGCTTACAAAAATCCATACCAGTGATTGGCATGGAGGATTTATTCATCCAGAGCATAAGCACGAGTACACCAATAATGAATTGCGATTGTTATTGGAGAAGACCGGATTCGGAATTAAGGAAAATATGGGTGTTTGTGAGATGCCCAAAACAGTAGAAACAGGCAAGTTTCATTATACGGACTTTGTAGTAGGCAATCCGTTGACCAGTAAGCCTGAAAGTGCCTATTGTATTTACTTTGATTGTGTACGCCCTTGAGTGGGCTTTCAGGCTGAAATCATTAGAGCGCGACGTAACTTGCAGAGACTTATTCTATGGCAGAACCCGCGCTAGCTAGAGTAGCGCGGAATTCGCATGATCGATCAGATTAAAGGGGGCCAATCACAATAGGGGAGTCTCCAGCATCTGTGTACCAATGCACGCCTTCCTGAACGGCTGCCACTCTGAGCTTGCGCTCTTTCGTTCGCGCATCATTTGCAGGAATGTTTACATCGACCTCGGCAGTCGCACCCGGTTGAATGAGTGGAAGAGCTGCACGCACGAAATCTACAACTGCTCCGGGGCCAGTAACAGTTCCGTCGTTGCCGAGGATTTGTACCCCGAGATTTACAGGAAATTTCCCTGCCCCCTTAATCGGCTGCTTGCCGGCGTTCGTAACACTTATCTTCAAGACGCGGAACTTCCCGTCTGCAGAAGTCTGCAAGTCACCTTGCTGAGCCACTAGTGCCAAATGAAAGTCGGCTGCGGGAATCGCCGCGTTGACACCTTCTGGATCAATCGGTGGTGTATTTTGCTGCTGCGCTTGTTTTTTTTGTGACGCGTCAGCACCAGTCACGGATGGGGTGTTTGCCTTATCACAAGCGCCAAGTGCCATGCATAGCGTGGCAACGACGCAGGCAGTAGTAAAATTTGATTGCTTCATGCCGTTGTGCCTCTCCGATACGGTAATGTCAACATAAAAATACGCCCAGGTCCGCTTTGCGACCTAGGTTCCAGTTTACCTCAAACAGTCGAAGAACAGTGGCTAGTGTAGTTCTGCCCTAGCTCAACGGAATGTGAGTTTGGTCAGCCCGATACCAAGTAATCGGCCATCCGGTGAGATCCCAAGCTGAGAGGGAGACATCGGGTGGTCTAAATTGAAACTAATTTCGATAACTCCGTCACGCTCTTTGAGCTCATTCACGGAAATTGTTATGACCATATTCGACGGAATATTATTCGGCTTTGCCACGATTGGTGATCGATCATGGCCATTAATGCTAGGGATTATTGTGAGAGCTTCGTGGCTGCCTGCAAGAAACGCGGTGTAATCAATGTCCACTATTAATGGACCTAATACATCGGGGGCTTTGAATCTGATGTACGCAGTCGATGAAGTTGACCATGCCCCCCATTTCTCGGGGGTCGCCCAAGTTTCATCCAAAAATTGCTTGAATGAAGGGTTGCTCGAAGGAAGATAGATCTCTCCCCTTGCCGCAATTACCATCATTTCATCAATAGCTTGGGGGGACACTAAAAAAGAGGCATGCGGTTCTGACGAGAAGCGCGATGCGAAAAGACTCAACACTTGGCTGGCCGAACTTTCAGACATGTTGCAAAGACTACGGGAGTATAGGTGGGCTTCTGTCCCTGGCCCCAAGAACATTGCTTTTCTGCAGTGAGGCCCAAGAATAATGGAGGGACGGATAATAGGGACTTCTCCCAGGCCAGAATATCGCTCAAAAAAAACCTCTTCTGGGGGATCGTAAATCGATGGGGCCAGCGTATATATGATTTTCGCGGCTGGCGATGGCTCAGTATAGATTTGTGGCTTGGACGGCCAATATTCGATTGAATTCCAAATTGCGGATACAAGAAAAAGAGCGCTCGCAGAAAAGAGTAAAGTTTTACTCATGACGAGCTCCAAGCGCGCGCTGAATCAAGAGCCGCAGCGGAAAATAGAAGACCGGGATATACCACAACGCATATCTGGACACGTATACGGTAGCGCCGGAGTTCATGTTCTCACTTGCGCCGTGCGCATATAACGTAGCCCCAAGATATGTAATTACAAGAAGCGCAACTTGAGTGTCGATTTTTTTTAATTCTTCTTTGTTTTTGAATAGAACGTAAAAAGAGCTAAGCAGAATTAGGATGCCGACCGGCCAATTCGGAAGCAATCCAATGTCAGGATCAAAAATGTAATACAGGCCGTTAAAATGGCCCTTAAGATTCGCCCCTCCAGCAAGTAGCTGGGGGGTCAAAACTCCATAACGACTCATATAGTAGATGGGATGCAGCAACACGATACCTGCACTAGCTACGAGGCATATTAACTCCAGCAGAGATATGGTGCGCGCCTTGCATGATGCAAACAAGGCAAAAACCCAGCATGCTCCCGCCGGCAGCGCAAAACTGATGTTCTGGGTGCTGACAATGCTCAACAATAACGCGGCTAAAGACCATTTTTTCTGGGTGGCAGCTGCAACCGCGCTAATTGTGAGCGTAACGGTCCACCATTCCGTATGCACCTTATTGATAAACCAAAAAGTGGGCGAGAACGCGACGAGAACAAATGCAGTGATCAATCCTGATTTGCCATGCAACTTCCAGCAGGCTGCCAACATGAAGCTTAGCAAAGCTGAATGGAGTAGGAGAAATGCTGCATGAATATGCCCTGGAAAGGCCAGTTCAAAAACGGAAGCAGCAAGAGGGTATGCCCAGAAATGATTGAAGTCGGCTGTGTTGCCTCGTCGTAACGCAGGGAACTTATTTCTTAATTGTTCTTCGGGCTCCAGTCCAGAAACTGAGTTGCTGCTTACGAAATCGCCGTAAGAGGCCCAAGAGTCAGCATTCATATAAGGCTTGTGGGTTTTTGCCCACGCAATTTCCATTGCATAGTATTCAGAGCCATCACCGACGTTGACAGCTCTGAAGTGATGCGCACAGGCATACGTAAGCATGAATGCCGAAAGCACCAATATGGCAAACTTAGACGGGGGGAAAAATCGCATGGCTTTCATGCGTGACTCAGAATGCGCCCCAATTTTCGACCTTCTTTAACAGCATAATTGGTTCCTCGATCCTCCGGATAGACTTGAGCCATGCTCGTCAGGAAGACGTTCGGTAGAGGTGTCGAATTGCCAGGAACCAAGGTGGAATAGTGGCGCTCAGCAATGGGTTGTGCAAATTCTGCTTTCCACACATGGGCATCCAGTATCCAGGACTTCTCAAAATCGGGGAACATCTTTTTCAGATGGGGTAATGAGAAATCAATGAGTTCCTGGTCGCTCATTTGATACATCTGGTGATCTGTAGGGAGGTATTTGGATAAATAAACAATGTGCCGTCCTCCGTAGGAGCTCGGCGGCTCGAAGTTGGTATGCTCGATCACCCCGACATATGGAAATCCGGGATCATTTACGTTAAGCCAATATGTGTCCGACAAGCTTCTGTCGAGGGATAAAACCAGGCAGACATTAGCGAGATACCGAATGCGTCGAAGCCTATCTAGGAACTCTGATGGAGCAACTTGTTGCAACAAATTGGCTGAAATGGGGAATGCAGTCGACAGGACTACGTTGTCTGCCTCAATGATCTCGCCATTCGCCAGTAGAATGCCTGTTGCCAGGCCATTTTCAGCCGCAACAGAAGACGCCGTGCTAGAAAGCAAGATAGTTCCACCCTGATTCCGAATCGCCTCGGCAAGACGCTCAGCTAAAGCTGCGAAACCACCTTTGTAGTACGCAAGGACCTCATCACCGGAACTGCTCCTGCTGCCGCCGCGGAGGACAAGTTTTTTCCAGAACCAAACAGCGGAAACATCGTCTGCCACTGTCCCGAACTTTCCAACCAAAAGGGGGTCCCAGACAACGTCATATGCGCGTTGGCCACAAAGCTTTATCAGCCACTCTTTGGCGGTCAGTCCTTCCAGCTTCTTCCAGTCCTTGACTCTTCGGGCACGGAGCACAGCTAGCCCAAGGCGAATTCTGTCGACCATGGGGAGCGCTGAAAAGCGAAGCAAATCTAGGGGGGTGCTTAGCCGAAAAAACTGATTGGCATAGTACATTCCTGTTCGAGTTGGTCGGAGCAGAACGTTATCTTTGACTCCAAGCTCTTCAATTATCTCCATGATCGCAACATCATTGTTGAACCAGTGGTGATAGAACTTTTCCAAGGTCTCGTCTTCGACCTTGAAGCCGCCTGCGAGTCCTCCAACCTCAGAATCGGCTTCGACAAGCGCAACAGATTTTCCCGCAAGTGTTAATTCATATGCGACAGCAAGCCCGGCAAAGCCACCGCCAACGATAACTGTATGAAATTTACTTGCAATTGAATTGACTGGCATGTTTACACCCGGGGAGCATGAGGCCGGAAGGTTATGGCCTTATTGATGGAAAATTGGAGAATTAAAACGAAGACAAGAGTGGCAAGCTTGGCTGCTATGGGGTGAATAGAGAAAATGCCAACGAGCACCCATAGTAGTGCGCTCGACAACAAATAGCCTAGTAGCGCAGTAGCGAGGAACAGCCCGAGTCGCTGGAGGGTGCGGTCGTAGGTCTTGAAAGTAAAATGCCTGTTTAATAAGAAGCTGACCAATGTACCCGACGCGTAGCTTGCGAAGTTGGCAGGCTGATAGCCGATGCTTCGTTCAACAAGAAGTGAATAAATGGTCAAATCGATCAAGACACCAGTGCCGCCGCAAACGGCGTACATGATGAATTGTTGAAGTTGCGCCCGGTTAGATAGAAGTTTTCGAATCATTCGAGGGGTTATTCGTATTGATTGTTGATGCAACGATAGTTTGCTGGCGCCCATTGACATGCAGCAATACTCGCCCGAGATATTCGCCGATGATCCCGATCGAAAGTAACTGAATTCCCCCTAGTATCATTGTGGAAACCATCAGTGACGACCAACCTACGGGCATGGCGTTTATCGTGAATCTTTGGATGATAAAGGCGATTGCTGCCAGAAAACCCAACCCAGAAAATGCAAGGCCGATTAGAGAGGCTATTCTAAGTGGGGCGACAGAAAAGCCCGTCGCCATTTTCAACCACAGGGAGATTGATTTTCGAAGACCGTAGCCAGATCGACCATCAGCGCGCTCATGATGATCAATTTTGACCGTCGCGATCTTGTTTGTTGTATTCAAGATCAGGCCGTCTAGGTAGACGTTCGGTCCCTCGAAGTGAATCAATTCATCTCTGACCCCCTTACAAATAGCTTTGAAAGGCGATAGATAAAGCCCCTTCGGCTTGCCGAGTAGTATCCCCGCAATTAAGTCGTTGAACTTGCTACCTATGCGTTTCCATAGCGCGTGCTGCTTGGAATGGAACTCTCCGTAGCTCACATCGTAGCCCTTCGACAGGGGCGCTAACAAAGCAGCGATGTCATCAGGGGAGTGTTGTAGATCATCATCCATCATGACGATCCTTTGCCCGGAACAGTATCTGAGACCGCACAGGATTGCATTGTGTTGCCCTGCGTTTTTTCTCAAATCGATGGCTTTCAACCAGGAATAGGATTTTGCAAGCTCTGCGAGCACTGCCCATGAGTTGTCGGGACTGCAGTCGTTGACCATGACGACTTCAAATTGGCCGTCATGTAGTTTGGACAGTACGGCTTCAAGTCGTTTGACAAGCGCAGGAAGTATCGTTTGACTGCGATAAACAGGAATGACTACTGAAATTTCAGGCTTCACCGTATTGCCCGTAGTATCTGTCAAGGATACGTAGAGTGTAACCTTGGGTCAGGTCGATATTATTTCGGCCTGCCAATTTCAGCATGATCGAAGGGTCTGGAATTGTCCCGCCGCCTCTATCCAACAATTCGTATTGAGCAGGCAAATTCAGGATTTGTTCCATCATCTTGACTAGCTCCAGCATTGATACCGTTTCCGGGGGGGCGACTTCATATAGGTATTGTTGTTGTTGGCCGGATTGAAGCAAGGCAGAAGCAATAGTTGCGACATCTTCTACATCGACAATGCATCGGAGTGCATTTTTCCAAACGCTAAATTTCGTGCCGTGAGTGATGTTATTGGCAATAAAGTTTGTCAGGGTATTTGGGTTTGATGTTTTTCCGACAACTTGAGGCAAGCGCAAGATCAGGGGGTTGGGGTGCGTTGCCACAAATTTTTCCATTTGCAGCTTATGCGTGACGTAAGTGCTTTTTGCTCGATCCGGATCCGAGATGCTGCAGGTGCTAAAATAAACAAAAGGTCCTTGGCTGGTCTTTAGGTGCGCAGCAAGTAGAGTAGCTTCGCGCTCAAATTCTACTGAACTCGTTTCTTGCGAGTTTGATACCCCTGAAGCGAATATCGTCCCCGGACCATCAAAGCGTCTGGCCCTTAGTGCCGTTGCCAACATTCCGCTGCCTACGAAATCCACTCAAAAATCCCGTCAATAGTGTTTTGTGAGCAAACCAACGGTAAAGAGGCCGTGGTTTGGGTGGACGCAATCCGCTTTGGATGAGCCTGCGATGCGTCTGGATACAGCAAGAGCGCAGCTTGCGATTATGCAAGGTTGGACTCAATCTCGGGTAAAAGAACAAACAAATCTCCCACCAGCCCCACATCCGCGATCTCGAAGATCGGCGCGTCGCCGTCCTTGTTGATCGCGACAATCGTTCCGGCGTCCTTGATGCCGGTCAGGTGCTGGATGGCGCCTGAGATGCCGATAGCGATGTAAAGTTCCGGTGCGATGATCTTGCCAGTCTGGCCAACCTGCAGTTCGTTTGGAACGTAGCCGGCGTCGACCGCGGCACGCGAGGCGCCGACCGCAGCGCCGAGCTTGTCGGCAAGGTCGTAGACGATCTTGAAGTTTTCGGCGCTGCCGACCCCGCGACCACCAGAGACCACACGTTTGGCGCTCTGCAGGTCGGGGCGGTCGGACTTGCCGGCGGCCAGTTCGACGAAGCGGGTGTGTGTCGGCAAGGTGGCGCTCACACTCGCCGCTTCGACCGTCGCGCTGCCACCCTTGGCGGCTTCCGGCCACGAGGCGGTGCGCACGGTGGCGACCACGACGTGGTTGGTCGGCGCTTCGACGGTCACGATGGCGTTGCCGGCATACATCGGGCGCTTGAAGGTATGCGTGCCCTCGACGGCCATCAGGTCGGAGACTTGACCGACGTCGAGTAGGGCGGCGACGGCGGGCATCACGTCCTTGCCGAAGGTGGTGCTCGGGCCGAACACATGGCTGTAGCCGCTCTTCGCGACTTCGGCGATCTGTGGCGCCAGCACTTGGGCGATGGCGTGGGCGTTCGTAGCATTGGCTACGGTCAGTACCTTGCTGACGCCGGCGATCTGCGCGACTTCGGCGGCGACGGCGTCCGGTGCATCGGACAGCACCAGCACGTCGATTGCGTCCGGTTTCAGTGCCTGGGCGGCCGACACGGTCTTGGCGGTAGCAGTATTGAGCTTGCCGTTCAGGTGTTCAGCAATAACGAGAACCTTGGACATTACAGCAACCCCTTCTGCTTGAGTACGGCGATCAATTCGGCCGCATCCTTGACCATCACCCCGCGCTGGCGCTGGGCCGGAGGTGCGTACCGGGTGGCCTTTGGCGCGTCGGCAGCGGCAATGGCGAGATCGGCCAGCTGGAGGGTTTCCAGCGGCTTGCTCTTGGCCTTCATGATGTCCGGCAGCTTGATGAAGCGCGGCTCGTTGAGGCGCAGGTCGGTGGTAACCACGGCCGGGAGGTCGACTTCCAGCGTTTCCAGGCCGGCATCGACCTCGCGGGTCACGGTGGCCTTGCCGCCGTCGACCACCAGCTTGCTGGCGAAGGTCGCCTGCGGACGGCCCCACAGGGTGGCCAGCATCTGGCCAGTCTGGCTGGAGTCGTCGTCGATCGCCTGCTTGCCCATCAGGACCAGGTCGGGCTGCTCCTTCTCGATCAGCTTGAGGAAGGCGCGGGGGGCGGCCAGCGGGGGCACAGCCTCGTCGGCGACCACGTGGATGGCGCGGTTGGCGCCCATGGCCAGGCCATTGCGCAGGTGGGGTTGGGCGTCGGCCGGGGCGATCGTGGCGACCACGACCTCGGTGGCCTTGCCGGCATCGCGCAGGCGCAGGGCCTCTTCCAGCGCGATGTCGTCGAAGGGGTTGGCGGACAGCTTGACGCCGTCGGTGACGACGCCGCTGCCATCGGGCTTGACCTGCACGCGGACGTTGGCGTCCACCACGCGCTTGTAACCGACCAGGATCTTCATTGAGCAAGGACCTATGGAACGTAGCCCGCCATTCTAGACGATCAGGGTCTGACTACCTTGCCAATGCTCGCCCGCCTGCAAGCTCACGGGTCGCATCACTGCTGCTGCTTCCACGCAAACAAAGCGCGAGTACTCCTCCGCGCCCAGGTCGGGCATGGCGGCCGCCAGTTCGGGTCCAGGGTTCCACACCACCGTATCGCTGAAGCCCGATTGCCGAATCGTGATCGGCGCCGGATCGCCTTCCAGCCTCACAGAGGAGGGGCTGTCGCAGTAGATGCGGTCGATTTCGCTGCCAAATGCAACGAATTCGGTTTCGTCGATGTGGTCATGGCGTTCTCCTCCCGCGCAATCGAGATAACGATATCCCTGCAGTCCCGACAAACGGATGCGCGCGAGATCGCCGACACCAATGTAGGTGTGCAGCGCGCAGGTGAAGCTGGCATCGCGCGTACCGAGGTTTTTGATCGATAGCGCCGTGCTGAGGGCACGCGCATGGCATTTTGCTTCGAGGACGGCTTCGAACTCGTATGGCCAGAGGGCCAGGGTTTCGGTGGAGTTGCGCAGGCGGTACACGAGGTGCGTCGCCGTCGTTTCCAGGCAGTCCCAGGTGGCAAGTCGTGCGAATCCATGGCGCGGGCCGGGGCCGAAGGTATTGAATTGCGGGAAAATCACCGGGATGCCGCCACGATGCGCTCGACCGGAGGCGATTGGTGAGTTCGGGCTGGAGTAGAGGCGTTCGACCCCGGCGATCCTCCAGGACAGGACCTGCCCGCCGAAGGGCGTTCCGGTAATCGCAATATTGGCTTGATCCTGACTCTGTAACATGTCGGAGTTCTTCAAGGAGCAGTTAACGGATGCTACATCCCATCATTCTCAGCGGCGGCAGCGGGTCGCGCCTGTGGCCGCTTTCCCGGCAGAACCAGCCCAAGCAGTTCTTGGCCCTGCTCGGAGATCACTCGCTGTATCAGGAAACAGTCCTGCGTGCAGGGCGCCTGCCCGGTGCACAGCCGCCAATCACCGTCTGCAGCGAGGACCATCGCTTTATGGTTGGCGAGCAACTGCAAGCGATCGGACAGGCAAGTGGCGGCATCCTGCTGGAGCCGATGGCGCGTAATACAGCGCCAGCGATCGCGTTGGCGGCGCTGCATGTGCTGTCCAGCGATCCCGATGGAATCATGCTGGTGATGCCGGCGGACCACCTGATCCAGGATGAAGTCTCCTTCCGCAGCGCGGTCGACGCGGCACAGCCCTTGGCTGGCGAAGGCTGGCTGGTCACCTTTGGAATCAAGCCGGATGCCCCCGAGACTGGATACGGCTACATCAAGGCCGGGCATGCGCTTGGAGCGGATGCTTTTGCGGTCCACAGTTTTGTCGAGAAGCCCAGTCTCGAGGTGGCCGAGCAATACCTGCAGAGTGGCGATTACGCATGGAATTCCGGCATGTTCGCCTTCCGGGCTGATCGTTATCTCGAAGAGCTGAAGCGTCTCCAGTCAGAGATGGAGCAGGCAGTGCGCAAGGCGTACGCGGACTCAAAGAACGATCTCGATTTCATTCGCGTCGGTGCCGACGCGTTTGCTAAGGCACCCGACGACTCGATCGATTACGCCGTGATGGAAAAAACCGAGCATGCCGCGGTGGTGCCGGTCAGCTGCGGCTGGAGCGACATCGGTTCATGGTCGTCGCTGTGGGCTGTTGCGGAACGAGACGGTGACGGCAACCATCATGAAGGCGATGTGGTCACGGTCGATACCCGGGGCTGCCTTGTGCGGGCATCGGACCGCCGAATGATCGCGACCATCGGCGTCGAGGACCTTGTAATCGTGGATACGGCAGATGCAACGCTGGTGGCGCGCAAGGATCGTGTGCAGGACGTCAAGAAGATCGTCGACCAGCTCAAGGCGGCCGGTCGCCAGGAGCATCTCTTCCACCGCAAGGTTTACCGGCCTTGGGGCAATTACGACTCGATCGACATGGGAGAACGTTTCCAGGTCAAGCGCATCGAAGTCAAGCCGGGCGCCGCGCTGAGCTTGCAAAAACATCACAAGCGCGCCGAGCACTGGATTGTGGTCAAGGGCGTGGCCGAGGTCACTTGCGACGACAAGGTGTTCGAGTTGCGCGAGAATGAGAGCACTTATCTGCCGATCGGCAGCGTCCATCGTCTGCGAAATCTCGGCACTGAGCCGGTACAGCTGATCGAGGTGCAGTCCGGCAGCTATCTCGGAGAAGACGATATCGTGCGTTTTGAGGACGTGTATGGACGCGTCTGATCGCGTTGTATCCAGTCCGTTCAAGGCCTACGACGTACGTGGCCGTGTTCCCGACGAACTGAACGAGGATGTGGCTTGCAATATCGGCGTGGCGCTGGCGCCACAATTGCAGACCGGTCCTGTCGTGCTCGGGCGCGACGTCCGCCTGACTAGCCAGTCCCTGCAAGAAGCGCTCGCCGAAGGGTTGGCAAGTGCTGGACGCGAGGTGCTGGACATCGGTCTGTGCGGCACTGAGGAAGTGTATTTCCAGACGCAGCACCTGAAGGCTGCGGGTGGCGTGATGGTGACCGCCAGCCACAACCCGATGGACTACAACGGGATGAAGTTGGTTCGCGAACAGTCCCGACCGATTAGCGGCGATTCCGGCCTGAACCAGATTCGTGCTGATGTCGAAGCAATGTCGATGCCCACAGCCGCGGTGCCTACTCGCATGCAACCACGTTACGATAAGGCGGCCTATGTCGACCATTTATTGGGTTATGTGGATGCCGCGCGGCTGAAATCGTTGCGCATCGTCACCAACCCGGGTAATGGCGCGGCCGGTGTCGTTATCGATGCGCTGGCGCCGCATCTGCCGTTTGAATTCATCCGTATCCAGCATGAGCCGGACGGCAGCTTTCCGAATGGCATCCCGAATCCGCTGTTGCCCGAGATGCGTCAGGCGACGGTGGACGCAGTGCGAGACCACCGGGCGGACATCGGTATTGCCTGGGATGGTGATTTCGACCGCTGTTTTTTCTTCGATGCCGATGGCCGCTTCATCGAGGGCTACTACCTCGTTGGTCTCCTGGCCAAGGCAATGCTCGAACGGCATCCCGGCAGCAAGATCATCCACGACCCGCGCCTGGTCTGGAATACGGTGGAAATTGTCTGCGAGGCCGGTGGCATTCCTGTTATGTCCAAGACCGGACATGCCTTCATCAAGGAGCGCATGCGCCAGGAGGACGCAGTATATGGCGGAGAAATGAGCGCGCACCACTACTTCCGTGATTTCGCCTATTGCGATTCAGGGATGATTCCCTGGTTGTTGGTTGCGTCGTTGATGTCTGCTTCCGGCATGTCGCTTGCGGACATGGTCGATGAGCGGATGAAGCGATTTCCATGCTCCGGGGAAATCAATTTCAAGGTTGCTGATTCGCATGCCGCGATTGATGCGATCGACCAGCGCTATGCCGGACTGTCTCCGGTGGTCGATCATGTCGATGGCGTATCCGCGGATTTCGGCGAGTGGCGCTACAACCTGCGAAGGTCGAACACGGAACCGTTGCTGCGACTGAATATCGAAACGCGTGGCAATGCGCAGTTGCTGTCCGAACGTGTTGGCGAAATCGAAGAAATCATTCGTGGATTCAACTGAGACCCATTCGATGACTACTTGGCTTGTCACCGGCGGTGCCGGTTTTATTGGCGGTAATTTCGTGCTCGGAGCCGTACGGGATGGCGTGAAGATCGTCAATCTCGACGCTCTGACCTATGCTGGCAATCGCGATACCCTGACGTCGCTGGAGGGCAACTCCAACCATGTCTTCATCCATGGCGATATCGGTGATCGCGAGCTGGTGTCCATGCTGTTGGCTGAGCATCGCCCGGATGCGGTAGTGAATTTCGCTGCAGAAAGTCACGTCGATCGCTCGATCGATGGTCCAGCGGCATTCGTCCAGACCAATGTCGTCGGTACGCTCGGCTTGCTGGAGTCGGTGCGCGACTATTGGAAGTCGCTGGAAGGCGCTGTGCGCGACGATTTCCGCTTCCACCATGTCTCGACCGATGAGGTTTATGGCGCGCTGGGCGAAACCGGCCTGTTTACCGAGGAGACCCCATATGCCCCGAACTCGCCCTATTCGGCATCGAAGGCAGCGTCCGATCATCTGGTGCGCGCGTTTCACCACACGTATGGGTTGCCAGTATCGACGACGAATTGTTCGAACAATTACGGACCGTACCACTTCCCGGAAAAACTCATTCCACTAGTCATCGCCAAGGCGCTGGCCGGTGAAGCGTTGCCGATCTATGGCGATGGCAAACAGGTGCGCGACTGGCTGTATGTTGGTGACCACTGTGTCGCGATCCGCAACGTGATTGCCAAAGGCAAAGTCGGTGAAACCTACAATGTCGGCGGCAATGCCGAGAGGCAGAACATTGAGGTGGTGAAGACGATTTGCGCATTGCTGGACCAGCGCAAGCCGAAGGCCGATGGCTCGAAGTACGAAACGCAGATCACCTACGTACAGGATCGTCCGGGCCACGATCGCCGCTATGCCATCGATGCATCGAAGTTGAAGCGCGAACTTGGTTGGGAACCTGCTCACACCTTCGAACAGGGCATCGCCGACACGGTCGACTGGTATCTCGCCAACCAGCCGTGGGTGAACCGCGTGCTTGACGGCAGCTATCGCTTGGAACGTATCGGGCAGGGCTGAGGAGACGACATGCAACGCAAGGGCATCATCCTCGCCGGCGGTTCCGGCACGCGCCTGTATCCGATCACGCAGGCGATCAGCAAGCAGCTGTTGCCGGTGTACGACAAGCCGATGATCTACTACCCGTTGAGCGTGCTGATGCTGGCGGGCATCCGCGAGGTACTTGTCATCAACACGCCGCACGAACAGGCACTGTTCAAGGTGCTGCTAGGCGATGGTTCGCAATGGGGCATGAGGCTGGAATATGCCGCGCAGCCGAGTCCGGATGGGCTGGCGCAGGCTTTCACTATTGGTCGTGACTTTCTTGCGGGCGCACCGAGTTGCCTCGTGTTGGGGGACAACATCTTTCATGGTCCTGGCCTTACCGCGATGCTCAAGCGGGCCGATGCACGCGAGCAAGGAGCAACGGTATTCGGTTACTGGGTGAGAGACCCGGAGCGCTATGGCGTCGCCGAGTTCGATGGCGAAGGTAAGGTGATCGGGCTAGAAGAAAAGCCGATGAAGCCGCGTTCGAATTACGCGGTGACGGGACTGTATTTCTACGATGGGCGTGCGCCGGAATTTGCCGCCACGTTGAAGCCATCTCCGCGCGGTGAATTGGAGATTACCGATCTCAACAAGCGCTACCTTGATGAAGAGTCATTGCATTTGGAACGACTAGGCCGCGGTTATGCTTGGCTGGATACGGGGACACACGGTTCTATGCTGGAGGCAGCTAACTACATCGAGACGATCGAGGCCCGCCAAGGGCTGCGTGTGGCCTGCCCGGAAGAGATCGCCTACAACAATGACTGGATCGATCGCGATCAGTTGTTTGCGCTGGCCAAGCCATTGGCCAAAAATGGATACGGTCAATATCTGATGGCGCTGCCAGAACGGGGCTACGTGCCATGAAGGTGATTGAAACCGATCTGCCGGATTGCCTGGTATTCGAGCCGCGCGTGTTCGGTGACGATCGTGGGTACTTCTACGAATCGTTCAATGCCGACAAGCTCGCGCCGCTGGGGCTCGACCTGCAGTGGAGGCAGGGCAATGTGTCGTCGTCGGCGAAAAATGTATTGCGTGGTCTTCATTATCAGTGGCCAAAGCCGCAAGGAAAACTGGTGTCCGTAGTCGAAGGCGAGGTGTGGGATGTTGCAGTGGACATCCGACGTGGTTCGCGGACATTCGGTAAATGGGTTGCCGCCATGTTGAGCGCAGACAATAAGCGCCACATATGGATCCCACCGGGATTCGCTCATGGCTTCGCGGTGTTGAGCGAACGAGCAGTGTTTTCCTATCTTTGCACCGAAACCTACGATGCAGCTGCAGATGCCAATATCCGCTGGGATGATCCCGAACTGGCGATTGACTGGCCGATCAGTGATCCATCGCTGTCGCCCAAGGACGCCGCTGCGCCATTGTTGAAGAACGTCGCTGCTGACCGCCTGCCGATGTATCAGGCCTGAGCGCAATGCGCATTCTGTTAGCTGGCGGTAATGGACAGGTCGGGCATGAGCTGCGTCGCAGTCTCGCGCCCTTAGGTGAGGTCGTCATCACCACGCGCAATGGCGAGCTGGGGGGCGGATCGGTACTTGCCTGCGATCTGATGCAGCCGGGAGCGTTGGCTGCGATCCTTCGCGAAACGCAACCGGACATTGTCGTCAATGCGGCAGCCTATACCGCAGTCGACAAGGCCGAAAGCGATCGTGATGCGGCATTCCGCGTTAATGCCGGCGCCGTGGAAGAATTGGCAAGGGAATGCGCTTCCCGCGGTATTACACTGATCCATTATTCGACCGACTATGTGTTCGACGGGCAGGGCAAGCATCCATATCTGCCGGGCGATGCGACATCGCCGCTTGGCGTCTACGGCGAAAGCAAGCTGGCTGGCGAAGACGCAATCCGCGCATCTGGCACGAAACACCTGATCTTGCGCACGGCCTGGGTATACGGCCTGCACGGCCACAACTTTCTTAAGACCATACTGCGTGTTGGCGGCGAACGTGACGAGTTACGCGTAGTGTCCGACCAGATCGGTTCGCCGACGCCGGCGTGGTTGATCGCTGATGTCACTGCGCAAATCCTGCGGCAGGGCGTTGGCGTAGGGGGGGTTCAGCATCTCGTCGCTGCAGGCCAGACCAGCTGGCATGGATTCGCCAAGGCTATCTTTGACGAAGCGGTTGCCATTGGAAGGCTGGAACGCAAGCCGATTACCCATGCTATCCCGAGCAGTGAATACCGGACGCCTGCGCGACGTCCGTCGTGGTCGGTGCTGGATTCGTCCAGTTTGGAAAAGAGTTATGGAATCAAGCTGCCTGACTGGAGATTAGCCTTGGCGCAGACATTTCGGATGTTGGGTCAACATGATGAGTGATTAGGCGATCTCGACATCGATCAAACAACCGGACGCAGCATTTTTTTCTATGAACCATGCCACGTCTTCTTGGACCAAGGAGATTGCAAGCCGATAAGTTCCAGGCTCATCAGGAGCACGAACGAGCAGGGGTGCAATTACCGAGTTTCCTCCGGCAACATCGTCTGGGAGTATGCTGCGTAATCCGTCCGGAACGATTAGATCTCCTTCCTGCGAGTACCAGCGATATGTCAGGCATACGGGACGGCAATATCCGCTGGCAGACCAGGCTTCCAGACCAGAGTTTTTTACGCGTAGCTGCAGGAATGAGTCTGTTGCAGCCGGGAGCGCATGTTTTGGTGAAAGCAATTGTATCGATGCGTCAAATTGGCTCAGCGGTGGATTCATTCGTCCAAACGAGCGAACACCGGCTTGCTCTACATGAACCCGATCGATTCGTGGCTCTGGACTGTCATCGATCGAAGACAAAGCAAAATCAGGATCCAGCATGAAGCGACCTTCGAAGTAATTCGTTACAAGGTCATAGATCTCGAAACGAGCCGCGTCTTCGAACCAATGGTAACAACCATCGTGGTGGGAAAGATCCTTGATCAGAGAGACATCAATGCAATATTGGCCGCGGCCTAAGCGATTAAGCATTGAAAAATTAGCGACGTATCGCCCAGGCTCCAGCTCTATCGCGTCGCCCAGCAACCTGGAGTTGGTGCCAAAGAGCAGGGCGCCCCGCTCATCGCGGATTCCGATGCCCACAGTGACATTCTCGATCACCTCATGCGCGGCTATTTCCATTTCGATCAGTATGGGTTCGCCGCACAACATTTCTGGTGCACCTGTAACGCTTCCTTTTGCGATAACTCGAGTTACCTCGCATCGCTTGTCCCCGAAATTCCTTGGCTTCCGTCCTTGCTTGATTGATGTTATCCGTCGATCGACCGGTTTCACAGCTGTCTGAATGTTGTCCGCTGTGCGATGTTCTTTTGCGATGGAGGGGTTGCTAGTGCTGCTCGTGATATGGCGCCGACGATCTCGCCGGAATCGATCGCGCGCATATTCGTACAGCTCTATTTCTGGAGCGAGCACCGTTTCAATCAACTTCTGCTGCGCAGTGTTTAGATCGCTGACGGAAATTCGTTTCCAGGTTTGATTTGCCCAGGGCAGGGTCTTTTGAGGCCATTCCATTTCGGCGGCCAACATACAGGTTGCATCATCGAGGTCTTCCTGGATTCCAATGAGGTCAAATCTGTCGATTGCTTTCTTGGCCGCAGCCAGCTTCTCGGAAACTCCTAAATTGCAATCGGTTTCCTTCGCGCCGATTGGGTACAGCATTGAGAGCTGAAGCGCGACGGCGTCTTGGCGTTCGTGCTGAATCTTCGAGATATAAGAATCAAGGTCAGCGAGTCGTAGCCGGGCATCGCGAGGTTGATCAGGGCTTTGATGCTTCCCGTAAAACAGATCGGAAAGGAATCTGTCTACGGGGTCGCGCAAAAACGTCATGGCGTAATAATCAGATGGAATCTCATCGCCTTGATGAAACACTACATGCCCGCTCAGGACTTGCTTGTGGTCCCATTGGAGTAGTGCGTCAGAAAATCGGATTCCGCCGAGCAACGGTGTAATTTGCGACTCCCCGGCTTGGGCAATCAGGTATTCGCGAATCGCTGTTCCACCAGTCTTAGGGATATGAAAGTGGAAGATTTTTCTGGAGCCGGGCACATCAAACCCGATAAATGTTTCGTGTCGCGATTCTTTCATCATCCTTTCATAATATTGTAATGATGGAAGTTGGTTGTTAAATCTCAGTGGGAAAAATCGATGGCTTGGCGTAACGTATGAACTGTCATTTGGTTGACATCGAATCCAACAGCATCCGCATCCTGCGCGAGGTTGCGGCCTGTTTCCGCAACCCGGTGCTGCTGTACTCGATCGGCAAGGACAGTTCCGTCCTGATGCACCTGATGCGCAAGGCATTCTGGCCCGCACGTGCGCCGATTCCGTTGCTGCACGTCGATACCGGCTGGAAATTCGCCGAGATGATCGCCTTCCGCGATCGTCGCGTGGTCGAGGAGGGCATGACCCTGCATGTGCACATGAATCCCGATGGCATTGCCCAAGGTGTTGGACCGATCAGTCATGGCGCGACGATCCACACCGACGTGATGAAGACGCAAGGGCTCCGTCAAGCGCTTGAAAAATTCGGCTTCGATGCCGCGATCGGTGGCGCGCGCCGCGACGAGGAGAAATCGCGTGCCAAGGAACGGGTGTTCTCGTTTCGCAACGCGCAGCATCGTTGGGATCCACGCCAGCAGAGGCCCGAGTTGTGGCATTTGTGGAACACACGGCTCGGCTCCGGCGAGAGCGTACGGGTGTTTCCGCTCTCGGACTGGACCGAGCTCGACGTCTGGGAATACATCGCGCACGAAGGCATCGAAGTGCCTTCGTTGTACTTCACAAAAGAACGTTCCGTGGTCGAGCGCGATGGTGCGCTGATCATGGTCGCCGACGCACGGCTACCGCTTGCGCCCGGAGAAATACCGGCGATGCGCAAGGTCCGCTTCCGCACGCTGGGTTGCTACCCGCTGACCGGTGCGATCGAATCCGATGCCGAGACGCTGGACGAGGTCATCGCGGAATTGCGCGCGTCACGCCTGTCAGAGCGTCAGGGTCGGATGATCGACCACGATCCATCGGCGTCGATGGAGCGCAAGAAGCGCGAGGGCTATTTCTGATGGTCATGAACGAGCATCCGTTGTTGCGCTTCATTACCTGCGGCAGTGTCGACGACGGCAAGAGCACGCTGATCGGTCGCCTGCTGCACGATACGGATTCCCTCACAGATGACCAGCGCGGCGACACCGGAGCTCCACCCGACTTTGCCGCGCTGCTCGATGGCCTTGAGGACGAACGTACGCAGGGCATCACCATCGACGTCGCGTATCGCCAGTTCGCCACGCCGGCCCGGCGTTTCATCGTCGCAGATTGCCCCGGGCATGAGCAGTACACCCGCAACATGGCGACTGGGGCATCCACAGCCGACCTTGCGGTCGTGTTGGTCGACGCGCGTAAGGGATTGTTACCGCAGACACTGCGTCATACCGCCATCGTCGCGATGTTCGGCGTGCGTCGTGTCGTGCTCGCGGTCAACAAGATGGATGCGGTCGAATGGTCGTGCGAGGTGTTCGAACGCATCGTGTCCGGTTATCGCGATCATCTGCGGCGGCTTCATGCCGAGTTGTCGTTCGAGGCGATCCCGCTGTCGGGGTTGGCGGGTGACAACGTGGTCGAGGCTTCGTCGCAGATGACATGGTATTCGGGGCCGACGCTACTGCGCGCGCTGGAAGACGCCGAAATCGCACCTCCGAGTGCTAGCGCAGCATTCCGCATGCCGGTGCAGTGGATGAACCGGCTGTCCGATGTTCGCTGCTACGTGGGAACCATCGCGGCTGGAGTGATCAGGACTGGTGATCATGTTCGCGTCGAACCTGCAGGGACCGAAGCGAAGATCACCCATGTTTATGGGTTGGATCGAGAGATCGAATCTGCAGTTCAAGGCGATGCGGTCACGCTGATGCTTGATCGTGAACTCGATGTCGCGCGCGGCGACGTGCTCTGCGATGCCGATGTTCCGGCACCTGCGAGCGATCAGTTCTCGACACGTGTGCTGTGGATGGACGGCGAGCCGTTGCTGCCGGGGCGCTCCTACACGATGCAGATCGGGACGCGCAGTGTCCGCGCGACGCTGACGACGCTCAAACATCGCCTGGACGTGGAGAGCGGGGCGCACCTCTCGGCGACGCAGCTGCGCATGAACGAAATCGGGACCTGCGAATGGCATCTTGACCAACCCGTTGCATTCGAAGCGTTCGCCGACAATCGCGAGCTCGGTGGTTTCATCCTGGTCGATCGCCACAGCAATGCCACTGCCGGCGCCGGGGTCATCGATTTCGCGTTGCGGCGTTCCGGCAACCTGCATTGGCAGGCGTTGCAAGTCAATCGTGATGCGCGCGCGCGCATCAAGGGGCACCAGGGGCGTTGCATCTGGCTGACCGGCCTTTCCGGCGCAGGCAAATCGACCATCGCCGATGCGGTCGAGGCGCAACTCAATCTGCGCGGTGTCCACACGTATCTGCTGGATGGCGACAACGTGCGTCACGGCCTCAATCGCGATCTCGGCTTCACCGCGGCCGATCGCGTGGAGAACATCCGTCGCGTCGCCGAAGTTGCGCGGTTGATGGTCGATGCCGGACTGGTGGTGCTGGTCAGCTTCATCTCGCCGTTCCGTGCCGAACGTGAAATGGCCCGCGAGTTGTTCGCGCCGGGCGAGTTTCTGGAAGTCTTCGTCGACACGCCGCTGGCGGTCGCGGAATCGCGCGACCCCAAGGGCCTCTACGCCAAGGCAAGAGCCGGCAAACTGCCGAACTTCACCGGTATCGATTCGCCTTATGAGCCGCCGGAGCATCCGGAATTGCACCTCGATACCGGGCGCCAGTCCGTGGCCGAAAGCGCCCGCGCCATCCTCGACTTGCTCGACTGACCCCTGTCCGGAAGTGCAAGGGTCGGCGTCATCTCCGCCCGTTACACTAAGGGGGTACTGCAACGGACCCCCGACATGACCGTTTCCAAGATTCATCCGGACGCCGACACCGCGCTGTCCGGCATCGTTGCCGATGGCCAGACCCTCGCGGTCGGCGGGTTCGGCCTGTGTGGCATCCCCGAAGCGTTGATCGCCGCGTTGCGTGACTCCGGCGTCAAGGGTTTGACCGTGATCTCCAACAACGCCGGCGTCGATGGCTTCGGCCTGGGTCAGCTGCTGACGACCCGGCAGATCAGGAAAATGATCTCGTCCTATGTCGGCGAGAACAAGGAATTCGAGCGCCAGTTCCTCGGGGGCGAACTCGAACTCGAATTCAATCCGCAGGGTACGTTGGCCGAACGTTTGCGCGCCGGTGGTGCCGGCATCCCCGCGTTCTTCACCGCGACCGGCTACGGCACGGTGGTGGCGGATGGTAAGGAAACCCGCGAATTCGATGGTCGCCACTACGTGATGGAAACTGCGCTCAAGGCCGACGTATCGCTGGTCAAGGCGTGGAAGGCCGACCACGCCGGCAACCTGGTGTTCCGCGAGACCGCGCGCAATTTCAATCCCGCCTGCGCGATGGCCGGCAAGATCTGTGTCGTCGAAGTGGAGGAGCTTGTCGAGACCGGTAGCATCGATCCCGACCACGTCCATCTGCCGGGCATCTATGTCGATCGCATCGTCGTCAACGCGCATCCCGAGAAGCGCATCGAACAACGCACCGTGCGTGCCATGGGAGACAAATAATGGCCTGGAATCGCGATGAAATGGCGCAGCGTGCCGCCAAGGAACTCACGGACGGCGCCTATGTGAACCTCGGCATCGGCCTGCCGACGCTGGTGGCGAATTACATCCCCGAGGGCATGAACGTCTGGCTGCAGAGCGAAAACGGCCTGCTCGGCATCGGCCCGTTCCCGACAGAAGATGAGATCGACGCCGACCTGATCAATGCCGGGAAGCAGACCGTCACCGCGGTATCGGGCGCGAGCTTCTTCGGCAGCCATGATTCCTTCGCGATGATCCGCGGTGGCCACATCGATCTAGCCATCCTCGGCGCGATGGAGGTGACCGACAAGGGTGACCTCGCCAACTGGATGGTGCCAGGCAAGATGGTCAAGGGCATGGGCGGCGCAATGGATCTGGTCGCCGGTGTGCGCAAGGTCGTGGTGTTGATGGAGCACACCACCAAGACCGGTTCGCCGAAAATCATTCCGCAATGCACGCTGCCGCTGACCGGTCTCGGCGTGGTCAATCGCATCATCACCGAACTCGGCGTGTTCGACGTGATACCGCAGGGGCTGAAGCTGGTGGAGCTTGCGGCGGGTGTCAGCGAGGACGAGGTGAAAGAGAAGACGGGTGTACCTTTACACTGATTTCGAGCGAACTGGTGCAACAAAACCGCCACCTTTGGGTGGCGGTTTTGTGTCTGGACAATTCGTATCCCGGCGATTTCAAGACGATCCGTTTTTGGAAATGATCGCGTTGAAGATATGTTGCAAAGCGTTCTTGGCAAATGAACGGGAATAGTGTTGCTCGACGTTGTGAAGCCCGCCTTTCGATAATCGGTTCCATAACTCGGCGTCGTTATAAAGTCGGGCGACTGATTCTGAGAGTGTATCGACCGTATCGGCAATCAGTACGTCATCCCCAGCAGTCAAATGCATTCCCTCCGCTGCGATGGAAGTAGCGACCACGGGCAAGCCGTGGCTCATGGCACTGTTGATCTTGCCTTTGACGCCAGCTCCGATGCGCAATGGTGCAATTGATATGCGGCATCCCGACAGCCAAGGATCGAGGGTTGAAACGTGGCCATGAAATACGATGCCTTCTGATTGGAATTGCATGCGTTGATCTTCCGTAATCGTGCCGATGACATGCAGCTTGATGTCTGGCATGCGGGCGCGAATTGCATCGAACAAACCCGTGGACAGCCATCTGAGCGCATCCAGGTTTGGAGCGTGCTGCATGCCTCCGATGAACAATAATCCGGAGCGTTGATCGAATCCGGTCACGTCCTCCGGATTGATCGGGGCGTGAATGTTCCCCAGCACGGCAATTTTTGCGTTCGGAGCGATCGATACAAAGGTTTCATGCTCGGCTTTACTAACGACTACGGTGGTATCGGTCAGCAAGCTCGCCTGGATTTCCATGTCGCGAATGCGTGTCGAAATCGTTTCCGCCAGCGGATTGAATTCGGAAAGGAGCCTGCGCTGCTCGCGCAGGAAATGCAGGTCGACGGTATCAAAAATGATGGGAGTGCCGGGCGCAAGCGCCCTGATCAGCGGTGCGTGTTTGAGTGCGGTCTGGAATCGTGAAAGCCATACCGCTTCGATCGAATCGCCATGAGCGCGTAGCCAATTCGGAAGGTTTTCGATCTTGTCGGTGAAGAATTCGATACCGCCGATTTTCGTCGCCCCCAAATGGGCAGGCGCGATCATGTCGGCCATAAAAGTGACTGACCAGCCCATTTGCTGCATTAGTCGGATGATCTCGACCAAACGAGCCGAGCCCGAGTCGAGTGTCGGATCGGGAAGAGCCCTGTCGATGAACAGAATGTGTTTATCACCTGAGAGAGGCGGTGCTGGTGTTCTCCCTCGGTCGAGATTTACCGCACTTCTTGCAATATGCAGTGCATCATCGATTTTGCCTGCGCGCAGTGCCGCGAAGCAGAGACCCATCCATTCGCGATGGCGCCGCAACTTCCACTTCAGGATTGCGGAAGAATCTCTCACAGATTCTGGTAATTCGGCCCGCTGCCGCCTTCCGGCGTGGTCCAGTTGATGATCTCGTAGGGGTCCTTGATGTCGCAGGTCTTGCAATGCACGCAGTTGGCGGCATTGATCTGCAGGCGCTTGCCGTGGGGCTGGTTGCTGTCTTCCACCATTTCGTACACCGCAGCCGGGCAGAAGCGCGTGCACGGATTGCCGAATTCCTCGAAGCACTTGGTGGCGCAGATGTTGGTATCGGCGACCTTGAGGTGGATCGGCTGGTCCTCGTCGTGCGAGGTGGAGGCGAAGAACACACCCTGCAGGCGATCGCGCGGCGCCAGCGTGCGTTGCACGTAGTCGTGCGCTGGCTCGACGGTGCCGAGAAGGTCGAGTGACGAATAATCCGCGCTCTGCTTTAGCGTCCACGGTGACAGACCGCCGGTAGCGGTTTCCCACGCGGCGTTCGCCAGGCCGAACCACAAGCCCTTCTTGAAGCCGGGTTTGATGTTGCGGACCTTCTTCAACTCGGCCATCGCATCGGAGGCGCGCAGCTTGGCGTCGAAACCATCGGCGACGAGTTGCGTCGCGGCGAGATGTTCGGCGGCGAGCGTGCCGGAACGGATCGCCTGGTGCGTGCCTTTCACCTTCGGGACGTTGAGCAGGCCGGCGCCGTCACCGATCAAGAGTGCTCCCGGCATCTCCACCTTCGGCAACGATTGCCAGCCGCCGGTGACGATGGCGCGCGCGCCGGCGGAGACGATGTTGCCGCCTTCCAGTAGCGGTGCGATCAGCGGATGCGCTTTCCATTGCTGGAATGCTTCCCACGGCTTGTAGTCGGGATCGTGATAGTCGAGCCCGCTGACGTAACCGATCGCAACGCGGTCCTTGTCCAGGTGGTAGAGGAAGCTACCGCCATAGGTGTGGTTGTCGGCGGGCCAGCCGAAGGTGTGGACGATCTTGCCCGGGGTGACGCGACCCGCCGGCAGTTGCCACAGTTCCTTGATGCCGATCGAATAGCTTTGCGGATCGGAATTCGCGTCCAGCGCGAAACGCTTGATCAGCTTCTTGGTCAGCGAGCCGCGTGCGCCTTCGCCGAGCACGGTGACTTTGGCATGGATGTCGATGCCGGCGGTGAAGCCCGGCTTGTGCGAACCATCCTTGGCGATGCCCATGTCGCCGATGCGCACGCCAATGACCTTGCCGCTGTCATCGTGCAGGGTTTCCGCGGCGGCAAAGCCGGGGAAGATCTCGACGCCCAGCGCTTCCGCCTGCGGCGCCAGCCACGCGCACAGCGCGCCTAGCGAGACGATGAAGTTGCCATGGTTGTGCATGCCGGGTGGCAGCGGCAGCTTGCGATGCCCGGTCTTGGACAGCATCCAGAATTCGTCTTCCGTCGCCGGTACGCAGATCGGCGGCGGTGCATCGCGCCAGCCGGGGAGCAGGGCATCGAGCGGGCCGGGTTCGATCACCGCGCCGGACAGGATGTGGGCACCGACGGTCGCGCCCTTCTCGATCACGCAAACCGAGGTTTCGGGGCTGAGCTGCTTGAGGCGGATCGCAAAGGACAGGCCTGCCGGGCCGGCGCCGACCACGACCACGTCGTACTCCATGATGTCCCGCTCGATCGGGCTCTGTTCAAGCTGGCTCATGCCGCGTTCCTCGTCGATATGAGCGCGATTGTCCGGGTTTCACGCCGGTGCGGCAAACTTGGGCCATGGTCGTTCCCGATCCCGATGTCCTGCTGGAGCGCGGCTGGCTTCCGCCGGAAGCCGCGGATCGCCTGTTCGCCGCGCTGTTGCAGGGGTTGCCGTGGTCGGTGCACCGGATTCGCATGTTCGGGCGCTGGGTCGATTCGCCGCGCCTGAGCTGCTGGCTGGGCGATCCCGGCACCGATTACGCCTATTCCGGCGGGCGCTTCGAGCCGCTGCCGTGGCCGCCCGCTCTGGCGGAATTGCGCGAGCGCCTGGTGCTGAAACTCGAGGCGCCATTCAACAGCGCGTTGGCCAATCTCTACCGCAACGGAAACGATTACGTTGGCTGGCATCGCGACAACGAGCGCGAACTCGGGCCGCATCCGTTCATCGCGTCGATCAGCCTCGGTGCGACACGACGTTTTGTGCTGCGCGCGAACGACGAGCCGGAGCGCCAGCAGGAATGGTCGCTGGAGCACGGCGACCTGCTGGTGATGGCGGGTAGCACCCAGCAACATTGGAAGCATGCGTTGCCGAAGAGCGCGAAGGTGAAGCAGCCGCGCATCAACCTGACTTTCCGTGTCGTGCGTCCGGATTAGCGTCCGTTCGCCATCGTGCCCAGCGCCCAGCCCGCGATGTCCTGGCTGTTTTTCGCCAGCGATTGCTGGAACGCCTGCGCAACTGCGGGTACTGCGGTGGATGTCGCTGGAGTCTCCGCATGGAACACCCGGAATGCGACCACGCGGCCATCGTTCGAAACCAGCCGCGCAGCGATCTCCACCACCGCATTCGGCGTGTTGCCGCCGGCGTAATCGGAATCGAAGCGCCGGATATCCGTCGCCAATTCGTAATCGCTGCTGAGGCCGCCGCCGCGCGTCGCCACGCCCTTGAGGCGGCCGCTGTCTTCCAGCAGTTGCAGCAGCGAACGCTGGACCATTTCCGGAGGCGGTTCCGCCCAGGTGGCGCCGCGATAGATCTGCAATTCGCCAGGCGATGGCCGCACCACGATGCGTGGATCGGCCAGCATGCGTTCCGCAGTCGGTCGCGCGATCGCCAGTTGCGCGCGCACTTGCGGCCATGACGGATTGGGCGTGGCCTGCGACACCGCGGTGTAGATCGTGATGTCCTCGTGCTTGGGCAGGATGCTGCAACCGGCAAGCAGGGCCAGCATCGCGGTGGCCGCCAGGGCGCGCGGGATTTTCATCGGCGTGGACTTCATTTCGGCGTGAACTCCTTCGGCTGCTGGCGACCCAGGATGTAGCCGGCGGGGCTGCGGTTGAGGCCATTGGCGACGCCGCGCAGGTCACGCGTCAGTGCGCGCAATTCCTCCAGCGTCGGCGCCAGTTGCTGCAAGCCGTCGCGGGTGAAGCTGCGCAACGGGGCGCGGTTTTCGTCGATCAGCGAATTGGCGTTCTGGCTGGCCGATTGCAGCGAAGCGATGGTCTTGTCGAGCTTGTCCATCGTCGCCGGCAGCTTGTCGATCACGCCGCGGTTCACGTTGTCGATCGCGCCATTGGCGCTCTTCAGCGTGGTGCGCAGGTCGTCGCTGGCCTGGCGCGCGTTCACCAGCAGCTGGCGGATGTCCTCGCGCTGCGAGGCGATGCTGTCGGTAGTGGCCTTGAGGTTTTCCAGCGTCGCGGAAATACGCTTGATGTTGTCCTCGCTCAGCATCTCGTCGAGGCGCGTCACAAGTTTGCTTGCCGTGTCGGAGATGTTCTGCAGCGTCGACGGCTCGGTCTGGATGATCGGAATCTCGTTGCTTTCGCTCGGCAGCAATGGCGCGGATTGCGGCGCCCCGCCCGAGAGCAGGATGAACGGGCTGCCGGTGATGCCTTGCTGCGACAGCTTGGCGCGGGTATCGACCTTGATCGGCGCTTCGACGTTGAGCTTGAGCAGGGCGCGTACCCGGCGCGGATCCTTCGGATCGAGCTTGAGGCGTTCCACGGTGCCGATGCTGATGCCGTTGTACTGCACCGACGATCCTTCGCTGAGTCCCGTCACCGCTTCGTTGAAGATCACTTCGTAGCGGTTCCAGTTGCGGTCGGAGGCGAACTTCGCTGCCCACAATCCGAACAGCAGCAATCCCACCGAGACGATCAGCGTGAAGGCACCAATGAGAACGTAATTAGCTTTGGTTTCCATTGTTTAACCAACAGTATGGTCGATGAGGTTGCGGCGTTGGGCGTCTTGCGCGGCGCGTGCCCGCGGTCCGTGGAAATATTCCTGCACCCACGGCTGATCGTAGCGTTCCACCTCGGACAACGGTGCATTGACCAGCACCTTGCGGTCGGCAAGCACCGCGACACGGTCGCAGATCGCATACAGGGTATCGAGATCGTGGGTAATGAGGAACACCGTGAGCCCCAGGGCGTGCTTGAGGGTGAGGATGAGTTCATCGAACTGCGAGGCACCGATGGGATCGAGGCCGGCGGTCGGCTCGTCGAGGAACAGGATCGGCGGATCCAACGCCAGTGCGCGTGCCAGGCCGGCGCGTTTGCGCATGCCGCCCGACAACTGCGACGGCAGCTTGGTGACAGCATCGGCGGGCAGGCCGGCGAGCTTGACCTTGAGCAGCGCCAGTTCCTTGCGGATGCGCGGTTCGAGATCGGGGTGGTGTTCCTTCAGCGGAACTTCGACGTTCTCGCCGACGGTCAGCGACGAGAAGAGCGCGCCGTCCTGGAACAACACGCCGGTATTGCGTTCGATCGCATGGCGATCTGCGCCGCTGCCGAACGGGTTGTGGCCAAGCACGCGCACGTTGCCGCCATCCGGTTCGTTCAAGCCGAGGATCGTGCGCATCAACACCGATTTGCCAGTGCCAGATCCGCCGACGATGCCCTGGATCTCGCCCTTGCGGACATCGAGGTCGAGATCATCGTGTACGACCTGCGTACCGAAGCGGTTGACCAGTCCGCGCACGCGGATCGCGAGATCCGCGTCATCGTCGTGGTGTTCGGCAGTGTCGTGGTGATGGTGCATCAGAATCCCATGTACATGAACCACATCGCGGCCAGCGCATCCAGCACGATCACCAGCGAGATCGATTGCACCACGCTGGACGTGGTGCGTTCGCCCACCGATTGCGCGGTGCCTTCCACTTGCAGGCCCTGCAGGCAGCCGATGAGTGCGATCACCATCGCGAAGAAGGGCGCCTTGGTGATGCCGACCACGAAATGACGGACTTCGATCGTGCTTTCCATACGTGACATCCATGCCTGCATCGGGATGTCGAGGCTCATGGCGCCGACCGTCATGCCGCCCAGCAGGCCGGCCAGCATCGCCAGGAAAGTGAGCAGCGGCAGCATCACCAGCAGGGCGATGACGCGCGGGATCACCAGCACGTCGACCGGATCGAGTCCGAGCGTGCGCATCGCATCGACTTCCTCGCGACTCACCATCGCACCGATCTGCGCGGCGAAGGCGCTGGCGGTGCGGCCGGCGAGCAGGATCGCCGTCAGCAACACGGCGAATTCGCGCAGGAAGGAGATATCGACCAGTTCCACTACGAAGATGGTCGCGCCGAAATCCTTGAGCACGTTGGCGCCGAGGAAGGCGATCACCGCACCGACTAGGAAGTTGAGCAGGAGGATCAGCGGCACCGCGTCGAGGCCGACCTGTTCCATCTGGAACACCACCGACGTCAGCCGGATCCGCTGCGGCTGGCCGACCAGCCGCACCATCTTCGCCAGTGTTTCGCCGAGGAAGCCGACCAGGGTGACGATCTGTTGCCAGTTGCGCACCACGCTGCGGCCCATGCGGTCGAGCACGGCACGAAAGCCGAAATCGCGTGGCGGCGCGGGGCGATCGTCCGAGACCTCGCGGATCGCCTCGATCAACGCGGCCTGGTTGTCGTTGAAAGTGATCGCGTCTTCGCCGATGTTGACGGTGCGCGCCAGGTGCAACAGCGCCAGCGCACCCAGCGAGTCCAGCATTCGGATGCCGCTGGCGTCGATCGCGCGCGGACCCGGCGCCAGCCCCTTCATCAATGCGGTGATGGCGTCAACATTCCGCAGTGTCCAGTCGCCGGACAACAGCAAGGTATTGCCGTCGCGACGCAGGGTGGGGCGGGTGGTGGAATCGGGATCGACCATGGGGGCGAGGGATGGCAATCCTGCAAGCCTACCGCGTCAGTGCTGATCGTTGTGTTGCGGCGTGCGATCCTATGTCGATGCCGCCCGTCATGCCCGCCCTCGCGCCGTTCCAGTCCCGCGTCGACTTCCTGGTCGCGCTGGCGACCCATCTGCACACCTGCGGCACCACCGCGCAGCGCCTCGAAGGCGCGGTGCTGGGCGTTGCGCGGCGGTTGAAGGTGGAATGCGAGCCATGGTCGAATCCGACCGGGATGATCCTGTCGTTCCGCGATCCGGCGCAGGCCAGTCCGCTCACCGAAACGCGGGTGATTCGCCTGAATCCCGGCGATACCGATCTCTATCGCCTGAGCGAAACCGATCGCATCGCCGAGGAGGTCATCAGCGGCAACATCGGTCTGGAGGAAGGTCGGGCGGCATTGCGCGCGCTCGACGCACGCCGCAAGCCGCCGCGGTTCTGGACCGAAGCCCTGAGTTTCGGCCTGATCTCGCTGGCGGTCGCCGCGCTGCTGCGTCTGCCGTGGCTCGACATCGCCACTGCGGGCATTGCCGGCATGGTGATCGGCGGCTGGATGAACTACGTCGGTCGCCGCAGTGCCCTCAAGGAAAGTTCCGAGGCGATGGCGGGCATTCTCGCTGCGACGGTCGCGGTATTGGTGGCGGCTTTCATGGCACCGCTCAACCTCAACACCGTGATCATCGCGTCGCTGGTGGTGTTGTTGCCCGGCATGTCGTTCACCAACGCCATCAACGAACTCACCAGCCAACACCTGGTGTCGGGCACCGCGCGTTTCGCTGGTGCGCTGACGTTGATCCTCAAGCTCACCATCGGGGTGATGATCGCGCTGGCCTGCGCCGAGGCGCTCAACATCGATCCGCAAATCCGTTATGCGCGCCCGCAGCCGGACTGGGTGGAAGGCGCCGGCCTGCTGCTTGCCGCGGCCTCGTTCGCCGTGGTGTTTCGCGCCGATCGCCGCGACTACCCGGTAGTGATGCTGTCAGCGATCGCCGGATACCTGATTTCACGCTTCGCCGGACAGGCGGGCGATGGCGTCGCCGGGACCTTCCTCGCCGCGTTCGCGATGACCGCGATCGGCAACGCGTTCGCGCGCCACTTCAATCGTCCCGGCGCGATCGTGCGCCTGCCGGGCATCATCTTGCTGGTGCCGGGAAGCGCGAGCCTGCGCGGCCTGATGACGATGGTGCAGGAACAGAGCGCCACGGCCGGGCAGGCGGCATTGCTGGCAGTGCTCAACATCCTTGGCGCACTGATCGCCGGCCTGCTGTTCGGCAACCTGGTGATCTCGGCGCGCCGCAACCTCTGACGCGCCGCTGGACTCAGCCGGTCTGATAGTCCTTGGGCGATCCGTTTGGCGGCGGTGGGGGCGATGCCTCTGCCATCGCCAGCATCGGCGGCGGTGGCGGTGGCGGCAGCGGCAGCTG
Organism: Lysobacter sp.; assembly: GCA_027306995.1. GTDB lineage: Bacteria > Pseudomonadota > Gammaproteobacteria > Xanthomonadales > Xanthomonadaceae > Solilutibacter. The sequence goes on from DAHUXS010000018.1 coordinate 149,273, forward strand.
TTTGGTCGCCTTCTTCGCGGCCTTCTTCACCACCTTTTTCGCTGCTGACTTCTTGGCAGGAGCTTTTTTCGTGGCCTTCTTGGCCACCTTCTTCGTTGCGGCCTTCTTCGTCGCCACTTTCTTGACGGCCTTCTTCGCGACTTTCTTCGTCGCCTTTTTCGCGGTCTTCTTCGTGGTCATGTCACGTCCTTGGTCATGAGGTTGCGGTGAAGAATTCTCGCTCGTCAGGCGCCGAGCCTGGCGAGCAGTGCGTCACGGTCCAGCGATTCCGCCTCGGCCGCGCGACGGTGACGATACTCGAACTGGCCGGCGGCGAGGCCGCGTTCCGACACCACCACCCGATGCGGGATGCCGATCAGCTCCATGTCGGCGAACATCGCGCCGGGGCGCAGGCCGCGATCGTCGAGCACCACGTCGATGCCGCGCTGCTGGAGTTCGTCGTGCAGGGCTTGGGCGGCGGCCGCGACGGCCGGATCGTTCTTGGGGTTGATCACGCAGACCGCGACCGACCACGGTGCCATCGCTTCCGGCCAGATGATGCCGGCATCGTCGTGGTTCTGTTCGATCGCCGCGGCAACAATCCGCGACACGCCGACGCCGTAGCAGCCCATCGCCGGATTGACCGGCTTGCCGTTGGCGTCGAGCACGGTGCACTTCATCGCTTCGGAATACTTGCGACCGAGCGCGAACACGTGGCCGACCTCGATGCCGCGCGCGATCTGCAACACGCCCTTGCCATCGGGCGAGGGGTCGCCGGCGACGACATTGCGGATGTCGGCGACTTCCGGTTCCGGCAGGTCGCGGCCCCAGTTCACGCCGGCGATGTGGAAACCGGGTTTGTTGGCGCCAACCACGAAGTCGGACATCGCCGCGACGGTGCGATCGGCGATCACGCGGATCGGTTTCTTCGCGTTCAACGGGCCGAGGAAGCCGGGTTCGCTGCCAAGGTGGTCGAGGATTTCCGCTTCGGTCGCCAGGCGGTATTCGCCGAGACCGGCCAGCTTGGCCAGCTTGATCTCGTTGATCATGTGGTCGCCGCGCACCAGCGCCAGCACGAACTGGTCGTTGCCATCGGCATCGCTGCCGACGATCGCCACCGACTTGGCGGTGCGTTGCAGCGGGATGCCCATCAGCGCGGCGACGTCCTCGCAGGTCTTCTGCGTGGGCGTGTCGATATCGCGCAAGGCTTCCGTCGCGGTGCCACGCGGACCGGGCGACACCGCTTCGGCGAGCTCGACGTTGGCGGCGTAATCGGAACCATCAGAGAACACCGTGGCGTCTTCGCCGGAATCGGCCAACACCTGGAATTCGTGCGAGGCACTGCCGCCGATCGCGCCGGTATCCGCCGCCACCGCGCGGAACTTCAACCCGAGGCGGGTGAAGATGCGGGTGTAGGTGTCGTACATGTTGCGGTATTCGGCGTGCAGCGAATCGTCGTCGAGATGGAAGGAATAGGCATCCTTCATCAGGAATTCGCGCGCGCGCATCACGCCGAAGCGCGGACGGATCTCGTCGCGGAACTTGGTGCTGATCTGGTAGAGATTGATCGGCAGCTGCTTGTAGCTGGTCAGCTCGTTGCGCGCGAACTCGGTCACCGCTTCCTCGGCGGTGGGGCTGAAGCAGTATTCCTGCTCCTTGCGATCCTGGATCTTCAGCAGCTGGTTGCCGAACTTTTCCCAGCGTCCGGTTTCTTCCCACAGTTCCTTGGGCTGGATCAGCGGCAGTGCCATCTCGATCGCGCCGGCGCGGTTCATCTCCTCGCGGACGATGCCCTCGACCTTGCGCAGCACGCGCAGGCCCAGCGGCGACCAGGCGTACAGCCCGGCGGCGAGCTTGCGGATCATCCCGGTCCGGAGCATCAGCTTGTGGCTGGTCAGCTCGGCCTCGGCGGGGGTTTCTTTCTCGGTCCTGAGATGGAATTGCGAGAGACGCATTACAGCGGTATCCAAAAGTACGTCGACTCCCCGATTGTGCCATGCAGCAGGCGTTTTCGCCCCGGATTCCGGGCCGGGGCGCGGCTCCGGGTACACTGCCTCCAATGAGTGTCCCGACCCCGTCGCCCGCGCGCCGCAGCGTCTACCTGCTGCCCAACCTGTTCACCACCGGTGCCCTGTTCTCCGGCTTCTACTCGATCATCGCCTCGTCGCAGGGGCTGGTCGAACATGCCTGCATCGCGATCTTCATCGCCGCGATCCTCGATGGGCTGGATGGCCGCGTCGCCCGCCTGACCAATACCCAGAGCGAGTTCGGCGTGCAGTACGACTCGCTGTCCGACCTGATCAGCTTCGGCATGGCGCCGGCGCTGCTGGTCTATCACTGGGCCCTGGAATCGCTGCGCGACCAGGGCGCCACTGCCGGCAAGCTCGGCTGGCTGGCGGCCTTCCTCTATGCCGCCTGCGCGGCGCTGCGACTGGCGCGCTTCAACAGCCAGGTCGGCACCGTCGACAAGCGCTGGTTCATCGGCCTCGCCAGTCCGGCGGCGGCGGCCGTGGTGTCGAGCTTCGTCTGGACCTTCCACGGGTTGGGCTGGAAAGGCAGCGAGCTGAGCATGCCGGCGCTGGCGCTGACGGCGATCGTTGCGCTGCTGATGGTCAGTCGCGTGCGCTACACCAGCTTCAAGGGCGGTGGCAGCGGTCCGCGTTCGGAACGCGTGCCCTTCATGATGCTGGTGGGCGTGGTGATCGCGTTGATCGCGTTGGCGCTCGAGCCCGCGCGCACCTTGCTCTGCGTGTTCGGGCTCTATGCACTGTCCGGTCCGGTGACGATGCTGGTACGCCGTCGCCCGGGGACGCCTGCGTGAGCTGGGATCCTTTCCAGCGCGAGGCCTTGGCCGAGTTGGGGATCGAGCTTTATGCACTCGGCGGCGGGGATGCCGTCGCTGCGCCCGAAGCGAGCGCACCCGATGCGTCGCGTGCACGTGCGGAAACCGGCGATGTGCTGTTGCGCAATCTGCTGAAGGCGGCGGGTGGCGAAACGCGCGAGCAGGCCGTGCTGGCATTGGCGGAGCCGCTGTCCGGATTGCGCGGCAACGCTGCTGCCAAGCGCGCGCTGTGGCCGTTGCTGAGGCGGTTGCGGCGATCGTGAGTGCAGTCCCGTCGCCACCATCGATGCCGGCCGGTCGCCTGCGTCCGATTCGCGAGAGCGACCTCGACGCGGTGATGGCGGTCGAGGAGCGCGGTTATCCGCACCCGTGGTCGCGCAAGGTGTTCCGCGATTGCCTGCGCGCCGGCTATTCGGCGTGGATGCTGGAAGACGGCGTTGGCGACGTGCTCGGTTATGGCGTGCTGAGCCATGCCGCCGATGAATGCCACTTGCTCAACCTGTGCATCGACCCGCACGTGCAGTCGCGCGGATTGGGACGATCCTTGCTGACGTCGTTGCTGCAATTGGCACGCACGCGTGGTGCGCGGCAGATGTTCCTCGAAGTGCGGCCGTCGAACACGCACGCGATCGCGCTGTACCACGGCATCGGATTCAACGAGATCGGGCGGCGTCCGCGTTATTACCCAGCGGCGAACGGCCAGCGCGAAGACGCGATCGTGATGGCGATGGAGTTGCTGGGCGACTAGCACGCGCTGGCGGCGCGTGCTACGGGTTCAGCCCAACCGCGCGCGCTGTCCCGCTAACGCGTCGCGTTGCGCGGTCCACTCGCCGAGACGCTGGCGTTCCTGCTCGATCACGTGCGCAGGTGCCTTGCCTTCAAATGCCGCGAGCTTGTTCTGCGACTTGGTCAGCTCGCCTTCGACGCGCTTCAGTTCCTTGTCGAGACGGACGCGTTCGGCGTCGAGATCGACCAGTCCTTCCAGCGGCACGAACAGGTCGAGATCGCCGACGCGCGCAGCTGCCGCAGCCGGTGGTTCGCCATCAAGGTGTTCGATGTGTTCGATGCGGGCGAGGAAGCGCAGCGCCGCATTGAAGGTCGACACGCGCGCGGTATCGCCCGCGTTGTCGCCGCGCACCAGCAACGTGACCTGCTTCGCCGGCGAGATGCCGAGTTCGCTGCGCACGCGACGCAGTGCCGTCACCATCGCCTTCAGCCACTCGATGTCGTCGCTGGCCTGGCCATAGGTCGTGGCATCGAAATCCGATCCCCGCGGATAGGCCTGGGTCATGATGCTGCCGGACTTGCCGAGCTTGGGCGCGACCGCCTGCCACAGCTCCTCGCTGACGAACGGCACAAGCGGATGCAGCAGGCAGAGCAGGTGTTCCAGCACGAACAGCAAGGTGTGGCGGGTGGAGTCGGCGGCGACCTGATCGTCGCCATTCAACGCCGGCTTGGCCAGTTCCACGAACCAGTCGCAGAACTGGTTCCAGGCGAATTCGTACAGCGTCTGCGCCAGCAGATCGAAACGATAGTTGGCGAAATGCTCGCCGGCTTCGGCACTGGTCTTCGCGAGCTGGGCGAGGATCCACTTCTCGGCATCGGTCTTCGGCTGCGGGACGCCTTCGAAACGCGTGTCGTCGCCGACGTTCATCAACACGAAGCGCGTGGCGTTCCACAACTTGTTGCAGAAATTCTTGTAGCCCTCGGCACGGGCGAGGTCGAACTTGATGTCGCGGCCGGGGCCGGCCAGCGCGCACATGGTGAACCGCAGCGCGTCGGCGCCGTGGGCGGCGATGCCCTCCGGGAACTCCTTGCGCGTCGCCTTCTCGATCTTGGGCGCGTCCTGCGGCTTCATCAGCCCGGTCGTGCGCTTGCCAACCAGCGCGTCGGCGCTGATGCCGTCGATGATGTCGATCGGGTCGAGGATGTTGCCCTTCGACTTCGACATCTTCTGGCCGTCCTTGTCGCGGACGAGGCCGGTGATGTAGACGTCGCGGAACGGCACTTCGCCGGTCAGCGCGTCGGTCATCATGATCATGCGCGCGACCCAGAAGAAGATGATGTCGAAGCCGGTCACCAGCACGCTGCTCGGCAGGTAGCGATCGAAGCCGCGTTCCGCCATCGCCTGCGTGTTCGGCCAGCCCATGGTGCTGATCGGCCAGATTGCCGAGGAGAACCAGGTTTCCAGCACGTCGTGGTCCTGGCGCAGCGCCGGCGCGGTGCCGCCGTGCTTCGTCGCGGCCTGCGCGCGTGCTTCTTCCTCGTCGTGCGCGACGTAGACATTGCCGGCGTCGTCGAACCACGCCGGGATGCGGTGGCCCCACCACAGCTGGCGGCTGATCGTCCAATCCTGGATGTTCTCCATCCAGTGGCGATAGGTATTGATCCAGTTCGGCGGCACGAACTTCACCGAACCGTTTTCGACGAGTTCGAGGCCGCGCTTGGCGAGATCGTCCATCTTCACGAACCATTGGTCGGTGAGATAGGGCTCGATCACTTGGCCGCTGCGGTCGCCGCGCGGCACCTGCAGGCGATGCGGCTTGGTTTCGACCAGATGCCCTTGTGCTTCGAGGTCGGCGAGCACGGCCTTGCGAGCGGCAACGCGATCGAGGCCACGGTACTGCTCGGGCGCGTTGTCGTTGATGCAGGCGACGTCGGTGAAGATGTTGATCAGCGGCAGGTTGTGACGCTGGCCGACGGCGTAGTCGTTGAAGTCGTGCGCGGGCGTGACCTTGACCACGCCGGTGCCGAATTCGCGATCGACATAATCGTCGGCGATGACCGGGATTTCGCGGCCCACCAGCGGCAGGTGCACGCGCTTGCCGACGAGGGCGGCGTAGCGTTCGTCTTCCGGATGCACCATCACCGCGGTATCGCCGATCATGGTTTCCGGGCGCGTCGTCGCGACCACGACATGGTCGGGCTGGCCGGGCTCGGCATCGATCACGTCGTAGCGGATCGACCACAGGTGGCCGTTCTCTTCCTCGCTCACCACCTCGAGATCGGACACCGCGGTCTGCAGCACCGGATCCCAGTTCACCAGGCGCTGGCCGCGATAGATCAGGCCGCGTTCGAACAGACGCACGAAGGTTTCGATCACCGCAGCGGACGGCGCTTCGTCCATGGTGAAGGTCTTGCGCGACCAGTCGCCGGACGCGCCGATGCGGCGCATCTGGCGTTCGATGTTGTCGCCGGACTGCCCCTTCCACTCCCACACTTTCTCGATGAACTTCTCGCGGCCGAGCGAATCGCGGGTTTCGCCGGTCCCCGCAATCGCGAGATTGCGCGACACCACCATCTCGGTGGCGATGCCGGCGTGGTCGCTGCCGACCTGCCACAACGTGCGGAAGCCGCGCATGCGGTGATAGCGCACCAGTGCATCCATCAACGACAGCTGGAAGGCATGGCCCATGTGCAGCGTGCCGGTGACGTTCGGTGGCGGCAGCAGGATGGTGTAGGCGGGGCCATCGCCCTGCGGCGCGAAGACGCCCGACGCTTCCCATTGCGCGTACAGGCGGCTTTCGATGTCGGCGGGTTGGTAGCTCTGGGCGAGGTTGGTCATGTCGAAATGAAGCGTGTGCTTGGAATGGATGGGATCAGCCGCGCAGCGCGCGCTGGATCTTCTGGTCGGTGTGGTACTGGCTGACGGCATAGGCGGCCCAGATCGCGGCCGGCACCCAGCCGATCACCGTCAGATGCAGGATCAGGCAGACGATGCCCGAGATCGGGCGACCGATGGTGAAGAAGGCGAACCAGGGCAGGAGCAGGGCGATCAGCAGGCGCATCGGGATTCCATTTACATGTCGTGTTTCTTGACGTCGAAGCCGCGCGACTGGTAGTGCTTCCAGCGTTCGCGCAACGGCGCACGCGCGGCGGGATCGGCGGGCACGACTTCCAGCACGCGATCGAACGTGCCTTCAACCACGCCATCGCGCAGGTTGATCACCAGCGGGCGCAAGGCGACATCATTGGCGGGCGTGGCGATCAGGACTGCCGCTTCGTCCTCGTCCTGGTCGCTGCCGGCGATCTGGTGCGGGATGTAGGCGTCGGGATCGAATGACCACAAGAGATCGTCGAGCGCTTCCGCCTGCGTCGCGTCGCGGGTCAGCACCAGCGTGTAGAGGCCGGCTTCGAAGGCCTTGCGCGCGAGTTCGCACACCAGCAGCAGCGGTTCCTTGCGAAACCGCGGCTTGTCGATCAGGTAGAAGTCGGCGCGTGGCACTCAGTTCACGCGGCGCGGTCGAGCAGCCACTGGCTGAGCAGGCCGACCGGACGGCCGGTGGCCATGCCCATCTTGCCCTCGCCATTGGCGACGCCGGCGATGTCCATGTGCGCCCAGCGCTGGCCGTCGGTGAAGCGCGACAGGAAGCAGCCGGCGGTGATCGCGCCGCCCCAGCGTCCCCCGATGTTGTAGACGTCGGCGAAGGCGGAATCGAGCATGGTCTGGTATTCGTCCCACAGCGGCATTTGCCAGGCGCGGTCGAACACCGTTTCGCCGGCATCGATCAGTTCGCGCGCGAGATCGTCGTTCGACTTGGTCATCACGCCGGTGGCGAACTTGCCGAGCGCGACCATCATCGCGCCGGTCAGGGTGGCAACGTCGATCAGCGCCTGCGGTTCGAAGCGCTGCGCATAGGTCAGCGCGTCGCACAAAATCAAACGACCTTCGGCGTCGGTGTTACCGACTTCAATCGTCTTGCCCGACATGCTGGTGATGACGTCGGATGGACGATAGGCGTCGCCATCAATGGCGTTCTCGACTGCCGCAGCAATTACGACGAGGTTGATCGGAAGATCCATCCCGACCGCCGACACGAAGGCGCCGAGCACGCTGGCGGCGCCGCACATGTCGTACTTCATCTCCTCGATGCCGCCTTGCGTCTTCAGGTTGACGCCGCCGGTGTCGAAGGTGATGCCCTTGCCGACCAGGACGTAGGGCTTGGCATCGCCGGCGTTGGAATACTTCAGCACGACCAGGCGCGGGCGCTGCGCACTGCCGCGCGCCACGGCCAGCAGCGAACCCATGCCCAGGGCTTCCATCGCGGCATCGTCAAGGACTTCGCAGCTGACCTTGTCGAAATTCTTCGCGAAGGACTGCGCCTGTTCGGCGACGTAGGCGGGATTGCACACGTTCGGCGGCAGGTTGCCGAGTTCGCGCGCGAAGGCGACGCCACCGGCGATGGCGATGCCGTGGGCGAGGGCGAGGTCGTCGCTGCCCTGGATGGCGAGATGTTCGAGACCGGTTTCCTCGCGCTTCTTGTTGTCCTTGCCCAGCGTGGCGACGTAGCGGTAGCAGGCGTGGTCGGCGGCGATCGCGGCCTGGCGGATCGCCCAGGCGGCATCGCGGTCCTTGACCGCCACTTCACTCAAGGTGAACAGGGCGCGCTTGATCGGACCGGTGCGCAGGGCACGGGCGGCATCGCCCACGGCCTTGAGGTATTGCGGGGTGGCGAACTTGTCGGCATCCCCCAGCCCGATCACCAGCACGCGCGGTGCGGTCACGCCGGCGACGTCATGGAGCAGGGCGCTGGCGCCGGTCTTGCCGGAAAGGTCGCCGCGTTCGGCCAGCTTGGACAGATGGCCGCCACTGGCGCGATCCACGGCCTGGCCGGTCGCGGTGAAGCTCTTGTCGGCGAACAGGCCGATCACCAGGCAATCGGCGTCGAAGTGAACGGGATCGGCGTGGTTCAGTGCAAATTCGAGGGCCATCAACGAGATTCCTGCAGACTTACGTACAATCCCCCATCCCCCCGCGCGGGGACGGTCCCAGGACTGCGTCGCGTGAACCCACTAGTTTAGCGGTAACAGGCCCAACTGCCCCGAATGAAGACGCTCGACAAGTACCTGATGCGTGAATTCCTGCAGTCGGTGTTTGCCGCGCTGGTCGTGCTGTTGATGGTGATGGTCGGAGCGGCCTTCATGGACGTGTTGCGCGACATCGCCACCGGGCGCATGCCGGCCGGGATGATGTTCGCCCAGCTCGGACTGGTGATGATCGGCTGGATGCCGCTGATCCTGCCGCTGGCGCTGATGCTGGGCCTGCTGCTGGCGATGAGCCGCCTGTATCGCGATGCCGAGATGCCCGTGCTGGCGTCGGTCGGTGTTGGCCCGCGCCGCCTGCTGGGCCCGCTGCTGCCGGTGATCCTGCCGATGGTGGCGGTGATCGCGCTGTGCTCGCTGTGGCTGGCGCCGTGGTCGGACCGTTACAGCCGCGCCATGGTGAAAGAAGCCAACCGCAACATGCTGATCGCCGGCCTGGAGCCGGGCAAGTTCACCCAGCTGCCGGGCGCCAACGGCGTCGTCTACGTTGGCGACATGACCGCCGACGGCAGCCGCTTCCGCCGCGTCTTCATCTATCGCGAGAAGAAAGGCCGCATGGACGTGACCACTTCGTCCGACGGCACGGTGTGGCTGGATGGCAGCCGCGCGCGCTACCTGCGCCTGACCGACGGCTTCGAGGTGGAAGGGCCGCTGGGCGCCGGCACGCTCGATTACCGCCTGCTGCAATACAAAACCAATGACGTGAAGATGCCCGATCGCGACAACGGCGACGTCGACGATCGCATCCAGAGCCAGCCGACATCGGCATTGCTGGCCGCCCCGGCCCGCGAAGCCAAGGCCGAACTGCATTGGCGCATCGCGCCGCCGCTGGTGGCGCTGGCGCTGGCCTTGCTGGCGATTCCGCTGTCGCGCAGCCCGCCGCGCCAGGCGCGCTACGGTCGCATCGTCACCGGCGTGGTCGGCTACCTGCTGGCGGCGCAGCTGATGCTGCTGGGCAAGCAATGGCTGGGCAACGGCAAGATCCCGATCGCGCTCGGCCTGTGGTGGTTGGTGGTGCCGTTGCTGGCACTGGCTTTCTGGTCCTACTTCCGCGACGGCAGTCCGGGGAAATTGCGCCGATGATGCCGTTCCCGAAAATCCACGATCTCTACATCGGCCGCGTGGTGCTGGTTTACGTGCTGGCGGCGTGGTTCGTCGTCGTCGGCATGGACTTCATGATCGGTGGCGTGTTGACCGAAATGAGCAATGTCGGCAAGGGTGCGTTCACGGCGATGGACGCCGTGATCGTCAGCCTCTACACCTTGCCGTACCGGCTGTATTTCCACTTCCCGACCGCGGCGGTGATCGGTTCGCTGCTGGCGCTCGGCCAGCTGGCGGCGACCTCCGAATTGACGGTGATGCGCGCGCTCGGTCTGTCGCGTCGTCGCATCAGTCTCGCGGTGGCGATGGTGGTCGGCCTGATGACGCTGGTGATGATGATCAACGTCGAAACGGTGTCGCCGTGGGCGCAGGATCGCGCCGCCGCCTACCGCACCGCGCGCAAGACCAACGACACGATCATGCTGCAGTTCAAGGGCGTGTGGGCGCGCGAAGGCGATACCTTCATCAGCGCGACCGAAGGCCAGAACCACGACAGCGGCAAGGATCGCTGGCTGGAACTGCGCGGCATGCGCCTGTACGAATTCGAGTCGAACGGGCGGCTGAAGTCGATCGCCTACGTCCAGAGCGGCGAACACCGGCCCGGCGGCTGGGTGCTGAAGGGCGTCGACCGCATGACGTTCTCAGACGACGCCGTGCAGAAGACCCACGCCGACCAGGAGCAGTGGCAGTCGACGCTGGATGACACCGCGCTGGCCAGCACGGTGAGCCGACCGCGCTACATGAGCACCAGCGACCTCAAGCAGGCGCTGGAGTATCGCGAGCGCAACCAGCTCGACCCCGGCGAAGTCGAGGAGCACTACTGGTCGCACTGGTTCTATCCGTTGAACGTGCTAGCGCTGTGCCTGGCGGCGATTCCGTTCGCGTTCGGCACGTTGCGCAGCGGTGGCCTCGGCAAGCGGCTGTTCCTCGGCATCGTGTTCGCGATCGGTTTCATGATGCTGCAGACGCAGATGGCGCGACTGGCCGGCGCGTTCAAGCTCGATTTCCGCATCGCCTACCTGATTCCTGTGGTGGTGATGCTGGGGATCTCGTGGCTGCTGTTCCGGCGGCGCTCGAGCTAAACGCTCGCACCATCCCGCTGCAGGTCGCGCACGAAGCGCGTGCCGCTCGCGCGGTCGTGCCAGGTGAGGCGATCGCGATCGAACAGCGCCCACCAGAAACCGAGCCCGCCGAGTCCCAGAGACACGCAGCCGACGAGGTAACGGATCCACAGCGTGCGCAGCGATGCCTGTCCGCCGGATGCGGCATCGACATAGACCCGCCACGGCTTCATCCCGATCGTCTGCCCGCCGCGGCGCCAGCTGACGGTCGCGTAGACGCCGGTGACGGCGAACATCAGCAGCGTTTCCAGCCAGCCGGCCCAAGTGCCGCTCTGCACCGCTTCGCCGCGATTGATCGCCAGCATCACGATGATCGTGACGAACCACAGCGCCAGCATCGGGAAGAAATCGTAGGTCAGGCACAGCAGGCGCCAGCCGAGCAGGGCGCGTGGACGCGGAGCGGAATCGGGAGCGTTCATCCTCACAAGGATAAGCGTTAGGCTGCGCGCATGAGTGCACGGACTCCCGCCGAACGCCGCATGGCCGCGCTGCAGCTGCCGGATGCGGCCGACGCCGACATCGCCGCGATCGAATCCTGTCTGGAATCCGCCTGGGCCGAACATGGCCTGGCACGTGCCACCCTGGACAGCTATCGACGCGACCTCGAAGGTTCCGCGCGCTGGTGCGCGACCAAGCGCGTGCAGCTGGTCGACGCCAGTCGCAGCGATCTCTATGGATTGCTGGCATGGCGCAGCGAACAGCGCTATTCGCCGCGCAGCACCGCACGCCTGTTGTCGGCGCTGCGGATGTTCTACGCCGATCGCATTCGCCGCGGTGCGCGCAGCGATGATCCGGTGGCGTTGCTCGACAGCCCGAAGATGCCGCGCAGCCTGCCCAAGGCGATGGCGGAGGGCCAGATCGAAGCGATGCTGGCGGCGCCGGATATCGAGACCACGGAAGGCCTGCGCGATCGCGCGATGCTGGAGTTGATGTACGCCTGCGGCTTGCGCGTGAGCGAACTGGTCGATCTTCCGGCGACGGCGCTCAACCTGCGCCAGGGTGTGTTGCGCGTGCGCGGCAAGGGCAACAAGGAGCGCCTGGTGCCGCTCGGCGAGGAGGCCCAGCATTGGCTGGAGGGCTATCTGCGCGAGTCGCGTCCACAGCTGGCCGGACGACGCACCCTGGAAGCATTGTTCCTGACGACGAAAGCCGAAGCACTGACCCGCCAAGCGTTCTGGGGCTTGGTCAAACGCTACGCGGTGGTCGCGGGAATCGATCCGGCCCGGGTCAGCCCGCACGCGCTGCGCCACAGCTTCGCGACGCATCTCCTCAACCATGGTGCCGACCTGCGCGCGCTGCAGATGCTGCTCGGGCATAGCGCGCTCTCGACCACCCAGATCTATACCCTGGTGGCGCGCGAGCAACTGAAGTCCTTGCATGCCCGCCACCACCCTCGCGGCTAGGTGTTCAGGTTGTGAGGCCGTGTTTCCGGCGATCCATGCGAAAATGCTGCCGTGACCAGAATTCTCCGGACCCTGATGAACCCGCGCCTTCTTCTTGCTACCGCGACCGCGGCCGCCAGCCTGGCCGCCTGCGCCAAGCCCATGGCCGCCGAAAACGCCAAGGCCGGCGATGCCAAACCGGTGCCGGTTGCCGGCGCCATCGCCAAGCCCACCGCCGGTTCGCCCGAGGCGCGCGCCATCGATGCCCTGCACAAGGTCAATCCGGGCCTGAAGGTCGATCGCGCGACTGCCGCGCCGATAGCGGGGTTCCGCGAGCTCATCGTGGGTGGCCAGACCTTGTACGTCTCCGATGACGGCCGTTACGTGCTGCAGGGCAATCTCTACGACGTCAACGCCAAGAAGGACTTGAGCCAGGACACGATGGCGGCGCTGCGCCGCGAGGAACTCGCCAAGGTGCCGGCGTCCCAGCGCATCGTGTTCGCGCCGGCCAATCCCAAGTACACGGTCAGCGTGTTCACCGATATCCAGTGCGGGTTCTGCCAGAAGCTGCACAGCCAGATCGCCCAGTACAACGCCCAGGGCATTGCCGTCGAATACCTGGCCTTCCCGCGCATGGGACCGGCCAGCGACGATTTCAGCCAGATGGAAGCGGTGTGGTGTTCGGCCGATCGCGGCAAGGCGTTGACCGACGCCAAGAACGGCAAGCGCATCAATGCCGCCCGTTGCACCAACCCGGTCGCGATGGAGTACGACCTCGGCCGTCGCCTGGGCCTGACCGGTACCCCGATGATCGTCGCGCCCAACGGCAATGCGGCGCCGGGCTATCTCGACCCGACGCGGATGAAACAGTGGCTCGATTCGGGAGCCACGCAGTAAATCAGGTCGTCCGTCAGCCCGCGGCATGAGGCGAGGGCCGTTACAATAGACGGCCATTCGCCACGGTTTTCCTGGACATGATCGTGCTCGAGGGCCAGCCGGCCCTGTCGCCGTTCCGCCGCGAACGGCTGGAAGCTCGCCTCCGCGCCATCGCCCCCGAACTCGGCATTACCGCAAGCTGGTTCACCTATTGGGTGCAACCGCAGGACGGCGCCTCGCCCGATCTCATCAAGCTCGGTCGCATCCTCCAGGCCAGCCCGGACGCGCAGCCGCGCGCCGCGGGATCGATTTCCCGTTACGTCAGCCCCCGCCTCGGCACCATTTCGCCGTGGGCGAGCAAGGCCGGCGAACTGCTGCGGGGTGCGGGCTTGCCGGTGCAGCGCGTCGAACGCGGCATCCGCCTCGATGTCTCAGGTTGGCCTGCCGATGCCGCCACCCAGGCCGCGCTGTCGAAGGTGCTGCACGATCCAATGACGCAGTCGCTGCTCGACGATGTCGCCGACGCCGCGCATCTGTTCGAAGCCCATCCGCGTGCCGCGCTGGAACGCGTGCCGCTGGACACGCTCGCCGCCGCCAATCGCCGTCTCGGCCTCGCCCTGGCCGACGACGAAGTCGAATACCTGCAACAACGTTATGGTGAGTTGCAGCGCGATCCCGCCGACGTCGAACTGATGATGTTCGCGCAGGCGAACTCGGAACACTGCCGCCACAAGATCTTCAATGCCAGCTGGACGCTGGACGGCGATGCGCAGGAACGTTCGCTGTTCCGCATGATCAAGAACACCCACCAGCGCACGCCGCAGCACACGCTGTCGGCGTATAGCGACAACGCCGCGGTGGTGGAAGGCTACGAGACGCGCCGCTTGCAGCCTGATCCGATGACGCACGAATGGGTGCTGAAGCCGGAGCAGGGTTCGGCGTTCGCGATCAAGGTGGAAACGCATAACCATCCGACCGCGATCTCGCCCTATGCCGGTGCATCCACCGGTTCCGGCGGCGAAATCCGCGACGAAGGCGCGACCGGTCGTGGCGGCAAGCCCAAGGCTGGCCTCTGCGGTTTCAGCGTGTCCGAACTACGCATCCCGACGCTGCCGCAGCCGTGGGAACAGCCGCGCGTGCTCAATCCGCGAATGGCGCCGGCGCTGCAGATCATGCTGGAAGGCCCGATCGGCGCGGCTGCGTTCAACAACGAATTCGGCCGTCCCAATCTCGCCGGTTATTTCCGCACGTTCGAAGTGGTGCAGCCCGATGGCCTGGTGCGCGCCTACGACAAGCCGATCATGCTCGCCGGCGGTCTCGGCGCGATCGATCGCGCGCTGGTCGAGAAGCGTCACCTGCAACCGGGCGATGCGGTGATCGTGCTCGGCGGCCCGGCGATGCTGATCGGGCTCGGCGGTGGCGCCGCGAGTTCGCTGGCCTCGGGCCAGAGTTCGGAAGAACTCGATTTCGCCTCGGTGCAGCGCGATAACCCGGAAATGGAGCGCCGTGCGCAGGAAGTGATCGACGCCTGCGTCGCATTGGCCGAACGCAATCCGATCCGCAGCATCCACGATGTCGGCGCCGGCGGTTTGTCGAACGCGATTCCCGAGCTGCTGCACGATTCCGGTGTCGGTGGCGTGATCGATCTCGATCGCGTGCCCAGCGACGATCCCACGCTGTCGCCGATGCAGCTGTGGTGCAACGAATCGCAGGAACGCTACGTGCTCGGCATTGCTGCCGATCGCGTCGACGAATTCGCCGCGCTGTGCGCGCGCGAGCGTTGCCCGTTCGCGGTGGTCGGCCACGCGACCGCGGAAGAACGCCTGGTGGTGGGGTATGGCGCGACGGTCGAATCGATCGCGTTGCCCAAGGCCGAAGCCAACGCCATCGACCTGCCGATGGACGTGCTGTTCGGCAAGGCGCCGAAAATGCATCGCGACGCGGAGTCGCCCAAGGCGCCGCGCTGGAACGAGCTCGCGACCACGGGCCTGTCGCTGCGCGATGCCGGCTTGCGCGTGCTCGCGCATCCGACCGTCGCGTCGAAATCCTTCCTCGTCACCATCGGCGACCGCAGCGTCGGCGGCCTCACCGCGCGCGACCAGATGGTCGGGCCGTGGCAGCTGCCGGTGGCCGACGTCGCAATCACGCTGGCCGGCTACGACGGCCATGCCGGCGAAGCGATGGCGATCGGCGAACGCACGCCGCTGGCGCTGATCGATGCCGCCGCGAGCGCGCGCATGGCGGTCGGCGAAGCGATCACCAACCTGTGTGCGGCGCCGGTGGACGCGCTCGAGCGCATCAAGCTCTCCGCCAACTGGATGGCCGCTGCCGGTACGCCGGGCGAAGACGCCCGCTTGTACGAAGCGGTGCAGGCGGTCGGCATGGAACTGTGTCCGGCGCTGGGCCTGAGCATTCCGGTCGGCAAGGATTCGCTGTCGATGCAGGCGCAGTGGCAGGTCGACGGCGAGACGCACAAGTCGGTGTCGCCGGTATCGCTGATCGTCACCGCGTTCGCGCCGGTGCACGACGTCCGCAAGCAACTCACGCCGCTGCTGTCGCGTGAAGACGACACCGAACTGTGGCTGATCGGCCTCGGCGCCGGCCAGCGTCGCCTCGGGGGCTCGATCCTCGCGCAATGCTTCAATGTCTTCGGCGGCGACGCGCCCGATCTCGACGATCCGGAATTGCTGCGTGGCTTCTTCGAGCTGATGCGCGATGCGCGCGAAGCCAGCCTGCTGCTGGCCTACCACGACCGTTCCGATGGCGGCGCTTTCGCGGCCCTGTGCGAAATGGCGTTTACCTCGCATCGCGGCCTCGACATCTCGCTCGACGGCTGGGCCACCGCGCATGACGACGATCCCTTCGAGGTGCTGTTCAACGAGGAACTCGGCGCGGTGGTGCAGATCCGCAGCGAGGACCGCGCCGAGTTCGCTGATCTGGTCGCGCGCCACGGTTTGGTCGAATGCGCGCAACGCATCGCCAAGCCGACGACCGCCGACGACATCCGCGTGCTCGCCGGTGGCAAGACTGTCGCCGAATGGCATTGGCACGAATTGTTCGATGCCTGGTGGGCGGTGACGCACGCGATGCAGCGCATGCGCGACAACCCGGAATCGGCCGATCAGGAGCGCGAACTCGCGCGCCGCTTCGATGCGGCAGGTCTGGTGCCGAAACTGGCCTTCGATCCCGAAGACGATATCGCTGCGGCCTTGATCGCCAGTGGCAAGCGTCCGCGCGTCGCGATCCTGCGCGAGCAGGGCGTCAACGGCCAGGTCGAGATGGCGTCCGCGTTCATGCGCGCCGGCTTCGACGCGCAGGACGTGCACATGAGCGACCTGATCGAAGGTCGGGCCACGCTCGACGATTTCGTCGGCCTCGCCGCCTGCGGTGGTTTCAGCTACGGCGACGTGCTCGGTGCCGGTCGCGGCTGGGCGACCTCGATCCTCGAACGTCCCGCCCTACGCGCGATGTTCGAGCGCTTCTTCGCCCGCTCCGACACCTTCACGCTCGGCGTGTGCAACGGCTGCCAGATGTTGGCGCAGTTGCGCGACATCATCCCCGGCGCCGCGCATTTCCCCGATCTGCAGCGCAACGCCAGCGAACAGTACGAGGCGCGCCTGTCGCAGGTGGAAGTGCCGGAATCGCCGTCTATCCTGCTGCGTGGCATGGCCGGTTCGCGCATCCCGGTGGTGGTCGCGCACGGCGAGGGCCGCATGCAGTTCGCATCTGCGGACGATCAGGCGAAGGTCGCGGTTGTGGCGCGCTATGTCGATGGCGAGGGTCGCGTCGCGACGAGCTATCCGACCAATCCCAACGGTTCGCCCGAAGGCATGGCCGGCGTGTGCAGCGATGATGGCCGCGTCACCATCCTGATGCCGCATCCGGAACGCACGCGCGTCACCGCCAACTTCAGCTGGCATCCCGAGCGCTGGGGCGACACCTCGCCGTGGGCGCGGATGTTCCGCAACGCGCGGGCCTGGGTTGGTTGATGCCGGAACTGCCCATCATCCTGTTGCCGGTTGGCCCGGATGATGTGGCGCTGGATGCCTGTCTCGCCGCGCTCGATGCCTCGACGCCGGCGGGCGCGCGCGTCTGGTTGATCGACGATGCCCAGGCCGGTCCGCGCAGTGCGCGCGTGATCGAGCACTGGATCGCACAGACGAAACTCGAACCCGATTACACGCGTCGCGGCCGTTCGATCGGCGAGAGCGCGCATCTGGCCGAAGCGCTCGATATCTGTGGCGATGCCGACGTCGCCGTCCTCGCCGGCGATGCCGTGCCGGTGCCGGGCTGGCTCAACCAGTTGCAGGCCTGCTTCGCGCGCGATGGCGCGATCGGCACGGCGACGCCGTGGAGCAATCTCGGCGAACTCGCGTCGTGGCCACGGCTTGGCGATCTCAATCCCTTGCCCGATGAACCGCTGCGCCTGGCGAATGCCTTGCGCGGAATGGCGCCGGTGCATCCGGAATTGCCGGCTGCGGTGAGCCATGCCGTGCTGTTGCGCGGTCGCGCGTTGCGCAAGGCCGGTGGCATCGATCATGCGAGTTACGGATCGTGGTCGGCGGCGCTGGCCGATCTCTCGTTGCGCCTTGCCGGATTCGGCTGGCGCAACGTGCTGTGCGAAACCGCGTTCGTCGGGCGCATGGCCGAAGGCGAATTGCAGGACGGCGACCAGGATGCGCTCGCGGTGCGCTGGCCGGACTGGTATTCGCGGATGGCGGCGATGCTGATGCACGATCCGCTGCACGAGCTGCGCGAACAACTGGGGCAACGCGTCGCGACCGCCGAGCCGTTGCCGCCGCAGGCGGAGTTGTTCGAATGAGCGGAGACGACATCGCCGCGATCGTGGTGAGTTATCGCAGCGCGGCGACCATCGACGCCTGCCTGCGCCATCTGCGCGTGGCACGCGACGTGGCGCAGATCCGCGTCGTCGACAACGGTTCCGACGACGGCACGATGGAATGCGTGCAGCGCCATGCCGCCGTCGATCCGCGCATCCGCTTCGTCGCGAACCCGGACAATCCCGGATTCGCGGTCGGCTGCAACCAGGGCGCGAACGACAGCGACGCGCCGTGGCTGGCTTTCGTCAATCCCGACCTGATGGTGGCGACGGACGACCTGGCGCGACTGCGCGACGATGCGCGATTGCTCGGCGAAGCACTGGTGGGCGCCGACCTGGTCGACGAATCCGGCGACCACGATCCCGCCGCGCGTCGACGCGATCCCGACTTCGCGGCGATGTTGCGCAATCCCGTGATGCGCGACCTGTCCGTTGCGTCGAACGGCGAGTCCTTGCAGCGCGTCGCCGCGGTGTCCGGGGCCTTGATGCTGATGTCGCGCGCGTTGTTCGAGCGCATCGACGGCTTCGACCAGGAATATCGCCTGCACGCCGAGGATCTCGACCTGTGCCGACGCGTGCGCGCGGCCGGTGCGATCGTCGCGATCGACAATTCGGTCGTCGTCACCCATCTGCGCGGCGTGTCGTCGCGCTCGCGCCCGATCTTCGTCGAATGGCACAAGCATCGTGGCCTGTGGCGCTATTTCCGCAAGTTCGATGCAGTCGATCACGGGTTTGCGACGCGAGCGCTGGTGTTCGCGATGGTCTGGACAAGATTCCCGTTGGCGGCAATCGCAAAACTCGCACGAGGGTAGCGATCGCCGCTACAACTCCATCAGGTCGCGGCCGACGACGATCCGCCCCTTGTAGTGCTTTGCGGCGGCATCGCGCCAGATGTCGTCGGTCAGCGACGGATCGCCACCGGGAACGAAGTGGTTCAACACCAGCGTCTTGACCCCGGCTTCGGCGGCGATGCGTCCGACCTGCTCGGTGGTTGTGTGGCTGGCGAGCAGGTGTTCGCGCAAGCGTGCGGCTTGCGATTCGGCGGCGAGGATCTTGTCGAGGGCCGGCAGGTACATCACTTCGTGCACCAGTACGTCGGCGCCGCGCGCGAGTTCGACCAGTGATTCCGATGGCCGTGTATCGCCGGAGAACACGATCGAACGATCGGGGCAATCGAAGCGATAAGCGAACGCCGACGCGACCGGTGGATGCTGGACGAGCGCAGCCGTCACCTTGACGCGCGCGTCGTGCATCACCGTGCCCGCATGCGTCAGTTCATGCGGACGAATCAGCGGCGCGAGCGGTGGGCGACCCTCGTCGCCGATGCGGGTGCGGATGTCGGCATCGTTCATTTCGAGGAACAACCGCGTCATTTGCGACAGCGGCGGCGGACCCCAGGTATCGACCGGATGCGCCAGGCTCCCGGCCCAGGCCAGCCACAGCAGGTTGCCGTAGTCGGCGGTGTGGTCGGAATGCTGATGGGTGATGAAGACGTTCGCGATCTTGTCGAGCGCGATCCCGGCCAGCGCAAGTTGCCGCGCGACGCCATTGCCGCAATCGATCACATAGACGACGCCATCGACGATCAGTGCGTTCGAAGGTGCGGCACGCAACGCCTTCGGCGTCGGGCCGCCGGCGGTGCCGAGCAAGACCAGGCGCGAACACTGGGGTGCTGCGAGCGACAGCTTCGGCAGTGCAAGCGCACCGAGTCCGGCAAGGCCAGCGGACAGCAGCAGGCGGCGATGGCGATCGGGCGCGTCTTCCATGCCCGCAGCCTACGCCATGCGCGACAGGTCAGCGATGGCGGTTGATGGTGTCGCGCAGTTCGCGGGCGGCGCGCGCGGCGGCATCGGCGTAGTCGTCGCCCATCGAGGCATAGAGGATGCCGCGCGAGGAATTGATCATCAGTCCGTTGCCGTCGGCGCTGCGACCGTTCTTCACCACCGCTTCGACATCGCCGCCTTGTGCGCCGACGCCGGGGATCAGCAGCGGCATGTCGCCGACGATGCCGCGAATCACGCCGAGCTCCTCCGGGAAGGTCGCGCCGACCACCAGCGAGCAGTTGTTCGCGCCGTTCCATTCCTTGGAGATGGTGCGGGCGATGCGCTGGTAAAGCGGTTCGCCGCCGACGTCGAGTTCCTGGAAATCGCGGGCGCCGGGATTGGAGGTGTGGCAGAGGAAGACGCAGCCGCGGTCGCCGCGTTGCAGGAAGGGCTGTGCGGAATCGCGGCCCATGTAGGGATTGAGCGTCACCGCGTCGGCGCCGAAACGGTCGAAGGCCTCGACCGCGTATTGCTCGGCGGTGCTGCCGATGTCGCCGCGCTTGGCGTCGAGGATCACCGGGACCTCGGGATGTTCGGCATTGATGTGCGCGATCAGTCGCTGCAATGCCACCTCCCCGCCGTTGTGGGGGGCGAAGTAGGCGATCTGCGGTTTGAAGGCGCAGGCGTATTCGGCGGTGGCGTCGGCGATGTCGCGGCAGAACGAGAACAGCGCGTCCTCGTCGTCGGCGAAGGCATCGGGGAATTTCGCGGGATCGGGATCCAGGCCAACGCAGACCAGGGTGTTGGCGGTGTTCCAGCGTGCGCGCAGTTTGGCGGCGAAGCTCATGTCGACCCGTGCGTCATTCGATGCCCGCTATTGTGCCAGCCTGGGATCGCCGTTTCCGGGAGAGGCAATCATGAAGCTCATCGTCTATGGCGCCAGCGGCATGGTCGGGCAGGGCGTCCTGCGCGAATGCCTGGCGGCGACGGATGTCGAGGAAGTGCTGAGCATCGGCCGCAGCCCGTTGGGGCAGGCGCATCCCAAGCTGCGCGAACTGGTGCAGGCGGATCTGTACGACTACAGCGAGGCCGCCGCGCGCCTGGCCGGCTACGACGCCTGCTTCTTCTGCCTCGGCGTTTCCGCGGCCGGCCTCGACGAGGCGGCTTATACCCGCATCACCCACGATCTCACCCTGGCCGCGGCCGAGACGCTGGTGCCGCGCAATCCGCAGATGGTCTTCACCTATGTCAGCGGCACCGGCACGGATTCCAGCGAGCGGGGCGGGGTGATGTGGGCGCGAGTCAAGGGGCGAACCGAGAACGATCTGCTGAGGCTGCCGTTCAAGGCCGCCTACATGTTCCGTCCGGGCGCGATCCGCGCGTTGGACGGCATCCGGTCGAAGACGCCGGCCTATCGCTGGGCCTACCTGTTCGTGGGGCCTCTGCTGGCGCCGCTGCAGAGGCTGTTCCCCACACGGATCGTCACCACCCGCGAGATCGGGCTGGCGATGCTGGAAGTCGCGCGGCACGGGGCGGATCGAAGGATCATCGAGCCGCCCGACATCCACGCGCTGGCGCGGATCGGCGTTACTTCAGCGCCTTGAAACGCAGGCGGTGCGGGCCGGCGTTGTCGCCCATGCGGCGTTTCTTGTCTTCCTCGTATTCGCGGTAGTTGCCCTGGAAGAACTCGACGTGCGAATCGCCTTCGAAGGCGAGGATGTGCGTGGCGATGCGATCGAGGAACCAGCGATCGTGCGAGATCACGAAGGTATTGCCGGGGAATTCCAGCAAGGCGTCTTCCAGCGCGCGCAGCGTTTCGACGTCGAGGTCGTTCGACGGTTCGTCGAGCAGCAGCACGTTGCCGCCCTGCAGCAGCGTCTTGGCCAGATGCAGGCGTCCGCGTTCGCCACCCGACAGCGAGCCGACCATCTTCTGCTGGTCCTGGCCCTTGAAGTTGAAGCGGCCGATGTAGGCGCGCGACTGGATCTCGATGCCGTTGATGTTGAGGATGTCGAGGCCGCCCGACACTTCCTGGAAGACATTGTGGTTGCCTTCCAGCTTGTCGCGGCTCTGGTCGACGTAGGCGAGGTTGACCGTCGGGCCGAAATCGATCTCGCCGGAATCCGGCTTCTCGAGACCCATGATCATCTTGAACAGCGTCGACTTGCCGGCGCCGTTGGGGCCGATGATGCCGACGATCGCGCCCGGCGGCACCATGAAGCTGAGGTCGTCGATCAGCAGGCGATCGCCGAACTTCTTGGTGACGTGCTTGAACTCGACCACCTTGTTGCCGAGGCGCTCGCCCGGCGGGATGAAGATCTCGTTGGTTTCGGCGCGGCGCTGGTAATCGACCGACTGCAGTTCATCCAGTCGCGCCAAACGCGCCTTGCCCTTGCTGCGGCCGCCCTTGGCGTTCTGGCGGGCCCACTCGAGTTCCTTCTGGATCGCCTTCTGGCGCGCCTTCTCCTGGCCTTCTTCCTGCTTCAGGCGCTCGTCCTTCTGCACCAGCCATTCGGTGTAGTTGCCCTTCCACGGAATGCCGCGACCGCGATCGAGTTCGAGGATCCACTCGGCGGCGTTGTCGAGGAAGTAGCGATCATGCGTCACCGCCACCACGGTGCCGGTGTAGCGGGCGAGGAACTGTTCCAGCCATTCGACGGATTCGGCGTCGAGGTGGTTGGTCGGTTCGTCGAGCAGCAGCATGTCCGGCTTCTGCAGCAGCAAGCGGCACAGCGCGACGCGGCGCTTTTCACCGCCCGACAGCGCACCGATCTTGGCGTCCCACGGTGGCAGGCGCAGCGCATCGGCGGCGACTTCCAGCTGGTTCTCCAGGGTATGCGCGTCACCAGCGGCGAGGATTGCCTCGAGGCGTTCCTGCTCCTTGGCCAGGGCATCGAAATCGGCGCCTTCCTCGGCATAGGCGTCGTAGATCTTGTCGAGCGCGGCCTGTGCATTCAGCACTTCGCCCACGCCTTCCTCGACCGCTTCGCGGACGGTCTTGGTCGGGTCCAGCTCCGGTTCCTGGGCCAGGTAGCCGACCTTGATCCCGGGCTGCGGGCGGGCTTCGCCCTCGAAGTCGGTATCCACGCCGGCCATGATCTTCAGC
>DAHUXS010000002.1 GCA_027306995.1 Lysobacter sp.
CTGGAAGGTTAAGTGATGGGGTCAGCCGCAAGGCGAAGCTCTTGATCGAAGCCCCAGTAAACGGCGGCCGTAACTATAACGGTCCTAAGGTAGCGAAATTCCTTGTCGGGTAAGTTCCGACCTGCACGAATGGCGTAACGACAGCGGCGCTGTCTCCACCCGAGACTCAGTGAAATTGAAATCGCTGTGAAGATGCAGCGTTCCCGTGGCAAGACGGAAAGACCCCGTGAACCTTTACTATAGCTTTACATTGAACGTTGAGTTCGTCTGTGTAGGATAGGTGGGAGGCTATGAAGTGTCGGCGCTAGCTGGCATGGAGCCAACCTTGAAATACCACCCTGATGTGCTTGACGTTCTAACCTGGGCCCGTAATCCGGGTCGGGGACCATGTATGGTGGGTAGTTTGACTGGGGCGGTCTCCTCCTAAAGAGTAACGGAGGAGCTCGAAGGTACGCTCAGCGCGGTCGGACATCGCGCACTGTGTGCAAAGGCATAAGCGTGCTTGACTGCAAGATCGACGGATCAAGCAGGTACGAAAGTAGGACTTAGTGATCCGGTGGTTCTGTATGGAAGGGCCATCGCTCAACGGATAAAAGGTACTCCGGGGATAACAGGCTGATTCCGCCCAAGAGTTCATATCGACGGCGGAGTTTGGCACCTCGATGTCGGCTCATCACATCCTGGGGCTGTAGTCGGTCCCAAGGGTATGGCTGTTCGCCATTTAAAGTGGTACGCGAGCTGGGTTCAGAACGTCGTGAGACAGTTCGGTCCCTATCTGCCATGGGCGTTGGAAATTTGAGAGGGGCTGCTCCTAGTACGAGAGGACCGGAGTGGACGAACCTCTGGTGTTCCGGTTGTCACGCCAGTGGCACTGCCGGGTAGCTATGTTCGGAAGCGATAACCGCTGAAAGCATCTAAGCGGGAAGCGCGCCTCAAGATGAGATTTCCCGGGGCACAAGCCCCCTAAAGGCACCATCAAGACTAGGTGGTTGATAGGCTGGGTGTGTAAGTGCAGTAATGCATTGAGCTAACCAGTACTAATGAGCCGTGCGGCTTGACCATATAACCTCAAGTGGCCTTGGACCCAATCGACGCGATTGGCGGTCTGAAGCAAAACAAAGTTCTCGCTACATTCCACCCTATGCAAGACGGCGTCGATGCCTTTGTGTTCGACGATGTCTTCACCAGTTTCCTGGCGACATTAGCGCTGTGGCCCCACCCGATCCCATTCCGAACTCGGAAGTGAAACGCAGCTGCGCCGATGGTAGTGTGCACTTCAGCATGTGAGAGTAGGTCATCGCCAGGTTTTTACCCCGAAACGCCCAGCCAAAAGCTGGGCGTTTCTCTTTATGCGCGATGCCCCAGCCAAAAGCTGGGGCTTTCTTTTTGTCCGGAATTCGTGACCTCCGGCGCACGCCCTGTTCAGCCAGTTTGGTGACAATATCCCGGATGAAATCGCTGCCCGCCCTGTTGCTGTGCCTGATCGCCTTGTCATGGGCGACGGATGCCGGCGCGCGCACGGTGTATCGCTGCGTGCGCGGCAACACCGTGAGCCTGGCGACGGCGCCGGAACCGGGATCGAAGTGCGTTGCGAAGGAGATTGATGACAACGTCGCCAAGGTGCCGAACCTGTGGGGCGATCTCGGCGCGATCAACGGCACGCTTTACGAACGCCAGCAGGACGGCAAGACCGTCTACAGCACGCGAAATCTGCCGGGATCGACGCCGGTCCTGAAGTTTTTCGTGCAGACGCCGCCGGGATCTCCCGCGCATGAAGGCCTGGGCAAGGTCAGCAAGCCGCGTCTCGATGTGTATGCCAAGGAATTCAAGTCGGCCGCGAAGAAAACCAGGGTGGATGACGCCTTCCTGCGCGCGATCGCCCACGCCGAAAGTGGGTTCGACGAACACGCGACTTCGGCGAAGGGGGCGCAGGGTGTGATGCAGTTGATGCCCGGAACCGCGCACGAGCTTGGCGTCGCCGATCCTTATGCACACGAGCAGTCGATCAGCGGCGGTGCGCGTCTTCTCCAGCGATTGCTGGCGCTCTACAAGGGCGATTACGGCAAGGCGGCCGCGGCCTACAACGCCGGTATTGGCGCAGTGGCGAAGTACGGCGGAATTCCGCCGTATCGGGAAACGGTCGATTACGTGCAGAAGGTGACCGCGTTGCATGCGGCCTATCGTTCGGCGATGAAGCTGCCGCCGTTGCAACCGGTGTTGCGCGCTGCTCAATAAGCGATTTTTCGCTTGTTTTCAGGGTGATTTCGAAATTTTTGGCACCAGCTTGAGCAGCTCGCCATCGTTGCCGTCCTGCAGGATCCAGAGCGCGCCATCCGGGCCTTGTTCAATTTCGCGCAGGCGATGGCCCATCGGATAGCGGTGTGTTTCATGGGCCTGGTCGCCGTCGATCTGCACATCGATCAGCGATTCCGACGACAGTCCGGTGATCAATGCATGTCCACGCCATTGCGGAAACAGCGTTCCGCTGTAGATCACCAGACTCGACGGTGAAATCACCGGGTTCCACGAAGTTTTCGGCGCTTCGAAATCCGGTCGCGTCGAATGGCGCGGAATCGATCGGCCATCGTAATGATCGCCGTTGGAAACGACCGGCCAGCCGTAATTGCGGGCTTTCACGATCATGTTGAGTTCGTCGCCGCCGCGCGGTCCCATCTCGTCTTCCCACAATCGGCCCTGGCCGTCCCAAGCCAGTCCGAGAAGATTGCGATGCCCAAGCGTCCAGATCTGCGCGGTCACGCCGCCGCGTGACGCGAACGGATTGTCCGGTGGGACGCTGCCATCCGGGAACAGGCGCACGACCTTGCCGAGATTGGTGGACATGTCCTGAGCGGGATCGAATTTCTGGCGTTCGCCGGAACTGATGAAGAGATAGCGTCCGTCCGGGGAGAACAGGATGCGATGGCTGAAGTGGCCGTTGCCGGTGACTTTCGGTTGCTGGGTCCAGATGCGGCGCGTGTTGGTCAATGCATGGGTGGCGAGGTCGAGCGTGGCGCTGTCGACGGCTGCGCCGCGGGTGTCGTCATCGCCCGCTTCGACATAGCTGTAATAGATGCGATGGCTGCTGGCGTAGTCGGGCGCAAGCGCGATGTCGCCGAATCCGCCCTGGCCGCCGTAATCCACGGTCGGTGTGCCGGTGATGACGGTTTTCGAGCCGTTGGCGGGATCGAAGACGATCAGGCGGCCGCGCTTTTCGGTGACCAGCAACTTGCCATCGGGCAGGAAGGCCATCGCCCACGGTTCATCGAAGCGCGCGATCGACTGGACGGAAAACGGTTCCTGTCCGCTTGCGACCGACGTGGTATCCGTCGCCTGTTGGGCGCCGCCATTGCAGGCGCACAGCAAGGACAGGGGAAGCATCAGTGCGAAACGCAGGTGCATGGCGGCTCCCGGCGTGGAGGCACGAGTATCGCCGATCCGTGGTTATCGTCGTGTGCGCCACGGCATGGGGGATAATGCCGGTATGTCGACTGCCATCCGCATGGTCGGTTTCGATGCCGACGACACCCTTTGGAAGAGCGAGGATTACTACCGCGCCGCCGAAGCCGAATTCCGTCGCATCGTCGGCGGTTACGTCGATCTTGCCGATCTGGGCGGTCGCCTCTACGAGGTCGAGAAACGCAATCTCGCGGTGTTCGGTTATGGCGCCAAGGGCATGGTGCTGTCGATGGTCGAAGCGGCGATCGAGATCACCGAAGGGCGGATCGATGCCGCCGACATCCATCGCATCGTTTCGCTGGGGCGTGACCTGTTGTTGCATCCGGTCGAAGTATTGCCGGGCATTCCCGCTGCGGTCGATGCCATCGCCGAGCGTTACCAGGTCGTGCTGATCACCAAGGGCGACCTCTTCCACCAGGAAGCGAAAGTGCGGGCGTCAGGGCTGGCCGAGCGTTTCCAGCGCATCGAGGTCGTCAGCGAAAAGGATGCGAAGACCTATGCCCGATTGCTGCGCGAATTCGGCATCCAGCCGGCGGAATTCGTGATGGTCGGGAATTCGCTGCGTTCCGATATCGCGCCGGTGCTCGAGCTCGGCGGTGCCGGCGTCCACATGCCGTATCACGTCACTTGGGCGCACGAGGCCGAGCACGATGTTGATGCAACGCACCCGCGTCTGCGCCAGGTCGGCGATGCCTCGGGGATCGCCGCGGCGGTCGCCGACCTCGCCATCGGAAACGACTGACAGACCAGCTCGCGGTGGTACCTGAAGCTGACTCCATCGCAATCGCGGGGAGTTGGCATGAAAAGGATCCGGATGATCGTGCTGCTGCTGGCACTGGCCTGCGGCAACACTTGGGCAGGTGAAGTCCACCAATGCCTGGGGCAGGGTGGCGCGGTGAGCTATGTCGATGGCGATTGCCCGGCAGGCACGCGCGCCGGCTGGACTCGCAGCTATGACGACGACCGCGCCGGACAGGCGCGCTCGATCCGCCAGCGTCAACAGGAAACGCTGGAGTGGCAGCGCAGCAATCGCGCGGAGATCGCGGCGATGATGCGTGTTCGCCGTGGTGGTCGGGTCGCATCGGGCGGACGCGGCGACGGCCTGGATCGTTGCCAGCGGACGCGCCATCGCCGGGATCGCGTCCGCGATCGCGAGTTCCAGACCATGACCTACGACCGCATGGTCGCCCTCGACGACGGCGTGCGCGAGGCTTGCCGGTAACCCTGTCCGGCTTCGCTGCCGTTCAACTGGACGGTGCTATGGTGCCGGGTGCTCGTTGCCGTGACGGGCCTCAACCGCGATGCCATGACGCAATTCCGACGTGCCCTGCTGATCGCCTGTCTCGCCTGCGGCACCTCCGCATGGGCGCCTCAGGTTCGGGCCGAGGATGCATTGGACTGCCATCTCAGTTTCAACCTCGAAGGCTGGTCGGTGTTCTACAAGACCGCTTCGGGAACCGGCATGGTGAGCTGCAACAACGGCGACCGCCTGCCGGTCACCATCGTCTCGCGCGGCGGCGGCCTGACCTTCGGCAAGTCGCGCATCACCGACGGTGTCGGTGAATTCACCGGCATCGCCAACATCCACGACGTGCTCGGTTCCTATGCGGCGGCCGAGGCGCACATCGGCGCCGTGCGTTCGCGCCAGGTGCAGGTGGTGACCAAGGGCAATGTCTCGCTCGCGCTCAAGGGCAAGGGCGATGGCTGGGATATCGGCGTGTCGCTGGCGAGCTTCACCCTCAAGGCGCGCTGACACGGTCACGCATGGCACACTGCGGCCATGACGACTGAACTTGAAACCGTCGAAACCGTTGTCGGGCAGGGCGATCCGAGCTGGTCGGTGGTATGGCTGCACGGCCTCGGCGCCGACGGCCACGATTTCGCACCGATCGTTCCCGAACTGTGTCGCGAGGGCTGGCCGACCGTGCGCTTCGTGTTCCCGCACGCGCCGGTGCGCCCGGTCACCATCAATGGCGGCATGCGCATGCGCGCGTGGTACGACATCGCCCATCTCGATCTCGCCAACCGTGCCGACGAAGCCGGATTGCAGGAATCGATGGCGCAGGCGGAAGCGCTGGTCGCCCGCGAAGTCGCGCGCGGCGTGCCGGAGTCGCGGATCATCCTCGCCGGGTTTTCGCAGGGCGGGGCGGTGACGCTGGCGCTTGGCATGCGCCGTGCGCTTCCACTGGCCGGTCTGGTCGCGTTGTCGACCTATCTCCCGGCGCCCGATCGCGCCAAGGCCGAATGTCGCGCCGATGGCGCCCGGCCGCCGGTGTTCATGGCGCATGGCCTGGGCGATCCGGTGGTGCCGTATCTCGCCGGCGAGATGAGCGCCGACGTGCTGCGCGAATGCGGTTTCGCGGTGGAGTGGCACGCCTATCCGATGATGCATGCGGTGATGCCGCAGGAAATCTCCGATCTGTCCAACTGGTTCGAGGCACGGTTCCGCGCCGGCTGAGTGCGCGTTACCATCCCCGCACACGGATCGCGGGGACGCGTGGGTGCAGGACACACGGGGTCAACAGGTGTTGCGCGTGCTCGTCGTCGACGACGAGCCGCTGGCGCGCGAGCGTTTGCATTCGATGTTGCAGCAGACCTCCGGCGTGACTGTGTCCGGCGCCGCAGGCAATGGCGAGGAAGCGATCGCGTTGGCGCGGGAATCGCTGCCCGACCTCGTCCTGCTCGACATCGCGATGCCGGGCGGTGATGGCCTCGACGTCGCGCGTGAACTGGCGGGCTTGCGCCCGCGCCCGGGCATCGTCTTCGTCACCGCGCACGCCGAACACGCCGCCGCCGCGTTCGATGTCGAAGCGATCGATTATCTGGTCAAGCCGGTGCGGCGCGAACGCCTGGAGATCGCGCTGCAACGCGCGCGTCTGTTCCTGGCGACGCGCGGCAGTTTCGCCAGCGATGGCGGGCGCGGCCACCTGCTGGTGCGCCAGCGCGGCGGTGTCCGTCGCATCGCCATCGACGAGGTCACCTACCTGCAGGCCGACGACAAATACGTGATGGTCCATCACGCGCATGGTCACGACCTGATCGAGGATTCGCTCAAATCGCTGGAAGAGGCGTTCCCCGATCGCTTCCTGCGCATCCACCGCAACTGCCTGGTGGCGCGCAAGGCGTTGGAGGGATTGCGTCGCGACGGCGAGGGCCAGTACCGGGTGCTGTTGCGCGGCATCGCCGAGCCGCTGGAAATCAGCCGGCGCTGCCTGCCGACGGTGCGATCCGCCATCGAGCAGGACTGAACCACGAAGCGCGATAATGGTGGCATGAAGCTGCGCATCGCCACCCGCAAGAGTCCGCTCGCCCTCTGGCAGACCGAACACGTCGCCGCCCGCCTGCGTGAAGCGCATCCGCGGCTGGACATCGAGTTGGTGCCGATGTCGACCCGTGGCGACGACATCCTCGATCGTTCTCTGGCGGCGATCGGCGGCAAGGGCCTGTTCCTGAAGGAACTGGAACTGGCGATGCAACGCGGCGAAGCCGATTGCGCGGTGCATTCGCTCAAGGACGTGCCGATGGTGCTCGATCCCGGTTTCATGCTGCCGGCGATCCTCGAGCGCGCGGATCATGCCGATGCCTTCGTCAGCAATCGCCATGCGAGCATCGCCGGGTTGCCGATGCATGCCCGCGTCGGCACGGCGTCGTTGCGGCGCCAGGCGCAATTGCGCGCATTGCGCCCCGATGTGGTGATCACGGATCTGCGCGGCAACGTCAACACGCGGCTGGCCAAGCTCGATGCCGACGAATACGATGCCATCCTGCTGGCCTGCGCCGGTCTGCAACGGCTCGGCTTCGACGATCGCATCCGGGCGCGACTGGATGTGCCGGAATGGCTGCCGGCGCCGGCGCAGGGCGCGATCGCGGTCGAGTGTCGCGATGACGCCCGGGAGATCGCCGCGTTGCTGGCGGTGCTCGATCACGCCGCGACACGCACCTGTGTGGAGGCCGAGCGTGCGCTGAATCGCCGTCTGGATGGCAGTTGCCACGTGCCGATCGCCGCATATGCGCGGCTGGAAGGCGAGCGCCTGCACCTGCAAGGGCTGGTGGCTGCGGTCAGCGACGGCCACAGCCTGCGCGCGCGTGGCTATGGCGATGCGGCGGCGCCGGAAGCGCTGGGCGAGCGACTGGCGGATGAATTGCTGGCTGCCGGCGCCCGGGAGTTGATCTCCGCGAGCTAAGCTATGGGCTGAGCCGCCTGCATCGCATCCATGGACCGCCACGAACGCATCCACGCCCTTCATCGCATCTTCAAGTCGTCGCGCTATGCGGTGACGGTGCCGAGCCTGCAGGAACAGCTGGGCTGTTCGCGCGCCACGGTCTATCGCGACATCGCCTATCTGCGCGATGCGTTGATGGCGCCAATCGTCGGCGATGGCGACGCCGGTTTCCGCTACGACAGTCATGACGATTCGCGCTTCGAGCTGCCCGGCCTGTGGCTGAGTTCGGAAGAGCTGCACGCGTTGATGGCGGCGCAGGCGTTGATGGGGCACACCGGCGGCAACGTGCTGAACAGCGCGCTGGCGCCGCTGCAGTCGCGCATCGAGAAGTTGCTGGAAGAACAGGCCGGTGGCCGACGCTGGCCGATGGAGCGCATCCGCGTGCTGGCGCACAAGGCACGCAGGCTCGACGAACATTCCTTCCGCACCGTGGCGTCGGCGACGCTGGAGCGCAAGGAACTGAGTTTCGAATACCGCGCACGCTCCACCGACGAGACCACGCGGCGTCGCGTGTCGCCGCAGCGACTCACCCACTATCGCGGCAACTGGTATCTCGACGCCTTCGATCATGATCGCGAAGCACTGCGCAGCTTCTCGGTCGATCGCATCACCGGCGCGAAGATGCTGGAAACCTCCGCGCGCGACGTACCCGATGCCGAGCTCGATCGTCACCTTGCAGGCGGTTACGGCATTTTCTCGGGCGATCCCAAGGGCACGGCGACGATCCGCTTCAACGCCAAGTCCGCGCGCTGGGTCGCCGACGAGCACTGGCATTCGCGCCAGGAGGGCCGCTTCCTGCCCGATGGCTCCTATGAGCTGAAGGTGCCGTACAGCAACGGCCGCGAACTGCTGATGGACATCCTGCAGTACGGCGGCGACGCCGAGATCATCGAGCCGCGCAGCCTGCGCGAGCAGGCCCGCACCTTGCTGACGCTGGCGGCCTCGAATTACGACGCGTGACCCGAGGTCGCAGCTTCTGAGATGAGGCTGGGCGAGGCTGGACCCATCACAACGATGGAGTCCCGCCATGCAGACCCGTTCCTTCATCCACCCCCATGCCGTGTTGATGCTGCGCCGCGCCTTGTTGGGCGGATTAGCGCTGGTCGCCCTGGTGCCCGCGGCGCGCGGATCGAACGCCTGGCTGGGCTGGATGCCGCTGTGGCTGGTGCTGATGCCGGCCTGCGCGTTGTGGGTGGCCGAGGGCCTGCCGCTGCCGCGCTTGGCGACGCGGGTGGCGCATCGCGGCGGCGGTCGTCGCGTCCAGGCGCGACGCCTGCGCGCCTGACTTCTGGCGGGTGAGGGCGGCCGTGTCGCGTGTTAGCGTTGGCGACCACATTTCCCCATACAAGGAATGCCGCCCCATGAATGGATTGCGTACCGCTCGCCTCGGCTTGGCCGTCGCGTTTGCCTTCGGGGGCATGGCCCACGCGGAGACAACGATGCAGCAGGACGGTTCGAAGCAGGAAGACGCCAACCAGTGGCTGGAAGACATCCACGGCGACAAGCAGATGGCGTGGGTCAAGGACCACAACGCCCGCACCGAGGCCGAGCTCGGCGGCAAGCCGGGATTTGCCAAGCTGCAGTCGGACATCCGCGCGATCCTCGATTCCGACGCCAAGATTCCCGGCGTCTACAAGCAGGGCGAGTGGTATTACAACTTCTGGCAGGACAAGCAGCACGTCCGCGGCATCTGGCGGCGCACCACGCTGGCGGAATACCGCAAGGCGCAGCCGAAGTGGGAAACCGTCATCGACCTCGACGCGCTCAACAAGGCCGAGGGCAGCAACTGGGTATGGCATGGCGCCAGCTGCCTGCGCCCGGCGTACACGCAGTGCCTGGTCTCGCTGTCGCCGGGCGGTTCCGACGCCGACACCACCCGCGAATTCGACATGACGACGCGCCAGTTCGTGAAGGACGGTTTCGTCAAGCCGCTGGCCAAGGGTGGAATCGACTGGATCGATGCCGACCATGTCTTCGTGCAGACCGACTTCGGCGACGGTTCGATGACAACCTCGGGCTATCCGCGCATCGCCAAGCTGTGGACGCGCGGCACGCCGATGGCGGATGCGAAGCTGGTGTACGAAGGCAAGCCGGCCGATCTGTCGATCAGCGCCAGCCACGACGACACTCCGGGATACGAACGCGATCTGATCCATCGCGGCATCGGGTTCTACAGCAGCGAAACCTTCCTGCGCAAAGCCGATGGCACGCTGGCGAAGATCGACGTGCCCGATTCGATGCAGCGCTATGTGGTGCGCGACTGGCTGGTGCTGGAGCCGCGCACGGACTGGGCGCTGGGCGGCAAGACCTACAAGGCCGGCTCCATGCTGGTCGCCAACTTCAACGACTGGATGGCGGGCAAGCGCGAACTGACCGAACTGTTCGTGCCGACCGCGACGACGTCCCTCGCTGGCGCGACGTGGACGAAGAACCATGTGGTGCTGAACGTGCTGGACGACGTCAAGAACCACCTGCAGGTGCTGACGCCCGGCAATGGCGAATGGAAGAAGAGTGAGTTCGTCGGTGCGCCGGCGATCGGTGCAATCGGAGTGTCGGCGGTCGACTTCGTTGAATCCGATGCCGTGTGGATGACGGCGTCGGGCTATCTCACCCCGACCACGTTGTCGATCGCCGAGATCGGCAAGAAACCCGAAGTGCTGAAGACCATGCCGACGTTCTTCGACGCGTCGAAGAACGTGGTGGAACAGCACTTCGTGACTTCGAAGGATGGCACGCGCGTGCCGTACTTCATCGTCCATCGCAAGGATCTGAAGCTCGACGGCAAGAATCCGACGCTGCTCTACGGCTATGGCGGCTTCGAGGTGTCGATGATGCCGGGCTATTCCGGAACCATCGGCAAGGCGTGGCTGGAGCCGGGTGGCGTCTACGTGGTCGCCAACATCCGCGGCGGTGGCGAGTATGGTCCGCGCTGGCACGAGGCCGCGCTCAAGCAGAACCGTCACAAGGCCTATGAGGATTTTGCGGCGGTCGCGCAGGACTTGATCGCGCGCAAGATCACTTCACCCAAGCATCTCGGCACCATGGGCGGCAGCAATGGCGGCCTGTTGATGGGCAACATGCTGACGCAGTATCCGCAGCTGTTCGGCGCGATCGTGATCCAGGTGCCGCTGCTCGACATGAAGCGCTACAGCCACCTGCTGGCCGGCGCCTCGTGGATGGCGGAATACGGCGATCCCGACACCGCCGACTGGGACTACATCAAGACCTTCTCGCCCTACCAGTTGTTCGATCCGGCGAAGAAGTATCCGCCGACCTTCATCTGGACGACCACGCGCGACGACCGCGTGCACCCCGGCCATGCCCGCAAGATGGCGGCGAAGATGGAGGCGGCCGGCAAGGACGTGCGCTATTTCGAAAACATCGAAGGCGGCCACGGCGCCGGCTCCACCAGCGAACAGACCGCCAAGACCTGGGCGCTGAACTACGGCTTCCTGTGGGACGTGCTCGGAAAGAAGTGATGACGCAAGACCGCAAGCTGCAACCGCCGCGCGCCGCCAGGAAGCCGCACGTCGTCAAAGCGCCCTTCGGCGCCGAACGCGAGGACGTGTACTACTGGCTGCGCGACGACGAACGCGAGAATCCCGAGATGCTGGCGTATCTCGCGGACGAGAACGCCTATGCCGATGCGATGCTGGCGCATCTCAAGCCGCTGGAGGACACCCTCTACAGCGAGATCGTCGCGCGCATCAAGCAGGACGACAGCTCGGTGCCGTATCGCGAGCGCGGTTGGTGGTACTACTCGCGCTATGTCGCCGGACAGGACTATCCGGTGCATGCACGACGCAAGGATGGCGCTGGAGTCGATGCGGCTACGATCCAGCGGGCCAACGCCGCCGGCGATTTCGCCAGCGAGCAGGTGCTGCTCGACGTCAATGCGCTGGCGCAGGGCCACGACTACTACTCCGCGTATCCAGTGGCGATCAGTCGCGACAACCGCATGATGGTCTGGGCCGAGGACACCAACGGCCGTCGCCAGTACACGCTACGGTTCACCGATCTCGACAGCGGCACGCTGCTCGCGGACGCGATTCCCGGCACCAGTGCCGATGCCGAATGGGCCGACGACGGCCGCACGCTGCTCTACATCGAAAACGATCCGGAAACGCTGCTGACCGTGCGCGTGAAGAAGCACGTGCTCGGTAGCGATGTCGCACAGGATGTCGTGGTCTACGAGGAAGACGACGACAGCTATTACATGGGGCTGGGCCGCACCCGCGACGACAAGTTCATCACCATTGGCATGCACAGCACGGTGTCGAATGAGGAGCGCTATGCGCCGGCGTCCGATCCGAGCGAGTTCAAAGTGCTGGCGCCACGCGAACGCGATCTCGAATACGACGCCGACCATTTCGGCGGGCGCTGGGTGATCCGCACCAACGCGGACGGTGCGAAGAATTTCAAGATCGTCACCGCCGCCGATGGCGCGACATCGCGCGCGGAGTGGGTCGATTGGATCGCGCACGATCCCAAGGTCTTCATCGAAACCATCGAACTGTTCGACGGCTTCAGCGCCATCGACGAACGCTCGGGCGGACTGGAGCGCGTCCGCATCCTCCACGCCGACGGCCGCGAGGAATACGTCAAGGCAGACGAGTCGGCCTATTCGATGGGGCTGGAGGTCAACGCCGAGCCCGATACCGAGTGGCTGCGTTACAGCTATACCTCGCTGACCACGCCGGCCATTACCTACGAGGTGAACATCCAGTCCGGCGAGCGTCGCCTGCTGAAACAACAGCCGGTGCTCGGTGGCTACAATCAGGCCAATTACGTCACCGAACGCGCCTGGGTGCCGGCGCGCGACGGCGTGCAGGTGCCGGTGTCGCTGGTGTATCGCAAGGACTTCAAGCGCGACGGCACGGCGGCGATGCTGCAGTACGGCTACGGCAGCTACGGGCATTCGATGGACCCGTCGTTCAGCACCTCGATCGTCAGCCTGCTCGATCGCGGCATGGTCTATGCGCTGGCGCATATCCGTGGTGGCGAGGAGATGGGCCGCGACTGGTACGACAACGGCCGCATGTTCCACAAGAAGAACAGCTTCACCGACTTCATCGACGTCACCCGCTGGCTGGTTGAACACAAATACGTGGCGAAGGATCGTGTCGCCGCGATGGGTGGCAGCGCTGGCGGCCTGTTGATGGGCGCGATCTCGAACATGGCGCCGCAGGATTACCGGGTGATCCTGTCGCAGGTGCCGTTCGTCGACGTGGTGACGACGATGCTCGATCCGACCATCCCGCTCACGACCAACGAATACGACGAGTGGGGCAATCCGGAACGCAAGGACAGTTACGACTACATGCTGTCGTACTCGCCGTACGACAATCTGGTGAAGCAGGATTATCCGGCGATGTTCGTCGGCACCGGGCTGTGGGATTCGCAGGTGCAGTACTGGGAGCCGGCGAAATACGTGGCGCGGCTACGCGATGTCGACACCTCGTCGCATCCGCTGGTGTTTCGCATCAACATGGAGGCGGGGCACGGCGGCAAGTCGGGGCGTTTCCGCCGTTACCGCGAGACCGCCGAAATGTATGCCTTCATGCTGGAACAGCTGGGGGCCTGAGCGCGGGCGTTCATGCAACCGCGCTACACTGCCCGCATGAACATCCGACTTCCCCTCGTGCTGGTCACCGCCTGCCTGCTGACGGCCTGCGGCAACAAGGGCCCGCTGGTGCTGCCGCAGAAGCCGGTGCCGGTCGAAACCACCACCACGCCTGCTCCGCAGACGGACACCCAGGCACCGTCGACCGACAGCCAGACGCAACCCAAGCCGGCCGAGCAGCCTGCTCAACAGCAGCCCGCCCAGGAGCAACCGGCCACGCCGGCTCCCAAGCGCTGAGGCGATGATGCGCTTCAGCAAGATGCACGGTGCCGGCAATGACTTCGTCGTGATCGACCTGCGCGATGGCGCACCCGCGCCGACTGCCGACCTTTGCCGCCTGCTTGGCGATCGCCACCTCGGCGTCGGCTGCGACCAGATCCTCACCATCGAAGCACCACGCGCCGCGGATTCGATCGCCAGTTACGGCATCTGGAATTCCGATGGTTCGCCGTCGGGGCAGTGCGGCAATGGCGCGCGCTGCGTCGCCGCGTGGCTGGTGCGCGATGGCGCGGCGCGGGGCGAGCGCTTCCGCATCGACAGTCCGGTCGCGACCCACGATGTCGAACATCTCGATGGCGACCAGTATCGCGTCAACATGGGCGCACCGGATTTTTCGGTGCAGGCGGTCCCGCTGAAGCCGGGCACGGCCGAGTCCGACCCTTATGTGTTGTGCGTGGATGGCGAGGACATCACCTTCGGTGCGGTCTCGATGGGCAACCCGCATGCGGTGATCGAAGTCGATGACGTACAGGGCGCCGATGTCGTACGCATCGGTCCCGCCTTGCAGGCCTCGTCGCTGTTTCCGAAGTCGGCCAATATCGGTTTTGCGCAAGTACTGGCGCCCGATCGCATCCGCCTGCGCGTGTACGAGCGCGGCGCGGGCGAAACCCTGGCCTGCGGCAGCGGCGCCTGCGCGGCGGCGACGGTGTTGATGCGGCGTGGCCGCATCGGTCGCGATGTCGCGGTGGAATTGCCCGGCGGCACGCTGCGCATCGCTTGGCCGGACGACGCATCTGCCGTCACAATGGCGGGACCGACGGCCTTCGTGTTCGAAGGCGAGTTGCAGCACATTCCGGGATGAAGGAACGCATGGACCACAACGAAAAACTCGGTGCCCACGAAGTCGCGGCCTGGCTGCGCCACCACCCGGGCTTCCTCCAGCAATTCCCCGATCTCGCGCAGTCGCTGCAGGTGCCGCGCGAAGACGGGCGTGCCGCGTCGCTGGCCAGTTACCAGCTCGAAGTGCTGCGCGACAAGAATCGCGAACTCAATCGTCGTCTTCACGATCTCTTCGCTAACGCCGAGGAGAACGAACGTTTGGCCGTGCGCTCGCATCAGCTGACCCTGGCCTTGATGCGGCAGTCGACGCTGGCCGATACCGTGCGCGCGATGGCGGCGAGCCTGGCCGAGGATTTCCATGGCGATCGCGTGCGCGTGCTGCTGTTCCGCGCGGTGCCGGAACTCGAAGGACAGGAATGGGTGTTGCACGCCGACGAGGGCTCGTCGACGCTGGCGCCGTTCCGTGACTGCATTGCCGATGGCCAGCCGATCTCGGGTCGCCTGCAGGCCGACAAGCAGTCGGTGTTGTACGGCGCGGCGGCCGACGAAGTGCTGTCCAGCCTGTTGCTGCCGATCACCGGCCATGGCCTGGTGGCGGTCGGCAGCAGCGACGCCAACCGCTTCTATCCGGGCATGGGCACGCTGTTCGCCAAGATGATGGGCGAAGCCTTCGCGACCGCGCTGGATCGTCATACCGCATCGTGAACGCCGCATCCGGCATTGATGCCTTCATCGACCACCTCAAGGTCGAGCGGGCGATGTCGGCGCACACGCTGGATGCCTATCGCCGCGATCTCGGTGAATTCGCGTGCTGGTGTGCGGAGCAGGGCATCGATGATCCGTCGCGCGCCGATGCAAACCACATCCGTGCCTGGGTCGCCGACGGAAATCGCAAGGAACTTTCGGCGAAAACCCTGCAACGACGCCTGTCGTCCTGTCGCAGCTGGTTCCGCTGGCTGCTGAAGAACGGCATGGTCGCCGCCAATCCTGCCGATGGCGTGCGTGGTCCGAAAGCACCACGCAACCTGCCGCAGGTGCTCGACGTCGATGAAGCGGTGCAACTGGTCGAACTCGACACCGACGCGCAACTCGGCACCCGTGATCGTGCGCTGCTGGAGCTGCTGTATTCCTCCGGCCTGCGCGTGAGCGAGTTGTGCGGACTGCACTGGAACGCACTCGATCTCGGCAACGGGCTGGTCACCGTGACCGGCAAGGGCAACAAGCAGCGCTCGGTGCCGGTGGGCTCGCATGCCTGCCGTGCGCTGGAAGCGTGGCGCCAGGAATCGCATCCGCGCGCGGATGCGCCGGTGTTCCCCGGACGCGGCGGCGCGCCGATCTCCACGCGTGCGGTGCAGATCCGCCTGCGCCAACTGGCGCAGCGCCAGGGCGTGTACAAGCGCGTGCATCCGCACCTGCTGCGCCACAGTTTCGCCAGCCACATGCTGGAATCCTCGGGCGACCTGCGCGCGGTGCAGGAACTGCTCGGCCATGCCGACATCAGCACCACCCAGATCTATACCCATCTCGATTTCCAGCATCTGGCCAAGGTTTACGACGGCGCGCATCCGCGGGCCAAGAGGAAGTCAGGCAGCTGACCCTGCCATTGGTTGGGCTTGAGTCCTCCCGCAGCGACCCCAGATCGGGACGACAAGGAGAAGCCATGGACCCCAGTCAGAATCCGACCGTTTTCCACGCGACCACCATCTGTTCGGTGCGCCGCAACGGCAAGGTGGTGATCGCCGGCGACGGCCAAGTCACGCTCGGCAATACGGTGATGAAATCGAACGCGCGCAAGGTGCGGCGCCTCGGTGCGGACGGTCGCGTGCTCGCCGGTTTCGCCGGCGCGGCGGCCGATGCCTTCACCTTGTTCGAACTGTTCGAATCGAAGCTGGAGAAGCACGGCCAGTTGCTGCGCGCTGCGGTCGAATTCGCCAAGGACTGGAGGACCGAGCGACGCTTCGGCAAGCTCGAGGCCTTGCTCGCCGTCGCTGATGCCGAAACCTCGCTGGTGATTAGCGGCACCGGCGACCTGATCGAACCGGAAGACGGCCTGATCGCCATCGGTTCCGGCGGCATGTACGCATTGTCGGCAGCGCGTGCGCTGATCGCGCACACCGATCTCGATGCGAAGACCATCGCGACCGAAGCGCTCAAGATCGCCGGCGACGTCTGCATCTATACCAACCAGAACATCGTGGTGGAGGAGCTGTGATCAATACCGATTCTTCGTCGATGACGCCGCGCGAAATCGTCGCCGAACTCGATCGCCACATCATCGGCCAGCACCAGGCCAAGCGCGCGGTCGCGATCGCGCTGCGCAACCGCTGGCGGCGCGCGCAGCTGTCCGACGAACTGCGCCATGAGGTGATGCCGAAGAACATCCTGATGATCGGCCCGACCGGCGTCGGCAAGACCGAGATCGCACGACGGCTGGCGACGCTGGCCAACGCGCCCTTCGTCAAGGTCGAGGCGACGCGCTTCACCGAGGTCGGCTACGTTGGCAAGGACGTCGAGCAGATCGTCCGCGATCTCGCCGACACCGCGGTCAAGCTCTATCGCGAACAGGCCAAGCAGCGCGTGCGCACTCAGGCCGAAGAACGCGCCGAAGACCGCATCCTCGACACCTTGCTGCCGCAGCGTGCGCCAACCAGCTTCGGCTTCAATGCCGCGGACGTTCGCGACGAACCGTCCGCGGTCGAATCCGATACCCGCCGCAAACTGCGCCAGCAACTGCGTGCCGGCGAGCTTGATGAGCGTCAGATCGAAATCGAAACCGCGGTGAACGTCGGCGTCGACATCATGGCGCCGCCGGGCATGGAAGAGATGGGCCAGCAGTTGCGTTCGATGTTCTCGCAACTGTCCGGCGGCAAGACCCACAAGAAGACGGTGACGGTGAAGTCCGCGCGCACGCTCTTGCAGGACGAGGAAGCCGCCAAGCTGGTCAACGAGGACGAAGTGCGCGAAGCGGCGATCGAAGCCTGCGAACAGCACGGCATCGTCTTCATCGACGAAATCGACAAGGTCGCCAAGCGCAGCGAAGGCCATGGCGCCGACGTCAGCCGCGAGGGCGTGCAGCGCGATCTCCTGCCATTGGTCGAAGGCTCGACGGTCAGCACCAAGTACGGGCCAGTGCGGACCGACCACATCCTGTTCATCGCCAGTGGTGCGTTCCATCTCGCCAAGCCCAGCGATCTCATTCCCGAGATGCAGGGCCGCTTTCCGATCCGGGTCGAACTCGGTGCGTTGAGCAAGAACGACTTCGTGCGCATCCTCACCGAGCCCAAGGCCGCGCTGACGAAACAGTACGTCGAGCTGATGCGTACCGAAGGCATGGACCTGAGTTTCAGCGACGATGCCGTCGACCGCCTCGCCGAGATCGCGGCCGACGTCAACGATCGCCAGGAAAACATCGGCGCGCGCCGTCTGCATACCGTCTTGGAACGGTTGCTGGAAACGCTGAGCTTCGAGGCACCGGATCGCGGCGGCACGCTGGTGATCGATCGCGCCTACGTCGACGGTCACATGGGCGAATTGGTCAAGGATCCGGACCTGAGTCGTTACATCCTGTGAGGAAAGGGCAGCGGTGCCGTCGCCGCGCCGCTGCCCGATCGTTACGTCACTTCTTCATGTTTCCCATGCCGCGCGGATCGTCGGCGGGATTCACGTAGTTGATCTCGAACGGGCCCATCGCCTGCACCTGGACGATGGCGCCACCCTTGGTCGAGACGGCGTGTTGCATGCCGGTCGGGAGGTTGACGAAATCACCCGTGCCATACATGCCGCCATGTGCGTTCGCTGCTTCGCCCATCGAGAAGTCGAGATGCCCCTGGATCACGGTGACCATTTCGTCGGTCGGATGGGTGTGGCGCGGAATGCGATAGCCCGGCGGCATCTTCAGGCGCACCGTGAACATGCCGGCGGCGCCTGGGTTGCCGGAGAGCACGGCGAGTTTGGCGCCCTTGGGCAATCCCGGTGGCGCGTCGCCCCACTGCATTGACGCGGCATGCATGCCTGGATGCGATGGCATCGGCATCGATTTGTGTTGCGATTCGCCGGCGAGCAGGCAGCAGGGCAGCAAGCAGGCGCTGAAGAGGGTCAGGAATTTCATTTGCATCTCCGTTGCGTTTTGGATCCCCCCGGGGCCGTCCCGACCATCGGCGGCGCCGATGGCGGCTGCCCACGCGGATTCTTCTCCCCTCTTTGTTAATCCGACGCGATCCCGCCCCACATTCATTTTCCAGCCAGCTACCGTGGACGCATCCGCGTAGGCTGACGCCCTTCGGGGCCAACACCACGCGCATGCAGGACAACGAGACCTCGCCGCACACCCGTGCGGCGCTACCGCTATCGCCGTCGCTCGACCCGACGATGACCGATGCACACATGCCGCGCCGGTTCCGGCCGTTGTCGCGGCGGGTGCTGTGGATCAGCGCGCTCGCCCTGCTGCTTGGCGCCAGTGTCGGCGTGGTGGCGCGCCTGCTCGCCGGCCTGATCGGACTGGTCACCAATCTCGCGTTCTACGGGCGCTGGAGCAGCGAATTCTCCAGTCCCGCCGGCAACCACCTCGGTGCATGGGTGATCGTGGTGCCGGCGATCGGCGGGATCATCGTGGGCATCATGGCGCGCTGGGGTTCGCGCGCGATCCGCGGCCACGGCATTCCCGAAGCGATGGAGCAGGTGCTGCTCAACGAAAGCCGCATCCCGGCGCGCATGACCTGGCTCAAGCCGGTGTCGTCGGCGATCGCGATCGGCACCGGCGGACCGTTCGGTGCGGAAGGCCCGATCATCGCCACCGGTGGCGCCTTGGGCTCGCTCGCCGGGCAATGGCTGCATGTCACTGCCGACGAGCGCAAGACACTGCTCGCCGCGGGTGCCGCCGCCGGCATGGCGGCGGTGTTCTCGGCGCCGGTGTCCGCGGTCCTGTTGTCGATCGAGCTCCTGCTGTTCGAACGTCGCGCGCGTTCATTGATTCCGGTCGCGTTTGGTGCCGTCGCTGGGACCTGCGTGCGTTACGCGCTTGAAGGCAATGCGCCGATGTTCCCGATGCCGGGCATCGCATCGCCGACTTTCCCGGCGATGGTGGCCTACATCGTGCTGGGACTGTTGGTGGGCGTCGCGAGCGTCGGCATCACCAAGCTCACCTATGCGATCGAGGACGGTTTCGAGAAATTGCCGATCCACTGGATGTGGTGGCCGGCGTTGGGCGGATTGGTCGTCGGTGCGGTCGGTTACGTCATGCCGATCACGCTCGGCGTCGGATACGACAACATCGCCGCAGTGTTGGCCGGACAAATCGGCCTGGCCGCGATGGTGTCGCTATGCCTGCTGAAACTGCTGTCGTGGTCGATCGCACTCGGCAGTGGCACGTCGGGCGGAACGCTCGCAC
Source organism: Lysobacter sp. (assembly GCA_027306995.1). Lineage (GTDB taxonomy): Bacteria > Pseudomonadota > Gammaproteobacteria > Xanthomonadales > Xanthomonadaceae > Solilutibacter. Next base: position 19,748 of record DAHUXS010000002.1, read on the forward strand.
CGCTGTTCACCATCGGCGGCGCGATGGGCGGCGCCGCCGGACTGGTGTTGGCACACGGCATGCCATGGTTGCAGGTCGATCCGCGGGTCGCGGCGCTGGTGTGCATGGCGGCGATCTTCACCGGTGCGTCCCGCGCGTTCCTCACCTCGGTGGTGTTCGCGTTCGAAACCACGCAGCAACCGCATGGATTGTTGCCGCTGCTCGGCGCCTGCGCGGCGGCCTATCTCGTCTCCGGATTGCTGATGCGCAATACCATCATGACCGAGAAGATCGCGCGTCGCGGCGTGCGCGTGCCGTCGGAATACGCATCCGACTATCTCGACCAGATCATGGCGGGCGATGCCTGCAGTCGCGATGTCGTCAGCCTGCAGGCGGCGCAGGCGCTGGGCGAGGTGCGAAGCTGGTTGATGGAAGACCATCCCGCCGCGCGGCACCAGGGATTCCCGGTGCTGGATGCCGGCCACCAGTTGCTGGGCGTGGTGACGCGGCGCGACCTGACCAACATGCGCAACGATGATGCGGTGACGGTCGGATCGTTGATTCGCCGCAGCGTGCTGGCGGTGCGCGAGGATCACTCGCTGCGCGAAGCCGCCGACCACATGGTCGAAGCCGATGTCGGTCGGGTGATCGTGTTGGCCAAGGATGCACCGCATCGAATGGTCGGCATCCTCACCCGCGGGGATTTGTTGAGCGCGCATGCGCAACGTTTGCGCGAAGCGCGCGAGATCAGTCGGTATCGCCCCAGGCGTGCCTGAGGTCGCCGCCCGGTTCAGTGGGCGGCTGTAGCCGATGGCCTGCCGGCTGCCTTGCGGCGTGCGGTATCCACGAGCAGTTGCTCGCGCGCCGCGCGCTGCAAGGTATCGATGTCGACCTTGTTCGGCGATCGGCCGAGCCGCGCGGTGAGATCGGTGACGACACGCTTGTTGGCATAGGTGTGCGGCGAATTGGTGTCGTCGCCCTGCGAGGTCATCATGAAGGTCAGGCGCTTGGCGCTGACTTCGCGTGCCAGTGCGAGTTCAACCAATTTGGCGCGATATTCCAGTTCCCATGGCTGCAGCCCGGGAAACGCATTCTGGTCGGCAAAGTGCTGGGCCTCGTGCGCCAGCAGCACCACGCGGAAAACTTCGCTGTCGATGCCTTCCGGATAGCTGGGCATGACCGCGTAGATCGCGTCTGCGGTCGCCCAGCCGCCCGCGGAGCCGCGTTCGCATCGGCCGTAGGAGGTCCAACCGCGGCTGGCAAAATCGTCCAACAGCTCGGTACGCACGGTATAGGGCGCATCGGGTAGCGCCACCGTGAACCGTCGCGTGTCCTGCTTGTGCCACAGCATCAGTTCGCGCAATGGCCGGGTGAGACCTGTTTGCGCGTGGTAACCGTGTTCGGCGAGTTGCTTCTCCAGGACGGGTTCGATCGCATCCATGTCGCGCGCATCGGGGGCATTCAAGCGCTTGCGCAGTGCATCCGCCAACTTGGCTTCGAGTTGATCCTGTTGCGATGGTGCGTGCATCGCCTGCCACCAATAGTCCTGGTAGTCGTTCAGCACATCGCGGACGAACAGGTCTTCCGCCTGGCCCGTGTGGAGTGGCTGCGAAGCCTGATGGAGATGCAGCATGCACTGGAGATATCCGGCATCTTCACCAAGATAGTCCTTGGCAGGAACCGATTGCAGGGCGTGGATCGCCCTTGCGCTGTCGCCCTGCAGGATGGCGTTGGTGGACTCGGCGATGGCGGCGGTGGTCGCGGGAGGGGATTTCTGGGCGGACTCGGCAGCACTGGCGACCCCGCAGGACACCAGCGCCGCAAGGGCGAGCGAAGACAGGTTGCGGCAACGAAGGATGGACATGGCGATTTCCGATCGACGGCCGGTTGCCGTCTTCGTGCCTATTGCAACGTGCCCGGCGGCATTCTGTCTTGAACGGATTTGATCTCCCGGCGCAATGCCGCCAGGGCCAGCCCGGTTGCGGAGTGCAGCGTGCGATGCAAGTGGCTCTGATCGCTAAATCCCGACGCTGCCGCCACTTCCGTCAGCGTGAGGTCGCCGCCGAGCAAATCCAGTGCCCGGCGGCTGCGCAGTTCGCGACGCAGAAGTTGTGGCGACATGCCATGCGACTTGGCGAAGGTGCGGGAAGCATGGGCGAGCGATACACCGGCCTGCTTTGCCAGCGCAGCGACCGGCGCATCATCGAATTGCAATGCATGCAGGAATGCGCGCTGCCACTCAGGAAGCGATACCTGTTCCGCCACCTCGCAGGTCGCGAACAAATCCGCCAGCTGGTGCGGTGCGTGCTCCAGTATCTTGCGCGCTTCGCGCAGATCCGCCACGCGCAATGCGCGCACCGAATCCGGTGCGACTGTGTTTTCAAGTTCGATATTGATCACGTGCGCCCCTTGCCGCCCGAAGCGGTTGCCGTGTGCATGCCAGCGCGGATGCAGCACCAGCATGCCCGGGATGCAGGCGAAGGGACCATCGGCACTCGTCTCCACGTGGCTGCCGTCAAGCACCAGCGCGGCGTAGGCGGAACCATGGCGATGCGTGTGGAGCGCATCGCAGGCATCGTGGCGGGTTTCGTATCCGGGACCGGGCATGTCGCGATCCTGATTCGCGGCAATGCATGCGGCAAGTGACGGAGGTCATGGCAGTGCCGGACACATCGATTGTGTACTGCAACCCCGATGTCACGAAAACGGCATAATCTCCAGCCGCGCATCTTGTTCGTCACGCTGCCCCGGCCCCGCGCATGCCGAGAGGATTCGATCCAGGCAGCCCACGGGGATTCCATTCATGACATCGCTTTCCACGCCGGCGTCCATCGCCGCTGTTGCCCATCGCCGTATTTTCAACGGACCGCGTTTCAGCCTGCTCGCGCTGGCCTGCGCCGGCATCCTGGCTTCGACTTCCGTGCAGGCGCAAAGCGCCACGCAAGACGCGCCGGTGCCCGCGCAGCAAACGACGATGGCGACGAACGATCGTCCGGCCAAGACCGATTCCAAGGAACTCGACACCATCACGGTGACCGCCGAGCGTCGCGAACAGGACTTGCAGAAGGTGCCGGTCTCGGTCGGCGTGGTGCAGGGCGATGCCATGCGCGTCTACACCGAAGCCGGCGACGACACGCTGCTCGCGCTGTCAGGCCGCGTGCCGGGCCTGTACGCCGAAACCACCACCGGTCGCATCTTCCCGCGCTTCTACATCCGCGGCCTCGGCAACATCGACTTCTACCTCGGCGCATCGCAGCCGGTCTCGATCATCCAGGACGACGTGGTGCTGGAGCACGTGGTGCTGAAGTCGAACCCGGTCTATGACGTCGACAAGGTCGAAGTGCTGCGCGGTCCGCAGGGATCGCTGTTCGGCCGCAACACCACCGCCGGCATCATCAAGTTCGACAACATCAAGCCGTCGCGCGAATATTCCGGTCGCGCCATGCTGAGCTACGGCAGCTACAACACCTCGGTCGTCGACGCCGGTTTCGGCGGCCCGATCAACAACGTGCTGTCGTTCCGCGTCTCCGCGCTGGTGCAGCATCGCGACAACTGGGTCGACAACACCTACAGCGGCCCGAGCGCCGACGGCACCGTCTCGCCCAAGCACAATGCGATGGGCGGCTACGACGACCGCAACGCGCGCCTGCAGGTGCTGCTGGCGCCGAACAAGGCGTTCTCGCTGCTGGCCTCGGCGCATGTGCGCGATTACTCCGGTACCTCGACGCTGTTCCGCCGCGCCGCGCTGAAGAAGGGATCGAGCAATGCCGACACGCCGTGGGACAAGGTCGCCTACGACGAAGCCGACAACAACCCGCAGGCCTACAAGACCAGCGGCGGTTCGCTCAACGCCAAATACGATTTCGGCAAGGTGTCGCTGACGTCGATCACCGCCTACGAAACCACGCACGGTTACAGCCGCGGCGATACCGATGGCGGCGCTGCCGCCGACTATCCGGTTGGTGGCGTTCCGAATGGCTATGGCCAGTCGATGGGCCGCGTGCGTGAACTCGACCAGTTCACCCAGGAATTCCGCCTTGCCAGCGAAGGCCATGACGCGCTGCAGTGGCAGGCTGGCGCCTACTACTTCAACGGCCACGACATCACCGAGTTCTACCAGCGTGCGTGGTTCCTCACCACGGCCGCGCACAACCCGAACAACTGGGTGCGTTTGCGCGATGACAACACCGCGTGGGCGGTGTTCGGCCAGGTGAGCTATCGCCTGTCCGATGCTTGGACGGTGACGGCCGGCGTGCGCGAAACCGATGACAGCAAGCGCACCCGTTTGCTGAAGACCGCCGATACCGCCGCCGGCGTCGTCACCTACAAGGGCCGCACCGACGTGCGCCTGGACGACAAGAAGCCGAGCTGGGACCTGAGCACGCTGTATTCGGTGAACAAGGACGTCAGTCTCTACGGTCGCGTCGCCAAGGGCTTCCGTGGCCCGACGATCCAGGGCCGTTCCGCGGTGTTCAATTCCGATTTCACTACCGCGAATTCGGAAACCATCCTGTCGTGGGAAGGCGGGATCAAGACCAACCTGCTCGACCACAAGATGCGCCTGAACGTCGCCGGCTTCACCTACACGGTGCGCGACATCCAGCTCAACGGCAACGACTCCAACGGCAACGGCGTGCTGTTCAACGCCGACAAGGCGCGCGCCTACGGCCTGGAAGCGGATCTCGACTGGCGTCCGATTCCGAATCTGACGATCAATGCCGGCGCCAGCGTGCTGCGCAGCAAGATCCAGGACAAGCGCGTCTACGCCCAGGTGTGCGCGCTCAATGGCGTGGTGGTGTGCACGGTGGAGAATCCGACCATCAAGATCGGCGCCAACACCTTCGCGCAGATCGACGGCAACCCGCTGCCGAATGCGCCGACCTACAACATCAACCTGGCCGCGCGTTACGACATCCCGGTCGGCCGCAATGGCGACGTGTTCATCTCGACCGACTGGAACAAGCAGGGCAAGACCAGCTTCGTGCTCTACAAGTCGCCGGAGTTCACCACCAACGGCAACTTCGAAGGCGGCCTGCAGGTCGGTTACTCCGGCAACAACGGCCAGTACGAAGTGGCGCTGTTCGCGCGCAACATCACCAACGAGAAGAACCTCAAGGGCGTGATCGAGAACTACATGGCCGCCGTCTACAACGATCCGCGGATCGTCGGCGTGTCGTTCAACATCAAGTGGCCGTAAGGGGCCGATGACGTGCTCCCGGATGCCGGAAGGTGTCCGGGACGGCGAACGGGCGACTGGCGACCAGTCGCCCTTTTTCGTTGAAAGGAAATCTTTCAATCAATCGAAAGTGTAACTTTCCAATCCGCACCAAATGCCTCCTAACGTCCTGATCCATGAAGGACGAGAAAGCGGAATTTGCGAAACGGCTTCGGGCGGCCCTGAAAGCGGCCGACATCGAGGCCAGCGCCGCCGTGGTCGAGAAACGCTTCAACTCCCGCTACGAGGGCGCGCCGGTCAGTCCGCAGGTCGTGTCGCAATGGCTCAACGGCAAGGTCATGCCGCGCCAGGAAAAGATTCGCGTATTGGCCGGGATCGTTGGGCTCGATCCGCATGAATTGCAGTTCGGCGGCACGCCGAAGGTGGGCGAGGGCAGGCAGGAATGGGCAGCTGGCTTGGCCGCGCAGGACCGAGTCATGGTCGACGGCTATCTCATGCTGCCCGCGCCGCAACGCAAGTTGGTGCGCGAACTCGTGACCGCGCTTGCCGAGAGCGTCGCGCGGAAATAAACAGGTTCAGGAAATTCCTACCCCACGACGCGGCCTGGACCGATAGCCGCCGCAACACCCAAGGTTCACGCTCGTGAACGAACACACAGGAAAGCCACCCCGGTTGGACGGGTGGCCTGGCCGACTCCCGTAGCCCTGATCGTGTTCATTTCGTTCATCCAATTTTCGGCTGCTGGGCATCTTCTGCGTGCTCGAGCACTGCAGACGTGTCCGCTTCCGGAGCCTACTCAGGAGCGAGACCATGCAAACGCAAGCGAAAAAAGATACGGGAAAGCCATGCAACTGCCATGAACCGCAAGCGCAGGTTGGGAGCCCTGCCGCAGACACCCTTGCACGAATCCAGATATCGCCACATCAAGACGCCGCGATTCGTATCCGCCTCATTCCGGGGCGTGACATCGCGCTGCCGAATCCCGATCCGTGCGGATTCGGACACACCAAGCCGGACCTGTCGTCGCTGTCGCCCGCGTTGATCGACAAACTGAAGGCGTCGGACAAGCAAGTCACCGCGTGGCTTGCCAAGAGCAACGAGAACGCACGCCTGTTCTTCTCCGATCCGGTGGCGGCACTCGCCAAGGCCGGCGTTGAACTGGAACGCGGCGACGCCAAGGCGATTGCGCGCGCGCATGCCAACGCCAGCAACCAGGCAGTCGTGATGCCGGGCGTTCGACTTTCCGAAGTCGTCATTTCGGCAACGGATCGCCGGCCGAGCGGTAAGGGTCGCGGAGATGGCGGCGGACGCAAACCCGCGTCCGATGCGTCCAACTGCTGCGGAAAGGAGGGCTGATCATGTCACTCGACCGGACCTCAGGCTTCGACATGCTGGTGCAGATCTCGGAAGCCGAAATCAACGACCAACTGGAAACCCTGTTCCTTGCTGGCGGCGTTGTTTCGCCGTCGTTGAGCGTGCCCTTCATGGGCGGCGGGGCATCCGGCACCGCCAACCTGAACTTCGGCATCCCGATCGCCGATCTGGATCGGCCTTCGCCGCGGATGGGACTGCGGCTGCCGTTCCTCAATTCGGAACTGGTGCTGACCGCGCCACTGCCGCTGACCATCGCGCCCCTGGGCGGAACGATCGACATCGAACAGCCGATCGTGATGCTGGCGTCGGGCGGTGCACAGACGGCCGCGCTCGACTTCGCAACGACATCGCCCGACGTGCACGTGACATTCGATGCGGCATCGGCGGCGGCGTTGGCGCCCTTGCTTGCCGCGGCGGGAATGAATCTCGCCCAGGCCAGCAACTTCATGGCGGGTGTCGTTCGCGATCAATTGCAAACCAGTATTCGCCAGATCAACCTGACGCCGGCGATCCCGGTGACCGATGGCGAAGATCCGATCGTGGTCGCCGACATCAGCGTCGGCACCGTCAACGACACCTCGGCGGCGGATCAGGATTGCCTGTCCTTCGGCGTGCGGATGGGCGGAGGCAGCGCGGGCAACATCGGGGGCATCACCACCAGCATGATCCCGGCCGGCCAGCAGTCCTTGGTGATGATGAGCAACGGATGGCTGCTCGGACGGATCATGCGGCCGCGCGTCGCCAGTTCGCTCGGTCAGCCCCTCAGCGCGTTCGATCTACCGATGCATTTGAACCGGAATGTCCCGGCGCCCGGCGGACACGGAACGTTGACCAACCTCGATGCCGTCGTGGAAGGGAATCGCATCAAGATCACCGGCCGCGCCGTCGATTCCGGCACCGGCTGGGATGCCGAATGCAAGTTCACCTTCTTCATCACCTTGGGCATCTCGGGTGGTTCGATCACCGTCACCGCATCGACGCCGCAAACCGATACGGATGTCGATCTCGCCTGGTGGGTCTGGCTGGTGTCGCTGGGATTGGGGGCGCTCTTTGGCGGCATCACCGGCGCGATCATCGCCGCGGTCGTCCTCGCGGTTGTCCAGGCCGTTGCCGAAGGCATCGTCAGTGGCCTGGTGTCCGGTGGCATCAGCGGATCGATCGGTTCGATTCCTTCGATCCCGCTCGGACCGATCGGTGGCGGACTGTCGCTGACGAACGTCGTGCTCGACGATCTGGAGTTGCGCTCCAGCATCGTCAGATCGGTGTCCGTGCCGATCAAGTCGCAGGGTGCGCACGTCGCCTCGGGTCCGTTCGCGATCGATCTCGATACCGGGGTCGTGAGCGCCACGGCCAGTTCCAAGTCGGACCTCGTCTGGGGCGCCGACCGGGTGTTGCGGACGCATGCCTCTTCGGGCCTGACGATCACCGGCGCGTCCTACGCCGCGCTGACGCCGGTGCAAGTGGCGCGCATGCCGCTTTACGGAACGCAGATCGCATCCGGGCAGATCCCGGTGTCCTTCCCGCAGAACTTCCCGTTCATGCCGCTGCATGCGGTGGTGTTCGGCGTGAGGACGTCGGAAGGACGGTTTGCCAAGGTGCGGGCCTGGATCGATATCTTCACGCAAGCGCTCAATCTCGAATGGGTGACATTCGATACGCCCGTTGCCTCGCTGGAACTTGTCCAGCGTTGGTCGGTGATCGCGCGCGGGGAACAGACCAGCTATATCACGGACAACTGCGAGTACTGCGTTTCAGGTCCGGTCAGTCGCTGTGGCGTGTTCGAAGCGCAAACGCGACTGGTGCCGTTCCCGGCGAAATACGCCTGGTGCGTGTGCGGGCATCGCGTCGAAGAAGGCCAGGGCGAACTGGACACGGCGAACGGTCCGTTGGCGTACCGGGTTTCCGGAAGCCGCTTGTACCTGGAAACCGACATGGGCGAGTCGGTGGATTGCGAAGTGTGCGTCAGCGTGATCGACGCGCGCGGAACCGAGCGCCATGCCTGCGTGCGGGCGAAGCAGGACGGGATCGATCGCCAGTGCAAGACCTGCGTGCCGGGCAGGAAGCACGTCGCGATCGATACGCTCGCGCTCGATCCCAAGGTCGCGGCCTGGCGTCCGCTGCTTGTCGCCATGGCGCCGGAAGATAGCGAGGAAGAAAACATCCGTTGAAAGCGAACGGTGACGCAAGACGAAAAAGCCGCCCATCGGGCGGCTTTTTCCTTGCATGGACAGCGCGGTTCAATGGCCGCCGGATGCCGCCAGCTTGTCGAGGTCGATGCCCTGCTTGCGCAGCACCTGGGTGGCCTTGACTGCATAGAACGCCAGGTAGGCGAAGCAGGCGACGCCGACCCAATAGCTCATGTGGATGCCGATCTGCTCGGACACCCAGCCCTGGAAGATGCTGACGAACGCGCCGCCCATGATCATCATGATCAGGAAGCTCGAACCTTCGTTGGTGTTCTTGCCAAGGCCGGCGATCGCCAGCGCGAAGATGCACGGCCACATCACGCTGCAGAACAGGCCCGACGAGATGAAGGCGAAGGTGCTGACCATGCCGGTGGTCAACATCCCGATCACCAGCGCGGCGATGCCGCAGATGGCGAAATTGAGCAGCATGCGCGCCGGATTGCCGCGTGCCAGCAGGCCGGCGACGATCATCACCACGATCACCGGTGCGTAGGGCAGGAAGATCGAGACGTCGTGGCCGGCGATGGTGTTCACGGCGAGGAAGACGCCAAAGGCCACGAAGGGCAGGACGATGCCCAGCAGTTTCTTGGTGGAGGAGGCGACGTCGAATGCGCCGGCCGCGCCCGACCAGCGGCCGATCATCAGGCTCGCCCAGTACAACGAAATGAAGGGTGCGATCACGGCGGTTTCGAGGCCGAGTCCGCCCTTGTCCTTCGCCAGTTCCAGATAGGCCGGCAGGTTGGATGCGGTGGAGACCTCGACGCCGACATAGACGAAGATCGCGATCATGCCCAGCACCAGCTGCGGATACTTGAAGGCGGCGAAGGCGGAATCGCTGTGGATCAGCTTGTCGGAACCGGTGCCGTCACCGGCTTCCTCGGCGGCGAGGTGCTCGAGGTCGATGTGGTTGGGCACGCCCGAGAACTTGATGAACAGCGCGACCAGCACGAAGACCAGGCCGAGGATCAGGTAGGGCGTCTTGACGCTCTCGATGCTGGCGCTGGTGTTGCCACTGCTGACGCTGCCGAAGATGGCGAGGCTGACCAGCAGCGGGCCGATGGTGGTGCCGAGGTTGTTGACGCCGCCGGCCATGGTCAGGCGTTGCGCGCCCGAGCTGGGATCGCCCATCACGATCGCCAGCGGGTTGGCGGCGATCTGCTGCAGCGAGAAGCCGAGTCCGACGATGAAGAGACCGGAGATCATCAGCGCGAACGAACCGCTGTTGGCGGCGGGGTAGAACAGCAGGGTGCCGAGCGCGGAAATCACCAGGCCGATGCAGATGCCGTTCTTGTAGCCGATGCGGTTGAGCACGTCGGCCTTCAGCGCCTTGGAAATGAAGAAGTAGATGATCGAGCCGACCGCGTAGGCGACATAGAACGCGAACGACACCATCTGGCTTTCCACCTGCGTGAGGTTGAAGGCCTTCTTGAACACCGGAATCAGGATGTCGTTGCTGGCGGCGACGAAGCCCCAGAAGAAGAACACGGTAATGAGTACACCGAACTGCGACCAGCGGGTTTGTTGCTTCGTCATGATGGTTTCGTCGTCGGGAGGTGGGAGTGCGTAAACGGACCTAGGCTAGCATCGAATCGGCCCGTGGTTGGACCATTGCCGGCATGCTGCATTACAGCATCGGCAGGGCTGCCGCGGCCCGTTCCGGCGGTGGATGCGATAATCCCGCCATGAACGATTCAAGCGACAAGTCCGGCACCACCCATTTCGGCTACCGCGACGTCCCCGTGGACGAGAAGCAGAAGCTGGTGGGCGAGGTCTTCACCTCGGTGGCCGGCAAGTACGACCTGATGAACGACCTGATGTCGTTGGGCGTCCACCGGGCGTGGAAGCGCTACTTCGTCGCCACCTCTTCGGTGTCGCGCGGCGATCGCGTGCTCGATCTCGCAGGCGGTACCGGCGACATCACCGCCCTGCTGCGCGACCGCGTCGGCGATGCGGGCGAGATCGTGCTCGGCGACATCAACGGCGCCATGCTCAAGGTCGGTCGCGACCGCATGACCGATCGCGGCAACGTCAACGGCTTCGAGTACGTGCAGTGCAACGCCGAGGCGCTGCCGTTCCCGGACGCCAGCTTCGATCTCGTCACGATTGCCTTCGGTCTGCGCAATGTCACCGACAAGGACGCCGCCCTGCGCGACATGCATCGCGTGCTGAAGGTGGGCGGGCAGGCGCGCGTGCTCGAGTTCTCCCAGGTCACCGCCGACTGGTTCAAGCCGATCTACGACTTCCACAGCTTCAAGGTGCTGCCGCACCTCGGCAAGCTGTTCGCCGGCGACAGCGACAGCTACCAATACCTTGCCGAATCGATCCGCAAGCATCCGCCGCAGGGCGAACTCAAATCGATGATGCAGACGGCCGGCTTCGCGCGCTGCGATTACCGCAACCTGTCGGGCGGCATCGTCGCCATTCATACGGGCTACAAGGTCTGATGCAGCGATGCCCGCGCGGCTGCATGTCCGGGGCCGCCTACGGCTGCCAGCCGTAACTCAGCTTCACGAACACGCTGCGCGTATTGCCGAACAGGTTCAGGTGCTCGTCGTCCATGAAGGCACCGTAGGAAGCGCCCGCGTATAGCGCGGTGCGGGGGTTCACCTTGTACGAATACACCAGCTGCGCGGCCCAGTCGCGCGCGGTTGCGTTGACCACCTGGGGGTAGAGCGCCTGGTTGCGCAGCACTTCGCTGCCTTGCAGGGTCAGGCGCAGGCGCTGGCGCGGATTGAATTGCCAGCTGCCACCGGCATTGACCACGGTGGCCTCGAACGCGGTACCGCCATCGCGGCGCATGCGCTGGCGGATGATATCCCAGTCCATCGCGATACCGCGACCGATATTGGCATTGCCGAACAGTTCGATCATCGTGCGCTGGCCGGTTTTGTTCGCACCTTGGTCGATCAGCGTGCCCGCTTGCAGGTAGGCGCCGAGTTGCAGGTTGCCGGTCGGGCGGAAGTTGGCGTTGATGTCGGAATAGTGTTCGTCGAACAGCTTGCCGTTCCAGTACGCCACCCGGGTCAGGCCATGCAGGCGGATATTGCTCTGCATCGGCCCCTGCACGGTGACCTGCGCTTCCAACTCGCGTTCCAGCAGTTGCCCGTCGTAGCTGTGGGTGATGTCCCAGTCGGCGTACAGGTTGATTTTGTTGAAGGCCGAGTCGTCGCGGTACCAGGTGTGTTCACCGCCGACAAGAGACTTGTCGTAGCCCACCCTGCCGATGAAGCCGAGGTCGGCGCGGAAGCCGGGATCGATGTCTTCATGCCAGGTGGTGAAGCCCCAGTTGCGGTTGCCGAAGTTGTACGCCACCCGCCAGGCATCGCCCGTCGGTTTTGCGTTGTTGCCGAGGTCATTCGCATAGATGCTGACGATGTCCGCCGGATACTCGGACTGGCTGTGCAGGAATTGCGCGCTGGCGGTATGCGAGCCCTGCTGCCAACGCGCATCCAGTCCGGCCACGCTGTTGTCGTAATCGTCGCCACGACGGAAGGTGCCGATCGCGCCGACACTGAGATGCGTGTTGAAGTCGTAGCGATAACGGCCCACTGCCACGTCGACCTTTTCGTTCAGCGCACTGAAGCCGGAGCCTTGCGTGCCGGGCACCAGGACTTGTGGTTCGGCATCGCGGGCAATGATCGCGCCGTAGGTATTGCCGCCGCTGCGCCCGGTGACGCGCAAGCCGTAATCGGGGCTGGCGATCTGGCGGGTGTAGAGCACGTTGAACGGACTGTTGAAGTAATCGGCGCCTTCCAGGAAGAACGGGCGTGTTTCCTGGTAGAACAGGGCGAAGCTGTTGTTGACGGTGAGCTGCAGCTGGTCGGTTTCGACTTGCGAGAAATCCGGGTTGATGGTGGCGTTCAAGGTCATCGCTGGCGACGGCGCCCAGCTCACGTCCACGCCAGGTTCGATCGAGGTCTTCTCGCTGTGCCACGCCGAACCGGCGACGCTTCGGGTCTGTTCCTTGCCGACGACGAGCGTGGGCACAATCTCCAGATTGCGACCCTGTTGCGCGCCGGCCAGACCGGTGTACTTGCCCCATTCGCACTCGAAGCAGTTCGAGGCGCGCGGCACGAGGTGGCTGGTGAGCTGATGGCGCTTGTTGCGCGGCCAGTTGCGGAACAGCGAGATGCCCCAATGCTGTTCGCCGCTGCCGACGGGAAAGCGCAGGGTGGAGAACGGGATACGCATCTCGACGTCATAGCCTTCCGCAGTGATGCGCCCGGCACTCTCCCACTTGCCATCCCAACTCGAATCCTCCTGATTGTCGGTGTTGGATTCGTCGCGGATGATGTCGCCCTGTACGCCAAGAGGGTTCGTCACCAGTTCGTAGCCACGACGGTGGTCGTTGAAGGTGTCGAGGAACACGCCGACCCAATCGTCGTTGAACATCGCGTCGCGATCACGCAGGTGCGCGCGGATCGATGCCGGATCCGGATCGAGCGCGTGGAACGACACGTACAGCGCATCCGCGGTATAGCCGATGCGCACGATGGTCTTCACGGGCGCCGGGGTGTTGTCGCCGGGCTGGATGTCGTAGGCGATCTCCTGGACCAACGCGCCCTGCCACGCGGCATCGTCGAGCTTGCCGTCGATCGCGATGTCGCCTTGCAGCTTGGGGATGCTGCCACCGGGCACGTAGCCGGCATCCGCGGCTGGCGTGGCAGACGTCTGCGCGAAGGCGGGGCTGCTCAGGGCGGACAGGCAGGCGAGCGCAAGGGCGCAGTGTCGAATCGGAAGCATGCGTTGATGCAAGGTGGTGGGCTTGCATCAACGGTGCATGAATGCGGAAAGAAACAGGAGTGCTGCAAGTCGGGGTGACGATGGTCATGTCGCGCGAACGGCAGAGTCAGACCTGCGGCGCTAAACTCGGAGGTTTCCATCACCCGGTGCCTCCCATGCGCAAGTCGCTGCTCGCCGCTTCCATCACTCTTTGCATCGCCGCCTGCCAGCAGCAGGCGCCGCAGGCCAGTGCGCCCGCGACGACGACTCCGGCCACGGTCAGCGCGCCGGCACCCCAATCCACGGAGGCGGTGGTGGACGAGCATTCCTATTCGCAGCCGGACAAGGTCCGCACCACCGATCTTGCCCTCGATCTCGCGCTCGACTTCGCCAAGAAGACGATCTCCGGCACCTCGACCTATACGCTCGACTGGCTCGACAAGAACGCGACGCAGTTCGTCCTTGATACCCGCGACATCACCATCCAGAAAGCCGAGGGGCAGGGTGCGGACGGCCAGTGGAAGGAACTGAAGTTCGCGCTGGCGCCGAGCGACAAGATCCTCGGCAGCAAGCTCACGGTCGAAACGCCGGACCGTCCCGCCAAGGTGCGCCTCACCTACGTCACCTCGCCGAACGCATCCGGCCTGCAATGGCTGGATCCGGCGATGACCGAAGGCAAGAAGACGCCCTTCATGTTCAGCCAGTCGCAGCAGATCCACGCGCGCAGCTGGGTGCCGCTGCAGGACACGCCGCAGATCCGCTTCACCTATTCGGCGCACGTGACCGCGCCGAAGGACGTGATGGTGCTGATGAGCGCCGACAACAAGCCGGACGCCAAGCGCACCGGCGATTACACCTTCCGCATGCCGCAGAAGATTCCGTCCTACCTGCTGGCGATCGCCGCGGGCGACCTGGTGTTCAAGCCGATCAACAAGCGCAGCGGCGTGTGGGCGGAACCTTCGATGGTCGGCAAGGCCGAGAAGGAATTCGAAGACACCGGCAAGATGATCGACACCGCCGAGAAGCTGTACGGCCCATATCGCTGGGATCGCTACGACCTGCTGGTGCTGCCGCCGTCGTTCCCCTATGGTGGCATGGAGAATCCGCGCCTGACCTTCGCGACGCCGACGGTGATCGTCGGCGACAAGTCGCTGGTCTCGCTGGTCGCGCATGAACTCGCGCACAGCTGGTCGGGCAACCTCGTCACCTTCGCGACCGACAAGGACGCGTGGTTGAACGAAGGCACCACCACCTACGTGCAGAGCCGCATCACCGAAGCGCTGTACGGCGTCGATGCCAAGGACATGGAAAACTCGATCGACCGCAGCGAGCTGGCCGACGAATACAAGACGCTCGATTCCAAGCTGCAGCTGTTGTCGCTGAAGCCGGGCACGCTGGCCGACCCCGATGGTTCGTCGAGCGCGACCGTCTACACCAAGGGCGCGTGGTTCTGGCAGTGGCTGGAGCAGAAGTACGGCCGCGACGTGTTCGATCCCTTCCTGAAGGGCTATTTCGACCACTTCGCCTTCCAGAGCATCACCACCAAGCAGATGCTCGATTACCTCAAGGCCAACCTGGTCGATGCGCACCCGGGCAAGGTGACGATGGCGGAAGTCGAGAAGTGGGTCTACGAGCCCGGCATTCCGGATGATGCGCCCAAGACCGACTCCAAGAAGTTCGATGCCGTCGATGCTTCGCTCAAGACCTGGCTGGATGGCGGGATCCTGCCGCCCAAGGCGGTCACCGCGAAATACAGCACGCAGGAATGGGTGCATTTCCTCGAAGGCCTGCCGCAGACGCTCAAGACCGAGCAGCTCAAGGCGCTGGACGACGCCTACCACTTCACCGGCACGCCCAACGGCGAGATCGCGATGCGCTGGTATCCGCTCACCGTGCGCAGCGGCTATGTCGAAGCGCGTACAGAACTCGGCAAGTTCATCGAGCGCGTCGGTCGTCGCAAGCTGATCATGCCGACCTATGCCGAGTTGGTGAAGACGCCGGACGGACTGGCGTTCGCCAAGGAAGTATTCGCGCGCGCCAAGCCGTCGTACCACCCGATCACCACCGGCAGCGTGCAGGACCTGATCGACAAGGCGGACAAGTCGGCGGCGCTGAAGGACAAGGCGAAGTGACGATGTGTCGCCGTTCGCCGATTCCTGCCATGCCCGTCGTGGTCGCGCTTGCCCTCGCGCTGTCGGCGTGCGGGCAGGGCGATGCGCCCGCCAATACACAAGCCGATGCGGCGCAACGCGAACAGGATGCCGCCCCGGTCCTTGCCGATTTCCAGAGCGCCTACACGGCGGGCGATTGGGGGCGTGCGCGCCTAAAGGCCGACGAGTTGCATCAGGAACACGCCGGCACCAAGGCCGAGGCCCAGGCGATGGCGCATTACGACGAGATCAAGTCGAAGTCGGATGCGCGTCGCGAGGACGACCGCCTGCGTTCGCTATGGGATTACCAGACCAATCCCGAGGGCAAGGGCCAGCAGATCAGCGCGGCGCTGATTTCGAAGAACGAAATCACGATCGCGGGTGGCGTGTCGCACGTGCAGCTGATCTTCCGCGACCATCCCGAGTGGAAGCGCAGCACATACATCGTGCTGTCGCGCGGCGACATCGATTGCTACAAGGGCTGCAAGGTCAAGGTGACGGTCGACGGCACCACGAAGATGCTCGATGGCCTGCGTCCCGACACCAAGGAAGCGATCTCGATGTTCATCAATCCCGATCGCGCGCTGTGGCGGGCGATCCAGCGCCACAAGGTGCTGACGATCGAGATTCCGGTGAAGGGTGGTCCGAAGCAGACCAGCGAATTCGAAGTCGCCGGCCTCGATGCCGATCGCATGCCGAAGGCGTGGAGCGCGCAGTAAAGCGCGCTCTGCCTTTTACAGCACGTAGCCGTACTGGCGCTTGAATTCAGCGTTGAACTCGTCGAAGGTGAAGCGCTGGTTCTGCGTGCCGTGGTGGCTCACCTTGAGCGCGCCCATCAGGTTGCCGATGCGGCCGATCGTCGGCCAGTCGTGGCCGTTCTCGATGCCGTAGATCAGTCCGGCGCGGAACGCGTCGCCGCAACCGGTCGGATCGACCACCGCTTCCTCGCGCGCCGGCGGCACGTTGATGCTGATGCCGTCGTGGAAGATGTCGCAGCCATGCGGACCGCGCGTGACGATGAAGGCCTTGACCTTTCCGGCGATCTCGCGCTCGCTCCAGCCGGTGCGTTCCTGCAGCAAGCTCGACTCGTAATCGTTGGTGATGACGTAATCGGCCTGGTCGATGAACTCGCGGAACTCGCCGCCGTTGAACAGCGGCATCGCCTGGCCCGGATCGAAGATGAAGGGAATGCCGCACTCGGCGAACTCGCGTGCGTTCTGCAGCATGCCTTCATAGCCATCCGGCGCGACGATGCCGATGGTGACGCCTTCGACGTCGCGGACGTGGTTGAGGTGGCTGTCGCCCATCGCGCCCGGATGGAACGCGGTGATCTGGTTGTTGTCGTGGTCGGTGGTGATGAAGCACTGCGGCGTGAACTGTTCTTCCAGCACGCGCACGTGATCGAGTCGGATATTGAAATTCTCGAGGTGCGCGCGATACGGCGCGAAGTCCTGGCCCACCGTCGCCATCGGGATCGGATCGCCGCCGATCAGCTTGAGGTTGTAGGCGATGTTGCCGGCGCAACCGCCGAACTCGCGGCGCATGCGCGGCACCAGGAACGAGACATTGAGGATGTGTACCTTGTCCGGAAGGATGTGATTCTTGAATTGGTCCGGGAACACCATGATGGTGTCGTAGGCGAGGGAACCACAGATCAGTGCGGACATGTCGGGTGGGTTGGTTGGGTAAACCGGGCAAGGGTAACCCGGCACGGGCGGGGAGGCCAAGAAACGCCCGTCAAATAACGCTTGGGGAACACGTGAAGGCCGCTTTTTTGCTAGGCTTGCGGACTTCCCCCGCACCTTTCCCCAGGCCCAGATTCGATGTTCAAAAAGCTCCGCGGCATGTTCTCCAATGACCTCTCCATCGACCTGGGGACGGCCAACACCTTGATCTATGTCCGCGGGCAAGGAATCGTGCTGAACGAGCCGTCGGTGGTGGCGGTGCGCCAGGATCGGACCTCGGGCCAGGCCCGTTCGGTGGCGGCGGTCGGCAGCGACGCCAAGCAGATGCTCGGCCGCACGCCCGGCAACCTGACCACCATCCGCCCGATGAAGGACGGCGTGATCGCCGACTTCACCTACACGGAAGAAATGCTCAAGCACTTCATCCGCAAGGTCCACAAGTCGCGTTTCCTGCGCCCGAGCCCGCGCGTGCTGATCTGCGTGCCCTGCGGCTCGACCCAGGTGGAGCAGCGCGCGATCAAGGAATCGGCGCTGGAGGCCGGCGCCCGTGACGTTTCCCTGATCGAGGAGCCGATGGCGGCGGCGATCGGTGCCGGCATGCCGGTCACCGAGGCGCGCGGCTCGATGGTCATCGATATCGGCGGCGGCACCTCGGAAGTGGCAGTCATCGCCCTGAACGGCATCGTCTACGCCCAGTCGATCCGCGTCGGTGGCGACCGCTTCGACGAAGCCATCATCAATTACGTGCGCCGTCACCACGGCATGCTGATCGGCGAAGCCACCGCCGAGCGCATCAAGATCGAGATTGGCTGCGCCTATCCGCAGGAGCAGGCGCGAATGATGGAAATCTCCGGCCGCAACCTCGCCGAGGGCGTGCCCAAGGTCCTGACCATCAGCTCCAACGAAGTGCTGGAAGCCCTGCGCGAACCGCTGTCGCAGATCGTCGCCGGCGTGAAGCAGGCGCTGGAGCAGACGCCGCCGGAACTGTGCGCGGACGTTGCCGAGCGTGGCATCGTGCTGACCGGTGGCGGTGCGCTGCTGCGTGACCTCGACCGCCTGTTGAGCGAGGAAACAGGCCTGCACGTGCAGGTGGCGGATGATCCGCTGACCTGCGTGGCGCGTGGCGGTGGCCGTGCGCTGGAACTGCTCGACGCGCACGGCAACGAGTTCTTCGCCGGCAACTGATCGATGTGTCACCGGGCGTCGCGACCGCGGCGCCTCCATCGCCTCCCAGCGAGGCACCACCGCAGACTGACGCGACCCTCCCACCGTGTCCTCCTATTCCGGTCCCGCCGCGCCCCGTGCCGAAAGCATCGCGGACACGCTGCGCCTACTTGCCTATCTGGCTGCCTGCATCGTGTTGATGGCGTTCGACCGCCATGGCGGGGTGATGCAGCGCGTGCACGCTTCGCTTGAACTGGTGGCGCAACCGGTGTGGAAGCTGGCGGGATTGCCCGGCCGCATTGGCGTGGAAATGCGCAACAACGCGGTCACCCGGTCGCAGCTGATCAAGGACAACGCCGACCTGCGCAACGCGGTGGCGGTGTCCGGCGCACGCATGGCGCGGCTGCAGGCGGAACAGGCCGAGAACGAACGTCTGCGCAGCCTGCTCGGCGCGGCACAGCGCGGACGCCTCGACGTGCAGCTGGCGCCGATCCTCGACATCGACCTCGATCCCACCCACCAGCGGCTGGTGCTCGATGCCGGTTCCAACCAGGGCGTGCACGTCGGCCAGGTGGTGATCGACGGCGGCGGCATCCTCGGCCAGGTCACCTCGGTACAGCCGATCACCTCGACGGTGCTGCTGATCACCGATCCCGACCATGCCATTCCGGTGGAAGTGGTGCGCACGGGCATTCGCCTGATCGTCTACGGTCGCGGCAACCGCCTGGTGCTGGGCAACATCCCGCGTTCGGCCGACATCAAGGTCGGCGATCGCGTGCAGACCTCGGGTCTTGGCGGACGTTTCCCCGCGGGCTTCCCGGTTGGCACCATCACCAAGCTGAAACTCGACGACAGCCGCGCCTTCCTCGAAGCCGAGCTCATGCCGGCGGCACAACCCGATCGCGGCCATGAAGTGCTGCTGCTACGCACGCTGCCGACCGCCCCGGTGTTCAAGCCGGTGGAATTGCCGGAGCGCGATACCAAGCCCGTGCACGACAAGGCCAAGCCGAAGAAACCGCAGAGCGGCATGGAACCGGTGGAGGACACGCCATGATGCGCCGGCGCACGCGCCTGCTGCAGGCAGGGAGCATCCTCGCGGCCTTGCTGCTGGCCTTGCTGCCGCTGCCCGATGCGATCGCGCCGTTCCGGCCGTTCTGGATGGCGCTGGTGCTCGCTTACTGGGTGCTTGAGCACGGCGACGACACCGGCCTCGGCATCGCGTTCTTCGTCGGCCTGCTGGTCGACGTGGTGCAGGGCAGCCTGCTCGGCGAATATGCGTTGCGACTGGTGGTGATCGCGTTCCTGCTGGATCGTTTCCGTTCGCGGCTGCGCTTTTATCCGATCTGGCAACAGGTGCTGGCGATCGCCGCGCTGCTGGTCAACGACTGGATCGTCACCGCGATCATCCACGCCTTCCTCGGCCAGCCGCAGCATCCGTTCGCCAGCCTCGGTTCGGCGGCGGTCGGCGCGGTGCTGTGGGGTCCGGTGCATGCATTGCTGGCGACGCTGGATCGCGGACGGCGCTAGGGGTTGATGAGCTGATGGCGCCTCGACGCAGTGCAATCAAGAACCAGGCGCTCGAGGTCGAGCAGTTCCGTCGGCGCGCGTTCATCGCGTTCGCGACGGTGGTGGTCTGCCTGATGGGGCTTGGCGGTTGGTACTTCCGCATGCAGGTCGTGCAGCACCGCATGTATTCGGCGGCAGCGGAATCCAACCAGATCAAGCCACGGCCGATCGTGCCCGGACGGGGGCTGATCTACGACCGCAAGGGCCGCGTCCTCGCCGACAACATCCCGGAATTCCGCCTCGACGTGACGCCCGACCAGGTCGACGACATGGCGGCGCTGGTGCAGCAACTGTCGACGCGGATCGAGTTGAAGCCGGAGGACATCGAGGCCTTCGATCGCGCCCGCGATGCCAGCCGCCCGCACGCGCCGGTGACGTTGAAGGCACGCCTCACCGACGAGGAAATCGCGCGGTTCTCGGTGGATCGCTGGCAATTCCCCGGCGTGGAAATCGTGCCGTATTTCGGCCGCGTCTATCCGCACAAGGACCTGTTCACCCACGTGATCGGCTACGTCGGTCGCGTCGATGTGCGCGACAAGGAAAAGATGAAGTCGCTCGATGCCGCTTTCAGCCATGTCGGCAAGACCGGGATCGAGCGTTATTACGAAGACGCACTGCGTGGCAAGGTCGGATACGAACGCATCGAGACCAACGTCAATGGTCGCGCGCTGCGCACGCTCGGCGTGGTGCCGGCCAAGCCCGGCGTCGACCTGCGCCTGAGCATCGACCTCGACCTGCAGCGGGCGATGGTGGAAGCGTTCGGCAACCTGGAAGGGTCGGCGGTGGCGATCGATCCGCGCACCGGCGGCATCCTCGCGATGGTCAGCCTGCCGTCGTACGACGCCAACCTGTTCGTCAACGGCATCTCGCACGAAGATTATGCGGCGTTGAACGAGAATCCCTCGCGCCCGCAGTTCAACCGCGTGGTGCTCGGCGCCGTCGCGCCGGGTTCGACGGTGAAGCCGTTCATCGGCCTGGCCGGACTCGATAGCGGCCTGCGCACGCCGGAGGACAAGGTGCTGTCAACCGGCATGTTCTACATCCCTGGGGTCAAGCGCGGCTTCGGCGACTCGCATCGCGGCGGCCACGGCTGGACCGACCTGCGCAAGTCGATCTATGCCTCGGTCAATACCTATTACTACAAGCTCGCGCTCGACATGGGCATGCCGCGCTTCGACCAATACCTCAGCAAGTACGGCTTCGGTTCGCCCACCGGCATCGACATGTATGGCGAGACCGGCGGCATCCTGCCATCGCCGCAATGGAAGGGCGCGCACATCAAGGGCGCGAGCGAGTCGCGCTGGTATCCGGGCGACACCGTGAACAGCGGCATCGGCCAGGGATTCTGGAAAGTCACGCCGCTGCAGTTGGCGCAAGGCGTCGCCGCGCTTGGCAATGGCGGCCTGTTGCGCCGTCCGCACCTGGTGGAAGCGGCGCGCATCGGGTATGGCGGGACCTGGGGCGATTTGCCGCAACCGGAACCCAAGCGCATCAGCGACAACCCGGCGCACCTGCAGGTGATCCGCGAAGGCATGATCGGCACCGTGCACGGCGCCGGCACCGCGACCAATATCCGCGCAGGACTGACCTACGTGATCGCCAGCAAGACCGGTACCGCGCAGGTGGTGAGCCGGCGTGGCGTGGCGGCGGTCGACCCGCGCCGCCTGCCGATGAACCAGCGCCATCGCGCGTTGTTCGAGGCCTATGCGCCTGCCGACAATCCGACGATTGCGGTGGCGGTCGAGATCGAGGGCGGCGGCTACGGCGCGGATACCGCGGCGCCGATCGCGCGCAAGATCATGGATGCTTGGATCACCGGCAAGATGCCGGGCGCCGGCAAGGACGGCAAAGACACGCTGGCTGATGGCCGCGATCCGATGTTCGCCGATGCCGAAAGCGGCGCGATCGGCAGCGAAGCGTTCCTGTCACCCGGCACCATCGATGCACTGGAGGATCGCAGCAGCGAGACCCAGCAATCCGAGGATCCTGGCGCCACGGACGATAACGCCCAGCCGCAACCTGCCAACGGCGCGGAGCAGGCACCATGAACCCGTTGCTGAGGGTCATTTCGAACTGGGTCGCGCGCTTGCTGCGCACCATCGACCTGCCGCTGCTTGGCGCACTGTTGTTGCTGATGGCCAGTGGCCTGCTCACCTTGTACAGCGCCAGCAACGGCAGCCTGCACATGGTGATGGGGCAGGGCTCGCGTTTCGTCATCGGCCTCGGCTTGATGTGGCTGCTGTCGCGCGTCGCCCCGCCGCGCCTGCGCGCGGCATCGCCCTATGTCTACCTGGCGACGATCGTGCCGCTGCTGGCGGTGCTGGTGCTTGGTCGCGGTCACCACGGCAACCTGTGGATCAACCTTGGCGTGTTCTATTTCCAGCCGTCGGAACTGATCAAGCTCAGCCTGCCGATGATGCTGGCGTGGTACCTGCACAACTCGGTGCTGCCGCCCAACCTGCGCACGATCGCGATTTCCGGCGCGATCGCGGCAGTACCGATTCTGCTCATTCTCAAGCAGCCCGATTTCGGCACGTCGATGCTGATCACCTGCGGCGCGGTGTTCACGATGTTCCTGGCGGGACTCTCGTGGTGGTGGTTCATCGGCGCGTTCACGTCGGTGGCGGTGGCGGCGCCGGCCGCATGGTTCTGGTTCCTGAAGCCATACCAGAAAGACCGCATCATGATTTTCATCAACCCGGATTCCGACAAGCTCGGCGCGGGCTGGAACATCACCCAGTCGAAGATCGCGATCGGTTCCGGCGGCTGGTTCGGCCAGGGCTGGATGCACGGCACGCAATCGCATCTCAATTACTTGCCGGAACACACCACCGACTTCCTGTTCTCGGTGCTGGGCGAGGAATTCGGCTGGGTCGGCGTGACGTTGATGTTCGCCGCCTACCTGGTGGTGATCGGGCGCTGCCTGTGGATCGCGATGGAAGCGCGCGATTCCTATTCGCGCCTGCTGGCGGGCACGCTGGGCCTCGCGTTGTTTGTCTACGTGATGGTCAACGGTGGAATGATCTCGGGCATGTTGCCGGTGGTCGGCGTGCCGATGCCGTTGCTGTCGTATGGCGGCACGTCGGCGGTCGTGTTGCTGGCCGGCATGGGCCTGGTGATGTCGGTGCGTGCGCACTCGCCACGGCGGACTTGAATGGCGTAGTCAGGATCGCCCGGAAGGTGCGTGATACCCTCCCCGGCGATGACCCGACGCCTCCTTCTTCCCGCCGCGGTATCGCTCATGCTGGCCGCATGCGCCACGCAGGCACCGCCGCCGTCCAAGCCCGTGGCGATTCCGCCGCCCGCGCCTGCACCGACTCCCACACCTGCGCCGACACCCCAGGCAGCGCATCCGACCGGCCCCGTGCCCGACCTCGTCGCCGCGCGCCACGAGTTCGCGCAGCAAGCCGCGGGCAAATACGGTGTCGATGCGCAGCGCGTCGAATCGGTGCTGTCCACCGCGCAGATCCGCGAGCCGATCATCGCCGCGATGTCGCGCCCGGCCGAAGGCAAACCGTGGAGCGAATACCGTCCGTTGTTCCTCAATACGGCACGCATCGATGGCGGCAAGGCCTTCATCGCAAAGCATCGTGATGCGCTGAACGCGGTCGAGGCGAAGTACGGCGTGCCCGCCGAAATCATCGTCGCCATCATCGGCGTCGAAACTGGCTACGGCGCCAACATGGGCAAGTATCCGGTCACCGACGCGCTGTACACGCTCGGGTTCCGCTATCCGCGCACCAACGCGGCGGACAAGATCGAGCGCGAGAACATGCGCGAGGCGTTCTTCCGCGACGAGCTGGCCCAGGCGTTCGCGATGGAGAAGGAAGCGCATCTCGACATCACCCAGTTGCGCGGCAGCTATGCCGGCGCAATGGGCTGGGGCCAGTTCATGCCGTCGAGCTATCGCCAGTACGCGGTCGATGGCGATGGCGATGGCAAGCGCGACCTGTTCACCGATCTCGCCGACGTGCTGCCGTCGATCGCCAATTACTTCGTCGGTCGCGGCCAGTGGCAGCGCGGCCAGCCGGTGATGGTGCGCGCGACGCGCGATGCGAACGCGCAGGCGATCAACCCCGACAACCGCAGCGAAGCGATGCTGCCGCAGGCCGACCTCGCCAAGATGGGGTATCGCCCGTTGCAGGCGGCACCGGCGGACCTGCCCGCCAACATCATCACCCTGGATGGCGCCAACGGCCCCGAATACTGGATGGTGTTTCCCAACTTCGTCGCGATCACGCGCTACAACAAGTCGCCGCTGTATTCGACCGCGGTGTACCAGTTGTCGCAGGTGATCGCGGGCCGTCCGGTGCCGGGCGCATGAGGCGCGTCGCGCTGATCGCGGGCGTATCGTCACTATTGGCCGCGTGCAGCACCACGCCGGCGCCGAAATCGCAATCGACTGCCGCGCACGGCGCGACGGTCGCAAAGACCGCGCCGCGCACGACGTCGGCGAATGCGACGACCTCGTCGACTTCGCCTTATGCGCCGGCGCAGGAAGACGTCAGCAAGCGCGGACAGATGATCGGTGATCTCTATCGCCCCGACCTCAAGGACAGCGTGCCGGGCGAAATCCCCGACGTGAACCGCATTCCCGAGCCGACGGTGAAGGCGGAGCCGCGTTCGAAGCGCGGCAACAAGGCGTATGCGGTGCTCGGCAAGAATTACAACGTGCTGGACGACGCGCGCGGCTATTCCGAAACCGGGACCGCCTCGTATTACGGCAACAAGTTCCATGGCCGCCAGACGTCCAACGCCGAGGTGTACGACATGTACGCCTTCACCGCGGCGCATCGCACGCTGCCGTTGCCCAGCTATGCGCGGGTAACCAATCTCGACAACGGCAAGTCGGTGGTGGTGCGCATCAACGATCGCGGCCCGTTCCATTCCAACCGCCTGATCGACCTCAGCTATGCTGCGGCGGTGAAGCTGGGCTATCGCGAGAAGGGCACGGCGCGCGTGCGCGTGGATGCGCTGACGCTCGAGGAAAGCAAGGAAACCAACCAGGCGATCGAGCTCGCCGCGGCGGCGAAGGACGATCCGGCGGCGAAGGTGCAACTGGCGCAGCAAGTCGCCGACGGCAAGGTGCCGGCGGGTGTCGCGCTGACGAGTTCGCCGGCGGTGGCGCAGGACTATCGCTTCGACATGATGCAGAACGGCAAGGTGATGACGCCGGCCGAATTCGATGCCTGGATGAAGGCGCGCGGGCTCCACGTCGCCACCGGCAAGCCGGGGACGCCGGAACCGCGCGCGACCGCCGCAGTGGTTCCGGCGGTGACGCCGCCCGCAGTCACCCAGCCGGTCGCGGCATCGGCTCCGGTGGCTCCTCCGGTCGCCAAGCCGGCGCCAGTGCAGGTGGCTTCGGCATCGACACCCGCCGCGACTGCAGTTTCCGGGCTGACCCTGCAGGTCGCCGCCTTCGCCAACCAGCAGAACGCCCAGCAGGCGCTGGCCATCATCCAGCACGCCGGCGTCGCCAATGCCCGCATCGTCGAGGGCTGGTCGAATGGCCGCCGCTACTGGCGCCTGCGCGTCGCCGCGATGAACACAGCCGAAGTCCCGGCGCTGTCCGCACGCATCTCCGGCCTCGGATTCGGGACGCCGCAGCCCGTCCGCGACTAAACTTGTCGTCTTCCCGGGCTGCCCCAGCCGCAGCCCGTTTCTCCCGCATTTTCGATCGATTCCCGCACATGACTTCCAGACCCGTTGCCGTTCTTTCCGTCGCCGCACTGACTGCCGCTTTTGGCATCGCCTTCGCGCAGACGCCCGCGCCTGCCCCGGCCGCCACCGCGCCTGCCGCGGTCGCCACCGGCGAGTTGCCGATCCCGACGGCGCCGGCGCCCGCCGTGTCCAAGGCCTGGGTGGTGATGGATTACGCGACCGGCCAGGTGCTGGCGGGCGACAACATCGACACCCAGCTCGAACCGGCCAGCATCACCAAGGTGATGACGAGCTACGTCATCGCCGCGGAAATCGCCAAGGGCAAAGTCAAGGCGACCGATCCGGTGATGATGACCGAGCACGCCTGGAAGACCGGCGGTGCCGGCACCGACGGCAGCTACAGCGGCTTCGAAGTCAACAAGACCGCACCGCTGGAACAGATGGAAACCGGCATGGTGGTGCAGTCGGGCAACGATGCCGCGATCGCGCTGGCCGAGCACGTCGCCGGCAGCGAGGAAGCCTTCGCCCAGTTGATGAACAGCTACGCCGCCAAGATCGGCATGAAGAACAGCCACTTCGTCGATCCAACCGGTCTCTCCGCGCAGGGCCACCTGTCCACCGCGCACGACCTGGCGCTGCTGGGCCGCGCGCTGATCCACGATTACCCGCAGGCCTATGCGCTGAACAAGATCAAGGAGTTCACCGTCGGCCCGATCACCCAGCCCAATCGCAACCTGCTGTTGTGGCGCGACGCATCGGTCGACGGCATCAAGACCGGCCACACCTCCAACGCCGGCTACTGCCTGATGGCGTCGGCGCAGCGCGGCGACCAGCGCCTGATCGCGGTGGTGCTGGGCGATACCAGCGAGAAGCAGCGTGCCGACGACGTCCAGGCCCTGCTCAACTGGGGCTTCCGCTTCTACGAAACGCACAAGTTGTATGACGCCAACGCGCAGGTCAGCGTGCAGAAGGTGTGGAAGGGCGCGAGCCCGCAGGTGCGCCTGGGCGTGGCCGAGCCGCTGCTCATCACTGTGCCGCGCGGTCGCTTCGAATCGCTGAAGTCGTCGATGGAAGTGCCGCAGAACCTGATCGCGCCGATCGCCAAGGGCCAGAAAGTCGGCACGATCAAACTTTCTTTGGATGGCAAGCAAATCGTCGAGGCGCCGCTGGTGGCCATCGATGCAGTCGACCAAGGTGGTTTCTTCCGCCGCCTGTGGGACAGCCTCGTCATGTGGTGGAAGTCGCGCTAAAACCTGCCCACGTTCCTGCTGCGCTCGGCAGCTTGCGCGCGGGCGGTGCTCGGAATCCTCATGTACCACGACGTACACTGCGGTTCCTGCGCTCCGTCCACGCGCAATCTGCCATCGCTCGCGACGGAACGTGAACAGGTTTGAATGAGAGGTTTTTGGGTATGGAAATCAAATCCGATAATCCCGAGCACGGCTTCCAGTTCCCCGGCGTGTTCGAAATCACCGCGATGGGACCAGCCGATGCCGGTCTCGAAGCGGTGATCCCGACCTTGCTCGAGGACGCCGGCATCGAGGTGTTGCGCGAAACCGTCGCCACCCGCGATTCCTCGGGCGGCAAGTACGTCTCGATCAAGCTCAGCTTCAAGGCGGAATCGCGCGCGCAGTACGAAGCCGCGCATACCGCATTGCGCGAACATCCCGAGGTGAAGTGGACGCTCTGATCGTCCGCGAACTCGGGCGCCAACCCTACGCGCCGGTGTGGCATGCGATGCAGGGCTTCACCGACGCGCGCAGTGATGCCACGACCGATGAGTTGTGGGTGGTCGAACACGATCCGGTGTTCACCCTTGGCCAGGCCGGCAAGCCCGAGCACGTGCTCGCGCCCGGCGACATTCCGGTGATTCCGGTCGATCGCGGCGGCCAGGTGACCTATCACGGTCCCGGCCAGATCGTTGCCTATCCGCTGCTCGACCTGAAACGCCTCGGCATCGGCGTGCGCGAATACGTGTGTCGCATCGAGCAGGCGATCATCGACACGTTGGGCGAATGGAACATCGCCGCCGTGCGTCGCGAGGGCGCGCCCGGCGTCTACGTCAACGACGCCAAGATCGCCGCGCTCGGCATCCGTGTCCGCCGCGGCTGCACCTTCCACGGCCTCGCTTTCAACATCACCGGCCAAAGCACGCCACCGTTCCAGCGCATCAATCCCTGCGGCTACATCGGCCTGCAGGTGATCGCGCTGGACGATCTCGGCGGCCCCGGCGGCATGGAAGCGGTCAAGCCGGTGCTGGTCGCCGAGCTCGCCCGCCAGTTCGGCCTGAAGCCGCAAACCGCGCCGCCGCCCGATCTCGCCGCGCTGGCCGGCCAGAGGCGCGAGGCCGCCTGACCCCTCTAATGGGCGATAATGGCGCCATGAGCGAACCTCGAAACATCCCGCTTGCCGTCGTCGAAGGTGGCACGCTCGAGCCGGGCGCCAAGCAGCTCGCCGGCGACAAGATCGGCCGTTCCCCGGTGCAGTTCCAGGACGCGCCCGTGCTGCGCAAGCCCTCGTGGATCCGCGTGCGCCTGCCTGCCGGCAACGCCGTGCAGCAGCTCAAGTCGAAACTGCGCGAGAACCGCCTCGTCACCGTGTGTGAGGACGCCAGTTGCCCGAACATCCACGAGTGCTTCAGCCACGGCACCGCGACGTTCATGATCATGGGCGACGTCTGCACGCGCCGTTGCAGCTTCTGCGACGTCGCGCATGGCCGTCCCAAGCCACTGGATGCAGACGAGCCGCGTCGCCTCGCCTCGACCGTCGCCGACATGGGCCTGCGCTACGTGGTGATCACCAGCGTCGATCGCGACGACCTGCGCGATGGCGGCGCCCAGCACTTCGTCGACTGCATCCGCGAAACGCGTGCCGCGGCGCCCGGCATCCGCATCGAAATCCTGACGCCGGACTTCCGCGGCAAGGGCCGCATGGAACGCGCGCTGGAGATCCTCGCCCAGGATCCGCCGGACGTGTTCAACCACAACATCGAAACGGTGCCGGACCTGTACCGCAACGTGCGTCCGGGCGCCGACTACGCGTGGTCGCTGGAATTGCTCAAGCGCTTCAAGGCGCAGCATCCGGACGTCGCCACCAAGTCGGGCATCATGCTCGGCCTCGGCGAGACGCAAGAGCAGGTCGAAGCGACCCTGCGCGACCTGCGCGCGCACAACGTCGACATGATCACCATCGGCCAGTACCTGCAGCCGTCGCCATCGCACCATCCGGTGTTGCGCTACTGGACGCCGGAAGAGTTCAAGGCGTTCGAGGACTACGGCATGTCGCTCGGCTTCGAGCACGTCGCCTCCGGCCCGATGGTGCGTTCCAGCTACCACGCCGACCGCCAGGCCGCCGAAGCCGGCCGCCACCAGGCCTGAACGCGGGCCCGGGCAGGCCAGCCTGAACGTGTGCTTCCGTCCGTCGGCCCGTGACTTCCGGGTCGCGTGATTGCGACCCCGGATGTGGCAGAGTGAATGGCGGAGTGAACGTTCGCGCATCCCGCGTGTCCAAGCTCCAGATTCGATCTTCGAGGATTCCATGAAGCGACGCAGTGCAGTGTTGGGCCTGGCCCTGGCGATTCCGCTGGTGCTGGGCGCGGCGGTGGTGACCAGCCATCCTTCGGCGACCACGGCGGCGGCCAAAGGCCCGCTCGCCCAGAACACCGACCAATCGGTGACGGCGCGACTCGTCTATGGCCTGTTGTCCAACAGCCGCTACGCCTATCGCGCGCAGCCGCTCGACGAAGCGCTGTCGAAGGAAATCTTCAAGAAGTATTTCGATCTGCTCGACGGCAACAAGATGTACTTCACCGCCGACGAAGTGGCCGGTTTCGAATCGCAGCGCGCCGGCTTCGACGCCGCGTTCCGCAATGGCGACATGAAGGTGCCGTTCGCCATCTTCGAGGCCTATCGCAAGCATGCGCGCGAACGCGTGGCTTTCCAGCGTTCGCTGCTGGCCCAGGACATCTTCACGTTCGACGGCAATGACCGCTTCGAATACGACCGCGAAAAAGCCGCGTGGGCCGACAAGGCCGCGCTCGACACGCTGTGGAAGCAGTCGGTGCGCAACGACTGGCTGCGCCTGAAGCTGGCCGGTAAGCAGCCGGACGACATCCGCAAGACGCTCGATAAGCGCTATACGACCACGCTCAAGAGTATCGACGAGCTGGATTCGGAAGACGTGTTCCAGCTGGCGATGAACGCCTACGCCAACGCCACCGATCCGCACACCGACTACTTCAACCCGCGCGCCGCCGAACGCTTCAACCAGCAGATGTCGCTGTCGCTGCAGGGGATCGGCGCGCAGCTGCAGAAGCAGGACGACGTGGTGGTGGTGCGCGAACTGGTGCCGGGCGGCCCGGCCGCGATCAGCAAGCTGCTGCGCCCGGGCGATCGCATCGTCTCGGTCGGGCAGGGCGGCTCCGGCGCGATGGAAGACGTGATCGGCTGGCGCATCGACGACGTGGTCGAGAAGATCCGCGGCACCAAGGGCACGCGCGTGCGCCTCGGCGTGGTACCGGCGAGCGCGCCGGTCGACAGCAAGCCGCACGTGATCGCGCTGACGCGCGACGTGGTCAAGCTGACCGAGGACGCCGCCAAGGGCGAAGTGATCAACCTGCCGGCCGCGAACGGCGCGGCGGCCCGCAAGATCGGCGTGATCAAGCTGCCGAGCTTCTACGAAGACTTCAGCGCACGTCGCAGCGGCAACGACTACGCGTCGGCATCGCGCGACATCAAGCGCCTGCTCGATGGATTCAAGGCGCAGAGCGTCGATGGCGTGGTGCTGGACCTGCGCAACAACGGCGGCGGCTCGCTGGGTGAAGCGGTGCGTATCACCGGCCTGTTTGTCGATACCGGTCCGGTGGTGCAGATCCGCCAGTCGGGCGGTCGCGTCGAGGTGGATGGCGATGACGAGGCCGGCGTGGCCTGGTCCGGCCCGCTCGCGGTGCTGGTGAATCGCGGTTCGGCCTCGGCTTCGGAAATCTTCGCCGGCGCGATTCAGGATTACGGCCGCGGCCTGATCATCGGCGAGACCACCTTCGGCAAGGGCACGGTGCAGAACCTGGTCGATCTCGACCGCTTCCCGAGCGCGCGCAAGACCCAGTTCGGCCAGGTCAAGATGACCATCGCCCAGTTCTTCCGCCCGTCGGGCTCGAGCACGCAGAACAAGGGCGTGGAACCGGATATCCACTTCCCGGTGACCGTCGATGCCAGCAGCTTCGGCGAGAGCATGTACGACAACGCATTGCCGTGGTCGAGCATTCCCGCTGCGCCGCACCTGCAGTACGGCGTGTTCGCGCCGATCCTGCCGCAGCTCGATGCCAGCCACGAGGCGCGCATCAAGAGCGATCTCGAATACCAGTGGCTGCTGCAGGATCTCGCCGAGTTCAAGGCGCTCAAGGCCAAGCACTACCTCTCGCTCAACGAGGGCGAGCGCCGCGCCGAACGCGACAAGAGCGAGGCCAAGGTGAAACAGCGCCAGGCCGAGCGCAAGCGCCTGGGCCTGCCGCTCGATCCGCTCGCCGACGATTCCACCGACGATGGCTTGGCCGGCAACGAGCGCGACATCGCCAAGGAAGCCGCGCGCGAGAAGCTGGCCGAGAACCGTCCGGATCCGCTGCTGCGCGAATCCGCCTCGATCCTCTCCGACGCGATGGGCCTGCTCGCCCACGATTCGCGCCTCGCCAGCCAGGTGTTGCCGCAGTCGGGCAACGCCGTCACCTGGGTCCGCTGATCGCTGCGATCAGCGCGACGCGCGGGTTGGCAATGCCAGCCCGCGCTTGACGGTATCGAGAACCACCCGGCTCTCGAACCGCTTGATGTTCTTCTGCGGCTTCAGCAGGCGCTCCAGCAGGGCGCGATATTCCTGCACGCTGGGCGTCGCCACCATCAGCAGGTAATCCCAGTCGCCGGCCAGCGTGTAGCACTGCTGCACTTCCGGCGCGGCGCGCATGCGCGCGTAGAACGTCTTGATGTCGTGGGCCGACTCGTGCTCCATGCGCACCCACACCATGATCAGCGTCGCCGAAGCCAGCGCCTGTGGGTCGATCAAGGCGATCCGGCGCATGCCGTGTTCGCGGTAGCGCTTGATCCGGCGCTGCACCGCGCTGGGCGACAGCCCGACCGCTTCGCCGAGGGCATCGAGGGTGAGATCGGCGTCCTGCTGCAGCAGTTCGAGCAGGCGTTGGTCGAAGCTGTCGAGGATGTGCGGCTGGTTTTTCTTCATGCAAGATTCTTGCGCCAAGACGCATGATTTTTCAATCAGGATGCGACCGTCAGGAGTAGCCTCGACATGATGAATAGGCCTTCCGACACGCACGCACCCACGCGCACCGCGGTCATCCTGGCGCTGGCTGCGGTTTACGTCATCTGGGGATCGACCTACCTTGCGATCAAGTTCGCGCTGGAGGGCGGCTTCACCCCGTTCTGGCTCGGTGGCATCCGCTTCCTGATCGCCGGCAGCGTGATGTTCGCCTTCCTGCGCCTGCGCGGCGAACCGATGCCGACGCGCGCGCAATGGAAGAACGCAGGGATCATGGGCATCCTGTTGCTGGTGTTCGGCAACGGCTTCGTCAATTTCGCCGAACAAAGCGTCTCGTCCGGTCTCGCGGCGGTCGCGGTGGCGTCGGCGCCGATCTGGATCGCGTTGTTCGCTCGAATGAAGGGCGACCGCCCGACGCGTCTGGAATGGGTCGGCGTGATGATCGGCTTCATCGGCGTGATCTGGCTCAACGCCGGCAGCAGCCTGCGCGCGTCGCCGGCAGGCTTGATCGCGCTGCTGATCGCGCCGCTGGCGTGGTCCTTCGGTTCGATCTGGAGTCGCGGTCGCGACCTGCCGTCGCCGTTCATGACTTCGGCGGTGCAGATGCTGTGCGCTGGCGTGGCGATGAGCATCGTCGCCACCGTCCGCGGCGAACACCTGCACACGCCGGTGACCGGCCATGCGATCGGTGCGGTGGTCTATCTGATCGTGATGGGTTCGCTGATCGGCTTCAGCGCCTATGTCTGGCTGCTGCACCACGTGCGCCCGGCGCTCGCCGGCAGCTATGCCTACGTCAATCCGGTGATCGCGGTGGTGCTGGGCGCGCTGTTGGCCCATGAACAATTCCATCTCAACGATCTCGTGCCGATGGCGATCATCGTGTTCGCGGTATTGGCGATGACGCTGGGCAAGGCCAAGCGCGGCACGCCGGCGCAGGCCAAGTGATGGACGCTCCAACCGATCGCGAAATTACCCGCGGCACCTGGATGGCCGTCGCCAGCTTCGTGCTGTGGGGCGTGATGCCACTGTACTGGCATGCACTGAAGTCGGTGCCGTCGTTGGCGATCGTTCTTCAGCGCATCGTCTGGAGCGCGTTGTTCGTCGGCGTCTTCCTGCTCTGGCGCGATGGCCGCGGCTGGTTGCGCGCCGTGCTGGCGCAGCCGCGTCTGCGCAAGATGCTGGCCGCCAGCGGCGCGCTGATCGCCTTCAACTGGGGCCTGTACATCTGGGCGGTGAACGCCGGCCACGTGGTGGAAACCGCGCTGGGCTATTTCATCAACCCGTTGCTCAACGTGTTGATCGGCGTCGTCTTCCTGCGCGAGCGGCTGCGTCCGCTGCAATGGCTGTCGGTAGCGATCGCCGTCGTCGGCGTGCTGTGGCTGACGGTCAATTACGGGCGGTTGCCGTGGATCGCACTGGCATTGGCCGGCTCGTTCGCGCTCTACGGTCTGGTCCGCAAGCTTGCGGCCGTGGATTCGGTGAGCGGGTTGGGCGTGGAAGGCGCCTATCTGTTCGTGCCGGCGCTGGCCGCGCTGGCCTGGCAGGCTGGCCACGGCGGCAGCGGTTTCGGCCAGGGCGCGTGGATCAGCAGCCTGTTGGTGCTGTCCGGCATCGTCACCGCACTGCCGCTGGTCGGATTCGCCTACGCGGTGCGGCGGGTGCCGCTGACCACTGTCGGCCTGATGCAATACATCGCCCCGACCATCCAGTTCCTACTCGGCGTGTTCGTCTTCCACGAAGCCTTCGACGGCACCCGCCTCGTCGGTTTCGTGTTGATCTGGATCGCGCTGGCGCTGTTTGCAGGCGAGGGCTTGTTGCGCTCTACTGCGGCGAGCGCGAACAAGGTCGCCGAACCGGACTGACTGCCGGTTCGCGTTACTGATTCGGGCGTTACTGGTTCGGATCGGCCGGACCGATCGTCAGCAAGGTCATCCCGACCGGCGCGGCGGCGCCATCGCCCTGTTCGGTGGCGAGGGCGCCCTTGGCGCGCACGCGATAGCCTTCGAGCTTGAACATGTCGACGATGTCGCTTTGGGCGACCAGCTCGATGTCCTGGATGTTGTCGACGCGCTTGAAGTCGGCGTGGCTGCTCGCCAGCGGCGACACGCAGGTCGGCGCGTCGAGTTTCATCATCAGCGCCTTGCGCGTCATCTTGCCGGGCGCGGTGACTTCCTTCGAGTACGTCTTGCCGACCAACACGGTCTGCGCCGGCGAATAGTGCAGGCAGCCGTCGTTCACGGCCTGGTCGACCGGCGCCTGCTGCTGGCAGGCAGACAGCGCAAGCACGGACAAGGGCAATGCGATCAGGAACTTGTTCATGCGATCTCCTTCCAGATTTCGCGGGTCAGGTTGATCGGGTCGTCGTTGGTGCAGGCGACGTCGTCTTCGATGCGGATGCCGCCATAGGGCTTGAAGCGTTCGACCGCGGTCCAGTCGACGCTGCTCTCCAGTCCCTTCGCTTTCAGTTCGTCGAGCAGCATGTCGATGAAGTAGATGCCGGGTTCGATCGTCACCACCATGCCGGCGGCGAGCGGGCGGGTCAGGCGCAGATAGGGATGGCCGTCCGGCTTGGGCAGGGTGCCGCCGTGGTCGCTTTCGGCGAAGCCGGCGACGTCATGCACCTGCAGGCCGATGCCATGGCCGATGCCGTGCGGGAAGAATGCGCTGCTGACGCCGGTCGCCACCGCCGCTTCCGGCGACACTGTGATCACGCCAAACTCCTTGAGCACGCCGGCCAGCGCAAGATGTGCGTCGAGATGGATCTGGCGGTAATCGACGCCCGGGCGCACCTGCGCGCACATCGCCTGTTGCGCGGCATCGACGCGTTCGATCATCGCCGCGAAATCGTCGTGCTGCGCCGAATAGGTGCGGGTGATGTCGCAGGCGTAACCGGCATGGCTGGCGCCGGCATCGATCAACAGGCTGCGATAGGGCTTGGGCGGCAGGCGCTGCAAGTCGCTGTAATGGAGGATCGCGCCGTGTTCGTTGAGCGCGACGATGTTCTGGTACGGCAGCTCGAGGCTGTCCTGGCCGGCGGCCTGGCAATAGGACAGGTGGATGCCGAACTCGCTGGCGCCGGCATCGAACGCACGCTTGGCGGCACGATGGCCGCGCACGCCGCGACGGGTGGCTTCGCACATCATCGCGATTTCGTACGGCGTCTTGTAGCCGCGGTGGTATTCCAGGTACTGGATCACTTCGGTGGGGTTGTTCGGTGCGAAGGCGTTGCCGAGCGCGCTTTGCGCTTCGCCGAGGATCGCCTGGCGCGCCGTCGCCGACAGATGCTGTTTCGCTTCGTCGGCGCTGCGGATGGTGACGATGTCGAAATGGTCGACCCAGTAGCCGCTCGGCGCCTGCGGCACCACATGCCAGTAATCGCGCGGCTGCAGGAAGATCAGCTTGGGTTTCTGGCCCGGCGTGTACACCAGCCAGCTACCCGGCGCGCGCGTGACCGGCAACCAGTACTTGAACTGCGGGTTCACCGCGTAGGGATAGTCGCGGTCGTCGAAGACCTGGTAGTGCGAGGTGCCGCTGGGCACGACCAGCTGGTCGAAACCGCCGCGCTGCAACGCCGCGTCGGCGTGGCGCTTGACGGTCTCGAGATGGTCGGCGTACAGGCCGGCGAGGGACGGTTCTTGCATGATCCGGTTTCCGTCGATGGAGAACCCTATTGTGGCGCATCGACATGGAAACCGGCGTGGCCGAGGCTCGGGCCGAGCGATACGGTCAACTCCAGGTGTCGGTAGACGTTTTTGTAGACATATCAATGGCTAGCGAGGGCATCATGAGCGTTGGAAATCGATGGTTGATCCAGTTTGCGTTGTTGGTATCAACGCTGTCGATGGGTGCCTACGCCGCAACCACAGGGACTTTCGCCGACGATTCCGGCCGGGCGCCGGCCGGTGGACCCATCACGATCACGGTCAAGCCCAGCATGACCGATCCGGCCATTTCCGCGTTTGATTATCCTCACCACGTTCTCTACGACCCCGCAGCGAAGAACGGCAAATTGCTGGTGTTTCTCACCGGCACGACCGAAACGCCCAACGCGGGGCCGCAGGATTTCTTCCGGACCGCCTTGGCTCAGGGGTATCGGGTGATCAACCTGACCTATATCAGTTATCCGGCTGTGTCTCAGATCTGCGTCGGGCAGCTGCTGCGGAAGGATCCGGACTGCGCGGCACATTTTCGTCAAAAACGGCTATACGGGGACACTGCCTTCACGGCGATTCCCGATCAGCCGCAGGATTCCATCGTCCACAGACTGACCAGGCTCTTGCAATATCTCGATCGGACCGATCGCAGCGGGGGTTGGAGCCGTTATCTCGCCAATGGTGCTCCGGCATGGCAGCGGATTGCAGTCGCCGGACAATCGCAAGGCGGAGGCATGGCGGAATATCTCGGCAAGCGCGAGAACCTGGCGCGGGTATTGGCATTCTCGGGCGGGTGGGATGCATCGTCGCCAACTACGCCTGCATCATGGTATGCATCGACTTCTGCCACGCCGCTCGATCGCTGGTACTACGCGTACCACGTCAAGGAACCCGCGGCGGACAAGCTTGCCCGCATCGCGGAGGTGCTGCGCATCCCGGCAGATCATCTCTTTGCGAACGATGCACCGATATCGGAAAGCGTCTTGAAGAACGGGAAAATGCCAGGGCACACCAGCTCGCTCAAGGAAACCGTCTACGAGCCCGTGTGGATCAAGATGCTGGGGTCGGGCAATGAAGGGCATTAACCCAGCGCTGCTCAAGCCGGCGTGCGCTCTCCCATCCCCACCGCGCACCAGTGCGCGATCCGTTCCATCGCCGCCGGATCGATGAGGATGAAACGCGCGCCGACCAGGTCGCCGCCGCGACCGGCATCGTGGCCGCTCCACATCACTTCCACGCCGCATTCGACCTGTCCGCCGCCGATCTCGGCCGGCAGCGCGAATGTCCACTGATAGAGCGCGCCCTGCTGCAGGCTTTCCGTGGAAGCGGCGCTGCCGCGGACGACCTGGATGCCGGTGGCGCAGAGATTGCCGACGCGGCCGACCACGACGCCGGTCAGGGCATCGACCACGGGAATCATCGTGGTGACGTCGCGACGCGCGGTATAGCGATGGTCGGCGCTCATGACGCCACCGCCGCGGGCCGGGCGAACAGCTTGCCGAGGCTTTCCAGCGTGCCGAGCGTGCTGGTCCACGCGCGATCGAGCAGGCTCATCTCGTGCTTGCGGGCCACGCGTACCTGGCCGGTGGCCATCAGGCGTGCGAGTTGGTCGAGCTGCATTTCGGCGACGCGTGCACCGCGGCGATTGACCAGCAGGGCATTGCCGGTGATGCGGCTGTACCACGACAGGCGACGGCGACGCACCTCGCCTTGCTGGTTGACGGTGAAGTCGAGCCAGCAACCGAAGGGCAGGGTGCTCAAGTGGCGGTAGCACTCTTCCTCGCGCGCGCTGCGCGGTTCCGGCATGTCCTCCGCCAGCTGCAAGGTCTTGGACGACCCGCCGAAGCGCGGACGCGTGCGGATCAGCGTCACCAGCTCCGTCATCGACATGCGTGCGCCGGTGCGCGGCAATCCCACGCTACGGCTGAGCGTTTCTGCGACCTCGTTGGCTTCTTCCGAGTGGTAGCCGGTGCGCTTGAGGATTTCGAAGATCGAATCGCGCAGGTCCACGTCTTCGATCGCATCGTTCGCGGCGACCACCTGGAGGATGCGGCCGGTCAGGCGTTCGTGGCGCTGCCATAGCGCGGAGTGATCGTCGTGGCGCAGGCGGACGAAGGTGAGCGCATCCTGCCATGCGGTGCGGATCAGCATTTCGACTTGCGGTCGCAGGGTGATGCCGGCG
This sequence comes from Lysobacter sp., assembly GCA_027306995.1. Classification (GTDB taxonomy): domain Bacteria; phylum Pseudomonadota; class Gammaproteobacteria; order Xanthomonadales; family Xanthomonadaceae; genus Solilutibacter. Next base: position 57,507 of record DAHUXS010000002.1, read on the forward strand.
AGTTTTTCGTCGAGCAGCGCTTGCGCGGCATTGCGGGCGATGGCGATGCGTTCCTGTCCGCGCGAAGCCTCGATCTGGTGGCGCTCGACGGCTTCGCTGCGTTGCGCGTGGGCCTGGTGGGCGTCGGCGAGCTCCTGGTGGATGTGTTCGAGCACCGTGCCGTCGCCGCGATACTCCTGTTCGACGCGATCCACCGCATGGGCCAGCGCGGCATCGAATTGCGGGTCGGCATCGGCTTCGTCGGCGATGATCGCGCCGGACTCGGCGACGCGACTCATGATCTGGCGGCCGGGGTGCGTCGGCTGCTCGAAGAACGCCTCGCCCGACAGGGCCATGCGCAGCAACGGGATTTGCAGGCGCTTCAGCAGTTCCGCCGCACCCGATTGCGCGCGCATGTCGTGGCAGACGGCGTCATAGAGCATGCCGAGCAATTCGATCGAATCGCTCTGTTGCTGCGACAACTGCACCCTGCCGCCGTGCAGGGATTTCGCCCGCGCCTTCAGTTCGTCGTGCAGGTGGCGGATGCCGAGCGGGCGACCGCTGGCATCGTGCGCGGACAGCGAGTCGAGCATTTCGGAAACGATGTGGGCCGGCAATTGCACGTGCGTGGCGGATGCCGCCGTGGGTTGCCCCTTGGCTTTCGCCAGCAGTGAACGCGCAGCCGAGAAATCGGGCGCGGAGTGGGCGTTGGCGGAACGGCCGCGATCGTCGTGTTCCGGTTGTTCGAACCATCCGGCAGCGCCTTGCGGCGCCATGGTCGCGATCGTGGCCGCCATCGCGGAGACATCGGCGAAGGCCGGGCGTTCGGGCGTGGCCGCGCGCTTCAGCGACGGAATGAAGGTCAGGCCGGGCAGGATGCTGGCGCCTTCGAGTTCCTTGTTGATGCGATTCACCAGCGCCGGGTAGTCGTGGAACAGCGCACGCGCCACGGCATCGGTCACCAGCATGTGCGGGAAGTCGTCGCCGAACACCCGGCGGGATGCATCCTCGACGGCACGGATCAGGCAACGTGGCCCGACCGGGATGCGATCGGCATCGAAAGCCGGGGTGCCTGCAAGCACGCCGAAGCGTTGGCCCAGCAAGTAGAGCGGCAACTTGCATTGGTTGGTGACCTGGCCAATGCCTTCCGCCTGCGGCGGAGCGACATTGTCGCCGGCATCCGCGAGCGTCCAGCTCTCGGACGACGACCACAGTTCCGACTGTTGTGGCCGATGGCCTTGGTCGCGGATCGCGATCAGTTCGTGTTCGATGCATTCCAGCAACGCCGGCAGCATCTCGCTGCAATGGATCGACAATTGCTTGCAGTGCGAAAACGCGATGATCTCGCGGCGGGCAGCCATCGGGTTGCCGATCATCAACGGCATTTCCTCGCGCAAGCTGGCGAGCGCCTGTCGCACCGGATGGGCCATCCCATCGGCGCACGCGGCCATCATTTTCGAAATCGCGTTCTGTACGCGTGGTGGCAGCGCATGCGGCTGCCCGAATTGCGGGCGTTCCATATCCCTGGCTCCGGTCCCGTCCATTGGGTCCTTGCGTCCGATAGTACTGCGGACCGTGGCGACTGGAACAGGCCGATCACACCATTTGTGAACCGTCGTCCCAACTCTGTTGGGATCACGTGGTCATCCCGGGGATCTGGCGTCGGTACCGGGCTTCAGGCGTAGCCGGGATTGGCTGCGGCGCACCATTGGCTGATCCGCATCGTGACCTTGGGATCGATCAGGATGAAGCGCACGCGGACCAGTTTGATGTCCCGTCCCGGAACATCCTCGACCGACATCACTTCGATCCCGCACTCGGCATGCGCGCCGCCGAGATCGCCGGGAAGGCCGAAGGTCAGCTGATAGAGCGCGCCATTGCGCAGGGTCTCCTGTCCCTCGGGACTGCAGGCGACCTGCATCCCGGAAGCGGACAGGGCGACGATGCGGCCGACATGCTTGCCGGTCAGGGTATCGGTGACCGGAATCAGCTCGGAGACTTCGCGGCTTCCGCGGTAAAGCGCCCTGGTCATGACGCGACCGGCAGCGCCGGGTTGGCGAGCAGCTTGCCGAAGCTCTCGAGGGTGTTCTTGGTCGCCATCCAGGCGCGATCGAACAGGCTTGCCTGGTTCTTCTCCACCACGCGCACTTGTCCGATGGCCATCAAGCGTGCCAGCTGGTCGAGCTGCATCTCCCCGACGCGGGCGCCCTGGCGATTCACCAGCAGGGCATTGCCGGTGATCTGGCTGTACCAGGACAGGCGGCGGCGGCGCACGTCGCCCTGCTGGTTGATCACGAAGTCCAACGCACAGCCAAAGGGGAGATTGCGCACGCGCTGGAAGCATTCCTCTTCCGCGGGCGTGCGCGGGGCGGAGATCGTTTCGATCTGTTGCGCTTCGCGACCCGATTCACCGAAGCGCGGGCGCGCCTTCACCGCGACCACGAGCCTCGTCATCGGCATGCGATCGGGATCGTTGGGGACCGATGCGCTGCGACTCAGCGCATGCCCGACTTCAGTCGCGTCTTCGATGTGGTAGCCGGTGCGCTTGAGGATGGCGGTGATCGAATCGCGCAGGTCGACGTCGTCGACCGGATCCGGGCTTTCCGCAATTTCGAGGATGCGGTTGGTCAGGCGATCGTGGCGTTTCCAGGTGTCCGTGTGCGGCTCGTTGCGCAGGCGGATGAAGGTCAATGCGTCCTGCCATGCGGTGCGCAGCAGGACATTCGTGTGGGCCGGCAGCTGGCGCGCGCCGATGCGTTCATCGAGCAACGACTTGGCCGCTTCGCGGGCGATGGCGAGACGTTCCAGACCGCTTGCCGTATCGACATGACGCTGTTCGACGGCCTGGCTGCGCTTCACCTGCTGCTCGTGCGCCTCGGAGAGCTCGACGTTGATGTTCTGGAGCACCGCCTCATCGCCGCGATACTCCTTTTCGACGCGTTCGACGGCGTGCTGCAGGGCCGCGTCGAAGCGCAGATCGACGTTGGTGCTGTCGTCATCGATCGCCGCGCCGGATTCGGCCACGTGATTCATGATCTGGCGCCCCGGATGCGAGGCCTGGTCGAAGAAGGCCTGGCTGGACACCGCCATCCGCACCAGCGGAACTTGCAAGCGGGTCAGCAGTTCGAGCGCTCGCGACTGCTTGTGCACGTCGCGACAGATCGCGTCATAGAGCATGCCCAGCAGCTCGATGGAATCGCTGAGTTGGCTGGTCAGGTGCGCATTCGGCCCGTGCACAGCTTTTGCACGCGTGTTCAATTCGTCCTGGAGTTGGCGGATGCCGAGCGGACGCCCGGAGGTGTCGCGCGAGGGAAGCGCGTCGATCAACGACGCCACCGCCGGGCCGGACAAGGCCGATTGCGAATCCATCTCGGCGGACTGGCGCCACGGCATCCGGCCTTTGGCGCGGGCGAGCAGGGATTGCATTTGCGTGAAATCCGGCGTTGCCACCGCCTGCACGAAACGCTCGCGCGCGGTGGAGGCCGACGGCGCCTCGCGATATTCGACGGAATCGTCCTCCGGCATGCCGTCTTCCATCGGCGGCGCCTTGGCGGCAGTTGCGCCATCCCGCTTCAGCGAGGGCACGAACGTCAATCCCGGGAGGATGCTGGCGCGGTCCAATTCCGTGTTGACGCTGTTCACGAGTGACGGATAGATGCGGAACAGTTTCTGCGCGACCGCATCGGCGAGGAGGGTATGCGGGAAGTCCTCGCCGAACACTTCGCGCGAGGCCTCGGTCAGGGCATCGACCAGTTTTTGCGGGCCGATCGGAATGGCGTTCGGTTCGAACGCAGCCGATTCCGCCAGGACGCCGAAGCGTTGCCCAAGCAGGTACAGCGGCAACCGGGATTCGTTGATGACCCTGCCGAAATCAGTCGTCCCCTCGACGTGTTCATCGCCGTCGACATCGGACAGCGTCCATTGCGACGACGCGATCCGTGCATGCGATTGCACGATGTGATCGTCGTCTTCATCGCGGATCGAGGACAGGCCGCGCTCGATATGGGCAAGCAGGGCAGGCAGCAACCGCAACCAGTTCGACGACAGGCTCTTGCAATGGGAAAACAGGACGATTTCCCGGGTTTTCGATGCCTCGCGCCCGATCATCAAAGGCAGATCGTCCTTGAGCGTCGAAAGCGACTGGTTGACCGGCGCCGTCATCTGCTCCGCACAGGCATGCAGGACCCGTGACAACGCGTAATGGACTTTCGGTGGCAGATTTTTTTGTTGGTTGATTCCGACCGTTATACGTTCCATGTACCCCTGAATCCCGCGTTCCCGTTTACGCAATCGATGTTACGTAACGTGGTGTCATCAGGAATTCACAGGAACATGGAAATCAAGTCGTTCACGAACTTCCGTCCAAGTTCCGTTGGAACGACACGCGCATTCGAAATGTCGATCAAGCCACGTTTTTCCGCGGCTTCCAGAGTTTTTTGAATGCTTCCATAACGAAGGCCGGTTCTGCGTTCATACAACTGAATTTCGAATCCGCTGTTGAGGCGCAATGCATTGAGCATGAAGTCGAACGGACGTCGTGCCGGCAGGATGTCTTCGTCGCCACCAATGGCCGCGGCGGTTCCCGCATCGCGCAGCCACGCGTCGGGATGCTTGGTCTTCCAGCGCCGCAGGATGCGCTGGTCCGCACCCAGCGTGAGCTTGCCGTGGGCGCCGGCGCCGATGCCGAGATAGTCGCCGAAGGTCCAGTAGTTGAGGTTGTGTTTGCACTGGCGATCGGGCTTCGCATAAGCACTGACTTCGTACTGCGCGAATCCGGCCGCGCCCATCAAGGCCTGGCAATGTTCCTGCATGTCCCAGGCGAGATCGTCGTCGGGAATGCCCTGCGGCGGCTTCGCCGCGAACAGCGTGTTGGGTTCCAGCGTCAGCTGGTAGTGGCTGAGATGGGTCGGCTGCAACGCGATGGCACGTTCGACATCGTGTTCGGCCATTGCCAGCGTCTGTTGTGGCAAGGCGTACATCAGGTCGAGGTTGATGTTGTCGTAGCCGGCATCCTGCGCCGACTTCACCGCGCGCTCGGCATCGCCGCTGGAATGGATGCGCCCGAGCCGCTGCAGGCAGCCGTCGTCGAAACTCTGCACGCCGAAGCTGAGGCGATTGACGCCGGCCGCGCGATAACCCGCGAACGGGCCGTGCTCGACCGTGCCGGGATTGGTCTCGAGGGTGATTTCCGTGCCGGGCGCGAAAGTGAGTCGCGCGCTGGCCTGCTGCAGGAAGCGGTCGATCCGCTCCGGCGAGAACAGGCTGGGCGTGCCGCCGCCGAAGAACACCGAATGCACCACGCGACCCCAGACCAGTGGCAGGTCGTGTTCGAGATCGCGGATCAGCGCATCGATGTAATCGTCGTAGGGCGCTTCGCCGCGCAGCCCATGCGAATTGAAATCGCAGTACGGGCATTTGCGCACGCACCAGGGCAGGTGGACATACAGCGCGAGGGGCGGTGGCGTGAGCGTCAGCTCGTGCGCGTTCATCGTGATTGCAGCAATTCGTGCAGTCGCGCCATCGCCTGGCCACGATGGCTGTGGCGATGCTTGTCCGCCGCGGTGAGTTCCGCTGCGCTCAACCCGAAGTCTGGTACCAGGAACACCGGGTCGTAGCCGAAGCCGTGTTCGCCACGCGGCGCATGGAGGATGCGGCCCTCCCAGGTGCCCTGGGCGATGATCGGCTGCGGATCCTCGGCATGGCGCAGCAGCGCCAGCACGCAGACGAAACGCGCCGTGCGGCGTTCGTCCGGCACATCGCGCAATGCGTGCAGCAGCTTCGTGGTGTTGGCGCCATCGTTGCCGTGGCTGCCGGCGTAGCGCGCCGAATACAGCCCGGGTGCGCCATCCAATGCATCGACGCACAGGCCGGAATCGTCGGCTAGCGCCGGCAGTCCGCTGATGCGCGCGGCATGACGTGCCTTCAGCAATGCGTTCTCGACGAAGCTCAGTCCGGTTTCCTCGACGTCATCGACGCCGAATTCGGACTGCGGATGGAAGTCGAGATCCAGATCCGCGAACAGCTGGCGGAATTCCGCCAGCTTGCCGGCGTTGCCGCTGGCGAGGACGAGTTTCACGGCTGTGCGAGCGCCGCCTGTTGCGCGGCGAACAATTGGCGACAACCGGCTTCGCCCAGCGCGAGCAGGGCATCGAGTTCGTCGCGGCGGAAGGCATGGCCTTCGGCCGTGCCCTGCAGTTCGATGAAACCGCCGCCGTCGTTCATCACCAGGTTCATGTCGGTGTCGCAGGTGCTGTCTTCGGCGTAATCGAGATCGAGCACCGGCACGCCGCGCCAGATGCCGACCGACACCGCGGCAATCGCGCCGACGATCGGCGAGCGACCGTTCGCAAGCTTGATCGCCCGTGAATCGACCAGCGTCTGCACCGCATCGACCAGCGCGACATAGGCGCCGGTGATCGCCGCGGTGCGGGTGCCGCCATCGGCCTGCAGGACGTCGCAGTCGAGGGTGATGGTGTGTTCGCCCAGCGCCTTGCGATCGACGCAGGCACGCAATGCCCGCCCGATCAGGCGCTGGATTTCCAGGGTACGGCCGCCTTGCTTGCCGCGTGCGGCTTCGCGATCGCTGCGGGTATGGGTCGCGCGGGGCAGCATCCCGTACTCGGCGGTGACCCAGCCTTCGCCCTTGCCGCGCAGGAACGGCGGCACCTTGGCCTCGACGCTGGCGGTGCACAGCACCTGCGTGTTGCCGAACGCCACCAGCACCGAGCCTTCGGCATGGCGCGTGTAGTGGCGGGTCAGGCTGACGTCGCGCAGCTGGTCGGGGGTGCGGCCGCTGGGGCGCTCGAAGGCAGTCATTTCGCGGAATTTCCTGCGGAAAGGCGCGCGAGTTTACCATTCGCACTCTGTCTCCCCGATGTGCCACAGGTTTCCAGATGCCAATTCGCAGCATGACCGCATTCGCTTCCGCCGAAGTTCCGACCGAGGTCGGCACGCTCGGCTGCGAGTTGCGCGCGGTCAATCATCGTTTCCTCGAGCTCGGCGTGCGTCTGCCCGACGAATTGCGCGTGCTCGAGCCGCAGTTGCGCGAACGCGTCTCGGCAAAAGTGTCGCGCGGCAAGCTCGAACTGACGTTCCGCCTGCGCGCCAACGATGGTGGCGAGGCCTTGGCGATCGACGATGGCGTGGTCGCGCGGCTGTCGGAACTGGCAGGCGATCTCGCCTCGCGTTTCCCAAATGCCCACACCGACATCACCGACGTGCTGGCGTGGCCGGGCGTGGTGCGTCGTCGGGGTGTCGATGCCGAGCAATTGCACGCCCAGGCGCTGAAGCTGCTGTCGACGGTGCTGGACGAATTCGTCGCCGCCCGCGAACGCGAAGGCGCCAACCTCGCGCAAGTCATCCGCGATCGTGCCGATGCCATCGCCGCCCAGGTCACCGAAGTCCGCGCTTTTCTGCCGCTGCTGCGCACAGCCCTGCGCGACAAGCTGCACGCGCGCCTGGCCGAATTCGCGCCGCCAGCCGCCGCACTGGAGCCGGGCCGGGTCGAGCAGGAACTGGTGCTGGCGTTGCAGAAGCTCGACGTCGACGAGGAGCTCGATCGCCTTGACGCCCACCTTCAGGAACTGCGCCGCGCCCTCGACCAGCGCGAACCGATCGGCCGCCGCCTCGATTTCCTGATGCAGGAATTCAACCGCGAAGCCAACACGCTGGGCTCGAAATCGGTGGACCTGCGCAGCACCAATGCCGCGATCGAACTCAAGGTCCTGATCGACCAGGTTCGCGAGCAGGTGCAGAACATCGAATGATGAAAAACGCCGAGGGGACAAACCCTCGGCGTTTCCGTTTTGCACCCATGCAGCGCCTGCATGGGCCGATGCGACCGATCAGTTCGACTGGGTGAACTGGATGGCCGGAGCGGTACCACCGGCAGCGGTGCACGAACCCAGGTTCAGATTGTTGGTCTCGCCGGTGCTGCCGGCGTTGGCCACGCAGGTCGGTGCGTTGGTGGTGCCGTCGTTCACCTGCACGCTCACCGTCATCGAGGAGCCGCTGTTGAAGGTGGCCGCCGAACCGCCGCCGTTGCCGACGACGTTGAATTCGGATTGTTTCCACACCGAGGAGATGGCCAGCGTGCTGTCGGGCTCGCTCACCGCATAGGCCGTGGTGCCGTTGACGAAGGTCACCGTGTCGTTGCCGTTGGCCGTGACCACGCCGGACAGCTTCAGGTTGCCCAATTGGCTCGCGGCGACCGTGACCGAATTAATCGCGGGGCTGTTCTTGTAGCAGCCGTTGTACGAGCTGGTCTTGTAGGAAGCCCAGCCACCGCTGCGCGGGCAACGCGCGCGACTCGGGATGAAAATCCAGTTCTGGATGAAGACCTGCGCGCCATTGCCGACGTAGTTCGACGAATAGATGAACTGCTCCCAGACCTGGCAGCTCGAATAGCCGTAACTGGCGCACGCGGGGGAACCGTTGGCCAGGTTGGTATTGAGTTGCAGCGTGTAGTTGTTGGCGGTGGTGCCGCCGGTTTCGCTGGTCACGCCGGTGACCACCGGGAAGCTGCCGGTCGCCGAACTGGTCAGGCTGGAGGTCTGGGCGGCGTAGTCATTGCCGTTGCCGACGGTTTCCAGCGCCGGGTTCACATGCGGTTCGGAGCGATAGCCGGTGCTGCTGCAAGTGATCGGAGTCCAGGTGGTGCTGGGATAGGCCGTGTGGAAACAGCCCTCCTTCGGTGGCGCCTTGTGCTGCATCGTGGCGCGCCACGACTGCATGCTCTGTGCCTGGGCGGAGACGGACAGGAATGCTGCGGTGCCGAGCAAACCGGTCATCGAAACGATGCGGGCGATCTTGCGCAAACTGAAAGTGTTCTTGGAAAGCATTTGTTGACTCCTGGGAGGGATTTGACAAAGGGTTGCCATGCGTGCGCCTTGCAGCGCCCGTGCCTTGGAAAAACTGGTCATAACCGAGAGAGTTCTTGCTTTGGTTCTTTGCTTCCAGATCATCCGCAGCCATGGACTGCAACAAGCCCCTTCCATGTCGGTGCTGCGGACGAATCGAGCTTAGCTTTCGTGTCCGATCAGTGACAAGAATAAAAATGCAAGTGCAGAAAGATGGAAGAAAGGAAGGTGATTTGTTGCAGTGCGATTGAGGTGAACCCGGTCGTTCGGGCGTCCTGCGGGGACGTCAATGGCAAACGCGGTACCATCGGCTGCCGGACCCATTTCGATTCCACATGCGCGGAACCCTCTACATGGTCGCGGCGCCTTCCGGCGCAGGGAAGTCCAGCCTGGTGAATGCCGTGCTGGCACGCGACCCGGCCCTCAGCTTGTCGATCTCGTTCACTTCGCGCGGGCCGCGACCCGGCGAGCGCCACGCCGAGCACTACCATTTCGTCGATGACGCCGAATTCCAGCGCATGATCGCTGCCGGCGACTTCTTCGAATACGCCCGTGTCCACGGCGACTGGAAGGGCACCGCACGGCAATCGGTGGAGCCGCAACTGGCGACGGGCCGCGACGTGCTGCTGGAGATCGACTGGCAGGGCGCCCGCCAGGTGCGCGAGAAAGTCCCGGACGCGGTGAGCATCTTCATCCTGCCGCCGTCGCGCCAGGCACTGGAAGAACGCATGCGCCGCCGTGCCCAGGACAGTGAGGAGACGATCCAGCGCCGCCTGGCCGCCGCGCAGGAAGAAATGAGCCATTACGGCGAGTTCGACTATGTGATCGTTAACGAGGATTTCGCCACCGCCGCGGACGAACTCGCCAGCGTGATCGTGGCCAGCCGGTTGCGACGCGACGCCCAGGTCGCCCGCCATGCCCGCCTGCTGACCCAGTTGCTGACCGATAACGGGTAATAAGTCGCTGATTCGTATCGGAAAATGACCCAAATACTTGCTCTGGGGCTAGCATTTCGCTAGACTTGGGGGTCTACCCCGATTCCGGAGGGCGGCACAGGCCGCCACGAAGCCCATGGCGCGTATCACCGTCGAAGACTGCATGGATGTGGTCGACAACCGTTTCGAACTGGTCATGATGGCCGCCAAGCGCGCGCGCCAGCTGGCCAAGGGCGTCGAGCCCAAGCTCGACAACCGCGAGCAGGACGACAAGCCGACCGTGCTGGCCCTGCGCGAAATCGCCGCCCGCAAGATCGACAACGCCTTCATCGACGCCGTCGAGAAGGCCGAGAAGGAACGCGCCGAGCGCGAAGCGATGGAATGGGCCGCCGCCGAAGTGGTGGGCGACGACGACATGTCCAAGGGCGACGACTGATCCTGTTGTCTTCCAGTCGAGCTTCCATGGCCCCGCTTGCGGGGCCATTTGTTTGGCGCATCGCCCCGCAATGCGGGGCCATTTGCATTGGTGGATGCCGCATCGCCGGCGTCCGGGGCGTTTTCGCCCGCGCCGTGGCGGTGTAGGCTCGGATCATGGTCTCGCAAGCCCTGCAATCGTCCGTTCCGTCGTCGTCCGATCTTCCGGAAGACATGCGTGCGCTCGATGCCGCGGCGTCCTACCTCGGCCCCGAAGATCGCAGCCAGCTGCAGAAAGCGTGGCGGATCGGCGCGGCTGCGCATGCCGGACAGACGCGCAAGTCGGGCGAGCCCTACATCACCCACCCGGTGGCGGTGGCGCGGGTGCTGGCCGAACTCGGGCTGGATGCGGAAACGCTGATCGCGGCGATCCTGCACGACACCATCGAGGACACGCCGCTGACCCGCGATGATCTCGCCGCGCAGTTCGGCGAAACCGTGGCCGAGCTGGTCGAAGGCGTCACCAAGCTGGACAAGCTGAAGTTCCGCGATCGCCAGGAAGCCGCGGCCGAGAGTTTCCGCAAGATGATGCTGGCGATGTCGCGCGACCTGCGCGTCATCCTGATCAAGCTCGCCGATCGCCTGCACAACATGCGCACGCTCGGTTCGCAGTCGCCCGAGGCGCGCCGGCGCATCGCCCGCGAAACGCTCGAGGTCTACGCGCCGATCGCGCAGCGCCTGGGCATGAACCTGGTCAAGGCCGAGTTGCAGGACCTTTCGTTCAAGGCCTTGCATCCGTGGCGTTACGCCGCGCTGGAAAAACGCATTCGCCAGCAGCCGGCAGTGCGCCGCGAGGCGGTGGCGCAGGTCGAGGCGCAACTGGCGCAGCGATTGACCAAGGAAGGCCTGAAGCATCGCCTGGTCAGCCGGGTGAAATCGCCGTGGAGCATCTACACCAAGATGCGCGCGGAGCGGAAATCGCTGGAACAGGTGATGGACGTGTTCGGCTTCCGCGTCATCGTCGACACCGTGCCCGATTGCTATCACGCCCTCGGCATCGCCCACGCGACGTTCAAGCCGCTGGATGGACGCTTCCGCGATTTCATCGCGATTCCCAAGGCCAACGGTTACCAGTCGCTGCACACGGTGCTGTTCGGGCCCTACGGCGCGCCGATCGAAGTGCAGATCCGCACCCAGGACATGGACCTCGTCGCCGAACGCGGCATCGCCGCGCACTGGACCTACAAGCAGGGCGGCGATTCCAGCAGCGCGCTCAATCGCGCCAACGCGTGGATCGCCGGCGTGGTCGAGTCGCAGAGGGGCACCGGCAATTCGCTGGAGTTCCTCGAGAACGTCAAGGTCGAGCTGTATCCCGACGAAGTCTATGTGTTCACGCCCAAGGGCCGCATCCTGGCCCTGCCGCGCAGCGCGACCGCGCTCGACTTCGCGTATGCGGTGCATACCGATGTCGGCAACAATGCCGTCACCGCGCGCCTCGACGGCCGCCTGGTGCCGCTGCGCACGCGCCTGACCAGCGGACAGACGGTGGAGATCGTCACCGCGAAATCGGCGGCGCCGCAGCCGCAGTGGCTGGACTATGTCACCACCGGCAAGGCGCGCGCGGCGATCCGCCAGAAGTTGAAGCAGGTCGGGCACGAGGATGCGGTGCAACTCGGCCACCGCATGCTGGAGGCGGCGCTGGAAAGCCATGACAGTTCGATCGAGCGCCTGGCCGAGGCGCAGCTCAAGCGCTATCTCTCCGACAACCGCTATCCACGGTTGGAGTCGCTGCTGGAAGACATCGCGCTCGGCAACCGCATTCCCAGCCTGGTGGCGCAGCAGCTGGCGACCACGCCCGAGCGCAGCGCGCAGGGCGAGCTCGGCATGCGTTCGCGCGATCGCATCCTGATCTCCGGCACCGAAGGCGGGGTGATCAGCTTCGCCCAGTGCTGCATGCCGATTCCCTACGACTCGATCATGGGCTACCACACCACCGGCAAGGGCATCGCAGTGCATCGTTCCGATTGCCGCAACGTGATCGAATACCGGCGTTCGCCCGAGCGCTGCGTCGAGATGGGTTGGGATCCGAATGTGGTCGGTGATTTCCTCGTCGGCATCCGCGTCGAGGCCGACAATCGCCAGGGCGTGCTGGCGCAGATGGCGTCGGCGATCGCCGAGGCGGAATCCAACATCGACCGCGTCGATTACCTCGACCGCGACAACAGCATCGCCACCGTGCGCTTCTATATCGAGGTCCACACCATGGACCATCTGGAAGAGGTCCGCCGTCGCCTGCGTCGCGTTCCGGCCGTCCATAACGTCGAACGCATCTAGGCGCTCGTTACACTAGGCGCATCGATCATTCCGGGAGCCGCCATGAGTCGTGACCAAATCCATACCGATCGCGCGCCCGCCGCCATCGGTCCGTATTCGCAGGCGATGCGCTGCGGTAACTTCGTCTTCCTGTCCGGGCAGATCCCGCTGGACCCCGCTACCGGCGACATCGTCGACGGCGATTTCGCCGCCCAGGTGCGTCGCGCCTTCGACAATCTCAAGGCGGTATGCGAAGCCAGCGGCGGCGATCTCAATCGCATCGCGCGCCTCGGGCTCTATCTCACCGACCTTTCCAACTTCGCCGAAGTGAACGCGGTGATGACGGAATACTTCTCGGCGCCGTATCCGGCACGCTCCACCATCGAAGTGACGGGCCTGCCCAAGGGCGCGCAGTTCGAGGTCGACGCCGTCCTCGTTCTCGAATAATCGATGGCGCGAGCGGGCAAACCCGCCCCGGCACTGGCAGCGGCCGGATTGGCCGCGATCGCCATCTTGCCTGGCGTCGGTCCGCAGATGTCGGCGAAGCTGGCCGAACGCGGGCTGGAAACGTTGCAGGACCTGTGGTTCTGGCTGCCGCGCGGCTACGAAGACCGCACCCGGCTGACGCCGATCCGTGCATTGCAATCCGGGGTCGCCGCGCAGATCGAAGGTACGGTGCAGGCGGTCGAACGCGGCTTCCGCTATCGCCCGCAACTGAAAGTCGCATTGGCCGATGAATCACGTGGCACCTTGCTGATGCGTTTCTTCCATTTCCGTTCGCAGCAGGTCAACCAGTTCCAGCCGGGCACGCGCGTGCGCGCGTTCGGCACGCCGCGACCCGGACAACTCGGGCTGGAAATGGTGCATCCCAGCTATCGCGTGCTTGGCGGCGAAGACGCGGAGCTGAGCGATCGCCTCGATCCGGTCTATCCGCAACTCGAGGGCATCGCGCCGGCGACGTTGAAGCGCCTGATCGGTGAAGCGCTGAAGCGATTGCCCGAGGAAGCCGAACTGGAATTGCTGCCGGCGGACATCGCGCGCGCGCTGCAATTGCCCGCATTGCGCGAGGCCTTGCTGACCTTGCATCGCCCGCCCGCCGATGCCGATCTCAACGCGCTGCAATCCGGCCATCATCCGGCGCAACGGCGACTGGCGCTGGAGGAAATGCTGGCGCACCAGTTGAGCCTGCGCCGCCAGCGCATCGCCATGCAGAAGCACGGTGCAGTGAAGCTCGGGGCATCCGCGCGACTGGCCGAACGCCTGCGCGCATCGCTGTCGTTCGCACTTACCGGTGCGCAGGAGCGCGTGTTCGCCGAAGTGCGCGCCGATCTCGCGCAACCGCATCCGATGCTGCGATTGGTGCAGGGCGATGTCGGCAGCGGCAAGACCGTGGTCGCGGCGCTGGCGGCATTGCTGGCGATCGATGGCGGATACCAGGCGGCGTTGATGGCGCCGACCGAATTGCTGGCCGAACAACACTTCAACACGCTGCGAAACTGGCTGGAACCGCTGGGCATCGATGTCGCGTGGCTGGCGGGCAAGGTCGGCGGCAAGGCGCGCGCGGCGGTGTTGCAGACCATCGCCAATGGCGAAGCGAAACTGGTGGTCGGCACCCATGCGCTGATGCAGGAGGGCATCGCCTTCCACGATCTCGCGCTGGCGATCGTCGACGAGCAGCATCGCTTCGGCGTGCAGCAACGCCTGGCCTTGCGCGACAAGGGGCGGGCAGGGGCGGACGATGCTTCGTCGCGCGTGCCGCACCAGCTGGTGATGACGGCGACGCCGATCCCGCGCACGCTGGCGATGGCCGCTTATGCCGACCTCGACGTGTCGGTGATCGACGAACTGCCGCCGGGTCGCACGCCGGTCCAGACCATCGTGCTGACCTCGGAACGCCGTCCGGAACTGGTCGAACGCATCCGCGCCGCCTGCGCCGAAGGTCGCCAGGCTTACTGGGTGTGCACGCTGATCGACGAGTCCGACGAAGTGATCGCGCAGGCCGCGCAAGGCACCTATGAAGCACTCGTTGCGCAATTGCCGGAATTGCGCATCGGCCTCGTCCACGGACGAATGAACGCGCGCGACAAGCAGGCGGCGATGCTCGACTTCAAGGCCGGCAAGATCGACCTGCTGGTCGCAACGACCGTGATCGAAGTCGGCGTCGACGTGCCGAATGCATCGCTGATGATCATCGAGAACGCCGAACGTCTCGGGCTCGCGCAACTGCACCAGTTGCGCGGACGGGTGGGGCGCGGCGCCACCGCATCTGCCTGCGTGCTGATGTACCAGTCGCCGCTGGGACAGATCGCGCGCCAGCGCTTGGAAACCATGCGCGAAACCAACGACGGGTTCCGCATCGCCGAAAAGGACCTGGAATTGCGCGGTCCCGGCGAATTGCTCGGCACGCGCCAGACCGGACTCGCTGCGTTCCGCATCGCCGATCTCGCTCGCGACGCCGACCTGCTGCCGCAGGTGCAACGCATCGCCGAGCGCTTGCTGAAGGAGGATGCCGCCTGCGCCGAACGCATCGTCCAGCGTTGGGTGGGCGGCGCGGCGCGCTATGCTTCGGCCTGACAAAGAGAAGAACACATGACCGACAAGATCCCGCTCCTGATCGACACCGATCCGGGCGTCGACGACGCCCTCGCCATCCTGATGGCATTGAATTCGCCCGATCACGATGTGGTCGGATTGAGCATCGCCGCCGGCAACGTCGGTCTCGACCATACCGTGCGCAATGCGCTGAAGTTGTGCGAAGTCGCCGGGCGCGACGACGTACCGGTGTTTGCCGGCGCGCCGAAGCCGCTGCTGCACCACTCCGACGATGCCGCCGCCGTCCATGGCCAGGATGGGTTCGGCGATATCGGTTTTGCGCCTACGAAGCGCCAGGCCGACGCCGAGCATGCCGCGCTCGGGATCCTGCGCCTATCGCACGAACACGCCGGCCGATTGATGATCGTCGCGCTGGCGCCACTGACCAATGTCGCGTTGGCGCTCAAGCTCGACCCGACGCTGCCGCAGCGGGTGGCGCGACTGGTGGTGATGGGTGGCGCGGTGACCGGCCACGGCAATATCACGCCCAGTGGCGAGTTCAATACCTGGTTCGATCCCGAAGCCGCCCATATCGTCTTTGAAGCTTTCCCGCAGTTCGATCTCTGCGACTGGGAGGCCAATCTCCGCCACGGCTTCCCGCACGAAGCGATGGATCAGTGGTTGCAGGTCGATTCGCCGCGTGCCCGCTTCTACGACGCCATTTCCGCCCATACCCGGCGCTGGTCGCGCGAGAAGCGGGGTTCCTATTGGCATTCCGCTGACGGCTACGCCATGGCCTGCGCCCTGGCCCCGGAAGGGATCCAGGCCGCCGAATCGCGGCCGCTGTCGGTGCAGCTGGGACTGGGCCCGGCCCGCGGCTTCACCATCGTCGACTGGCTGCGGATGACCGGCCGCCCGGACAATGCCCGGATCGTCCAGACCTACGACGGCGAGCGCTACCAGGCCATGATCCGAGCGGCGCTGGCAGCCAGTTGACCCGGTCGGGGGGAGCCGCTATCATGGCCGGCTCATTCCTGTAACCAGTACTCGGTGCCGCCATGAAGGCCGATCTTCACCCCAATTACCGCGAAGTCGTCTTCCAGGACGTCACCTCCGACTTCAAGTTCCTGACTCGCTCGACGATGGCGACCAAGGAAACCATCAAGTGGGAAGACGGCAACGAGTACCCGTTGATCAAGGTCGAAATCTCCTCGGCCACGCATCCGTTCTATACCGGCCAGAACAAGGTCATGGATACCAGCGGACGCATCGACAAGTTCAAGAAGCGTTACGCCAAGTAATCCTTTGGTCGAAGCAGGCGCGCGGCAGCGATCGCGCGAACTTCGATCACCTCGCAAACGGTCGCCATGTGCGGCCGTTTTGCGTATCCGGACGCGTGATCGGGATGGCTTCCGGCTCCATGCGGGCGTGAATGTTCAAACAGTCGTTGTGCGATAATTGACGCATCGCAAAAACCGGTTTCGGGACTCCCGCGCGACCGGTCAATGAACTGGAGAATCGCGCCGTGACCGAAGCCAACACTGCGACACTGACCGTCGCCGACAAGAGCAGCACCCTGCCGGTGATCAAACCGGTCCTGGGCCAGGACTGCATCGACATCAGCAAGCTGCCGAAGGACACCGGCTGTTTCACCTACGACAACGGATTCACCGCGACGGCGTCGTGCCGCTCGGCGATCACCTATATCGATGGCGATGCCGGCGTGCTGATGTACCGCGGCTACCCGATCGAGCAACTGGCCGAGCATTCCAGCTTCATGGAAGTGGCCTACCTGCTGATGAACGGCAACCTGCCGTCGGCGCAGGAGTTCTCCGCGTTCGAGAACGAAGTCGCGCACCACACGATGCTGCACGAGGCGTTCAAGCAGTTCATCGGCGGTTTCCGCCACGACGCCCATCCGATGGCGATGCTGATGGGCATGCTCGGTTCGATGGCGAGCTTCTACCACAACGACCACGACTACGATGATCCGGAACAGCGCCATCTCGCCGCGATCCGCCTGATCGCCAAGGTGCCGACGATCGCCGCCGCCTGCTATCGCTACAGCATGGGCTGGCCGCTGCGCTTCCCGCGCAACAACCTCGAATACGTCACTCGCTTCCTGCACATGATGTTCGAGGTGCCGTCGGAGCCGCTGCAGCTCAATCCGGTCGCCGCCAAGGCGCTCGACCTGCTGTTCATCCTCCACGCCGACCACGAGCAGAACGCCTCGACCTCGACGGTGCGCATGGTCGGTTCGACCGGCGCCAATCCCTATGCCTGCATCGCCTCGGGCGTCGCGGCGCTGTGGGGACCGGCGCACGGTGGCGCCAACGAAGCCGTGCTCAAGATGCTCAACGAGATCGGTTCGCCGGCCAACGTGCAGAGCGCGATCGACAAGGCCAAGGACAAGGAATCCGGCTTCCGCCTGATGGGCTTCGGCCACCGCGTCTACAAGAACTTCGATCCGCGCGCCAAGATCATCCGCGAGATGACCTACAAGGTGCTCAACGAGCTCGGCGTCAACGATCCGCTGCTCGATGTCGCGATGAAGCTGGAAGAGGCCGCGCTGAAGGACGACTACTTCATCCAGCGCAAGCTCTATCCGAACGTCGATTTCTACAGCGGCATCATCTACAAGGCGCTGAAGATCCCGACCGAGATGTTCACGGTGATGTTCGCGATCGCGCGCACCGCCGGCTGGGTCAGCCACTGGCTGGAACAGCAGGCCGATCCCGAGCAGAAGATCGGTCGCCCGCGCCAGATCTACGTCGGCCACGACAAGCGCGATTACGTCGGCGTCGACAAGCGCTGATCGCCACGCAGTCGCAATGCAAAACGCCCCGCTTCGAGCGGGGCGTTTTCGTTTCGGGGAGATCAGCGCGCCAGCGCTTCGTAGCCGGCGATCTCGTCCTCCGCCAGCAAGGCACGCAACTGGCTGGCCGAAGCGCGCGCCATTGGTTTCTCGGTGACCGGCGACAACGGCGCCTGGCGCAGCGCGTCGCGCGGCAGCACGGTGAGATCGAAGGTGGCCTCGTCGGCGTTGAATACCCAGACGTCGAAATCGCCGCTGCGTTCGCGGTCCAGGCGCAGGCGGCGCATCCGCGAGTCGGCGGGGATGTCGTGCTCCTGCAGCCAGATCGTGACTTCGCGCGGGTCGTCGCAGAACAGGTGCAGCAGCACCGGTGCATTGGCATCGGCGGTGCCTTCCAGCACGGGGCCGACCAGGCGCGGTTCGAACGGTGCGAAGAAATCGAGCGCGCGCAGCGCGGCTTCGCGACGGCTGCGCAGGCGCTCCTCCAGGTCGTCGCCGTGGAACAGCCGTTGGTAGCCGCGGAGGGCTTCCTCGATCTCGCGATTGCGCGGCAATGAGGCATCGTCATGGAAGCCGAGGCGTTCGGCGGCCTTGAGCTTGGCCTGGTGGAAATCGCGGATGCCGCTTTCCGACATCAGGCGGGCGGCTTCATGCGCCAGTCGCTGGCGCCGCTCCTTGGTGCGGGCCTCGGCATGTTGGCGAGCGCGGTGCATGGCGGGCTCCCTGTCGAGGTTCCGCCGACTCTAGCGCAGCAAGGGTGACGCCGCTACCACGGCGAGCACCCGTTTACGGTGTGTTAGGAGCGAAGGCTTGCCGGCATCAGAAGATGTCGTAGGCGTCTTCCTTCGGCGCTTCCTGCTTGGTCTCTTCGTCCTTGGGCGCCTGGCTGTAATCGACGATGTCCGGATTGTTCTGCAGGTCTTCTTCCTTCAGCCATTCGCCATTGACCTGGACCATGCCGTTGGGGACCTCGCGCTTGACCTGCGGCTGGTCCTTGATGGCGTCGCGCATGTAGTCGATCCAGATCGGCAGGGCGGCCTTGCCGCCGTACTCGCCGTAACCTAGGGAATCGTCGTCGTCGCGGCCGACCCAGACCACGGTGACCAGGTTGCCGCCGAAGCCGGAGAACCAGGCGTCGCGATGGTCGTTGGTGGAACCGGTCTTGCCGCCGATGTCCTCGCGGTCGAGCACGCGGGCGGCGGTCGCGGTACCGCGCTTGACCACGTCCTGCATCATCGTCACCAGCTGGTAGGCGATGCGCTCGTCGATGGCGCGCGGGGCGATCGCCGAACCTTCGGGCAACGCCACCGGCTTCACGGCTTCCTTGGGGCTGCTCTTCGCCGTCACTTCGGGCTTGGGCTTTTCCGCTTGCGGTCCGCCGAGATTGAAGCCGTCGACGACGTCGGGCTGTTGCGGCTTCGTCGCCCCTTGTGCGTCGGTGGTGGTGGACGGCGGCAGGTTGGTACCGGCGCAACCGCGGCAGGCCGTCGCCGGATTTTCCTTGAACAGCTGCTTGCCGCTGGCGTCCTTGACGGTATCGATGTACCAGACGTTGACGCGGAAGCCGCCGTTGGCGAACGCGGCGTAACCACGCGCGACGTCGATCGGACGCAGCGAGGCCGCGCCCAGCGACATCGACAGGTTGCGCGGCAGTTCCTTCTCGTTGAAGCCGAAGTGGGTGATGAAGCGGATCGCGTAGTCGACGCCGATCGCATCGAGCAGGCGCACCGATACCAGGTTGCGCGATTGCACCAGCGCTTCGCGCAGCTTGATCGGGCCGGCGAAACCGCCGCCGTCGTTCTGCGGGCGCCAGATGTGGTTGCTGCGATCGCGGAACACCACCGGCGCATCGAGCACGATCGACGACGGGTTGTACCCGCGTTCGAAGGCCGCCGCGTACACGAAGGGCTTGAAGCTCGAACCCGGCTGACGACGCGCCTGGGTGGCGCGGTTGAAGGAATTGCCGTTGAAGCTGAGGCCGCCGATCAACGCCTTGAGCGCGCCGTTGTCGTAATCGATCGACACCAGCGCCGATTGCGCGCGCGGCAGCTGCTCGATCGCCCAGCCGCTGTCCTTGGTGTCGGTGACGCGGGCGACGTCGCCTCGCTTGAACAGCGAGGCCGGCGTGCGGCCCGGCCAGCTCGCCGCCAGCGAAGCCGGCAACGTCATCACCTTGCCTTGTGCATCCACCACCTGTGCGCTGCCATTGCCTTCCGTCGACAGCACGATGACCGGCACCAGCGCCGCCTGCACCGGGAACGGCGCGAGGCGCTTCGCGGTCTGTTCCGGCGTTTCACCATCGGGCAGGTCGAAATGCTTTTCCGGACCGCGCCAGCCGTGGCGATGATCGTAGGTGCGCAGGCCGTGGCGCACCGCGACGTCTGCCGCGAGTTGCATCTTGGAATCGATGGTGGTGGTGACTTCGTACCCCTGTTCCAGCGCCTGCGGACCGTAACGGGTCAGCATTTCCTGGCGAACCATTTCGGCGACGTACGGCGCGTAGACCTCGACCGGGCGCTCGTGCGGCGCGGCATGCATCGGTTCGGCGGCAGCGGCAGCGGCTGCCGCCTTGCTCACCATCCCCAGCTGGGCCATGCGCGGCAGGATGTAATTGTTGCGGCGATCGCGGTTGCGGTCGGGATCGTCCAGCGGATTGCCGGTCGACGGGAATTTCGGCGTGCCGGCCAGCGTCGCCGCTTCGCCCAGGGTCAGCTGGTCGAGCGACTTGCCATAGTAGAACTGCGCGGCCGCGGCGATGCCGTAGCTGCGATTGCCGAAGAACGACTTGTTGAGATAGAGCTCGAGGATCTGGTCCTTGCTCAGGTTCTGCTCGATCTTGCGGGCGAGCAGCATCTCGCGGAACTTGCGCTTGAAGCTGCGCTCCGGCGTCAGGAAGAACTGGCGCGCCACCTGCTGGGTGATGGTGGAGCCGCCGGGCACGCGCTTGTCGCTGGTGGTCGCCATCAGCCAGAGCGCGCGGGCGATGCCTTTGTAGTCGAGTCCGCCGTGCTTGTAGAAGTCGGCGTCCTCGGTGGCGATGAAGGCGTCCTTGACCTGCTGCGGCACCTTGTCGATGCCGACTGGGATGCGCCGGCTTTCGCCGAAGACCGCCATCAGCTTGCCGTCGGCCGAGTACACCGCCATCGGTTGTTGCAACTGCACATCGCGCAGGGTGGTGACGTCCGGCAGGTCGCGGCTGACGGTGATGTACAGCCCGGCGAAGACCAGGCCGCCGATGAGGGCGAGCGCGGCACAGGCCAGCAGGGCCCATTTCAGGAGACGGCGAACGACTGGGGGCATGGGCCGGAAAGCTGGAGGAACGGCCGGCCAGTATACGAAGCGGCCAAGGCCGGCGGCCGATCAGCGGTCGGCCGGGAACTCGTCTTGTCGTCGGAACCTCAAGTAAAGCTTGCAATGTCGTGAAGAGTTCGTTATTTAGCTACCGTTGGATTTGACGCTCGTCTCAAGTTCTCCAAAAAGGGGCAGACACGGTGGGGTTGTTCAAAAAGGCTAGTGCGCCCCTAGTGGGCGTGGATATCAGCTCGACCGCGGTCAAGCTGTTGCAGTTGTCGCGTTCCGGCGGCAGCTATCGCGTCGAGCATTACGCCGTCGAGCCGTTGCCGGCCAATGCGGTGGTGGAGAAGAACATCGCGGACGTGGATGCGGTCGGTGCGGCGATCCGTCGCGCGGTCGATCGCGCTGGCGTGCGCTCGAAGGGGGCCGCCGCCGCGGTGCCCGGCGCATCGGTGATCTCGAAAGTGATCCCGATGGCGGCCGGCCTCAGCGAGGACGACATGGAAGCCCAGGTCGAACTCGAGGCAGGCAACTACATCCCCTATCCGATCGAGGAAGTGAACTACGACTTCTCGGTCCTCGGGCAGATGCCGAATGCGGCGGACACGTTGCAGGTGCTCCTGGTCGCGTCGCGTTCCGAGAACGTCGAGGCGCGCCAGGCGGCGCTCGAGATCGGCGGCCTCGATGCCAAGGTCATGGATGTCGAGGCGTTCGCGATCGAGAGCGCATTCGGACTCATCGCCCCGCAGCTCACCGTACCGCGTGACGGCCTGGTCGCGCTGGTCGATGTCGGCGCCACCACCACCACTTTGAATGTATTGCGCAATGGCCGCGGCCAGTACTTGCGCGAGCAGATGTTCGGGGGGCGCCAGCTCACCGAGGAAATCATGCGCCGCTATGGCCTGAGCTACGAGGAAGCCGGCCGCGCCAAGCGCCTCGGCGGCCTGCCCGAGCAGTACGAAGTGGAAGTGCTCGAGCCGTTCAAGGATTCGCTGGCGCAACAGGTCGGTCGCCTGCTGCAGTTCTACTACGCCAGCAGCGAATACAACCGCGTCGACCAGGTCGTGCTGGCCGGCGGTTGCGCCTCGATCCCGGGCATCGCCCAGGTGATCGAAGAGAACCTCGGCGTGCCGACCATCGTCGCCAATCCGCTGGCGCAGATGACGCTGGATCGTCGCGTGCAGGCGCAGGCGCTTGCGCTCGATGCCCCGGCCCTGATGATCGCCTGCGGTCTCGCCCTGAGGAGTTTCGACTGATGGCGCGCATCAACCTACTCCCGTGGCGCGCGGAACGCCGCCGCCAGCGCAAGCAGCAATTCAACATGATGCTTGGCGTCGCGGCGCTCGCCGGACTGGTGCTGAGCGGTTTGATCTGGCTGTACTACAGCGGGCAGATCTCCGGGCAGAAGGATCGCAACACCTACCTGCAAGGCCAGATCACCGAACTCGATCGCCAGATTGCCGAGATCAAGGAGCTCGACGAGAAGAAGGCCGACCTCCTGCGTCGCAAGCAGGCGATCGAGGAGTTGCAGTCGAACCGTTACCAGATGGTCCACCTGTTCGATTCCGTGGTGCGCACCTTGCCTGACGGCATCGTCCTCACCCAGCTCAAGCAGGAAGGCGAAGTGCTGACCATCGACGGCCGTTCCGAATCGAATGCGCGCGTGGCGATGTACATGCGCAACATCGAAGGGTCCGGCTGGATGACCGGCCCCGAAGTCAACGTGATCGAGAACGCGCCGGCCACCGCGCCCGCGCCGTCGCCGGGTGCGTCGGTGTTGAACACGCCGGCTTCGGTGCTGCCCTACCAGTTCACGATGAAGGTGAAGCTGAGCAACCCGAACGCGCCGAAGGATCCCAACGCGACGCCGGGCTCGATCAGCACCACGCAGGCGCAACCGGCCAACGCGCCGCTGCAACCGGCATCGCCGCCGCAGGCAGCTGCTCCGGCTGCCGGAACGCAACAGCAGGCAGCGGCACCCGCCGTAGCGCCGGCCCCGGCCCCGGTGGCGCCTGCCGCCCAGGGCCCGCAGCCGGCACCGCAGACACAGACCCAGGCGCCTGCAAGCGCCGGCCAGCCGGGGGGACGCTGAAATGGCGCGCAAGGGCACAAGCCTCGATTTCAACAACATCGGCGGTTGGCCGATCGGCGCCCAGGCCGTACTCGCTTCCCTGGCGGGGGTCCTGATCCTGGTGCTGGCGTGGGTACTGGTCTTTCGTGGCCAGCGCGAAGAGCTGCAGGGACTGGAAGGCACCGAATCGTCGTTGCGCCAGGACCTCGAGACCAAGGCCGGCAAGGCCGCGAATCTCGAGCCGCTCAAGCAGCAACTGGCGACGATGGAAAAAGACCTGCAGGAAATGCTGCGGCAGCTGCCGAGCAAGACCGAGATGCCTGACGTCATCACCGACATCTCGCAGTCGGCGCTGGCCAGCGGCTTGCGCGTCGAACTGTTCAAGCCGCAGCCCGAGATCAAGAAGGACATCTATGCGGAGCGGCCGATCGATCTGCGTTTCGCCGGCGGCTTCCACCAGTTCGGTGCCTTCATGAGTTCGGTGGCATCGCTGCCGCGCGTGGTGATCATGACCATGAACAACATCGCGTTGACGCCGCGCGACAAGAACTCCGGATTGCAGATGGCGGGTACGGTCAAGACTTATCGCTATCTCGACGAGAGCGAACGCGCGCCGCCGCCCAAGTTGGGCAAGGACGGCAAGCCGATCCCGCAGCCTGCCAAGCCTGCCGATGGAGGTGCCAAATGAGCATCCGCCTGACACGCATGGCTTGGGTGGTCGCGGCTTCTGCGTTGCTGGCCAGCTGTGGCCGCAGCGTCGAACACTCTCCGAACAATCCGTCCGATCTCGCCAAATGGGCGAAGGACACCCGCTCGAAGCCGGGACCGCCGCTGCAACCGCTGCCGCCGATCATGCCGTTCGAGAAGTTCAACTACGACGCACAAGGATTGCGTGATCCGTTCGACATCGCATCGGCTGCCGCCGGCATCACCGCCTCCGGCCCGCATCCCGAGTCCGCCCGTGCCAAGCAGCCGTTGGAGCATTACCCGCTCGATGCGCTGAAGATGGTCGGCACCATCGGCGGCAAAGGAAGAGGCGCCCTGGTCGGCCTGGTGATGACGCCGGACAAGGTCACCTACCGGGTCAGTCCGGGCATGTACATCGGTCAGTCGGAGGGACGGATCACCACCGTCACCGAAAACCGCATCGATATCGTCGAATTGACGCCTGATGGCGGGGGCGGCTGGTTGCAGCGTCCGGCCTCCATCGCACTCAACAGTCCTTGATTAGGGGAAAGCACATGCAGTTCATCCATACGAAATGCAGCGGCGCGCTCCAGGCCGGTCGCATTGCGCTCCTCGCAGGATTGCTGGGTACCGCGGTTTGCGCGCAGGCACAAGTCGCCAGCCAGCCAGTCGCCGGCACGGCGGCATCGGCGCAGGCGCCGTCGGTCGACAAGGTCGACTTCAAGCGCAGCGACGATGGCTCGGGCAAATTGATCCTCGGCTTCAGCGGCGACGGTGTCATGCCCGACCTGCGCAACCAGGGCAACTCCGTGGTGATCGACCTCGGCAATGCCCGGGTGCCGGCCAGCCTGCAGAAGCTCATGAACGTCAGCGATTTCGCGACGCCGGTCGACAGCGTCGATGCCGCAGGCAATCGCCTGGTGCTCAACACCCACGCACCGTTCGAGTCGATGGCTTACCAGCGCGGTCGCGAATACATCGTCGAGATCTCGCCCAAGGCCAGCGCGAGCGCGGTCGGCGGCATGAACTCGATCGTCTCGGCTGCGGCCAGGACTGCGGCGGGCAAGGCGAAGGATGCATCGACCTACAGCGGTCGCCCGGTGAACTTCAACTTCCAGGACGTGCCGGTGCGCACCGTGCTGCAGCTGATCGCCGAAACCGCCGGCCTCAACATCGTTGCGTCCGACACCACGCAGGGCAACATCACCCTGCGCCTGCAGAACGTGCCCTGGGACAAGGCGCTCGACGTCATCCTCAAGGCCAAGGGCCTCGACAAGCGCCGTGACGGCAACGTGATCTGGGTGGCCCCGCAGTCCGAGATCGCAAAGAGCGAACAGGACAAGGAAGACGCCCGCATCGCGCTTGAGAACCGCCAGGACCTGACGACGGAATACTTCCGCATCAACTATCACAGTGCCACCGAGATCTACAAGGCGATCACCGAGGCCAAGGGCATTGGTGGCAGCAATGGTGGCGGCAGTGGTAGTGGCCAGAACAGCAACGACAACGGCTTCCTGTCGCCGCGCGGCCGCATCGTCGCCGATGGCCGCACCAACACGCTGATGATCAGCGACATCCCGAAGAAGGTCGCGTCCATGCGCGCCCTGATCAACGAGATCGATCGTCCGGTCGACCAGGTGGTGATCGAATCGCGCATCGTGATCGCCACCGAAACCTTTGCCCGTGACCTTGGCGCGAAGTTCGGTATCGGTTATCGCAACGGCAAATACGGCATTGGCAGCGACCTCGCCAATGCCCAGACAGTCCGTGCCGGCGGCACCAACAACGGCTTGAACTTCAACCAGCCGGCGAGCTCGATTTCCACGGCGGCCACGATCGGCTACTCGATCCTCGGCGCCAACTTCTCGCTGGACCTCGAGCTGTCGGCGATGCAGGAGGAAGGACGTGGCGAAATCCTCGCCAACCCGCGCATCTTCACCACCAACCAACGCGAGTCGGTGATCCAGCAGGGCAGCCAGATCGGTTACGTCACGGTGACCGGCAGCGCCGGTGGCGCCTTGCTGCCGCAGGTCCAGTTCAAGGACGTGCTGCTCGAACTGCGGGTGACCCCGACCATCACCAATGACGACCGCGTGTTCCTGAACGTCAAGGTGACCAAGGACGATCTCGACAGCTGGCTGGATACCTCGATCGGCCGGGTGCCGATCATCGCCAAGCGTGCGGTCGATACCGCGGTGCTGATGGACAACGGCCAGACCGTGGTGATCGGTGGCGTCTACGAATTCAAGAGCAGCGACACCGTGCACAAGGTCCCGTTCCTTGGCGACCTGCCGGTCTTCGGCGCCCTGTTCCGCCAGAAGAGCAAGAGCAACCAGAAAGCCGAGCTGCTGGTGTTCCTGACGCCGCGCATCATCCGCGTCAAGCAGACAATGCACTGACGCGACGCGCATGCAGTACACGAAACGGGAGCCGCTGGCTCCCGTTTCCGTTTCCGGGCATCGCCCGGCGTCGTGATGAACCAATGGACAATGGATCGGTCAAACTGGGGCCGTCTCTTCCACGATCGTCCGATGAACCAGACCCTGCCCCCAGAGTTGCCCACGCAGGCCACGCCGCCGCGTGCCGTCGTCGATGGTCGCCTGCACGCCACTTTCCGCGCGTTGGCGGATGACCTGTCGACGCAGGTGGTGGGCCAGTCGCGGCTGATCGAACGCCTGTTGATCGCCTTGCTCGCCGATGGGCATCTGCTGGTGGAAGGCGCACCCGGCCTGGCCAAGACCACCGCGATCCGCGCGCTGGCGTCGCGCCTCGATGCGCAGTTCGCGCGCGTGCAGTTCACGCCCGATCTGCTGCCGGCCGATCTCACCGGAACCGAAGTGTGGCGACCGCAGGATGGACGTTTCGAATTCCAGCCCGGTCCGATCTTCCATTCGCTGCTGCTGGCCGACGAAATCAATCGCGCGCCGGCCAAGGTGCAATCGGCGCTGCTGGAGGCGATGGGCGAGCGCCAGGTCACGGTCGGGCGGCAGACCTATCCGTTGCCGAAACTGTTCTTGGTAATGGCGACGCAAAATCCGATCGAGCAGGAAGGTACCTTCCCGTTGCCGGAAGCGCAGCTCGATCGTTTCCTGATGCACGTGCGGATCGGGTATCCCGATGCCCAGGTCGAAAGCGAGATCCTGCGCATCGCACGCGCAGCGGCGCGCGGACACGTGCTGGACCAGCCCGTCGAAGCGCCGGTGCCGGTCGCGCTCGACGACTTGTTCGCGGCGCGCGCGGCGGTGCTGGATGTCCATGTCGCGCCCGCGCTCGAGCGCTATCTGGTGGAGTTGGTGCTGGCCTCGCGCAATCCCGCGAGCTACGACCGCGATCTGGCAAAGCGCATCGCCTGGGGCGCGAGCCCGCGCGGTTCGATCGCGCTGGAGCGTTGCGCGCGTGCGCGTGCGTGGTTGCTGGGGCGCGATTACGCCACGCCGGAAGACGTGCGCGCGGTGGCGCCCGACGTGCTGCGCCATCGCATCCTGCCCAGTTACGAAGCGATGGCGGAAGGCTGGACCGGCGATCGCCTGGTCGATGCCTTGCTGGGCGTGGTGCCGTTGCCCTGAGCGCGTGGCCACCGTGAACGACGCGATCACACCTTCCTTGCCGATGTTGCTGGCGCTGCGCGGCGAAGCGACTGCGCGACGTCCGCCGCGGCGCGCGCGCGCGGGCGTGAGCGGGCCGGCGTTGTCGCCCTTGCGTGGTCGTGGCATGGAATACGCGGAATCGCGCGAATATGCCGTCGGCGATGATGCCCGCCACATGGATTGGCGCGTCACGGCGCGGACCGGACGGCCGCATACCAAGCTGTTCCAGCCCGAACGCGAGCGTGCGAGCTGGATCGTCGCCGATCGCGCATCATCGCTGTATTTCGGGACGCGCGAACGCTACAAATCGGTGCAGGCGGCACGATTGGGCGCGATCGCGGCGTGGTCCGCACTCAATGACGGCGATCGCATCGGCGCCATGTGCGGAAGCGCCAACGAGCCACCGCGCATGCCGGCAGGCGGCATGCGCGGCATATTGCCGGTGCTGGAAGCGCTGGTGCGCTGGTATTCGACGCCTGCAAACGACGGGCACGGACTGGATCACGCCTTGCGGCAGATGCGGCGATTGGTGCGTCCCGGTTCGCGGGTTGTCGTGCTGGCGGAAGCGGCCAGTGTCGTCGCGATCGATGCCGCACGCTGGCGTGCATTGGCGAAGGCGAGCGAATTGCACGTGCTGTTGCCGGTCGACGCCTTCGAACAATCGCCGCCGCGCCGCCGCTTGCGCTTTCTCAGCGCGGGGACACGCAGCGAACTCGACCTCTCGGGGGCCGCTGCCTACGCTCGCTGGAGAGAAGCATTCGCGGGGACGGTGCAGCAGGCGCTGGCGACGATCCGCGATGCCGGCGGCGAAGCGCAGGCGATCGCCACCAATGCATCGGCCAGTGATTGGCTGGCGGGATTTCGCGCAACACAGGCGGAAGTCGCGTGACGGCGCCTCCGCAAATCGTATTGCGTGATATCCATCAGGCGACCTCGCCTGCGTGGTGGCCGCCGGCGCCGGGCTGGTGGATCGTGGCGGCGGTCGTCGTCGCGATCGCTGCAGCGGTGTGGATCCTGCGTCGACGCAAAATCCGCCAGGTCCGCGAACTCGAAGCCATGTTCGACAACACGGTCGATGCCGCGCAGACACCGGCGGCGCAAGTGCGGGCGATGTCGGAATTGCTGCGCCGCGCCGCACGCCGCAAGCAGGGCGATGCCGACACCTATGACGGCGAAACGTGGCTGCGCTTCCTCGATTCCGGCTACAAGGTGCCGGTGTTCGAGACCGACGCCGGTCGCATGCTGGTGGACGGCGCCTTCCGTCCAGAAGTGAATGCAGATGATGTGCGCGCCTTGCGCGATGTCGCGCGCACGCGCTTCATCGAATGGATGCAGCAGTGACGACATGGTTGCAGCGCCTGTGGCCGCACGACTGGGCGCTGGCCTGGCCGTGGATGCTGTGGGCGATTCCATTGGCGTGGCTGGCATGGATGTTGCTGCCGGCGCGACGCACGCAAGGCGGTGCCCTGAGATTTCCCCATGCCGAAGCGCTGGCGCGCGTCGGCGACGGCAAGACGGGCGTCTTGCGTCGCCATGCGCCGTGGCTGGGTTGGTTGGCGTGGATCGTGTTGTGCGTGGCTGCGGCGCGACCACAAAGCCTGGGACCTGCAGTGCTGCCGCCGGACAGCGGGCGCGAGATGATGCTGGCGGTCGATCTCTCCGGCAGCATGGAAACGCCGGACATGGCGCTCGGCAACTCGACCGTGGATCGTTTGACGGCCGCAAAAGCGGTAATCGCCGATTTCCTTGATCGGCGCGGCGGCGATCGCGTCGGCTTGATCGTGTTTGGCGATCGTGCCTTCGTGCTCGCGCCGATCACCGCCGATCTCGACACGGTGCGACAGCAATTGCGCGACAGCGTGGTCGGCTTGCCCGGCACCTCGACCGCATTGGGTGATGCGATCGCGCTGGGCGTGAAGCGCCTGCGCGCGGTCCCGGCGCAGGAGCGCGTATTGATCCTGCTGACCGACGGTGTCGCGACGTCCGGCGTGATCGAACCATTGAAGGCGGCGGAATTGGCGCAGATCGCCGGCGTGCGCGTCTACACGATCGGCGTTGGCGGCGGCGAATCGCAGCAGAGTTTCTTCGGTATCCCGGTGTCGATGCCGGGTGGCGACGACGAAGTGGATGAGGCGACCTTGCAGAAGGTCGCGCAGATGACCGGTGGCCGTTATTACCGGGCGCGCGACGCACAGCAACTTTCCGGCATCTATGGCGAGATCGAACGACTGGAGCCGGTGAAGACGCCGGGCAAGGCGGTGCGCCCGCGCATCGAACACTATTACCCGCTGTTGCTGGCGGCATGCGGATTGTTCGTGCTGGCGTTCGCGCTCAACGCCTGGAGGCGCCGCGGATGATCACGGCGTTGCACTGGCTGCGTCCGGAATGGCTATGGGCCTTGCTCGCGGTTCCGGTTGCAGCGTGGCTGGCATGGCGATTGCGGCACGGCCGCGATCCGTGGGCGGGCGTGATCGACCCGGTGCTGCGCCCGCATGTACTGGAAGATGGTGGCGCGGTGACGCGCGGACGCCTGGCGCCGCTGTGGGCGCTGCTGCTGACGGCATGCGCGGTGCTGGCGCTGGCCGGGCCGTCATGGCATCGCAGCGAAGCACCGTTGCAGCAGTCGAAATCGCCGTTGGTGATCGCGATCGATCTGTCGTCGGCGAGCAGGGCCGAGGATGTCGCGCCGTCGCGAATGCTGCTGATGCGCGCCAAGCTGCAGCAATGGTTGAAGGCGCGTCCCGATGGACAGGTCGCGCTGGTCGCGTTCGCGCGCGATGCCTACGCGGTGACGCCGCTCACCGATGATCCCGCCAATGTCGCGGTCTTCATCGATGACTTGTCGCCGGACGTGATGCCCGACGATGGCCAGAACGCGGATCGTGCGATCCGGCTTGCGCAGGACCTGTTGCAGCAGGCGGGCGCCAGCCAGGGCGATATCGTGTTGCTGACCGATCATGCCGACGCCGCGGCCATCCGCGCGGCCGCAGCTGCTCGCAGCGACGGTTTTCGCGTCTCGGCATTGGGCGTCGGCAGCGTGCTGGGGCGACCCGTGCGCGATGCCGCCGGCGACATCTCGATGGCGCGCCTTGATCTCGCCTCGTTGACGGCGATGGCGGCTGCGGGCGGTGGTCGCGCCACCGCGATGGGATCGACCACCGCCGACATCGCGCAGCTTGGCGTCGATGCGCCAACTTCGGCGGATGCCGGTGGCAATGCACATGGTCGCGCCGGCAGCCAGTGGCAGGACGATGGCGCGTGGTTGCTGATCCCGCTGATGTTGCTGCTGTTGCCGGCGTTCCGGCGTGGCGGTGCGCTCGCGGCGATGGTGTTCCTCGCGATCGGATTCGCCGCGATCCCGCAAACGGGGCATGCAGGCGATTTGTGGCGGCGTCCCGACCAGCAGGCTTACGACCACATGCAATCGGGCCAGCAGGCGTATCGCAAGGGCGATTTCGTGCGCGCCGAATCCGAATTCGCGAAAGTCGGCAGTCCCGATGCCGCCTACAACCGCGGCAACGCACTGGCGCGACTCGGGAGGTATCGCGAGGCGGTGCAGGCTTACGACCAGGCCTTGCGCCGCAATCCCGCCATGGCCGACGCCAAGGCCAATCGCGAAGCGGTGCTCAAGGCGATGCGCCAGCCGCCGCCAAAGGGGCAGCAGTCCGGGAAAAACAGCCAGCAGAATCGCCAGCAAGGCCAGCAACAAGGTGGCCAACAGCAGGGCGGCTCGCAGCAGAACAATTCGCAGCAAGGCGGGCAGCAACAAAACAACGCTCAGCAGAGTGGCCAGCCGCAAAACAACCGACAACAAAATGGCCAGTCGTCGACGGGCGATCCATCCGGAAATCCGAAACCGGAGGATCGCGCAGGCCAGGAATCGGCGGATGCGGCGCAGCGTGAGCGCATGCGCGAGGCGATGCAGCAGGGCAAGGGCGATGCGCAAGCCCAGCAACCGGGCGTGGGATCGCAGCCGGAAACGGCCGCGGAACGCGAGCGACGCCAGCAGGTCGATGCCTGGCTGCGGCGCATTCCCGATGATCCTGGTGCCTTGTTGCGCAGCAAGTTCCAGCTCGAACGCGCGCGGCGTCGCGGAGGTGGGGGATGAAGCGTGGAATCGCGTTGATCGCATTGGCGATGTTCGCCGTGCCGGCATGGGCGAAGACTTCGGCGACGCTCGATCGCACCCGCGTGAAACAGGGCGATGCGGTGATGCTGACCATCGCCACCGATCAGGTCGGCGCACCGGATTATTCGGCGTTGCGATCGCGCTTTCGCGTCGAGGATGTCGCCAGCGAACGTTCGGTGCGCTACGCCAATGGCTCGCTGGCGGTCGATCTGCGTTATCGCGTTGAACTGATCGCCTTGCAGCCCGGCATCCAGACCATTCCGTCACTGGCGGTGGGTCGCGATCGCACGCAGCCCTTGCAGCTGGAAGTGACGGTCGGCGGCAACACGACGGCATCGCCATCACCGCAGGCGCAACCGGCATTGCAGCAAACGCAACCGGCCGCGAGCCAGCGACCGGTGTTCATCCAGACCCAGGTCGATGATCGCCATCCCTATGTGCAGCAATCGGTGGGCGTGACCGTACGCCTGATCTACGCGACACAGATGCTGGACGGCGCGCTCGATCTCGATGCCCCGCCCGGTGCGTCGTTGCGCAGGGTCGGCGAAGACGTGCAGGGCACGGAAGACATCGGCGGACGCAGCTATTCGGTGATCGAGCGCCATTACGTCCTCGTGCCCGATCGCAGCGGCGCGTTGACCTTGCCGGCGGCGCGCTTCAGCGGACATGGCCAGGGCGGATTCTTCGATGACGTCTTCGGCGATGGCCGTGAAAACATGCGCGCCAGCGGGCAGCCGCAGGTGCTGCAGGTGCGGGCGCTTCCGGCGAATGCCGCGCAGCCGTGGCTACCGCTGCGTCGTCTCGAACTGCAGGTAACTGCGGTGCCGAGATCCGCGACGGCGGGCCAGACAGCGGTGGTGACCTTGCGCATGCAGGCCGATGGCGCCAGCGCGGCGCAGTTGCCGGAATTGATGTTGACCGCGGACAGCGATGCGCAGGTGTATCCGGAAGCGCCGACGATCGACGATCGCGACAATGGCGGACGGCCGCAGACGGTCGTGACGCGGCGCTTCTCGGTGGTGCCGGCGCATGCCGGCGCATTGCGTTTGCAGGCGACGCCGATCCAGTGGTGGGATGTCGCGAACGACCAGCCGGCGACCGCGCAGGCGCAACCGGTGACGGTGAATGTCGCGCCCGGCACGGGTGCGTTCGCGGCCCCCGCCGCAACACAGCCGACCGCCGCCCAAGAGGGTGCGAAATGGCCGCGCTGGCTGCGTTCCGGTTTCGTCTGGAGCATTGCCGCCGCCGTGGTCGGCCTGTTGTGGATCGCCAGCCTGGCCTGGGTCGCGCGTCGTCGTGACATGCATGTCGCCGCGCCGGCCGCGGCGAATGCAAAACCATCCTCCGCCCCGCAACCCTTGCGCAAGGATGAACTCAACGAGGTGCTGGACTCCGGCGATCTCGCCCGCATCGCGCAGACCTTGCAGCGGATGGCAGATCCACCCGCGGCCGATCTCGATGCGCTGAAGTCGCGACTGCAGTCGATGCCGCAGGCCGACGCCATCGATGCCTTGCAGGCCGCGCTCTGGGGCAATGGCCGGATCGCGCCGGAAACGGCGCTGGCATCGTTGCGGCAGGCCTTCCGCGACGGACCGCAGTGGCGCGCGGCACAGGCGGCGAAAACTGCCAAATCCACGTTGCCGCCGCTCTATCCGGAGCACTGATCGGAGGCGGTTTGTTAAGCTCCTCCGGATTTTCACGGCCGGAGCCGACGCATGACCCCTGAGCAGAAACCCGTCACGACCACCGGTGGCAAAGGGCTGGCCTTGCACTACAAAGTGCTGATCGGTTTCGTGCTGGGCACGCTGCTGGGTCTCGCCGTGCATTCCTTCATCGGCAATGCGCCGTGGGTGGAATCGCTGATCACTTACGTCACCCAGCCCTTCGGCAAGATCTTCCTCAACCTGTTGTTCATGTTGGTGGTGCCGCTGATGTTCTCGGCGCTGGTGCTGGGCGTGGCCGAACTCGGCGACATCGCTTCGCTGGGACGACTCGGCTGGCGCACGCTGATCTACACCGCCGGCGTGACCTGTGCGGCGGTCGGCATCGGCCTCTTGTGCGCCAACGTGTTCCAGCCGGGCACGCACCTCGACCCGTCGCTGATCGACAAGGTGGTCGGAAGCAATATCGCCAAAGCGGATCAGATCATCGAGCAGGGCAAGCAGCTCAACTTCATGGATCTGATCATCAACATCGTGCCGCACAACATCGTCGGCGCGATGGGTGACGACAAGCAGAAGCTGGGCATCGTGTTCTTCGCGCTGATGTTCGGCGTCGGCCTGGTCATGCACCCCAGCGCCGGCACCCGCGCGTTCAAGAACACCCTGCAGGGCGTGTTCGAGATCTCGATGACGCTGATCGGCCTGTTCATCCGCCTGGCACCGTACGCGGTGGCCGCCTTCATGTTCAACCTCACCGCGCAGCTCGGCTTCGATGCCATCCGCGCGCTGTTGTGGTTCGTGGTCACCGTGCTGGTGGCGCTGGCGATCCACGGCTTCATCGTGCTGCCGCTGTGGGTGCGATTCATGGGCGGAATGTCGCCGCGCACCTTCTTCAGCGGCACCCAGGAAGCGACGCTGACCGCGTTCGCCACCGCGTCGTCGACCGCGACGCTGCCGGTGACGCTGCGCGTGGCCGAAGAAAACCTCAAGCTGCCGCGCAAGGTCTCGCGCTTCGTGCTGACCGTCGGTGCATCGGCCAACCACCACGGCACCGCGCTGTTCGAAGGCATCACCGTGCTGTTCCTGGCGCAGGCGTCGGGTCTGCACCTGCCGCTCAGCCAGCAGTTGCTGGTGCTGATCCTGTGCATCCTCGGCGGTATCGGCACCGCGGGCATCCCGTCGGGATCGCTGCCGGTGATCGCGATGATCTGCGCCATCATCGGCCTCGACGCGCAGAAGATCGGCATCATCATCGGCGTCAACACCTTCCTCGACATGTGCCGCACCGCGCTCAACGTGACCGGCGATCTCGCGACGGCCGTGGTGGTGGCGAACCGCAGTGGCGAAACCGACATGCCGGACGACGCCACGCTGGAGCGCCTGGAAGAAGGCGCGATGCATTGATTCAAGGCGGCTGCCGTCCCCGCCATTCCGGACGGCAAGAGAGGAGGGGAACAATGCAGTTGAAGTGGATCGTGGCCATCGGCCTGGCCGCTGTCGCCGTGCAGGCGCAGTCGGCCGAACAGTGCATGGCGAACTATTCCAAGGAAGGCAGCTTTTTCAAGGGACGCACGTTCAAGAGCTGGGCGGAATACCCGACCGTGTCGAGCAAGGACGCCTACACCCGCGTCTATCGCAAGATCGTCAGCGAAGGATTCAAGATCAATACCGCGGACAAGGAAGTAGGCATCATCTCCGCGCAGCAGAACGTCACCGGCAGCGCGAAAACCGTGCCGCTCAATGCGGTGATCGAAGCCAAGGGCAAGGGTTCGAAGATCGAACTCACGTTCACCACCGAAGGTGGCCTCGCGGTTGGCGAGGAAGGCGTGCAGAA
Organism: Lysobacter sp.; assembly: GCA_027306995.1. Lineage (GTDB taxonomy): Bacteria > Pseudomonadota > Gammaproteobacteria > Xanthomonadales > Xanthomonadaceae > Solilutibacter. The sequence continues at coordinate 92,616 of DAHUXS010000002.1, forward strand.
GGGAATGTGCAACATCCTGAACGCAGCCGAGAAGTAATCCAGGCAGCGTTTCGCGGCGGGCCCCTGGTCACGGACGCCCGCCGTTTATATTTGCAATCGAGCCGTTATTCCGAAGGCTTGAGCAGATCGAGTAGCGCGGCCCGGCGTTTGACCGGAAGGTTGCGATAACGGAGCAGCAATGCGCGCTCCTTCTCGTTGCGCGCCACCGGGGAAGATTCGTCGGACGCGTATGTCGGGCTGCCTTCGGCGATCTGTCGGTGATCTCCCGACGCGACACCGCAAATCAGTTCGTCGAGGGAGCGCCCCAATGCGCGGCGCAATTCCGGGAGCATCTTGAAGCTGGGCGTCTCGCGGCCGTTTTCCCAGGCCGATACCGACGACTTGGTGATTCCGAGCGCGAAGCCCAGTTGTTCCTGCGTCATCCCGGCAGCCACGCGCGCTTCACGCAGGCGATCGGCGAATCGCTTCATCTGCGGGCTCCGGTAAGGGGGCCCTTGACAGTATTGCTGTGCCGTACCTATGTCGTGCGGCCATGCGTTGACACATAATGTTCGGAAATGCAAGACTTCGAAGGACGGAATTTCCGTACTTGCTGTCGGAGCCGGTTGCGAGGGCGGGGGAGTCGATCAACATGGAGGCGTGCTTGGATTTTTCGGTCGAAGACAACACGGAAGTCGCCGTATGCCACCTGGCAAGGCTTCACAAGAATCTTGGCGGGGATTATGAATCAGTCGTCGTGGCAGTCATGGCCGGGATCTGTCGACGCAACCCGGCCAGCGCCGATTTCTACAACTATTTCCTGGGCAATCGCATCTGCAATTATCGCGATCTGGCGGCAGTGCAACTCAATGCATTGGCGGCCCCGCCGGGAACGCCGATACCGCAAACGATCTCCGATTTCGGCGAAACCATTGAAAGAAGCCTGCGTGCGCAAGGTATCCCGGAAAAATTCATCTCCGGGAACAATGCCGAAGTGATGGAAGGCCTGGTCAGGGAATTGCAAAGAACGTAATTGCCGGGCCGCCAACCAATGCGTTGTGGGACAATGGACGGGCCCCGAGCCGCGGGCGCCCGCCGATGCCGCCATGACCAGCCCGACGCGCCGCGAACTCGCGAACGCCATCCGTTTCCTTGCCATTGATGCCGTCCAGGCCGCGAATTCCGGCCATCCCGGCATGCCGATGGGCATGGCCGACATCGCCGAAGTGCTGTGGCGCGATCACTACGCGCACAACCCGGCCAATCCGAAGTGGTGGAACCGCGATCGCTTCGTGCTGAGCAACGGCCACGGCTCGATGCTGCAGTACGCATTGCTGCACCTGACCGGCTACGACCTGTCGATCGACGACATCAAGAATTTCCGCCAGTTCGGATCGAAGACGCCGGGTCATCCGGAAAACTACGAGACGGCGGGCATCGAGACCACGACCGGTCCGCTCGGCCAGGGCTTCGCCAACGCGGTCGGCATGGCGCTCGCGGAAAAACTGCTGGCGCAACGCTTCAACCGCGAAGGCCACGACATCGTCGACCACCGCACCTGGGTGTTCATGGGCGACGGCTGCATGATGGAAGGCATCAGCCATGAAGCCGCGTCGCTGGCTGGCACCTGGAAGCTCAACAAGCTGGTCGCCTTCTGGGACGACAACCACATCAGCATCGACGGCGACACCCAGGGCTGGTTCACCGACGACACGCCGGCGCGTTTCGAGGCCTACGGCTGGAAGGTGATCCGCGGCGTCAACGGCCAGGATCCGGTCGAAATCGAAACCGCGATCCAGACCGCGCTGGCAGTCAGTAACAAGCCGGTGCTGATCTGCTGCCGCACCACGATCGGTTTCGGTTCGCCGCACAAGGCCGGCAAGGAATCCAGCCACGGCGCACCGCTGGGCAAGGACGAAGTCGAAGCGACGCGCCAGGCGCTGGCGTGGCCGTATGCGCCGTTCGAAATTCCCGCCGACATCATGCAGGCCTGGGATGCGCACGCAGCCGGCGCCAAGCGCGAAACCGAGTGGAACACGGCATTCGCGGCCTATCGCGCGGCATTCCCGCAGGAAGCCGAAGAACTGACGCGCCGGATGACGGGCGTGTTGCCTTCCGACTTCAACGCGCTGGCCGATACCTATGCCGCCAAGCTGCAGGTCGAAGGCCCGGTCGTCGCCAGCCGCAAGGCCTCGCAGATGGCGATCGAAGCGTTCGCGCCGCACCTGCCGGAACTCGTCGGTGGCTCCGCCGATCTCGCGCACTCAAACCTGACGCTGTGGAGCGGCAGCAAGAGTGTTTCGACCAGCGACGCCAATGCCAACTACATCTATTCCGGCGTGCGCGAATTTGGCATGTCGGCGATCAGCAATGGCCTGGCGGTGCATGGCGGCTTCATTCCCTACGACGCCACCTTCCTCGTCTTCAGCGATTACGCGCGCAATGCCGTGCGCATGAGCGCGTTGATGGGCGCGCATGTGATTCACGTCTACACGCACGATTCCATTGGTCTCGGCGAAGACGGCCCGACCCACCAGCCGGTCGAGCACATGGCGTCGTTGCGCTACATCCCGCACAACGACCTGTGGCGTCCTTGCGATGCGGTCGAGTCGGCGGTGTCATGGCAGGCCGCGATCGAGCGCGCAGATGGTCCGAGCTGCCTGGTGTTCTCGCGCCAGAACCTGCCGCACCAGCAGCGTGATGCCACCCAGCTCGCCGCGATCCGTCGCGGTGGCTACATCCTGAAGGACAGCGTCGGCACGCCGGAGTTGATCCTGATTGCCACCGGTTCGGAAGTCGGCTTGGCGATGGACGCCGCTGCCCAACTGGGCGAACGCGTGCGCGTGGTGTCGATGCCGAGCACCGACGTGTTCGATCGCCAGGACGCTGCCTACCGCGAGTCGGTGTTGCCGAATTCGGTGCGCAAGCGCGTCGCCATCGAAGCGGGCACTGCGGATTTCTGGCGCAAGTACGTCGGTCTCGACGGCGCGGTGATCGGCATGACTGGTTACGGTGCCTCGGCGCCTGCGGAAGTGCTGTTCAAGCACTTCGGCTTCACTGTCGACCACGTGGTCGAAGTGGCGAAATCGCTGGCCTGATCCGGTGCGGTTTCAGCGCCTGCGGGAATTGGCAGGCGCCGGACCAACGGATTCACGCTGGATGAGCCGATAGTCGATTCGCTCCATCGCACCGGCTTTCGGGTCGCGAATGCGTTCGATCAACTGCAGCGTGGTGATGCGTGCCATTTCCGTGATCGGCTGCTGCACCGTGGTGAGTGCGGGCAGGATCTGGCCGGCGACCGGCGTGTCATCGAAACCACAGACCGAGAGGTCGCGGGGAACGCACAACCCCAGTTCGGCGGCGGCGCGCAGCACACCGGCGGCTGTGTCGTCGTTGGCGGCGAAAATGGCGGTCGGCGGTTGCTTCAGCGCCAGAAGTTTGCGCGCGCCTTGCACGCCGGATTCGAACAGGAATTCGCCATCCACCACCAGCGATGGATCGTAAGGCAATCCGGCGTCCCTCAGGGCCTGCTTGTATCCGACCAGTCGCCATTCGCGCGCACCGTGGCCACGCGCGCCACGGATATGGCCGATGCGCCGGTGGCCGAGTCTTGCGAGTGCCAGCACAAGGTCGCGGGCGGCGGCCGCATCGTCGATATAGGCGCCGATCCGGGCCTTGCGATCATGCGGAGACAGACAGGCATAAGGGAGCCGGCGACGATTCAAGGCGGCCACGACCACCGGATCGTCCGTGAGCGGTGGTGTTAGCACGACACCATCGGGGTGGGCATGCACGAAGATTTCGTCGATGTCGCGAGGACTGGTGATCGGCGACAGCACCAGGTTGTAGTGATGCGAACGCGATGCCGCGAGTACGCCGCTCACGACATCCATCAGGTAATTGCGAGAAGGATTGTTGTAGGCCAGCACGATTTCGTACGAGCGCTGGCCTGCCAGGCGGCGCGCCGAAGGGTCGGGTCGATAGTTGAGTTTTTCCATCGCGGTCACCACGCGGGTGCGCGTTCCTTCCCGCACGCTGGGTTCCCCGTTTATGACGCGCGAGACGGTCTTCATCGACACGCCTGCGGCTGCGGCGACGTCCTCGATTCTTGCGCGAATAGGGGTTCCCTGGGCCAAATCGAGTCATCGTCGCCTGAACGGGACGGATTCTGCCACTAATGCCTCGTGTCTTGCCATTGCAGTGTCGCGACACTGCGCGCAGGCATTTTCCAGCGCAGGCAAGTGGCGCCGTCGCACAAGCTGACTGTGCGCGGGTTGCGCGTGGTGTTTGCGGCCACCATCACCCGGCTGCCATCGGGATTCAGTACCACTACATGGTCGACGGCGGCACCGTCGCTGGCGATGCGCACTGCGCCGGCACGGATGAAGCGGCTGGCATGCGCCAGTGCCCAGGCGTCATCGGTCGGCGTGAAGCGACCATCAGGATGCACGGTGATGATGCCGCGACAATTGCCGCAGCCGCCAAGATGCGGTCCGGCGTGATCGTCCAGCGCCAGATTCCAGAACAGCACGCCGCGCGCCCAGTTGCGCAGCGGACCGATGACCAGGCTGCTGGTCTGCCCGCTGATGCCGTTGCTGCGGACCGGTTCCCAATCGCCGCCCGAACACTCGGTGAGATAGGCATCGAGCTTCGGATAGCGGTCGTGTACCTTGCTTTGGGCGTCGACCGTTCCGCCATAGCAATGCCAGGCGATGCCGCGTACGTAGCGTGCAGCTGCTGGGTTGGACAGGACTGCGAGCGGTTCGTCGGGCTTGTCCCAGTTGTGGTCCCATTCGAGGATCTGCACGGAAGAGGACAGGCGTGGTCCCAATGCAGCGATGACCGCTGCACGCTGGGTGGCGGATAGGCGCATGCCGGGATAATCGCCGGGCTCGAAAGAGGGTTCGTTCTGGATCGTCAAGGCGAATAGCGGAACGCCCGCGGACTCCATGTCGTGGGCAAAACGCGCCAGATAGGCTGCGAATGCATCGACGTATTGCGGGCGCAGGCTGCCTTTGATCAGGCTGTTGCTGTCTTTCATCCAGCCCGGTGCGCTCCAAGGTGATGCCATCACCTGCAGTTGCGGATTCAGTGCGCGCGCCTGCCGCAACAACGGAATGACGGTGTCGCGTACATGGTCGAAGCGATAGTGCCGCAGTTCGGGATCGGGTTGGTCGCCGGGCGGGTCGTCCAGGGAATAGTGGGCGGTCGAGAAATCCGAAGCGCCAATCGGGATGCGCGTGAAGTCGAAACCGAGGCCGCCATCGTTACGTGAGAACAGGTAATGCATCGCTGCACGTCGTTGCTCCACCGGCATGCCCAGCAACAATGACGATGAGGCATCGGTCATGGCGGCGCCGAAGCCGACGATCGATTGCATGCGGTGGGCGGAATCGATGCGGATATCGGGATGTGCAATGGGCCCGACCAAACGACGCACACTGACGGGTTGCAACTGCATGCGATGGTCGTCAGTGGTGATCCAAGCCTTGGCGTGCGTGGCGGCGTGCAACGACGTGCAGTACAGAGAGATGAACAACGATGCGATCCATCCGAATCGCATGCTTGCACGGATGTTGCAACGCAACGCGAAAAAACGATGAATGCTGTGAATCGAATGTCGAGTCATGGGCCTGCGCATTGTTGCAGTGGAAATTGTTGACATTCCATTAATGCTCCGTTATGACAGCGCTGTCAATTTCTGATGCCGAGGTCGTTCAATGCCATGTGATGCCCGTTCGATGCGTCGTCCCAATCGTCTTCGCCACGCGCCGCTGGCGGTCGCCTGTCTGTTCGTGTTGGGAGCCGGAGCCGCTCATGCCCAGAGCACCGATGCGTCCGCGCAGCAATCATCGGCGACGAATGCGACCAAGGACCAGAACCAGCTCGGCAGCGTCACTGTGACCGGCATCCGCGGCAGCATGGAAAAGTCGGTGAAGAAAAAGGAGCAGTCGAACTCGATCGTGGAAGTGGTGAGTGCCGAAGACATCGGCAAGCTGCCAGACGTTTCGATCGCCGAATCGATCGCGCGCCTGCCTGGCGTCACTTCGCAACGCGTCGACGGCCGTGGCCAGGTCATCAACATCCGCGGCATGTCGCCCGACTTCAGCACCACGTTGTTGAACGGACGCGAGATCGTCAGCACCGGCGACAGCCGCAGCGTGGAATACGATCAATTCCCCGCGGAGTTGATGAATGGCGTGGTCGTCTACAAGACGCCGGATGCTGGACTGGTCGGCCAGGGCCTGGCTGGTACCGTCGATCTGCAGGCGATCCGGCCGCTGCAATTCGGAAAGCGCCGCATCGTGCTCAACGCTTCGGGCGAACGTAATTCTTTCGGCAAGCTGACACCGGGCGCCAAGGCGAATGGCTATCGCGTGAGCGCGTCCTACGTTGACCAGTTCTTCAACAACACCCTCGGTGTCGCCGTCGGCATCGCGCGCATCGATTCTCCCTACGAGGAGAAACACTACAAGGCGTGGTGGTGGGGTGGATCGGAAGACTGGTTCCCGAGCGGGCATGGCAAGCCCGATGGCGCGATCGCGCTGCAGGGTGCGGAAAGCTGGGTGAAGACGCACGAACTCAAGCGCACCGGCGTGATGGGCGTGCTGGAATTCCGCCCCAACAAATCGTTCCACAGCGTGCTCGACCTGTACTACTCGAAGTTCGACCAGAACGAGCTGATGCGCGGCGCGATGTGGGCCAACGATCCTTGGACAAATGGCGGCAACGTCACGTATTCCGGTGTTCAGACCACCAACGTCAATGGAGGCCAGTTCGTCACCGGCGGCACCTTGAACAACGTCGCCCCCGTGGTGCGCAACGACAACAACACCCGTGGCGATACCGTCGCGGCGATCGGCTGGAACAACACCTTCACGCTCGATCCGTGGACCGCGACCGTCGACATGAGTTGGTCGCGCGCGCGTCGCAACCAGTCCCAACTCGAAACCTACGCGGGCTACGCGACCGGTCAGACGATCGGCTTCAATGTCCCGCTGTACCCGCAATTCGCGCAATTCTCGACGCCCGATTTCACCAATCCCGCGAATGTCCTGCTCAGCGATCCGGCGGGGTGGGGCCATGACGGGCGCCTGGAGAATTCCAAGCAGGAAGACAAGATGCGTGCGCTGCGCTTGAACCTCGATCGCGCGCTCGATTCGAAGTTCCTGAGCCACTGGTCGTTTGGCGTCGACCTCAACCGCCGCGAGAAGGACAAGAGCTCGCTGGTTTATTTCGCTGATCTCAAGAACGGCGCGACCGGTGCGGCGCTGAACGCATCGGACGTGCTGGGCTCGACGTCGCTGGGATTCGACGGTATCGGCGGCGTACTCAGCTACGATCCGCGTTCGTTGCTCGGCAAGTACTACAACGTGATGCTCAACATGAGCGACGACGACGTCAAGAAGGATTTCAACGTCATCGAAAACATCACCACCGCATATACCCGGCTCGACATCGATGCCGACCTCGGCAGCCACGTCCACATGCGCGGCAATGCCGGTGTGCAGTGGATCAAGAGCGACCAGCAATCGACGGCATTCAACGTCAATAGTGGCGTTGCCGGTTCACAGACGCTGGGTACGCACTACTACGACATGTTGCCCAGCCTCAACCTGGTGTTCGACTTCGGCCACGGCTGGATCACCCGCTTCGGCGCGGGCAAGACCATTTCGCGTGCGCCGATCAACTATCTCAATGCGGCCAGCGGTGCTGGCGTGGACCTGACGACGCGGCAGTGGAGTGGCAATGGTGGCAATCCGTCGCTGCAACCATACCGGGCCGATGCATTCGACGTCTCGTTCGAAAAGTATTTCGGGCCAGCCAGCTATGTCGGCCTGGCCTTCTTCCACAAGAAACTCAATACCTATGTCTACCAGCAGGCGATCCCGAACTGGGATTTCAGTGGCTATTCCAACAGCAGTGGAGTGACACCGGTATCCAACCTGGGCACGTTCTACACCTGGGCAAATGGCAAGGGCGGTGAAATGAAGGGTGCGGAATTGAGCGCCGCGCTCAATTTCGGCCTGTTGCACCCGATGCTTGAAGGCTTTGGAGCGACGGTCAACGGCTCCTATACCAAGACCTCGATCAAGCCGAACGGACCCGATTCCAGCGAAACCGATACCTTGCCCGGACTCTCGAAGATCGTCGCCAATGGCACCGTGTTCTACGAACGCCACGGGTTCTCGATCCGTCTGAGCGAACGCTATCGCAGTTCGTATCGCGGTGAATATTCGTACCTGTTCGGCAGCCGCTCGATCCTGCGTTCGCTGTCGGAACGTCAGTTGGACTTCCAGACCAGCTACGAGTTCGGCGAGAACACCCGGCTGCATGGTCTGTCGATCCTGTTCCAGGTCAACAACCTCAACAACGCGCCTTACCGCACCGTCCAGGACAGCAACTTTCCCGGCGGCCTGATGGCGCCCCAGGAATACACGACCTACGGCCGGCAATACCTGCTCGGCCTGAGCTACAAGCTCTGAGGCCGGGGATGAGGCGCGTACTTGCGATCGCCGTGGCGGCGGGGTTGTTGTTACCCGCCGCAAGGGCAGGGCAGAGCCAGTCCAGCGGCAAGCTCCTGAGCGATTGGCCGCACGTGAACAGTGCGGTCGCGAAGGATGCGGCGATCGAGGCGAGGGTGCGCGACATCCTTGCGTCGATGACGCTGGCGCAGAAGGTCGGGCAGATGACCCAGGCCGAAATCAAGTCGATCACGCCGAACGAAGTGCGCCGGTACTACATCGGCTCAGTGCTCAACGGCGGAGGTTCCTGGCCAGGCAAGAACAAGCACGCCAGTGCGGCGGACTGGTTGGCGCTGGCGGATGCTTATCACGCGGCTTCCGTCGCCACAGACGCCAAGACGCCGATTCCGATCATCTGGGGTACCGACGCCGTGCACGGACACAGCAACGTGTTCGGCGCGACGACCTTCCCGCACAACATCGGCCTTGGCGCCGCGCGCGATCCCGAACTGGTCCGCGAAATCGGTGCGGCGACCGCACGTGCGACGCGCGCGACCGGTATTGATTGGGCGTTCTCGCCGACGCTGGCGGTGGTGCAGAACGCTCGCTGGGGCCGCAGCTACGAAAGTTTCTCGTCGGATGGCGCGCTGGTGCGTCAGTACGGCGATGCCTATGTACGGGGCATGCAGGGTGACTTGCGCGGCGACGGCACGGCGATCGCGACGGCGAAGCACTACATCGGCGACGGGTCGACCGACAACGGCAAGGACCAGGGCATCAGCACGGTCAGCCGCGAGGAAATGATCAACGTTCATGCGCAGGGTTACTACGGTGCACTCGGCGCGGGCGTGCAGACGGTGATGGCCAGCTACAACAGCTGGAATGACGTGGGCGACGGTGTCGAATACGGGAAAATGCACGGCGCCAAGCCGCTGCTGACCGGGGCCCTGAAGGACAAGATGGGCTTCGACGGTTTCATCGTCTCCGACTGGAACGCCATCGGGCAACTGCCGGGGTGCACCAACGACAGTTGCGCCAAGGCCATCAATGCCGGCATCGACATGATCATGGTCCCGGACGACTGGAAGGCATTCATCGCCAACACCATCAAGCAGGTCGAGAGCGGACAGATACCGATGTCGCGCATCGATGACGCGGTGAGCCGCATCCTGCGAGTGAAGCTGCGGTCCGGATTGTTCGCGCGCAAACCGTCGGATGGCCGTTATGCCGGCAAGTCCGAGGCGTTGCAGGCGCGCGCGCTGGCGCGGCGCGCGGTGCGTGAATCGTTGGTGCTGTTGAAGAACGAGCACGACTTGCTGCCGCTGCATCGCGGCAAACGCATTCTAGTGGTGGGCAAGACCGCGGACTCGATTCCGAACCAGACCGGTGGCTGGTCGTTGACCTGGCAGGGCAGCGATAACAGCAATGCCGATTTCCCCAATGCGCAAAGCATTCTCTCCGGTTTGCGCGAAGCGGCAGGCAGTGACCATGTCATCGTCGCCGGGGATGGCGATGGCATCGATCCGTCGAAATTCGACGTGGTGGTCGCGGTCGTCGGCGAAACGCCCTATGCCGAAACCAACGGCGATATCGTTCCCTCTGACACGGCAACACACAGCCGGCGGTTTCCCGAGGATCTCGGGGTGCTGAAGCGGGCGCGCGCGAGCGGCAAACCGGTAGTGACCGTGTTCGTTGCCGGACGGCCGCTCTACGCCAACGACATGATCAACCTGTCCGACGCTTTCGTCGCTGCATGGTTGCCGGGAACGGAGGGTGGCGGCATCGCCGATGTGCTGTTCGCGCGGGATGGCAGCGGTTTCCGCGGACGGCTGGGATTCCCGTGGCCCGGCGTGCCGTGCCCGGCACCGGGCAACCATCCCGATGGCAAGCGCCCGCCGCTGTTCCCTGTCGGTTACGGCTTGCGCTACGGCCAGAAGTCGCACTTGGGCGAATTGCCGGTTTCGAGCCTCGACCGTTGTGGCGAAGCCACGGTGCTGTCGATCTTCAACATGGCCGATGCGCCGATGTTCGCCTTGCATGTCGGCGCGAACGGCGAAGATCAGGCGCTGGGTGCCGATCTCAACCGCATGTTGCGCTGGCCGGTAGGCAAGCCTGCGCTGGAGGTAACGACGGTACAAGTAAACACGCAACAGGATGCCAAGCAGGTGACATGGCTGGCGCCGGCGGCGTTCTTCTCGCGCAATCCTTCACGCAACAACCTGGCAGCGATGCAGAACGCAAATGCGGCGCTGCTGTTCGATGTCGTCGTCCGCACGCCTGCGAAGTCGCCGGTACTGGCATCCATGCAATGCGGGAATGGATGCAAGGGGCCGGTGGATATCAGCGAGGCGATCGCCGCTGCGGGCACCGGTCAGAAGAAGACACTGAAGATTCCGCTGGCTTGCTTCGCCAAGGCGGGCGCCGACATGCCCGGTATCGAGGAGCCGTTCCACATCGACGCCGATGCGCCGTTCAGCGCGGCGTTCGCCAACATCCGCATCCTCAGCGGAGTGGCGCAGGATTCCGACGCGGTGAAGTGCACGCGCTGAGGCGTGCACGCGGCCCAGAGAATCAGGGCGCCGGCGAATCCGCTGGCCTGAAACCCGGATCCAGCGCTTCGTTCAGCAGCAATGCCAGGCGATCGGCGGCCTGCAGCACGCGGCGTTCGGCCAACGGGCGCATCGCTTCACTGTAGCTGGCATCGAGCTTGTGGCCCTGCGGATAGGTGCCCCAGTCGTCGATCAGCCGGCAGGATTCCTGCGCCCACTGCGTCGGATTGCCGTCCGTCGTCGCGATCGGAGGCCACGGGCGCTTTGCCAGTTCGTCGGCGAAGGCGCGCGGGTGCATTCCGGTTTCCCCGAGCACGTAGTAATCCCACATCGAGTGCAGGTTGGTGCCCATCACGCCATCGACGTAGTTCTTCTGCGCATAGGCTTCGGGCTTGAGCTTGGTGCGCAGGCTGATCTGGTACTGGTTGCCGCCGGCGTCGGGGCGATTGCTGGCATGGAAGGGCTGGTGGACGTCGCCAACCAGATGCACCACGAACTTCAAGGCATCGCGACGCGCGTCGAGCGGCTGGCTGCGGTCACGCAGGATGGCGAGCTGCGCTTCGATCGCGGCGATCACGCAATTCCCGTCCTTGCACTCCTTTGCGGGTTCGTACGCGCACTCCGGCCCGGTCAGCTTGACGTAGTGCCAGCGCGAGGTGCGCTTGAAGCGATCGGCATCGGTGTTGCGCAATTCGTCGGCCCAGTTGGCGACGCCGGCCAGGGTCGGCTCGCGTTCGCCGGCCAGCAGCTTCGCGACTTCGGCCTTGGCGGCCGGGGTCAGATGGCGTTCGGCGAGATCGCCGACCAGGCGGTGGCCCAGCGGCGCCCAAGCCAGCACGGGCAGGGCGCAGGCGAGCAGGACAAGGGCGATCAGCGTTCTGGTTTGGAGCAGGCGCGGCTTGGTGATTTTGTTCATGGGCCGATGGTAGCCGAGGATCAGGCGCTGTCCCATGACACCCGCTAAAATGGACGGATGACCGGCGCATCCAGCGTCATCACCCCTTTCTACCCCAGGAGCAGGCAATGGCCATCAAGGTCGGCATCAACGGTTTCGGTCGCATCGGCCGCAACGTCTTCCGTTCCGCCGTGCAGAACTTCGGCAACGACATCGAGATCGTCGCGATCAACGACCTGCTGGAGCCGGACTACCTGGCCTACATGCTGCGCTACGACTCCGTGCATGGCCGCTTCAAGGCCGACATCTCGGTCGAAGGCAACACCCTGGTCGTCAATGGCAAGAAGATCCGCCTGACCCAGGAACGCGATCCGGCCGCCCTCAAGTGGGACGAAGTCGGCGCCGACGTGGTGATCGAATCGACCGGCCTATTCCTCGACAAGGCCACCGCGCAGAAGCATCTCGATGCCGGCGCGAAGAAGGTGATCCTGTCGGCGCCGTCGAAGGACGACACGCCGATGTTCGTCTATGGCGTGAACAGCGGCAAGTACGCCGGCGAAGCGATCATCTCCAACGCCTCGTGCACCACCAACTGCCTGGCGCCGATCGCCAAGGTCATCAACGACAAGTGGGGCATCAAGCGCGGCCTGATGACCACCGTGCACGCCGCCACCGCGACGCAGAAGACCGTCGACGGCCCGAGCAACAAGGACTGGCGCGGTGGCCGCGGCATCCTCGAGAACATCATTCCGTCGTCGACCGGCGCGGCCAAGGCCGTGGGCGTGGTCATTCCCGAACTCAACAAGAAGCTCACCGGCATGAGCTTCCGCGTGCCGACCAGCGACGTCTCCGTGGTCGACCTGACCTGCGAACTCGAGAAGCCGGCGACCTACGCCGAGATCTGCGCCGAAATGAAGGCCCAGAGCGAAGGCGCACTCAAGGGCGTGCTCGGCTATACCGAGGACAAGGTTGTCGCCACCGACTTCCGCGGCGAGACCTGCACCTCGGTGTTCGACGCCGATGCCGGCATCGCGCTCGACCCGACCTTCGTCAAGCTGGTCAGCTGGTACGACAACGAATGGGGCTACAGCAACAAGTGCCTGGAAATGGTCAAGGTGGTCGCGGCGAAGTAATTCGTGGCAGAATTTCGAGACTGCGGTCACATGCGTGGCCGCGGACGACCAACAGGGGAAGGAGAATCGAAATGAAGCAACGTGTCCGGATGGGCGGGATCGTCCTCGGAATCGCCGCGCTCGCGTTCTGTGCCGATGCCAGCGCTGGCCTGCCGTGGGGCAAGAAGAAGGACGAGTCGAAGAAGGAAGACGACAAGGCCAAGACCGAGCAGACCGACCACGGTCCGATGCGCACGGTGAAGGGCAAGGATGGCGTCGAAGGGGAGATCTACGGTACTGCCGCTGCCGGTTCGCCGTTCAGCAAGCTCGAGATCGGCATGCCGCAGAAGCAGGTGCAGGACCTGATCGGCCATCGCGACGCCGATTGCGGCGCCTATGTCACCGGCAAGGCATGGATCCCGTTCTACCACGGTGGCGATACCCACCGCTGGGAATGCGCGTACAAGGGTCTCGGTCGCCTGATCTTCAGCTCGCCGTCGGCCTACGACTCGCGCAGCGTGCTGATCAAGATCGTCAACGATCCCAAGGATTCCGGCTACCGCTGAGCGCGAAGCCGTCGATCCAGCGAAAGGGCGCCCACGTGGCGCCCTTTTCGTTTGATTTGAACGCGGCGGTCCGGCCCGCGACAATAGGCGTTTCCTGCTGAAACGAAACGGAGCGCCCGCGCATGTCCATCACCCGCATGACCGACCTCGACCTGCGCGGCAAGCGCGTGCTGATCCGCCAGGACTTGAACGTGCCGGTCGCCGATGGCGTGGTGACCTCCGACCAGCGCATTCTCGCCTCGATCCCGACGCTGAAGGCGGCGCTCGATGCCGGCGCGGCGGTGATGGTGACGTCGCACCTCGGCCGCCCCAAGGAAGGCGTGTGGAGCGAAGCCGATTCGCTGGCGCCGGTGGCGCGCCGCCTGTCGGAATTGTTGGGTCGCGACGTTCCGCTGGTGCGCGACTACCTCGACGGCGTCGAGGTCGCGCCGGGCCAGATCGTGCTGCTCGAGAACTGCCGCATGAACGTCGGCGAAGGCAAGGACGACGAGGCCTTGTCGAAGCAGTACGCCGCGCTGTGCGACGTCTTTGTGATGGACGCGTTCGGCACCGCGCATCGCGCGCAGGCCTCGACGCATGGCGTCATCCGGTTCGCGAAGCAGGCCGCGGGCGGTCCGTTGCTGATGGCCGAGCTCGATGCGCTGGCCAAGGCGTTGCAGCACCCGGCGCGTCCGTTGCTGGCCATCGTTGCCGGCAGTAAGGTCAGCACCAAGCTCGAATTGCTGTCGTCGCTGGTCGGCAAGGTCGACCAGCTGATCGTCGGTGGCGGCATCGCCAATACCTTCATCGCGGCGATGGGCCACGGCGTCGGCAAGTCGCTGGTCGAAAACGACCTGGTCGATACTGCGAAGAAGATCATGGCGGATGCCAAGGCGCGCGGCGCCGACATTCCGTTGCCGGTCGACGTCGTGGTCGCGCCCGAGTTCAAGGCCGACGCGCCGGCGACGATCAAGCCGGTCGATGCGGTCGGTGCCGACGACATGATCCTCGACATCGGCCCGGAAACCGCGTCGCGTTACGCCTTGATGATCCAGGATGCCGGCACCGTGGTGTGGAACGGCCCGGTCGGCGTGTTCGAGTTCAAGGCTTTCGAGCGCGGCACCGAAACCGTCGCCCATGCCATCGCGGAATCGAATGCGTTCTCGATCGCCGGCGGTGGTGACACCCTGGCCGCGGTCGACAAGTTCGGCATCGAGAAGGACGTCTCCTATATCTCCACCGGTGGTGGCGCCTTCCTCGAATTCCTCGAAGGCAAGACCTTGCCGGCGGTCGCGGCATTGGAAGCGCGCGGCTGACAATTTCCCTTCTTGCGGCTAGTCTGGGAGTGCAATCTCGGGGGAGTCGCAATGGGGATGAAAGTGTTGTGGTGCGCACTGCTGCTGGCATGTGCTGGCGCGGCGCCTGCGGAAACGTTCAAGCGCGGGGAATATGAATTCGCGACCGGGCCGGCGCCGGCATTCGTGCAGTCGCGCGGACCGGTTCCGGATGCCTGGCCGGCGTCGACTCCCGGGGCGGACGAAGGCAATTGGCGGACCTGGCGCTACGACGAACAGGTCGATCATCGCGCCGGCAGAAACGATGATTATTTCGAATACGTCTACCAGCCGCGCACGCAGTCGAATCTCGGCGAGGCCGGTCGCTACCAGATCGGATTCAATCCCGACTACCAGCACCTGGTGATCCACGAGGTGGCCTTGCGCCGCAACGGGAAATGGGAGGATCGCCTGCGTCCCGCCACGATCACGGTGGCGCGTCGCGAAAGCGAATTCGAACAGGACATCGCCAACGGCCAGGTCGAAGCATTGATCGTGCTCGACGACATCCGCGTCGACGATCTCGTCAAGATCAGCTACACCGTGCAGGGCAGCAATCCGGTGCTCGCGGGCCAGGAATCGGACTCGATCTACCTGGGCTGGAACAGCCCGATGCTCGACAACTGGTTGCGCGTTCTCTATCCGCCACGCAGCGATATCGCGATCCACAGCGAACACACCACGGTGCAGGCCACGTATCGCGATCTCGCCGACGGGCGCGAAATGGAGTTCCACCAGCACGGAACGCCCGGCATCCAGAACGAAGACGACTATCCGGTGTGGTACCAGCCATATCCCTACGTGCAGGCATCGCAACGCCGGAGCTGGGGCGACGTGGTGACCTGGGCGTTGCGGTTGTACCCGGCGGACGTGCAATTGCCGGCGGACCTGCAGGCGCGGATCGCGCAATGGAAGGCGCTGGCTGACCCCGACACGCGATTGGCCATGGCGCTGCGCGCGGTGCAGGACGAAGTCCGTTATTTCGGCGTCGAAACCGGGCAGAACTCCCACCGTCCGAATGCGCCTGGCGTCACCTGGTCACGTCGCTACGGCGACTGCAAGGACAAGGCCTATCTGTTGTCGATGATCCTGCGCCGGCTCGATATCCAGGCAGAGCCGGCGCTGGTCTCCACGGTCCGGGGCAAGAGGATCGGGGAATTTTCGCCATCGGGCGCGGTGTTCAATCACGTCATCGTGCGCGCCGAGATCGCTGGGCAGCCGATATGGGTCGATCCCACGCGTTCGTTGCAGGGCGGGAAGCCGCGCGATACCGATCTGAGCGCCTATGGGATGGCATTGCCGATCCGCTCGGGGCAGCAGGGCCTGGAGACGATCCCCGCTCCGGCAATCACCAGGCTTGCAGTGAACACCAGCGAACATTTCGTGATCCAGCCCGATGGCTCGGCGCGTCTCGACATCACGACCGAATATCGCGGCGGTGCCGCCGACGAGATGCGTTCCACCGTCAATCGCCAACGCATCGACGATCTCAGGCGTGGTTACGCCGAGTACTACCAGAAACGTTATGGCCAGCTCGACGTATTGGCCGCGCCGGTCATCAGCGACGATCTCGCCGGGAATGTCCTGAAGGTCAACGAGTCCTACCGCATCGCGAACGCCATCCAAAAACAGGGCTCTGTGGGTGCTCTGCAGATTTATGGCGAGGCATTGTCGGAGGTTGCGAAATCGCCGAAGACCATCTCACGGACGGGGCCACTGTACTTCGCTCGCCAAGGAACATATCGCCACGAGACGACCGTGACGGTGCCCGCAGGCTGGGCGTCCACGTTCGGCAAGGAACACGAGGAACAGAAGGCGAAGGCCTTCGACTACACGCGTACGGTTGATACCGCTGGCCAGGAAGCACGTGTGGTGCACGAAATGAAGGTTGATGCTCGTTATGTGTCCGCCGACGAAGATGCGGCCCATGTCGAGACGATGCGCAAGGTCCGCGATGACCTCTCGTCCACCCTGCGTTATCGCGTGCCGTTGCAAGGTGAGGCGGGTGAACGCGATCGCAGGCTCAAGGCCTTGCTCGAAGATGTGTCGGGAGGGAGGCAATGAAGATGCTATTTCGAATCGGGTTGGCCGCGTGGTTGTTCGCGATGGCCCCTGCGGCATTGGCGCAGGTCGCAGGCATGACGCCCGAACAGGCTTGGACGAGGTACTTGTCCAAAGCCTCAGGCGAGGATGTTGGCGGGCTTTACGACCTGCTCGGCACGAACGGTTATTCACGGGAAAACATTACGGTCGAGACCTGCCGCAAGAACGCGAATGCACTGCAGAGTGCCGTTGCAAAAGTCCCGGTGTCGCTGGCGCTCCATCGCGCCCTGCAACTCTGCGCCGAAGCACGTGGTGACAAGGTGGCTGCGGAGGCCGAGGTCACTGCGTTCGCAGCGCTGTGGAAGTATGCGCAGCAAAGGGCTGGTACCGGGGCGTGGGGTCGCCCGATCCGTGTCGTGATCCTGAATGATGCGTATGCCGCGTTCGATGCGATGGGACTCGAGTTCGATTACGCGGTTTATGAAGACTTCCTGCCGCATCGCGAATTCCCGATTGACATCGTGGGTTGGGACCCGGAGCGCAAGGTCGAGCGTCACATCCGTTTCGACTACGTGGTCGCCCAGGCAGCAATCGATCGCCAAAACCCGGCAGTGGGTACGGCCGCGCATTTGGACGCGACTGCTAAGGGATTCATCGACGTCTATGCCAAGGCGGAGCTTCCTTCAGCCCTCGATGCCAAGGCGATCCTGACTGCGATGGATAAGGGGTCGCTGGCGGATCGCGTCGCGGCCATGCAGCAGATGTCTGCCAAAGGTGGCCTGCTGTCGCTCTCCACTTTGATGATGGTGTGCGGGCTCAAGCCTTATGCGGGTTGTGCCGATGGCTTGGTCGATGCGTTACTGCCGCTGGCGGAAAAGAAGCAAGGCATGGCGATGGTGTTGCTCTCCACCGCCTACCGCAATGGCATCGGTATTGCCAGGGATGAAAAGGCAGCGGACCTGTTGCTGGATGCGGCGGACAAGCAATGGTGGCAGCGCGGTGCCTCATTGTTGGCGACCAAATATCATGCCGCCTTGCATCCAAAGGGCGATGGCATGTCCGCTTTCGACCAGCGCCTTGCGCAAGCAGCTGCCGTGGGGAATCCCGAGGCTGGGCCATGGCGCATTGCGCTTGCACTCGATGTCCCGCCGGGGAAAATCATTGACGCCGCAGGCATCTGTGAACTGTCGAAACCCGAGAACAACGCGAGTGGATACGGCTATCAGTTGATCTCCGCAAACCTGAGCAAGCATGGTGACAAGGCAGGTGCGCTGGAGTGGGAGGTCAAGGCTGCCGCTGCTGGCGACGCTGAATCAAGCCGCGAAGTCGCGCATCGATGGATCGTGGCCCATCCGAGTCAGACGCCCGATACCGCTACGCTGGACCTGTTGAAGAGCGCGGCGCTCGCTGGAGACCGCATGGCCCAGCGCGAGCTTGGACTCCTGGCGATCGAGCGCAACCAATGGCGCGAGGCCGAATTGCAACTGGTCCCGGCGATGACCGCAGGGGATTTGCAAGCGACATACATGCTTGCCGGCTTGTGGGCGCAGGGATTCAAGGAGCTCAAGGGGACACCCGAGTCGGCGCGGAAAGTCTACGAGGCACTGGCCGCCTCTCCTGATGGCGCCAGGGCGAGACGCGAGCTGGCCCTGTTAACCCTGGCTGGTCGCGCGGGTATCCCGAAGGACAGCGCAAAAGCGCGGGCTCTTGTGATGCAGGATGTGCGTTCCGGGGACATCGAGTCGCAAGCGATGTATGGGGCATGGCTGCTCAACGGGACTGGAGGCGCGAAAGACGTCACTGAAGGGCGTCGACTACTGGACAAGGCGATCGCGGCGAAGTCGCACAATGCGGTACTGGCATACGGTGCCTGGTTGCTTCAGCAAAGCGATGTGCCAGCTGACCACGTCCACGGCCTCAAGCTGTTGCAACAGGCTGAAGCGGAAGGGTCCACCACTGCACGCAACAACTTGGCATGGGCATACTGCACATCGCGATTCGCGGATCTTCGCGCCGCCGACAAGGGCTTGGTGATGGCGAAGCGGATGCAAGACATGGACAAATTACTTGATCCCGGCACCCTGGATACCGTGGCCGCTTGTTATGCCGCGGCAGGCCAGTTTGACGAAGCGGTGAGATTGCAGGAATCGGTGGTCGCGCAAGCCCCGGCGTGGGTGGCGAATGGACCCGGTGCGCCCGAGTCGCTCAAGAACATGGCCGATCGCCTCGCTCTCTTCAGGAAACACCGGGCCTATACCGAGCTGGTGACTTCGGCCCCCTGACAACGAATACAACGCGTGCGTCGGGTCTTCGCGCCTGACGCACGCGCATGGCTGTGCTAGCGTCACGGGATCAGTCAGGAGCCCCGAATGTCACAGCACCGCCGTCGCACCCGCATCCTCGCCACGCTTGGCCCGGCCACCGATTCGCCGGAAGTCCTCGATGCGTTGATCCGTGCCGGCGTCGATTGCGTCCGACTCAATTTTTCGCACGGAGATCCCTCGGGACAGATCGCACGCGCGCAGGCCGTGCGCGAGGCCGCGGCCCGCGCCGGCCGCGAGATCGGCATCCTTGCCGACTTGCCGGGTCCCAAGATCCGCGTCGAGCGTTTCGCCGAAGGCAAGGTCGCGTTGAAGGAAGGCGATCGCTTCGATCTGGTCGCCGAGGAAAATCCGCCGCCGGGCGATGCCACCCAGGTCGGCGTCAGCTATCTCGGCCTGCCGGGCGACGTCGTGCCGGGCGACGTGTTGCTGCTCGACGACGGCATGGTCCAGTTGCAGGTCGAGAAGATCGAAGGCCAGCGCATCATCAATCGCGTGCTCAACGATTCGGTGCTGTCCGACCGCAAGGGACTCAACAAGCAGGGCGGCGGCCTGTCGCTCGGCGCGATCACTGAGAAAGACCACGAGCTGATCGCGATCGCCGCGCGCCTCGATGCCGACTTCATCGCGGTGTCGTTCTGCCGCGATGCCGCCGACATGGAAGAGGCGCGTCGTGCCGCGCAGTCGCACGGCAGCCATGCCGCGCTGGTGGCGAAGATCGAGCGTGCCGAGGCGATCGAGAATCTCGACGAGATCATCGACGCCAGCGACGTGGTGATGGTGGCGCGCGGCGATCTTGGCGTGGAGATCGGCGACGCCGAATTGCCCGGCCTGCAGAAGAAGATCATCACGCACTCGGTCCAGCGCAACAAGGTGGTGATCACCGCGACGCAGATGCTGCAGTCGATGGTGTCGAGCCCGATGCCGACGCGCGCGGAAGTCCTCGACGTCGCCAACGCGGTGATCGACGGCACCGACGCGCTCATGCTCTCGGAGGAGACGGCGGTCGGCGACCACCCGGTCGACGCCGCGCGCACGATGGCCGAGGTCGCGATCGCAGCCGAAGCCTCGACGCTCTCGGCA
Organism: Lysobacter sp.; assembly: GCA_027306995.1. Classification (GTDB taxonomy): domain Bacteria; phylum Pseudomonadota; class Gammaproteobacteria; order Xanthomonadales; family Xanthomonadaceae; genus Solilutibacter. The sequence goes on from DAHUXS010000002.1 coordinate 112,942, forward strand.
CGACGAACGTCTTCGTCACCGAGCTCGAAGCCGCGTTACGCGACGGCCGAGCCGATTACGCCGTTCACTCGTGCAAGGACCTTCCCAGCGAGCTCGCTGCGGACATGTCGATCGCCGCCGTGTCGGCCCGCGAAGACCCGCGCGACGCATTCTGCAGCGAAG
>DAHUXS010000013.1 GCA_027306995.1 Lysobacter sp.
GCAGGTCGGAACTTACCCGACAAGGAATTTCGCTACCTTAGGACCGTTATAGTTACGGCCGCCGTTTACTGGGGCTTCGATCAAGAGCTTCGCCTTGCGGCTGACCCCATCACTTAACCTTCCAGCACCGGGCAGGCGTCACACCCTATACGTCCACTTTCGTGTTTGCAGAGTGCTGTGTTTTTGATAAACAGTCGCAGCGGCCTGGTATCTGCGACCTCCAATCGCTCAGCCACGCACGTGGCCACGATCGAAGGCGTACCTTCTCCCGAAGTTACGGTACCATTTTGCCTAGTTCCTTCACCCGAGTTCTCTCAAGCGCCTGAGAATTCTCATCCTACCCACCTGTGTCGGTTTACGGTACGGTCTTCGTAAGCTGAAGCTTAGGAGCTTTTCCTGGAAGCGTGGTATCAGTCACTTCGCTCTAAAGAGCTCGTCTCGGTGCTCGGTATAGAGTGTCCCGGATTTGCCTAAGACACATACCTACCTCCTTTCCCCCGGACAACCAACGCCGGGTAGACCTAACCTTCTCCGTCCCTCCATCGCACTTACGCGAGGTGCAGGAATATTAACCTGCTTCCCATCGACTACGCATTTCTGCCTCGCCTTAGGGGCCGACTCACCCTGCGCCGATTAACGTTGCGCAAGGAAACCTTGGGCTTTCGGCGTGCGGGCTTTTCACCCGCATTGTCGTTACTCATGTCAGCATTCGCACTTCCGATACCTCCAGCAGACTTCTCAATCCACCTTCATTGGCGTACGGAACGCTCCTCTACCGCGCATCACAAAGTGATGCACCCCAAGCTTCGGTTACATGCTTAGCCCCGTTAAATCTTCCGCGCAGACCGACTCGACCAGTGAGCTATTACGCTTTCTTTAAAGGATGGCTGCTTCTAAGCCAACCTCCTGGCTGTCTGTGCCTTTCCACATCGTTTACCACTTAGCATGTATTTGGGACCTTAGCTGTGGGTCTGGGTTGTTTCCCTTTTCACGACGGACGTTAGCACCCGCCGTGTGTCTCCCATGCAGTCTGTCTTGGTATTCGGAGTTTGCAATGGTTTGGTAAGTCGCGATGACCCCCTAGCCATGACAGTGCTCTACCCCCAAGAAGATTCACATGAGGCGCTACCTAAATAGCTTTCGAGGAGAACCAGCTATCTCCGGGTTCGATTAGCTTTTCACTCCTAATCACACCTCATCCCCTACCTTTGCAACGGGAGTGGGTTCGGGCCTCCAGTCCGTGTTACCGGACCTTCACCCTGGGCATGACTAGATCACCCGGTTTCGGGTCTATTGCCCGCGACTATGCGCCCTTATCAGACTCGGTTTCCCTTCGCCTCCCCTATACGGTTAAGCTTGCCACGAACAATAAGTCGCTGACCCATTATACAAAAGGTACGCAGTCACCCCGAAGGGCTCCTACTGCTTGTACGCACACGGTTTCAGGTTCTATTTCACTCCCTTCACCAGGGTTCTTTTCGCCTTTCCCTCACGGTACTGGTTCACTATCGGTCGGTCAGGAGTATTTAGCCTTGGAGGATGGTCCCCCCATGTTCAGACAGGGTTTCTCGTGCCCCGCCCTACTCAATTTCATCTGAATGGCCCTTTCGAATACAGGGCTATCACCTTCTATGGCCGGCCTTCCCAGGCCGTTTTTCTAGAACCAATCAGACTTTTGGGCTAGTCCCCGTTCGCTCGTCACTACTAAGGGAATCTCGGTTGATTTCTTTTCCTCCGGTTACTTAGATATTTCAGTTCACCGGGTTCGCTTCCAGCAGCTATGTATTCACTGCAGGATACCCTTGCGGGTGGGTTTCCCCATTCGGACATTTCCGGGTCAAAGCTTGTTGCCAGCTCACCGGAACTTTTCGCAGGCTACCACGTCCTTCATCGCCTCTGACCGCCAAGGCATCCACCGTGTGCGCTTATTCACTTGACCATATAACCCCAAGTCGCCTCAGGGTCATCGTAGTGCCGGGGAGTACAAATCCCGCAGCGTGAATATCAACGACAACTTCAAATGTTAGGGGATTAAATCCCCCGCCTTAGCCTCAATCGACACGTTTGAGCAGTCTTCTGCTCAAGCGCTCGCTACATTCCAGTTTTCAAAGAACAAACACCGGCCACAATGCCGATGCTTTTCAAATTAGGTGTACGCAATCCAGGAGCATTTCCGTTCGGGAGTTGGTGGGTCTGGGAGGACTCGAACCACCGGCCTCACCCTTATCAGGGGTGCGCTCTAACCACCTGAGCTACAGACCCAACGTCTCTTGCCTTCAGTGGTGGAGCCTGTCGGGATCGAACCGACGACCCCCTGCTTGCAAAGCAGGTGCTCTCCCAGCTGAGCTAAGGCCCCGAAGCGGGACGTTTCCACGACCTTCCGATCGGGAAACTTCTGGATTGCAGGATACTTGTGCGGACGCCTGACAGCTTTGCTGTCTTTTAGTCTCTAAAGGAGGTGATCCAGCCGCACCTTCCGATACGGCTACCTTGTTACGACTTCACCCCAGTCATCGGCCACACCGTGGCAAGCGCCCTCCTTGCGGTTAAGCTACCTGCTTCTGGTGCAACAAACTCCCATGGTGTGACGGGCGGTGTGTACAAGGCCCGGGAACGTATTCACCGCAGCAATGCTGATCTGCGATTACTAGCGATTCCGACTTCATGGAGTCGAGTTGCAGACTCCAATCCGGACTGAGATGGGGTTTCTGGGATTGGCTCACTCTCGCGAGTTTGCAGCCCTCTGTCCCCACCATTGTAGTACGTGTGTAGCCCTGGCCGTAAGGGCCATGATGACTTGACGTCATCCCCACCTTCCTCCGGTTTGTCACCGGCGGTCTCCCTAGAGTTCCCGACTTTACTCGCTGGCAACTAGGGACAAGGGTTGCGCTCGTTGCGGGACTTAACCCAACATCTCACGACACGAGCTGACGACAGCCATGCAGCACCTGTCTCAGAGTTCCCGAAGGCACCAATCCATCTCTGGAAAGTTCTCTGGATGTCAAGGCCAGGTAAGGTTCTGCGCGTTGCATCGAATTAAACCACATACTCCACCGCTTGTGCGGGCCCCCGTCAATTCCTTTGAGTTTCAGTCTTGCGACCGTACTCCCCAGGCGGCGAACTTAACGCGTTAGCTTCGATACTGAGAGCCAAGTTGCTCCCAACATCCAGTTCGCATCGTTTAGGGCGTGGACTACCAGGGTATCTAATCCTGTTTGCTCCCCACGCTTTCGTGCCTCAGTGTCAGTGCTGGTCCAGATAGTCGCCTTCGCCACTGGTGTTCCTCCCGATCTCTACGCATTTCACTGCTACACCGGGAATTCCACTATCCTCTACCGCACTCTAGTGATCCAGTATCAAATGCAGTTCCCAGGTTGAGCCCAGGGCTTTCACATCTGACTTAAACCACCACCTACGCACGCTTTACGCCCAGTAATTCCGAGTAACGCTTGCACCCTTCGTATTACCGCGGCTGCTGGCACGAAGTTAGCCGGTGCTTATTCTTCCGGTACCGTCATGATCCTGGGTTATTAACCCAGAACTTTTCTTTCCGGACAAAAGGGCTTTACAACCCGAAGGCCTTCTTCACCCACGCGGCATGGCTGGATCAGGCTTGCGCCCATTGTCCAATATTCCCCACTGCTGCCTCCCGTAGGAGTCTGGACCGTGTCTCAGTTCCAGTGTGGCTGATCATCCTCTCAGACCAGCTACGGATCGTCGCCTTGGTGGGCCATTACCCCGCCAACTAGCTAATCCGACATCGGCTCATCTATCTGCGTGAGGCCTTGCGGTCCCCCACTTTCTCCCGTAGGACGTATGCGGTATTAGCGTAAGTTTCCCTACGTTATCCCCCACAAATAGGCAGATTCCGATGTATTCCTCACCCGTCCGCCACTCGCCACCCAGAGAGCAAGCTCTCCTGTGCTGCCGTTCGACTTGCATGTGTTAGGCCTGCCGCCAGCGTTCACTCTGAGCCAGGATCAAACTCTTCACTTAAGTTTTTCTGGACTTCGCTCTGTTTAAGGAGCTGATCCAAATGTTTTGAGTGCAGAGTCCGATCGAGCTCGAAATCACTCGCTTGCTATGCAATTGAATTGACTTGCGCTCTTTCGAACATCTACGTGGACAACGCCACTATCAGACGTCCGCACAAGTTTCCTGCGTACACCTTTTCACAGAACCGGTTGGGCCTCAGCGCCTTCCCCGTTTTGCCCCGTTCGCGTTTCGCGTCAGGGAGCCAGCTACTATACAACGTTTTTCGCTACCGTCAACACCTTGCAGCGAAATTTTTTCTTTCGTTTCACTTCGAAGTTTTCGCCGAAGTGAGCCGCACATCTTAACTCAATTTTCACTGCCGTCAACACCTTGCAGCGAAATTTTTTCTTTCTTCTCGCCCCGACGTTTCCGTCGGAGTGAGCCGCACATGGTAGCGCGATTTCCGTGTCCGTCAACTGCTTTCTTCGTTGCCGAAGGCCGCTGCGTCAGGCCGGGCTGCGAATAATACGGAAGATGAATGGGGAGTCAAGCATTTTCTTCAACAAATTTTCTTGACGCCTACCGGCCAGCCGGCAAGATGCATGGATTCCCCTCATTTTCGTGGTCAAAACCGATGCGCCAGATCCGCCTCGCCCTGTTCGTTTCCCTGTCCCTGCTGGCCTCCGGCTGCGCGAGCTCGGCGCAATCCACCGCCTGGGTGGAGCTGCAGGGCCATCGTTATGACGTGGAATTGGCGAAAACCGAGGACCAGCGCGAGCGCGGCCTGATGTTCCGCGACAGCATGGCCGGCGACCACGGCATGCTCTTCATCCACGACAGCGAGGAACCGCAGGCGTATTGGATGAAAAATACCAAGATTCCGCTGGATATCCTCTATTTCGACAACGGCCTGAAGCTGGTGGCCCAGCAGCGCAATGTCCCGCCCTGCACCCTGGGCGACCAGTGCCCGCCCTATCCGAGCAATGTCCCGGCCCGCTACGTGCTGGAGCTGAACGCCGGCCAGGCCGACGCAATGAACCTGAAGGATGGCGCCGTGCTGGCGGTCAAGCCGGGCGTGACGCCGGCGAAATAAGGCGATTCGGCAGGGCCGAGGCCGGTTTTCAGACCTCAGTCATCTCGAAGTCTTCCTTGGTCACCCCGCAATCCGGGCACGTCCAGGTGTCCGGAACGTCTTCCCAACGGGTGCCGGGGGCGATCCCCTCTTCCGGCAAGCCCTGCGCCTCGTCATAGATGAAGCCGCAGACCACGCACATCCAGGTGCGGAACGGGGCGGTTGCGACGGAATCGGACATGGTTTTGCGGGATGCGGGAAGATGCGCCATTGTCCCACGCGCACCGTCCACGCTCCATGTCCCTGCGAAACACCTTGTCGCCGCGTCGCGGCCCCATGACGGGCCTGTACCTGATTACGCCCGAAGAAACGGACAGCGCCCGCCTGGTCGAACGCGTCCGTGCAGTGCTGCCGTTCGCGGCGCTGCTGCAATACCGCGACAAGCAGTCCGATGCACGCACGCAGCTGGAACGCGCGCGTGCGCTGAAAGCGCTATGCGATGAATTCGCGGTGCCGTTGATCATCAATGACGATGTCGCGCTGGCGGAAGCCGTGTCCGCTTCTGGCGTGCACCTGGGCGAGGACGACGGTGCCATCGCCGATGCCCGCGTGCGACTTGGCGACAATGCGATTATCGGCGCGAGTTGCTATGACGACATCGATCTCGCGCGCGCTGCTGTCGCGCAGGGCGCGGATTACATCGCGTTCGGCGCGTTGTTCCCATCGCCCACCAAGCCACATGCACGACGGGCGACGCCGGAACTGTTCGCACAGGCGGCTGTACTGGGTGTGCCACGAGTGGCGATCGGCGGCATCACGCCGGACAATGTGCACGCGGCGATCGCTGTCGGCGCCGATCTGGCCTCCGTGATCAGCGGCGTATTCGACGCACCCGACCCCGCGACCGCCGCGCGTATCTGCGCCGCCGCCTTCGACTGAAACATTCACCAAGAGAGTCATCCATGGATACCGCACGTTCGCACGCCCTCTTCACCCGCGCACAGGAATTGATGCCCGGCGGCGTCAATTCGCCGGTGCGCGCGTTCAAGTCGGTGGGCGGCGAACCGTTCTTCACCGCGCGCGCGGAGGGCCCGTACCTGTACGACGCCGATGGCAATCGCTATATCGATTACGTCGGTTCGTGGGGCCCGATGATCGTCGGCCACAACCATCCCAAGGTGCTGGACGCAGTGATCGCCACGGCACGCGATGGCCTGTCGTTCGGTACGCCGAATCCGCTGGAAGTGACGATGGCGGAAACGATCACGCGGCTGATCCCCAGTTGCGAAATGGTACGGATGGTGAATTCCGGAACCGAAGCGACGCTGTCGGCGATCCGGCTGGCGCGCGGCGCGACCGGGCGCGCGCGCATCGTCAAGTTCGAAGGTTGCTACCACGGCCACGGTGACTCCTTCCTGGTGAAGGCCGGCAGCGGCGCGCTGACCTTCGGCGTGCCGACCTCGCCAGGCGTGCCCAAGGCGCTGGCCGATCTCACCCTGACCCTGCCGTACAACGACATCGAAGCGGCGCAGAAGCTGTTCGACGAGCACGGCGCCGACATCGCCGCGCTGATCATCGAGCCCGTCGTTGGCAATGCCAATTGCCTGCCGCCGCGCGCAGGCTATCTGCAGGCGCTGCGCGAACTGTGCACGCAGTACGGCACGTTGCTGATCTTCGACGAGGTGATGACCGGCTTCCGCGTTGCGCTGGGCGGCGCGCAGGCGCGCTATGGCGTGACGCCGGATCTTTCCACCTTCGGCAAGGTGATCGGCGGCGGCATGCCGGTCGGCGCCTATGGCGGTCGCCGCGAGTTGATGCAGCAGATCGCACCGGCCGGCCCGATCTACCAGGCCGGCACCCTGAGCGGCAATCCGGTGGCGATGGCGGCGGGACTGGCCATGCTCGACCTGATCCAGGCGCCGGGTTTTTACACGGAACTGGAAGTAAAGACGAATGCGCTGTGCGATGGGCTGGAAGCAGCCGCACGCGACGCCGGCATCGCCTTCACCACCCAACGCGTCGGCGGCATGTTCGGGCTGTTCTTCAGCACGGAGAAGGTCGATACCTATGCGCAGGCGATCGCCTGCGATACCGCACGCTTCAACCGTTTCTTCCACGCGATGCTGGAACGTGGCGTGTTCCTGGCGCCTTCGGCGTTCGAGGCCGGCTTCATGTCTTCCGCGCATGCGCAGACCGATATCGACGCCACGATCGCGACTGCGCGCGAGGCGTTCGCGGAGCTCGCCGGTTGATGGTTGCGCCCGCCTGCATCCTGTTCGACCTCGATCACACGCTGGCCGACTACGACCACGACCTGCGCGTGCGGGTCCTGGCACAGCGCGTCGGGGTGACGCCGGAACGCGTCGAAGCGGAGCTGTTCGCTTCCGGGCTGGAGCGCGACTGCGATCGCGGCCTTTACAGCACGCAGGGACAGGTCGATGAGCTCGCACGTCGACTCGGCGTTGCGGTGACGGTCGAGGATTGCGTGATCGCGCGCGCCACGGCGATGACGCCGTTCCCGGAGATGATCGAGCTGGTGCGCGAACTGTCCGGAAAAGTGACGCTGGCCATCCTCACCAACAACGGCTTCCTGGTACGCGACAACTTCGCGGCGATCTGCCCGATCTACGCCGACGCATTCGCCGGCCGCTTCCATTGCTCAGCGGAATTCGGTTCGTTGAAGCCCGATCCTGCCACTTATGTCGCTTGCGCCAGGAAGCTGGGACTCTCGCCGGACCGCATCTTCTTCTCCGACGACATGGCGGCGAATACCGAAGGCGCGCTGGCTGCCGGCATGCAGGCGCAGCAGTACCAGGGCAAGCCGAGGTTGCGTGCGGCGCTGATCGAAGCGGGGTTGATCGCGCGCTGAGCCGAACCAGCCTCAGCCGGCGATCCAGGCCTGCAGCGCGCGTTCGAGCCGCGCCAGGCCCTCGGCGACGTCGGCGTCACCGATGTTGAGCGCGGGCACGAAGCGCAACACGTCGGGACCGGCCTGCAGCAGCAACAATCCGTTGGCGGCGGCGTGATCGAGGATCGCGCCGGCCTTGCCCGCATGTTCGGGCTTGAGCACTGCGCCCAGCATCAGGCCGCGACCGCGCACCAGCGAGAACAGCCCGAGCCTCTCGTTGATCTTCGCCACGCCATCGCGGATCGCCTGCGACTGGCGGGCGACATTGGCGGCGATGGCGGGCGATGACAACTCGCGCAGCGCGACCCGCGCGACTGCCGCCGCCAGCGGATTGCCGCCGAAGGTGGTGCCGTGCGATCCGTATTGCATGGTTTCGGCAACACGCTCGCCAGCCAGCATCGCGCCGATCGGAAAGCCGCCGCCAAGCGCCTTGGCCAACGTGACGATGTCGGGCTTCACTTCGTCCTGCCAATGCGCGAACAAGGTGCCGGTGCGGCCCATGCCGGCCTGGATTTCATCGAGTACCAGCAACGCGCCATGACGATCGCAGAGTTCGCGCACGCCGCGCAGATAACCGTCGGCTGCCGGAATCACGCCGCTCTCGCCCTGTACCGGTTCCAGCATCACCGCGCAGACGTCACCGGCCGCCATCGCCGCATCGAGTTGCGCGAGGTCGTTGAAGTCGACGTAGCGGAACCCCTGCGGCAGCGGTTCATAGCCTTCCTGGTATTTCGGTTGCGCGGTCGCGGTGACCGCCGCCAGCGTGCGGCCGTGGAAACTGCCGTGGAACGTGATGATCACGCGGCGTTCCGGCGGACGTCCCTGCGCGGCGGCGTAACGGCGCACCAGCTTGATCGCGGCCTCGTTGGCTTCCGCGCCGGAATTGCAGAAGAACACGCGGCTGGCGAAGCGCGACGCCGCCACCAGTTCCTCGGCAAGCCGCAACGGCGGCTCGGAATAGAAGACGTTGCTGGTGTGCCAGAGTTTGCCGGCCTGTGCGGTCAGCGCATCGACCAGTGCGGGATGCGCGTGGCCAAGACCGCAGACGGCGATGCCGGCGCCGAAATCGACGTACTCACGGCCTTCGCCGTCCCAGACGCGCGAGCCCTGGCCGCGGTCCAGCACCATCTCGCGCTGGCGATAAACCGGCACGAGGCGATCGCGGCCGATGTCGAGGAGATCCTGAGTGGTCATGAATATGTGTCTCGCAAAACAGGTTCCAAGACGACGCCCGGAACGACAATAGTGATTACCAGGTGCCGGTGTTCGGCATCGACGCCCACGGTTCCTGCGGCGGCAGGTGGCCGTCCTGAAGGATTTCGATGGAGATCAGATCCGGCGAACGCACGAAGGCCATGTGGCCGTCGCGTGGCGGGCGATTGATCGTCACGCCCATCGCCTGCAGGCGCGCGCAGGTGGCATAGATGTCGGCGACGCGGAAGGCGAGATGGCCGAAATTGCGCGCGCTGCCGTAGTCCTCGGTCTTGCCGTCGGCGTCCGGCCAGTTGTACGTCAGCTCGATCTCGGCGTTCGGGGTTTCATCGGCAGCGAGGAAGACCAGGGTGTAGCGGCCCTTCTCGTTCTCCATCCGCCGTGTTTCCTGCAACCCCAGTCCTTCGCAGAAGAAGCGCAGCGTGGCGTCGAGATCGCGCACGCGAATCATGGTGTGGAGGTATTTCATCGATCAGGCGTCCAAGTCGATCTAGTCAGAGAAACAGGTCGGGCAGCAACGACTTCGTCGGGTCGACGGCGTATTGGTCGAAATCGGTGACGCCGGCTTCGCGCAGCACGTCCTCGTCGATGAAGAAGCGACCGGTATTGGATTTGGCGTCGCGCACCAGGATCGCCTGCGCGGCGTCCGCGACGATCTCCGGCTTGCGGCAACGATCGAGTTCGATGCCGGGAATCATGTTGAGCGCATCGGTGGCAACAATCGTCTTCGGCCACAGCGCATTGATCGCCACGCCCTTGCGGCCGAACTCGCCGGCGAGTCCCAGCGTGACCAGGCTCATGCCCATCTTCGCCAGGGTGTAGGCGGTATGGCCGGCCCACCACTTCGGTTCCAGCGACGGCGGCGGCGCCAGGGTGAGGATGTGCGGATTCGCCGACTTCATCAGTTCCGGCAGGCAGGCCTGCGCGCACATGAAGGTGCCGCGCGAATTGACGCCGGTCATCAGGTCGTAGCGCTTCATCGGGGTATCGAGCGCGCCGGCCAGCCAGATCGCGCTGGCGTTGTTGACGAGGACGTCGAGTCCGCCGAATTCCTTGACGGTCGCGGCGACCGCTGCGTGGACCTGGTCTTCCTCGCGGATGTCGCACTGGATCGCCAGCGCCTGGCCACCGGCCGCGCGCACTTCCTCGGCGACGCTGTGAATGGTGCCCGGCAGCTTGGGATTGGGCACGCCCGATTTGGCGACGATGGCGACATTGGCGCCATCGCGGGCGGCACGCAGGGCGATGGCACGGCCGATGCCGCGGGAGGCGCCGGTGATGAGGAGGGTCTTGCCGCGCAATGTGGACATGTGGGGACTTCCCGGAGATCGAAACGGAAGTCTAAGGCACAGTACGCTCAGGTGTGGTCGCGCAAGGCCTCGACGAAGCGGCGCGGCGCGCCATCGAAGCCGCCGTTCGACATGAACACCACATGGTCGCCGGCATGGACGCGCTTGCGCAGTTCGGCGATCAAGGCATCGGCGTCGGGCACCGCCACCGCTTCACCGCGGACGGCGCCGATCACCTTGGCCGCGTCCCAGGGCAATTCGGGACGGGCGAGGAAGACCACCGTATCGGCGCCTTCCAGCGACGGTGCCAACGCATCGGCGTGGGCGCCAAGACGCATCGAATTGCTGCGCGGCTCCATCGCCACCACGATCCGTGCATTGCCGACGCGTGCGCGCAACCCGGCAAGCGTGGTCATGATCGCGGTCGGATGGTGGGCGAAATCATCATAGACGGTGATGTCGCCGACTTCACCCACCACCTCCAGGCGGCGCTTGACGCTGCGGAAGTTGGCCAGCGCCGGGATGACCGACGCGACATCGACACCCACCGCATTGCAGGCGGCAAGTGCGGCAAGACCGTTCATCACGTTGTGGCGGCCAAGCATCGGCCAGCGCACCGTTCCGACCTGCGCGCCCTTGTGGATGACGTCGAAGACGCTGCCATCGGCCTCGACCAACCGTGCCGACCAGTCGAACCCGTCGCCGATGCCGAAGGTCTCGACCGGCGTCCAGCAGCCCATCTCCAGCACGCGCTTGAGGTTCCTGTCTTCGCCGTTGACGATCAGGCGGCCATTGCCCGGCACCGTGCGCACGAGGTGGTGGAACTGGCGCTCGATCGCGGCGAGATCGGGAAAGATATCGGCGTGGTCGTATTCGAGGTTGTTGAGGATCGCGACCTGCGGCCGGTAGTGGACGAACTTGCTGCGCTTGTCGAAGAAGGCGGTATCGTATTCGTCGGCCTCGACCACGAATTCCTTGCCCGAGCCGATCCGCGCGGACACGCCGAAATCCTCGGCGACGCCACCGATCAGGAATCCCGGCACGCGGCACGCGGCTTCCAGCAGGAAGGTGGTGATGGTCGTGGTCGTGGTCTTGCCGTGGGTGCCGGCGACGGCGATCGTCGTGCGTCCCGGCAATACGTGGTCGCGCAGCCATTCCGCGCCCGAGGTGTAGGCGAGCGCGTGGTCGAGGACGTGTTCGACCGCCGGATTGCCGCGCGACAGCGCGTTGCCGATCACAATGGCGTCGCAGTCGGGCGAGATGTTGCCGGGCGCGTAGCCCTGGCTGAGCTGGATGCCGAGCTTCTCGAGCTGGGTGGACATCGGCGGATAGACCGCCTGGTCGCTGCCTTCGACGGCGTGGCCGAGTTCGCGCGCGAGTGCGGCAACGCCGCCCATGAAGGTTCCGGCGATGCCGAGGATGTGCAGTTTCATGTTGCCTTCGGGATGACGGAATTCCTCAACCGACCGCGCGGCCGGCGCCGAGCGATTCGACGATGCGGGCGAACACTTCGTCGAGGCTGCCGACGCCATCGACCGCGCGCAGGATGTCGTGTTGGCGATAGTGGTCGATCACCGGGGCGGTCTGGTCGGAATAGACCTTGAGGCGGGTGCGCACCGATTCCGGGGTGTCGTCGGCGCGACCTTCGGCCTTGGCGCGACCGGCGATGCGTTCGACCAGCAGTTCCGACGGCACTTCCAGCAGCACGGCGATATCAGCGGGTTGGCCGATCTTCGCCAGCAATGTATCCAGCGCCTGCGCCTGGGCGCGATTGCGCGGATAGCCATCGAGGATGAAACCGTTGGCGGTATCGGGGCGCGAGAAGCGGTCCTCCAGCATGCCGAGCAGGATGGCGTCGCTGACCAGTTCGCCGCGTGCCATCACTTCCTTCGCCTCCAGGCCCAACTTGCTGCCGGCCGCCACTTCCGCACGCAGCAGGTCGCCGGTGGAAATGTGCGGAACCTGCAGGTGTTCCTTCAGGCGCACTGCCTGCGTGCCTTTGCCGGAACCAGGGGGACCGAGGAGAACCAATCGCATGCTCACTCCATGTAAATGCCAACAATTCCCGGACGCTGGACTCCATCCGGACTCCGTGCCAGCTTAGCGCATCCCGCCCGAAAACCCAGCCAGGATCACACTCATGGCCCGCCAGACCTCGCCCCAAGGCACCCTGCTCTACGCCCAATCCGGTGGCGTCACCGCGGTCATCAACACCACGGCCGCCGGCGTGATCGCCGAAGCGCGCAGCCGCAAGGTCAAGGTGCTGGCCGCGCGCAACGGCATCCTCGGCGCGCTTGCCGACGACTTGTTCGACACGTCCACCATGACGCCGGCGCAGGTGCGGATGCTCGCCCATACGCCGGGCGGCGCATTCGGCAGTTGCCGGGTCAAGCTGAAATCGCTGGAGGAGGATCGCGCCCGCTACGAGCAATTGCTGGAGACCTTCCGCCGCCACGACGTGCGCTGGTTCCTCTACAACGGCGGCAACGATTCCGCCGACACCGCATTGAAAGTGTCGCAGCTGGCCCAGGAATTCGGCTACCCGCTGACCTGCATCGGCGTGCCCAAGACGGTCGACAACGACCTCGCCGTCACCGACTGCTGCCCGGGCTTCGGATCGGCGGCGAAATACACCGCCGTTTCCGTGCGCGAATGCGCGCTCGACGTCGCCGCGATGGCCAAGACATCGACCAAGGTTTTCGTCTACGAGGCGATGGGGCGCCACGCCGGCTGGCTGGCCGCGGCGGCAGGACTCGCAGGTCGATCGGAAGACGAGGCGCCGCACATCATCCTGTTCCCCGAGCGCGCCTACGACGAAACCGCATTCCTGGCGCAGGTGAAATCGGTGGTCGAACGCGTCGGCTGGTGCGTGGTGGTCGCCAGCGAAGGCATCCGCGATGCCGATGGCCGCTTCATCGCCGATGCCGGCGCTGCCAAGGACGCCTTCGGCCACACCCAACTGGGTGGCGTCGCCGCGCATCTGGCCGGACGCGTGCAGCAGCAACTCGGATTGAAGGTGCACTGGACGCTGCCCGATTACCTGCAGCGCTCGGCACGCCACATCGCATCGCAAACCGACTTCGAGCAGGCGCGCGCGGTCGGGCGCAAGGCCGTGCAATACGCGTTGAAGGGCTTGAACGCGACGATGCCGGTGATCCAGCGCATCTCGGATTCGCCCTATCGCTGGAAAATCGTGCCGGCGCCGCTGTCGTCGATCGCCAATGCCGAGAAGAAGATGCCGCCGGAATTCATCCGCGCCGATGGCTACGGCATCACGGCGGAAGCACGTCGCTACCTGCAACCGCTGATCCGCGGCGAAGCCTATCCGCCGTATGCGCGTGACGGGCTGCCGAAGTACCTGGAACTCGATCTCGGCTGATGCGCGTCCTGCAACTCAAGGTGAAGCCGAACGCCCGCGCGCAATCGCTGGCGCAAGGCGACGATGGCGTCTGGTTGGCGCAACTGAAATCACCGCCCGTGGATGGCAAGGCCAACGCGGAACTGATCGCGTTGCTGGCGGATCATTTCGATTGCCGCAGGGCCGACATCACCATCAAGGCCGGAGCCGGTGGGCGGATGAAACTGGTGACGATCAAGGATTAACCGTTCATGGCAGATTTCGTGACAGATGCCGCGCCATCGCATCTTGTCGCGAAAGACGAGTGATGTTCGAATGCGGATCAGGGCCGCACCGCAACCACTCAGGGGAGATCCAGATGTTGAACATCCGTACCGGCACGTTCGTGATCGGCTGCATGTCCTTGCTTGCTTTCCAGGCACAGGCCCGCGACCAGATGATCCCGCTTTCCTCCCAGGATGCCGCCGGTCTTTCCGGGAAAAGCGTCGCCTTGACCCTGCACGAACGACCTTCCTTCGTGGCGATGACGGCAGGCAAGGCCGGCTTCGGACTTTTCGGTGTTGCCGCGATGATTTCCGACGGAAACAGCCTGGTCGACAACAATCACATCGCGGATCCCGTCGGTGTCGTCCGCACGCAATTGGCCGACATGCTCGCGGGCACTTATGGCGCCAAACCGCTTGCAGCCGATACCACGCCGATCAGGGCCACCAAGCCCGACGATCTCGCCAAGACCCACCCGGAAGCGGACTACGTGCTCGACGTGCGCTCGGGCGGCTGGAACTACAGCTACTTCCCCACCAAGTGGGGCACCTACTGGGTCGGATATGGCGTGCAGGTGCAGTTGATCGACACCAAGTCGGGGCGGCAGGTCAGCAACATGGCCTGCAATACCAATACCCATGAAAACCCGCATCCGCCTTCGCGCGAAGCGATGGTGGCCAACAACGCACAGCTGCTCAAGGACATCACGACATCCTTCGGCTGGATATGCAGCCGCCTGCTCGCAGCGCAGCAGTTCATGATCCCGGCGGAAAAGATCCCGGCGATCCCGACCGAATTCGTCGACCCGCTGGCAACCGCCGCGCAGTCCTCCCCGGCGCCCGCAGCCAGCGGACCGGCCGAGCCGGCCAAGCAATCGCCTGACGAACATCTCGCAGGCCAGGGCGAAGCCAAGAACAACACCGACAAGACGCCTTCGGCGCCGGCATCAACGCCAACGCCGCAGTGACGGAAATCGCCTGACGGTTACTTGCAGGCCTTGCCTTCCACGTTGGTGGCGATGGCGTACTGTGGCAACTGATCGACACTGTGGTTCTTCAAGGTGTCTTCCTTGCCCCCGATATAAACACGTGCACGCCCCTGCGCATCCAGCTTGGGCGGCACCGCGGTCGCCGACGGCTTGCGCCAGATCCGCACCACCGCGACTTGACTGGGGCATTCCGCGCTCGGCACCTGGATCATGTCGTTGAAGATCCAGCCATCGGCCTTGTTCGGTTTCGCTTCGCCGGCATCGCGCAGGCGCACGCGCGGATGGCAGGCCGGATTGGTATTCACCACTTCCGACAGATACGGCGAAGCCGGCTTGCCGGTGAACTGGCCTTCGATGCGCGCGCAGGCTTCGGGGATGGTGCGCAGGGTATGGCGCGCGCCCACCGCTTGCGGCTTGCCGGGATCGCGATGGAGTTCCGGCGTTTCCCCGGCCATCAAGGCGAAACTGGCGACGGACAGTGCTGTGAATACGATCAGGCGGCGCATGCGAATTCCCATGGATGCGTTGCGATAACAGCCATCAGGCTGGCACGGAACGCCTGAACGGTTTATTGCGCCACAGCAAGACAGGTCGCCGTGCTGTGCGATAGTCGATGCAGCTGCGGTTCATCTGTGTCATCCCACCCAACCCAAGGGAGGCTTCATGCTGGAGCAGTACGGTCTTGTCCTGGCGCTGATCTGCGCCCTGATCGCCATCGGCTACGGACTGGTGTCCGCTGGCTGGATCAACCGGCAACCTGCCGGCAACGAACGCATGCAGGAAATCGCCGGCGCCATCCAGGTCGGCGCCCGCGCCTACCTCAACCGCCAGTACACGACGATCGCCATCGCCGGCGTGGTGCTGTTCCTGGTCATCGGAATGTTCCTCAGCTGGCCGACCGCGTTCGGCTTCCTGATCGGGGCGGTGCTGTCGGGCGCCGCAGGCTACATCGGCATGAACGTCTCGGTACGCGCCAACGTGCGCACCGCCGAAGCCGCGCGTTCGGGCATGGGCCCGGCGATGAACGTCGCCTTCAGCGGCGGCGCGATCACCGGCATGCTGGTGGTCGGCCTCGGCCTGCTTGGCGTCGCCGGCTACTACTACGTGCTGACGCACATGGGCAAATCGCAGACCGAAGCGCTGCACGCCCTGGTCGGCCTCGCCTTCGGTTCGTCGCTGATCTCGATCTTCGCGCGTCTGGGCGGCGGCATCTTCACCAAGGGTGCGGACGTCGGCGCCGATCTCGTCGGCAAGGTCGAAGCCGGCATTCCCGAGGACGATCCGCGCAACCCGGCGGTGATCGCCGACAACGTCGGCGACAACGTCGGTGACTGTGCCGGCATGGCCGCCGACCTGTTCGAGACCTACGCGGTCACGGTGATCGCGACGATGCTGCTGGGTGGACTGATGGCGGCTTCGCCGGGCGTCGATTTCGCCGGCAAGAACGCCGTGCTGTACCCGCTGGTGCTCGGCGGCGTATCGATCATCGCGTCGATCATCGGCACCTTCTTCGTCAAGGTCAGCGGCGACAAGCCCAACATCATGGGTGCGCTCTATCGCGGCGTGATCGTCTCGGCGGTGCTCGCCGCCCTCGCGTTCTATCCGGTTACCAAGGCGCTGATGGGCGATACCGGCCATGGCGCGATGAACCTCTACATCTGCGCGCTGATCGGCCTGGTGCTGACCGGCGTGATCGTGTGGATCACCGAGTACTACACCGGCACGCAGTACAAGCCGGTGCAGCACGTCGCCCAGGCATCGACCACCGGTCACGGCACCAACATCATCGCTGGCCTCGGCGTGTCGATGAAGTCGACCGCGCTGCCGGTGATCGCGGTGTGCCTGGCGATCTGGTTGTCGTACAAGCATGGCGGCCTCTACGGCATCGCCATCGCCGCGACCTCGATGCTGTCGATGGCGGGCATGATCGTCGCGCTCGATGCCTACGGCCCGATCACCGACAACGCCGGCGGCATCGCCGAAATGGCCGAGCTGCCGAGCGAAGTCCGCGCGGTCACCGATCCGCTCGACGCCGTCGGCAATACCACCAAGGCGGTGACCAAGGGTTATGCGATCGGTTCGGCCGCATTGGCCGCGCTGGTGCTGTTCGCCGACTACACCCACAACCTGCACACCCAGCATCCGGGTGCGACGTTCGCGTTCGATCTCTCCGACCACAGGGTGATCATCGGCCTCTTGATCGGCGGCCTGATCCCGTATCTGTTCGGCGCAATGGCGATGGAAGCGGTCGGTCGCGCCGCCGGCGCCGTGGTGGAGGAAGTGCGCCGCCAGTTCCGCGACATCAAGGGCATCATGACCGGCGAAGCGAAGCCGCAGTACGACAAGGCCGTCGACATGCTGACGCGCTCCGCGATCAAGGAAATGATCGTGCCGTCGCTGCTGCCGGTCGCCGTGCCCGTCGTGATCGGCCTGCTGCTGGGGCCGGAAGCGCTGGGCGGTTTGCTGATCGGCACGATCGTCACCGGCATCTTCGTGGCGATCTCGATGACCACCGGCGGCGGCGCCTGGGACAACGCCAAGAAGTACATCGAAGACGGCCACTTCGGCGGCAAGGGTTCCGAGGCGCACAAGGCCGCGGTCACCGGTGACACCGTCGGCGATCCCTACAAGGACACCGCCGGTCCGGCCGTGAATCCGCTGATCAAGATCATCAACATCGTCGCGCTGTTGATGGTGCCGTTGCTGCCGGTGTCGAACTCATCCCAGGCCAGCAAGATGGATGCCCAGGCCAATGTCGCGGCCGTTGCCACGCCAGCGACTGCATCCGGCAACGCGGCCGCCATGCCTGCCGCGGCAACCGCGGGCGCTTCAAATGCCGCGATGGATCCCGCGCGCGATGCCGTGCTGTATTTCGACAGCGGCTCGGCAGCCATCGAGGCCGTGGACGAGCCGGCACTCGACACCCTGGCCAAGACCATGGCGGCGCATCCGGAAGTGCAGGCGACGATCAGCGGCTACAACGATGCCAGCGGCAACGCGGCGAAGAATGCCGAACTGTCCAAGCAGCGCGCCGAAGCGGTGCGTGACGCGCTGGTCGCCAAGGGTGTGGATACCGCACGCATCACCCTGGACAAGCCGGCGGAAACCACTGCCGGCGGCGATCCCAAGGACGCGCGTCGGGTGGAAGTGCACGTTCGCTGATCCCGCAACGGTGCAATGCAAAAGCCCCCGGACATCCGGGGGCTTTCTTTTTGGGGATGACGATAGTTCAGCTTGGCTCGCTGGAACGCACTCGCGCATCGAACACCTTGGCGACCCACCACCCGATCGCCACGCCCACCAGTTGCGCCAGCACGAATCCGCCAACATCATCGGGACGGATTCCAGCTAAGGTCTGCGTGAGCGATCGCGCGATCGTCACTGCCGGGTTCGCGAACGAAGTGCTGGCGGTGAACCAGTACGCGGCGAAGATGTAGCTGGCGACCAGCGCCGGAATCGCGGCCGGACGATGCCGCAGTCCGAGCAGGATCGTCAGCATCAACCCGAAGGTCGCGACGCCCTCGCTCAACCATTGCGCCATGCCCGTCCGTGCATGCATTCCGGGCTGGATCAACGGCAGGCCGAACATCGCGTGCGCCAGCAACACGCCGGTGATCGCCGCGATGACTTGCACGCCGATATAGGCCAGCGCCTCGCGCGTGCCGATCTCGCCACGCAGGCGCATCACCAGCGTCACCGCCGGGTTGAAGTGCGCGCCGGAGATCGGCCCGAAGATGGCGATCAACACGTAGAGGATGCCGGCGGTCGCGCCGGCATTGGCCAGCAACGCGACCGCATCGTTCCCTTGCGAGAGCTTCACACCCATGATCCCGGAACCGACCACGCAGGCGAGCAGCAGCGCGGTGCCGGAGAATTCGGCCAATAACTTACGTGACAGGGGCATCAGAGTTCCGCCAGCAGCTTCTTGACGCGTTGGGCGATTTCATCGCGCACGGCGCGATAGCCGTCGTCGTCCATGTGCTTGGGATCCGGCAACGCCCAATCCTCGCGGCGCCTGGCCGGTACCCACGGGCAGTTGTCACCACAGCCCATGGTGATCACCGCATCGAATTCACCATCGACGTCGTCCAGCGATTTCGACGCATGCGTCGTCAGGTCGTAGCCCAGCTCGCCCATGAAGCGGATCGCCTTCGGATTGATCACGCCCGATGGTTTGGATCCGGCGCTCAACGCCTCGACCTGATCACCGCCATGGATGTGTGCGAAGGCCTCGGCCATCTGGCTGCGATTGGAATTTTCGACACAAACGAACAAAACGCGCTTCATGAGTCAGACTTCCTTTCCGATCAGACGCAGCTCTTGCTGGCGCGCAAGGTGGTCGAGCTTATCCAGCGGCAATGCAAGCAATAGTTCGATGCGACGCCGCAAGGTCAACCAAGCGTCCTTGAACCCCTTCGGATCGTCAGGCGTCAGTGCAGGATCCGGCACGCCCCAGTGCGCCAATGCCGGATGTCCCACCCAGACCGGGCAGATTTCGCCGGCGGCGTTGTCACACACAGTGATGATGAAATCCATCTTTGGTGCATCCGGACCCGCGAAGATATCCCAACTTTTCGGTTGCAATGCCGAAGCATCCTGCCCCAGTTCGCCGATGAACTGCGCGGCCAACGGCTGCACCGCGGCAGCGGGTTGGCTTCCGGCACTGTAGGCGCGGAATCGCCCTTTGCCGTAGTGATTGAGCAAGGCTTCCGCCATCTGGCTGCGCGCCGAATTCCCGGTGCACAAGAACAAGGCGTTGAACGTACGGGGTTCATTCATGACGTCACTCCAAGGATCTGGCCAGGCAGACGGTCGAGGGAGGAGGATCAGCAGCAGCCGGACTGCGGCGCGCAGCACGACGTCACCTGGTCCGGGCGTGGCTTCACTGACTTCACATCGGGGCTGCAGGACACGCCATCGGTCGCGCATGCCGCGTCACCCGCGTGATACGTGGTCGCCTCGCCCTTGGTATGGAAGGTTTCCCAGCGCGTGTCCTGCGGATCTTCCGTCCACAGCTTGTCGGACTTGGCATAGCAGCAGATCGCCGCCTCTTCCGGCACAACGGTGCCGCCGGCGCGATCCAGTCGCTCGCCGATCGCTGCGAGGTCGTCGTTGCTTTCCACCTGGAAGCCCAAATGATCGATGCCCGGTGCACGGCCCGTATTGGAGATGGCGAAGTTCACTCGCGGATCTTCGAGCATCCACTTCGCGTAGTCGGGCTTGAGCACAGTCGGCTGCGCTGAAAACAGCTCCGAATAGAAGCGGATGCTGGCATCGAGGTCAGCGACATTGAGGTGGACGTGAAAGCGGTTCATTTGCGGGCTCCAGTCTTTCGGGGTTTGCAGGTCGCGTCCGGGCCACAATCCGCGGCGCCGGCGCAGCAGTTTTCGGTGAGATAGGCGATCAAGCCGTTCATCTGGTCGTAGTTCGCACGCACGCGAATGACGCGGCCCTCCCGCTCGTCGTCCACCAGGCCGGCAGCGCGCAGTACGTTGAGGTGTGCGGTCAACGTGGCCGGGGGGATATCCAGCTGCTCACGCAACTCGCCGACGGCCAAACCATCGGGACCGGCTTGGACTAGCGCCCTAAACGCGGCTAGGCGGGATTCGTGGCTCAGAGCATTGAGGGCGGAGACAGCGGCTTCGTTCTTCATATTTCCATATTTCTGGAAATTAGGAATAAAATCAAGCCGATTTAATCGGTCGTATTTATGCAAAAGCCCCTGCTTTTCAGCAGGGGCTAAAGGTCAGTGCCGGTAATCGGGTGGGGGCGTTGGCTTACGGCCCTGCACCGATCTGCTGCATCAACGTCGCGTTGTCCCAGAACAGATATTCCTCGTCCATCGTTCCATCCTTGCCCCAGTGACCAAGCGTGGTCATCGGCAGGTGGTAGGTCTTCCCGGTGGGCTGGATGACTTTGCCACCCCCAAGATCCATCGGCTTGCTGAAAGTGCCATCCAGATAGCCCATCACAGCAGTCCACTCGCCATCGGATGTACCAAAGCGGATCGGATGCTGGGTGATGCGGTTGTCCGGAGCAAACGTCCACATGAACTTCAGTTCCTTGACGTGATCCGGGATGCCCTTGGTGGTGTGTCCATCCGGGTAGTGCACGACGATGTTCTTGCCGTGACTCTTGTGCAGGTTTTCCCACTGCTGCCCGGTATAGACGTGGAAATCGAGGTCGTCGAAATTGGCCAGGTGCTTGGCCAATGCCGCCGGCATGCCAGCCGGATGCGGCACCGGTTCATTGACCTTGCTGCCCGGCCACTTGTCCTGACCGGCAAGGAGACTCTGGCTTGCGGCCAATACGCACACGACGGCTGCCGCAACGAAAGTGACGCGAGTACCGGCTAGCTTCCTGATCATGACGCTCTCCTTTCCGGGTTAGTGGGACAAGCCCCAACCGAACGAATCCATCGACAGGGTTCCGTAGGTCATGCCGCCTTCGATCAACGCCGAGGCGTCATCGTCATGGCTCGCGCCCAGCGCAACCAGCAGCGGCAGGAAGTGCTCTTCGGTCGGATGCGCGCGTTCGGCATAAGGCGCGCGACGACGATAGTCGACCAGCGATTCGACATCGCGTCGTGCCACGGCATCCCGCACCCAATCGGCGAATGCCTGCGCGTATTCCGGGTCGGAGATGTGCTGGCGAAATTCGTAGAGATTGTGGGTGAGGCTGCCTGATCCGATCACCAGCACGCCCTGCTCGCGCAACGACGCCAGCGCGCGACCGAGATGCAACGCGCCCTCGGCATCGAGATCGTGCGGCATCGATACCTGCAGCACCGGAATGTCGCCCTGCGGACGCAGATGGCGCAGCGGCACCCAGGCGCCGTGATCGAGGCCACGATGATCGTTCGCCGCCACCGCAAAACCGGCATCGGCGAGCAATCGCACCACGTCCTGCGCAAGTGCGGGCGCACCGGTGGCCGGGTACTGCAGCTGGTACAGCGGCGCCGGGAATCCACCGAAGTCGTGGATGGTGTCCAGCGTCCGCGCGGTCGTCACCTGCACGCCGCGCGTCTGCCAGTGCGGCGACACCACCACGATCGCCCGCACACCGTCCAGCGACTGGCCAAGCCGCGCGAGATTCGGGCCGAGTAGGCCCGGTTCCAGCGCGAACATCGGCGAACCGTGGGAGATGAAGAGTGCGGGCGGACGTGACATGACGATTCCGTAGGTGGATGAATCAGTTGGCGACGGTGAAGCGGCGTCCGCGATGCGCGGGCTTTTCGAGTTCGTCGACGATGGCGACCGCGTAGTCTTCGGCGCTGATGGAATCGCCGACCGGGCTGTCGGTACCGAGGCGATAGCTACCGCTGCGTTCGCCCGGGGCGATCATCGGCGCCGGCGACAGCACCGTCCAATCCAGTCCCTGCGATGCACGGTACGCATCCAGCATCTCGCCCATTGTCGTGGCTTCCTTGTGGTACGCCGCCGGAAACTCGGGCAGGTCCTTGAGCTGAACGCCGCCGACTTCGAGCGAACCCGCGCCACCGACGACCAGCACGCGGTGCTTCGGCTTGGCGGCGATGAGATCGCGATGCCCATTGAGGTAGGGATCGTGCGATCCGCCGGTGCGATCAGGGCCGGTGGCGAGAACGGTGGCGTCGGCCGCGTCGATCGCCTGGACGATCTTCGCGGTGTCGCCGAAATCGATCGCCTCCGCCTGGGCGGCACCTTGTTGAGCCGCGCCGGAGCGACTGATGGCGATCACTTCATGGCCGCGACGGGCGGCTTCGGCGGCGACGCGCGAACCGATCATGCCGGTGGCGCCAATGACATTGATTTTCATATCGGTATTCCTTGGTCAGGCGAATTCGCGATCACTTGTTGCGCGAACGCAGGGCATCGATGCTGTACGCGCCGGCGCCGTTGGCGAACAGCACGAGGAAACCGCCGGCCATCGCGATGTTCTTCCAGAAGTTGATCGCCTGCATCTGGTCGGCGAAGTTGTGGTGGAACAGCAGCGCCGAGACTACCGAGAAGCCGGCCAGCGCCAGCGCGACCCAGCGGGTGAAGAAACCACTGAGGATGGCGAGGCCGCCACCGAGCTCGGTCAGGATCACCAGCGGCAACAGCACGCCGGGAACGCCCTGCGATTCCATGTATTGCTGGGTGCCGGCGTAGGCGGCGATCTTGCCGAAGCCGGAGATGATGAAGATCAGCGAGAGACCGACGCGGCCAAACAGGGTTGCGAAAGCGTTCATGGGGAAATGTCCTTTGGATTTGGGGTGATGGCATCCAGCCGGAAGATCCTCTGGACGTGCCGCCACTGTATTGATCGATGCTGCCGGGATAAACAGCAATTCGATTGACATATTGGATCGTTTTTCGAAACAATCCCGGCATGGACAAGGTTCGGGAAATGGCCAGCTTCGTAGCCGTGGTCGATGCCGGCAGCTTCGTCGGCGCGGCGGATGCCACCGGGGCCTCCAAGGCGGCGATCTCGCGCCACATCGCCGAACTGGAGCAGCGGCTGGGCGTGCGCCTGCTCAACCGCACCACCCGCCGGCTGTCTCTGACCGACGATGGACAGCGCTTCTACAGCCGCGCCAAGGAGCTGCTGGCCTCGCTCGACGAATTCGAGTCGGAGATGACTTCGCGCACCGGCGAGCCCAGCGGCCTGCTGCGCATCAACGCGCCGCTGACCTTCGGCGTGCTGCACCTGGCGCCGCTATGGGGGCGCTTCTCGGCACTCCACCCCAAGGTCGCGCTCGACGTCACCCTCAACGACCGCATGGTCGACCTGGTCGACGAAGGTTTCGACCTCGCGATCCGCATCACCAGCATGCCCAGCTCGCAGCTGGTGAGCCGCAAGCTGGCATCGACCCGGATCGTGCTGTGCGCATCGCCCGCCTACCTCGAAGCGCACGGCACGCCGACGCATCCCGACGAACTGACGCGCCATCGCGTGATCGGCTATTCCTATTGGTCGGGCCGCGACGAATGGGGCTTCACCGGACCCGACGGCAACGTCCGCGTCCACACCTCGCCGTGGATGCGCACCAACAACGGCGACACCTGCCGTGCCGCGGCGCTGGAGGGCCAGGGCATCATCCTGCAACCGGATTTCCTCGTGGGCGGCGACCTCAAGCAGGGCACGCTGGTCGAGCTGATGCCGGACTACCACTCGGTCGAAACCGGCATCCACGCGGTGTGGCCTTCGCGCAAGCATCTGCCGATGAAGCTGCGTCGCCTGATCGATTTCCTGGTCGCGGAATTCGAAAGCCCGATCTGGACACGTTGCTGAAGCATCGACCCACCATCGTTCCCGTGATGGAACGATGCAAGCCGATTCCGCGCGCTGGTGGTGTCATCGTCCCTGTCCTAAGCTGGCTCGACTCCCCAGACACCGGATCATCGATGAAGACGATTGCCCACGCCGGCATCAAGTCCACCGGCGCCAACTATCTCCACGACATCGAGGCCGGCCACTTCGCGCTGCAGGCGGACGAACCCGCCGCGCTCGGCGGCCAGGGCAAGGGCCCGGCGCCCTTCGATCTCTACCTGGCCTCGCTGGCGGCCTGCACCGCGATCACCCTGCGCATGTATGCCGAACGCAAGAGCTGGGATCTCGGCGAATTCAGCGCCGAACTGAAACTCACCCGCGACGACGACGGCAGCCTGCATGTCCATCGCGTGCTGCACGCGACCGGACCGCTCGACGATGCGCAATGGCAGCGCCTGCTCGAGATCGTCGCCAACACGCCAGTGACCAAGGCGATGCGCGAAGGCGTCGACATCACCAGCGAACGCGGCAACGCGAACGCCTGACCCCATCTTTTATTCCAGGAGATTCATTCCATGTCCGCTCCGGTTTCCGTACCCCCCGGTCACGCCAATGGCCCCGTGCTGGAACTCAGCACCGCGCGCAGCAGCATCGTCGGCAATGATTTGACGGTGAAGCGCGCCCTGCCCGGCAAGCCGCGACGGATGGTCGGCGCCTGGTGCTTCCTCGACCACGCCGGCCCGATGGATTACGCGCCCGACCACGGCCTCACCGTCGGTCCGCACCCGCATATCGGCTTGCAGACCTTCACCTGGATGATCGAAGGCGAAGTGATGCACCACGACAGCCTCGGCAATCGCCAGATGATCCGTCCCGGACAGGTGAATCTGATGACGGCCGGTCGCGGCATCAGCCACGCAGAAGTGTCGCCGGGCGGCGAGTCCGGACGCATCCACGCCGCGCAGCTGTGGATCGCCTTGCCCGACGAGGAGCGCGAGCGCGATCCGGCGTTCCAGCATTGCCCCGACATGCCGCGCGTCGAACAGGATGGTTTCGACATCACCGTGCTGGTGGGGTCGGCATTCGGCCAGACTGCTGCGCCGAAGGTCTACACGCCGCTGATCGGTTTCGATCTCGAATCGAAGGCTGCCGCACGCACCACGCTGGCGCTCGATCCGTCGTTCGAACACGCGGTGATGCCGCTGGAAGGCAGCGCGATTGTCGGTGGGCAGGAAGTGCACGATGGCGAGCTGCTCTATCTCGGCACCGGTCGCGACAGCATCGACATCGAGACGACCGCAGCCGGTCGCCTGCTGCTGATCGGCGGAACGCCGTTCGGCAAGGACGTGCTGCTGTGGTGGAACTTCGTCGGCCGCACCCAGGAAGACATGGAGATCGCGACCGAGGACTGGAACGCCGGGCGTCGCTTTGGCACTGTTTCCGATACCGGCCTGGAACCGCTGAAGGCGCCGCCGTTGTCCGGCCTGCATCTGCGCGGCTGATCCGACCACATAGGGAATATCACGATGGCCCGAATCCTCGCCCTCTCCGGAAGCCTGCGCCACGGCTCGTTCAACACCGCGCTGGCGCGCGCCGCGCGTGCGCAAGCGCCCGAAGGCACGATCGTCGAAGTCGCGACGCTGCATGGCATCCCGCTGTACGACGCCGACGACGAAGCCGCGCATGGCATCCCGGAATCAGTGCAGCGACTGCGCGCGCAGATTCTCGCGAACGACGGCCTGGTGATGGTGACGCCGGAATACAACAACGGCATCCCCGGCGTGTTCAAGAACGGCATCGACTGGTTGTCGCGCTCCGACCTCGACATGTTCGAAGGATTGAACGTCGCGATGATCGGCGCATCGCCCAGCGGTTTCGGCACCCTGCTCTCGCAAAGCCACTGGCTGCCGGTGCTGCGCACGCTGAAGACGCAGTTGTGGACGGAAGGCCGGATGATGGTGTCGCGCGCGAACACGCTCATCGACATGAACGACGAAGTCTCCGACCCCGCCACGCTCAAGCTGGTCGGGGATTTCGTGGCCGGATTCGCCCGTCATCTCGACGGTCGCTAACGAAATTCGAACACGCATCACGAAAACTTCGCATAGGGTGCGGGGCGTTTTCGGCCAAAATTTGCTGAATGGATTCTTCCGACACACTTCCCGTGGTCATTGCCGGTGCCGGTTTCTGCGGACTCGCGCTTGCCGCGCAATTGCTGGAGCGTGGCCAAGCGGTCGTGCTGATCGGCTGCGCCGCGAATTTCGGACGCGGCACTGCGTATGGCGATGCCTGGCGTGAGCATCTGCTCAACGTGCCGGCCGATCGCATGGGCCTGCGCGTGGATGCGCCGGCGGCATTCGCCGACTGGCTGGACCTGCAGGGCGATGAACGTCGCCGCTTCCGTCCGCGACTGGAATTCGGCGATTACCTGGCGCACGAACTCGACAGCTTGCGCACGCAATACGGCGAGCGCCTGCGTTGCATCGAAGCCGGCATCACCGCGATCACCCGCGACACCGATGCACGCTGGCGCATCGCCCTCGATTCCGGCGAAACGCTGGAGAGCGATCGCCTCGTCCTCGCGCTGGGCGCCGCGAACACGCCGAGCGCGACTACCAACGACACGATCATCCGCCAGCCGTGGGCGCGCGATGCGCTCTCGAACATCGACGCCGATGCACCGGTGCTGATCCTCGGCACCGGCCTGACGATGATCGACATGGTGTTGGCACTGCAGGCGCAAGGTCATCGCGGCGCGATCACCGCGATCTCGCGCCGAGGACGCCTGCCGCTGCTGCATCCGGAACCGCCGTTGCCGCCGACGTCGCCATCGCCCGCATTGCTCGCGGCGCTGGAAGCCGGCGACCTGCGCGCGGCAGTCCGGGAATTCCGCGCGGCCATCGATGCCGGCGCAGCACCGCCGACACTCGCCGATGGCCTGCGCGCGCTGATCCCGCAGCTGTGGCGCGGCTGGTCCTTGCCGACGCGCAAGTGCTTCCTGCGCCATCTGCGCCCGTGGTGGGACAGCGTGCGCCATCGCGTGCCACGCGAAGTCTTCGCCACGCTCGATCGTTTACGCGAAGAAGGCCGATTGCAGATCCGCGCCGGTCATCTCCTTGGCCACGACAACGGCAGCGCGCGCATCCGCTGGCGTGGCGAGCGCGGCGACGCGATGGTGCCTGCGGGCGCCGTGATCGATGCTACCGGCTGGGACGGCGATCGTGACCGCTACGCCGCGCATCCGGCGTTGTCGGCCTTGATCGCCGATGGCCGTCTGCGCATCGACCCGCTCGGCCTCGGGCTCGACTGTGCCGCCGACGGCAGCGTGCCGGGCGCCGACGGACTGCATCTGATCGGCTTCCTGCGCCGCGGCGAATGCTGGGAAAGCACCGCCGTGCCCGAGCTCCGCGCGCAAGCGGCTGCACTTGCGGAGCGGCTGACGGCATACTGACGGCGACACCCCGTTCACCGCGGCCCGACCATCATCCGGGTCGCACCGGTCGAAGGCAGCGCTCATGAATTCCGTTCCCTGGCAGGTCAACCTGCAGAACTCGCTCGGCACCTATCTCCCCAACCTGCTCGGCGGCATCGCCCTGCTGCTGGTCGGCTGGTTCGTCGCCCTGGTGCTGTCGGCGCTGACCCGCCGCGGGCTGATGGCGCTGCAGGTCAACGACAAGCTCAACGCCAACACCCATTCGCGCATCGACTTCGAACGCATCGCCGCGCGACTGGTGTTCTGGTTCGTGCTGTTGCTTGCCGTGCTCGGAATGTTCAGCGTGCTCGACTTGCAGGGCATTTCCGGCCCGCTGAGCCTGTTGGCCGGCACGGTGATGGCCTACGTCCCGCGCCTGTTGCTGGCGATCGGACTGGCCGCGCTGGCATGGCTGGTGGCGACGGTGATCCGTTCGCTGGTGAACCGCGCGCTCGGCGCCACCCGCCTCGACGACACCCTGTCCGAAAGCGCGGGAATGGAACCGATCTCCGCGACCATGGGCAACGTCGCCTACTGGCTGGTGCTGCTGCTGTTCCTGCCGGCGATCGTCGGCGTGCTGCAGATCGAAGGCCTGATGGCGCCGCTGGAAAACATGACGCAGGTGATGCTCGGCATGCTGCCGAATGTCTTTGCCGCGACGGTGATCGCCGTGCTGGGCTGGATCATCGCCAAGGTCGTGCGCGGACTGGTCACCAACCTGCTGTCGGCGACCGGCATCGATCGCATGAGCGCCAGCAACGACACCACGCGCGACGTGCGCCTGTCGCAGCTCGGCGGCACCCTGGCCTTCATCCTCGTCATCGTGCCGACCCTGGTCGCCGCGCTCGATGCGCTGAAGATCCAGTCGATTTCGCAGCCGCTCACCAACATGCTCAACATCATGATGGCGGCGGTGCCGAACGTGCTGGCCGCCGCGGCCATCCTGCTGCTGGCGTGGTTCATCGGCCGCTTCGCGTCGGGTTTGGTGACGCGATTGCTGGCGAACCTCGGACTCGATCGCTTGCCGGAACGCCTCGGCTTCGGCCAGGCCTTCGGTGACCACGCCCATCTCGGCGAAGACGGCCTGGGTGACGACGATGGCGAGGAAGCCGCGTCCGCCACCACGACGGCTGCCGCGAACACCCGCTGGTCGCTGTCGGATGTCGCCGGCCATCTCGCGCTGTTCTTCATCATGCTGTTCGCGACGGTGGAAGCCGCCGACATGCTCGGTTTCGACGGCATGCGCGACCTGCTGGAAACCTTCATCGCCTTCGGCAGCGACATCCTGCTGGGACTGGTGATCCTGGTGGTCGGCTACTGGCTGGCCAACATCGCCGCCGCCGCGATCCAGCGCGCCAACCCCGACCACAACGTCGGGCTGTCGCGAATCGCCCGCGTCGCCATCCTCGGGTTGGTGATCGCGATGGGCCTGCGCGCGATGGGGATTGCCGACGACATCGTCAACCTCGCATTTGCACTCGTGCTGGGCGCGATCGCGGTGGCCGTGGCGATCGCCTTCGGCGTCGGCGGCCGCGATGCCGCCGGCCGGATCGCCAATCGCTGGGCCGACCAGATCCTCAATCGCGGCAAGGGCGGCGATCCGCAGGGTTGATCCCGGCTACAATGGTGCATCGCACAAACGGACACACCCATGGGCCTCGACCTCGTCAGCACCGGCAAGAACCCGCCGGACGAAATCAACGTCATCATCGAAATCCCCAAGGACGCCGAGCCGGTCAAGTACGAGGTCGACAAGGCCAGCGGCGCGATCTTCGTCGACCGCATCCTGTCGACGCCGATGCGCTACCCGTGCAACTACGGCTATGTCCCACACACCGTCTGCGGTGACGGCGACCCGGCCGACGTGCTGGTGATCCTGCCGCTGCCGCTGGTGCCGGGTTCGGTGATCCGCTGCATCCCGGTCGGCGTCTTGAAGATGACCGACGAAGCGGGCAGCGACGAGAAGATCGTCGCGGTGCCGGTGCCGAAGATCTTCGGCGGCTATTCGCACATCAGCGACATCGAGCAGGTGTCGAAGCATTGGCTGGAGCGCATCGGCCACTTCTTCGAGCACTACAAGGACCTCGAGAAGGGCAAGTGGGTGAAACTGGAAGGCTGGGGCAACGCGGCCGAAGCCAAGCAAGTGCTGGTCGACGCGATGAAGCGTTACGAAGACAGCGCCGACAAGCCGAACTTCTGATTCACGCGCAAACCCGCGATGCAAAAAGGGCGCCTTTCGGCGCCCTTTTTCGTTGAAGCAAACTCCGCGATTACTTTTTCGGCGGAACCACCGGCTGGTTGCTGCCGGCCTGGTACGGATACTTCGCGAACACCGCGGTGATCGTCTTGTCGATGTTGGCGGCGCGCTCCTGCGCGTTCATCCGCGTCACCGTCGCGATCGCATCGCCGGTCCAGACCATGCGGTTCTGCTTGGCGTCCACCAGGTCGATGCTCAGCGTGCCTTCCTGGTAGTTGCTGACCTGCATCTGGTCGTACCACACCGGCACCGCGACATAAGCGCGACGACGATAGCTGTAGAGGAACTGCACGTCGCTCATCGGCACGCTGTAGACGGCGGTGCGATCGCGCACCACGCCCTGGAAGTTCACCTGCAAGTCGGGCGACTTCTCGTTGTAGGTGTAACCGTGCGCGGTCATCTCGCGGCGCACGTTGTCCTTGATGCGGTCGGTGATCCAGCTTGCGTAGCCGGACTGCTCCATCGCCAATGGCGTGTAGAAACCCCAAGTGCGGTAGCGGCCGAAATCGGCGCCCGGATCCTGGTCGGTCTTGACGTAGGGACCGCTGGCACAGGCGGCCAGCAACATCGTGGCGGCCAGCATTGCCGCCGTGGCGATTTTCTTGAACATGATGGGCACTCCCTTGGCGTTCATGGGCGCAGTTTAGAACGTCCGGTGCGAACGGCGCGTGTCATCCCCGCGCCGTTGCCGCGCGTTCACCGGGGTAGCCCGGTACCGCGTCTTACTCGGCGCGGTACACCTGCGCGCCCTGCTCGAGGAATTCCTTCGACTTCTCGGCCATGCCCCGCGCGACGTAGTCGCGCATATCCTGCTCGCCCAGCGCCTTCGTTTCGTCGACACCGTGTTCGGCGGCGTAGTCGCGCACGTCCTGGGTGATCTTCATCGAGCAGAAGTGCGGGCCGCACATCGAACAGAAGTGCGCCAGCTTGTGCGCGTCCTTGGGCAGGGTTTCGTCGTGGAATTCCTTGGCCTTCTCGGGATCGAGGCCGAGGTTGAACTGGTCTTCCCAGCGGAACTCGAAACGCGCCTTCGACAAGGCGTTGTCGCGCACCTGCGCGCCGGGATGGCCCTTGGCGAGATCGGCGGCATGCGCGGCGATCTTGTAGGCCATGATGCCGTCGCGCACGTCCTGGCGATTGGGCAGGCCGAGGTGCTCCTTCGGCGTGACGTAGCAGAGCATCGCGGTGCCGTACCAGCCGATCATCGCCGCGCCGATCGCGGAGGTGATGTGGTCGTAGCCGGGCGCGATGTCGGTGGTCAGCGGACCGAGCGTGTAGAACGGCGCCTCGCCGCACTCGCGCAGTTGCTTGTCCATGTTCTCCTTGATCAGCTGCATCGGCACGTGGCCGGGGCCTTCGATCATGGTCTGGACGTCGTGCTTCCACGCGATCTTTGTCAACTCGCCCAGCGTTTCCAGTTCGCCAAACTGCGCGGCGTCATTGGCATCGGCGATCGAACCCGGGCGCAAGCCGTCACCCAGCGAGAAGGCGACGTCATAGGCCTTCATGATCTCGCAGATGTCTTCGAAGTGCGTGTAAAGGAAGTTTTCCTTGTGGTGCGCCAGGCACCACTTGGCGAGAATCGAGCCGCCGCGCGAGACGATGCCGGTGACGCGCTTGGCGGTCAGCGGCACGTAGCGCAGCAGCACGCCGGCGTGGATGGTGAAGTAGTCGACGCCCTGCTCGGCCTGTTCGATCAGCGTGTCGCGGAAGATTTCCCAAGTGAGTTCCTCGGCGCGGCCATCGACTTTTTCCAGCGCCTGGTAGATCGGCACCGTGCCAATCGGCACCGGCGAGTTGCGGATGATCCACTCGCGGGTTTCGTGGATGTGCTTGCCGGTCGAGAGATCCATCACCGTGTCGCCGCCCCAGCGGATCGCCCACACCAGCTTCTCGACTTCCTCGGCGATGCCCGACGACACCGCGCTGTTGCCGATGTTGGCGTTGATCTTGGTGAGGAAGTTGCGACCGATGATCATCGGCTCGCTTTCGGGATGGTTGATGTTGTTGGGCAGGATGGCGCGACCGCGTGCGATCTCGTCGCGAACGAATTCCGGGGTGATGATCTTCTGGATCGATGCACCGAAGGACTCGCCCGGATGCTGGCGCAGCAGATGGGCTTCGCGCACGGCTTCCAGGCGCTGGTTCTCGCGGATCGCGACGAACTCCATTTCCGGGGTGACGATCCCGCGCTTGGCGTAATGCATCTGCGAGACGTTGGCGCCAGCCTTGGCGCGACGCGGCAGCACGCGACCGGGGAAACGCACGATGTCGAGCTTGGGATCGTGTTCGCGGGCACGACCGAATTCGGAACTCAGTGCGGACAATTGCTCGGTATCGCCGCGTTCCTCGATCCATTTCGCGCGCAGCGCCGGCAGGCCGATGGCGAGATCGATGCTGGCATCGGGATCGGTATAGGGACCGGAGCAGTCGTAGACGGACACCGGCGGATTGTCTTCACCACCGAACAGCGTCGGCGTCTTGGTCAGCGCGATCTCGCGCATCGGCACGCGCAGGTCGGGACGCGAGCCTTCGACGTGGATCTTGCGCGAACCGGGAATCGGGCGCGTCACCTCGGACGAAAGCTGTTCGGCCTGGCGCAGGAGTTCGGTGGGGAGAGCATTCATCGGCAATTCGTCCAGTGGCCGGCCGCGAGGGATTCGCGGGCCGCGAACGAAGCGAAGGCGCAGGGAGCCGGATCGGCGCCGCTGCGAAGCTTCCCTACGCCGGTGTGAGCCGGATCAGGTTCGAAGGGTGTTTCTCAACCGTCGGCCGACGGTACCCCCGCTTCAAGGACAAATTAGACCATATCGGGCCGGGATCGCGTGTTCAGACGCCGTCGAGCAAGGCCCGATCGCGCACCGCCCCCTTGTCGGCGCTGGTCGCCAGCAACGCATAGGCCTTGAGCGCGATCGAAACCTTGCGGGTGCGGGGATGCACGGGCTTCCACCCTTGCGCATCCTGCTCGGCACGACGCGCGGCAAGTTGCGCCGCGTCCACCAGCAATTCGATCGAACGTCGCGGAATGTCGATGCGGATGCGATCACCATCGCGCACCAGTCCGATCGCGCCGCCGGCCGCCGCTTCCGGCGAGACATGGCCGATCGACAGGCCCGAGGTGCCGCCGGAAAAACGTCCGTCGGTGAGCAAGGCGCATTGCTTGCCGAGCCCCTTCGACTTCAGGTACGAGGTCGGATACAGCATCTCCTGCATGCCCGGCCCGCCCTTCGGGCCCTCGTAGCGGATCACCACCACGTCGCCCGGCTGCACTTCATCGCCAAGGATGCCCTTCACCGCCGCGTCCTGGCTTTCATAGACGCGCGCGCTGCCTTCGAAGATATGAATCGATTCATCGACGCCTGCGGTTTTCACCACGCAACCGTCGATGGCGATGTTGCCGTGGAGCACCGCGAGCCCGCCTTCCTTCGAATAGGCGTGTTCGACATTGCGGATGCAGCCTTCGGCGCGATCGTCGTCCAGCGAGGGCCAACGCGTAGCCTGGCTGAAGGCGATCTGCGTGGGAATGCCGGCAGGACCGGCCTTGTAGAACGTGGCGACGTTTTCGTCATCGTTCTTGGTGATATCCCACTTGGCGATGGCATCGCCCAGCGTCTTGGCATGCACGGTGGCGACATCGGTGTGCAGCAATCCACCGCGCGCCAACTCGCCGAGAATCGCAATGATCCCGCCGGCGCGATGCACGTCCTCGATGTGGTACTTCTGCGTGTTCGGCGCGACCTTGCACAACTGCGGCACGCGCAACGACAGGCGATCGATGTCACGCATGGTGAATTCGACTTCGGCTTCCTGCGCCGCCGCCAACAGGTGGAGGATGGTATTGGTCGATCCGCCCATCGCGATATCCAGCGTCATCGCGTTCTCGAAGGCATCAAAGGTCGCGATGCCGCGCGGCAGCGCAGTCTCGTCTTCCGCGCCATACCAGCGATGGCAAAGCTCGACCGCGGTGCGGCCGGCGCGCAGGAACAACTGCTCGCGATCAGCATGGGTGGCGACGACGGTGCCGTTTCCGGGCAATGCGAGGCCCAAGGCTTCCATCAGACAATTCATCGAATTCGCGGTGAACATGCCGCTGCACGATCCGCAGGTCGGACAGGCGCTGCGTTCGACCGCGGCGACCTGTTCATCCGTCGCATTGGGATCGGCGGCCATCACCATCGCATCGATCAGGTCGAGCTTGTGATCGGCGAGGCGCGTCTTGCCCGCCTCCATCGGTCCGCCGGAAACGAATACCGTCGGAATGTTCAAGCGCAGCGCCGCCATCAGCATGCCCGGCGTGATCTTGTCGCAATTGGAAATGCACACCAGCGCGTCGGCGCAATGCGCGTTGACCATGTATTCGACGGAGTCGGCGATGATCTCGCGCGACGGCAACGAATAGAGCATGCCGTCGTGGCCCATTGCGATGCCGTCGTCGACCGCGATGGTGTCGAACTCGCGCGCGACGCCACCGACGCGTTCGATCTCACGCGCAACGAGTTGGCCGAGATCCTTGAGGTGCACGTGTCCCGGCACGAACTGCGTGAATGAATTCGCGACCGCGATGATCGGCTTGCCGAAATCGCCATCCTGCAATCCGGTGGCGCGCCACAACGCGCGTGCGCCGGCCATGTTGCGACCGTGGGTGGAAGTGCGGGAACGATAATCGGGCATCGACGCAACCTGCTGGAATTTCGCTAAAAAGCGCTGGAAAGCCTGATTCTGCGGCGTTTTCATGGTTTCAGTTGCAACGATGCTTAATAAGAAATCGGCATAACGCAGCTGTTGACAAGCACGTTCGCCGCGTGTTTCTCTCCTATCCATGCTGCGTTGCCACATGCCACTTGCCAGCGACACCCAGACCGCCACTCAGGCGGCCGTCCTCGTACTCGTCCTTATTACCTCGCCCACAGGTGCGGGACGATCCGGCATGTAAGCAGCAAATGTCGCCAGATCCGAAAACCCCGCACCGCAAGGTGCGGGGTTTTTCATTTTCGGGCCCGAAATTTCAAACGAAACCATCTCACCCCCAACCGGAACAACCGCCATGACCAGCAACAAACCTCGCATCGCCATCGTCGGATACGGAAGCCAAGGGCGCGCCCATGCGCTCAACCTTCGTGATTCCGGTTTCGACGTCACCGTCGGCCTTCGACCCGGCGGCCCCACCGAAATGAAGGCGAAAGCCGACGGATTCACGGTCAAAACGCCGGCGGAAGCGGTGAAGGACGCCGAACTCGTCGCTGTGCTCACGCCCGACATGGTGCAGCCTCAGCTCTACGGCGAAGTGATCGAGCCGAACATCGCCAAGGGCGCCTGCCTGCTGTTCGCGCACGGTTTCAACGTGCATTACGGACAGATCACCCCGCGCGAGGACCTCGATGTCGTGCTCGTCGCGCCCAAGGGCCCGGGTGCGCTGGTGCGTCGCGAATATGAGATCGGCCGCGGCGTGCCGTCGGTCTATGCCGTGCACCAGGACAGGAGCGGCAACGCCGAGCAGCTCGCGCTGATCTATTGCGCCGGCATCGGTGGCGCGCGCCAGAATGCGATCAAGACCACGTTCAAGGAAGAAACCGAAACCGATCTCTTCGGCGAACAGGCCGTGTTGTGCGGCGGCGCGACCAAGCTGGTGCAGGCCGGCTGGGAAACGCTGGTCGAAGCCGGTTACCAGCCGGAAGTCGCCTATTACGAGTGCCTGCACGAACTGAAGCTGATCGTCGACCTGTTCTACGAAGGCGGCATCACCCGCATGCACGAATTCATCAGCGAGACCGCGCAATACGGCGCACTCACGCGTGGCCCCTACGTGGTCGACGACAACACCCGCGCGCAGATGAAGAAGGTGCTGGCCGAAATCCAGGACGGCACCTTCGCGCGCCAGTGGATCGCCGAATACGCCGCCGGCAACGCCAACTACAAGGCGATGAAGCAGGCCGACCTCGACCATCCGATCGAAGCGGTCGGCAAGAAGCTGCGCGCCAACATGAAGTGGCTGGCATCGTCGCAACCGCAACCGGCCAAGCCCGCGTCGCAGGCCGAGCCGCAGAGCGAGGCTGCGTGATGAACGGCGCCCGCTGGCTGGTACAGGCACTCGTCGCGGAAGGCGTCGACACGCTGTTCGGGTATCCCGGCGGCGCGATCATGCCTTTCTACGACGCCCTCCATGGTGCACCGGAACTGAAGCATGTTCTGGTACGCCACGAGCAGGGTGCGGCGTTCGCCGCGAATGGCTATGCACGCGCCAGCGGACGTGTCGGTGTCTGCGTGGCGACTTCCGGTCCCGGCGCATCGAACCTGGTGACAGGGATCGCGGACGCGATGCTGGACTCGGTGCCGATGGTGGTGATCACCGGCCAGGTCCCGACATCGTTGATGGGCACGGATGCCTTCCAGGAACTCGACGTGTTCGGAATGACGATGCCGATGGTGAAGCACAGCTTCATCGCGCGTCGCGTCGACGACCTGCCGCGGATCGTCGGCGAAGCCTTCCGGATCGCCCGTTCCGGTCGTCCCGGTCCGGTGCTGGTCGACCTGCCGAAGGACGTGCAGCTCGCCGATGCCGCGCACCTGCCGAAGCATGCGCCACTCGCGGTGGATGCCACGGAAGCGCCGATGGATGCCTCGCTGCACGAAGCGCTGGCGCTGATCTCGCAGGCCGATCGTCCGGTGATCTACGGCGGTGGCGGGATCTCGCTGGGCGATGCCTTGCCGGCGTTCCGCACCTTCGTCGATGCGACGCAAATCCCGACGGTGCTGACGTTGAAGGGGTTGGGCGCGCTGCCGACGAAGCATCCGCTCAACCTCGGCATGCTGGGCATGCACGGCAGTCGCGCCGCCAATCTGGCCGTGCAGGAATGCGACGTGCTGATCGTGGTCGGTGCGCGCTTCGACGATCGCGCCACCGGCAAGCTCGCCGAATTCGCGCCCAACGCACGCGTCGTCCACATGGACATCGACGCCTGCGAGCTCGGAAAACTGCGCCATGCCGATGCCGCCGTGCGTGGCGACATCGTCACCACCCTCACCAAGCTGACGCTGCCGTGCGCGGCGCAGTTGCACGGCCGCCATGGTGCCGCCCGTCGTAGCTGGCGCGCGCATTGCCAGGACCGTGCGCGCCTGCACGCGGCGCGCTACGACGCACCCGGCGACGGCGTGTTCGCACCGGCGATGCTGAAGCGGCTGTCGGAAATCGCGGCGGACGCGGTTGTTTCCTGCGATGTCGGCCAGCACCAGATGTGGGTGGCGCAGCACTGGCAGCTCGACGATCCGCGCAAACACCTCACCAGCGGCGCGCTCGGCGCGATGGGCTTCGGCCTGCCCGCGGCGATCGGTGCGCAGATGCAAGACCCCGATGCACAGGTGATCTGCGTCAGCGGTGACGGCTCGTTCCTGATGAACGTGCAGGAGCTGGCGACGCTGCGGCGTTACGGCCTGCCGGTGAAGATCGTGCTGCTCGACAACCAGGCACTGGGCATGGTCCGCCAGTGGCAGGAGCTGTTCTTCGACAAGCGCTATTCCGAGATCGACCTGTCCGACAACCCGGATTTTGTCGCGGTCGCGCAGGCCTTCGGCATCAAGGCGCTGCACGTCGAACGCGCCGCCGACATGGATGGCGCTCTGCAGGCGTTGCTCGCCGCCAAGGGTCCGGCGCTGCTGCACGTCGTCATCGATACCGCCACCAATGTCTGGCCACTGGTGCCGCCCAACCGCAACAACGCCGAGATGCTCGATCCGCAACTCGACGCGACTCCGACGCCGCATTCCCATCAGGAGAAGTCCCGTGCGCTATCAGCTTGACCTCACCCTGCGCCAAGCCGAAGGCGCGCTCGCGCGCGTGCTCGGCACCACCGAACGCCGCGGTTTCTCGCCGGTGAGCGTGGATGGCGAAACCCAATCCGACGGCGACCGCTGGCATCTGCGCATGACCGTGGAAGGCGAACGCGCGCCGGAATCGCTGCAGCAGCAACTGGCCAAGCTGTACGACTGCCTCGCCGTGGAGGTGTCGCCGTGTCGTTGAACGATGCCGACGTCGCCGCGTCCACGCGCGAAGTCGAATCGGCGCCGACACGCGCGGTTCCGCAGCAGGTCTGGTTCGATGGCCGCTTCGTCGATGCCGATAGCGATCGCGCGCCGCTGACCACCCATGCCATGCATTACGGCAGCGGCGTGTTTGAAGGCATCCGCGCCTACGCGACCAGCGATGGCGGCAGCGCGGTGTTCCGCCTGCCCGAGCATCTCGAACGCATGCGCAAGGGCTGCGAACTGTTGGGCATCGCCTTCGATGTCGACGTCGCCACCGAAGCGACACTGCAAGTCTTGCGCCAAAACGGCCATCGCGACGCCTATGTGCGCCCGCTGGCGTGGTGCGGCACCGGATCGATCGGCCTCGACGTGTCGGCGGTCGACAAGCACCTGATGATCGCGACCTTTCCGACCAACGTGCACCTGGCCGGTGCGCGGGTGAAGCTCGGCACCTCGTCGTGGCGTCGCAATCCATCCAGTTCGCTGCCGCCGCTGAAGCTGTGCGGCGCCTACATCAATTCCATCCTGGCCAAGCACGAAGTGAAACAGCGCGGCTGCAACGAAGCACTGTTCGTCGACGAACAAGGGCGCGTGGTCGAATGCACCGGCGCCAACGTCTTCATGGTGCGCGACGGTCGCATCACCGCGGTCGAGCACCGCGACGCGCTGGCCGGCATCACCCGCGACAGCATCATCGCGCTGACCGGTGCCCAATCGCGCCCGGTGCGCCACGACGAGTTGTTGGATGCCGACGAGGTCTTCGTGGTCGGCACCGCGGCGGAAGTCACGTCGGTCGACGAGCTCGACGACCGCAGTTACGCCGATCATCGCGTCGGCCGCGAAATCGCGGACCTGTACCGGCGCGTGGTGCGCGGGGAAGAACCGCGCTATGCCCGCTGGCTGACCCGCGTCTGAGCGATGGACAGCGACGTATCCAACGCATTGCCCGTGACCGCCGCCGACGTGCTGGCGGCGCAGGCGCGGCTGCGTCGCTATCTCGATCCCACGCCGTTGCATTACGCCGAGCGTTTCGGCTGCTGGCTGAAACTGGAAAACCTGCAGCGCACCGGCTCATACAAGGTGCGTGGCGCGATGAACGCCTTGCTGGCGATGCGCGAACGCGGCGATGGCCGCACCACCATCGCGGCTTCGGCCGGCAATCACGCGCAAGGGTTGGCATGGGCGGCCTATCGCCTCGGCATGCAGGCGATCACGGTGATGCCGCGCTGCGCACCGGAAACCAAGATCGCCGGTGTCGCCCACTGGGGCGCCACCGTTCGCCTGCATGGCGACAGTTATGACGAGGCCAAGGCCTTCGCTGCCGAACTCGCCGCGCAACACGATTACCGCCTGCTCTCCGCCTTCGACGATCCCGACGTGATCGCCGGCCAGGGCACGGTCGGGCTGGAAATCGCATCGCTGATGCCGGACGTGGTGCTGGTACCGATCGGCGGTGGTGGCCTCGCTTCCGGCGTCGTGCTGGCGCTGAAGTCGCAAGGGGTGCGCGTGATCGGCGCGCAGGTCGAGCATGTCGATTCGATGGCGCGTGCTTTACGTGGTGACAACGAAGTCCGCGAACCGGCGACGACCCTGGCCGATGGCGTGCGGGTAAAGGTGCCTGGCCAGTTGACCCAACAGGTCCTGCATGAACTGCTGGATGACGTGGTGATCGTGCGCGAGGCCGAATTGCGCGAAACCCTGGTGCGCCTGGCGCTGGAAGAGCACGTGATCGCCGAAGGCGCCGGTGCGCTGGCGTTGGCGGCAGGACGTCGCATCGCCGGCAAGCGCAAATGCGCGGTGGTGTCCGGCGGCAACGTCGATGCCGGCGTGCTCGCTCGGTTGCTGTGCGACGTGCGTCCGCGCGCCCCGCGCAAGCCGCGTCGCCGCGTGCAGGAACCGCTGCCCGCAACGCCGGCGCGAATGCTCGACGACCTGACCGTCGCCGCGACCCGGCGCTCGCGACTTAGGCCGGCTGCCGCGACCACGCGCAACCCAGGCGTCGCGACAGCCCAAACCACCGCTCCTTCTTTTGCTTCCACGCCAACAGAGACTGCCTGACGTGAACGATTCCTCCCCCAGCGACGTAACACGCACCACTCCCGAGCCCATCCGCATTTTCGACACCACCCTGCGCGATGGCGAGCAATCGCCCGGCTTCACCATGAACGCCGAACAGAAGATCCTGTTCGCGCACACTCTGGCCGATCTCGGCGTCGACATCATCGAAGCCGGCTTCCCCAACAGCTCGCCCGCCGATTTCAATGCGGTGCGCACCATCGCCCGCGAAGTGCGCGGCAGCACGATCGCCGCACTGGCGCGTTGCCATCCCGCCGACATCGAGGCCTGCGCCAGCGCCCTGCAGCAGGCCGCGACGCCGCGCATCCACGTCTTCATCTCCACCAGCCCGCTGCATCGCCAGCACAAGCTCGGTATGAGCCGCGATCAGGTGATCGAGCACGCCATCATGGGGGTGTCGCTGGCGCGCAAGCACGTCGACGACGTCGAGTTCTCGGCCGAGGACGCTTCGCGCACCGAACGCGAATTCCTGGTCGAGGTGTTCAATGCCGCGGTCGAAGCCGGTGCGCGCACGCTCAACGTGCCCGATACCGTCGGCTACGGCACGCCCGGCGAAATCCGCGCGCTGTTCGAATACCTGCGCGCGAATGTCCGAGGCGCGGACAACGTGGTGTTCAGCACCCACTGCCACAACGACCTCGGCCTCGCCGTCGCCAACTCGCTGGCTGCGGTCGAAGGCGGCGCGCGCCAGATCGAATGCGCGATCAACGGCATCGGCGAGCGCGCCGGCAACGCCGCGCTGGAGGAACTGGTAATGGCGTTGAAGGTGCGCGGCGGCTGGTACGACGCGACCACCCGCATCGACACCACGCGCCTGCTCGCGACCTCGCGCCTGCTGTCGCGCATCACCGGCATCCAGGTCCAGCGCAACAAGGCGATCGTCGGCGTCAATGCCTTCGCCCACGAATCCGGCATCCACCAGCACGGCATGCTGAAGCATCGCGACACCTACGAAATCATGCGGCCGCAGGATGTCGGCTGGGAAGATTCGCAGCTGGTGCTCGGCCGCCATAGCGGTCGCGCCGCCGTCGCCGATCGCCTGCGCAAGCTGGGCTATGTGCTGGAAGACGCGCAGCTCGACCAGTTGATCGCCGAAGCGAAAGCGCTGACCCAGACCCAGCACGCGATCAGCGACCGTGACCTGCAGCGGCTGGTGGAGGGCGAACAGTTCGGCCCAGGCTGGCGCGTGTCCGCACTGAGCCTGACCGACTATGGCAAGCGCACCCGCGCCCATGTCGATCTCTCCGATCCCGATGGTCGCCACGTCATCCACAGCGCCGAAGGCGAAGGCCCGGTTGCGGCGATGTTCGCGGCACTG
Organism: Lysobacter sp.; assembly: GCA_027306995.1. Lineage (GTDB taxonomy): Bacteria > Pseudomonadota > Gammaproteobacteria > Xanthomonadales > Xanthomonadaceae > Solilutibacter. The sequence goes on from DAHUXS010000013.1 coordinate 41,443, forward strand.
GCACAGGCCACCGGCGTCGAGTTCGAACTGGAAAGCTACGAGGTGCACAGCATGGGCGTCGGCGCGAACGCGCGCGGCGAAGCCAACCTGAGCGCGCGCATCGACGGCGACACCATGACCGGCCAGGGCACCAGCCGCGACGTGCTGGAAGCGAGCGCGATTGCCTGGCTCGACATCGCCAACCGCGTGTTGCGCGGCACCCGCGCCGAACCGCGCGTTGCCGCCCTCGCCTGAACCCTCTTCTCCCCTCTCAACGAATGAATACTTCCATGCCCCGGACACTGCTCGACAAATTATGGGACGCGCACGTCGTCGCGCCCGAGCACGACGGCGTTCCCGCCGTGCTCTACATCGATCTCCACCTGATCCACGAGGTCACCTCGCCGCAGGCGTTCGCCGAACTTGAAGCGCGCGGATTGAAGCTGCATCGCGCCGACCGCACCAAGGCGACGCTCGACCACTCGACGCCGACCCTGCCCGCCGACGCCAGCGGCAAGCAGCCCTACGTCAACGACGCCGCACGCGCGCAGGTGGACACGCTGCGCGACAACTGCCGGAAATTCGGCGTCGAGCTGTTCGACTACGGCAGCGAGCATCGCGGCATCGTCCACGTCATCGGGCCCGAGCTGGGACTCACGCAGCCGGGCATGACCATCGTCTGCGGCGACAGCCACACTGCCACCCACGGCGCGTTCGGCGCGCTCGCCTTCGGCATCGGCACCAGCGAAGTCGGCCACGTGATGGCGACGCAGAGCCTGTTGCAGCACAAGCCGAAGACGCTGGCGATCACCATCGATGGCGAACTCGCGCCCGGCGTTACCGCGAAGGACCTGATCCTGCACGTGATCGGGGTGATCGGCGTCAATGGCGGCACCGGACACGTGATCGAATATCGCGGCTCGGCGATCCGCGCCTTGTCGATGGACGAACGCATGACCGTCTGCAACATGTCGATCGAAGCCGGCGCACGCGCGGGCCTGATCGCGCCCGACGACACCACTTTCGACTACCTGCGCGGACTGTCGCGCGTACCGCAAGGTGCGGACTTCGATGCTGCCGTCGCGCAGTGGCGGGAATTCCGCAGCGATGACGGCGCGACATTCGATCGCGAAGTGCGCATCGATGCCGGCGACATCCGCCCGACCATCACCTGGGGCACGCATCCCGGCCAGGTCGTCGCGCTCGACGCCCATGTTCCCGTCGACGGCGACAGCGATGTCGACAAGGCGCGCCACTACATGGGCTGGGAGGCCGGCGCCGCCGTCGCCGGTCGCGCGGTCGATGTCGTGTTCATCGGCAGCTGCACCAACTCGCGCCTGAGCGATCTGCGCGCCGCCGCGGAAGTGTTGCGCAATCGCCGAGTGCATCCGCGCGTACGCATGCTGGTGGTGCCCGGCTCGGGGCAAGTGAAACGTGACGCCGAAGCCGAAGGCATCGACGTGATCGTGCTCGCCGCAGGTGCCGAATGGCGCGAACCCGGTTGTTCGATGTGCATCGCCATGAACGGCGATCTTGTCGGACCGGGACAACTGGCGGTCTCCACCAGCAATCGCAATTTCGAAGGCCGCCAGGGCAAGGGTGCGCGCACCGTACTGGCATCGCCGGCAACTGCAGCAGCTTGTGCCATCGCCGGTGAGATCACCGATCCCCGCGTGTTCCTGCAAACGGAGGCTGCGTGATGGCCGCGTTCACCCAACTCGTTTCGCGCACGGTCGTGCTGCGCCAGCGCAACATCGACACCGACCAGATCATCCCCGCGCGCTTCCTCACCACCACCGAGCGCAAAGGCCTCGGCAAGCACGCCTTCAGCGACTGGCGCAACCTGCCTGACGGTTCGCCCGATCCCGCGTTCCCGTTCAACCAGTTCGCCAACGTCAGCGCGCGCATCCTGGTTGCCGGTCGCAATTTCGGGTGCGGTTCCTCGCGCGAACACGCGCCGTGGGCGTTGACCGATCTCGGCCTGCGTGCGGTGATCAGCAGCGAGATCGCCGACATCTTCCGCAGCAACGCGCTGAAGAACGGCCTGCTGCCGATCGTGCTCGATGACGCCGTGGTCGACGAGCTGCTCGACACCCCCGGCATCGAACTGACGATCGATGTCGCCACCCGCAGCGTCACCCTGCCCGACGGTCGCAGCTTCCGGTTTCCGCTGGATGCGTTCGCGCAGACCTGCCTGCTCGAAGGCGTCGACCAGCTCGGCTATCTGCTGAAACAACTTCCCGCCATCGAACGCTTCGAAAGCGCTCGCCATTCCGCGCCGCTGGAGGCCGCACATGCAAGCTGAGATCCTCGTCCTGCCCGGCGACGGCATCGGTCCCGAAGTCACTGCCGCCGCGGTCGCCGTATTGCGCGATGTCGGCGCACGCCATGGCCACGAATTCACCTTCACCGAGAAACTGATCGGCGGCGCCGCGATCGACGCCACCGGCGAACCACTTCCCGCTGACACGCTCGCCGCGGCAAAGAAGGCCGATGCGGTGCTGCTCGGTGCGGTCGGTGGCCCGAAGTGGTCGGATCCGAAGGCGAAGGTGCGCCCGGAACAGGGTCTGCTCGCGATCCGCAAGGCGCTCGGCCTCTACGCCAACCTGCGCCCGGTGAAACCGCATCCGGTCGCATTCGCGGCGTCGCCGATCAAGCCGCACCTGCTGCAAGGCGTCGACCTGATCGTGGTGCGCGAACTCACCGGCGGCGTCTACTTCGGCGACAAGCAACGCACAGCCGGCCCTAATGGAGAATGCACGGCCAGCGACCTCTGCAGCTACAGCGTCGGGGAGATCGAACGCGTGATCCGTCGCGCCTGTCGCCTCGCCATGCAGCGCAGCCAGCGCGTCACCTCGGTCGACAAGGCCAATGTCCTGGAAACCTCGCGGCTGTGGCGCGAAGTCGCGACTCGCGTCGTCCATGACGAATTCCCCGAGATCACGCTGGAACACCAGTTGGTCGATTCGATGGCGATGCACCTGCTGGCACGTCCGCGCGAATACGACGTCATCGTCACCGAGAACATGTTCGGCGACATCCTCACCGACGAAGCCTCGATGCTGGCGGGATCGATGGGCCTGCTGCCGTCGGCGTCGCTGGGCGAAGGTCGCGTCGGCCTGTACGAACCGATCCACGGTTCCGCGCCCGACATCGCCGGACGCGGCATCGCCAATCCCTATGCGGCGATCCTCAGCGCGGCGATGTTGCTGCGCCATTCGCTGGGGCTGGATGCGGAAGCGCAATGCGTCGAACGCGCGGTTTCCGCCGCGCTCTCCGCCGGCCATCTCACCGCCGATCTCGCCAAGCCGGAGTCGGCGATCGGCACGCGCGAAGCGACGGCGGCAGTGATGGATCACTTCCCGCTGCCCTGTCAGGTCCCGGAACTGCGCGACTGACGATGGCTCGGTTTCACCCGAAAATTCATTTGACACGCGCCATCACGCCCGTTATCACTGGATCCATGCACGCCGCATTCGCCATCGCCATGCCGATTACCACCATGACCACCGGTACCCGGTGTCGGGTGCGGCTGGGCGTCTTGGACTGAATCCATCACCCCGTCCCGCATCCGAACCGGATGCGGGGCAACCCCCTTCCGGTCGCTGCGGGGCTCACCAGGAGCCTTTGCAATGTCCCTCGATCTTCCACATGCGGCGCCGGCGGAACCCCGCGCCGATCGCCTGCATGATCCCGACGGTTCTTCCATCGCGCTCTGCCATGCCCACAAATTCGGCGGCAGCAGCGTCGCCAATGCCGAACGCATCCGTCATGTCGCAGCCTTGCTTCATGCGGAATCGCGCCTGCCGCGCGTCATCGTTGTCTCCGCGATGCAGGGCGTCACCGATCGCCTGACCGCGCTCGCCAACGCCGCGCTCGCCAACAAGCCGTGGCGCTGCGACTGGACGACATTGCGCGAACACCAGCTGCGCGCCGCACGCGAACTTGGTGCCGACGATGCCGTGCATGCCTGGCTGGAACGCGAATTGCAGGCGTTGCACGAACTCCTGTGCGCGCCATCGCCACGGCCGGAATGGTTCGCGACGGTGCAGGGACTGGGCGAAGTGTGGTCGTCGCGATTGCTGCAGGTCGCGCTCGGCGATGAAGCCGCCGGCTGGGCGCGGCTCGATGCTCGCGACGTGCTGGTGGTTCGCCCCGGAGAGCTCGGCATCGGCGTCGGTGTCGATTGGGACGCCAGTCGCGGCAAACTCGCGGCGTGGCGCAAGGCGTATCGGCAGCCGAACGTGGTCATCACCGGCTTCGTCGCCCGCGATGGCGATGGCGCGATCGCCACGCTCGGTCGCAATGGCAGCGATTACTCGTCGGCCATTTTCGCTGTGCTGTTCGATGCTGCCGAACTCACCATCTGGACCGACGTCGACGGCGTGCTCAGCGCCGATCCACGATTGGTGCCCGATGCCGTGTGCCTGGAATCGATGTCCTACGCCGAAGCCTGCGAACTCGCCTATTTCGGCGCCAAGGTGCTGCATCCGCAGACGATGACGCCAGCGATGCAGGCGGGTTTGCCGATCCGCATCCGCAACACGCTCAATCCCGCGGCGCCCGGCACGCGGATCGCCGAAACCTCGGAACCCGCGGCGTCACCGGTGAAGGGATTGACGCTGGTCGCCGACATGGCCGTGCTCGAGCTCGCGGGCGCCGGATTGATCGGCGTGCCGGGAACGGCTGAGCGCATGTTCGCCGCGCTGCATGCCGAAGGCGTGTCGGTGACGATGATTTCGCAGGGGTCGTCCGAACATTCGATCTGCTGCGTGGTGCGCGCCGACCAGGTCGAACGCGGCCGCGCCGCGATACTCGCGGCATTCCGTTTGGCCATTGCCAATGGCCAGGTTGAAGGCGTGCGCGTGACCACCGGGATCGCGGTACTCGCAGCGGTCGGCGATGGCATGGTCGGCACGCCGGGCGTGTCGGCGCGATTGTTCGCGGGATTGGCCCAGGCCGGCGTCAACATCCGCGCCATCGCGCAGGGCGCCAGCGAGCGCAACATCTCCGTCGCCATCTCCGCTGTCGATGCCACCCGCGGTTTGCGCGCGGTGCATTCGGCGTTCTGGCTGTCGCCGCAGACGCTGTCGGTCGGGATCATCGGTCCGGGCAATGTCGGTCGCGCGTTGTTGACGCAACTGGCACAGGCGTCGTCGCAACGCGACGGCGAAGATCGCAGCGGACTCGATCTTCGCCTGCGCGCTATCGCCAACAGCCGCCACATGCATCTCGCGCAGCGCGCGCTCGATCCCGCCGATGCCGACGCGGCATTGGAAGATGGCGAAATGCTCGACCTCGATCGCTTCACCGCGCACGTCCACGCCGCCCACCTGCCGCACGCAATGATCGTCGACTGCAGCGGCAGCGACGCCGTCGCCGCCCGTTATGCCGGCTGGCTCGCCGCGGGCATCCATGTGGTGACACCGAACAAGCAGGCCGGCAGTGGTTCGCTTGAACGCTGGCGCGCGATCCGCGCGGCGTCGCGCCACGGCGGCCACTTCCGTTACGAAGCAACGGTCGGTGCCGGCCTTCCGGTGATCCAGACCCTGCGCAACCAGCTTGATACCGGCGATGAATTGCTGGAAGTCGAAGGCGTGTTTTCCGGCACGCTGGCTTGGCTGTTCAACAGCTTCGATGGCAGCGTGCCGTTTTCGCAATTGGTCGCGGAAGCGCGCGCGCTCGGCTATACCGAACCCGATCCGCGCGACGATCTCTCCGGCACCGATGTCGCACGCAAATTGGTGATTCTCGCCCGCGAGGCCGGACGCGAACTGTCGCTGGAAGACATCGAGGTCGAGAACCTGGTGCCATTGGCATTGCGCAACGTTTCCCGGGAGGAATTCCTCGCGCGGCTGCATGAACTCGATGCGCCTTTGCAGGCACGCCTCGATGCCGCACGACAGCAGGGCCGCAGCCTGCGTTACCTCGCGCAACTGGATCGCAATGGCCGCGCGCGCGTCGGCCTGGTCGCGCCGGAGCCGGGCCACGCCAGCCTGCACGGACGCCTCAGCGACAACCTGATCCAGTTCCGCACGCGCCGCTACGCCGATAATCCCTTGGTGGTGCAGGGACCGGGCGCCGGGCCGGATGTCACGGCCGCCGGCGTGTTCGGCGATATCCTCGCCATTGCCCAGGCGGTGGGAGCGCGGCGATGAGCGCACTCGCACCTGCCCCTCACTCTTCCGGTTCGACGATGACGGTTTCCAGACTCCACGCCAGCGCATTCGCACCCGCCAGCATCGGCAACATCGGCGTCGGCTTCGACCTGCTCGGCCATACGCTGGAAGGTCCGGGCGACCATGCCGAAGTCACGCGCATCGATGCGCCGGTGGTGCGGATTGTCGAGATCACCGGCGATGTCGAGGGCGCGTCTTCGTTGCCGCTGGAAGCCGAAAGGAACACCGCCGGCCGCGCGTTGATGGAGTTGCGCGAACGCCATGGCATCGCCCACGGCTTCGAACTGCGCCTGCGCAAAGGCATCGCGCTCGGTTCCGGGCTCGGCGGTTCAGCGGCGTCCTGCGTCGCCGCGTTGGTCGCCGCGAATGCGGTGATCGATACGCCATTGTCCCGCGAGGAGCTGTATCCACTAGCACTGATCGGTGAAGCGGTCGCCAGCGGCAGCATCCACGGCGACAACGTCGCTCCGATGCTGTTCGGCGGTGTGGTGCTGGCGACGCCGACGCGCGCGATCCGCCTCTCTGCGCCCGACCTGTTCTGCGCTGCGGTGCACCCGCATTTCGTGCTGGAAACGCGACTGGCGCGCGCCGCGCTGTCGGCGCCGTATGCCATCGGAGAATTCGTCAAGCAGAGCGAGCATCTCGCGCTGTTCCTCACCGGACTTGCGCTCGGCGATCGCGCCTTGATCGCGGAAGGATTGGCCGACGTGTTGGTGGAGCCGCGCCGTGCCGCACTGATCCCCGGCTTCGTCGAAGTGAAGACGGCGGCGCTGGCGCACGGTGCGCTCGGCGCCAGCATTTCCGGCGCCGGCCCGACCGTGTTCGGCTGGTTCGACGATCGCGCACAGGCCACCGCGGCGACCCAGGCGATGCAGGCCGCGTTCGCGCAAGCCGGGTTCGCCAGCGATGCACTGGTCTCGCCGATCAACGGCCCGCGCGCCGAAGTGGTCGCATGAAGTTCGTCAGCACGCGCAGCGGCATCGTGCCGACTTCGCTGGATGTCGCACTCGCCGCCGGACTCGCCTCCGATGGCGGCCTGTACGTGCCGGAGCAGATCCCGCAATGCTCGTTGCGGCACGCAGGCGCCACGTTGGCCGACACCGCGACGGCGGTGCTGGCGCCATGGTTCGCGGAATCGAAGTTGCAGTCATCGCTGGCCGAACTCTGCGCCGATGCCTTCGATTTCCCGGCGCCGCTGCGCCCGCTGTCATCGCCAGGCGATCACCTGCTCGAACTGTTCCACGGCCCCACCGCCGCGTTCAAGGATTACGCCGCGCGTTTCCTCGCTGGCTGCCTGTCGCGCCTGCGCGATCCCGCCGCATCCGCGTCAACCACGATTCTCGTCGCGACATCCGGCGATACCGGCGCCGCGGTCGGCGCTGCCTTCCACCGGCGCGATGGTTTCAAGGTCGCCATCCTCTATCCCGACGGTCGCGTCTCGCCGCGCCAGGCCCATGGCCTCGGCTGCTTCGGCGACAACGTGCGGGCGTATCGCGTCGACGGCAGCTTCGACGATTGCCAACACATGGTGAAACAAGCGCTCACCAATGCCGAGCTGCGCGCACGCGTTCCGCTCGGCTCCGCCAACAGCATCAGCCTCGGTCGGCTGTTGCCGCAGACCGCGTATTACGCGCATGCCGCGCTGGAATTCCGCGCGCGCCACGGCGTGCCACTCAACTTCATCATCCCCACCGGCAACCTCGGCAATGCGCTGGCGTGCTGGTTGGCGAAACGCATCGGACTGCCGATCGGCGGGATCGTGCTGGCCAGCAATGCCAACGACGTGCTGCCGCGTTATTTCAATGGGGACGATTACGCCCCGCGCGCAACCATCGCCACGCTCGCCAACGCGATGGATGTCGGCGCACCGAGCAACTTCGAACGATTACGCTGGTGGCATCGCGACGATGCCGAGCTAAGGGGATCGATGCGGGCCTTCAGCGTCGATGACGCCACCCTCCGCGACACCATCCGCCGTGCGCCCGACCGTCATGGCGTGGTGCCCTGCCCGCATACCGCGATCGGGCTGGAGGTGCTGGAACAACTACGCACCGATGGAGACATCCGGCCATGGGCGGTGGTCGCGACCGCGCATCCGGCCAAATTCGAGACCATCGTCGAGCCGCTGGTCGGCCACGCCGTCGAACCGCCCCCGGCATTGGCCACGGCACTGGCGCGACCGGCGACCTCGACTCCACTCGAAGCCCATAGCAAAGCCCTGTGTTCCGTACTACTGCAAGAATGACCAGCATGTCTGCACCACTGGCCATCCGATAAGATTCGGGTCATGGAAGACGCCCCTGTACGGTCTGCCGGACGCCCCAAGGATCCCGCCAAGCACGAAGCCATCCTCGCTGCGGCCAAGGAATTGTTTCTCGATCGCGGCTTCGCCCAGGCCAACATGCAGGAAGTGGCCGACCGCGCCGGCGTCTCCAAGCTCACCCTCTACAGCCATTTCGGCGACAAGACCTCCCTGTTCGTCGCTGCCGTTCGTGACCATTACGAACACAGCGTGCCAGAAGCGCTCTTCCACGACTGGGACGAGAACGACTTGCGCGGTGCCCTGTTGACGTTCGGCCGCATCTACCACGCCTACCTGCTCCTGCCTGCCACGGTCGCCGGCCGCCGGATGCTGATGCGGACCGCGGACACCCCGCCGCAGCTCAGCCTCGAGGTATGGAACCTGGGGCCGGCGCGAATCAACGCCTTCCTCACCGCGACCCTGACCCGCTTCATCGATCGCGGCATGCTGGACATCGAAAACCCGCAGTTCGCCACTGTTCATCTTTTGTCGCTGCTGCGCGGCGACCTCTTTGCCCAACTCGGTTACGGCGTGCAGCGCCATGTGCCCGGGGAAGAAACCGAGGCCTACCTGGCCAGCGCGGTCGATCTGTTCCTGCGCGCCTGCACCCCGAGCGCCAAAAGATAAATCGGTGACTTAGGTTCGGTGACTTATGGCACTTAGGCCATTCACCCGGGACTGGAATGCTGGCGCAGTCATCCAGACCCCCTTTCAGGGCGTTGAAGTTAAACTTGACGTCCCCTCGTTCCAGGCCGTTCCTGCAATGTCGATCGACTACGCCAAAACCCGCGAAACCATGGTGGAACAGCAAGTCCGCCCGTGGGAGGTGCTCGACCCGCGCGTGCTCGATACCCTGGTCACCATCCCGCGCGAACAGTTCGTGCCGGAAGCCCTGCGCGCCTTGGCCTATACCGACATGGAACTGCCGCTGGGCAACGGCGAATCGATGCTGAAGCCGGTGGTCGAAGGCCGCGCCCTGCAGGCCTTGCTGCCGCAGGCGACCGAATCCGTGCTCGAGATCGGCACCGGCAGCGGCTACCTGACCGCCTGCCTCGCCCGTCTCGGACGCGAAGTGACCAGCCTGGAGATCGATCCGGAGCTGGCCGATCGCGCCCGCGCCACGCTGGCCGCCCAAGGCGTCACCAACGCAAGCGTCGAGACCGCCGATGCCTATGCATGGACCGGTGATCATCGATTTGACGTGATTTGTGTCACTGGTGCCGTCGCCGCCATCCCCGCACACTTCCGCGAATGGCTGGCACCGGGCGGCCGCATGTTCATCGTCCAGGGCGAGTCGCCGGCGATGCAGGCGGTCCGCGTCGAGGCCGACGGCAGCATCGACTCGCTGTTCGAGACCGACCTGCGCTATCTCAAGGGCGGGGCGCCAACGCCTCGCTTCACCCTTTAATCATTCGTTTTCGAGAGCCGCCCATGCATCGCCGTTCCCTCAGCCTCGCCCTCGCTCTTGCCCTGGCGCCCCTGGCCGTCCACGGCGAGGACCTGTTGCAGACCTACCGGATCGCGCGTACCGCCGACCCGCAGCTGCAGGCCGCCGAAGCCAGCATGCGTTCCAGCAAGGAAGGCGCCGTGCAGGCACGTTCGTCGCTGCTGCCGCAGGTCGCCGGCTCCGCTTCGGGCAGCGCCAGCCGCACTTCGTCGCCGGGTGGTGGCTACACCTACGACTCGATCACCGGCGCACCGATCCGCCTGAGCGGCAGCACCACGACCTCGCGCAGCGCCAATGTCGGCGTGCGCGTCGACCAGGTCCTGTTCAATCGCGCCGCCATCAACGACCTCCAGGCCGCCAAGGCCCAGGGCAAGTCCGGCGAATACCAGTACGAAGCCGCCAGCGACGCCCTGATCACCCGCACCTCGCAGGCCTATTTCAACGTGCTGGTGGCGATGGAAACGCTGGCCGCCGCTGAAGCCTCGGAAACGGCGCTGAAGAAGCAGTTCGACTTCGCCAGCAAGCGCCTCGAAGTCGGCCTCGCGCCGATCACCGACGTGCACGAAGCGCGCGCCCAGTACGACGCCGCGCGCGCCAACACCATCGTCCAGCGCAACACGCTGGAAGACTCCTACCAGGCGCTGGCCGAAATCACCGGCAAGCCGATCCGCTCGCTGATGGCGCTGCCGGACGACTTCCGCCCGTCGCTGCCGCCGGAAGGCGGCGTCGACGAGTGGGTGAAGCGCGCCGTCGACACCAATCCTTCCCTGCAGGCGCAGCGTTACTCGGTGCAGGCTGCCGAGGACAACATCTCCGCCAATCGCGCCGGCTACCTGCCGACCCTGAACGCCAACGGCAGCTTCGGCGCCAGCCGCAGCTGGTCGGGCAATGGCAACAACGCCAGCGGCTGGAGCCACGGTCCGAGCGTCGGCCTGACCCTGAGCGTGCCGATCTTCAATGGCGGCCGCACCTCGTCGCAGGTGCGCCAGGCCATCGCCCAGCGCGATGCCGCGCAGGACCAGTACGAACAGCAGCGTCGTTCGGTGGAACGCACCACCCGCAACGCCTACCAGTCGCTGGTCGCGGGCGTGAGCGCGGTGGAAGCGCGTCGCCTCGCGCTGGTCGCCGCACAGAGCGCCTACGACGCTTCGCAGGTCGGCCTGGAAGTCGGCACCCGCACGGTGATCGACGTGCTGATCAACGAACAGAACCTGTTCAACGCGCGCCAAGCCTACTCGCAGGCCAAGTACAGCTTCCTGCAGTCGCAGCTGGCGCTGAAGCAGGCTGCCGGCACGCTCGACGTCGCCGACGTGGAATCGGTGAACCGCCTGCTGACGGTTGCTGCCGGCCAGGTGCCGACCGTTGCCGACTCCGCTGCTTCGACGCCGGATACCACGCAGTCGACCACCGACAGCAAGCCGGCGCCCGCGAAGAAAGCCAAGCGCAAAACCAAGCGCTGAGGTTTACTCCGGCAGGCTGTCGCTGATGGCCTGCCACGTGCGCTCCAGCGCACCACGACCATCGACCACCAGCGCGCGCCCGGCCTCGCCCATGCGCGTGCGCAACTCGTCCGATCCCAGCAATTCCACCAGGCGTTCACCCAGCGCTTCCGGATCGTCGACGATTTCCATCGCGCCCGCCGCCGACAGCTGACGGGCGATATCGCTGAAGTTGTGCAGATGCGGGCCGGTAAGGATCGGCACGCCGACTGCCGCCGGCTCCAGCAGGTTGTGGCCACCGATCGGTTGCAGGCTGCCGCCGACGAAAGCGACATCGGCGCAGGCATAGAAACGCCCGAGCTCGCCCAGCGTATCGATCACGAAGACCGCGTTGTCGTTCGCCGGCATCGGTTGGTACGAACGCGAATGGGTGCGGAAGCCGAAACTGCGCGCATGTTCGTAGGCCGCCTTGAAGCGCTCGGGATGGCGTGGCGCCCACAACATCAGTGCATCCGGATAGGCCTGCCGCAGCATGCGGTGTGCGACCAGGACCGCGGTTTCCTCGTCGGGATGGGTGCTCGCCGCGATCCAGGTTGGACGCATGCCGGCGTGGGCGTGGAACACCGCGACGAAGGCATCGAGGCCATCGAGTTCGGCGACATCGTATTTGAGGTTGCCGGTCTCCACCGTCGCTTCCGGGCGCGCGCCAAGTCGGATGTAGCGCTTGGCATCGGCATAGCCCTGTGCGCAGACACGGCGCACGGTCTGCAACGCGCGACTGATCAGCGGCGCCAGCACCTGGTAGCCGCGCAACGATCGCTCGGACAGGCGCGCATTGACGATCGATACCGGGACACGTGCGTCGCGACAGGCGAACAGCAGGTTCGGCCACAACTCGGTTTCCATCAGCAACGCGCAGGCCGGACGGAATTGCGCCAGGAAGCGCCGCATCGCGCCGGGCAGGTCATAGGGCAGGTAGACGTGGCGCACGCGATCACCCCACAACGCCTGCACGCGTTCGGAACCGGTCGGGGTGATGCTGGTGATCACCAGCGGGACGTGCGGACGTCGTGCCAGCAGCGCATCGACCAGCGGGGCGGCGGCGTTCACCTCTCCCACCGAGACGGCATGCAGCCAGATGGTGGAACGCGTTTCCGGCGCAGCCCCGGGGTAATAGCCGTAGCGTTCGCTCCAGCGCTGGAAATAGCCACGCTGGCGGAACCCGCGCCAGACGAGGTGGTAGATGGTGATGGGGAGCAGGAGGTAGAGCACCGCCGAATAAGCGCTGCGCAACATCCGCTCGACGGCATCGGATCGCATGGCGCCAAGTCTAGGGCCTTCGGCGCCATCGTTGGCTAGACTTGCGCGATGGCTGCACCGACATCCCCACCATTCCGCCTGAAGGATCTCCCGACCCGAGTGGGCGTCGCCTGCCTGTACGGCCTCGCGCGCCTGCCCTGGCACCTGCAACTCCGCGTCGGCGCCGGGCTTGGGCGTTTGCTGATGTGGCTGTTGCCGGATCGCCGCCGCGCCGCCCGCACCAATATCGACCTGTGCTTCCCGGACCTCGGCGAAGCCGCCCGCGCTGTATTGCTGCGCGGCAGCTTCCGCGATCTCGGCATCGGCGTGTTCGAATTCGCGCGGGCGTGGTGGGGCAATGTCGAGGCCATGCGTGCGACCGCGACGATCGAAGGCCTCGAGAAGATCCAGTCGTTGCAAGCACAGGGCCGTGGCGTGCTGCTGATCTCCGGCCATTTCATGACGCTGGAACTGTGCGGACGCCTGATGTGCGACCACGTACCGCTGGCCGGCATGTACCGCCGTTACCGCAGTCCGGTGATGGAAGACGCCGTACTACGCGGACGGCTGCGCTACGCCAGCGCGATGTTCCCCAATGACGACATCCGCGGCGCGATCCGCCATCTCAAGAAAGGTGGCGTGCTGTGGTACGCACCCGATCAGGACATGCGCGGCAAGGACACGGTGTTCGCGCCATTCTTCGGCATTCCCGCCTCCACCATCAACGCCACCCACCAGCTGGCGCGGCTCACTGGCTGCGCGGTGATTCCGTTCTTCCATCGCCGCGAAGGCGATCGCTACGTCCTGCGCGTCGGGGATCCGCTCGACCCGTTCCCAAGCGACGACACGGTGGTGGATGCGACTGCGGTGAACGCAGCGATCGAGGCGATGGTGCGCGAGGCGCCGACGCAGTATCTGTGGATCCACCGGCGCTTCAAGCGCCAGCCGGATGGAGTGTCGTTGTACGCGCGGTGATCAGTCGCGCCGCTGCGCTTCCATCACCTTGGCGTATTTCAGGAAGGCATAGAACGCCTGCGTGCGCGCCGCGAAGAAGCCGGCCCAGCCATTGAGGAAATAGCGCTTGCCGACATACAGCTTGAGGAAGGCCAGCCATGGATACAGCAACAGGCGCAGCCCCATGAACGGCTTGCGCTTGCCACGGGTGTGTTCGAGGAGCCCGCTGGAATAACGATTGATCTTCTCGACGCGGGTGGCGAGATCGGGTTCGCCGTAATGGCGGAATACCACCGGCAGGTCGAGCACGCGGCCACGCACTTCAGGTGCGGCATGCACCGGCACTGAATTCATCCCGCCCATCGATTTGCGGAACAGCCGCAACTGGCGATTGCCGCGCGTGCCGCGATGCGGCCAGCGCCAGAACAGCCATTCCTGGCGCTCAAGGCGGTAGCCATCGGCGCGCGGCGCTTCCAGTTCGCACGCGATCGCCTGCGCGGCATCGCCTTCGACGAATTCATCAGCATCCAGCAGCAGAATCCAGTCGTGTTGCGCGAGATCGATCGCCGCCTGCTTCTGCGGACCATAGCCGGCGAAAGGTTGCGTGTGGATGCGTGCGCCATGCGTGCGGGCGATCTCCAGCGTGGCGTCGTCCGATCCGGAATCGAGCACGACGATTTCGTCGCAGAACATCAGGCTGTCGAGGCAGCGCGCCAGCGTGGCGTCGTTGTTGAAGGTGGTGACGACGCCGGACAGCGGCGTGTGCATCAGCTGCCAGTCTCGCGCGACAACAGGCTGCCTGCATAGAGCGCGGCCAGCAGCAGGGTGATGCCACCCCAGAACGCCGAATACACCGCGAGATGGGTATTGAACGGGAACAACGTCACGCCCAACGCCAGCATCGCCGGACGCGCACGCGCGCGATCGTCCGCGGAAGCGAAACGCCAGGCGCGCCATCCCAGCGCCGCACCGGCGATCCACAACAGCAATCCGATGATGCCGGTCTCACTGAGGATTTCGAGGATCAGCTGGTGCGCATGCAGCGCAGGACCATCACCCCAGGCGGCACGCACGCCGGGCTCGGGATCGCAGGCCGGGAACGATTCACGGAAATCGCGCGTACCGACGCCGTTGACCGGATGCTGGCGAATCATGCAGACCGCCGCGCCCCAGATGCGCAAGCGTCCGGCCGATGCCTCGTCGACATCGCTCTGGTCGCCAGCCATCGCCATGCGCGTGCGCTCGATCCGCTCATGGACCTGCGGCACGGTGAACGTGGCGACGATCAGCACCAATGCCCCGGCGCCGAACACGCCGAGCAGACGCTTCCATCCCAGCACCGTCCAGCCGGACACCAGCAACACCAATGCGTAGCTGATCCACGACGCGCGCGATCCCGCCAGCACGATCACCACGCCCACCAACATCGCGATAAGCAACCAGCCGATCTGGCCCCACAGGCGCTTGGCACCGTACAGCGCGAACGGCGACAGGCTGGCGAGGACGATGCCAAGCTTGGGATTGCATGGCCCCAGCGGCCCGGTGATGCGATCCGCGCTGGCAATCGAACACATCGGACGATGCTGGATCGCCTGCTTGGCCGCGTCCAATGCCGAGAACCACGGGCTGTGACCGGTCAACTGCTGGATCAACGCGTCGATGCACCACAGTCCGACGATCACGCCGAGGCCGCCAAAGGTGATGCGTCGCGCACGCGGCGTGGCAACGGCGATCGCCGCCAGCCACAGGAACGGCAGGTAACGCAGGCCGAGCAGGCTCTTCCTGATGGCCTGCCCCGGTTCCACCGCATCGATGCTGGAGATCAGTTCGGGCAACCAGTAAGCGAAGAACAATGCCGTGGTCAGCGCCCAGGCCGGCGAACTGAGCAGGCGCGACGTGCCACGGAAGCGCGCCCATGCCATCAGGCCGATGGTCGTCACCGCACCCAGCGACAGGATCGCCTCGGCGATGCCCGTCGCCGGCAACATCGCGACATAGGCCAGCACCCAGATCGGCGCCCAGCGCCAACCGGTGGGATCACTGTTCTCTGGAGAATTCGTCGTAGACATCGAGGGTCGCTTGTTGCATCGCCGACAGAGTGTACGGAATCCGCTGCGGCAACGCCGGCGGATGCTGGAGAAATGCCCGCGCGCGTTCGGCCAGTGCGACGCGATCGCCCGGCGCAACCCGCCCTTCCGGCTGCAAGGTCGCCAGCACTTCGCCGACGCCGCCATGGTCCCAGCCGATCACGGGCACGCCGATGGCGAGCGCCTCGACCACGGTACGCCCGAACGATTCCGGCTTGCGCGACAGTTGCAGCACCAGATCGCTGGCGCGATAGGCCTCGGCCATCGCATGCGTCGGCTCGCTGATGGCGAGAGCATCGATCACGCCGAGGTCGCGCGCTTCGCCTTCCAGTTCGGCGATGTAATCGCTGCGTTCGGGTACGCGCGCGCCCGGCATCCAGAGACACGCATCGATGCCGCTGCTGCGCAAATCGGCGAGCAGGCGCAAGGCATCGGAATGACCTTTCAAGCGCGTGCCGCGGCCCGGCAACAACAACAACGGACCGGCCCCCGCCAACTGCGGCCAGCGTTCTGCAAGCCGCGCCCGCGCTTCGTGATCGACACCATTTCGGCGCGGATAGTGCTGCGGATCGATACCGCGCGGAATCACCCGCAAGCGCGCCGGATCGGTTCGCGGGTAATGACGCAGCACGTAATCGCGCACCGTCTGCGACACGCAGATCACGCGATCGCCGCGGGTCATGATCGCGCTATAGCGCGACGGCGAGTTCAGACCGTGCACGGTGGTGACGAATCGCGGTTTCGCCACACCCATGCCGCGTACCGCCAACCAGCCGATCCACGCCGGCAGTCGCGAACGCGCATGGACGATATCGACGCGTTCCTCGCGCAGCAGGCGCCGCAGCGCACGCACGTGGCGAAACGTCAGCAACGACTTGCGACCGATATCGAGTCGGATGTGGCGCGCGCCTGTCGCTTCCAGTGCAGGCTGCATGCGCCCGCCAGCGGAAACGACCAGCGCGCGATGGCCACTGCGCACCAGCGCCTCGGCGATTTCCAGGGTCGAACGCTCGACGCCACCGGCATCCAGCGCCGGCAGCAATTGCATGACGGTCAGCGGCCTCGCGGCCACGCGGTCAGTCGACCAGGACGTAGATCTCACCGCAGTACGGGCATTCGACACGCCCGCCTTCGGCTTCGATCGCGAGATAGACGCGTGGATGCGAATTCCACAGGCTCATCGACGGCAGCGGGCAGGACAGCGGCAGGTCGGCGCGGCGAACTTCATGCACGCGGGGTTGGCGCGGCGCGGAAGCGGATTGGGCGGCGTCGGTCATGGCGGCAGTACTGCGTGGGAAGGCGCCAGTGTATCAGCGCGGCACGTCGAAGCTCAGGACTTCGGATGCCTGGCTCGCCTGCAGGACCAGGCCTTCGCGCGGCCCTTCCAGGCCGATGCCATCGCCGCTGGCGATGTCCTGGTCGGCGATCGTCAGCGCGCCCTCCAGCACCTGAAGCCACAGGCCACGCCCGGCCGCCACGTCCAGCGACACCGATTCGCCGGCAGCGAGTCGGATCGCGCGAATGCGGGCGTCCTGGCGGATCGCGATGCCACTGCCGCCGACCAGATCCTGCCAGCGCCCTTCGCGCAGGGTCGGATCGAAATTCCGCTGTTCGTAGGCCGGCGCCGCGTTGACCTGGTCGGGCTGGATCCACACCTGCAGGAAATGCACCGGTGCATCCGGCGAAGCGTTGAATTCGCTGTGCTCGATGCCGTGGCCGGCGCTCATCCACTGGACGTCGCCGGCGCGGATCACGCCCTGGGTCCCGGTGCTGTCGCGATGCGCGAGCGCACCGTCGAGCACGATGGAGACGATTTCCATGTTGGCGTGGCGGTGCGGCGGAAACCCGCCGCCGCCGACAACGCGATCGTCGTTGATCACGCGCAATGCGCCAAAGCCCATCCACTGCGGATCGTAGTGGTGGCCGAACGAGAAGGTGTGGCGGCTGTCGAGCCAGTCGATCCGCGTATGCGGACGCTGGCCCGATCGCCGCAACAGCGCTTCGCTCATTTCTTCTCGCCGTGCGCTTCGGTGGTGATGCGCAGCTCGATCTCGTCGCCGATCATCGGCACGCCTTGGGAAATGCCGAAGGCCGTGCGCGAAATCGTCGTGCTGGCATCGAAACCGATCGCCGGCACCTTCATCATTTCCGCGATGCCGACCTTGTTGAGCTTGGCCTTCAGCGTCACCGGCTTGGTGACGCCATGCAGGGTCAGATTGCCCA
Organism: Lysobacter sp.; assembly: GCA_027306995.1. Lineage (GTDB taxonomy): Bacteria > Pseudomonadota > Gammaproteobacteria > Xanthomonadales > Xanthomonadaceae > Solilutibacter. The sequence continues at coordinate 59,352 of DAHUXS010000013.1, forward strand.
GCACTTTCAGGTGGCCGTCCTTCATCGTCACCTTGGTGCTCTTGAAGGTCGCCGTCGGATATTTCTGGGCGTCGAAGAAATCGGCGCTCTTCAAGTGCTCGTCGAGCTTGGGCACGAAGGTGTCGATCTGGTCGATCGGAATCACGACCTCGACGGTGGATTTCTCCGGGGCCGCCTCGTCGTAATGGATGGTGCCGGTTGCGCCGCGGAAATTGGCGCTGGGGTTGGAATACCCCATGTGGTTCCAGCTGGCCAACACCATGGTGTGGTTGGGATCGATCTTGTAATCACCAGCGGCGGCGGAACCGGCGACGGCGAGCAGCGACAGCAGTGCGAGCGGAAGCAGTTTCATGCGGGAGGATCTCCAGGGGAGGTGGACGTTCACTCGATGCGGCAGGCTTCGTCGAAAGACAGCCGTGGCGAACGCGGGAAAATGGAGGCCGGGTCGCCCTTGCCGAGGTTGACCAGGAAGTTGGATTTCCATTGCGTGCCGGCGAAGAATGCCGCATCGACCTTGGCGTTGTCGAATCCCGACATCGGGCCGCAATCGAGGCCGAGCGAGCGCGCCGCCAGCATCATGTAGGCGCCCTGCAGCGAACCGTTGCGCAGCGCCGGTACGAAGCGTTTCTCCATCGCCGGGCCTTCGAACCAGGCGCGGGCATCGGTATGCGGGAACAGCAGCGGCAGCTTGTGGTGGAAATCGAGGTCGTAGGCGACGATCACCGTCACCGGCGCGGCCATGGTCTTGTCGTGGTTGCCGGCGTCCAACGCCGGTTCGAGGCGCGCCTTGGCCTCGGGGCTGCGCACGAAGACGAAACGCGCCGGCGTGCTGTTGGCGGCGGTCGGGCCGTATTTCAGGAGGTCGTAGAGCCGATGCAGGGTGGCGTCGTCGATCTCGCCACCGAAGCTGTTGTAGGTCCGCGCCTGCACGAACAACTGGTCGAGGGCGGCGGCATCCAGTGGATGGAACAGCGACATGGGCGAATCCCGAAAGAAAGCGTGCAGTGTATTGTTTTGGGGATGAATGCGCCGTCTTCAATCCCGTGAACGTGCTGGCCATCAGCGATGGCCGCGCCGGCAATGTCCGCCAGGCGCGCGCATTGGCCGACGCGCTAACGGGCGGCGAAGCGCCGCATCTGCGCATCGATACGGCCGCGCCATGGCACTGGCTGGCGCCGCGACGCTTGCCCGGGGCGGTACGGGGATTTGGCCATGACTTCGCCGCAGTCTTGCGCGACCCGCCGGCGATCGTGGTCGGCTGCGGGCGGCAGGCGGCGCTGGCGACACGTGTGTTGCGCGATGCCGGCACGCGCACGGTGCAGATCCTCGATCCGCGCATCGATCCACGCCATTGGGATTGCGTGGTGGTGCCGGAACACGACCGCCTGCGCGGCGACAACGTGTTGACGATGCTCGGCAGCCTCAACCCGATCGACGACCGCTGGCTGGATGACGTGCGTGCGCACCACCCGCGCCCGCAAGCTTGGGGCGATGGCGGATTGAGGACGATCCTGCTCGGTGGCCCCACCTCTGCGGCGCCAATGGCGATTGATACGGTCGCAACGCATGTCCGCATGCTGGCGAACGAAGTCATGTCCGAGGGCGACCACCTCGCCATCTGCACATCCCCGCGCACGCCACGCGACTGGATTCCCGGATTGCGCGAAGCCATTGCGGATACGCACGCCTCGCTGTGGACCGGGGAGCACGATGGCCCGAATCCCTATCCGATGTTGCTGGCCCATGCCGAACGCATCGTCTGCACGCCGGATTCGGTGAACATGCTGTCGGAAGCCTGCGCGACCACTGCCAGTGTCGAATGGTTGCCGTTCACCGCCCAAGGACGCATCGCCGCATTCCTGGAATCCTTGCAGGCGCGCGAGCGGGCGCGTCCGCTCGACAGCACGCAGGCGACCAACCGGATTCCGTTGCGCGAAACCGCGCGAATCGCCGCCGAGGTCAGCCTGCGCCTGCGGGCGCTGCGCTGAAATCGAGGCCGTGCGCCTTGCAGGTTGCGCGAATCGCTTCCCGCGCCTTCTCGACCTCGTCATCCCGATGCACGCGCCGTGGCCGACGATCGAGCGTGCATGCCAGCCCCAGCGACGACAGTGTTGCGTGTGCATGCAACAAATCTTCAGCCGATTCAGTAGAAAGAACTCCCGCTTCTGAAAATGCAGCGATCAGGTCGACACTGCGACGCGGCCCGCACAACAAAGGTTGCAGATGGGCATGGCGCAGCACCAGCGCCTGCAGCAGGAATTCGAGATCGACCAGTCCGCCCGCCCCTTGCTTGAGGTCGAACCATTGCGCGTCGCCGCGATCGAGTTCACGACGCATGCGCTGGCGCATGTCGACGACTTCCTTTAGCAGCAATGCAGGATCGCGCGAACGACGCAACACTTCATCGCGTACGCCCTCGAATGCCGTTGCCAGCAATCCGGTGTCATCCGCCAGCGCACAACGGGCGCGCACCAAAGCCTGGTGTTCCCAGGTCCAGGCGCGCTCGCGCTGGTAGTCGGCATACGCTGCCAACGACGTCACCAGCAGGCCGCTGGCGCCGTCGGGACGCAGACGCACGTCGACGTCGTACAGGCGTCCGGCACGGGTCGGCGTCTGCAACAGCGACACGATGCGTTGCGCCAATCGCGCGAACCAGCGCGCGGCGTCAAGCGGACGCGCACCATCGGACTGCGCGGCAGGATCGCCGTCATGCAGGAACACCAGGTCGAGATCGGAACCGAAGCCAAGCTCCTCACCACCAACACTGCCGTAACCGAGCACGACGAAACGCGCACCGGAGATTTCGCCATGCGATTCGACGAGACCCGAACGCGCCAGCCGCACCACCGCTTCGACGACTGCATCGGCCAGCCATGCCAACTGTTGCGTACTCGCACTCGCCGACTGCTGCCCGTCGAGGACCGCCAGGGCGATGCGGAAGCTCAGTGCCTGGCGGGTTTCATTGAGCAAGGCCAGCGACGATTCGACATCGCCATCACCTTGCGCCAATGCGCGCAGACAAGACGCACGCATCGCAGCGGCGTCCGCCAGTTCACCGGCGGCGCGGCGATCCAGCAACTCGTCGAGCAGGACCGGATAGGCGGCCAGGCGTTCGCCCAGCAGGGCGCTACGCGACAAGGCATCGACCAATCGCTCCAGCGCCTGTGGCTGTTCGTCGAGCAAGGCGAGGTAATTGCTGCGTTTCAGCACGTTCTGCACCAGCGACAACGCGCGCGGCAACGCCACATCCGGCTGCAACGCACGTCCGCTGGCCGCGAGCAATGCCGGCATCAGGCGATCCAGCCTGCTCCTCGCGGCATCGGACAACGCCGTCGGCGCCAGGCCGCGCACGAACTGGCGCAGCTGATGATCGGCAGCTTCCACGTCGGCATATCCAGCATTGGCCAAGGCGACCGATTCACCGCCCTCGGGCAATCCGAGCCAATAGGCCTGCAATTCGCCATCGCCATCCTCTTCGCGTCTGCCGCCAAGCAATTCAGCGAACTCCACAGAGACATGTGCGCGATGGGCATCGAGCTCGACCAGCAATGCCGGCCAATCGCCAAACCCCATCGTCGTGGCGATGCGTCCGCGATCTTCATCGTTGTCCGGCAGCCGGTAGGTCTGGGCATCGCGCAACATCTGCAGGCGATTTTCCAGTCGCCGCAGGAACAGATAATCGTCGCGCAGCGCCATCCCGGTCTGCGCTTCGATCTGTCGCTGCGCGATCAACACTTCCAGCGATGCCAGCAAGCCGCGCGTCTGCAGTTCCGGCTCGCGACCGCCACGAATCAGCTGCAAAGCCTGCGCCAGGAATTCGATCTCGCGGATGCCGCCGGGCCCGCGCTTGATGTCGTCCTGCATCTCGCGACGCTCGACCTCGGCGGTAATCATCGCCTTCATCCCGCGCAAGCCTTCGAGCGCGCCGAAATCGAGATAGCGTCGATAGACGAACGGCCGCAACGTCCGCAGGAAAGCCTCTCCCGCCGCGAGGTCGCCCGCCACCGGGCGCGCCTTCTGCCAGGCGTAACGCTCCCAGTCGCGGCCTTCGCGCTGGAAATACTGTTCGAGCGCGGCGAACGACCAGGCGACGCGACCGGCACTGCCGTAAGGCCGCAGGCGCAGGTCGACACGATGGCTGAATCCTTCCGCGGTGACTTCGTCCAGCAACTTCGCCAACTGCTGCCCGAGCCGCGCGAAATACTGTTCGGCCTCCAATGGTCGCACGCCATCGCTACTGCCCTCTTCCGCATAGGCATAGACGATGTCGATATCGGAGGAGAAATTGAGTTCGCCACCACCCAGCTTTCCGAGCGCGAACACCACGAGACGTTGCACGCTGCCGTCGACGGCACGCACCTGGCCATGCCGTTCGGTGAACGCTGATTCCAGCGCGGCCAACGCGGTCGTCAGGCAGGTTTCCGCGAGCACACTGCTTCCATGCAACGTGTCCTCGACGCGATCGAGACCGAGCACATCGCGCCAGATCAGCCGCGTGGATTCCGCCTGCCGGTAGCGCCGCAACAGCGATGGCCATGATCCGGCGTCGTCCGCTGCCAATATCGGAGCTGGGAACGGCACGGCGCCATCGTCGCGCAACAACGCCTGCAGCATCCCGGGTTGGCGCCGGCATGTCTCGATCGCGAAATCGCTTGCGGTGGCGACCGCGCGCAATTTCGCCAGCGCCGCGGCATCCGACGCAAGCGTGGTCAGATCGAGCGTGGCGAGGGCGGCATCGGGGTCGAACATCGCGACATGATGCCGCAGATCCGCTGGATCAGTCGCCGCGGACGGCCGCCTCGATCACCGCGATGTCGATCTTCCTCATCGTCATCATCGCATCGAAGGCGCGCTTCGCCGCTTTCGGGTCGGGACCTGCGACCGCATCCGTGAGCGCGCGCGGCGAGATCTGCCACGACAGCCCCCACTTGTCCTTGCACCAACCGCACATGCTTTCCTGGCCGCCATTGCCGACGATCGCGTTCCACAGACGATCCGTTTCGGCCTGGTCATCGGTCGCGACTTGGAATGAAAATGCCTCGCTGTGCTTGAAGGCATCGCCTCCGTTTAAGCCGATGCAGGGAATGCCCATGACAGTGAACTCCACCGTCAGCACGTCGCCCTGCTTGCCATCGGGATAATCGCCCGGCGCGAGATGGACGGCCCCGACCGCGCTGTCCGGAAACGTTTCGGCATAGAACTTCGCAGCGTCCAATGCGTCGTGTTCATACCACAGGCAGATCGTGTTCTTGCTGGTCATCTTCGAAATCCTGTTTCGGGGGAAGAAGCATCAAAATCGCCGTTTGCGGATTCATGCCGCGTGAAACATGCATGCATTCGCGCATTCATGCATCATCGTATCGACCCGAAGGATCTTCCATCATGGCCAGACGCATTCTCCACGTCGTCACCAATGTCGCCCACTACGCCGATCCGTCGCATCCGACCGGCCTGTGGCTGTCCGAACTTACGCACGCCTGGCAGATATTCGAGTCACATGGTTTCGAACAGCGACTGGTTAGCCCGAAAGGCGGCCTCTCCCCGCTGGAACCGCGCGCGCTCAAATGGCCGCTGGTGGATGCATCGGCGAAGGGATGGTTGGCGGACAAGGACCGGATGGCGTTGCTTGCGAACACCGTCAAACCCGACGATATCGATCCTGCCGATTTCGATGCCATCTACTTCACGGGCGGACACGCCGTGATGTGGGATTTCCCGGACAGCACGGGACTCCAGCGCATCACGCGCGATATCTACGAACGCGGCGGAATCGTGTCGACGGTTTGCCACGGCTATTGCGGCCTGCTCAACACCCGGCTGTCCGATGGCAGGCTGCTCGTGACCGGCCGCCGAATCACCGGCTTCTCATGGCAGGAAGAAATATTGGCTGGCGTCGCCAGGGAGATGCCCTACAACGCCGAAGCAGAGATGAAGCGGCGTGGCGCACTTTACGAAAAGGCGTTGTTGCCTTTCGTGTCCAAAGCGGTGGTGGATGGCCGCCTGGTCTCAGGCCAAAATCCGGGATCGGCAAAGGCGACAGCGAAACGTGTGGCGGAACTTCTGTAATCCGGAATGGTCCACCAACAACGGAAAAGGTCAGCTAAGCAATTGAATTAAATACGCACCCAGTACATATCAGCAGCGACTTACTCGCTTACTTACTCGCTTTTCCGTTCGTGTCCTGGATGACCGCCTACGTACCCGGAGCGCCGACATCAACATACCAAGCCGCTCTGGTCAAGACGTCGACTGGATGATGAGGTGATCTTTGTTCCGAAGCAGGCATGGGGGATGAAGTCGTAGGCCATGATCGGGGCAGAGCCAATTTGACTTGGCTCACGGCCGAAGTATCGCTGTGAAGTAGCGTCGTTCTGGAGCCGGCTTTATGACAGTCGCAAACGGGTACGACTCAAGATGACTGGGTCGATCGATGGCGCCATGCAATGCCCTACCATAACAGCAGCCATATCTTCGAACTCGTTACGTACGCTGCGCGGTAGCCGGCGCTTGAGCAGCTCGTAGAGCCAGCCTGCAGCCACGCTCGTGTAGTACATCCCGGTTCCGCCATCAATGGCATCGCCAAACGGCTTGGCGGCCACCCCGATTGCAAGCGTGTCAAGCCGCCACTTTCGCAAGCGTTCTAATTTGCGTTCAAATGCCTGCGTTTGCCGGTTCAGCGCCTCCACGGCCTCATGCAACTCCTCCAGCGGAGCATCTGCCGAGAACAACTTTTTCGCCACTGTAGTAAATCGCCTTCGATCGGCTTGCGTTAACGACCGCGCGACCTCGATGGGCGAAATCTCGGATATGGCCAGAAGTCCATCAACGACTGTATGCATCCGGTTTGCCATGAGATCGCCGCCCACAAGCGAACTACGACTCCAAAAACTTCCCACAGATCGCGCCGCACCGGTTTCATCATAATTGCCCATTACGCGTGGAACCCATGCCGCCCCTAACCCGAGCGCCCATTCAACGCCTGCGCTCGCTAGTGTGAGCTCAAGCCAGATATTGGTGCCACCGTGCGACTGCATCTGGTCAGCCAATCGGGCCCCTGGTCCGACGCCGAGTAGTCCCATGGCGCCTTGAGTCGCCAGCGCAAAGTCGAGGTTGGCCATGGGCGAACGATTAACCGAGCCAACCAGCACGGGGGCGATGTCAGGGAATTGTTGGTAAAGCACGCCCCGAACAGCTGCTTTGAACTCACTCGGTAAAGGCCCGTACGTCAAAGGGTCCTTGCGCGCATTCGATTCGATCGTCCGCACGGCAAGCTCTCGCGACAGCATGAGCGACTCTGGTGACCTCTCAGCGACTTCAGCCAGCAACCTGGGCTCATACTCTTGCAACCCGTGCGGTAGCACCAACCGGACACGCCCAGTTCCGCATAGCTCAGCTAGGTCATCGTTCACCAAACGATTGGAAGTAAGCCACGCTCCGCATTGCTTGGGCAAAAGAATGTTGACGACGTCATAAAGGCACAGCAGTTCGCTTAGAGTCACGTCTCCTTGGGCATCACCATCGATGAGGCATGCACTAGCTGGTGGCGCTAGACATGGCGCCTGTTGCCCCACGCGTTCACGGTTGATATAGCAATGCCAAGTCGCCTCATCGTATTCGAGGCGCTCACGAAGCGACGCAGGAAACATCTTGGACTGCCGCCGAGTGACTAGCATTCCCAACGGTGATGAAGCGCGGCTTTCGTCCTGGATAAAGGCGTCAACTAAGATGCCAATCACACTGGCAGCTTCACGCACACGGTCGACTTGCTCTTGGCTCAGTACCTTCGGCGAGATGAAGCAAAAACCCAGCTCTTCCCGCCAGTCCAACGTTCCCTCAGCGACTGAGGAATCGACCAAGCTCAGCAACTGATTGACCTGGGGGTATGACATAGGCTCGTCTACACACCACGCTTCATCCAAGGCTCCACGATCGGTAGGAACGAGGACGCCATCGGGTGTAGTCGTCGTAACGATCATCGGCAATGTAACGGGCTTGAGCTCTTTAAGGGCGGAGCGAATATCCGTAAGCGCCTCCACGTCTGCTTCCAGCCGGAGCCACACACATCCGCTAGGTGCGAGGTAGATCTTCGACTCAAGCAATATGTCCATATGCTTGGGCAGCACGAACAGCATCTGCCGGCGAGTCCAGACCGCATGCGCACAATGCAGTCGATCGCGAGGAGAGAGAGGACGTACGATCTGCGTGGAGGCCATGACCTGAGATCTGCATCTACCTATGGGGTGGTACGCATAACCACAAGATGAGCGCGCTCCCGCAAGTTCACCCAACTGGACCGGCCTGACGAGTGACTCAACGGGGCCGAGCTCGTCAGAGATGACAGCAAGAAACGAGCGGGACGCCGGCTTCCGTTAAAGGATCGTTCAGACCGGCGCGAAGCGACACACACCTCTTACTGGCTATCGTCTCTCACCGACAATGAGAAGAGATTCAATGAATAGAACTACGCGATTCTTGATCCCAACGATGCTCTTTCAGTCGCTCCCATGCTTTGGCTATGTGGGCTGGTTGCATTAACAATGCTTTCCGCTCATTCCAATTTCGCACGAATCGCGTGGCCACATCGACAGACTCGACAGCTTCAGGCTCATGCATCATGACCCAATGCACGGAGCCCAATAGTTCCATTCCGAACGGATTTTCAAATCCTTTTATTAGACTAACAACACGTTCTATCCGCGCGTGTGTATCGAGCCTTCCCTCCAAAAATTCGATAGCCCTGTCCTCGGCACCCTCAGCGAGATCGATGCATTTCGTCGGATCATCTTGCCCATCCCCGTATCCAGATATGTAATGCCCTTCCATGCGGTCAAGGACATGTCGAAGATTGAGGGAATAAGGGCCATATAACCCCTTAGCGTACTTCAACCTCAGCTGCTCACCGGCTTCCTGGAGAAAGTACATCAGCTTGTGCACTTCTATTAATTGCACAAAAGGCTCAAGCAAGCCAAGGCGATAGTTATCAACTAGTGCCACAACCGCCGCCATCCCTGCAGTCATTGGCGGCATCGCAGTCCTATTTGGCATTTCTTCGGCCGCCGGGGCCCCCTCCGGAGAGTACAGCTCGACACGCAAATTATCAATCGCACCAAGCTCTGCACGAATTAGTGGTTCAACTGATGCCCAGGCCAATCCCCCGTTGCCACAACCTAGCGGAGGTACCGCAATAGAACTGATGCCAAGATCAGCAATGGTCCGGCGGAGCGCAATTAGACCTGACTTGATGTCTTCGATCTTGCTATTCGATTTCCAATGCCTTTTCGTTGGAAAGTTAATTATCCAGCGCGGCCCACCGCCCATTGCTCCAAGATCTACAACGTGCATTTCGCCAACCTTGACTTCTCCGGCCTCGCATGCACGCCTGTACTGGTTAAATGCCTGAGGGTAAGCACGCTTAAATTGGGCGGCGATGCCTTTCCCCATCACTCCCTGAGTGTTAACCGTGTTGACGAGGGCTTCCACCTCGGCCTTCAACAAATTGCCATGTGCGATGTTGATCATCAGTAATACCATTCCCTTCTAACTTCGACCTTCGGCACGTGTTGGCTCTTTGCAGCGCTCAACATGCTGAGGACAGTGCTTGCTACCGTTTGGTCGTAACAACCGACCGCCTTAACGGCAGACCAAGGAACGAATCCTTTGACCAAAAACTCTGCCTGCTTTTGATGCGTCAATCCCTTCCATGAACCGGCGCGAATAGCGGCCCAGTCCAGTTCATCCAATTTTGCCAGATCGCCAGCGAATAGTGCGTGATAAGCCCCCGCATTTCCGTCACTAATCGCCCAATCCGCCCCTAGTCTGGCCAGCTCGCCGACGCTGCAGACCAAGTGGACAACCGTTTTCTGGCAGCCGGGAGGGCGCCCCGTTCTACCACCGTTAATGACATAGAGCATCACGGAGCGCGGGCAGTAATAGAACGGAACAAACTCACCAACAAATGGCCTATCCGCGCAACAGTCGACCCGAATCTCTGTGAGCCGCCTCTGCTTGATGTGATCGTAGCCAATGTTTGTATGCGTCAACTGAGCCATTCGATTATCTGCGAGGAGACCACCCTGGGTGAGGATGGCGGGCAAGTTGCTCACATCAGTAATGTGAAAGGCCGCAGTGGTGTTTGGATCACGTCTTTCGCTCATTTTTCGTCACAGCCAACTCCGGTCTATCGCCGGTTCTGCAAGCATACCGGAACCTATCCCCACGATTTCCGGGAGGGTCCCTCGGGAACAACCGCCCCGCTCAACGGACTGTTCCGACTCCTTGCCTAGGAGTTCCCCGACAGCGCGGCCCGCTCGGCCAGCGATTCTGGTCACACCACCAAGCCGCCAGTGCGACACACGGCCAAGTCAATGACGGCCACGATGACAACTCAAGCGGCAGGTGGGCTTAGCGCCTAGCTCTTGGTATATCCGTGATTCTTGCTGGCCTTAATCGTTCTGTCCCTCACGTTTTGGAGGCCAGCCACCAGGTGGCCCTAGATGTTTCAGTTCCGGATCGATCCGAAGCTGCTCCTTCGCCCACGCGTCCGCTTCCTTGAACTCTTGCCGCAACGATTCGATCTCGGATGGAGTCAGCGTCCGAACTTCCCTTGGCGATATTGAGGAAGCGGGCTCTGGATTCGACAAAGCTATTAAGCCCACGTCAGAACTGGTTTCGTGCTGCATCTCGATCCCCTCATCTAACGGCATCCCCTCGCTCCCGTTCCAGCAGCGTCATGTGCGTACCAGTTCGATAGCGTGCGGGGCTTTTCCATGGCTGGCGCTAGCTTGCCCCCATAGCCCACAGATTTCAATTCGCGGCACAGAAGGACCTAGCCAGCGCGCGCTGCCCCTCTTTTGAAACACCTATCGAACACCTATCAGGTAGCCCGGGCTACAGTGCGTACCCAGCAGCATTCGACTGCTCCCGTTAGCTACCGTCACCCCAGCCTGATGGCTCCTCAACATGCTTGTGGGATAACTGTCAGCCGGAATATGCGCCTGCTTTGGGAGCAGGAAAGCCGTCCAGATCAAGCCCCGCTCCGGCGGGGCTTGTGCTTTTCAAGATCTAGGACTTATGCAGGATGTATTACTTTCCCCACAACTTTGGAAACCCCTGCAATGAAGGAAATCCTTTCTCCATCAATGATGGGAACCCGCCTCAAATCGAAGACTCAAGCACCGGTCAAGCTGAACGAAAAAACCTACCGCAAACCTACCTCCATGGCTTGAGTAGGGACTCACTGTCTGCCTTTTGAACAGTCGGCGGTATCGGTTATTCCCATCAGCTTCCGTACTCTTTGGCGTAATAGGCCATGAGATCGGAGTCGGATTTTCCGGGGTTCACAGCGCGCGCGTGCTGCAGGAATTCATCCGGCGTCGGCTTCATGGTTCCACGCAGCTGATCACTCTGGGCCTGCAGAAGCTGCAGTCGCTGGCGGATCGCCAACTTCTCGGCGTCAGTTGCATTCGGGGAATTGGTCAAGCCGTCTATCAGGGACTTGCGTTCGCTGTCGATCGACTTCAGGCGGTCGCCAGCATCGGCAATGCGGCTCTCTACTTGCTGCGGGATGGACATCACTTTGCCGTCCTCGCTCTTGACTGCCCTGAACACACCATCATCGCCAACGGTCCCAATCTTGTCGCCAATCGTCAGATAAGGCCGATTAGAACGGGCAACTCGGATGTTCTCTCCGGCTTGGCGCATGCCCTCAAGGTCGACCTGGGTTTGCAGCGCACTCTTCTGCCGACGGTCCTCCCCCTCTTGTCCGATCATCGCCCGTTGCAGCTCGCCCTTCTGAGCCAGCGCAGCTTGCTCAGCGCCGGCGGCGAGCGCGTCTTGGTTGTTGATGTAGCCCTGCTTCGTCACCACCAGCTGCGAAAGCAGTTCTCGTTTGCTGCGCGAATTGGGGTTCATGGAAGCGCGCGCGATTGCCGAATCGAGATCCGAGACAATCCGCCCCCTCCGATCGTTTATGCCAAGGCCTGCGGCCCCGATTGAAACCCCAATGGGCTGAAGGATCGGCCTTGAGTTGCCATTATCCGCGGGTGCAACCGACGCATACCTAGCGGACGATGCCACGCCTCCGGCTGCAGGCTGACCATCACGATCCAACATTCGCTGGATGCTTGAGTTGTCGAACGTCGGAACGCCGTTCTTGTCGACACTGGATGCAAGTGAATCCTTAACCACTTGGCCGGTGCCGCCGAACTCCCGACTAATGCCAGGATTGAACGAGACCGGTTTCCTGGCCGTCACCGTTCCCGTGGCAGGACTGGGGGCGCCGGCAACCTTCGGTTGGTCATGGCTCGAAACCACCCCATGTTGCACTGTCGCGAACATTGGATCGACGCCTGAAAGGGCAAGCTGCGGTCGTACCCCGTACCTTACGGCGACTTGTTGGGCCGTGAAGTTGTTCGCATCGTTCGTCAACGCACCGGCGCGCTTCGTGATATCCCGCATCGTGGCGTCGTTCTGCGCCATCCCCGTTGCTGCCGTTTCATAGTTGATCCGATCGATCGGGCTCCGGTACGTCGGGGCCGCTGGCCCGTATCCACCGGTGCTCGAATAGCCAATGGGCTTGGACGCAGTACGCAGCGCGGTCAGGTTTGCTCGCTGCGTTTGGGCGCCGACGAGATCGTCCTGAAGTTGCCTGTTCCGGCTCTGGATATCGTCATTGGTCAAGTCCATTGCTCTCTCCTACTGGTTAAGGTTGTTGGCGGTTGTCAGTGAACAAGCGCGCGGGATGGGGGCATATGCCTCTCAGCAGTGAGGATGGCTGCGGCCAGCTTGGTAAGGCCTCGCAGGGTGATACGCACGCTCATCACGAGCTTCTCGCGGCCATCACTGGTTTGGATGGAAGTGGTTACATGAACCATGAAGCCGTCGGCGATTCGCTTGGCGTATGCCTGTAGCCTGCTGTTGTCGGATGAACGGAATATCCACCCGTTCTCGCAAAGCCAGGCAACAAAACGCTTCTCGGGCACACCTATGGCCTTTGCCGCTTCGCGGAGACCAACAGCACCCTTTGCATCACTCAATCGGTCGTAGGCGTCGACCTTCTCAGCTTGGCCCTGAACCCGGTGTTCCAGTTCCAGTACCTTCTGACTGTAGTCCAGAAGCAGCGCGCGCATCTTCGCTGGATCCCTCAGCGCCATCATCGGATCGACGTTCTGGGTGACCAGAGAGTCATAAGCACGAATCACCTGCAGGTGGAAGCGCGGGCTGATCCACATGGCGTAGGCATAGACCAACTCCTTCGCCACGTAGGTACCGCCATTGCGGCCCCCTTCTACGGAAACTGCACAGATGTGCGCAGTTTCCAATTCTTCGACCAATGCCTTGAAAGTGTCTGTGCGCGTGAACTGTCCAGGTCGATGCTTATTGACACCACCAGAAGCGCGATGCAGGTCATTTAGGCTGAACCGACCGGATGCGTCCTGCCGGATTGTGGTGTTTGCGAGCACGAGGGCATTCATGCGCTCACCTCACTCCGCATTTTCCGGACCGCTTCCCGCACGGTTTCCGGAGATGCGACCTGCTTAGGCTTGGTAGCAGCGATCAGAGCGCGGGTCTCGTCCGGTCCGCTCGTTCGCCGCGGCTCTGCTAGCACGGCAATGTGCTGATTCCCTTCGCGGCGAGGCTGCAGCTCGTCGTCCCAGCGTTCCTGCGCGATGTAGGTCAGCGGGTCCGGGATGAAGCCTTCCAGCCAGCGGCCGTCGTTGGTCTTGCGGTTCAGGACGTCGGCGATGATCTGGTCAGCGCGCGCGTCTAGCGCCTTGGCCTTCCACTTCGCTCGGGTCGACTTCCGCTTCACATGCTTCGGGTAGACCGCCCAGAATTCGGCAAACGTGCCGCGTTGGCCAATAGCTTTTTCTTTCTCTGTATCTGTATCTGTATCTTGGGCCGTCACCGTGACGTCACAGTGACGTTTCGCCGTTTGGCGGCGCTCTCGATATGCACGTGTACGGTCTCGACTGCTGTCCGATCGGTACTGGCGTTCATCCCAACCAAGAGGCTGAAACGTTTCGCGATCAATCAGCAATGCGTCCGAGAGCCGCTGCGCGATTGCCTCGAGCTCGCGAGGCTGAACACCGAGCTTGACCGCAACCATGCGAATCAACATGCCAGGATCAATCTGCTGATCCAGCAAACCGGAGCATTTGATGGCCAGGATGGCCACGTAATGCCAACGATCCTCGTAGGCCAGCAATCGCAACTTGGCATCATCCACGATCTCGGCATACACCCGAAACCATGGCATCCCTGCTCCTGTGCTATTGTGCCCTTGCAGCGCGCGCCCATTGCTCTGCGATTTAAAGAGCCCCTGACCTTGCCCGGTTGGGGGTTCTTCGTTTGTATCAGGCGGCGCCTGAGCCAGTCCCTGAAAGGCACTCATCACGCAGCCTCGGATGCAGCGCGCGCACGCGACTGGCGCTGCCGATAGCGTTGGAGCGCAGTATTGGGCGGCGGGGCACCGTTGGCAGCTTCACGTGCAGCCAGGCGACCGGCGATGAAGGCTTCGATTTCGTGTTCAGGCCAGCGGCTTGCCACGCCGATCTTCACCGGCCTGGGAAGATGACCAGCCCGGATCAGACCGTAAAGCGTGTCGTTGCTGATCGACAGTCGATCCAGAACCTCGGGCTTCGCCAGCAGGCGCATTTCACGGACCTGTAGTGCGCCGATCGCACCTTCAACCGTGACATCTTCGTTCGTTGCTGCTTGCATTTCGCTTCTCCTGTCCGCTCGCTGTGGCTGGCGTTGGAGAAGATCATCTAGGGCCGAACCTCGACGATATAGGCCTTTTCAACGACAAAATTGCTTAATGGGGCAGATGCATACAATCCTGGAACAAGATTTCTGGATCCGTGAACGACCGGCCATCCGAATAAGTAATTGCTGGCTTAAGAGCTTTGGCCTTGCCCCTCTTCAGCACCCCCTGCATCGCAGATCGGCTTGATAAAAGTGGAACGTGTGCTTGTTTTGCTGCTAGGACAAAGAGCCGCCCGAAGTTCCGCCCATCCCTCATCTTCTTAGGCTCATCAATACACCAAGAGGTAGTGGCGTTGACACCCAGCCCAGCCGTAATCGCAAAGTAGACGCAGCTAGCCAATTCGACCTTACAGTCCTCTAGGGACTTGATGAGATCATCCAATATTTGGTCAGCCAAAGTGAACGAACTGCCATTCTCTTTAACCTCTACCGTCGGGTTGCAGAGAATATTCGGGTTGATATTCTTGAAGCCAGCCGCCCTCTGCTCAATCTCGGCCATGATGTGCAGTCTGGAATAAAGCCACTCGGGGAAACCCGTCACTTTAATTCTTTTGACCGGGACGTCTTCAAACCGGTATAGCCCGGCCTCTTGGTATAGCCCGGCCTCACGGGTGCCATACAACCTTCCGTTTTTCCTCACAAAGCTATTGAATGGGGGGCCCCACTTCGTTTTCCCCGTCTTAAGTCTTTTGATCGCACTCTTGTACTTCCGGATCGCGGCACTGGTCAGGGATATATTCGGAGCTATCTCACGAACAATCTCGATACCTTTGACGACAATAGCCAGTGCGATCGCCTGACGATCGACAGCAACATTGGGAGCCAGCGTCCTCAGTAGGCTAGATATCGCCTCGCGGTCAATTGAACCTAGTTGTTCCTTCTTGAAGGTGTGCCTCTTCCGGCTCCCACCACTGCCCTTTGCAGCCATGCGCGCCCCCGCGCTCCCTGTGAAAGGCCCGCACCAGCACCGGCAGGGTGGCCGGCGTTTTCGGGGATCAGCCTAGGTGCGGTTGTTCGATCTGTTCTGCAGTTGCCTGCAACAACCCTTGGAACTTGAGAACTCCACAGCACTCAAGCCGGAACCCTCAGGACCTCCATAGCATCATCGCGAGCGCAGCCCAAGCCATTGGCCATATCTTCGGCGACATACTTCCCCATTTGAGCCAGCGAGCGAATGTTGTCACGATCGATGCTGTTGAAATCGTCTGCTTTGCTTTCAATTCTGTCGCTGATCGCTCGAAATAAGGCAGCGAGCTGATCCAGCGTGTTTACTCCGCATTTCATCATTGAAAGGCTGTCGTCCAGCTTGATGAGCAACTCTTTAGTGGGGGCCTTGCCCCCAAGTACAATGACATCCGCCATGATCGTTCTCCTGTTGAACGTGATTGGAAGGTCGGCTGGGGTGCATCACCACCCCAGCCGCGCCGCTTACCGGCTCGCGCCGGATTTCTTGCTGGTAATCGGCACCACCTTGCTATCGCCCTCACGCAAGGTGTCCAGATAGTCGGCCCAAGCCTGCATCATCTTCCGGCGTTCAGCGAGGTGCGCCGTGCGGTTATATGCCCGGCCGTTCGGATCACGCACGGCATGGGCCAGTTGATGCTCGATGAAGTCAGGCCGGAAGCCCAACACCTCATCCAGAATGGTCCGAGCCATCGCGCGGAAACCGTGACCAGTCATGGTGGTTCCGTCAAAACCCAATGATCGCAGGGCAACCGTCACCGCGTTCTCGCTCATCGGGCGCTTGAGGCCGCGTGCGCTGGGGAACACGAATTCACTGCGCCCCGTGATCGGCTGCAGCTCCTTGAGAATGTCGACCGCCTGGGAAGCTAATGGCACGACATGCGGTGTGCCCGTCTTAGTTGCGGTGTACCGCCACTCCCTTACCTCGAGGTCAATATCAGCCCAGCGCGCCCGGCGTAACTCACCAGGTCGCACGAACACCAGCGGCGCCAGCTTGATAGCAGCGGACACGGCCTGCGTTCCCCGATAGCCGTACAGCGCGCGCAAGAGCTCGCCTACCTTGTCGGGATCGGTAACGCTGGCGAAGTGCGTCGTTTGCGGCCGTTCCAGCGCCCCAACCAGATCCGCGGCTGGATTGCCCTTGGCTCGACCAGTTGCAATGGCATAGCGAAACACCCGGCCAGCCAGCGAGCGCGCACGATGAGCTGTTTCGATCGCTCCCCTTGTTTCGATCTTCCGCAGACTGGCCAGAAGCAAAGGTGCGGTGACGTCTGCGATCGGAATGTTCTTGATGCTGGCCATGTCCCTTTCAACCAGCCGGCGCTCACGCAGCACGGATCCTGCCCCCAGCCCTTCCTTGGCCCGCTTGTTCAGCCATTCGCCTGCGATGACGCCGAATGTCGATTCGGTGCGATCAGCCAAGGCCACTCGTTCGCTTTTCGCTACATAGACCGGATTTGCCCCGGCCTTGAGCAGTGCGCGCGCCTTGTCGCGTTCTGTACGCGCGTCAGCCAGGCCCATAGCTGGGTATTCCCCGAGCGTCGCCATGGTCGGTTTGCCAGCGTAGCGATAGCGGTAACGCCAGAACTTGGTGCCGCTTGTACGCACCTCGATGCAGAGGCCGTTGCTATCGGCGACGCGGTAGATCTTGGCCTTCGGCTTGAGGCTGCGCAGCTTGGTGTCTGTCAGCATGTGAGTATCGCTTTTGTGAGTACGAGGCAAAATCCCTCGCCCGTTACTCTACAACTTACTCACTATTGTCTCGGATGGCAACTGATGTGCCCGGATTCCTAGCCGTTAAGGTTTCTCTGTTTTTTCAGGCTTTTCCTGAACGTCTCTGACGCATGCGGATTGCTTCGGATCTCTATTTGGTGGGCCCACCAGGACTCGAACCTGGAACCAAAGGATTATGAGTCCTCTGCTCTAACCATTGAGCTATAGGCCCGCACGCAGCCCGCTATTGTGCCCGATCCGCCAGAAACCGCTCCAGTTCCGCGCGCGTCGGCGTGCCCGATTGCGCGCCCAGCTTGGTGCATGCCAGCGCCGATGCCGCGGCGGCATGGTGCATCGCCACTTCCGGCTTCGCGCCAGCGGCAAGCTCTGCGGTGAACACACCGCAGAACACGTCACCGGCGCCGGTGGTGTCGACCACATCGACCGGGAACGCCGGCTGTTCGATTGCGGATTGATCACGGCGCCATAACAGCGCACCGCGTGCCCCCAGCGTCACGACAACGCAGGCCACCCCAACCGCTTCGCATTGCACGGACAAGTCCGCTTCGCCATGCGTTCCCGCCAGCGCCGCCAACTCGCCTTCGTTGACGATCAAGACATCGATGCTGTCCAGCAATTCCCGCGGCAACGACTGCGCCGGCGCGGCGTTCAACACTACCTTCACGCCCGCCGCGCGCGCGGCCCGCGCATAGGCCTGCACGCTCGCCAACGGGATTTCCAGTTGCATCAGCAGATGGCTCGCGATGCCGAAGGCCGGCAGGTGTTCCGGCGCCAGATGCAGGTTCGCGCCCGGCGCGACGGTGATCGAATTTTCGCCATCGTCGGCGATGCAGATGAAGGCCGAGCCCGACGCGCTGCCGGCGATGCGCACGATCGATGCATCGATGCCGGCGTCGCGCAACGGCGCTTCCAGTTGTGCGGCGAAGGCATCGTCGCCCAACGCCACCAGCATGCGCACGTCGGCGCCACCCGCGCGCGCAGCCGCGACCGCCTGGTTGGCGCCCTTGCCACCGGGGAACAATGCCAGCTCGCGCCCGAGCACGGTTTCGCCGGGGGCCGGCACGTGCGCCGCACGCACCACGAAATCGAGATTGGCCGATCCGGCGACCAGCATGTTGGCGTTGCCCATTCCATGTCCCGCTGAATGCGATATTTCGGCATCAACCTTACATGCAATGGCGCGCTGACGCAGCCACGTCACCTTCCCGAAACATTTGCGGCGCTAGCCTGCATTCCCGTTCGCAAGGAGTTGTCCATGGATACCACAAGTGTCGCCAATCGTCTGGTCGAACTGTGCCGCGAAGGCAAATTCGAGCAGGCTTACGATGAGCTGTTCGCGAAACATGCCGAGAACATCGAGATGCCGTCGATGTCCGAGGGACCGCTGGGCAATGCCAAGGGCCTGGATGCGATCCGCGCCAAGGGCAAGGCATGGGGCGAAGCGGTGGAGGAGATGCACGGCGGCAGCGTCGGCGATCCTTCGGTCTCGGGCAACTGGTTCAGCGTGCCGATGTCGATGGACGTGACGATGAAAGGCCAGGGCCGCATGAACATGGAAGAGATGTGTGTCTACCAAGTGCAGGACGGCAAGATCGTCCGCGAGCAATTCTTCTACGACACCTGATCGCTCACCGGATCGTCAAGAAAAAGCCCCGCATTGGCGGGGCTTTTCGTTGCTGCACGCGAGTCGCGCTTATTCCATGTCGAGGAAGCTGCGCAGCGTTTCCGAACGGCTGGGATGACGCAGCTTGCGCAGGGCCTTGGCTTCGATCTGGCGGATGCGCTCGCGGGTGACGTCGAACTGCTTGCCGACTTCTTCCAGCGTGTGATCGGTGTTCATGTCGATGCCGAAGCGCATGCGCAGCACCTTGGCCTCCCGCGGGGTCAGGCCGGCCAGCACGTCGCGCACGGTTTCCACCAGGCTGATGTTGGTGGTCGCCTCGATCGGGGACTCCGCATTGGTGTCCTCGATGAAATCGCCGAGGTGGGAATCCTCGTCGTCGCCGATCGGCGTTTCCATCGAGATCGGTTCCTTGGCGATCTTCATCACCTTGCGGATCTTGTCCTCGGGCATGTCCATTTCCTTGGCCAGCTCCTCCGGCGTCGGCTCGCGGCCGTACTGCTGGAGCATCTGGCGGGAAATGCGGTTGAGCTTGTTGATCGTCTCGATCATGTGCACCGGGATGCGGATGGTGCGCGCCTGGTCGGCGATCGAACGGGTGATCGCCTGGCGGATCCACCACGTCGCGTACGTCGAGAACTTGAAGCCGCGGCGGTGTTCGAACTTGTCGACCGCCTTCATCAGGCCGATGTTGCCTTCCTGGATCAGGTCGAGGAACTGCAGGCCGCGGTTGGTGTACTTCTTGGCGATGGAGATGACGAGACGCAGGTTGGCCTCGACCATTTCCTTCTTGGCCTTGCGCGCCTTGGCTTCGCCGATGGCGAGCATGCGACCGATCTCCTTGAGATCGTGCAGCGTCACCATCATGCGCTGTTCGAGTTCGATCGCCGATTCCTGCTGGGCGATGATCTGTTCGCGCACGTCGCGCAGGCCGGAGCCCCACTTCTGCTTGCGCTTGAGCATCTCATCCACCCACTCGAGGTTGGTGAGGTTGCCCTCCCACCCGCGGATGAATTCCTTGCGCGGCATGCCGGCGCGCTTGGTCGCCAGCTCGAGGATGCGTCGCTCGCGCTCACGCATCTCGGCCATCGCGCCGCGCAGTTGCACCACCAGCGATTCCAGCATCGGCAGCGGCAGGCGGAAGCTCGCGAACACTTCGGCCATCTCGCCACGCAGCTTCAGCACCGTCTTGTGCGACGGGCCGTGCTTGTCGTAGGCCTTCTCGAACTTGCCGTAGAGATCGGCAAGCAACGCCATGCTTTCCTTGACCCGGGTCGGATTCGGGCCGGTCGGCGCAGCTTCCTTCTCCTCGCCGTCCTCGTCTTCGTCCTCGTCGACCTCGGCATCGTCCATCGCCAACTCTTCGGCGATGGCGGCATCGTCATTGAGGTCGTCGGCGAAACCGGAAATGATTTCCGGCAGGCGCTTCTTGCCGGCCTGCACCAGCGCGTAATCGTCGAGCAGTTGCTTGTTCGACCACGGGAACGAAGCCAGCGCGCCCAGCATCTGCTGCAGGCCTTCTTCGATGCGCTTGGCGATGGCGATTTCGCCTTCACGGGTCAGCAGTTCGACCGTGCCCATCTCGCGCATGTACATGCGCACGGGATCGGTGGTGCGACCGGTTTCGGTATCGAGCGCGGACAGCGCGGCAGCCGCTTCTTCGGCGGCGGTGTCGTCGACTTCGCGACCACTGCCGGACTGGCCGGCGAGCAACAGCGTCTCGGCATCCGGCGCAACTTCGTGCACCTCGATGCCCATGCCGTTGATCAGGCCGATGATGTCTTCGATCTGCTCGGGATCGACGACGTCATCCGGAAGATGGTCGTTGACTTCGGCAAATGTCAGGTAGCCCTGTTCCAGGCCTTTGCTGATCAGTAGCTTGATGTCCGATTGCTGGACCTGACGCTCGTTGGCCATGCGGCTCTCACCTGATGAACGTGAAACGGAGTGAACCTGCAATTTTACCATGCCGGAGGGCCCTCTAGGGCCTATGTCCGGAGCAGGAAGGTGACCGGGCCGTCATTGACCAGGCTGACTGTCATATGGGAACGGAACCGCCCGGTTTCCACCCTTCCCGGCGAAATTCGCCGGCATTCGGCCACCAGGCGATCGAAAATCGGTTCAGCTTCGGCCGGAGGTGCGGCGGAACTGAAGCTCGGGCGCAGGCCGGAGGCGGTATCGGCGGCCAGGGTGAACTGGCTGACCAAGAGGAGATCTCCGACGATATCGTGGAGAGATCGATTCATCTTGCCGGCATCGTCGGCGAACACCCGATATCGCAGCAATCGCTCGGCCATCTTAAGGATCTGGCTTTCGCTGTCCCCCGGCTCCGCCGCGACCAGTGCCAGCAAGCCCGGCCCGATGGCACCGACAACCTCCTCTCCGACTTCGACCTTGGCTTGGGTGACGCGCTGGATGAGGGCAAGCATGGGCGAATTTAAACACGCGCCCGATAAACTTGATCCGGTGAATCCCGACCGTACCGCCAACCTCCTCTACACCCTCGCCTCGGGTCTCGGCCACCTGCCCTGGCCCGTAAGCAACCGTTTCGGCGACGGGCTGGCGCGCCTGCAGCGCTGGGGCGGCGGCCGCGAATTGCGTGTGACCCGGCGCAATCTCGAATTGGCGATGCCGGAACTGGATGCCGGCGCACGCACCGAACTGGAGCGCGCCGTCCTGCGCAGCACCGGTCGCCAGATGATGGAGACCCTGCACCTGTGGACCCATCCGCATGCCGACAATCTGCGCCTGATCGACGATGAGGATGGTCGCGAGCTGTTCGATGCCGCCCTGCGCTCCGGCCGCGGACTGATCGTCTCGGCACCGCACTTCGGCAACTGGGAATTGCTCAACCAATGGCTGGCCGCGCAAACGCCGCTGGCCATCCTCTACAAACCGCCGGAATCCGCGGTCGGCGAAGCTTTCCTGCGTCGCGTGCGTGCCGATGAGGCGCCGGATCGCATCACCCAGGTCCGCGCCGAAGGCACCGCGATCCGCGCGCTGTTCAAGACATTGGCCGCCGGCGGCGTGGTCGGCATCCTGCCTGACCAGCAACCCAAGGCCGGCGATGGCGAATTCGCGCCGTTCTTCGGCGTGCAGGCATTGACCATGACCCTGCTCAATCGCCTCGCGCAGCGCACCGGGGCCACCGTGCTGCACGCGTGGTGCCAACGCAGCACCGACACGCCGCGTTTCCGCGTGTGCATCGAACGCGCCGATCCCGAAATCGCGGACGAAGACCCGAAGACCGGCGTCGCCGCGCTCAACCGCGACATCGAACGCATCGCCCGCCGCGATCTCGCGCAGTACCAGTGGACCTACAAGCGCTATACCTTGCGTCCGCCTGGCAGCGGCGAAGTGAATCCCTACGCCGATTTCGAGAAGCATTCGAGGCCGCGATGAGCGAAGTCGCATCGAAGCTCCCGATGACCGGCGTGGTGATCGCGAAAAACGAAGGCGATCGCATCGGCCGTTGCGTGGCGAGCCTCGTGCCGTTGTGCCGCGAAGTGATCGTGATGGATTCGCAGTCGGACGACGATACCGCCGCGGTTGCAGAACAAGCCGGCGCGCGCGTGGCGCAGCAACCGTGGCTGGGTTTCGCCGCGCAGAAGAACGCCGTGATCGCGTTGGCGCAGACACCGTGGGTGCTGCTGCTGGATTCCGACGAATGGCTGGCAGATGGCGCTGACGACGCGATCCGCAACGCCTTCGTCGATGGCCGCGTCGAACAAGCCGATGTCTGGAACCTGTTGCGACGTACCCATTACCTTGGCACCGCGCTGAACCATGGTGGCTGGGGCAAGGAAAAAGTCGCGCGCCTGTTCCGCAACGACCTGCGTTACAAGCCGGCCAGCGTGCACGAGGCGCTGGACCTCTCCGGCAAGCGCGTCGCCACGCTGGACGCGCGCATCGAACACGACACCGCGCGCAGCGACGACGAATACGCGACCAAGCTGCAACACTACGCTGCGCTATGGGCGCAACAGCGCCACGCGCAGGGACGCCGCGCCAGCGCGATCGATGCGCCACTGCACGCCGCGGCCTACTGGCTGAAAAACTATCTGCTGCGCGGCGGCTTCATCGACGGGGGCACGTCTGCGCGCTATCACGCGCTGCATGCGCGCTACGTGTACGAGAAGTACCGAAAGCTTCAAGCGTTGGCCGGAAGCTAATCGCCCGGCTGAGCGCCTATCGCGGTTGTCTGCAGCCGCCGACACGCCGTGAATACATCCATGTAGGCTCGTACGCAGCATCCATGCTGCGTACGGTCAGCGCTACAGACGAACCACATAGGCGCTGCCGGTGGCGAGCTTTTCGCTCTCTCTCAGAAACAACAGCACGCGGGCTGTTGCTATTCGGCGTCCTGACGCCACAACACGCGCGCGGCGGCGGGTGCGCCAGTCCGGAGCGTGGGCGTGACGCGCCATGGATGGCGCGTCCGAGCCTACATGGACGTACTTGCGGCGTCCCACGCGCCGGAGCTGGTCACCCGCCAAGCCAGCGCGTGCGATGCTGTTGCTTCAGTGCGGACAATCCACAACAGCCGCCCCGCGCACCAGATACCACGTGCGGCGATTCGAGTGCGGCACCTGCTCCAGCGCCGAATCGAGAATGCACTTCGGCAGCACCGTGTCCTGCACCAGCAGCCAGCGATGCTGCGGATCGGCCTGCAGCCAATGGATCGCGTCGGTGGTCTGCGCCTGCATGTCGCGGGTGAAACCGAAATTCGTCGCGGGGCGATCGGCCATCAACAGGTTCTGTTCCTTCCAGCCGAGCAACGCCAGTTGCGCATCGGGACCGATACGTGCGCCGACATCGCGCATCAGACCGCGCGCCGATGACGAATCGTTGAGCAACGGATAACCGAACACGCCGAACAATACCCACATCGTGCCCAGCGAAACGATCGTGGCGATCTCCAGGCGCTTGCGCCACCACGCCAGCGCGACGACCACGCCCGCGCCCATCGCCAGCAACATCCAGCCGATGCCGACGCCGGATTCGAGGCCGCGCTCGGTGAGGAAGCGCGTGGTCGACTTTGAGTGGCCAAAGGCCATCACTGCCCCGCCAATCACGAGACCGACCGCCATCACGACCAGGACCGTCGCCAGCAACCGTCGCGGCCATGCCTTCTTCAACAAACCCGGCAACAACGGTGCCAATGCGAGGCCCCACATCGGCAGCACCGGCATGATGTAGACGTCGCGCTTGCCCGATGGGATGCTGAAGAAAATCACCAGCAGCACACCCCAGGTCAGCGGCAGCAGATAGCGCGCATCGAGGCGTTGCAGGCGGCGCTTCCACGCCGGAATCGCCCAGGGCAACGCCAGCATCGCCGGCAGCCACATGCCGAGCACCACCACGATGAAGTACCACCACGGTTGCGCGTGGTCCCACGACTGCGCGTAACGCTTCGCGGTCTGGTGGAACAGGATGTCGTTGAGGTAGGCGTCGTAGGCGGGATCGTGGTGCGCGCGCACCGCCAGCACCATCGGCACCAGCCAGATGCACATCGCGATCACGAAGAACAACGGCGCGGTCCAGAACCGCCAATCGCGCAGATGCAGCGAGATGCGCTGGCCACGCGATTGCCAGCCGCGGACGCTGGCGAAGATCGCGGGAAGCAGCATCAGCAAGGCCAATACGCCGACGCCCTTGGTGATGGTGCCGAGTCCGGCGAAGAACCAGCCGATCCACCACCAGCGCCAGTTCGGACCAAGCAGCAAGTGCCGCAACAGTCCGTAGTTGGCGACGGTGATGAAGCAGGTCACCAGCGGATCGATCTGCGCCTTCTTGGACTGGTAGGCGAACTGGAAGGCCAGCAGCACTGCCCATGCCGCCCACAATCCGATCTTCGGCGTCCACAGGCGCTTGCCGAGATCCTTGACGCAGGCCAATGTCGCCAGCGTCGCCAGCAGCGACGGCAGCAGGAACGCGACGCGCCAGTTGCGGAAAATCTCGAAGAACGTGGCCTGCAGCCACATCAGCATCGGTGGCTTGTCGGAATACAACTCGATGCCGCGATGCGGGAACAGCCAGTTGCCGCTCTCCACCATCTGCTTGGCGACCAGCGCGAAACGCGGTTCGTCGGCGGGCCAGGGATCGCGCAGGCCGATGCCGGCGCCGACGATCAGCAGCGCGGCGATCCAGAACAGCCAGGTGTCGCGGGAGGACCGGGTTTCGAACATGGATTTCGGCATGGCGCGATCATACGGGAAGCCCCGCCGATCATTGTTTCTGCAATCGGGCGTAGAAGAAGCCGTCCATGCCGTCCTCGCCGGGCAGGCGCTGGTGGCCGAAGCCGGTGTCGCGGCCGAAGATGGCATCGAGGGGCTCGAGCCGCGCATCCGCCGTGCGCCGCAGGAATGCCTCGATCTGGCGATCGTTCTCCTCGCGCAGGATCGAGCAGGTCGCATAAATCAGGGTGCCGCCCGGCGCCAGCGCCGGCCACAGGGCGGCGAGCATGCGCGACTGCAGTCCGGCCAATGCCGCGACATCTTCCGCGCGTCTGTGCAGCAGGATGTCGGGTTGGCGACGCAGGATGCCGGTCGCGCTGCACGGCGCATCGATCAGGATGGCGTCGAACGCCTGTCCATCCCACCACGCATCCGGTTGGGTGGCATCGGCGATCAGTGTTTGCGCCGATAGTCCTAGTCGCTGCAATCCTTCCGATACCTGACGCAGGCGGCGGGCATCGATGTCCGCCGCGATGACCTGCAACCCCGGCTCGCGCTCGAGCAGATGCGCGGTCTTGCCGCCGGGCGCGGCGCAGGCATCGAGCACGCGCATGCCGGCCTTCAGCGTGAACGCATCGGCGATCTGCTGCGCGCTGCCGTCCTGCACCGAGACCAATCCGTCGCCGAATCCGGGCAACGCGCTCACCGCGACCGGCGTCTCCAGCAACAACGCGTCGACGGGATGCTCTGGCACCTGCACATCCATGCCGTGTTCGCGCGACTGCGCGGCATAAGCATCGCGATCGACCTTGCGGCGATTCACCCGCAGCCACATCGGCGGCGACGTGCGACTCGCGTGCAGGATGGCTTCGATGTCTTCCGGCCAGTCTGCGCGCAGGCGCTGCAACAACCATTGCGGCCAACCCGCCTGCGCATCGGCGCGCACCAAGGGTTCGCGTGTCGCCCGGCGCAACACCGCATTGACCAGTCCGGCCTGGTGGGTGCGCTTGAGTACGCGCGCGGCCTCCACCGTGGCATCGACTGCGGCGTGGCTGGGCAAGCCCATGGCGTCGAGTTGCGCGAGACCGGCGTAGAGCAGCGCGCGCAGATCGTTGTCGCGCTGACCGAGCGGACGCGGCAGCCAGGACTTCAATGTCGCCTCGTAATCGGCGCGATTGCGCAGCGCCGCCATCACCATCGCCTCCAGCAGCGCGCGATCGCGGCCATCGTCGATCCGCGATTGCGCGGTCGACAACTCCGCCTTCAGCGAACGGCCACGATGCATCACCGCATCGAGCACGCGCGCGGCATCGGCGCGCACGCCTGCGCCGCGACTGCCGCCAGCCGGTGTCTGATTAGAGCTGGCCACGTCGGGCATTCAAGTAATCGGCGGCGGATACGGCGCGTCCGCCTTCGCGCTGCAGCATCAGCAGGCGCAGCACGCCATCGCCGCAGGCGACATCGATGCCGTCGCGGTTCGCCGCGATGATCGTCCCCGGCGTGGCTTCAGCATTCGCGGCGAGCGCTTTCGCCGCATGGATGCGCGCACGCTCGCCAGCGAGCGTGGCTTCCGCGACCGGCCAAGGCTGGAAGGCGCGGACCTTGCGCGCCAGCGCTTCGGCGGATTCGTTCCAGTCGAGACGCGCTTCCGCCTTCTCGATCTTGGCAGCATGGGTCACGCCGATTTCCGGCTGTGGCCGCGGCTGCGGTGGCATTCCGGCGGTGAGCATGTCCAGCCCCTGCGTCAACACGTTCGCGCCGATCTCGGCGAGGCGCTCGTACAGCTCGCCCGACGTTTCGTCCGTGCCGATCGCGGTCGCTTCCGACAGCAACACCGGCCCGGTATCCAGTCCCGCTTCCATCTGCATCAGGCAGACGCCGGTTTCGGCATCGCCGGCCTCAATCGCGCGCTGGATCGGCGCGGCGCCACGCCAGCGCGGCAGCAACGAGCCATGCACGTTCCAGCAACCGAGACGCGGGATCTTCAACACCTTCTTCGGCAGGATCAGGCCGTAGGCCGCGGTGACGATCAGGTCGGGCTCGAGGGCCCGCAGTTCCGCTTGTACATCGGGATCGCGCAGGGTTTCCGGTTGGCGCACCTCGATGCCGCGTTGCAACGCTTCCTGCTTCACCGGCGGCGGCGTCAGCGCGCGCCCGCGCCCTGCCGGACGATCGGGCTGGGTATAGACGGCGACGACTTCGGCCCGTTCGCAGGCCACGCGCAAGCTCGGCACGGCGAATTCCGGCGTGCCGGCAAACACGATTTTCAAGATCAGGCCGCCTTCTTCTCGCGCGCTGCCTTGGCCAGTTTCTTCTTCACCATCTCGCGCTTGAGCGGCGACAGGTAGTCGACGAACAGCTTGCCGTCGAGGTGATCCATCTCATGCTGGATGCACACCGCCAACAGACCGTCGGCGTCCATCTCGAAGCTCGCGCCCTTGCGATCGATCGCGCGCACGCGGATGTTCGCCGCGCGCGTCACGTCGGCGAAGATGTTGGGCACCGACAGGCAACCTTCCTGGCAGACCTCCTCGCCTTCTTTGGCGAGGATTTCCGGGTTGATGAAGACCATCGGCGAATTCTTCTCTTCGCTGATGTCGATCACCATGAAACGCTGGTGCACGTCGACCTGACTCGCCGCGAGGCCGATGCCCGGCGCGTCGTACATGGTCTCGAACATGTCGTCGAGGAGCTTCTGGAAGTCGGGCGCGGCAATGCCGGCCACATCGACGGGCACGGCTTTCGTGCGCAGTCGGGCGTCGGGGAATTCGAGGATCGTGAGCAAGGCCATGGTTCGGGGTCCGGAGTGCGGGCGGGGAAGGAACACCGCGTCATCGCATGCCGCCAGTGTAGCGCGTCCCGCCAACCGCTCCCGGAACGCCGGCTGGCCGGGGCGGGGGCTCCCGCCCGTAAAAACGGGGATTTAAATGTAAGGGTCTTGTGAAACTGTGAACTTTGTGGTGTAAATGGCCGCCCGTATTGGGGATTTGTCGGGGAACCTCAGGCTATGGCCTCGCTCCTGTCGCGCTTCAACCTCTCGTTGAAAACCGTCGCCGCCACCGCGGCGCTCACCGTTGCCGGTCTCGCCATCGCCGGGAATCCGGGCATTCGCCCCGATCACCCCGACACCTACGTGGTGAAGAAGGGCGACACCCTGTGGGATATCGCCGGCAAGTTCCTCAGCCGTCCGTGGCTGTGGCCGGAAATCTGGCAGGCCAACCCGCAGGTGAAGAACCCGCACCTGATCTATCCGGGTGACGTCCTGAGCCTGGCCTACATCAATCGCACCGCCGAGGCGCAGCACCGCGCCGAAGCGCCGATCCCGGGCATCCCGCTGGCGCAGGTCGAGCCCTGGCTCAAGGACATGCGCGTGGTCAACAGTTTCGACCAGCTGCCCTACGTGGTCGGCATCGAGGACGATCGCCTGCGCGGCTCGCAGGGCTATGTCGTCTACGCCAAGGGCCTGCCCGCCAGCGCGGTCGGCCAGCGCTTCCTGATCGTGCGCCCGAACGTGCGTTACGCCCGCCTCGACCGTCGCCAGGGCGGCGACATCATGGACACCGCCGACCTCGATTTCCGCGGCAAGCGCACCATCGACTTCCAGCAGTTCTGGACTTCGGCGATCACCCCGGACCGCGGCCACGACCTGCTCGGCTTCGAGCTGCAGCGCGTCAACGTCGGCACCGTAACCCGCGGCGAAGTCGGCGGCATCGAAGCTTCGACCGTCCGCCTCGACGAAGCCGGCCGCGAAGTGCGTGAGGGCGACCGTCTGGTTCCGGTGGACGCCCAGTCCTACGATCCCTACTTCGTCCCGCATCCGCCGAAGGCGCAGTTCGAATACCGCCACGCGCAAGTGCTGGCCGTCGCCGACCGCCTGCGCACCGCTGGTCCGCGCGACGTCATCGCGATCTCGGTCGGCAGCCAGGACGGCGTCGACAACGGCACCGTGTTCTCGCTGTGGCGCATGGGCAGCAACAAGGTCGACCGCGTGAAGTACAAGCGCACCGAAGAGCTGGTCGGCAACTACGGCCGCGTCCGCCTGCCCGACGAGTTCTCCGGCCACGCGATGGTGTTCCGCACCTTCGACCACGTCAGCTACGCGCTGGTGATGGACGGCATCAAGCCGACCGAAGTCGGCTACGAGCTCAAGCATCCCGACGCGCCGTACTGATCCGCGTTAAGCCGCTTCGGATTTTTCCGACACGGTATCGAGACGGCGCCCTAGGGCGCCGTCGTCGTTTCCGCCCCAAGCTGGCGGCATGGTCGATTTCGATATGCCCGAACTGGCGGCAAGGCTGGCGTTCCTGTGCGCCGGCGGCCGGCGCGCACCCCGCCGCGAACTGCTGCAACTCCATGGCAGCGCCAGCGCGGCGCTGGCGGCGGGTCCGCACGCGTGGCGCGCGGCAGGGTTGTCGGAAGACACCTGCATCCGCCTGCGGCGTGGCGCCGATCCCGACGTCTGGCTGCGCACCGCCGAATGGCTGCAGCGCCCGGGCCATCGCCTGATCGCCTGGCACGACCCCGATTACCCCGCCGCCTTGCGCACCATTTCCGGCGCGCCGTTGATGCTGTTCACCGCCGGCGATGTCTCCCTGCTGCAGAACCCGGCCATCGCCGTCGTCGGCACCCGTTCCGCCAGCCCCGGCGGCCGCAACCTAGCCAAGCAGTTCGCCCATCGCTTCGCCGATGCCGGACTGGTGGTGGTCAGCGGACTCGCCGCGGGAATCGACGGCGCCGCGCATGAAGGCGCGCTCGAAGCCGGTGGCGACACCATCGCCGTGCTCGGCAGCGGTCCCGATCTCTGCTACCCCGCCCAGCATCGCGACCTCCACGCCCGGATCGCCGCGCGCGGCCTGCTGGTCAGCGAATACCCGCCAGGCACGCAACCGCTGCGCGACCATTTCCCCGCGCGCAACCGCATCATCGCCGGGCTGGCGCAGGGCACCTTGGTGGTCGAGGCCGCGGCGCGTTCCGGCGCCCTGATCACCGCCCAGTTCGCCGTCGATGCCGGCCGCGAGGTCTGGGCAGTCCCGGGATCGATCCACGATCCGCACGCCCGCGGCTGCCACCGCCTGATCCGTGATGGCGCCATGCTGGTGGAAAGCCCGGAAGACGTCCTGCTGGCGCTGGCGCCGGCCCTGACCCGTGCAGTCCAGCGTCCGAAAGCGACGACCGACGTGGCCAGGCAACCGCCCGTCCAGCCGCCCAAGGATTGGGACCCCGACCACAAGAACGTGTGGTCGGCGCTGGGGCACGACCCAATCCCTATGGATGCGCTGGCGAATCGCACCGCATTGACGCCAGCCCGACTCTCCTCCATTCTCCTGACCATGGAGCTGCAGGGGACGATCACGGTCAAGCACGGCCGGTACCTCCGCACTCCCGGGTGAAGCAAGGCTTCTGCCATCCACGCGCCCACGGGCGCAGGCCGGGGATCGATGAAAGAGAGCATTCTGGACGTCCTGCTGTATCTCTTCGAACACTGCTTCACCGATGACTCTGCCCCACCGCAGGACCGCGATGGTCTCCAGTCGACGCTGATCTCTGCCGGCTTCAGTCCCGCCGAAGCCAATCGCGCCTTCGACTGGCTGGACGGCCTCGCCGAGCGCCGCCCCACCTTCGCCAACCAGGGTCCGTCGGGACCGACCCGCGTCTTCACGACGGGTGAGCTGGCGAAGCTCGACATCGAGGCGCGCGGCTTCCTGATCTATCTCGAACAACACGGCGTGCTCGATGCCGACCAGCGCGAGCTGGTGCTGGACCGCGCGATGGCGCTCGACCAGGACGAACTCGATCTCGACGACCTGAAATGGGTCGTGCTGATGGTGCTGTTCAACCAGCCGGGATCGGAAGCCGCCTACGCGTGGATGGAAACGCAAATGTTCGCGGACGACCCCGAACCGCTGCACTGACGATGTCGTCGCTTCCTCCCCTGCCACCGCCGTTGCCGACGGCGGCACGGTCGCAAGCACCGGCGAAATCCTCGCAACGCAATGGCTGCCTGATCGCGCTGGCGGTTTGCGCCGCATTGTGCGTTCCGCTCGCCGGCATCCTCGCCGCGATCGCGATCCCGGCCTACCAGCAA
This sequence comes from Lysobacter sp., assembly GCA_027306995.1. Classification (GTDB taxonomy): domain Bacteria; phylum Pseudomonadota; class Gammaproteobacteria; order Xanthomonadales; family Xanthomonadaceae; genus Solilutibacter. The sequence goes on from DAHUXS010000013.1 coordinate 90,697, forward strand.
TACGTGCTGCGTTCGAAAGTGATGGCGGCGATCGCGGCGACGCATCCGACCCGGATCGCCATCGACAACCGGCTCGCGCAAGGCGGCGAGTGCCCGGGCAGCAATGTCGATACCGACTTCAAGGGCATGCAGGGCGTCGAACGCGTCGAAGTCGGGCAACTCGCCGAAGACGCGACGCGTTGCGTCTACGCCGTCCATCTCGGCAACACGGGTAGCGACCAGCTCGATGGCAGGACGATCTGGATGGATCGCGCGAAGGCCGGCGACACCACCTGGAAGTGCCGTTCCGACCTCGACAACCGTTACCTGCCGCCGGCTTGCCGCGAAGACTGAGCTCCCGCAGACTGCGCGTTCGCGATAGCGAATCGACAGGGGAATCGAATGACAGAGTGGTATTACGCCGATCGCCAGGGCCAGCAGTGCGGCCCGGTGCAATCGCAGGAATTGTTGGCCTTGCGCAATGCCGGGCAGATCGGACTGGACACGCTGGTCTGGCGCAACGGCATGGCGAACTGGCAGGCCTTTTCCACGGTGGCGAACGAAGTGTTGCCGCCGCCCAGCGAAACCGCATCGCCGATGCAAGGCATGTCGATGTACGAGATGGCGACGCCGGCGGCAACGGCACCTGTCGAGGCAGCGCCGGCGCCGACACCTGTCGCAGCGCCCGTCGCCGGTGGCAGCTATTCGATGTACGAAACGGCGGCCCCGGTCGCGCAGACGAATGATCCCTACGCGGCGCCGCGCGCGACCATCAGCGCCACCAATGCGCTTCCCGTGCTGGGCGGGCATGTCGTGGACGCCGGATTCTGGAAGCGCGTGGCCGCCTACATGATCGATGGCCTGCTCTTGGGCGTCGCCGGTTATGCCATCCAGCTGCCGCTGCTGCTGGCGATCGGCTTCGGTGCCGGTATGTCGAACAAGCCCGATTTCGGCGCCGGGACGGTGATCATCCTGCTCCTGGCCTATCTGCTTCCGATCGCCATGCAGATGACCTATTACGCCTGGTTCCATTCGGGCGAGCGCCAGGCCACCCTGGGCAAGCGCGCCATCGGCATCAAGGTGACCGGCATGCAGGGCGAGCGCATCAGCTTCGCCCGCGGCGTCGGCCGTTATTTCGGCCTCATGTTGAGCGGCCTCCCGCTGGGAATCGGCTTCATCATGGCGGCGTTCACCGAGCGCAAGCAGGCCCTGCACGACATGGTCGCCTCGACCTACGTGGTCGACCAGTGGGCCTATACGGACCACCCGGACCGTCAGGACGAAACCCTGGGCACCCTCACCAAGGTCATCATCGGAATCGGCATCGCCCTGTTCGCCTTGTTCTTCCTGGCCATGTGCGCCGCGATCGCCCTCCCCGCTCTCAACGGACGGTGAGACAGCTTGACAGCCACCCCGTGGCGTGATTCCACTATAAAAAGAGGTTGATTCCAAACGCCCGGGCCACCATGTCCCGGGCGTTGGCGTCTCGACCGCCCCTTTTTGCCGGCCTGTTGCCGGCTCCGGAATCCTGTTGCCATGCCCAAGCACCTACTCGTCGTCGAATCGCCCGCCAAGGCCAAGACGATCAACAAATACCTCGGCAAGGACTACACCGTCCTCGCCAGCTACGGCCATGTCCGCGACCTGGTGCCGAAGGAAGGCGCGGTGGATCCGGAGGACGGCTTCCGGATGCGCTACGACCTGATCGAGAAGAACGAGAAGCACGTCGAGGCGATCGCCAAGGCCGCCAAGACTGCCGACGACATCCTGCTCGCGACCGACCCGGATCGCGAAGGCGAGGCGATCAGCTGGCACATCGCCGAGATCCTCAACGAACGCAAGCTGTTGAAGGACAAGCCGCTGCATCGCGTGGTGTTCACCGAAATCACCCCGCGCGCGATCAAGGAAGCCATCGCCAAACCGCGCCGGATCGAGATGCCCCTGGTCGATGCCCAGCAGGCGCGTCGCGCCCTGGACTACCTGGTCGGCTTCAACCTGTCGCCGGTGCTGTGGCGCAAGGTCCAGCGCGGACTCTCGGCCGGCCGCGTGCAATCGCCGGCGCTGCGCATGATCGTCGAGCGCGAAGAGGAGATCGAAGCGTTCAAGGCGCGCGAGTACTGGACCATCGAGGCCGATTGCGCGCATCCGTCGCAGGCGTTCTCGGCCAAGCTGGTCAAGCTCGACGGCAAGAAGTTCGAGCAGTTCACGATTACCGATGGCGACACCGCCGAAGACGCCCGCGCTCGCATCACCCAGGCCGCGCAGGGCCGGCTGCACGTCACCGACGTCGCCAGCAAGGAACGCAAGCGCCGACCGTCGCCGCCGTTCACCACCTCGACCCTGCAGCAGGAAGCGGCGCGCAAGCTCGGCTTCACCACGCGCAAGACCATGCAGGTCGCGCAGAAGCTGTACGAAGGCGTGGCGATCGGCGAAGAAGGTACGGTCGGCCTGATCAGCTACATGCGTACCGACTCGGTCAACCTGTCGCAGGATGCGTTGAGCGAAATCCGCGACGTCATCGCGCGCGACTTCGGCACGGCTTCGGTACCGGACAAGCCGAATTTCTACACCACGAAATCGAAGAACGCTCAGGAAGCGCACGAAGCGATCCGCCCGACCGCGGCCTTGCGCACGCCGGCGCAGATCGCGCGTTACCTGAGTGACGACGAACGCAAGCTCTACGACCTGGTGTGGAAGCGCGCGGTTGCCAGCCAGATGATCCCCGCCACGCTCAACACGGTGTCGGTGGAACTCGCGGCCGGCAACCAGCACGCCTTCCGCGCCAGCGGCACGACGGTCGTCGTGCCCGGCTTCCTCGCCGTCTACGAGGAAGGCAAGGACCAGAAGAACGCGGACGACGACGATGAAGGCCGCAAGCTGCCGGCGATGAAGACCGGCGACAACGTGCCGCTCGATCGCGTGCACGCCGACCAGCATTTCACCCAGCCGCCGCCGCGCTTCACCGAAGCGTCGCTGGTGAAGGCGCTGGAGGAATACGGCATCGGCCGTCCTTCGACCTATGCCTCGATCATCCAGACGCTGCTGTTCCGCAAGTACACGGAGATGGAGGGGCGCGCCTTCCGTCCCACCGACGTCGGCCGCGCGGTGTCGAAATTCCTCAGCGCGCACTTCACCCGCTACGTCGACTACGACTTCACCGCGAAGATGGAAGACGAACTCGATGCGGTCAGCCGCGGCGAGGAACAGTGGGTCCCGTTGATGGAGAAGTTCTGGGGCCCGTTCAAGGAGCTGGTGACCGACAAGACCGAGAGCGTCGATCGCACCGATGCCGGCAGCGCCCGTGAACTCGGCATCGATCCCGCCAGCGGCAAACCGATCAGCGCGCGCATCGGCCGCTTCGGTCCGATGGTGCAGATCGGCACCGTCGAGGACGAGGAGAAGCCGAAGTTCGCCTCGCTGCAGCCGGGCCAGAGCATCTATTCGATCTCGCTGGAAGAGGCGCTCAAGCTGTTCGACATGCCGCGCAAGCTCGGCGAATCGAACGGCGAGCAGGTGACGGTCGGCATCGGCCGCTTCGGGCCGTTCGCCAAGCGCGGATCGACCTACGCCTCGCTGAAGAAGGAAGACGATCCCTACGCCATTGATCTCGCCCGCGCGGTGTTCCTGATCGAGGAAAAGGAAGAGATCGCCCGCAACCGCATCATCAAGTCGTTCGAAGGCAGCGACATCCAGGTGTTGAACGGCCGCTTCGGCCCCTACATCAGCGATGGCGCGATGAACGGCAAGATCCCCAAGGATCGCGAGCCGGCATCGCTGACGCTGGAGGAAGTGACGCAGCTGATGGCGGAAACCGGCAAGCCGGCACGCAAGGGTTGGGGTGCGAAGAAAGCCGCGACCAAGAAGGCGCCCGCGAAAAAAGCAGCGGCCAAGGCACCGGCGAAAAAAGCCGCGACCAAGAAAACCGCGGCGAAGAAAGCCACCAAGAAAGCGGCAACGAAAAAGACCGCGACGAAGAAGGCTGCGGCAAAGAAAACCGCAGCGGACGACGCGCCGCCGTTCTGAGCAAAAGGTCTATCGATTTCGTAACACGAACGGGCGCATCATCGGCGCCCGCCCCCGCCAACACAGGAATGATCGATGAATACCCTCGACAAAGTCGTATACACCGCCCATGTCCACACCAACGGTGGCCGCGAGAATGGCCATGCCCGCAGTGACGACGACCATCTCGACGTGCGCTTGACCACGCCCGGCAAGGGCGGCGGCACCAATCCCGAACAGTTGTTCGCGGCGGGCTATTCGGCCTGCTTCATCGGCGCGATGAAGGCGGTCGCCGCGCGCCAGCACCTGCAGGTTCCCGAAGGCGTCGGCATCGATGCCGAAGTCGATCTCGGCCCGGTCGGCCAGGCCTTCGGCGTCGCCGTGCGCTTGAACATCCACTTGCCGGGCATGGACCGTGCCGCTGCGCAGAAGCTGATCGACGACGCGCACCAGGTCTGCCCGTATTCCAACGCGACGCGCGGCAACATCCCGGTCACGCTGACGCTGGCCTGATCGATCTGCGTGGATCTGCTTGATCCCGACTCCGCCGCTGCGCTGATCGAGCGTGGCGGCGTAATCGCCTACCCCACCGAAGGCGTGTGGGGGCTGGGCTGCGACCCGCGCAACGAACAGGCGGTCATGCGCATCCTCGCGATCAAGCAGCGCGAGGTCGAGAAAGGCCTGATCCTGATCGCCGCGGACGAAGCGCAACTCGCGCCGTTCGTGTCGATGGAAGCATTGGGCGAGGAACAACGTGCGGTTGTCCGCGCGACATGGCCGGGCGCGGCGACCTGGATCGTGCCGGCATCGGCGACGGCGCCGCGCTGGATCACCGGCATGCACGACGGCATCGCGGTGCGCGTGTCCGCGCATCCGCCCGTCATCGCACTCTGCACTGCCTTCGGCGGCGCGCTGGTCTCGACCAGCGCCAATCGCGCCGGCAACGATGCGCCGACGCAAAGATCCGGACTGGATCCCGAAGTTCTCGCCCTGCTGGATGGCGTGCTTGCCGGCGAAACCGGCGGGTTGCTGCAACCGACGCCGATCCGCGACGCCCGCAGCGGAGCCATCCTGCGCGGCTGAAAACCCGGGTTTCGTTTCGGCTGAAACGAAAATTGTGGCAGTGCACAAACTGTGGTCTATTCGGGTGAAGAGGCACTCCGCGCACGCGAGTCGCCCTCTCACCACCGACACGACTGGACCACGATGGACGACCGGCGCAACCCATTGGCTGGCGGTCTCTATGACCCCGGCATCGAGCACGACAGCTGCGGCTTCGGCCTGATTGCCGATATCGCCGGCCCGGGTTCGCGCGCGATTGTTGATACCGCGCTGGAAGCGCTGTCGCGGATGGAGCATCGCGGTGGCGTCGCTGCCGATGGCTTGAGCGGCGATGGCTGCGGCGTGTTGCTGCACGGCTGCGAACCGTTCGCGCGCGCGCTGGCGAAAGATACCGGCATCGCCCTGCCCGATGGCCGCATCGCCGCTGGCAACATCTTCCTGCCGCGCGATGAAGCAGGCGCCACGCACTGTCGCGAAACCCTGGAGCGCGAACTGCGGCGTGTCGGTCACTCGATCGCAGGGTGGCGCGTCGTACCGACCGACGATCGCGTCTGTGGCGCACTGGCGCGTTCCAACATGCCGCGCATCGAGCAGGTCTTCGTCGCGGATGCCGGCAACGACGCCGATGCCTTCGAGCGCGATCTCTATCTTGCCCGCCGTCGCGCCGAACAATCCCTACGCGATGTCGCCGATTTCCATGTCGTCGGCCTCTCGGCCAGGCTGCTCGGCTACAAGGGCATGGTGCTGCCGGAACACCTGCGCACGCTCTATCCCGATCTCGCGCATCCGGCGTTGAGCGCGCGCGTGGTGGTGTTCCACCAGCGTTTCTCCACCAATACGCAACCGCGCTGGCCACTGGCGCAGCCGTTCCGCCGCCTCGCCCACAACGGCGAGATCAACAGCATCGCCGGCAATCGCGCCTGGGCGCAGTCGCGTCGGAACATCTGGAAGTCGCCGCTGCTCGACGTGAGCGAATTCGACCAAGCGGTCACCACCAACGGTTCCGATTCGCAAAGCCTCGACAACGCATTGGAGTGGCTTCAACTCGGCGGCATGGATCTGTTGCAGGCGATGCGCATCCTGATTCCGCCGGCGCTGCAGTCGCTGGAATACAAGGACGCCGACCTGGTCGCGTTCTACGAGTACTACTCGATCAATTCCGAACCCTGGGACGGCCCCGCCGGCATCGTGATGTGCGATGGCCGCCACGCCGCCTGCACGCTCGATCGCAACGGCCTGCGCCCGGCACGCTGGACGCTGTCGCGCGACGGCGTGTTCGTGATCGCTTCGGAAACCGGCGTGTGGGACCTGCCGGCGGAAGACGTCGAAGCCAAGGGCAAGCTCGGTCCCGGCGAGATGATCGCGATCGACCTCGATGCAGGCAAGCTGCTCGATACCCACGCCATCGACGCCATCAACCGTGCCCGCGCGCCGTACAAGCAATGGCTGCGCGAAGGCATGTCCTATCTGCACACCGAGCTGATCGATCCGGCGCTGACCGACGCGCCCTTCGACACCGAAACCCTGCTCGGCTTCCAGCGCCTGTTCCAGCTCAGCCGCGAGGAACAGGAACAGGTGCTGCGCCCGCTCGCCGAAACCGAACAGGAAGCGATCGGGTCGATGGGCGACGACGTGCCGATGGCGGCGATCAGCCAGCGCATCCGTCCGCTCTACGACTGTTTTCGTCAGGCCTTCGCCCAGGTCACCAATCCGTCGATCGATCCGCTGCGCGAAGGCAGCGTCATGAGCCTGACCACGCAGATCGGCCGCGAAGGCAACCTGTTCGTGGATGCGCCGTCCAACGTCGATCATGTGTTGCTGAATTCTCCGGTGCTGTCGCAGCGCAAGCTGCACCAGCTGCTGGCGCTGCCGCGCTTCGCCGAATCGCATCTCTACATCGATCTCTATTTCGACGCCAACACCTCGTTGCAGGAAGCGCTGCAGCGGATCTGCAAGCAGGCCGAGGACGCCGCGCGCGCCGGCATCGAACTGCTGATCCTCAGCGATCGCCGCCCGCTGCGTGGTTGTGCGGCGGTACACGCGTTGCTGGCGACCGGCGCCGTGCATCAACATCTTGTTCGCCACGACCTGCGCTGCATCAGCAACATCCTGGTCGAGACCGGCACCGCGCGCGATCCGCATCATTTCGCCTGCCTGGTCGGCTGCGGCGCGACCGCGGTCTATCCCTATCTCGCCTACCAATCGCTGCATGCGCTGGCGCGACGCGGCATCCTCGGCGGCAAGACCAATGGCGAACCGCTGCAGGTCGGTCGCAGCTATCGCCGCGGCGTGAAAAAGGGATTGCTGAAGATCCTGTCGAAGATGGGCATCGGCACGATTGCAAGTTATCGCGGCGCGCAACTGTTCGAGATCGTCGGACTCGATCCGGAAGTCGTCGCGCAGTGCTTCGCCGGCACGCCGTCGCGGATCGGCGGCGCTGGATTCGCGCGACTGGAAGCCGATGCACGCACGCTGGCGGAACAGGGCTGGGATCTCAACGCGTTGCCGGAAGCTGGCGGCCTGCTGCGCTACCTTCCCGGCGGCGAATACCACCAGTACAACCCGGACGTGGTGCAGTCGCTGCAACGTGCGGTCCTGACTGGCGATCGCGAAGACTGGAAGCGCTATGCGTCCACGGTGGACGAACGTCCGGCGGCGGCACTGCGCGACCTGTTGCGCGCGAAGCCGATCGGCCCGCCGGTTGCGATTGAAGAGGTGGAACCGGTCGAAGCGATCATCCGTCGCTTCGACAGCGCCGGCATGAGCCTCGGCGCGCTGTCGCCGGAAGCGCACGAAGCGCTGGCGATCGCGATGAACCGACTCGGCGCGCGCAGCAATTCCGGCGAAGGCGGTGAGGATCCCGCGCGTTACCACGACGATCGCCGCAGCAAGATCAAGCAGATCGCCTCGGGGCGTTTCGGCGTCACCCCCGAATACCTGATCAATGCCGACGTGTTGCAGATCAAGCTCGCGCAAGGCGCCAAGCCCGGCGAAGGCGGCCAGCTGCCGGGCAGCAAGGTCGACCCGCTGATCGCGCGACTGCGTTACGCCAAGCCCGGCATCGGACTGATCTCGCCGCCGCCGCACCACGACATCTATTCGATCGAGGATCTCGCGCAGCTGATCTTCGACCTGCGCCAGATCAATCCGCGCGCGCTGATCTCGGTGAAGCTGGTCAGCCATGCCGGTGTCGGCACCATCGCTGCCGGCGTGGTCAAGGCCGGCGCCGATCTCATCACCATTTCCGGCCACGACGGCGGCACCGGCGCCAGTCCGATCGGTTCGATCCGCTACGCCGGCGTGCCGTGGGAGCTCGGCCTCTCGGAAGCGCGCCAGGCGCTGCAGGGCAACGACCTGCGCGACAAGGTGTTGCTTCAAACCGATGGCGGCCTGAAGACCGGACTCGACGTGATCAAGGCCGCGCTGCTCGGCGCCGACAGTTTCGGTTTCGGCACCGCGCCGATGATCGCGCTCGGCTGCAAATACCTGCGCATCTGCCACCTCAACAATTGCGCCACCGGCCTGGCGACCCAGGACGCGCGCCTGCGCGAGCTGCATTTCAAGGGCCTGCCGGAACGCGTCGAGACCTTCTTCCGCAATGTCGCCGAAGACGTGCGCGAACATCTCGCCGCGCTGGGTGCACGTTCGCTGGGCGAAATCGTTGGTCGCAGCAACCTGCTCGAACAGCATATCCACCACACTCGCGACGATGTCGACATCGATCTCTCGGCACTGTTGCACGGCGATCCCGGCAAGGCCGCCAGCTATTGCGGCGCACCAGCCCTGCAGGCGCAGCCCGACGGCCTGGCCGCGACGCTCGAGCGCACACTCGCCGACACCATCGCGCGCGGCGAAGGCGGCGAGACCAGTCAGGTCATTCGCAATGTCGATCGCAGCATCGGCACGCGCCTGTCCGGCCTCATCGCGCAGCACCACGGCAATACCGGGATGAGCGACCGACCGGTCACGCTGCGGCTGCATGGCACCGCCGGGCAAAGTCTTGGCGCGTTCAACGCCGGTGGATTGCACATCGATCTCTCCGGCGATGCCAACGACTACGTCGGCAAGGGCATGGCCGGCGGACGCATCGTGCTGCGCCCTGAGGCAGGCAGCCGTTATGCCAGCGAAGCCACGCCGATCCTCGGCAACACCTGCCTCTATGGCGCGACGGGCGGCGAACTCTACGCCGCGGGCCGCGCCGGCGAACGTTTCGCCGTACGCAATTCCGGCGCGGTCGCGGTGGTCGAAGGCGCCGGCGATCACTGCTGCGAATACATGACCGGCGGGACCGTGGTCGTGCTCGGCGATGTGGGACTCAACTTCGGCGCTGGCTTCACCGGAGGCATCGCCTACGTGCTCGATCGCGAACGCGATTTCGTCGATCGCTACAACCACGAACTGATCGACATCCAGCGCATCACCGCCGAACACTTCGATACCTATCGCCAGCACCTGCGCGAACTGATCGAAGCCCACGCACGCCTGACCGGCAGCGCCTGGAGCGCGCACATCCTCGACGGTTTCCGCGACTTCGTCGGCAAGTTCTGGCTGGCGAAACCGAAAGCGGCCGACCTCGACGCGCTGGCCGACGAACTGAGGCGCGCCGCATGAGCCGCAAGCAGCCTTTCCAGTTCCTCGACGCCGCGCGACAGATGCCCGACAAGCAACCGCTGCAACTGCGGCTGCAAGGCGACTGGAGCGAGTTGTACGGACGCTTCGACGTGCCTTCGGCCAAGCAGCAGGCGGGACGCTGCCTCGATTGCGGCAATCCCTATTGCCAGAACGCCTGCCCGGTGCACAACCACATTCCGCGTTGGCTGCGGCTGGTGGAGGAAGGCCGCATCATCGAAGCGGTCGAGCTCTGCCACGAAACCAATCCGCTTCCGGAAATCTGCGGTCGCGTCTGCCCGCAGGATCGCCTGTGCGAAGGCGCCTGCACGCTCGAGGACGGCTTCGGCGCGGTGACGATCGGCGCCACCGAGAAATACATCGTCGAAGCCGCGCTCGCGCAAGGCTGGCGTCCCGATCTGTCGCGGGTGCAGGCCACCGGCAAGCGCGTGGCGATCGTCGGCGCCGGACCGGCGGGGCTTGCCTGCGCCGATCGCCTCGTGCGCAAGGGCATCGCCGCGACCGTGTTTGATCGCTACGAACAGATCGGCGGCCTGCTGCAATTCGGCATCCCGACGTTCAAGCTCGAGAAATCGGTGGTCGCGCGCCGGCGCGAACTCCTTGAAGGCATGGGCGTGCAATTCCGCCTCGGCGTCGAGATCGGTCGCAACATCGCGCTCGATGCCTTGCTTGAAGAATTCGACGCGGTCTTCCTCGGCCTCGGCGCCTATCGCTATACCGATGACGGCCTGCCTGGACAGGATTCGCGCGGCGTGATGCCGGCGCTGCCCTTCCTGGTGCAGAACGGACGTCGTGTTGCTGGCGACGGTGCCGACGCGGCGCATCCGATCGCGGGTTGGGAATACGGATTGCAGTTACCCGATCTCGCCGGCAAGCGCGTGGTCGTACTCGGCGGCGGCGACACCGGCATGGACTGCGTGCGTTCGGCGATACGCCTGGGCGCCGCGAACGTCAGCTGCGTCTATCGTCGCGACGAGGCGAGCATGCCCGGCTCCGCGCGCGAAGTCGCCAATGCGCGCGAGGAACAGGTCGAGTTCCTGTTCAATCGCCAGCCGCTGGCGATCGAAGCCGATGACGATGGCGCAGTCTCCGGTGTGCGCGTGGCCACGACCGAGCTTGGCGAACCCGATGCGCGCGGCCGTCGCGGCGCGGTGATCGTGTCTGGCAGCGAAACCACCATCGCCGCCGACGTGGTGATCATCGCTTTCGGATTCGCACCGCAATTGCCGGACTGGCTGGCCGACGCCGACGTGCAGGCGCAGGCCAACGGTCGCCTGGTCGTGGCTGGAGAAAACCGTCGCGCCTGGCAGACCACGCATCCGCGACTGTTCGCCGGCGGCGACTGCGTGCGCGGACCAGACCTGGTGGTGACCGCGGTGCAGGAAGGTCGCGACGCGGCGGCGAGCATCGCCGCGATGTTGGCACAGGGATAACGACTCTTCCCGGCAAGCGGCAAGGCGCGCAAGATGGCGCCATGCGCCCGGCTGCCGCCATTGTCCTGATCCTGCTGCTCGCCTGCACCAGCGCGCGGGCGGCCCAGAACGATGTCACCGTCTATCGCTGCACTGATGCCCGCGGGCAGGTCGAATTGCGCGACAGTCCCTGCCCCGCCAACCAGCGCCAGCAGACGCGGCAGATGCTGCGTCCGAAGGACGCGCCGCCGAGCGTACCGACACCCGCCACTACAGCAGTCGTGCGGGAGAACGTGCGCGAAGTGCGTTACGTGCTGCGCCAGCCGCGGCCGTTATACGAATGCACCGCGGCCGATGGCAGCCGCTACACCAGCGAAAGCGGCGAAGGCAATCCGCGCTGGCAACCGGCCTGGATCGCCGCGCCGCCATGGGGCGTGCATCCATCGATCATGCCCCTGCGCGGTGGAGCGCAGGTGCATTACCAGGATCGGCACACCAACGTGCGCATCGGTCAACGCGGCGGAATCGGTGTCTATCCGGGCGTTGCCTACGCTGGCGGCGCATGGGTGCGCGACAGTTGTTCGCCGATGCCGCAGGAACGCATGTGCGCGATGCTGTCGCAACGACGCGATGACATCCAACGCCGCAACGTGCTGCGCCAGCCCAGCGAACAGGCGCAACTCGATGCCGAGGAATCCTCCATCAACGCGAGATTGCGCGACGAATGCGGCGGTTGACGACCTTGACCAGAACGATCATCGCGACCGCCCTGTTGCTGGCCTTCGCCGTTGGCGACAGCGCCGGCCAATCCGTGCGCACGCGCAAGGCGAAGGCACCGGCCAACGATCCGAACGTCACCGTGATCTATCGCTGCACCGATGCCGGCGGCATGCTCAGCATCCAGAACACGCCCTGCCCGCGTGGCCAGCACCAGGAACGCAGCGTGATCGCACGCCCGATCGATCCGCTGCCGGCGCCATTGCCGGAGGCCGCGACCACGCCCGCAGCACCTGCTGCCAATGCGACGCAGCCGCAGCCGGCCGCGCCACCTGCGGCGCCGATCGACGACACGCCGTTGCCGCCGCCTCCGCTGTATCGCTGCCACACCTCGTCGGGCGGCAGCTACGCCAACGAGACCGACAGCCCGCCCGAGCGCTGCCGCGACGTGCCGCTGGTGAACATCAGCGGTTCCCAGAACGTGCCCGACCACGAATGCCAGATGGAGCGCGACCGCTGCGAGCGCATCCCCGACCAGGAACTGTGCGCGACCTGGAAGCAGCGGCTGGCCGAGGCCAAGTCCATGCTGGAACTCGGCAACCCGGACCTGGTCGAACGCGCAACCCTGCAGCGGGACCAGGCGCAGCGGGTGATGGACCGTTCATGTTTGACCCAAAACTGAAAATTTGATAGTAGTCACACTTTGAACGGATAGAACCTGCGGAAACACAGACCGGATGCCTGAGCCCGTGGTCGAACTCGAGCGATTGACCATCCCTGAATTCAGCCTCGGGATCGCCCGCGAGCCCGGCAACGAGCGATTGGGCGCACAGGTGATCGAACCCGAACAGTTGCGCGACAGCGACCTGCCGCTGGCGATGGTCGCCCGCGAGCATCGTGCCGAGCTGCTGGCGAAGGCGAATCGCATGCTCGATGCGACCATGCAGGAAACCGTGGGCCAGAACCCGTCGCGGCGCAGCGGCGCGGTGGCGTCGATGCAGACGCAATTCCTGATCGACCAGTACCTGCACTACCTCGGCTGGGCCAAGACCCATCCGGTCGGCGAGCTTCGCGTCGATGGCGTCGACCGCCATTGGGGACGGGCGCAGACCAATGCCCTGGTCGAGACTTTGGAGGAACGCCTGAAGCAACTCGGCATGCATGGCGATCGCCCGACCCGCGACAGCGGCCACAGCGCATTCCACAGTCACGCCGATCTCGCGCAAAGCCTGGTCGCGCGGATTCCCGCCGCCGCGATCACGCGCATGGCCGCCGGCGTGCGCGCGGAAGATGTCGCCTATGCGCTCGCAGAGGCCGGTCGCCGCGAAGGATTCGCACCGACGACGCCGGTGTCGGTGGTGTCGTCCAGCGATGGCAGCCGCGTGTTCGCGGTGCAGGGCGATCTCGTCGATCCGGCCAGCATGCGCGTCAGCCTGGCGGTCGATCAGGTGCGACCGGGCACCGCAGCGGCATTGCGCGCATCGCTCGCCTGCATGGACGAAAACGATGCCGACGACGTGGCGCTGCAGCCCGCGATGCAACCGACGCGTTGAGCGTCAGAACCCGTAGCGCAGGAACCCGCCGTCCACCGCGATGCATTCGCCGGTGATGTAACTCGCCGCCGGCAGGCACAGGAACGCGACCGCGGCGGCGACTTCCTCGGGATCGCCGACGCGGCCCATCGGCGTGCGTTGCAGCACGTCGTCGAGATATTCGGGATCGGACAATTTCGGCGATGTGCGGCGCGTGCGGATGTACCACGGCGCCACCGAATTCACCCGCACGCCGTCCTCGGCCCACTCCACCGCAAGATTGCGCGTCATCTGGTGCAACGCGGCCTTGCTCATGCCGTAGGGCGCGCCGGTGCGCACATGTGTGAGCCCGGACACGCTGCCGACATTGACGATGCTCGATGCCGCGTGCTGCGTCAGCAAGGGGTGCGCAATCCGCGACAGTTCGAACGCGGAGAAGAGATTGGTCTCGAAGATCTGCCGCCACTCGTCTTCGCCGTATTCGACGGTGGGCCGGCTGCGATTGGTGCCGGCATTGTTGACGAGGATGTGCAGGCCGCCCTGGTCCTCGACCCAATCCATCAGCGCGCCGCGTTCTTCCTCGTCGCTGATGTCGCAGTTGTAGGCGAACACGCCGCGATCCGGGAACTCGTCCTGCAAATCGGCGACGACCTGCTCCAGCACGCCGCCGTCGCGCGCCGCCAGCATCACTTCCGCGCCGAGGCCCAGCAATTCGCGGGCGATGGCCAAGCCGATGCCGGCGCTGCCGCCGGTGACCAGTGCGGTCTGTCCATCCAGTCGCCAGCGCGAAGTGGGCATGTCGATGCTCCGTGGTTACAACGAATCGAAGCCGCAGTAGCAATGCGCCATCGCCTGCACCGGCGAACGCGCGCGGGTGAACTGCTCGCGTAAATCGCTCAGCTGGCGTTCGACGCGGGCATCGGCGCTGCCTTCGGCCAATCCGCGTAGCCAGGTCGAATGCGCCAGCATGCTTGTGGCGATGCGTGATTCGACATTGCCGGACAACAGCTGGTCGAGCGCGCCGGCGCGGCGTTCGATATAGCGCACGCGCACCTGGTCCTTGGCGATCTTGGCGCGGCCCGCGGCGAAATCGACCGCAGCCTGCAAGCCGCCGAACTCGTCGACCAGGCCGCGCTCCTTCGCCTGCGCGCCGCTCCACACGCGGCCGCGCGCGATCGAATCGATCTGTTCGACGCTCTGCTTGCGCGCCTGCGCGACCTTGCCGGTGAAATCGCGATAGCCCTTCTCGATCACCGATTGCAGGATGGTGGCGACGCCCGGATCCATCGGCCGGGTGATGTCCATTGCACCGGCCAACGGCGCGGTTGCAACGCCGTCGCTGTGCACGCCGATCTTGCCCAACGCGCGCGATGCATTCGGGATCAGGCCGAAGATGCCGATCGATCCGGTGATCGTCGACGGATCGGCATAGATGCGTTCAGCGTTCATGCTGATCCAGTAGCCGCCCGACGCCGCGACATCGCCCATCGACACCACCACCGGCTTGCCGGCGTCCTTGAGCGCCTGCACTTCGCGACGGACCTGTTCGGAAGCGAAGACCTCGCCACCGGGCGAATCCACCCGCAGCACGACCGCCTTCACCATGTCGTCGAGGCGTGCTTCGCGCAGCAGTTCCGACGTCGAATCGCCACCGACGCGACCGCCGCCCTGCTTGCCGGGCACGATCTCGCCTTCGGCCACCACGATCGCGACCTGCTGGCTGCCGTCGCCGGCCGGCAATTGCGTGCGCAGATTGCGCAGGTACTGGTCGTAGGCGACCTGGCGGAATCCGCCATCGGCATCCTTGTCGGCGACGCCGGCCTTCGCCAGCATGTCCTCGACTTCGGCGCGCGTCTTCAAGCCATCGACCAGTTTCTGTTCGAGCGCGTATTTGGCGAGATCGCCCTGCGTGTTGGCGACGCCCTGCGCGATGCCATCGATACCGGCCTTCACTCCTTCCGGCGTCAGCTTGCGCGCGCTGGCGATGTCGCCGATGTAGCGCTGCCACAGATCGTTCATCCAGAACAGGTCGGCTTCTTTCGCTTCCGGCGATGCGTTGTCGCGCACGTAGGGTTCCGCCGCCGACTTGTATTCGCCGACCTTGAACAGCTTGAAGTCGATGCCGAGCTTGTCCTGCAGGCCTTCGCGCATGTACGGGCGATAGCTCGACAGGCCTTCCAGCAACAAGCCATGGCCATCGGGATCGAGGTAGACCTGGCTCGCCTGCGCGGCGATCAGGTACTGGCCCTGCGTCATCCCTTCGGAGAACGCGATCACCTGCTTGCCGCTGGCCTTGAGGCGCTGCAACGCGGCGACGATTTCATGCGTGCTGGCCATGCCCGACGGATAGAGCTTGTCGACGTCGAGGAGGACGCGTTCGATCGAACTGTCCTTCGCCGCGGCGTCGATCACCTTGACCAGGTCGCGCAGGCGCACGACCTTGCGGCTCGGATCCTCTTCGCTGTTCTGCGCGATCAGCTTGGTCAACGCATCGCGACCATCTTCTTCCATTACCTTGCCTTCCGGCGCCAGCACCAGCGTGGTGCGATCGAGCACCGGCGTGATCGCCGCGCGCCCGCTCATCGACAGGAAGCCGACGAAGAGGAACAGCAAGATGAAAAAGACGATGTTGAGGACGAGGCGCCGGGTGAAGTTGGCGACGTCCCAGACGCCCTTGAAGAAGCTGAAAATCGGGTTGGAACGGCGCGGTGCGGGCTGGTTCATCGAAGAAGAATCACGGGTGGATGCGGACAGCCTAGCAGTCCTGCAGTCGCCCGCATGTGCCGGAAGAAAACGCCGCCGTTATCGCCAATTCAGGCCAGTCGTCGACTGCTGCGCCAGGCCCGCCGCCCGAGCAGGATCGCGGCGACGGTCAGGCCGGCGATCAGGCCCGCCCACATGCCCTGCGGACCGTAGCAAAGCCCAAGTCCGAGTCCCGCGCCCACCGGCATGCCGACGCCCCAGTAGGCGAACGCGGCGAGCAGCATCGGCACGCGGGTGTCCTGCATGCCGCGCAAGGCGCCGGCCGAAATCACCTGCACGCCATCGGGGTATTGGAACGCCACCGCGAACAGGATCAGCTGCGCCGCCAGCGC
The DNA here is from genome assembly GCA_027306995.1 of Lysobacter sp. Classification (GTDB taxonomy): domain Bacteria; phylum Pseudomonadota; class Gammaproteobacteria; order Xanthomonadales; family Xanthomonadaceae; genus Solilutibacter. Next base: position 107,125 of record DAHUXS010000013.1, read on the forward strand.
GGCGACCACCGCGTCCTGGGTATAGGCGCCGACGATCAGGTGGCGTCCGAACACCATGACCAGTGCGGTCAGGGTCTGGGTGATCAGCAGCAGCGCATAACTCGCGCGCAATGCGCGCCGCAGCGCCATGCCGTCCTCGCGGCCGCGGGCATGGCCGACGCGGACCGTCGTCGCTTCGGCGAGGCCGAGCGGAATCATGAAGCACAGGCTCGCGACGTTGATGGCGATCTGGTGCGCCGCCGCCGGGATCGCGCCCAGGCGTCCGATCAGCAGCGAAGTGACGATGAAGAGACTGCCTTCCATCGCCACGGTGACACCGATCGGCAGTCCGGTGGCGAGCAGGCGGCGCAACTCGATCCAGTTCGGCGCTTCCAGGTGCGCGAACAGCGCGAAACGGGCGAAGCGCGGCGATCGCCACAGGTACAGCGCGAATGCGCAGGCCTGCATCCACATCATCACCGCCGAGGCGATGCCGAGCCCGGCGGCGCCGCGTGCCTCGAAACCGAAACGGCCGAAGCACATCGCGTAACCGAGCGGCGCCAGCACCAGCAGGCCGCCGAAACCGAGCAACATGGTCGGCAAGGTCCAGTGCAGGCCATCGCTGAGATAACGCATGCACAGGTAGAAGGTGAAGGCCGGAATGCCCCAGCGGATGCCGAGCAGGAAAGCTTGCGCGTGCGGGCGCACCTCCGCGGCGATGCCCATCGTCGGCAGCAATTTCGCCGCCAGCGTCAGGAAGCCGAACATCAGCACGCCCAGCACCAGCGCCAACCACAGCGACTGGCGGAACAGCGGGCCGATTTCGTCGTGGCGACCCGCGCCATCGAGCTCGGACACGCGCGGCGGCAACGACATCAACGTGCCCATCGGCACCAGCATCGGCAACCAGAACAGCGCATTGCCGACCGAAACGCCGGCCAGGGTATCGGTGCCGTGGTGCCCGGCGACCGAGGAGTCGACGAAACCGATCAGGCCCGACGACAGATGGCCGAGCGTGAGCGGCGCCGCCAGCAGGGCGCTGGTGCGCATCTCCTGCGCAAAGGAAGTCGGTCTGGACGCCACGGAAAGTGCCTACAACAACAACGGGATGGCCGGAACACGGCGCGGCCCGGTATCTTAACGCCTCGTACGGAGGGTACTGATGACAAAGCCGCTGGATCCGATCGAGCCAATCACCGCGACCATGTCGCACGATGGCCCGCATCCCGACAATTGCGAGAACTGCAAGACCGCGCTGCAGGGGCCGTATTGCCATGCGTGCGGCCAGCACGGCCACAACCCGCTCAAGAGTTTCCGCCACGCCATCGAGGACGTGTTCGAATCGTTCTGGCACGTCGACGGCCGCATCTTCCGCACCCTGCGCGACCTGCTGCTGCCCTGGCGCATCATCAACAACTATCTCGGTGGCCAGCGCGTGCGCTACATCCCGCCGCTGCGCATCTTCGTCATCCTCAGCCTGGTGACGTTCTTCGTCGCCCACTTCGCCATCCATTCCGAAACCGGTCCGATCCAGTTCAACGGTTCGGACACCAACAGCATTTCGGCCGCGACCACGGTGGAAGACGTGCAACGACTGCGCGACAAGGCCCTCGCCGACATCGACAAGGGCGCCACCGCCGACAAGAACGATCCGGCCTTCGTCAAGGGCGTGCTGGCGACTGCGCGCAAGGCCGTGCAGGCGCAGGCCGACGCCCGCATCCGCGCCCTGGAAGATGCCAAGGCCAAGGGCCAGCCGGTGCCGCCGCCATCGCCCGCACTGGTGATGGACACGGGGGATAGCGGCAATGACGGCGGCAACTGGAACGTGACCACCGAACGTGTCCATGTCGCGTGGCTGCCGGAATTCGTCAACGACGCCCTCAACAATGCCGTGCAGCGCGGCGCCAAGAACGCCAAGCGCTTCGCCAAGGATCGTTCGGAACTGTTCCAGGCCTGGATGGGCTCGATCCCCACCGCACTGTTCTTCATGGTGCCGTTCTTCGCCCTGCTGCTGCGCGTGTTCTACCTGTTCACGCCGTGGACCTACCTCGAACACCTGGTGGTTGCGCTGTACAGCCACGCCTTCCTGCTGCTGGGCAGCCTGGTGTCCTTCCTGTTGTCGTTGTCGTTGCGCGCGTTGCTCGGCTCGCACGCCGTCAACGCCATGATCACCTTCCTGGTGATGGCGATGATGGTGATCCTGCTGTGGACGCAGAAGCGCGTGTACCAGCAGGGCTGGATGCTGACCTTGGTCAAGTATTTCGCGGTCGGCTCGATCTATTGGTTCCTGCTCGGCTTCGGCGCGCTGTTCGCGCTGCTGCTGGTCTTCCTCAAGTGAGGATCCGCTGATGTCCAACGTGATCTACGAGGTCAATCTCGACGTCGAGGCCGCGGTCGCCGACGACTTCCTCGCGTGGTTGCGCGACCATGTCGTGGCCATCCTCGCGCTGCCGGGTTTCCTCGATGCCCGGATCTCCGCGGTCGAGGATCCGCCGCCGGGGCGCGCTCTCTGGTGCGTGCACTATCGCGTCCACAGCCGCGCCACGCTCCAGGATTATTTCGATCATCATGCCGCCGCCATGCGCGGCGACGGTATCGCACGCTTCGGCGATCGTTTCAGCGCGACCCGCAGAATCCTCGAACCGCTGGCCGACTAAACGCGCCTCAGCGCTCCGACACCTGCGCCAGCCACGCCGCGCGATTTGCGGCCGGAACATTCATCAATTCCTTGCGCAGGGCGTCGCGCTGCTCCGGCGGCGTGCGCCAGGCGATGCGTCCGAGCATGGCCAATTCGTCGGCATTCATGTCGTGGAGGATGCGCAGCAATGGCGCGCGCTCGTCCTCGGGCACGTAGGACAACAACGGCGACAGTTGCGGCCAGAGCGCGCCGACTTGCGGACCGAGCAGCCAGCCGCGTTGTTCCGCACGATCGAGTTGCGCGAACTCGGCGCGGAATCGCGTCTGTTCGTCCGCGGGCAACGCGGCGAATGCCGTCGCCGCGTCGCGAATGCGCTGGCGCTGCGCTTCATCCAGCTGCAACCACGCCGACTGGCGTTCGCGCTGGTCGCGCTCGTGAACCCTGTTGATGGCCTGCTGGTTCGTCTCGGCCTGCGGCGCCGGCTCCGGCGCACGCTGGCATCCCGCCATCACGATCGCGGCGAGCACGAACAGGCAGGCGCGTTCACTGCGCATCGTTGCCCTCCTGGGACTCGCCGTCGCTCATGGTCTCGGGCAATTCCGGCAGCGGCGCCGCAGCGGGCGTCCCCGCCTCGTGGCGCTGCGAGTACCACGACAGGAATTCGAGATCGCGCACCACGGCGGCATCGCGGTCGTCGGGCGCCAGCTCGCCGCGCGCGGAAGGCGCGTGGGCGCTTTCCGGCGGAAGGGCCGCCTGCGGCAATGCCTCGGTGGCGATGTGCGGCTCGTCGCCGCCGGCCAGCCGCGTCGTCCAGTCGCCGACCCAGGTCGAGAGCAGCGCCGCTGCGGTCAGCACGGCCACGCCGGCCAGCCAGGACCAGGACCGTCGGGAGAGTGGGAACACGCCTGGAGCAGGGGTCACGAGATCAGGCGCTGAGATGCGGCATCGCCACGATGATAGCGTGCGGCCATGCGTCGTCCTGTCCCGTCAGTCATGCCCGAGACCTGTTCCGAGGGCTTGCATCGAAACCGGAACTGTGCATCTCGTCGGAATGTTGTTCACAGGGGTCACGTCTTTGTCACGAAACCGGATACTTGGCCGTGATGACTCAGCGATTTCGCAGAATTCGCGTCTAATCCATTGATTTGAAAAGAATCAGGGCGCGTGGCACTTTTTTCACCATTCCCTGTGTTGCAGCGAAAAAGCCCCTGTTTCGCCCACGATCGGAATTGCCTGCACAGACTTATCCACATCCTGTGTGGATAAACGATATCTGTATGGGGGCTCAAGGACTTGCGACCATGACCTCACCTACGGATGCGTTGCGTGGTGCAAGCCGGCACCGGATCGCCATGCCAGAATCTCCCGATGCCTGATGCCGTTCGCCGGGTCGCGGTCGCGCTGCCCCGGCCCTTGCCCACGCCTTTCGATTACCGCATCGATGCCGACGCAGCGGCGTCGCCATTGCGTGGCTGCCGGCTGCGCGTGCCACTGGGCAGCGGGGAAATCATCGGGATCGCTGTCGACGAGGCCCAGGACGCGAATGACGAAGCGCTGGCGCTGAAGCCGGTCCTGGAACGGATCGACGAGACGCCCCTCCTCCATGGCGAGCTGTGGTCGTCGCTGGCGTGGCTGGCGCGCTATCTGCACGCCCCGATCGGCGAAGTGCTGGCCACGGCATTGCCGGCGACATTGCGCCAGGGGGCGCCGTTGCCGGAAACGCAGGCGCACGGCTGGCGATTGAGCGAAGCCGGGCAGACCGCGTTGCCGGGCCTGCGCGCGGGCGCGCCGCGTCGCCTCGCCGAACTGCTGGCACAGGGCGTGCACGACGAGGACGGTCTCGACACGCGACATCCGGGCTGGCGCACGCATGCCCGATCGCTGACCAGGCGCGGATTGGCGGAACGCATCGCGGTCGACGCCGCGGTCGCCACGCCGACCGTTCCACCGCCCATGTTGAACGACGAGCAACGCGCCGCTGCCGACGCCATCACCGCGCATGAGTCGTTCGCCGTCGCCCTGCTTGATGGCGTGACCGGCAGCGGCAAGACCGAGGTCTATCTCGATGCCATCGCGCGCACGCTGGCGCGCGGCCGCCAGGCCCTGGTGCTGGTGCCGGAGATCGGCCTGACCCCGCAGATGCTGGAACGTTTCCGCACGCGCCTTGGCGTGCCGATCCACGCACTGCACTCCGGACTTGCCGAAGGCGAACGTGCGCGGACATGGACGGCGGCATTGCGCGCGCAGGCGCGGGTGATCGTCGGCACGCGTTCCGCGGCCTTCGTGCCGTTGCCGGACGCCGGACTGATCATCGTCGACGAGGAACACGACGGCAGCTACAAACAGTTCGACGGCATCCGCTACCACGCCCGCGATTTCGCCATCGTCCGCGCCAAGGCGCTGGGCGTGCCGATCGTGCTCGGCAGCGCCACGCCATCACTTGAGTCGCTGCACAACGCGCAGGCGGGACGCTACACGCACCTGCGCCTCCACCATCGCGCAGGTGCGGCACGCCCACCACAGGTGCGCGTGATCGACGTGCGCAAGCGTCCGCTGCAGGCCGGACTCGGGCCGGAAGCGATTTCCGCCATCGAGTCCGCGCTCGCCGCAGGTGGACAGGTGCTGGTGTTCCGCAATCGCCGTGGTTATGCGCCGGTGCTGCTCTGCCACGACTGCGGCTGGAGCGCGCAATGCCGGCGCTGCGATTCACCGATGACGGTGCATGGCGCGGGACGACGATTGATCTGCCATCACTGCGGCGCGCAGCAACCGGCGCCGCCGGCCTGTCCGCAATGCGCCAGCCTGGCGCTGCAGCCGCAGGGCAACGGCACCGAACGCATCGAGGAATTCCTGTCGCAGCGCTTCGCCGACGTGCCGGTGCTGCGTATCGATCGCGGCAGCACGCAGGCCCGCGACGGACTGCAGAAACATCTCGACGCGCTCGGCGCGCAGCCCGGCATCCTGATCGGCACCCAGATGCTGGCGAAAGGCCACGACCTGGCGAACCTCACGCTGGTGGTGGTGGTCGGCATCGACGAAGGACTGTTCTCCGCGGATTTCCGTTCCGGCGAAAAACTCGCGCAATTGCTGGTGCAGGTCGCCGGGCGCGCCGGGCGCGCCGACAAGGCCGGGGCCGTGTTGTTGCAAACCCATCACCCCGATCATCCGCTGCTACAAACGCTGGTGACGCAGGGCTACCACGCCTTCGCCGATGGCGAGCTGGGGGAACGCGAAGCCGCCGGCTTCCCGCCGTTCGCCCACATGGCCCTGCTGCGCGCGGAAGCCAAGCACGCCGATCCGGTCATGCATTTCCTGCGGGCAGCGAAGCAAGGCATTGCCGACGTCGCGATCGAAGTGCACGGGCCGTTGGCGGCACCGATGCCGCGTCGCGCCGGCTACCAGCGCATGCAGTTGATCCTGTCGTCGCCGTCGCGCGCGGCATTGCAATCGGTACTGGATGCCTGGGTGGCGTCGCTGTATACGATGCCGGAAGCGCGGCGGGTGCGCTGGTCGCTGGATGTCGATCCGGCCGATCTGTACTGAAGATCCGATCGACTTTGGCAGCATGCGAGTGACCCCCTCCCTGGGTCACCCGCACGTGCCTCCCTTTGTTCCACACTGCAGTCAAGTGACTGCACATGCGTGGTGAGTCCCTTCACCTGCACCACGGCGCAATGCCATCCTGTCACCGCCACCGTGTTGACCTTGCCGGCCTGGACAACCTCGTCCCGGTGATTCCGGCAACGGTTTCCGTCGTATGCATGGCGGGGGACTACATGCACGCCTGACTGGATCAGTCCGGAAGACGGATGAAAATCGCGTCTTCCTTCGACGGTGCAGAGACTGAGCATATTCGCGGAAAAAAAACACCCCCAAATTCAGGTGTTTTTTCCGTTCTATGCCATCAGCGGCATCAGAAGGTTGATCACCGTTCCATGTTCGCCACGAACGATATCGAACGCCGCGCCCAACCTCTGTGCGCGCGTTCGCATACTGGCCATGCCAGCACCACCTTCGCTGTTTTTTTGCGATTCAGCTTTCACTGCCGCGATGCCGATACCGTCATCGCGTACCTGCATGCGCAGGCTCTCCGCAGTGCATTCCAGCGTCACGTCGACGCGTCGCGCACGGCTGTGCTTGAACACGTTGGTGAGCGCTTCCTGCAAGAGGCGCAGCAGATCGAGGCTGCGCGCGGTGCCAAGATCGACGCCTTCCAGCCCTTTCAACGTCCAATAGTCTTCGATCTCCGCCGATTCGAGCAGACGACTGGCCCGATGGCGCAAAGGTATGACCAATTCGGCGAGGTCGGCATGCTCACGTGCGGTGCTGTCGATCACCAGGCGAAGATCTTCGCGCATCTCGCTGAGGATGCCGATGACGCGCGCCTTCGGCATGTCGTCCGGCGCCTGCTTCAATTCGGCGATGGTGCCGACCAGCGTGCCGCCGAAACCGTCGTGGAGGTCGCGCACCAGCTGCAGGCGCTCGCCGGCACGGCTATGAGCGAGTTCCAATGCGTGTTGCTGGTTCATGGTCCGGGCGAGCTGGGACGTCGCCGAATGCACTTCGCGGGTGAGTTCGGTATTGAACCCTTCGACCCGCTTCATGGTGGTGGCGAAGCGATAGGCCAGCACGAACCCCATGCCGAGGATGGTCAACGGCGACAGCAGCGCACCGAAATAGGTCGACGCCTTCATCCAGCACAGGTAGACGGCAAGGTCGTGGAAGGACATCACCAGGGGAACGCTGACACAGGCCGCCAGCACCAGGTAGTCGCTGCGGCGGTGAAGCAACGCATAGCCGATGAAAGCCAGGTTGGCCACGTACACGTACATGATCGCGGGCAGCAGGTAGGTGTTGCGTTGCGGTCCCATCCAGTCGGGGATGATCGGCACCAGCACCAGCGCCAGCCCCGCGATCACCAGCAACACCCTTTCGATGTGCGGCCAGCGTCGGTTGCAGTAACGCAACAGGAAGATCGAATGCGTCACCACCATCGCCACGAAGCTGGCGGCGATGAAGGCCTGCCACATGTTGGTGGTCGGGAACGGCCAGGTGCTGTCGACGATGTAGTTGCTGCCGTACAAGCTGCCGAAAAATCCGCTGAGCGCGTACCAGCCATAGGTGGTGTCCTGCCTGCGCATCAGCCAGAACAATCCGAACAGCGAGGCAACGACAATCCCGATGGCAAAATCGAGGATCTGCAAGTCGCGGCGGATGAAGACCGCCTTGTTGAAGCTCGCCTGCAACGTCGCGGCATCGCCGACCGATACGGTGCCGAAGCCGGGCGCGTATTCGCTGAGTCCCGATACCCGCACCAGCAACTCGTTCTCGCCGTGCTTCAGCAGCGGCGCCTGCACCACGAAATGACGCGGGATATGCCATTTGCGCGACAGGGGCTCCACCAGCGACGCATCGCGATCGATCACGCTGCCGTTGAGCCGCACCTCGGCCGCCATGCAGGTGTAATCGAGCAGCAATCCGATCGGTACGCTGGCATCGGCCTGGTTCCAGCGAATGCGATACCACACCACGCCGCTGTAGCCCGGCCAGTGCGAATTCCATTCGTCCATCAGCTTGACCGGCACCCAGCCGTCGCGCGGCGGCATGGTCGCGTTCCAGTCCGAGCGCACCGCTTCGGCGCGATCGATGGTGACGACGGCAGGCTCGGCGGCGCAGGCGAGGTTCGCCAGCAGCGCCAGCATCAGTGCGCAAAGCAACCGGATCATTCCAGCAGGCCCAAGGTACGCGCCTCATGCACGGCCGCGGTGCGCGACTTCACTGCGAGCTTGCGGTAGATGTTCTTGGTGTGTCCTTCGATGGTCAGGCGCGACAGATTCGCGCGCTCGGCGATGTCGCGATTGCTCAAACCCTGCGCGACCCATTGCAGGATTTCGCGTTCGCGCACGGACAGTTGCGGCGCCGTCGCGGCATCCACCGGCGATGGCGTCGCCGCCGGCACCATACCGAGGATGCGGCGCGCGATCATCGGATCGATCGGCGACCCGCCACGTTGCAGGCTGCGCAGCGATAGCACCAATTCGATGTCTTCGCGATCCTTGAGGAGATAGCCGATCGCACCGGCGCGCAGCGCGGCGAGGATGATTTCCTCCTCGGCGAAGGCGGAAACGATCACCGCCTGCGTTTCGGGCGATTCCTGCTGCATGTGCCGGATCAGGTCGATGCCGCTGCCGTCTGGCAGCCGGACATCGACGAGGGCGAGTACCGGGCGGTGTTCGCGCAGGCAGGCACAGGCGCTGGCGAGATCCGATGCGATATCGATCCGCGCTTCCGCACCCGCGACCTCGCGCATCAGCGCGCGCAGCCGCGCCTGCATCGCGGAGTCATCCTCCACGACCAGGATCGACGTCAACTGGATCGGCTCCGGCTCCACCACATCCCCCTCTGCGGTCGCCACAGTCTAGCGTCGCATCGCCGACAGTGTCGTGCGCCCGATCGCGGCCAATGCGCGACAATGGGCACTCTTTCCGCATGTCCGGACCTTCACGTGGCCAATCAGCTCGACCAACTTCGCGACCTTTCCGCCGTGGTCGCCGACACCGGCGACATCGACGCCATTGCGCGATACCAGCCGATGGACGCCACCACCAACCCGTCGCTGCTGCTCAAGGCCGCCGCATTGCCGGCCTATGCCGGGCACATCGATGCCGCCCTGCGCGACGCCGAAGGCCAGGGCGACGCCCGCATCGCCGATGCCTGCGACCGCCTTGCGGTGGCGATCGGCGGCGACATCCTCAAGCTGATTCCCGGCCGCGTCTCCACCGAAGTCGATGCGCGACTGAGTTTCGATACCACGGCCACCATCGCCAAGGCCCATCGCCTGGTCGATCTCTACCAGCGCGCCGGCATCGGCAAAGATCGCCTGCTGATCAAGGTCGCCGCGACCTGGGAAGGCATTCGCGCCGCGGAACAACTCGAACGCGAAGGCATCCATTGCAACCTCACGCTGCTGTTCTCGTTCGCGCAGGCGGTGGCCTGCGCGGAAGCTGGCGTCTTCCTGATCTCGCCCTTCGTCGGCCGCATCCTCGATTGGCACCTCGCCAACGGCATGGCCAAGCCGGCGACGCCGCAAGACGATCCCGGCGTGCAGTCGGTGATGCGCATCTGGAACTACTACAAGCAGCACGGCTACCAGACCGTGGTGATGGGCGCGAGCTTCCGCAACACCGGCGAAGTGCTGGCGCTGGCCGGCTGCGATCGCCTCACGATCTCACCCGATCTGCTGGGCGAACTGGCGCAATCGAACGATCCGGTCGCCCGCGCGCTGGTCGACGACGGCACACGCAAGCCTGCGCCGCCCGCACTCGGCGAATCGGCGTTCCGCTGGCAGCACAACGAAGACGCGATGGCCACCGACAAGCTCGCCGACGGCATCCGCAAGTTCGCGGTCGACCAGGGCAAGCTCGAAACGTTGCTGCGCGAACGGATGGGCTGAGCGTCAGCCGTCGCGCAACAGCTTCTGGATCCTGCCGCCGAGTTTCATCACTTTCATTAGCGTCGCCGGTTGCAAGCGCAGCATTTCCTCGCCCCAGGCCGATAACGCGCTCATCAGCGCCAGCGTTTCCTTCGCCCGCGCACGCACGTCGGCCGATTCGGCAGCGAAGGCAGGATCGGCGACAAGCTCCCTGAGCATGCCCACGGTGGGATCGAACTCGCGCGCCTTGCGTTCGCGAACCACCGTGCGGAACAGCTCCCACACGTCCTTCGAGGTCTCGAAATGGTCGCGGCGGTCACCCATCAGGTGCAGCGTCCGCACCAGGTTAAGGTTGATCAGTTCGCGCAGGCTGGTGCTGACGTTGGAGCGCGCCACCTCCAGAGTCTCGGCGATCTCCTCCGCATGCATCGGCCGCCCCGACAGGAACAGCAACGCATGGATTTGCGCCACCGTGCGGTTCACGCCCCAGCGCGATCCCATCTCGCCCCAATGCAGGACGAAGCGGCGACTAATCGGAGACAAGGCAGTACTGGCATCGGTCATCGGGACGTTCCGGGAATGCTTGCGCGCAGATTAGTTTCGCCATATATTTCTGTCAATACTGAAATTACTGACAGTACAGGGGTGCGCTCATGGAGGGTTGCGAACGCGGGAAGAGGCTGCGGGTATTGGTGCCCGGGGGCGCCGGCTTCATCGGTCGCCATGTGGTGGCCGCACTCGCCGCGCGTGGTTGCGACGTCGTGGTCGGCAGCCGCCATCCAGGCAAATACGCCAACGGCGTGGGCGCTGCTTCTGCCTGTCGCGCATTGCGGATGGAACGGATGCTTCACGCCGGCGACTGGACCGAAGCGCTTGCCGGCATCGATGCGGTCGTCAACTGCGTCGGCATCCTGCGGCCGCGAGGGCATGAAACCTATGACCGCGTGCACCACCTGGCGCCGGCGGCGCTTGCAGCAGCATGCCGCGAACGCGGGTTGCGGTTGGTGCACGTCTCCGCGCTGGGCTACGACGACAGGTTGCGCAGCCGCTTCCTGCGCTCCAAGCACGATGGCGAGAACGCCTTGCGCGCCAGTGGCGCCGACTGGCACATCGTGCGGCCATCGCTGCTCGATGGCGACGGCGGCCATGGCGGCGCAAAATGGATCAGGCGCGTCGCGCACTGGCCCGTGCATCCGTTGCCGCGCGCGGCGCGCGGCAGGATCGCGGTGCTGGACGCCGGCGACCTTGGCGAGGCCATTGCAACCCTGGTGCTGCAAGGCGCCGACGTACGCGAGCACGACCTCGGTGGCAACGACTTGCGCACGATCGGCGAGCATCTCGCCGCGATGCGCGCGTTGCACCATGCCCGGCCGGCATGGCGGCTACCGATCCCGGACTGGCTGACGTGGCTCACCGCGCACGCTTGCGACCTGTTGCATGCCACTCCGTTTTCCTACGGGCACTGGGAGCTCCTGCAACGCGACAACTGCCCGCGCGTCAATCGCCTGCCGAGCCTTCTCGGCCGCACGCCGCGTGCGGTTGGCACAATGCCGGAACACGGAACCATCAGCGAGGCCGTCGCATGAAGCTGTCGCAAAACGACAGACACGCAATACCCCACATCGTCATCATCGGCGGCGGCTTCGCCGGACTGTGGGCGACCCGGGCGCTGGCGAACGCGCCCGTGCGCATCACCCTGGTCGATCGCCACAACCACCACCTGTTCCAGCCACTGCTTTACCAGGTCGCGACCGCGGGACTGTCGGCGCCCGATATCGCCGCGCCATTACGCCATATCCTGCGTCGGCAGAAGAACGTCGAAGTGCGGATGGCGACGGTGACCGCCATCGATGCCGACGCCAAAAACGTCACGCTGGACGATGGCACGACGCTCGATTTCGACGACCTGCTGCTCGCCAGCGGCGCGACGCATGCCTATTTCGGCAACGACCAATGGGCGGAACATGCGCCCGGCCTGAAAACGCTGGACGACGCGCTCGAGCTGCGGCGCGAATTGCTGTTCGCGTTCGAACGCGCGGAAGCCGCGACCGATCCCGCGGAACGCGAAGCATGGCTGAGCTTCGCCATCGTCGGCGGCGGACCGACCGGCGTGGAACTGGCCGGCACGCTGGCGGAAATCGCACGAGAGACGCTGAAAGACGAGTTCCGCAACATCGATCCCTCGCAGGCACGCGTGCGCCTGATCGAAGCCGGCCCACGGGTTCTGTCCGCGTTTCCGGAAACGTTGTCGGAGAAAGCGCGCACGCAACTGGAACGCCTCGGCGTCGAGGTCACGCTTGGCACGCCGGTGAAGGACATCAATGCCGATGGTTACCGGCTGGGCGACAGTTTCGTTCCGGCGAAGACCGTGGTGTGGGCTGCCGGCGTCGCGGCATCGCCCCTGGGCGCGATGCTTGGGGTGCCGCTGGATCGCGCCGGCCGCGTGCAGGTGGAACCCGACCTGTCGATCCCCGGCCATCCCGACATCTTCGTCGCCGGCGACCTTGCTGCATTGATGCAGGCGAACGGAAAGCCGGTGCCCGGCGTGGCTCCGGCGGCCAAGCAGATGGGTCGCCTGGTCGCACGCAACATCCGCGCACGCTTGAGCGGCGCCACCACCACCCCATTCGTCTACAAGGATTACGGCAACCTCGCCACCATCGGTCGCATGGCCGCGGTGGTGGATCTCGGCAAGCTGCGCTTCTCCGGCATCCTGGCATGGTGGTTCTGGCTGGTGATGCACGTGTTCTTCCTGATCGGTTTCCGCAACCGCCTGGTCGTGCTGCTCAACTGGTGCTGGGCGTACTGGAGCTACCAGCGCGCGGCGCGGATCATCCTCGGCGAAAACCACGATTCGCCGAGCGCGGACTGAGGCGGCCATGGCGACCCTCCTGCTCGCTTTCGACCTGATCGGCACGTTCGTGTTCGCGCTCAGCGGCGGCACCCTGGCGGTGCGCAAGCGACTCGACCTGTTCGGCGTGCTGGTGCTGTCCTGCGTCGCGGCGGTCTCCGGCGGCATCGTCCGCGATGTCCTGATCGGCGCCCACCCGCCGGCGTCGCTGGCGGATTGGCGCTACTTGGTGACGGCGATGGCGGCCGGACTGGTCACCTTCCGCTGGTCCGTGCTCATCGAGCGCATGAACAATCCGGTGCAACTGTTCGACGCCGCCGGTCTTGCCTTGTTCGCGGTGCTCGGCACTGCCAAGGCGCTGGCGTTCGGGCTCACGCCGTTCGCGGCGACGCTGCTTGGGATGGTGACCGGCATCGGCGGCGGCATCGCCCGCGACGTGCTGGTCGCGCGCACGCCGGTGGTGCTGCAGGCCGAGCTCTATGCGATCGCCGCGCTGGCGGGTGGCGGCGTGGTGGCGCTGGCCTCGGCCCTGCACCAGCCCCAAGTCCCGGCGATGGTGGCCGGCGCGCTGGCCTGCTTCGGCCTGCGCTACATGGCCCTGCGCCACGGCTGGCAATTGCCGGTGGCGTGGCCGCGCGAATAGCACGCGCTGCAAACGCAAACGGCCCGGATCGCTCCGGGCCGTTCGATGTTGCTTCGATCGCGTTGCCGATTAAGCCGCGAACAACGCCTTCATCTTCTTCATCGCGTTCGCCTCGATCTGGCGGATGCGTTCGGCGCTGACGCCGTATTCGTCGGCCAGTTCCTGCAAGGTCACCTTGCTGTCGGCATCGAGCCAGCGGCGCTTGATGATGTCGCGCGAACGCGCATCCAGATCGGCCAGGCCATCGCGCAACAGCGCCAGCTGGTGATCTTCGCTGTCGGCGCGCTCATAAGCCTGCGACGGGTCTTCGTCATCGGCCCGCAGATAGGCGGCCGGCGACGGCGGCGCGTGCTCGTCGTCCTCGTCGGACGACATGTCGAAGCCGATGTCGCGTCCGGACAGGCGCGCTTCCATCTCCAGCACTTCGCTTTCCGGCACGTTGAGGTCGCGGGCGACGGCCTTGACCTCGTCGGCGTTCATCCAGCCCAGCCGCGTCCGCGACTTGCGCAGGTTGAAGAACAACTTGCGCTGCGCCTTGGTGGTCGCGACCTTGACGATGCGCCAGTTCTTGAGGATGAACTCGTGCATCTCGGCACGGATCCAGTGCACCGCGAAGCTGACCAGGCGCACGCCGACGTCGGGGTCGAAGCGCTTGATCGCCTTCATCAGGCCGATGTTGCCTTCCTGGATCAGGTCGCCGAGCTGCAGGCCGTAGCCGTTGTAGCCACGGGCCACATGCACCACGAAGCGCAGGTGGGCGAGGATCAATTCCTGGGCGGCGGTCAGGTCGTTGTTGTCGCGAAGGCGGGCGGCAAGCGCGCGCTCGTCGTCGGCGCTGAGCATCGGAACCTGATGCACGGCGGAAATGTACGCGTCTAGGGAGCCCAGGGGGCTGGGCAGCGTGAGCGCGGTGCTCGTTGCGCGAGTGACCGGCACCCGCGTGGGGGTCATTGCAGTCATGGGCGAATCTTAGCAGTCCGGTGTGATGAGTGCCAAACGACCATACGGTCCCGTTTTCAGGCGTTCAGGAACGGGAAACCCCGGACTCCAGCCACCTGCATTTCCTTATGGGGACGACATGGACAAGTTGCAATGGTGACGAAAGGTCCCCTGCACATCGCTGGCGTAGCTTGACCCTGCCTCAACCCCTCAACCTTTCGGAGACGTGCATGAAGCACCCGATCCTGTTGTCCCTGATGTCGCTCGCGCTGTCGGCCGCCGTGCCGGCCATGGCCCAGACCGCCGCCCCGGCCGGTTCCACCGGCCAGTGCAAGGACGGCAGCTACACCTCCGCCAGCTTCAAGATGGGCGCCTGCCGCGGCCACAAGGGCGTCCAGTCCTGGTTCGGCTCGACCGAAGCCAAGCCCGCGAAGGCAGCCAAGTCCACGACCGCGGCGGCGAAACCCGCCGCTGCGCCTGCCCCGGCTGCGGCATCCGCCACGCCCACCGCCGGCGCCACCGGCCTGTGCAAGGACGGCACCTAGACCAACGCCTCGTCCAAGTCCGGCGCCTGCCGCGGCCACAAGGGCGTGCAGGCGTGGTACGGCGGCACGGCCACCGCCGCCAAGCCCGCGGCGGCGCCGGCACCCGCTCCCGCTGCGGCCCCGGCACGTCCTGCGCCGACCGCGACGACTGCTCCGGCGCCCGCTCCGGCCCCGGCAGCGCGCGCACCGCGTGCCATGCCGACCCCGGGCCCGGTTGCGGCCGGCGGCGGCAACGGCCAGGTCTGGGTCAACATGAAGGACAAGGTCTATCACTGCCAGGGCGATCGCTGGTACGGCACCACCAAGAGCGGTCAGTACATGAGCGAGAGCGCCGCGGTCGCTGCCGGTGCCCGCGCATCGCGCGGCAAGGCCTGCGGCACGAAGTAAGTCCTCGCATCACGGCAAAACAAAAACGCGGCCCATGGCCGCGTTTTTTTGTCTCGCAAAGTTGTTGCCGAAGATCAAGCTTTGCGTTCGATCGAACTGACCGCGCCATCGTCGTCGTGGTGCACCACGCAGATGCGGCTGTCGCGACCGTCCTGCAATTCCTGGCGCGGCACCTGCAGGCGGCGCGCTTCTTCTTCCAGCGTCTCCGTCACCGGTATGGCAGCAGGTTTCCGGTTGGGAATCAGGCTCCACAACAACAGCAGCGCACAGGTGCCGAATACCAGCAGCGCCGAATGCGTCAGCGATACCGGGGTGATGGTGTCGATCGCTTCCTGTGCGGCTAGGTCCCAGTCCACGTGCAGGCGATGCGCTTCGCGCAGGGAACGGAAAGCGACGCGGAACGCCGGGATCCACAGCAGGATCCAGCCGATCCATACGAGCAGCGTCGCGCCATCCGACACCAGCCGGCGCCCGCGTCCGAGTTCGCCGCGGGCATTGATGATCGGCGGCTTGGAACGCGGCTCAGCCATGATCGCCGCCTCCACTCTTCATGTGGACGCCACGATCGGGGCTGACCCAGCGCGCGCGCTTGCCCTCGCCCATCATCCACGCCTTGGGGAAGGCAACGACGGTGGCGGCGGTATTGATCAGCCAGAACATCAGCGGATACCACACCATCCAGTAGTAGTTGCGACCGAGGCCATGCTCGTAATGACTGTCCAGCCACTTGCTCACCGCGAACTGCAGCAGACAGGTGAACGCCAGGAACACGCTGCTGTACTGCGGGATCAACGGCGAACCGATGCCCGGGAACCAGTCGTCCGGCAGCACGTAGCCGAGCAGCCACACCACCACCATCGCCAGCATCACATAGGCCCACGTCAGGCTCAGCACCAGTTCCAGCAACAACGGCCACAGGCGGTTCTGGCTGGGATGCAGCACCACGTCGAGATTGCGACGCAACACCTGCGCGCCACCGGTCGCCCAGCGAAGGCGCTGCTTCCACAGCCCCTTCAGTGTTTCCGGCATCAGGATCCACACCAGCGCATGCGGTTCGTAGCGCACGTCCCAGCCGCCGCGCTGCAGGCGCCAGGTGATGTCGATGTCCTCGGTCAGCGCATCGGGATTCCAGTAACCGACCTGGCGCACGGCCGAGCGACGGAACGCGGTGATCACGCCGGAGACGGTGAACAAGGCACCGAACACGCGTTGCGCGCGCTTGATCATGCCGACGATCGACGAGAATTCGCCGACCTGCACGCGCCCGAGCAGGGTCGAACGGTTGCGGATGCGCGGATTGCCGGTGACCGCGGCGACGCGCGGATTGTCGAAGTGGCGCACCATCCAGTAAGCCGCATGCGGATCGAGCAAGGCATCGCCGTCGATGCAGATGAGGATGCGGTGTTTCGCCAGCAACGCGCCGGCCTGCAAGCCCATCGCCTTGCCCTGGTTGCGGGCGAGATGCACCACGCGCAGGCGCGGATTGTCGGCAACCATGGCGTCGAGGATGGCGCCGGTGTCGTCCTTGCTGCCGTCGTTGATGGCGATGACTTCGAAGTCGGGATAGTCGAGCTTCAGCGCCTGCCCGATCGTCTCCGCCGCGTGCGGGCCTTCGTTGTAGCAGGGAATCAGCACGCTCACGCCGGGGGCGTCGGCGGGAATCGGCGGGTGTTCGAACGACGGTTCGCGGCGCTCGATGCGCCAGTAGAACAGGATCGCCCCGAGCATCCACAGGTAGGACATGAACAACGGGTAGTAATAGACGAATCCCTGCAGCGTCAGCCACGCCGTGGGCAGGAACGCCTGGAACGAACCCGGGATCACTGATCGTCCTCCTCGTCGTCCTGCGGGTTGAGCTTGCTGTCGAGAACCGGCTTCAGCAGCGCCGCATCGGGCACGTTGTTGAAGACGTTGTCGGGATAGTAGCCGACGTGCTTCACGCCCATTCCGTAGAGCATGCGGATGGTGTCGGGGAGTTCGTTCGGCGGCAGCGGCGCGTCATTCTTGCGCCAGTCCACCGACTGCAGCTCGAACACGGTGTGGTTGATGCCGTGCGGCACCGCCTTCACCTTCGCCACCATCTCCTTGTAGAACTTCTGCGGATCTTCGGCCTGCTCCATGTAGGGCATGACCATGATCGCGGTGTAGTCGTAGCGCTGGATCGACTTGCGCAGGTTCTGCGCGTACCAAGTCTCGGCCTCGGGGTTGAGCGCGACCTGCGCGTAGAGGTTGCGCGCGGTGAGCAGGCCCGGCTGTTCCGCGCGCACGGCGGCAGCCACGTCCACCGCGAAACCGTCGAGGAAGTCGGTCTTGCGCTCGCTCCACTTCAACAGCAGGGCGTGATCGCTGCGCAAAGTCGGCAGCGGTTGCGGCAGGCCCCAGGCGCGATACTGCTTCTTCGCCCAGGTGCTGCCGTCTTCGTAATCGGACAGGGTGACGTCGTCGTGGAAAAGGATGCCGTCGAACGTCGCCTGGCGGCCGAGGTCCTCGTAGATGTCCTTCACCCACTTACGCACGCGCGGCGAGAACGGCGTCAGTCGCGGATAGCCCATCGCCAGGTGGTTGGCCTTGTTCGGCAGCGTCACCACCACGTCCTTCGACACCGGATCGCTGGCCGGCGGCTGCCACGCCAACAGCGGCATCCACGCGAACACGCGCTTGACCTGGGTGCGCGTCAGCAACTGCCAGGCGACGCGATTGAACAGGTCGGCGCGCATCGGCATGTGGCGGTTGGGGAAATACACCGCGTCGGCAGCGCCGTTGGCGTCGGGATCGGCGAAGGCCTGCAAGTAGACGATGTTGATGCCGAGGCGCTGCACGCGATCGAGCAGCTTGCCGAGGTTGGCTTCGGTCTGCTCGGGATCCTTGTCGTAGATGTAGTCGAGGTCGATCTGCGCGACTTTGGCGGCGCGGCCCTGGTCGAGCACGTTGCGTTCGCGCACGTGCAACAGGTGGGACAGCACTTCCGGCGTGGTGTCGCCCATCACCAGTTCGCGACGCAGCGCCGACAGCGGCGTCGACGCGCTGTTGGGACCATCGTCGAGGTTGAGGCCGAGCGGCATGCCCGCCTGTTCGGCGATCTTGCTGACATCGGCGTTGTAGCGGCCATACGGCCACACCATCACGCGCGGCGCCTTGCCGAGATGCTTGCTGATGAGCGCGCGGTTGCGGGCGAAATCGCGGCGGATGCGCGCGCGGTATTCGTCCACCGTTTCATAGCGCTGCTGGTCGGGCACCCATTGCAGCGCGGTCGCCGCCGGCTGGCGGTTGCCCTGCGGATTGGCGAGGATGCCGCGATGGAGGTCGAAGCTGTGGCTGGCGACTTCGACCAGTCCGCTGTCCTGCATCTTCTTGAGTTCGCTCCACGCCATCAGCTCGTTGCGCGGCAGCGGGCGACCATCGAAATCGAAGTCCTTGCCTTCCGGCACTTCCAGCCAGTGGCCGACCAATGCGACCACCGCGGGGATCTTCTCGCGCTTGAGGATCGGCCACGCATTCTTGTAGACCGATTCGTAGCCGTCGTCGAAGGTCATCAGCACCGGCTTCGCCGGCAACGGCTTCTTCTTGGCACGGGCGTCGAGGATGTCCTGCACCGAGACGAAGTGGTAGCCGTTCGCCTTCAGCCATTGCAGCTGCCTTTCCAGCAGGGCCGGCGGCACCGCGTAGGATGGCGTCAGCGCATCCTTGCGTTCGGCGATCTCGTGGTAGCACAGCACGGTGACTTCCGGCGGCACGATCGCGGCGCGCGCGATGGCCCCGACTGCGCACAGGCAGGCGATGGCGAGGAACTGCAGGGAACGGAGGACGGCCGGGACGCGGGACATGCGCAGCTCAACGGGAACCAACGGTCATTCTAGGCCGTGGCGGCCTTCCGTCGGCATTAAATGACTGTCATGTCGCCGTCGGCAGCGACCAGTCGATCGGCGCCTGGCCGTGGCGCGCCAGAGACTCGTTGGCGGCGGAGAAATGGCCGCAGCCGATGAAGCCGCGATGCGCCGACAGTGGCGACGGATGCGGGGCCTTGAGCACGCGATGGCGGCGCGGATCGATGACCTTGCCCTTGGCCTGCGCATAGCTGCCCCAGAGCATGAAGACCAGCCCTTCGCGCTCGCGGTTGAGGACATCGACCACGTGGTCGGTGAAACCTTCCCAGCCGCGGCCCTGGTGGCTGCCGGCGCGACCTTCCTCGACCGTCAGCACCGAATTGAGCAGCAGCACGCCGCGCTCCGCCCACCGCATCAGGTAGCCGATGGCCGGGCGTGCCATGCCGATATCGCGGTGCAGTTCCTTGTAGATGTTGTCGAGCGACGGCGGCACCGGCACGCCCGGCAACACCGAGAAGCACAGGCCATGCGCCTGGCCGGGACCGTGATAGGGATCCTGGCCGAGGATCACCACCTTGACCGCATCGAATGGCGTGGCATCGAAGGCGGCGAAGATGTTCTTGGGCTCGGGATGGATGCGGGCGCCGGCGCGGATGCGTTCGCGCAGGAAGGTCGACAGCGCGCGCATGTCCTCGCGCTGGAACCAATCGCCGACGCGTGCCTTCCACGAAGGCTCGAGGCGAATGGTGTCGTTGTCCGTCATCGTCAGTGCCGCACCAGCCGCGCCGCGTGCAGCTGGAACAGGATCTTGGTCACCAGCAGGCGTTGCTCCACCGGCTTCAGCACCAGGTCGTTGGCGCCAGCAACCAGCAGGTCGCGTTGCTTGTCGGGATTCTCGTCGCCGGTCATCACGATGATCGGCAGCGCGCGCTTGCCGAGATGGAACTCGCCGCGCACGCGTCGCAGCACGTCGCCGCCGCCGAGCGGACCGTTGAGATACACATCGGTGAGGATAAGGTTGGCGCCCGGCGCATCGTCGCCGGCGCGATGCTCGGCGAGATAGTCGAGCGCGGCCTCGGCGCTCTCGACATGGATCACGTCGAGCCCCTGCGCCGCGAGCATGCGCTTGATCGCCAACGCGACGACGCGGCTGTCCTCGATATAGAGCACGCGTGCACCGGCGATCGGTTGCGGCTGCACATAGCCGCGCAGGAACGCAATCAGCGCGCCGTAACCGAGCTCCTTGTCGAAGTAATCGGTGATTTCGTCGCCGAGGGTGCGCGTTTCCAGCCGGTGCTGGACGTCGGACGACACCGCGATCACCGGCACGTAGGCCTGGCCCGCCGCTTCGTGCACCGCACGCGCGACATCCTGGCCATCGCCATCGGGCAGCACCAGCGAAGTGGTGACGAGATCGACCTGTCCCGCGGCCAGCGCCGTTTGCGCGCTGGCGACGCCATCGCAGGGCACTACGCTGGCGTTCGGCAGCTCCTTCATCAACACGTCGCCGATGAGCTTGCGCACCATGCGCGAACCATCGACCACCATCACGCGCGGCGCTTCGCTGACAAGATGACGCAGATCGCGGGTTGGGATGGACATCAGCGATCCGTCGGACGGGTCTGGCGCAGGAAGTGGCCGGTGACGATACCCGCACCCAGCCATCCCAACAAGGTCGCGGCGACCACCGCGGCCAGCGCCTGCACCGGCGTCAACGGTTGCAGTTCGAAATGCGATCCATAGCTCGCGGCGAGCGTCGACAACGGCGATTGCAGGGCGATGTTGGCGGCGGTCAGCACGGCGAGCGCGAGCAGGCCGGCGCCCAATCCGTACAACGCACCGAGATAGAGGAAAGGCCGGCGGATGAAGCCGTCGGTGGCGCCGAGCAATTGCAGCACGCCGATTTCCTCGCGGCGCGACTGGATATCGAGACGCACGGTGTTTCCGATCACCAGCACCGCGCCGGCGCCGAGCATCACCGCCAGCACCAGCGCCAGCCGCGCACCGAGTTGCAACCAGTCGTCGAGGCGCTTGCGCCACACCGCATCGTGCTGCACCAGGTCGGCTTCGGGCAATTGCTTGAGAGCATCGGCCAGCGCCAGTTCGTCGCGCTTGGGCGTCACCACCAGCACGTTCGGCAGCGGATTGCCGTCGAGTCCGTCGAGCGCATCGCCCAGGGTGCTGCTCTTGCGCAATTCGGCGAGGCCCTCGTCCGGCGTCTTCCACACCACGTTGCCGACATCGGGTCGCGCACGCACTTCCTCGGCCAGGGCGCGGGCACGATCGACCTTGGTGTCCTGCTTGAGGAAGACGCTGATCTCACGCGAACGCTGGACGTCGCCGGTGAAGCGCTGGACGTTCTGCAGCACCAGCCACAAGCCCAGCGGCAGGGTGAAGGCGAGCGCGATCACCGCGATGGTCAGCAGCGAAGCGAACGGCTTGCGCACCACGCGGCCGAGACTGGCGACGACACTATAGAGATGGTGGTCGACCCAGGTCCCGACGCCTGCGCGCGGAGCATCGACGCGCTGATTACTCATCGGCGAGATCCTCGGGCGAAATGTCGTCGACCAGCTGACCCTGGTTCAGCACCAACACGCGCTTCTTCATGCGCTTGACGAGGTTGAGGTCGTGGCTCGCCACCAGCACGCTGGTGCCGCGCTCGGGCAGCGACGCGAACAATTCCATGATCTCGGCGGACAGCGTCGGATCGAGGTTGCCGGTCGGTTCGTCGGCCACCAGCATCCGCGGTTCGCCGATCAGCGCGCGGGCGATGCCGACGCGTTGCTGTTCGCCGGCGGAAAGTTGCGACGGCAACGATTTCTCGCGGCCACCCAACCCCATCCGTTCCAGCTGGCTGCGCACGCGCTTGCCGATCTCGGCGCGCGGCATCCCGCGCAGGATCAACGGCAGCGCCACGTTCTCGAAGATGCTGCGATCGGCCAGCAACTGGTGGTTCTGGTAGACCACGCCGACATCGCGACGATGCAGCGCGACCTTGCGGCCGCGGACGTTGTGGAGATTGCGTTCGTCGAACAGCACCGCGCCGCGATTGGGGCGCTCGGCCAGCTGGATCAGCTTGAGCAGCGTGCTCTTGCCGGCGCCGGAATGACCGGTGACGAACAGCATTTCACCCGGTTCCACCGCGAAATTGACGTCCGCCAGCGCGTGGCGGCCGCCGGGATATTGCTTGCTGACGCCGTCGAAGCGAAGAAGGCTCATACCGGCATTATGCCGGCATCAGTGTTGTTGCGACGCCCCGCGCGTGACCAGGCGACGCAGTCCCTGACCGATGCGGCCGAGCAGGCCCGGCTTCGCCTGTTCGGCGGCCGGCTTCGATGCGGCGTGTTCATGCTTGCCGCCGGCGCTGTCGCGACGCGGCGCGCGTTGCTGCGTCGAAGCGTCCTGCTGCGGGACTGCGGCGCCATCGACCGGACGGCCCTTGCGACGACGACGGCGCTTGCGCGGCGCTTTGTTCTCGTCGCCTTCCGCGGTAGCGATCGAAGCCGCCGGCTTGGTGTCCTGCTGTTCCGGACGCGGACGCGGGGGGCGTGGTCCACGACGTTCGTCATCGCGACTGCCTTCAGCACGGCGACGCGGGCCCGTCGAAGAACCGCCACCGCTGCGCGAACGACCGCCGCCGCGCTTGGCCTCATCGGCGGCGCGCGCTTCGCGGGCTTCCTTGAAGATCGTGCCGATGCTGTCGTCCTCGCCGCCCGCCTCGACTTCCGGCTTGGGACGTTCCGGACGCGGAAGCGCGATCAGCAGTTCGGGGCTGACGCTGGCGCGCGGGATTTCCTGGCCGATATAGGCCTCGATATCGGGCAGGCCCATCGCATAACGCTCGCAGGCGAAGCTGATCGCGTCGCCCTCGGCGCCGAGGCGCGCGGTACGGCCGATGCGGTGCACGTAGTCCTCGGCATCGAACGGCAGGTCGTAGTTGAAGACGTGCGAGACGCCATCGATATGCAGGCCGCGCGCGGCGACGTCGGTGGCGACCAGCAGTTCGAGCTGGCCGGCCTGGAATTTCTTCAACAGCGATTCGCGCTTCTTCTGCGGCACGTCACCCGAGAGCACGCCGACGCGATAGCCGGCGCGTTCCAGCGCACGCGCCACGCGCTCGACGAAGACCTTGGTATTGACGAAGACCATCGTCCGCGCGCCTTCGCTGCGCGACAGCAGGCCCAGCAACAGCGGCAACTTCTCGTCATCCGCCGGGAAATACAGGTGCTGGCGCACGCGGGCGGCGGTGACCGTCTCCGTTTCCACCACCAGCTTCTCGGGCTCGTTCATGTGCTCGTAGGCGAGCTCGAGCACGCGATGGCTCAGCGTCGCCGAAAACAGCAGGGTCTGGCGGTCGGTGCGTGCCGGCATCCTGCGCAGCAGGAAGCGGATGTCCTTGATGAAGCCGAGGTCGAACATGCGGTCGGCTTCGTCGAGGATGCAGACCTCGCAGGCATGCAGGCTCACCACCTTGTGCTGCTTGACGTAATCGATCAGGCGGCCGGGCGTGGCGATGATGATGTCGGCACCGCGCTGCAACTGCTCGCGCTGCTTGTCGTAATCGACGCCGCCGTAGACCAGCGCGAACTTCAGGCCGAGGTCGGAAGCGAACTTCACCGCGTCCTTGTGGATCTGGATCGCCAGCTCGCGGGTCGGCGCCAGGATCAGCGCGCGCGGATCTTCCGGCTTGCGCTCGGCCATCGCCGGACGGGTGAGCAGGCGGTTGATCGCGGCGATCAGGAAGGCCAGCGTCTTGCCGGTGCCGGTCTGGGCCTGGCCGGCGACATCGCGCCCGGCCAGTGCGACCGGCAGGGTCAGCGCCTGGATCGGGGTGCAGCGGTTGAAACCGGCGGCTTCCAGGCCCGCGAGCAGCGAGGGATGCAGGTCGAAGGAAGAGAAAGCGACGTCGGTCAGCGGTTTGTCGGACATGAAGGTTCTTATGGGGATTTCTGGGCGCGAAGGGCGCTCGGGATGGGCAGCCACGCGCTGGGCGGGCGCCGGAAGCGGCTTTCAGGGAGGCGCGCCGGGTCTTGAAGCCGGCATGCAAGCCCACACATCTTAGCAAGTTCGAACCTGCAGCCGCGTCACAGTTGCTGCGACCGGGACATGCGAAGCTATCCGCGTCCCTTTTCCGACCTGCCCCCATTCCGGAGTGTCCATGAGCAGCGCCAACGTTTTCCATGCCACCGACAAGGACTTCGACGACCTCGTCCTCAAGTCCGACCAGCCCGTCCTGGTGGATTTCTGGGCCCCGTGGTGCGGCCCCTGCAAGATGATCGCCCCCAGCCTCGACCAGCTCGCCGACACCTATGAAGGCAAGGCCAAGGTAGTGAAGGTCGACATCGAGGCCAACCCGCAGCTGGGCATGCGCTTCAACGTCCGCAGCATCCCGATGCTGGTGATGTTCAAGGGCGGCCAGATCGCCGCGACCCAGATGGGCGCGCCGCCGAACGTGAAGTCTGTGCTGTCCCAGATGATCGACCGCGCGGTCGCCTGATCGCCCCCAATCCTGAATATCTGTCGGCGCCCGCTTGCCGCGGCGCGCCGGCAGTGCTAGTTTCTAGGCGTCCGGCGCGCCTGTCGTTCCATCTCGACATCTCCGCCGCACCCATCTCGTTGCACCGAATCCATTCCTGAACCACTCCGCCGGCCCCGTGCCGAGCGCTCGCCATTGCGAGGATTCCCCTTTGTCCGAAGAAGAAATCAAGCCCGCCCCGAAGCGTCGTGGCCGTCCGCCCAAGGTACGTCCCGAAGCCACGGAAGCCGCTCCGTCCCCCGTCGCCGCTGAAGTCGCGGCGCCTGCACCCCCCCCGCCTCCCGCACCCGCGCCGACCCCGGCGCCGGTCGCCAGCCAACCCAGCGCGCCCGCGCAGTCGCACGCCAACACTGGCGATGGCGAACAGCAGCAGGGCGGCAACGGCGGCCAGCAGAACGGTGGCCCACGCGAAGACGGCCAGCGTTTCAACAACAACAATCGCCGCGAACGCTTCAAGAATCGCCGAGACCGCCAGCGCGACCGCTATCGCGACCAAGGCCTGCCGACCGACGACGACGGCCAGCAGAACGGACCGCCGCCCTCGGCCCGGCCGATGCCGACCATCCCCGATGGCTTCCCGCAGTATTCGCTGGGCGACCTCAAGCGCATGCCCGCCCAGAAGCTGCTCGACATCGCCGAGCAATTGCAGATCCATGAAGGCGTGGCCCGCGCGCGCAAGCAGGACATCATCTTCGCCCTGCTGAAGGTGCTGACCCGCCACGGCGAAGGCGTCGCCGCCGACGGCGTGCTGGAAATCCTGCCCGACGGCTATGGCTTCCTGCGCGCGGCCGAGGCCAGCTACCTGGCCGGCCCGGACGACACCTACATCTCGCCGAGCCAGATCCGCCGCTTCAATCTGCGCACCGGCGACCACATCGCTGGCCGCATCCGCTGGCCCAAGGATGGCGAACGCTACTTCGCGCTCAACATCGTCGACACCATCAACGGCGAGCCGATCGAAGCCAGCAAGAACAAGACCCTGTTCGAAAACCTGACGCCGCTGTTCCCGCGCAAGCGCTTCAAGCTCGAACGCGGCGACGGATCGTCGGAAGACATCACCGGCCGCATCCTCGACCTGATGGCGCCGCAGGGCAAGGGCCAGCGCGCGTTGATCGTGTCGCCGCCGAAAGCCGGCAAGACGATGATGATGCAGCAGATCGCCACCGCGATCACGAGCAATCATCCCGACGTCCACTTGATCGTCCTGCTGATCGACGAACGCCCGGAAGAAGTGACGGAAATGCAGCGCACCGTGCGCGGCGAAGTCATCTCCTCCACCTTCGACGAACCGGCCGCGCGCCACGTCCAGGTCGCGGAAATGGTGATCGAACGCGCCAAGCGCCTGGTCGAGCACAAGAAGGACGTGGTGATCTTGCTCGACTCGATCACCCGCCTCGCCCGCGCCTACAACAACGTGCTGCCTTCCAGCGGCAAGGTGTTGACCGGCGGCGTCGACTCCAACGCGATGCATCGCCCGAAGCGTTTCTTCGGCGCGGCGCGCAACGTCGAGGAAGGCGGTTCGCTGACCATCATCGCCACCGCACTGGTCGATACCGGCAGCGCGATGGACAAGGTGATCTACGAGGAGTTCAAGGGCACCGGCAACTCGGAAGTGCACCTGGACCGTCGCATCACCGAGAAGCGCGTCTACCCGGCGATCGGCGTCAATCTCTCCGGCACCCGCCGCGAAGACCTGCTGATCGAGCCCGACCTGCTGCAGAAGATCTGGATCCTGCGCAAGTTGCTGCACCCGATGGACGAAATCGCGGCGATGGAATTCCTGCTCGACAAGATGAAGAACACCAAATCGAACGACGAATTCTTCAGTTCGATGAAGCGGTAATTCATCAGAATGCTAGGGAAAAGGCCTGCGGAAATCGCAGGCCTTTTTTGTTTGCCAACCCTAACTCCTTATGATTCCGGCCTGCGTCTGTCAAAATTTCCATATTGACTCCGAAGTCAATCCCTATGCAGACTCGACGTACAGGTTTCACGATTCACCGTGGCGAACTCTTCGATCACTTCAAGATCTTGCGAGGCACTCATGGATATCGATCTCATCCAGAAACGGATCAGGCAATTCAGGGACTCGAGGGACTGGATGAAGTTCCATAATCCAAAAAATCTTGCCATATCCATCTCTTTGGAATCAGCGGAGCTCCTAGAACATTTCCAATGGAAGTCTCCGGAAGAAAGCGAGCTTCACGCCGAATCGGCAAAGAGCGAAATCGCCGACGAGATGGCTGACATCGCTGTCTATCTGATCGAAATGGCCGACAATCTCGGAATTGATCTTGAAAAAGCCATTCTGGGGAAACTGGACAAAAATGCCGCCAAATACCCTGTCGAAAAGGCCAAGGGTAATGCGAAGAAGTATACGGAGCTCTAGGAAAATCACATGCAACTTGTTCTTCAACCCTGCAGTGATAGTGATGCAAGAACACACTTCGTTCATACCATTGAAACCCCTGTCCCGATTTCGCGAATTCTTCGCTTCTTACCCCAAGAGACTCACGCTGCGATCCAGCAAGCCTTCCCTGATTCGGTAGCCATTTGGGGAATTACACCCGGCACCAACAATGTCAATGCCAACAAATGGAGGCGCATGCAGCCAGGCGACACCGTCTTGCTGTATAGGAGCAAGAAACTATTTTTCAAAGCCACCGTTGCCTACAAGGTGCATGCACCGGATCTTGCGCGTGAACTTTGGAGTACCAAAGCGGATGGCTCCACCTGGGAATACGTGTTCTTCCTGACAGATCTTGAGCCTATTGATATCGACATTGAGCGATTCAATCTGGCCGCGAAATACAAATCAACCAACATCATTCAAGGTTTCAACGTACTTCCAACAAGCCAGAGCGAAGAAATTGCCCAGATGCTTGGATTGGACGACGGCGTAGGGCCACTGCTGCCCTCTCAATTCGATCTTGAGAAAAGTCGAGAGACTTTACGCGCCCTTGAAGAGGGCACAGATGCTTCCGGAAGTGCCAAGCGCCGAAAAGAACAAGGACTGCTTCGAAAACTCCTGCTCGGCGGGAAGAGTCATGCTCCCTGTTCAATCTGTGGCCGACAGCTACCCGTGAGCTTATTGGTGATCGGCCACATTCGTCGCCGAAGCTCATGCAACCATGTGCAACGCCTCGACATGAACAATGTCATGCCGGTATGCCTCCTCGGCTGCGACGCGCTCTTCGAAAACGGGTATCTGCATGTTGATCCAACCGGTCACATTCGCAGCGACTACCGCATTCCCCCACAGCCTGAACTGCCGTCGATCATTAACGATCTAATTGATCGCGCATGCGCTGCCTGGAGCACTGCTTCAGCCCCCTATTTCGAATGGCACCGAACTCACAGGCGAAGGGTCGACTGAGTTTGGCAAATGGCACAATCTCAATTGACGAGCTTTGTACTATGCCGCTTTCAGGGTGTTCGTGCTTCTTCTGATGCCAACTTGTAGGGACTGCTGTTCATGGCGATGAACCCACCACCTGCCGTATCCGAAACGCCGACCCAGCGATCCGGATCATTGACCAGCCAGGACGCCAAGTTCGCCTTGCCGCGCTGTTCCAGACGCCAGACGCCGTCATTGTCTAGGTTCATGCCTTCGATCCGGAATTCGACAGGCAATGCGCCAACCAGATGATTGTCGCCAACCAACGGACTTCCCGTGCCGGGCGTGAAACGGATTTGTTTCGCATACCTGAGCACGCTCTTTTCGAGCAATTTCCGTGCGTCGTCCAGGACTTTGTCGCCCCCGCGGATGTTGTACAGCGCGGATTGCCCAACCACCGCATCGGCAACCGAGCCATCCGGGTTGAGGTAGAGATGCACGATCACTCCGCCGCCCACGCCCGCCATCATCAACCCCACTGGATAACCGGGGCGTCGCGGCTCGAAGACCATGCATTCGGTGACGCATTTCCGTGAGCTCTTCGCCTCATCCTCTTTCTGCCGCTCTTCGCGCGTCATGAAAGGCTTGTCCCCGAAGTGCCGGCTGTCCAGCGTCAACTCGTAGTTCTCGCTGCCCTTGGCGCGTGCAGCCAGCGTCATCAGGAAATAGGTTTTGGCATTGACCGCAACACCATCCTGGCGATAAGGCCGGAACTTCCACTTGCCGATCACCTCATCGACGTATGCGGCGATCTTCGGGTCGAGCTTTGTGGTGATGTGATGTTCCTTGACCACTCCGTCCGTGCCGAAGGTGAGGTCGCCACGCACCTGCATGGTCATCACCGATTCGGTGAGGCCACGATCATTCGTCACCAGCGCCGGTTCTTTTGCCTGGGTCATTGCGACCGGACAGCCCAGCATCAACGCGAGCGCCATCATCGATTGCTTCATCATGTCGTTCTTCCCTTATGGTGCAGTTGCATCGGACACGAGCTTGTAGCGACTTTCCTCCATCGACACGAAGCCGTTTCCGGAAATGTCGGAAACGCCAATCCAGCGATCGGGACCATGCACCAGCCAGGGCGCAACACTGCGCTTGCTGCGCTGTTCGATGCGCCACGCGCCAAGATTGTCGAGCTTGTCGCCTTTCATCTGGAAAATGAAAGGCAAGGCACCGACCAGGTGATTGTCTCCAACCAGGTGGCTGCCCGAACCCGGCGCCATGCGGACCTGCCGCGCATAGCGGAGCGCCTCCTCTTCAAGGAACTTGCGCGACTTGTCGAGGTCCCCGTCGTCGCCGCGTACGTTGTACAGCGCGGATTGCGCGACCCTCGCATCGGCCACTGTCCCGTCCGGATTCAGGTAGAGATGGACGATCACCGCGCCACTGACCCCTGCCCGCTCAAGTTCGCGCGGGTATTGCAGAGGCCAGCGTGGTTGCGAAAGCATGCAATTGACCACGCACTCGGTCGCATCCTTGCCGCTTTTCTTCTGTTCATCCTTGCTGATGACGCCGGTGACGCCGTCGGTGAAAGACACGTTGTCGACGGAGATTTCGTATTTCTCCGGATCCTTTGTCCGGGCCGCGAGCGTCATCTGGAAATAAGTTCTTGCATCGACTGCGACACCATCCTGGAGATAGGGTCGGAACCTCCAGTTATGGATCGTGTTCTTGATATATGTATCGATCGCGGACATTTCGGCGCTGCCCTTCTGACCTTCCACGGGCTTCCAGCCAAATTTCTTCACCTTGCCGTCCGGACCGAAAACGAGCCATCCTGGGACACGCATGGTCATGACCGTTTCGGTCAGGCCACGGCTATCGGACACCAGCTCCTCTTTCTCTTTCGGTTGCGCCATCGCAGCCGAGCCAGCCAGCAGCACCAGCGCGAATGCAGCCGCCATCGATCGTTTTGCCATCTCGCCCTCCCCCAAGATAGGGGGATCGTAGCTTTTTTCCACGCGCGACGGATGACGAGCCGCAACCGTGACTCAATCGCTGCCTTTGCAGGCATCCACCAATATCGAAATTTGCCGCTGGCAAAAGTCCAAATATGCCCGCACGATCGCAGATGGATGGCGATGCGATGGATACAGCAGGTTGATCTGCTGCTCGGGCAACGGTTGTGCCGGCAACAAAGGGATCAGGCGCCCCAGGCGAATGGCCGACGCTGCAAGGAAGGGAGGAAGCTCGGTAATGACCTCGCCGGCCAACGCCCTGCTCTGCAGATGTGCGTAGTCATTCGTGGTCAGCACGCTTTCTGGTTCGATCATTTGCGCACCCAACTGCCAGCGCCCACGCGTGTTGGCGCCTTGCGACCAGACAGCGCACGGAAATCGGTGCAGTTCATCGACCGATTCCGGCATGCCAAAACGTTCGATGAGATGCGGGCTCGCCACTAGTACATGTCGATACGACAACATGCGACGGGCCACCATCGATTCGTGGGTAATTGTACCGATGCGCAGAGCCACGTCTATTCCGTCTTCGATCAGATCCACACGCCGCTCGGTCGTGTAGACATGAAGGCGAACCCCCGGATGTTGTTGCTGGAACGCGGACAGCAATTGCCACCATGGTTCAAATGCCGGTGGCAACGAAAGCCGCAGGCGACCGTTCAATTGCGCCTGGTCGCTCGCAACTGCCTGCTCGGCTTCCATCAGTGTCTCGATGCCACGCGAAGCACTCTCGTACAGGCGCGTGCCCGCATCGGTCAGATGCGTGCCGCGCACAGAGCGTTCCAGCAACTGAACTTTCAATTGCCGCTCGAGTTCGCGGATCCGTCGGCTCAGGGTAGGCAGCGGCACACCCATGCGCTCGGCTGCCGCCGACAAACTGCCGCCCTGGGCCACGCTGACGAACATTCGGACGGCATTGAGGTCCATAGATACCTCTCGATTATGAGAGCAATCATGTCACTAACATGGATTCCATTCCACCTCTGGTAGGGAAAGACTGTCTCCACTCGCCAATCCCGGCGAGCCGACATCTCCGGAGACACCGCCATGTCCATCGAATCCGTTCTCCTCGCCTACCAAAACGCCCTCAACAACAACGACATCGACGCCATCCTCGGCCTCTACGGCAGCGATCCGGTGTTCATGCCGCAAAACGCGCCGGCCCTGGTTGGCCGCGATGCCGTCCGCGCCGGTTACGAACAGGTCTTTGCCAGCATCAAGCTCAACATCCGCTTCGATATCCACGAGATCGAGGAAGCAGGCAATTGGGCTTGGGCCCGCACCAGTTCGGCAGGACGTACCCGAATCCTGGCAACCGACGCGGAAGTGACCGAAGGCAACAACGAGCTCTTCGTGTTCCGCTACGAGAACAAGGTGTGGAAGATCCACCGTTACCTGTTCGCCACCAACCAGCCCCGCGCTTGAGGCCACGATCATGAAGGCCTATGTGATCGAACAACCTGGCGGCCCGGAAGCACTCCAACTGCGAGACATCGCCTCGCCGGAACCCGGTGCCGATGAAGTACAGATTCGCGTGCGGGCGTTTGGCCTCAACCGGGCTGAAGTGTATCGACGTGCCGGCAAGATGGGACCGATTTCGGGCCAAGTCGTGCCGGGCATCGAAGCCGTCGGTGAAGTCATCCGTGATCCCGCTGGCGTGTTCCGTATCGGCCAACGCGTGGCGACGGCCATGGGCGGGCTGCAGTTCAGCCGCAACGGCAGTTATGCCGAACAGGTGACGGTGTTGCGCAATAACGTCATTGCGATTGACGACATCGCATTGTCATGGGAAGAACTTGCCGCACTACCCGAAGCCTATCTCACTGCCTGGGGCGCGCTTGACAGATGTTTGTCCATCCAGCCCGGTCAAACGTTGCTGATTCGCGGTGCAACATCCTCCGTCGGACTGGCGGCACTGACTTATGCGAAAGGACGGGGATTGAGCGTCATCGCCACGACACGCGCGCCGGAAAATTCGGCACGCCTGCTGTCGATGGGTGCGGACGAAGTCGTGATCGATAGCGGCGAAATAGCGACCGCCGTGCGCGGGATCGCACCAGAAGGCATCGATGCCGCACTCGAGGTGGTCGGTGCCGCAACGCTGCGCGATTCCATCAAAACGCTGCGTCCGTTTGGCGGCGTGTCGGTGATTGGCTTGCTCGGCGGCCCGCCTCTGCTGGAACAATTCCACCTGATGCAAGACTTGCCGGGCGCGGCACGCTTGAGTTTCTTCCCAAGCGGCTTGCTTGGCACGCCGGCGATGCCATTGCGGGACACGCCGCTGCCGTGGGTCGCCCAGGAAGTTGCCGCCGGGCGCATGCCCTCGTTGCGCACTCAAACCTTCGATTTCGACGAAGTTCGCCGCGCGCACAGCATCATGGAGAGCAATCGAGCACTCGGAAAACTCGTTGTCCGGCTCTAAGCCCTTTCGCAGGGCATGGGCTTGGGATGGCCATCAGGCTTGCGGCCATCCCTTGGACAACACCGGAACGATCGAAAAATAGGCGATCGCGCGCATGGCTTCTCCTGCAATACGCTGCATCAGAAAGACCGCGACAACAGAAACAATGAGCCAAACGGCTGCAACGATGTAATGGGCCTGGCAAGTTTCTGATTGGCAAGCATGGGATTTCCGTCCGACGAAGATCCGGCTGCAAACTACTGCATCATTTGCCCTGACTGCCTCCCGAAGGTCCCCTGCGGCATCGGCCTGGGGTCGTAATTCGCTGCATACATGGGATTTGCCGCCCGCGCCTTCTGAATCGCCTCCAGCGCCTTGGTCAGCACCGACGGGGGAATTCCGTCACTGCTTCCTGCATCACTTCCTTTCATGGGGTAAAGATCGTAGAGCATCTGCCCGGCACGGTAATCCCCCAACAGATAATTTTGCATGAGATACGATGCTGCCGCTTGTCGTTTCGGCTCCTCTTCCCGCCAAACCTGATACGCCGGGCTATCTGCAGGATCCGGCATGGCGGAATTCCGCGCGCTGATGCCTTGGGATTCGTAACGCGCGAGCAGGTAACGCGCCGGAATCGAATTGTCCTTGTTCACGAAGTTGCGTAACGCCGAAGCAGCCGTATTGCCCTCCCCGCTGTCGATCAGCTTCTCTGCCAGATACAGTAACGCCGACCGATCCCCTTGCTTGGATCTGCTTCTCAATTCGTCTTCGGACATGGCCGACAGGCGATTGCGCTCGCTTGCACCCAGGAATCCCTTGCGGCTGAGCCAATCGGCCTCGGACGGCGTCAGGGCGATGTCATACAACTCCCCTGGCATTCCCGCGACATAACCATCCGCCCCACTGACCACGGTTGTTCCTTTTTGTGTCGGCAGCACCCCGAATTCCTGCCTCCACTTGTCGCCCAAAGGGGTGATACCCGTGGGAGATACATCCGACGCAACTGCCTTGTTCGCGGGGTTTTGCGGCGGTTGGGCAGCGGCCGGGTTTGATTGCTTTGAACAGCCGGAAACCACAATCGTGTGTGCAACCACCATAAGTAGTGACGCCGCAGCGATTTTCGCGTTCCTCATGCGGAGTCTCCGCATGCCAGCATGACATCGGTGCGCAGACTCGCACAGAAAGATTCGCGCAACAAGAATTGATGGTGCACCCTCAAAGAATTGGTCGTGCTCTGGTAGTTGGCAGCCCAACTTGCAAACCATCCACCCCCAATGCTTCCACTGCCATCGGTTTTCACTCCCACCGTACCCAGCATCTTGTCGATGATGCCCTGCTTGACGACAGGATCGATGCTGGACTTCACTTCCGTAGCCATCGCCTCAGCGGCACTGCTGCAATCCAGGAAACCCTGCCCCACAACTCCATCCGGATGGCGGTCTGCCTGGATTTCGCAAGCGGTTGCCAACCCATCCAGCAGAAAACCACCGTAATCTGCCGGTGCGCCTCCATTTTTATTGATCAAGTCTTCGTAAGCCAACAGCGTTGTAATGAACTTGTCCGATGCCGGCCCGTACGTGCTTTGACTGTTTTTCGCCCAATTCAGCGCTTGATTCAACCCGGTCCCCGCATCGTAGTAATTCGGGTTGTAATTCAACGGATTGCTTTCTGATCCACCAATGGAACATCCGCTTTGCTTGAAGGCTTGTCGCGCAGCCGGACAATCCGAATCAGAACCATCGCTACTGATTGAAGCGAAAGTAGGCGGCGGGAGGGGTTTGGACATGAGCTGTGCGAACGCATCGAATTGTTGCGGGGTCAGGTTGTTGTTCACTGCCCGCGGACCGGTCACCACAATCGGCGGGAATTGCTGAGTTTGCGCAGAAATATCCGGTGAAATCAGGCATGCAAAAGCCAAGCACGAAAGTGCTTTTGTAAAATTCATATTCCCTCCCTGGGGGTTGTCCGGTTCATGCCTTCGACAGGCACTCAACAAGTTCGACTTTCAGTTATTCAGAATCGATCGTCATTAAATTCCCTGAAACGCAACTTTCAATGTGCTTTTCGAAAGCACATTGAAATTTTTACTTTCAGTCGAATTCCTTGTCAATCCGGAAAGGGAATTGAATTCTTAACCCTTAACGATCCTGCGGCCGCAGCATGCGTGCCATCGTCAGGTCATGCCCGCTTGCTGTCGGCGCCGCTTCTGCAAGTTCGGCAGCAACATCAACGAAGCCGCGCATCAGTGCGATGTCGCGCGGCGTGCGGTTGAGGCGATCGCGTTGCCCCAGCGGCGCACCGCTGTCGCGCAGGCGTCGCGCCACCGACATCAGCCCGTGCAACGCGGCGATGTGCAGCGGACCGAAACCGCGCGGGTCCTGGGCGTCGAGTTGCACGTCTTCGTCGAGCATGCGATCGAGCCCGGCGAGGATCACCGCTTCGTCGCAACCGGTTCCCGGCTCGGCGCGTGCGCCGAGCAAGAGCAGCAACGGCGTGACGCCGGCTTCGGCGCGCGAATTGGCGTCGGCACCGGCCAGCAGCAAGGTGTCGAACAGCGTGACCAGTCGCGTGCGATCGCGCGCGGTGAAGCCATAGAGTGCTGCGCAGTGAATCGGCGACAGTCCCTGCGGATCGGCGGCAGCGACATCGGCGCCGGCGCGCAGCAATCGCGTGACCATTTCCGGCAGTCCAAGCGCGGACGCCAGCATCAATACCGTCACGTCGCCCGGCAGGCGCTGGCCGAGATCGGCGCCGGCGGCGAGCAGGCGATCGACCACCACGGCGTGACGCATGCTCACCGCCGCCGACAACGGCGTGGCGCCGGTGCTGGCGCTGAGCCCGACATCGGCGCCATGCGCGACCAGTTGCTCGACCGCGTCGACATGGCCGCCACCGGCGGCGCGCAACAACGCGCTGCAACCCTGTGCGTCGAGTGCGTCGACCGCGAACCCGAGTTCGAGCAGGCGCCGCACGGCATCGCCGTCGCCGGTGATTGCCGCGGCCGGCAAATCGCCAGCGCGCAAGGCGCGACCCGGTAGCGGCCAGCCACGCCAGTCTAGCCAGTCGGCAAGATCCTTGCGGCCATTGGCGAGCGCGACGCCGAGCGCGGTCTGTCCATCGGGCGCGCGTGCATCGGGTTTTGCACCGACGGCGACCAGCGCGCGCACCGCGTTGGCATCGCCGCAGGCGGTGGCGACATGCAGCGCGCTCAGGCCTGATCCGTCGATCGCGCAAGGATCGACGCCATTGTCGAGCAGGCGTTGCGTCAGGCGCGGCCAATGCAGGCGAATGGCGTGATGCAGCGGCGGATCGCCGGCGCTGTCGCTGCCGAAGGAATCGGCGCCGCGTTCCAGCAGTTGCAGGGCGAAGGCTTCGTCGTGCTCGGACGGATGGGCGCGACGGGCCTGCAGGTGATTGGCGAACACTCCGGCGCCGGCGGGACTGGCGCCGCGTCGCCACAACAGGTCCAGCGCCTGCGCGGCATTGGCATCGCCGGGCGCGAGGCGCAGTAGTTGTCCGAGCAGGCTGTGGCCTTCGCGGCTGGCGTCGGGATCGGCACCGCGCGCGAGCAGCCACGGCACCAGTTGCGGCGACGACGGCGCGAGCTCGGCGAGCATGCGGGTGAATTCGCTGCGTTCCAGCAGCGGCGCGAAACGTTCGAGCGTGGCGGTGTCGCCATCGCGCAAGGCATCGCTGACGACCGCATAAGGCGGCCGGCTCGGTACAGCGTCGTCTGCCACGACATCGCTACCGGCAACCGGCGGCGGAACGAAAGCAGGATCGAGTACCTGCACCACCGACCAGCGACCCAGTGCCTTGGCGCGCGCAAGGGCATCGACACCGGCATCGTCCATCACGTTGGCGCGTGCGCCCGCGGCCTGCAATGCAGTGATGACATCGGCACCGGCGACTTCGCCTTCCACGGCGTGGCGCAAGGCATCGTGGCCATCGGCATTGCGCGCGGCGACATCGGCCTTCGATTCCAGCAAGGCATCGATCGCGTCGCGATGGCCGCCCTGCGCCGCCAGCATCAACGGGGTGGTCTGCGTGGCATCGCGAACATCGACGCCGGCGCCGCTGTCGAGCAAGGTCTGGACGATGGCGGAATGTCCCGCCTGCGCCGCCAGGTGCAGCGCGCTGCGTCCTTCCCCGTCGACTGCATCCGCCACTTGCGCGCGATTGCGCAGCAGCAGTTGCACGCCGGCCGGATCGTCGTCATCGGAAGTCGCGGCGGCCAGCAACGGCGCCAGTGCTTTCGCCGGCGCGACGCTGGCGCCGCGTTCCAGCAGGAATTTGGCCAATCGCCAGTTGCCGGCGGCGCAGGCCATCGCCAGCGGAGTCTGGCCGTTGTCGTTGGCGACATCGATCTGCGCCTGGGCATCGAGCAACAAGGCGGCGACGCCGGGATCGGTGCTGCGCGCGGCGTGGTGCAGCGGCGTGTTGCCCTGCGGATCGGTGGCGCGGACATCGGCGCCATTGGTGAGCAGCATCGCCACGGCGTCGGGACGGCCATGCCAGCTGTCGCGGGTCGCCGCCAGCAACGGGGTGATGCCGCTGGCATCAGCATCCAGCGAAACGCCGTGGGCGATCAGCGTGCGCAGCAGGCGCAGGTCGGGCAGCACCGCGGCGAGGATCGGCAGGCGGCGCTGGTCGCGATCGTCCGCGGCCGGCAGCGCATCGGCGCGCGCGCCGGCATCGAGCAACGCGAGCGCGCGTTCGACGCGACCGCTGCGGGCAGCGGCGTGGAGCTCGCGATCGAGTTCGTCATTGCCGGTCGTCGCGGGAAGATCGACCACGGCGTCGGCTGCGGCCTCATCGTCCAGATGCAATTCCGGCAAGGCGTCGAGACTGACTGGTTCAGCATTGCGTGCAGGCGCAGGTGCCGGCATCGCCTTGACCTCTTTCGCCACGCGCTGGATGCGCGCCGAGAAGCGCAGCACCGGCAGCAGTAAAGCCAGCAACGCCGCCATCGCCCAGCGCAACGGTCCGCTGATCACGCCCGGCCACGCCAGCACCAGGACCAACGCGACCACGCAGGCCACCGCAACCGCGGGGCGCAAGCCATTCCAGGCCCAGCGCCGCGCCGGATCGCGTTCGCCCAGGGCATGATGGAAGGCGAAGCGGGCGTCACCGGCATCGCTGGTCCACAGCGGCCAGACCCGCCACGCCAGGATCAGGCCGATCGCCGCGGCCAGCCCGAGGCCGAGCGCAGCCGGCAACGAACCCGACGCCATCAATGCATGCAGCGGCCATGCCACAAGCGCCGCGCCAACCACCACGGCGGCGGCCCAGACCAGGACGTGACTGGCGATGACCTGTGGGGCACGATCTGCCGGATTGCCGCGCAATGGCCAGGCGCTGGCCAGCAGGCCGCTGCCGACGGCGCCAGCGATCGCGGCGATCCAGCCGCCAAAACCGGTTGCGAGCAGGGCCAGTACTCCGGTGGCAGCCGCCACCCAAGGCATCGCGGATTGGCCTGTCACAGCCAGGCGCTGGTCAGGCATCCGTCCCCCAGTCCGAGGTCATGGGATCGAGCGGCAAATCCTGCGGCATCTGCAGGTGAAAACCGCGGCCGGCCAGATTCGCCATCACCTCTTCGGGGTTTTCACGCGCCAGTTTGCGCTCGGGCTTCAGTTCGGTTTCCAGCACGAACTGCAGGGGACCGAGTTGCGTACGCAGCGCCTCCGGCAGCTTGGCGCCCTCGTCGCGCGCGGCGAGGAAGACATAGGTATCGACCTTGCGGGTGCTCTTGTAGACGTAGGCGCGCATGCAACTCTTCCGGAATCCCGGGAATTGTGGGGGAAGCGTCGCCACAAGGGAACCGCCGATTCAGATTTGCTTGCGTTAGCCTAGGCGATCTTCACGCTCCGGAATCGACCTCGCCATGATGCGCGGACCCTTGATGCGCGCGAACACCGTGTTGCTGCTGTGCACGGCATGGCTGCTGGCGTTCGCCAATTTCAGCGCGTGGAAACTGCTGGCGGGACTCGATCCCGGCGGCCTGCCGCACTGGCTGTTCCTGCTGTGCCTGGGCGTGTTGCTGGCGATGACCATCCTCGCCCTGCTGCTGCCACTGTCGTTCAAATGGGCGATCAAGCCGTGGCTGGTGATCGTGCTGCTGTGCGCCGCCGCCGCCGCGTTCTTCATGGACGATTTCGGCGCGGTGGTCGATCGCCATACCCTGCGCAGCGTGTTCGAGACCAACGCGCGCGAGGCCGGCGAATGGGTGTCGTGGCGGATGGCCTGGAAGATCGGCGCGGCCGGCGTGTTGCCGGCGCTGCTGGTGCTGTGGACGCGAATCGACTGGCAGCCGTTCCCGCGCGAGTTGTGGTCGCGCGCGAAACTGACGCTGGTCGTGATCGTCGCGAGCGCCGTGGCGATCGGCGTCGGCGGCCGCGGCGTGGCATCCAGCCTGCGCAACCAGCGCGAACTCGGCCATGTCATCAATCCGATGGCGATCGCCAGTGGCCTCTACGCCTATGTCGACAATGCACGCCCACAGGCGGCGATCGTGGTGCAACCGCTGGGTCGCGACGCCACGCGCGCTGCAGCACCGGCAGGCGCGAAACCGCAGGTGCTGGTGTTCATCGCCGGCGAATCGGTGCGCGCCGCCAGCTGGGGACTGTCCGGCTATGCGCGCCAGACCACGCCGCAGCTTGCACGGCTCCCGGTCACGAACTTCGCCGACATGCGCTCCTGCGGCACCGATACCGCAGTCTCGCTGCCGTGCATGTTCTCCAACCTTGGCCGCAAGGACTTCAGCGAACGTGCGGCCCTGGCCCGCGAAAACGCGCTGGACGTGCTGGCGCATGCCGGCGTCGACGTCGCCTGGTTCGACAACAACACCGGCGACAAGGGCATCGCCAAGCGCGTGCACGAGACCGAGCTGCAGAACTCGACCGATCCGCAATGGTGCAGCGCCCGCAACTGTTTCGACGGCATCCTCGTCGATGCCCTGAAAAAGACGCTGGCCGATACCCATGGCGATCGCGTGATCGTGCTGCACGTGAAGGGCAGCCACGGCCCTGCCTATTACCAGCGCTATCCGGCGGAATTCGAACAGTTCAAGCCGGTCTGCCGCAGCAACCAGCTGCAGACCTGCACGCCGGAGCAGATCCGCAACGCCTACGACAACAGCGTGCTCTATACCGACTCGATCATCGCCTCGGTGATCGCCACGCTCCGGGACGACCACGCCATCGACGGCGCAGTGCTGTTCGTCTCCGATCACGGCGAATCGCTGGGCGAAAACGGCCTCTACCTCCACGGCGCGCCCTATGCCTTCGCGCCCGACGTGCAGACGCGCATCCCGATGACGCTGTGGCTGTCCGACGGCTTCCGCCAACGCAACGGCATCGATGCCGCCTGCGTGACGCGCCAGGCCGCCCAGCCGTGGAGCCACGACAACATCTTCGACTTCCTGCTCGGGATGATGCAGGTGCGCAGCAGCGTCCAGCGTCCGCAGCTCGACCCGTTGCACGCGTGCCGCACGCAATCGCGATAGACCTCGCATCATCCTGCATGGCAAGCTTTGCCCCTTGAATCACAAGGGGAGGCAATTCGTGTCGAAGTGGAAACTGCTGTCATTCGGAATGTCGGTGCTGTTCGCCATGCAACCGCTGCAGGCGCAATCCGTCCAATGCGGAACCTATGCGAGCACCGCCAATGACGGCACGCCGGTCCTGACCATCGATTCGGCGACAACAGGCAGCCTCGATTACGGCGACAAGATGCCGCATCCGCTCCTGCTCGAAGCCGGGACCTCCAAGCTGGCGATCTTCGACATCGAAAACGGGGTGGCGATTCCCTACGCCATCGCCGGCAACGAACTGAAGCCCGACGGCACCATGCTCGACGGCTACCGCCTGCGCCAGGCCCACGCCTGCCGCCCGGCGCCGCCGCGTCCGGCCAAGGCCTGCAGCAACGATGTCCAGGCCTGCAGCGATCGCGTCAGTGCCAGCAACGATCCCGCCGAACTGCGCGCGATCTGCAACGAAGGCCTGCCGTTCGCTTGCAAGGCCTATATCGATGCCCTGCGCCGCAGCGGCAATCGTCCCGCCATTCCACCGGAACCCGAGGTCTGCAAGCACGAGTCGCCACAATTCAATGCGACTGCCTGCAAGGCCGAAGCCGACAAGGCGATGGCACAGGTATTGTCGAAACAGTTCAGTGCCCTGTTCGCGGCGAAATCCGCGCTTGACGACGCATCGCTGGACGGCCTGCCCGCGCTGTGCCGCGACCATCCCCAGCGCGTCACCTGCAACGCGATCGCGGATGAGCTGTGGTCGGGCGGTCGCCTGCTGGCCGCGCGCGACGCATTGGCGATCGCCTGCCGTGACGGCAACGATGCCGACGCCTGCAAGCACGCCGATGCGCTGTCGTCGTTGACGGCAGCGAATGCAACGCTGCGCCTGGCCCAGGCCGTTCCGTGCGGCGGCTATACATCCGCGAACAACAGCATGTTCTCCGAATTCAATTTCGGCGACGCCGGCCTGGTCGATTTGGGCGGCATGGGTTCGATGCGCGCGCGATTGGTGGACGGACGCATCCATGTTCGCCACGACAAGGGCGGCGACTTCGTGTTCGCCGTGCTCGCCGATGGCCGCCTGGCCGGTCTCGACGAATGGACGCGCTACGCGGTGCTCGCGCCCACGGGCGGACCTGCGCAGTGCACGCCAGCGCGCACCTTCCGCGAAGTGCCGCTGGCGATGGATTGCCCGGCCTTCACCGCCGAAGCCGCGAAATCCTGCTGCGACGAAGGCAAGTTGCAGGGCTGCAACACGCTCGGCAACACCAGCGCGCTGGGCGGCAACTGGGCCGGCGCCCTGCCCCATTACCGCAAGGTGTGCGCCGCCGGTATCCGCGAAGGATGCGAGAATCTTGCGCAGGCGGCGATACAGGGCAACCTGCCGCAGGGTCGCGCCGACCTCGAAACGCTGTGCAAGGCCGACGCGCGCCATGTCGCCTGTGACGTCCTGGAAACCACCAATTGGGCGATGATGGGATTCGCGCAGGCGATGGAACAGGCGGCGCAGGATGCGACGGACAAGCCGCGCGTCGCGCCGAAAAAGAAGAAAGGCAAACACTGATCCGACGATGACAGCACTTCCGACCTCCTCCTTCGACACCGTCCGCGACTGGCTGGCCGGACTTCAGGACCGCATCTGCGCGGCGATCGAACAGGCTGATGGCGGCGCCCGCTTCGTCGAGGACGCG
Source organism: Lysobacter sp. (assembly GCA_027306995.1). Classification (GTDB taxonomy): domain Bacteria; phylum Pseudomonadota; class Gammaproteobacteria; order Xanthomonadales; family Xanthomonadaceae; genus Solilutibacter. The sequence goes on from DAHUXS010000013.1 coordinate 148,874, forward strand.
TGGACGCGCGAAGGCAGCGGCGCCCTGCTCGGTGGCGGAGGCCGCACCCGCATCCTCCGTGACGGCGCGGTATTCGAACAGGCCGGCATCGGCTTCTCCGACGTGTCGGGCACGCAGCTCCCGCCTGCGGCGACCGCGGCGCGACCGGAGCTGGTTGGCGCGCAATGGCGTGCCTGCGGGGTGTCGCTGGTCTTCCACCCACGCAACCCCTATCTCCCCACCACCCACGCCAACGTCCGCCATTTCCGCGCCGAAAAAGACGGCAAGACGGTCGGTTGGTGGTTCGGCGGCGGTTTCGACCTCACCCCGTTCTATCCCTTCGACGAAGACGTTCTGCACTGGCATCGCACCGCGCGCGCGTTGTGCGAACCCTTCGGCGGCGAGCAGCGCTATGACGCCCACAAACGCTGGTGCGACGAGTACTTCCTGCTCAAGCATCGCGGCGAGACGCGTGGCGTCGGCGGCCTGTTCTTCGACGACCTCCAGGACGATTTCGAACGCGACTACGCCTACATGCGGGCGGTCGGCGATGGCTTCCTCGATGCCTACCTGCCGCTCATCGAGCGGCGTCGCAACACGCCGCATGGCGAACGCGAGCGCCGGTTCCAGCTCTACCGGCGTGGTCGCTACGTCGAATTCAACCTGGTCTTCGATCGCGGTACCCACTTCGGCCTGCAATCGGGCGGACGCGCCGAATCGATCCTGATGAGCCTGCCGCCGCTGGTGCGCTGGGAATACGGCTACGTGCCGGAAGCCGGCAGCGCCGAGGCACGCCTGGCCGACTACCTGCGTCCGCGCGACTGGCTGAGCGAACTCGCTTAGGCATCAATTGTTCTGGGGACTGCCGGGACGGCGGCGCCGACGGCGATGGGAGCGCGGCGGCAATTGCCCTGCATAGAAATCCGCCCGCGCATCGCCGCCGTTCTGGCGCTGGATCACGCTGATGCTGCCGTTGGTCTCGAGCAGCGCCAACGCGACATCCTCCGGATTCGAGATGTTGTTCAGGCGCAACGCCTCGATGTAATCGTCATGGCTGACCAGCTCGCGGCGCAGGACGTCATCGAACACCTGGCCATTGCGCGCCAACACCACCGGGACGCCCTCGACCAGTTGGTCGAAGCCCCTGTTGCGCGACGTGAAAAAGGCGACCGCGAAATTCAGCGCGATCAGGCAGGACGCCAGCAGGAAGGCCCCGGTGATCGAGTTGTCTCCTCCATTCAGTCCGTTCTGCACCGCATTGCCGATCAGGATCAGCAGGACCAGGTCGAAGGGCGTGAACTGACCGACGGCGCGTTTGCCGGACACGCGCACCAGCACGATCACCATCAGGTAGATCACCAGCGCGCGCAGCGGGAAGTGCCACCAGGGCGCGGAGAGGTGGAACAGGTCGCTCATGCAGATGGCTCGCGGCGTCGGATCGGTTGAGCCGAGTGTGCCATCGCCGGGAGTCGGGAATGAAACCCCGGCATGGAGGGGACCGCGTCGCCCAATAAAAAACCCCGCCGGAGGGGGACCGGCGGGGCGGGTTTCAGGCATCGCTTGGGGAGAGCGTGCCTGAGCAGGAATCACTCCAGGGGAGGGAGTTATCCAAGACAGACGTTGCATCTGTCACGTGTAGTTAAACACCGAACTTGTCTACGAGTCGTAAATCTAACCGTAAAAAAACGTAAATCCGGATCGGGTTCAGCACGGGTTTATAAGCAGTATTCCGGTTGCATTCACTTTCAGAACCCGTTTCGATCCAACGCGAGCGCTGCAGATCGAAGCGGGTTCTCAATGCGCCTGCTCCCAGTTCGCACCCACGCCGCTGTCGACCACCAGCGGCACGCGAAGGTCGGCCGCCGCCGCCATGTGCCGGCCCGCTTCCTCGCGCAGGATGGCCGCGAAGGCGTCGTCGCACTCGAACACCAGTTCGTCGTGCACCTGCATGATCATCAGCGCCTTGTCGTTTTGCGGCTGCAGCCACGAATCGATCGCCACCATCGCACGCTTGATGATGTCGGCGGCGGTGCCCTGCATCGGCGCGTTGATCGCCGCCCGCTCCGCCCCGGCCCGCTGCGCCTGGTTGCGGCTGTCGATGTAGGGGAGATAGAGGCGTCGCCCGAACACGGTTTCGACGTAGCCCTGCTCGCGCGCCTGAGCACGGGTGCGTTCCATATAGTCGCGCACGCCCGGGTAGCGGCTGAAGTAGAGCGCGATGTAATCCTGCGCCTCGCCGCGCGGCACCCCGAGCTGGCGGGCGAGCCCGAAGGCGCCCATGCCGTACATCAGGCCGAAATTGATCGCCTTGGCGGCGCGACGCTCGTTGCTGCTGACATCATTCAAGGGCTTGCCGAAGACCTCGGCGGCGGTGGCGCGGTGGATGTCCTCGCCCGAGGCGAAGGCGCGCAGCAGTGCTGGATCCTCGGACAGGTGCGCCATGATCCGCAGTTCGATCTGCGAGTAGTCGCAGGCGACGATGCAGCGACCCTTGGGCGCGACGAACGCCTGGCGGATGCGCCGACCTTCCTCGGTGCGGATCGGGATGTTCTGCAGGTTGGGATCGTTCGACGACAGGCGCCCGGTGGCCGCGCCCGCCTGGTTGTAGTTGGTGTGCACGCGCCCGGTCTGCGGATTGATCATCTCCGGCAGCTTCTCGGTATAGGTGCTGCGCAGCTTGGCGAACCCGCGGTAATTGAGGATGACGCGCGGCAGTTCGTGCTGGTCGGCGATCGCTTCCAGCGCCTCCTCGTTGGTCGATGGCGCACCGCTCGGCGTCTTCACCAGCGCCGGCAGCTTGAGTTCGTCGAACAGCAGGGCGCCCAGCTGTTTCGGCGAATCGAGGTTGATCGCCCGTCCGGCCAGTTCCGTTGCGCGTTGCTGCGCCTCCAGCATCCGTCGCGACAGTTCCGCCGATTGCGCGCGCAATTCGGCGGCATCGATCAGCACGCCATTGCGCTCGATTCGCGCCAGCACCGGCACCAGCGGCAGTTCGATGTCGCGATAGACGCTTTCGAGCCTGGGTTCGGCGGCGAGCTTCGGCGCCAGCACCTCATGCAGGCGCAGGGTGACGTCGGCATCCTCGGCGGCGTAGTCGGTCGCGACATCGAGCGCGACCTGGCTGAAGGAAATCTGCTTGGCGCCCTTCCCCGTCACGTCTTCGTAGTGGATGGTCTCCATCCCGAGCAGGCGCTTGGCCTGGGTGTCCATGTCGTGGCGCTGGCCGGAATCGAGCACGAAGCTTTCCAGCAAGGTGTCGCCGAGCGGCGGCGACACGTCCAATCCATGGCGGTGGAGGATATGGAGATCGAACTTGCCGTTCTGCGCGACCTTGAGCTTGGTCGGGTCGGCGAATGCCGATTTCAGCGCGGCGACCACGGCGTCCAGCGGCAGTTGCGCGACATCGGCGGCGTCATGGCCGAGCGGGATGTAGCAGGCCTTGCCGGACTGCGTGCTCAGCGAGATGCCGACCATGCGCGCCCGCATCGGGTCGAGGCCGTCGGTTTCGGTGTCGAAGGCGAACATCGACGCGTTCTTGAGCGCATCGGCCCAAGCCTGCAGCTGCTTGGCATCGGTCACGCACTCGTATTCACCGGGTCGCGACAACTGCGGATCGATGTCTCCCGCGACGACTGGCGCCGCCACGAAGCCACGCAAGCCGGTCGGGGCCTTGGGGATGGACGCGCCAGATGACTCCGGGACGTTCGCGCCATCGAGTTCCTTCAACGCCTGGTTGAAACCATAGCGCGCATAGAGCGTGCGCAAGGTCTCGACGTCGCGGTCGCGCAGGGCGAGATCGCCATACGCCTCGTGCAGCGGCACGTCGGTACGAATGGTTGCGAGCTGGTAGTTCAGCGGCAGGCGCGGCAAGGTCGCGCGCAGCGACTCGCCGATCTTTCCGCCGACCTTGTCGGCATTGGCGATCACGCCTTCCAGCGAACCGTATTCGCCCAGCCATTTGGCCGCGGTCTTCGGCCCGCACTTGGGAACGCCGGGAATGTTGTCGACCGCATCGCCCATCAGCGACAGGTAATCGATGATCTGCGCCGGGGTGACGCCGAACTTGGCGACCACCGCTTCGTCGGAATCGAGCTTGCTGCCGCTCATGGTGTTGACCAACCCGACATGCGAACGCACCAGCTGCGCCATGTCCTTGTCGCTGGTCGAAACCGTGACCTCGACGCCGTCCTTTGCCGCCTGCAATGCCAGGGTGCCGATCACGTCGTCGGCTTCGACGCCCGATTCGCGGATGATCGGCAGGCCCAGCGCCTGCACGATCGCCATCAGCGGTTCGATCTGCGCACGCAGGTCGTCGGGCATCGGCGGACGATGGGCCTTGTATTGCGGATCAAGATCGTCGCGGAAGGTCGGCCCCGACGCATCCATCACGAAGGCGATGTAGTCCGGCCTGTCCTTGAGGTGCGCGCGCAGCATGTTGACCACGCCGAACAGCGCGCCGGTCGGCTCGCCCTGGGCATTGCTCAGCGGCGGCAGCGCGTGGAAGGCGCGGAAGAGATAGGACGAACCGTCGATCAGGACAAGGCGTTTGCTCATGCCCGCATTCTAGTCCGCGCCGCGCGCTGCTACATCGGAGACAGATTCGCGAATGCGAGGACCAGCCATTTGCTGCCGGCATCGTCGAAATTCACCTGAACGCGCGCATGCGCGCCATTGCCTTCGATGTCGGTGACAGTACCGCTGCCGAACGTCGGGTGGCGGACCTGCGCCCCCAGCGCGATGCCCGGCGCCGCAATCGGGGCGTGGCCGAAATCGCGGCGCGGCGCCGGGGTGTAGGCGCGCGACACCTTGACCTTCGGCCGCACCTCGTTGACCAGCGACGACGGAATCTCGCGCAGGAAGCGCGAGGGAATCCCGTACATGTCCTGGCCGTGCAGGCGGCGCGCCTCGGCATAGGTCAGCACCAATTGCTGGCGCGCACGGGTGATGCCGACATAGGCGAGGCGGCGTTCTTCCTCCAGCCGCCCGCTTTCCTCCGACGAACGCGCGTTCGGGAACAGTCCTTCTTCCATGCCGGCAAGGAACACCAGCGGGAACTCCAGGCCCTTGGCGCTGTGCAGCGTCATCAGCTGCACGCCGTCGTCGCCCGCCTGCGCCTGGCCCTCGCCCGCTTCCAGCGCGGCATAGGCGAGGAAGGCGACCAGCTCGCTCAACTGCGCCGTTTCCTCGTCGTCGCCGCGCACGAAGCGCGACGCCACGCTGACCAGTTCGTCGAGGTTGTCGGTACGCGAATCGAGGCTGCCGCGCGATTCCTTTTCGTAGTACGCACGCAGGCCGCTGCGCGCCAGCATGTGGTCGATCTTGTCCTGCAGCGGCAGGTCGGCGGTTTCGTCCTGCAACTGATCGATCAGCTGCAGGAAGGCCGCCAGCGCATTGCGCGCCCGCGCCGCGAGATCGCCCGCATGCACCAGTTCGCGCGCGGCGTCCCACAGCGTCATGCCGGCGCCGCGCGCCATCCGCCGCACTTCGTCCAGCGTGCGTTCGCCGATGCCGCGCGCCGGCGTGTTGACTGCGCGTTCGAAGGCCGCGTCGTCCGCGCGCGAAGCGATCAGGCGCAGATAAGCCAGGCTGTCCTTGATTTCGGCACGCTCGAAGAACCGCATGCCGCCGTAGACGCGGTATGGCAGCTGTTCGGCCAGCAGCGCTTCTTCGAACGCACGCGATTGCGCGTTGCTGCGATAGAGGATCGCGGTATCGCCGTAACTGCCACCATCGCGCACCCAGGCGCGGATGCGCTCGATCACGTAACGCGCTTCGTCGATCTCGTTGTAGGCCGCATAGAGATCGATCGGCTCGCCCTCGCCGCTGTCGGTCCACAGCTGCTTGCCGAGGCGCTCGGGGTTGTGGGCGATCACCGCATTCGCGGCGCTGAGGATGTTGGCGGTCGAACGATAGTTCTGCTCGAGGCGGATGGTCTGTGCACCGGCGAAATCCTGGAGGAAGCGCTGCACGTTCTCGACCTTGGCGCCGCGCCAGCCGTAGATCGCCTGATCGTCGTCGCCGACCACGAAGACATGACCGGTTTCACCGGCAAGCAGGCGCACGAAGCCGTACTGGATGGCGTTGGTGTCCTGGAATTCGTCGATCAGCAGTTCGCGAAAGCGCTGGCGGTAATGCGCGAGCAGCGCCGGGTTGTCGCGCAGCAGTTCGTGCGCGCGCAGCAGGATCTCGGCGAAATCGACCAGGCCGGCGTTGTCGCAGCGCTCCTGGTAGAGCGCGTAGCTCTTCTGCATCACCTGCGACCATTCGTCGCGATCGGGCTGGATGTGCTGCGGGCGGCGGCCCTCGTCCTTCTGGGCGTTGATCCACCACGCGATCTGCTTGGGCGGGAAGCGCGCTTCGTCCAGCTCCAGCTGCTGCACCACCCGCTTCACGAGCCGCAGTTGGTCGTCGCTGTCGAGGATCTGGAAGCCTTCCGGCAATTTCGCGTCCTGCCAGTGCAGGCGCAACAACCGGTGCGCGAGTCCGTGGAAGGTGCCGATCCACATCCCGCGCGCGCCGTTGCGCAACTGTGCCTCGGTGCGCGCGCGCATCTCGCCCGCCGCCTTGTTGGTGAAGGTGACCGCGAAGATGCCGTGCGCAGGCACGCCATGCACTTCGTTCAACCACGCGATGCGATGGGTGAGCACGCGGGTCTTGCCGGAACCCGCGCCGGCCAGCACCAGATAGTGTCCGGGCGGCGCAGTCACGGCCTCGCGCTGGGCCGGGTTCAGCCCGTCGAGCAAATGGGAAACATCCATGACGACATTTTAAGCGCTGGCCCTGCATCATGACCGAATCACCCGAAGAATCCCCCGGAGCCTCCATGATCGACCTGCATTACTGGCCCACGCCCAACGGCCACAAGATCACCCTGTTCCTCGAAGAGGCCGGCCTCGAATACCGCATCATCCCGGTGGATATCGGCAAGGGCGCGCAATTCGAGCCCGATTACCTGCGCATCTCGCCCAACAACAAGATGCCGGCGATCGTCGATCACGCGCCGGCCGATGGTGGTGCACCGATCAGTGTGTTCGAATCCGGCGCGATCCTGATCTATCTCGCCAACAAGACCGGCCGCTTCTTCGCCGACGACACGCGCGGCAAGGTTCATGTCAACGAATGGCTGATGTGGCAGATGGCCGGGCTCGGGCCGATGACCGGTCAGTACGGACATTTCCATGTCTACGCACCGGAACAGATCGATTACGCCCGCGATCGCTACCGCAACGAAGTGTTGCGCCTGCTCGGCGTGCTCGACAGGCAGCTGCGTGGGCGCGCCTTCATCGCAGGCGACGCGTACACCATCGCCGACATGGCCTGCTATCCGTGGATCAATCCGTACACCAAGGCGCCGCTCGATCTGTCGGCGTTCCCGGACCTGCAGCGTTGGCATGCGGCGATCGCCGCGCGTCCGGCGACGCAGCGCGCGTATGCGTTGAGCAAGCAGGTCAATCCGGACGCCGGCAAGCCGCTGAGCGACGAAGAGAAGAAGATCCTGTTCGGACAGCGATGACGGAAAGCTCATCGCCCGGCTGAGCGCCTATCGCGGTTGTCTGCAGCCGCCGACACGCCGTGAACCCATCCATGGGGGCTCGACTCGGCATCCATGCCTCGTATGGTCGGCGCTGCAGACGAACCGCATAGGCGCCGCCGGTGGTGAGCCTTTTGCTCTCTAAGAAAGCAACAACCCGCGCGCTCAGTGGGTCGCTAGTCCGGTAAGCGGGCGTTGCGCGTCATGGATGACGCGCACGAGCCTACATGGACGTATTCACGGCGTCCCGCGCACCGGAGTTGGCGACCCACTGAGACAGCGCGTGCTTTAGCGCACCGGCTTGAGGTCGTATTCCTTCGGCGGTTCCGCGCCCAGCAGGTTCTTCACGAAGAAGTCCCAGCGGCGACGCATCACGTAATAACTGTCGACGCCGTAGCCGTGGCGGGCGTGCGGCAGCAGCAACAGGTCGAAGTCCTTGTTCGCCTTCATCAGCGCATCGACCACCTGCAGCGTGGACTGCGGGGGCACGTTGTCGTCCATCAGGCCGTGGACCAGCATCAGCTTGCCCTTGAGGTTCTTCGCGTACGCCGCGTTGTCCTGGCCGGTGTAATTGGTGGTGCCGTCGGCCTTCTTCTCGAGCAGGCCGTGGTAGCGCTCGGCCCAGTCGTCTTCATAGGTCAGGTTGTCGTGGTTGCCGCTTTCCGACCAGCCGGCCTTGTACACGTCCGGGTAGCGGAACATCGCCGCCGCGGTGGCATTGCCGCCACCGGAATGACCCCAGATGCCCGCGCGGGTGGCATCGATCCACGGATACTTCGCGGCGAGCTGCTTCAGTGCACCGACCTGGTCCGGCAGCGTGTTGTCGGCCATGTTGCCGTACCACGCATCCTGGAAGGACTTGCTGCGCAGCGGGGTGCCCATGCCATCGACCGCGATCACGATGAAGCCGAGTTCGGCCAGTGCCTGGTTGTCGCCCTGCGCCGACATGAAGCTGCGCGTGCGGATCGAACCGACCTGCGGACCCGGGTAGATGTAGGTGACGATCGGGTACTTCTTGCTCGCATCGAAATTCGACGGCTTGAACATCTGGCCGTAGAGGTCGGTCTTGCCGTCGCGCGCCTTCACGGTGAAGGATTCCGGCGCGACCCAGCCCGCGGCCTTGAGGCGGCTGAGATCGGCGCGCGCGAGTTCGCTCACCTGCTTGCCGTTGCCATCGCGCAGCACGGCGACCGGCGCGGTGGAAATGGTCGAGTACACGTCGACGAAATACTTGTCGTCGGCCGACGCCGTGATCGTGTGGTTGGCGTTTTCTGGCGTCAGCAGGGTGACGTCGCCGCCATCCATGCCGACCTTGTAGTAATGGACGAAATAGGGATCGTTGCCGGCTTCGCGACCGACGCCGCGGATCCACAGGGTGCGCGAGGCGGCATCGATGTGGCCGATCTGGGTGACGTTCCAGTCGCCACTGGTGATCTGGCGCTTGAGCTTGCCGGTGGCGAGGTCATGCAGGTAGAGATGGCCCCAATCGGATTTCTGGCTGAACCAGATGAACTCGTTGCTCTCCGGCAGATAACGCCAGTTGACCGAGGCCAGCGCCGGCGCGCTCTGGTACTGGGTGGCGACGGTTTCCTTGTAGACATCGCGCACCTTGCCGGTGGCGGCGTCGGCCACGCGCAGGGTCGCGGACTTGTGGCCGCGATCGGTGCTGACGAAGGCCAGGGTCGTGCCGTCCTTCGCCCACTGCACGTCTTCCCAGCCGCCATCGCAGACCACGTCATCGGCGCAGGTCGAGCGATGCTGGTCCGCCGGCATCTGCAGGCGCGCGGTCTTCGGCGCGGCGCCCGAGACATCGACGATGACGCGTTCGATCATCGTCACGTCCTTGTCGCCGGCGAACGGATACTTCCACTGCTGCACCTTGGGCGAGCCGACATTGGTATCCACCAAGGTCATCGTCCGCGTCTTGCGCTGGTCCTGCTGGAAGGTGGCGATCTTCTTCGAATCCGGCGACCAGGCCACGACCGCTTCATCGGTGTGCTTCCAGCCGGCGTTGTCGGTGGCGTAACCGTAATCGGGCTTGCCATCGGTGGTCAGCTGGGTTTCCTTGCCGGTGGCGGTGTCGCGCAACCACAGGTTCCAGTTGCGGATGAAGGCTTCGCGTTTGCCGTCGGGCGATGCCACGCCGGGCTCGTCGCCGGACTTCACCGCGGCCGCAGATGCGCAGCCCTTGTCATCGCAGCGATAGCTGCTGCCGCGCACGTCCACCACCATGGCCGCGCCATCACGCTTGATCCCCGAGACCGGCAGCATGTCCACTTTCACCGGCGCGCCCTTGCCGGCGCGCGCCTGGTTCATGGCATCGGCCAGTGCCTGCGCATTGAAGGCCGCCACGGATTTGCCGGTGGCCGGATCCAGGCGCAGGAAGCGGGTCTTGCCAGCCGTGCTTTCGCGGTAGACCACGCTGCCGTCATCCAGCCAGCCGACGACATTCACCATGCCGTCCACCAGCGGACCAGTGCGGTCACCGAGGGTTTTCACCGCGCGGTCGTAATCGGCAGTGGACAGTTGCGCGGGAGTTTGCGCCTGGGTCATCGGGGCGACCAGGCAGACGGCCAGAAGGGCCAGGCGGGAGTGGGCACGCATCGGGGTTCCGGGAAGCAGAGGTATTCCTTCGATGCTACCCGTCGCCGCGCCGCGCCGACACATGACTTATGACCTATCCCGTTCGGCATTGCCCATAAAAAAGCGGGCCGGAGCCCGCTTTGGATTGCAGCTGGTTCGACAAGCTCAGTCGCCGGACATCGCCGCCACGCTAAAGTTGGCCTTGATGTCGCTGGCGAGGAATTGCATCCAGCCCAGGTAGTTCGGGTGGATTTCCTCGGTCCCGTTGCTGTTCTTCTTATAGTCGAGATTGGTGCTGTCGACGTAGGCGAGCTTGACCTGGCCGTCGCCGTAACCGACCTTGATCTTGGCGACATGGTCGCGCAGGTGCAGGGTGCTGTTGATGACGCCCGGGGATTCGGAATCGATTTCCCAGCCGCGCTGCAGCAATGCCCGCTTGATCTCCTTCACGGTCGCCTTGTCGCTCAGCTTGACCGGAATGGCGATCGGCGGCGGATTGGTCAGCGGGGCATGACGCGCCGCTACATTTCCCGAAAACGCGATCGCAGCCAACCCCGCCAGCAGGGCAATTTTCAACTTCATGGTGTTCCCCCAAAGTAATGATTGAACGCCTCCCCCCGGAGGCGATGCGATCTTACCGTTGCGCCGTGACGATTGCGCCATCCAGCGACCTGAACCGTGACGCCAGTCGGCCCGCACTGCAACATGACCGGTTCAAGGCGGCTTCATGGGGTGCCCGGTCTATAATTTCCGGTCATTCCCAGCCCGATCCTTCGTGACCGATTCCCGAACCGCCCAGCGCATGCCTCCGGTGGCGATCCGCGCCCACACCGCCACCACCGCGCTTGGCCGCGGGCGGCAGGCGCAGGCCGATGCCCTCCGTGCCGGTCGCAGCGGTCTCCGCCAGAACGATTTCAGCCATGCGCCGCTGGCCTGCTGGATCGGCCGGGTCGCCGGCGTCGAGGACGATGCATTGCCCGAGGCGCTGTCTGGCTGGGAATGCCGCAACAACCGCCTCGCCTGGATCGCACTGCAGCAGGATGGGGTGATGGACGCGCTGGATGCGGCGATCGAACGCCATGGCGCGGAACGCGTCGCGCTCGTGGTCGGCACCTCGACATCGAGCATCGGCGCCAGCGAAGAGGCTTACGAACGCCTGGTCGACGGTGCGTTCCCGCCCGACCTCGCCCGCCCGATCGTCCATACCCCACACTCGCTCGGCGATTTCCTGCAACACGCCACCGGCTTGCGCGGTCCCTGCATCACCGTCGCCACCGCGTGCTCGTCGAGCGCCAAGGTGTTCGCGCAGGCGGCGCGCCTGATCCAGTCCGGTGTGGTCGATGCCGCGCTGGTCGGCGGCGTCGATACCCTCTGCGGCAGCGTGCTGTTCGGTTTCAACTCGCTGGGACTGGTGTCGGCGCAACCGTGTCGCCCCTTCGATGCCGGTCGCGACGGCATTTCCCTGGGCGAGGCCGGCGGCTTCGCGGTGCTGGAACGCATCGTTGGCGATGCATCCGGCAGACTGCAGTTGCTCGGTTACGGCGAATCCAGCGACGCGCACCACATGTCGACGCCGCATCCCGAAGGCCTGGGCGCACAACTGGCGATGCGCGATGCACTGGTGCGCGCCGGGCTCGAAGCTGCGGACATCGATCACCTCAACCTGCACGGCACCGCCACGCCGGCGAACGACCGCGTCGAAGCGATCGCGATCTCCGCGCTGTTCCCCGACAGCTTGCACGCGGCGAGCACCAAGGGCTTCACCGGGCACACGCTGGGCGCGGCCGGCATCGTCGAATCGGTCTTTGCATTGATCGCACTGGAAGACGGCACCCTGCCCGCCACCCTCGGCAGCACCACGCCCGATCCCGCCTGTGGCGCCCAAATCCGTTTTGCCGCGGATATCCGCCCGGTCCGCCATGCCATGAACAATTCCTTCGGCTTCGGCGGCAACAACTGTTCGCTGGTGTTCGGTCGCGCATGAGCACCTTGAACGCCACGATCGAAGGCATCGGGTTCTGGACGCGCGGGATTCCGGATTGGAATGCCGCACGACACTACGTCACCAACGGCGAATTGCCCGCCGAAGCACCCGCCAAGCCCTCGCCGCAGCTGCTGCCCGCCAACGAACGCCGGCGCGCACCGGAATCGGTCGCGGTGGCGCTGGAAGTCGCGCAGGCCGCATGCAGCGATGCCGGACGCGATCCGAAAACATTGGCTTCGATCTTCGCCAGCACCGATGGCGACCTGCCGATCACCGACTACATCTGCGCCACCCTGCGCGATGCGCCCGACGCGCTGTCGCCGACCAAGTTCCACAATTCCGTGCACAACGCCGCCGCCGGCTACTGGACCATCGGCCAGGGCTGCATGGCGCCGTCCACCGCATTGAGCGCGTTCGCCTGCACCTTCTCGCAAGGGCTGCTCGAAGCGATGGTGAATCTCGCCTGTGGCGAACCGGCCATCCTGCTCGCCGCCTACGACACCGGCGCGACCGGTCCGTTGTCTTCGGTTTCGACCGGGACCGGATTGCTTGGCGGCGCACTGGTGCTGGCGCCTGCCGACGGCAAGGGACCGCAGCTGTCCGCGACATTGGTCGACGGCAATGGCGATGCCAACGACGGCGCGCTCGCGCGCCACGCTTCCGGAAACCGCATGGCAAGAATGCTGCCGTTGTTCGACCTGCTCGCCACTGGCAAGGATGGCCAGATACAACTCGACGCCGGCGCCGGACGCGCACTGCGCCTGGAAATCCGTCATGGTTGATCAAATTCAAATCGAGCGCGTCCAACTTGATCGCGGCAATGTCGCCGTGGTGATTCCGGCACTCAACGAACGCCTGCGCATCCGCGAAGTGGTGAGCGAGGCCTTGCAATACCTCGACCACGTGATCGTGGTCGACGACGGTTCCGATGACGGCACCTCCGATTGCGTGCGCGACCTCCCCGTCACGCTGTTGCGCCATCCGCAGCGCATGGGCAAGGGCCAGTCACTGCGCGACGGCTTCGCCGAGGCCGCGCGCTTAGGGCTGCAGGCGGTGGCGACGATGGACGGCGATGGCCAGCACAAGGCTTCCGACCTGCCGCGCCTGATCGCCGCAGCCAATCGCCATCCCGGCGCACTGGTGATCGGCGCCCGCCTGAAGAAGCGCGCATCGCAGCCGTGGTATCGCCGCATCGGCAACGACTTCGGCGACTGGGGCATCAGCTGGGGTTGCGGCTATCGCGTGGTCGACACGCAAAGCGGCCAGCGCCTGTACCCGCGTGCGGTGTTCACCCTGCCCGACGTCCCCGGCGAAGGCTTCGTGTTCGAAGCGCAGATGCTGATGTCGGCCTCGCGACAGGCAGGCGCCCGCGTGGTCGCGGTCCCGGTGGAAGCGCGCTACGCCAATGCCGAGCAGGAATTCCGCAAGAGTCATTTCCGCTTGTTCCGCGACCTCTACAACATCACCTCGCACACTGTGGGCTTCATCCTGGGGCGCGGCGACGTGATCCGCGAATACCGCATTACCCGCGCCCATCCCCCGGTGATCGACCAGGACGCATGAACAACAAGGTCGACGTCGTCATCCTCGGTGGCGGCCTCGCCGGCCTGAGTCTCGCGATCCAGCTCAAGCGCATGGATCCGGCATTGCACGTCGTGGTGATCGAACGCCAGCAGCATCCGGTGCGCGAGGCGGCATTCAAGGTCGGCGAATCGACGGTGGAAATCGCCGCGCATTATTTCGGCCACGTCCTCGGCCTGCGCGAACACCTCGATGGCGAGCAAATCCGCAAGTTCGGTTTCCGCTTCTTCTTCTCCGACGGCGTCGAAGCCATCGATCGTTGCAGCGAACTCGGCGTCAGCAAGCTGCTGCCGATGACCTCATGGCAACTCGATCGCGGCCGCTTCGAGAATTTCCTCGGCGAACGCGTGCGCGAACTCGGCGTGGTCTTCCTCGACGGCGCAACGGTCAAGCACGTCGATCCCGCCAGCGACGACGGCCTGCACGCGGTCGAATTCGAACGCGAAAGCGTCGCCACGCGACTGGAAGCGCGCTGGCTGATCGACGCCGCGGGACGCGCCAGCCTGCTCAAGCGCAAATTCGGCCTCGCCGAAGACAATCCGCACGACGTCAATGCCGCATGGTGGCGCGTCGACGGCATCGTCGATCCCAACCTGTGGTCGCGCGACAACGACTGGCTGCTGCGTTGCACGCCGCCGGATCGCTGGCGTTCCACCAACCACCTGTGCGGTCGCGGTTATTGGGCGTGGATGATTCCGCTCGCCTCCGGCACGCATTCGATCGGCATCGTCGCCGATGGCGGCTCGCATCCGCTCGAGGACATCAAGACCAACGCGCTGGCGATGGCGTGGCTGCACGAGCACCAGCCCGCGCTGGCGAAGTTGCTGGACGATCCGCGCCACGCCGTGCTGGACTTCCGCTTCCTGCGCCATTTCTCGCACGGCTGCAAACAGGTGTTCTCGGGCGATCGCTGGGCGATCACCGGCGAAGCCGGGCTGTTCCTCGATCCCTTCTATTCACCGGGCAGCGATTTCATCGCCATCGGCAATACCTATATCTGCGACCTGATCCAGCGCGACCGTGCCGGCCAACCGTTCGCGCCGTATGCCGGCATCTATCAGCAGCTGATCGATTCCTTCTTCGCCAACACCATGACGCTCTACCGCGACCAGTACGCACTGTTCGGCGACGCGCGGGTGATGCCGCTCAAGGTGATCTGGGACTACACCTATTACTGGTCGCTGCTGGCGCCGCTGTTCACCGGTGGACGCATCGCCGACATCGCGATGCTCGGCAAGTTGCGGTTCGCGCTCGATCGCGCGACCAGCCTCAACATCGCCATCCAGGCGCTGCTGCGCGCATGGAACGCACGCAACGACACGTCGTCACCGCCGCAGGATGGGCGGCTGCTCGATCAGTACCTGATCCCGTGGTTCCACGAACTCAATCGCGCGCTCACCGATCCCCCGCAGGACGATGCCACGTTCCGGCAACGCATCACTGCCAATGTCACGCTGATGGAGCGGCTGGCGCTGCAATTGCTGGTCGAAGCGCGCAAGGATCATCCCGGCATCGATGACGTCGGGCTTTCCTCGTTGCTGATCGATGTGGCGCCCGGAGAACCGTTGCTGCAGGCGCCGTGGGTGGCGTGACGCTTCAGGGCGCGGTGCCGTCTTCGGCGTGCAGGTACAACTCGGCACGATCGTTCGGCGCCATGACATTCCACTTCTTCAAGTAGTCCGCCTTCTTCTCTTCGATATCGGCCTTGCTCTCGGCGTACCACGCTTGGGCGGTCGGATCCTGTTCGATCCAGCCCGAGTTCTTCACCCAGTCCTTGAAGTCCGGGCTTTCGAGGTTGTACTTGTCCGCGGATTTCGCATGGATCGGCAGCAACGAGAAACGCGCCTTCCACATGCCGGGACGCGCGCGCACCACTGCGTAATAGACCTTGCCGGCTTCGAGGTCGGCATCCATGAAGTCGGCGTTCTCGCCGATCACCATGAAGCGATGCTTGCCAGGTTCGGCCTGGTAGGCGATCTTGTCGTGGCCGCCGAGGATGCCGATGAATTCGGTGCCGGTATCCGGCGCATCGTAGACCGACGACATGATCGCGGCGCCGTACGACGAAGGCCTGGCAATGACCAACAACGCCTTGCCCGGCGCGGGCTTCGGATCCTGGTCCTTCGCCGGCTGCATGTGTTTGGCGGCGAACGCCGGCAACGCCATCCCGGCGATGAGCAACAGCACGCCCGCGCGCGCAAGCATTTTCTTCATCATGTATTTCCCCTGGTTGATGCTGTCCCCGACAGCATTCGGCAACGTTAGCTGAATCAATCGATGGCGGCTAGCCCATTCCGCCATTGACGCCGATCACCTGGCCATTGATGTAGCCCGCGGCATCGCTGCACAGGAACGCGACCAGTGCCGCGACTTCTTCCGGCTTCCCGGCGCGCCCTGCCGGCACCATCGCCTTGAGCTGGTCGGCGGGGAACAATTCGTCGGTCATGCGTCCGGCGATCACGCCCGGCGCGACCGCATTCGCGGTGATGCCGCGACTGGCCATTTCCCGCGCCAGCGATTTCACGGCGCCATGCAGGCCTGCTTTCGCCGCGGCGTAATTGGCTTGTCCGCGATTGCCGAGCACGCCGGCCACCGACGAGATGCAGACGACGCGGCCCCAGCGCGTGCGCGCCATCGGCAACAACAAGGGCTGCGTGACGTTGAAGAAGCCGTTGAGGGAGACGTCGACCACGCGCGACCACTGCGCCTGCGACATGCCCGCCATCGGCGCGTCGTCGTGGATGCCGGCATTGTTGACGACGACCTGGATCGGCCCGCTCGCGAGCAACTCTTCGATCGCGGCGCGCGCTGCATCGGCATCGCTCACGTCGAACGCGATCGCTTGCGCACTGCCACCCGCGGCGATGGTCCCGTCGACCAGTGCCTGCGCTTTCGCCAGTGCGCTGTTGGCATGCACGATCACATGCAGTCCCAGCGCGGCCAATGCCGTGCAGATCGCACCACCGATATCGCCGCTGCCACCGGTCACCAGCGCGCGTTTCATCGCCTTGTCGTTCATCCGGCCTCTCCCAGCATCACCGCGGCGCGCCCTTCGGCGATCACTTCGCCCGCATGCAGGATACGAAATCCGTACTGCTGGCTGGTATCGCTGTCCATCAACAATTCGGCTTCACCGACCAGTTCGCCGGCGAGATCGTCGATGCGGGCGACATGCAGCTGGACGCCACGCAGCGCCACCAGCACGCCCGCCTTGACCGCGCCGCCACGGGCGCGACCGAGCAAGCCGCCATGCACCGCCATCGCCTGGGCACCGTATTCGCACAAATGGATCGCCTTGAGCCTGTCATCCGAACGCAAGGGATGATCGACCGCACGATGGCCGTCGCTGGCGACGCGCACATGCTGGTCGTCGTGATCGAGCAGACGCTGCCACAGGCACATCGCACCCTTGTGCGGCACCAGCGATTCGATGTCGATCAATTGCGTCATGCGTCATCGCCTCCAACATGCGGCGCCATGAGGATCGACAGGCAGAAATGGAACAGCACGCCGAGCGCGACGGTCAGCCCGATCGCACGCAGCACCGGGATGCTGCTCAGCGCCAGCATGCCGAACACCAGCAGCGCCGAGAGCACGCAGACGATGGTGGCGTGCAGGGTGCGCCGCTGTTCGGCGGGATCGCCGGTCTCGCGTTCGAAGAACAGGGCGTAATGCAGCCCGAGTCCGGCGGCGAGGATCAGCGCGACCAGGTGGAACAGCGAGATCTCGATGCCGGCGATGCGTTCCACCGCCAGCACCAGGAACGTCGCCAGCGTCATCGGCGCCAGCACGTGCCATGCGCGGCGCGGGCTGCGCAACGCAAACGTGATGGTCGCGATCAACAACAACGTCGCCACCAGCAGGGCCTGGAGGATGCGCGTGCGATAGCCGACCAGCAGGCTTTCGGCGGAGTCCTTGAGGTCGAGCAGTTGCACCGCACCGCCACTATCCGTCGCCAAGCGCTGCACGGCGGCGGGATCGTGGACACCGTTGAGCGTGACCAGTCCGAGCACCTTGCCGTCGCGATTGCGCAGCATCGCGCCAAGGCGTTCGCCCAGCGGATTGCCGGCGAAACGTTGCGCATCGAGCAAGGGCAGCGCGCGCGCTGTTTCGACATCGTCGACGAAGGGCGCGAAGCTGTCGGGCTTGAACGGCAGGTCGCGCTGCGCCTGCGTCAATGCCGCCTGCAACGTGGCGCGATCGGGCAGTGTCTGTTGGCGCGCGCGTTGCGTTTCCATGCTTGGCAGGTAGCGCGATGGCAGTTCGGCGCCGTCCAGGGCCTTCGCCTGTTGCAGCGCCTCGACCTGCGGCTCCAGCCGTTCGGAGAGTTTCAGCACGCCATCGCTGTCGGCCGCCTGCAACACCAGTAGGTAACGCACGTCGGGCGCGCCGAGCGCGGCGCGCAGATGGGCGTCGCGTTGCAGCAGGTCGTGCGGCAGCGGCGTCAACGCCGAGAGATCGTTCTGCCAGAATTTTCCGGGCGCCAGCACGATCATCGCCACCGTCGCGATCGCGACCAGCCACGGCAACCAGCGCGGACGCGGCAGGGTGTCGGCGAGATGGCGGGCACGCACCAGCCACGGCATCGATTCGACGTCACGCACGCGCACCGGCAGCAACCACGGCAACAGATAGCGCGTACTGAATCCCGCCACCAGCAATCCTGTGATGGTGAAGACCGCAAGCTGCTGGAGGCCGCCGACGCCCGACGCATAGAAGGCCAGGTAGGCGATGCAGGCCGACGCGATCGCGGTGAGCAGCAGCGGCCACAACCCGCGCACGCTGGCGAGCGCGTCTTCGCCGGCGCGGCGATGGCTCAGCACGCGGATCGGATATTCCTGGGCGACGCCGAGCAAGGTGAAACCGAATGCCAAGGTGATGCCGTGCACCTGCGGGAACCACAGGGTCAGCGCGACGATGCCGGCGAGTGCGCCGCTGACCACCGGCAAGCCGGCAAGCAGCAGCGAACCGACGCTGCGATATGCCAGCAACAGCAGCAGGATGAAACCGATCGACGATACGAAGCCGATGCGATCGGCCTGCGATTTCGTCTGCTTGCTCATGATCACGCTGAAATAGCCGGGACCGCTCAGCGTCAACTTCGCGTCCTTGCCGCCAGGCAATGCTTGCAACGCGCTTTCGATGCCGGCGATCGCCTGTTCCTGCGCGGCGGGATCGAAGCCCGGCGCGCGGGTCTGCACCAGCAGCAAGGCGCCATCGCCGGGCGCGACCCAGACGCCATCGACCACGGGCGGCATGTTCGGCGGCGTCCAGCGCTCGGCAAGCTTGAGCATCTCCAGCGTCGGATCGCGCGGCAGCAGGGGTTCCAGCATGCCTGCCGCCGGCGAACCGAGATCGGCGACGCGCTGCTGCAACTGGTCGGCGAGGAAGGGTGCATCGAATTTCTGCGTGTCCAACGTCGGCGACAACAGATAGCGATACGGCAACAGCTTGGAATCGAGCACGCTGGCATCGAAGCTGCCGTTCACCACCTGGCTGTAGCGCGGGTCGCTTTTGAGTTTCGCCGTCAGTCCCTTGCTCAGTTCCGCGAGGTCTTCATCCGGCTTGCCCGAGAGCGCGACCAGCAACAGGCGCGAACCCGGACCTTCGCCGAGCTCGTCCAGCACCAGCCGTTGCATCGGGGTCTGGCCCTTGGGCATGAACTCGCGCAAGTCGCCGCTGGGATGCAGCTGGCGCGCGACCATCCAACCCAACACGGCCAACAGCGCCAACCACGCGAGCGCCAACGCGACACGCTGGCGAATGGACAGGGTTCGACTCGGCGACATGCGTGGAATCTATCAGCGCGCCGCTTCGCCGTGGCAGATCGCCTGCAACGCGGCGTCGCTGGTCGCATTGCCGGCTGCGGTTGCCGCCGATGCCAGCAGCGTGCGTTGCACCTCGCCGCCCTTGCCCATGCGCGTCTCGATGCAGCGCAATTCTGAGCCTCGCCCGAACAGGGTGATGTCCTGCACCTGCTTGGCCAATGCGGCGTCCTTGGGCGTCAGCACCATCGTCCACTTCTCGCGCACGCCCTTGGTGTCGAGCGCGAATGCCGACTGCAACTGCTGGCGGTCGCCGCGCAGCAGCGCACCGAAACTCGTCTGCAGGGTCGCCAGCTGCGGCGCGCGCGACAATGCGAAGGTCCGGGTCGAGCTGCCGCGCTGGATGCTGGCCTTGCCATCGTGGATGGTGGTGGTTTCTTGGTAGGGCGCGCGCACTTCGCGCACCAGGGTGTCGGCATCGGGATGGCGGTATTCGCCGGACACCCGCAACGGATTCTTCAACAGCGCGGAGCTGCGCACCTCGACGAACGCCGTGCGCGTCGGGCCGGCATGCGCGAGTTTCGACAGGATCCAGTCGCTGTCGATCGCCGGGGCATTACCCGCGATCGCCGGCGTCGCCGCCAGCGCGAGCAGCAGCAGTGCGGCGCTGGACCGCGGCGTCATCGAACGTGTGGCCTTCATCGTCGTGCCAGAAGTCATAGAAGTTGAACCAGTTGTAGGGTGCCTGATGCACGTGATGTTCCAGCCGCGTGGCGTAACGCTGGATGAGCGCGGACAGCGCCTCGGCGCGGGCCTGGCGCGGGATGTCGATCCGTTCACTGAACAGTTCGAACGACAGGTCGTAGTGGTTGCCACCGCGATACAGCCCGAAACCGAGCGCCACCGGCACCTTGAGCGCAGAGGCGATCAGCCATGGCGAGGTCGGGAAGCGCGCGGTGCCACCGAGGAACTGCGCCGGCAGCCACGGCTCGCCGGGACGCACGCGGTCCACCAATAGCGAGACCAGCGCGCCTTCGGACAAGGCGTGCTGGATGTCCATCACGATCGACGGGCCATCCTGCGAGGCGTCGATGATGTTGGCGGCGAGTTGCGGGTTGAGCGCGTCCAGCAACTGCGTCATCGCCGGGCTCTGTTTCTTGTCGAGCACGATCTTGATGGTGTAGTCGGGTCGTCGCGTCGCCAGCACGCGCAGCACTTCGAAACTGCCGTGGTGCGAACCGAACAGCAGCACGCCGCGCTTCTGGTCGAGGGCCGCATGCAATGCGTCGAGGCCATCGACGCGGACGTCGAAGCGATCGATCGGGCCACCGAGCAGGAACACGCGGTCGAGGATGGTCGATGCGAACGTGTGGACGTGGCGCGCACCATCCCACCAGTTGGTTTTGCGCCCCAGCGCACGCTGCAGGTAGTCCTGCGACGAACGCCGCTCCGGCCCGCGCTTGACCAGGAAATAGGCGGTAATCGGGAACAGCAGCAGGCGGGCGGCGCGCCGACCCGCGCGACGCGCGATGGTGCGGATCAGCCACAAGGCGAACATGCCGCCGCCTTCGGGACGATCGGTCCAGGTCTCGCTGCTCATGCAAGCACGACGGTCATGCCGATGCGATATCGCCGCTGGCGATCAGTGCGTCGGCACGCAGGACGCGGAATTTCCAGCCGCGTGATGCCGGCTCGATGGCGATCTCGGCATCTTGCTCCGGCAGCAGCGGTTGCACGAACTTCACCTGCGCGAGCTTGATCGGTGCGGTGACCGCGCCGTGCTCGCGTTCGATCGCCTGCTGCACGTGGTCGAGGATCACCACCCCCGGCACGATGGGGTTCCCCGGGAAATGCCCGGGCAGCGCCGGATGATCGGCAGCGATGCGGAACTTCATACCCGACCGCCGTTCTCGAGCAGCATCAATACCTGCGCATGCGCGGCCTGCGCCAGTGCGTTGCGATCGCGAATGCCGCCCTCGCCCGCCGTCGCGATCGGCGTACCGAAGCGCACCTTGATCGGCCCCGGGTTCACTTCGAAACCGTCGCTCGGCAATACCTGGCGCGCGCCATCGAGCGATACCGGGAGCACTTGGACGCCGGCGCGAATCGCCGCCTCGAACGGACCGGCCTTGAATTCGCCGACCACGCCATCGCGACTGCGCGTGCCTTCCGGGAATACGCACAGCTGCCAGCCTTCGGACATCATCTTCGCCGCCGCCTTCAGCATCGCCGGCGCGGCGCGCGGATTGTCGCGGTCGATGAACAGCATGCCCGTCGACTTCGCATACCAGCCGACGAAAGGCATTCGCGTCATCTCCTGCTTGAGGAGGAAACGCAGCGGCACCGGCACCGCCATGAACAGGCTGCAGATGTCGATCACCGACTGGTGGTTGCTGACGATCAGGTGCGGCTGCGTCCAGTCGATCCGGTCGGCGCCCTGCACGTCGAGCTTCGCACCGGCACCCGTCATCAGGCCCGGCGCCCACATCTTCGACGCCATTCGCAACGGACCACGCGGACTGCCGGTCAGCTTCAGCAATGCCATCGCCACCAGGATGCCGCCCGCGGTCCACACCAGGGTGAACGCGAACTGCAACAGGTTCCAGGCTTTGCGCCACAAAGGCCGGCGCACGGCGATGCGCGCGGTTTTGACCGTTTCCATTTCCACGAACTGTCCGTCCATCCCCGTCGGATCAGCAAAATTGGCGGACTAGGATACCGTCCCGGACGGTTCCATTCCTCAATGGAAGATCCCGGCCCATTTTTCCCGGGGAATCCGCGCCAACTTGCGCAGATAGTCCAGTGGCCCGTCATAGCGGCCGGGGAAGCGCCGCTGACGGTAGACGAATTCGCCGACCAGCGTGGCCGCGACCGGCACATAGATGCCCCAGGTATCGACCGTGGCGGCAACTTCCGGGCTTAGCGGCCATGGCGGGGCAATACCGAGGCGCTCCAGCACGCCGCCCGGCGTCGTCAGCAGCGCGAGTCCGAGATTGAGCAGCGACAGGCCACCCAGCACGACGGCCCACAGCCAGGTCACGCGGGTGGCATAGGCGCGGATATCGGCCGGAAGCGCCGGCGCCGGCTGCCCTTCGATCAGCGCCACCATCCGCACCACCAGCGGCGCCTGCCCGCGTGCCAGCGTGCGCGCGAACAGCGAACAGGCCAGTGCCAGGAACAGGCTCGGCATCAGCAGCAGTACCGGCATCGCATAAGAAGATCCCGCCAGCGCCCAGGCAGCGGTGATCCAGGCCAGCGCGGCCAGCCACGCGCGCGGCCGCAGCGACAATAAACCGCGGATGAAAACGATGATGGCGAGCAGGCCCAGTGCCAGCGCCGCCAGGCGCGGGCTGTCGACGCGCAAGGCGCGATGGGCGACCACGAAATAGGCCAGCAAGGCGACGATCCGCAACAACGCCGCCATGGTCGTGCGATCAGGAGGCGGCGGGGCTTTGACGGGATGACTGCTGGACGTAATCCGACAGCGCGCGCAACGAAGCGAAGATTTTGCGGTTGTCTTCGTTGTCGGAACGCAGCTGCAGGCCGTACTTCTTCGAGATGGCCAGCGACAATTCCAGCGCGTCGATCGAATCCAGGCCGAGCCCGGTGTTGAACAGCGGCGCCTCGGGATCGATGCCGGCCGGATCGACGTCTTCCAGGTTCAGGCTTTCGACCAGCAGTTCGGCGAGCTCGCGTTCAGCAGCGGTTTGATCGGACATGCGTTCCACCCATTGGATTCAGTATTGCGACAGCCCAAGTTCCGGGGCATCGCCTGCAGACGCTATTATGCATTGCGTATGGAATCTTCCGAAATGCGGCCCGAGCGCCATCCCGACCCGAGCAACACGACCGACGTCACGCTCCGGACCTGCGATGTATTGGTGATTGGCGGCGGCCCCGCCGGCAGCACCGCATCCACGTTGCTGGCGCGCAACGGCTGGAACGTCGTCATGCTGGAGAAGGACGCGCACCCGCGCTTCCACATCGGCGAATCGCTGCTGCCGCAGAACATGCCGATCCTCGATCGCCTTGGCGTCCATGACGCGGTGCGCGACTGCAGCACGCTCAAGCTCGGCGCCGACTTCCCCAACGACAACGGCAGCTACGAAGTCTTCGATTTCCGCAAAAGCTTCCGCCCGCAATCCGAACACGCATTCCAGGTCAAGCGCGCCGATTTCGACAAGATCCTGTGGGACAACGCGATCGCGGCCGGCGTCGATGCCCGCGATCGCACCAAGGTCGATCGCGTCGACTTCGCCGACGACGGCACCGTCACCGTGCATGCCGGCGGACAACGCTTCCAGCCGCGCTACCTGCTCGATGCCAGCGGCCGCGATACGTTCCTCGGCGGCAAGCTCGGACTCAAGCGCAAGAATCCCCACCACGCCTCGGCGGCGATCTTCAGCCACTACCGCGGCGTGCAGCGGCGCGAAGGCCGCGACGCCGGCAACGTCAGCATCTATCGCCACGCGCACGGCTGGATCTGGGTGATCCCGTTGTCCGATGGCGTGACCAGCGTCGGCGCGGTGTGCTTCCCCGACTACCTCAAGCAGCGCAAGGGCAATCAGGAGGAATTCCTGATGCAGACGCTGATGGGCGTGCACGAACTCGACGAGCGCATGAAGGATGCCGAGCGCGTCGCGCCGGTGCATGTCACCGGCAACTACGCCTACGAATCCACGCGCATGCACGGCCGCCACTGGACGCTGATCGGCGACGCCTACGCCTTCGTCGATCCGATGTTCTCCTCCGGGGTGTTCCTGGCGATGAAATCGGCCGAGGACTGCGCGGCGATGGTCGATCGCATCCTGCGCGAGCCGGCGCGCGAAGCCTCGCTGCAGCGCCAGTTCCAGCGCTATTTCGATCGCGGCCTCGACGAGTTCAAGTGGTTCATCTATCGCTTCACCTCGCCGACGATGAAGCACCTGTTCGCCAATCGCCGCGACGTGTTCGGGGTCGAACGCGCCGTGGTCTCGATGCTCAGCGGTGATGTTTTCGACGCAAAACCCATCCTGCACAGGCTGCGCATCTTCCGCGCGATCTATGCGATCACCTCCTTGAGCATGTCCGGGCGTGCGCTCGCGGCCTGGCGCAATCGCCGCCGCCAGCTTGATGTCGAGATGCGCGAGGAAACACTGCAGGGAGACGCGCCATGAGTCGCCTGCAGGTCGATTACGTTCCGGCCGACACGCTGGATGCCGAACTCGCGCGCGACGACACCCTCGCGGTGATCGGTTTCGCCGGGCATCCGGCCACGCACGCCGATCCGCGCTACCTGCGCGTGCCGCTGCAACCGCAGGTCGCGGCGCCGCTGGAAGTCTGGCGCAGCGGCCAAGGCGTGCGCCACGGCCGCGACGGCAACATCGCCTGGGCCAGCGACGGCGCGCTGACCTTTGGTGCAATCGAAATCGAGGAAGGCGAAGGCGGGTTGGTGCAGGCCTCGGAGGACGCCTACCGGCAGTTGATCGATTTCGTCCGCGACAGCGACACGCCACACCTGCTGCGGGTGTGGAACTATCTCGACTCGATCACCGTCGGCGACGGCGACATCGAGCGCTATCGCCAGTTCTGCGTCGGTCGCGCCCACGGACTCGGCAATTTCGACGCGCAGCTGCTGCCGGCGGCGACCGCGATCGGCCGCTGCGATACTGCGCACGTGCTGCAGGTGTACTGGCTATCCGGCGCTGTCCCGGGAACGCCGGTGGAAAATCCACGCCAGGTCAGCGCCTACCACTACCCACGCCAGTACGGCCCGCAAGCCCCGAGCTTCGCCCGCGCCATGCTGCCGCCCACGGGCAGCGACATGCCGTTGCTGTTGTCGGGCACTGCAGCGGTGGTCGGCCACGCGTCGCAACACGCCAGCGACCTCGTCGCGCAGATCCACGAAACCTTCCGCAACTTCGATGCGCTGATCGCCGCCGCGCGCGCGAAGCGTCCCGACCTGCCGGAGAAATTCGGCGGTGGCGCGCGCCTCAAGGTCTATGTACGCGATGCCGACGACCTCGAGCTGGTCGACCAGACGCTGCGCAGCGTGCTGGGTCCGGAAGTCCGCTACATCGTGCTGCACGCGGCCATCTGCCGCCGCGAACTGGCGATCGAGATCGACGGCGTTCACGTTTGAAAGCTGTGACAGTGGGCCCAGAGTCCCATTCACATTGCAGCGGTAGAATGCCGGGATGAGCTATCCCTACATTCGTCCGCGACGGATGCGTCGCGATGATTTCTCACGCCGCCTGATGCGCGAGACGGTGCTGACCGTCGACGACCTGATCTATCCCGCGTTCGTGCACGAACCGACCGGTCGCGCCGCGGTGCCGTCGATGCCGGGTGTCGAGCGGGTGTCGATTGACGAATTGCTCAAGACCGCGGAAACCCTCTCCGAACTGGGCGTGCCCGCGATCGCGTTGTTCCCGGTCACCGCGCCCGACGCGAAATCGCTCACTGCTGAAGCGGCATGGCAGGACGACGGCTTGTGCCAGCGTGCGGTGCGCGCGTTGAAGCAGCGCTTCCCCGACCTCGGCGTGATCACCGATGTCGCCCTCGATCCCTATACCTCGCACGGCCAGGACGGATTGGTCGACGACAGCGGCTACGTCCTCAACGACGAAACCGTCGAGGCGCTGGTGAAGCAGGCGCTGTCACATGCGCGTGCCGGCGCCGACGTGGTTGCCCCCAGCGACATGATGGATGGCCGCATCGGCGAGATCCGCGGCGCGCTGGAAGCCAACGGTTTCATCCATACCCGCATCCTCGCCTACGCGGCGAAATACGCCTCGGCCTTCTACGGTCCGTTCCGCGACGCGGTCGGCAGCGCCGGCGCGCTCGGCAAGGGCAACAAGTCCACCTACCAGATGGATCCCGGCAACTCCGACGAAGCATTGCGCGAAGTCGAACTCGATCTCGCCGAAGGCGCCGACATGGTGATGGTGAAGCCGGGCATGCCCTATCTCGACGTCCTGCGCCGGGTGAAGGACGCATTCGGCGCGCCGACCTTCGTCTACCAGGTCAGTGGCGAATACGCGATGCTCAAGGCCGCCTACGCCAACGGCTGGCTGGACGAACGTGCCTGCACGCTGGAAGCGCTGACCGCGTTCAAGCGCGCGGGTGCCGACGGCATCCTCACCTACTTCGCCATCGACGCCGCACGCTGGCTGCGCGAAGGCCGCTGAAGCACATGACACTGCCGCATTACGCCGTCCTCGGCGCACCCGTCGCGCACTCGCTGTCGCCGCGCATCCATGCTGAATTCGCGCGCCAGTGCGGCATCGACCTGCTGTACGTGGCGATCGACACCGCCGCCGACGGCTTCGACGCGACGCTGGAACGCTTCCAGCGTGCCGGCGGCATCGGCGCCAATGTCACCGCGCCCGACAAGATCGCCGCTGCTGCCGCCGCGCAAAGCCTGAGCCCGCGCGCGCGTCGCGCCGGCGCGGTCAACACGCTGGCGTGGCGCGACAACCATTGGTACGGCGACATCACCGACGGCAGCGGACTGGTGCGCGACCTGCGCGAACGCCGCGAAGTCGACCTGTTCCGCAAGCGCGTGCTGATGCTGGGCGCCGGTGGCGCCGCGCGCGCCGTCGCGCCGGCATTGCTGGATGCCGACGTCGCGCAGCTCGTCGTCGCCAATCGCACCCGCGCCAACGCCTGGGACCTGATCGACCAGTTGCACGACAGCGATCGCGCCATCGCCTGCACCCTCGACGAACTGCCGGGCATGGGCAGCTTCGACCTGGTGTTGAGCGCGGTGCCGCCTGACGAAGAAGGTGCAATCCCCGACTACCCGTCATCGATCCTTGGCGAAGAAACGACCGCCATCGACCTCAACTACGGTGCGCGCGCCCTGCCCTTCCTCGCCTGGGCCAAGAGCCACGGCTGCACGCGCACCAGCGACGGCCTCGGCATGCTGGTGGAACAGGCCGCCGACAGTTTCGAGCTATGGCATGGCGTGCGTCCGCAGACCGAAGCGGTGTACACGCAGTTGCGCATGGGAAGTTCGCTGGCGGGTTAAGGGACATCCCCCGCGCGCTCCGCGATCGGCCGCGCATATTTCACCAGCGACACCAGGGCCTTGCCCGGTTCCTCGTTCATCACCTCGTGCGCGGAGTTTTCGAACCACACCAGCTGCTTCGACGGCGCCTGCACGCGCCCGAACCACTCGGCCGCGACCGATGACGACACATTGATGTCGTGGCGGCCAAGGAACAGGATGACCGGGCAATCGAGCCTGCGGACATCGTTGAAGTCGGTGGTGAGGACATTGGACAGCAACGCCTTCATCGAGAACGCATTGGCGTCCCACACCTTTGCCAGGTCGTCGTCGCTGTATTCCGGCGCGAGCTGGATGGCGGCGGCTTCGGCGCCGCCACCGTCGCGGCCATAAACCATTCCGCCGTAGTGATTGAGCCATTTGCGCTGCTTCATCAGGCTGGCCATCGGTACAGGCGACTTGCCCTGCGCATAGGGCGCCACCGATTCGAGATCGCGGATCGCTTCGGCATTGCGGTCCTTGCGTGCCTGCTCCAGCGTCCACGCCCAACCGCGACGTTCGCTTTCCGGCGCATCGATCATCTGGCCCATGCCGATGTAGGCATGCAGCCATTGCGGCTTCCTGCGCGCGAGTTCCATGCCGAGATAGCTGCCCCAGGAATGGCCGAGCACGAAAATCTTGTCCTTGCCCAGCTCGTGGCGCAGCCACGCCACCATCTCTTCGGTGTCGGCGATCATGCGTTCGCGGGTCATCGTCGGCGCGACCTTCACCGGATCGTTGTCGGCATAGGTCTTGCCTGCGCCGCGCTGGTCCCACTGCACGACAGTGAAGTATTCCTCCCAGCCGCGCTGGAAATACCAGCTGCTCGGCATCGATACCCAGCCGGGTCCGCCATGCAACATCAGCAGTACGGGATTGCGCGGATTGCTGCCGCGGATGCTCACCCACTGGTCGATGCCGCCGATGCGCACTTTCTGCAGGCGCTCGATGCCGCCGGGCACGACCACGCGACGCATGTCGGCGATGACGGCGGTCGCTTCGGCGCGGCTGTGTGGTCCGGGTGTTTCCTGCGCCGCCAACGGCAATGAAGCCAGCAGTGACACGAGGAGAACCAGCCATTTTCTTGCGCGCAGCGGGAAAGCCATGTTCCGCACCATCGAACGGGAGATGGCGATTCTGTGCGCCTCCTTCCTTGCCGCACATGTGCCAATCGTCTTACAGCACCCCTTCCCGCTTGGCGCGCAGATAACGCTCCACCAGCGCACCCGGCAATTCCTCGCAGGTCACGTCGAGCACGGTGACGCGCTGGCGACGCAGGGCATCGTGCACGGTGGCGCGTTGTTGCAGATAGCGGGCGGCGGCACCGGCGCGGAGCGCATCTTCCAGTTCATGGACCTCGCCGTTCGCCGCCACGTCCAGCGATTGCTCGCGCAGGCTGGCGACGATCACCAGGTGACGCGATTGCAGCATGCGGATCGCGGCCAGCATGTCGTCGCTGTCCTCGTCGCGCAGGTTGGTGACCCAGATCAGCAGGCCACGGCGACGCTGGCGCCGCGACAGTTCGGTGGCCGCGGCGAGGAAGTCGGTGGCGACGGGTTGAGGCTGCAAGTCGTAGGTCTGCGCCAGCAGTGTATCGATCGCGCCCATGCCGCGCTGTGGTGCCACCCAGCGGCGTTCGCCGCCACTGGCGAACAGGCCGACGGCATCGCCCTGTCGCAGCGCCAAATACGACACCACCAGCGCGGCATCGAGGGTGCGATCGAAATGCGACAACTCGCCATCGCGCGCCAGCATGCGGCGACCTGTATCGACGCAGAGGATGACCTGCTGGTTCTTCTCGTCCTGGTATTCGCGCGAGATCAGCTTGCCGACGCGCGAACTGGCCTTCCAGTCGATCTGGCGCAGGCTGTCGCCCTCGCGGTATTCGCGCATCTGGTGGAAATCGGTGCCCTCGCCGCGACGGCGCTTGATGTGGACGCCGACCATGCGAGACGCCTGCTCGGCGCCCAGCAATGCCAGATGGGTCAGCGGCGCGAAATTGGGGAACACGCGAACGTTGCGCGTCTCGCCGGCCAGTCGCCCCTGCCGCCACAGCCGCAGCGGCGAACTCAATATCAACTGCACGCGGCCGAAGCTCGCATTGCCGCGCTCGGACGGACGCAGGCGATAGTCGAAACGGACGATGCGATCGCGCGGCAAGGTCATCCGCCGCGGCAAGCCTTCGGCGAACCATGTCCCGGGCTGGAGGTCATGCACCGCGACGCGCACGCGGCGCGATGCGCGCAATTCCAGCGACACGTCGCGTTCCACGCCCAGCGGCAACACCTCGGGCAATTGCCGCCGTGCCGCCGGCGTCGGCAGCAAGCGCAGCAACAACAGGTCGAGCAATGCCAGTGCGGCGATTCCCGCCCCGGCGATCCACCACCATGCCTGCGGCACCCACCACAGGCTGGCCGCCAGCCCGAACAGCGCCCACGCCGCGATGACCGCCACCAGCCACGGCGAAGGCCGCGGCCAATCGCGCGCGGGCCGCGGATCGTCCGTCGCAATCACTTCGTCGCTGGCGACGACTGCGCTCATTGACGCGGCGCTTCCACCCGCGCCAACAGCGCGTGCAGCACGGCATCGACATCCTGGCCTTCGATCTGCAATTCCGGCGCCAGCGCGATGCGATGACGCAGGGCCGGCTTCGCCACTTCGCGGATGTCGTCCGGGGTGACGAAATCGCGACCCGAGAGCACCGCCTGCGCACGCGCCGCGCGCACCAGCGCCAGGCTGCCGCGCGGGCCGGCGCCAAGCGCGATGCCCGGCCACTTGCGGGTCGCCGCAACGATGCGCACGGCGTAATCGACCACGGCATCGTCGAGCTGGACCAGCGCGGTGCCCAGTTGCAGGCCGACGATCTGCTCCGGCGAACTCACGCGCTGTACCTGGGCGAGATCGAAATCGGAGGCGACGCGGCCGCTGCTGATCTCCGCGACCATGCGCTTCTCGTCGGCGAGCGAGGGATAGTCGATCAGGATCTTGACGAGGAAACGGTCGAGCTGCGCTTCCGGCAGCGGATAGGTGCCTTCCTGTTCGACCGGGTTCTGCGTCGCGAGCGTCATGAAGGGCGGCGCCAGCGGATAGCTGCGTCCCTCGATGGTGACCTGGCGTTCCTGCATCACTTCCAGCAACGCCGACTGCGTTTTCGCCGGTGCGCGATTCACTTCGTCGGCGAGCAACAGGTGGGTGAAGACCGGGCCGCGGCGAATCATGAAGCTGGTCGTCTTGGGATCGTAGAAGGCGTGGCCGCTGACGTCGCTCGGCATCAGGTCGGGCGTGAACTGCACGCGTGCGAAATTGCAGCCCAGCGCCTGCGACAACGCCCGCACCAGCAGGGTCTTGCCGAGGCCGGGCACGCCTTCGATCAAGGCATGGCCGCCGGCGATCAGCGTCAGCAGGATCTGGTCGAGCACCTGCGGCTGGCCGATGAAGGCTTTCGACACCTGTTCGCGGATGGCGGCGACTTGCGCGACCAGCGCATCGCCGGTGATGGGAGTCTGCTGGGGAGTTGCGTCAGTCATAGCTGTTTTCCGAGATCGATCAGGAGAGCGATGCGTTCACGCAGGGCGTGGGCATCGCCAGTGGGCGGAGCTTGCAATGCACGTTGGATGAGGGCGACGGAGACGCCGGTGGTTGCGGCGATCATTTCCGCCTGCAACGCATCGGGCTGGGTGGCGGCAATGGGATCGCGACGGCGCAATTTGGCGATGAAGCGCGCGCGAACCGCCTGGTACAGCAGGTCGCCGCGACGGAAGCGCCACAGCAATTCGCCGGAAGCGGTGACGTGTTCGATCAGCGAGCGACGCTGGCGCACATGCCCTGGCAACAGCGGGCCGACGCGTTGCGTGCGCCACCACAACCACGCGACCAGCGCCAGCAATGCCGGCGCCCACGCCATCCAGCCCTTGCGCCCGATCACCATCCACAGGGATGGCAGGCCGGGTTCGTAGATGAGATGGAAGCTGCCGTGGCCGTCGTTGGGCGCCAGCAGTTGCGCGGTGAGCCACGCGCTCACCGGCGATTCAACGGCGTTGCGCTGGACCAGCTGTAGCGACGACAACACGTCGACCGAACCCTTGCCGTGGGCGATGCGCGCCATCACCCAACCACCGGCGGGATCGCGCAGTCCGAAGGTCGGCGCGCCCTGCGAAAGATCGAAGCGCTGGTCGTAGCAGAACAGGCTTTCCGCCTTCGCCGCGCCGGGCGCGCTGAAACGCAGGCAGTCGTCGATGTCGTCGTCATCGCCGCGCTTGCGCCGTTGCACGCCGAGGATTTCGGTGAGCGTCGGTTCGCTACCGTCGCGATTGAGGTCGGCATCGCCCTGCGGCAGGGCAACCACCAAGTGGCCACCGCCTTCGACCCAATCGAGCAGGTCATAGGTTTCGTCGGCCTGCAAGCCAAGCGTGTCCTGCAACATCACCACGGTGTCGCGTTCGCCCAGGGGCGTCAGTTCGAGTTGCAGGCGCCGGCGCGATTGCGCGCTGCGTCCGCTCGCGCGCAAGGCTTTTTGCAAGGGATAGAGGCGATTCCACGTCGCCTCGCCACGCACCGGCATATCGACCCACTCGGTGACGCGATGCATGCCGTGGAACCACCACGCCACCAGGGCCGCCACCAGCAGGATGCCGGCGACGATCAGCGCGATGCCGCGACTGCGCGCGCTCATCGCGTCCACCCGAAACTGTTCGCCAATCCCGATACCAGGCCGTCGAATTCGGCGTCTTCCGGCAGGCGATGCGCATACGCGGCGTACTGCCAGGCGCGCACCAGCGCGCGGAAGCGCGTGCGGTCCTCTTCGCCCGGCAACTGCTGCGACGCGCGCAGGCATTCGGCTTCGGTCGCGCCGGGCACCAGCAATACCTGCGTGCGCGCGACCATCGATTCGACGCCGGCGCGATAGAGCAAGGCCATCGCCTGGCGACGCTGGCCCGACGCCCACAACTTGCGCACCGCGGTCGCGATGTCGTCGGGCAAGGCTTCGGGCACTTCGACGTCTTCGATCGCGATGTCGCTGGCGCGGCGACGCGATGTGCCGCCACTGCTCCACTGCGGCCATGCACGCACCAGCCACCACAGCAGCAAGCCGACGATCGCGGCGACGATCGCCCACGCGACCACCTGCCCGATCGAGCCCAGTCCGCGCGCGAATGCGCCCAACCATTCCGGCAGATTCCAGTCGCGCGTCTGTTGCGGGGTTGATTTGCGGATCGGTTCCCAACGCGTGATCTGCTTGCGCGGATGCAGTTCGGGATCGTCCTTCAGTTTCACCAGGGCATCGCGCAGGGATTGCTGCTGCGACTGCAGCGGTCCCGTCGCCGGTTCCAGCGATTGCGCCGGCGCCAGTTTCTGCTGGCCGCCGCCGGCAGTTCCGTGCACCGCGTTTTGCGGATTCGCGGGCTGGCCATGCACCGTGTTTTGCGGATTGACTTGAGCATGGACCATCCGTGGCTCCAATGCGATGCATGCGATCACGATTGCCGCAGTCCCCGCCAGTCGCTGCAGGCGCGCGCGCATCCGCCGCAAGGCGATCTCCACGTCCCAGGCTTCCAGCTCGGTGCGGCGATTGAGATACAGCCCGAACCCGGCGCCGACGTAGAACGGCTCGACCAGCGTCGTCGCCAGCCACGCCAGCGCGTTGTAGGCGAGCGCCATGCCCGGCGTGAATCCGGCCTGGAGGTTCTGCATCGCGCCGGCCCAGGTCTGCGGCAGGAATTCCGGCGGCACGAACATCCCCACCAACAGGATCGGGGCCAGCATCAACGCCACTTCGAAGTTCATGCACACCAGCGTCAACGCCGCCGCATGGCCGCTGGCGCGCGCACCGATCACGCGCCGGCGTTCGCGTCGCTGTCCCGCATCGCCGCCTTCCAGCAAATCCACCGGGAGATAGAGCGAACGCGCCGGACTCAGGCGACGCCAGACGAGATAGTCGAGCATCGGTCGCGGCAGGCCCCACTTCAATTGCGCGCGCAAGGTGCTCCGCATGTCGGGCACGTCGCCGAAGACCGCGCGCGACAGCACGTGCAGGACGATGCGATCGAACAGCGGCTTCAGCCACCACATCGCCATCAACGCCCACCACGCGTGGTCGAAGATCCAGCCGAGTGCGTTCACGACGGCGAACACCGGCAAGGTCAGCGCCAGCCATGGCTTCCATATCGCACCGGCATTGCGCCGGGTCAGCGCCGTGCCGAGCTCCATCGCTTCCCACGCCGAACGCGGGCGCAGCACCACGGCGATGCGTTCAATCTGCACGCGTCGAACCTCCGCGTCCGCCCAGCAGCAACCACGCCAACACCAGCGACCACAGCATCGCGCCGACCGCGAACTTCACCGCCGGCGGAATCGCACCATTCGACGACCAGAACGCCTCGATCAATGCCGCCACGATCAGCATCGCGAAGAAGCCCATGCTCAGGCGTGCGCCATCGAGTCCGGCGGCGATCAAGGCATCGATGCGACGGCGACGCCCCGGTGCGACCAGCGCCATGCCGATGCGCAGGCCGGCGCCGCCGGAGATCACGACTGCAGTCAATTCCGGCGCCGAATGACCGACCACGAACGGCCAGAACGTCGAACCCGAACCGATCTGCTGTAGATGCCCCGCGACCGTTCCGCCGATCACACCGTTGAGGATCAGCGTGACCACCGTGCCGATCGCAAACAGGATGCCGGTGGCAAAGGCGCGGAATCCGATGCTGACGTTGTTCCAGATGTAGTAGCCGAACATTCCGACATTGGTGCTGGCTTCGCGCATTTCGTAATGGCCGTGGTCGGCCGGGTTGTACATCCGCTCCATCTGCGCGACCTGCGCCGGGTCCATCAGCGTGTAGACCATGTCCGGCCGTTCCAGCGACAGCACGTAGCACACCACCAGCGGTACCACGAACAGCAGCAGCGACGCCAGCATGTAACCGCGATGCGCGCGCACCAGTCGCGGGAACCCGTTGAGCACGAAATCGGCCACCGGCCGGAAGCGCGCGGCAGGCGCGCGATAAAGCACGTTGTGGCCGCGTTGCATCAGGTCCTGCAAACGATTGGTCACCGACGGGCTGTAACCGCGACGGCGCGCCAGCGCCAGGTGCTGGCAGATGCGGCGATAACGCAAGGGCACGTCCTCGTCGCGCAGGCCCGTCCACGGCCGGCCCGACCACCGCGCCTGCGGCAATTCGCCGCGTTGCTGCAACCAATCCTCGAACTCGCGCCATTCGTCCTGGTAACGCGCGACGAATCGTTCCTGGCGCAGCGTGCCGCCACCGTTCACTGCGCTCATCAGCGCCCCAGCAACCAGTTGGCGATGCCGGCCAGGCGCACCACGCCCATCGGCCCGCGTTCGCCGGTCAGCGGTTGGGCGATGTCGGCGAGTTCCTGCTGGCGTTCCGCGCTCAATTTCGGCAGGCGTTCGGCGAACGCGATCACCGCTTCCTGTTCGCCCGGCTGCATCGGCCACAGCGGCGTGGCGACGCCCTGCACGGTGAGATCGGCGATGGCATGGGTCGGCGCGACATGGATCACCAGCGTCGACGCAGCGAGATCGCCCAATCGCCGATTCCACGGATCGATCAGGCACGACAGCAGACCGAAGGCATAGAACAGCGGCAAGCCGTCGGCGACGCGCAGCAGGTTGCGGGTGATCGACGCCATCCATCCCCCCGGCGCGCCATCGGCCGCGACCACTTTCAAGCCCAGCGCGCGCTTGCCCGGCGTCTGTCCATGCCACAACACCTCGAACAGGATCGGGTAGCCCCAGGTGATCACGAACAGCAGCACCAGCCATACGCCCATGCCGGTCGCACCGAGCACGCCGAGCAATATCCCGGCCACCATCACGCAACCAAGGCGAATCGCGGCATCGATCAACCATGCCAGCGCGCGTGGTACCGGCCCCGCCGCCGGCAGGCGCAGCGCCACGCCTTCGGGCGTGTGGATTTCCCGTACGGTATCGAGCATCGACTGTCCCATCCCCGAACCAGTGTGCCGCAATGTCAGGCCATCTGCATGACTGTGGCGATCAACGCGCGCGCGGCCGACCGGTCAGGTATTCATCCTTCAACTTGACGTAGTGGCTGGCCGAATAGAACAGCGCCTCGATCTCCGCGTCCGACAGCTTTCGTACGAACTTCGCCGGACTGCCCAGCCACATCTCGCCCGGCCCCATCACCTTGCCTGGCGCCAGCAATGCACCCGCGCCGAGGAAGCCGTGCTTCTGGATCACGGCGCCGTCGAGCACGCACGAACCCATGCCGATCAGGCAGGCGTCCTCGACCTTGCAGGCATGGACGATCGCCTTGTGGCCGATGGTGACGTCGCTGCCGATCACCGTGGCGAACCCGCCCAGCTTGGCGTGCGGGCCATCGTGGCTGACGTGGATCACCGTGCCGTCCTGAACGTTGGTGCGATCTCCGATGTGGATGAAATTGACATCGCCGCGCACCACGGCCAACGGCCACACCGACACATCGTCGCCCAGCACCACGTCGCCGATCACGCGCGCGGACTCGTCGATGAAGACGCGCTCGCCGAGTTTCGGCATCTGGTCGAGATAGGGACGAACGGTGTTCATGCAGTGGCTCCGAAAATGCGCAGTGTTTCGATGGTGCGATCGATCCCGGCATCGTCGATATCGCGATGCACCACCATGCGGATGCTCGGCGTGTAGCCGATCGACATGCGGATGCCGGCGGCGGCGAGCGCCTGCTTCAGGGCATCGAGGCGCTGCACCGGGACATCGATGAAGACCATGTTGGTGTGCTGCGCGTTCACCGCGAGTCCCGGCAGGTCGCGCAGGCCATCGGCGAGGCGCTTGGCGCGGGCATGATCGTCGGCCAGCTGCGCGACATGGTGATCGAGCGCATGCAGGCCCGCTGCAGCGAGGACACCGGCCTGGCGCAAGCCGCCGCCGACCATCTTGCGCCAGCGCCGCGCACCGTCGATCAGTTCGCGCGATCCCAACAACACCGATCCCGCCGGCGCACCCAGGCCTTTCGACAGGCAGACCGACACGCTGTCGAACGGCGCGACCAGCTGCTTCGGCGCGACGCCGCCCGCGACCGCCGCATTGAACAGGCGCGCGCCATCGAGGTGCAGCTTCAAGCCATGGCGATCGCACAGCGCGCGCATCGCCGCCGGATAGTCCAGCGGCAAGGTCCGGCCCATCCAGGTGTTCTCGAGGCAGACCAGTTTGGTCCGTGCGAAATGCGGATCGATCGGCTTGATCGCGCGTTCCACGTCGGCCAGCGGCAGGCTGCCGTCCGCGGCCTGCGGAATCGGCTGCGGCTGCACCGAACCGAGCACTGCGGCGCCACCGCCTTCGTACTTGTAGGTATGGGCGTCCATCCCGACGATGTATTCATCGCCACGCTGGCAATGCGCCAGCATCCCGACCAGGTTGGCCTGCGTTCCGGTCGGGCACCACAACCCTGCCTCGAAGCCGAGATCGGCGGCCAAGCGTTCCTGCAGCGCATTCACCGTGGGATCTTCGCCATAGACGTCGTCGCCGACCTCCGCGCGCGCCATTGCGTCGCGCATGGCGGGTGTGGGTCGGGTGACGGTGTCGCTGCGCAGGTCGATGATGTCCATGGCGACATGATGCCAGCATCGGAGTTCCGGCCTACACTGCGCGACATGAAAATCGCCAGCTGGAACGTCAATTCCCTCAACGTGCGCCTGCCGCACCTGCAGCGCTGGTTGCAGGACTTCAAGCCCGACGTGGTCGGCTTGCAGGAGACCAAGCTCGAGGACGCGCGCTTCCCGCACGAAGCGCTGGCGACCGACGGGTATGGCAGCGTGTTCTCCGGGCAGAAGACCTACAACGGCGTCGCCCTGCTTTCACGCGAGTATGAAATCGCCGACGTGCAGCGCGGCGTCCCCGGGCTCGACGATCCGCAGCAGCGTGCGATCGCCGCGACCATCAATGGCGTGCGCATCGTCGATCTCTACGTCGTCAACGGCGAAGCGGTCGGCAGCGAGAAATTCGAATACAAGATGCGCTGGCTCACCGCCGTGCACGCATGGCTGAAGGACGAGTTGACGCGCCATCCCAAGCTGGTGGTGATGGGCGATTTCAATATCGCGCCCACCGATCTCGATGTCCACGATCCCAAGCGCTGGAAGGACAAGATCCTGTGTTCGGTGCCGGAACGCGAAATGCTGGCGTCGCTGGAATCGCTCGGGCTGCACGACAGCCTGCGCCTGCTCCATCCCGACGCGGAAAAGCAGTTCAGCTGGTGGGATTACCGGCTCGCGGCGTTCCAGCGCGGCTGGGGCCTGCGCATCGACCTGTTGCTGGTGTCGGATGCGCTAAAGGACAAGGTGAACGCGGCCGGCATCGATGTCGAACCGCGCACCTGGGAACGACCCAGCGACCATACGCCAGCCTGGGTCGAACTCAACGTCTGATCAGCGGGTGCGGCCACGCGTCAGCAGATTGACGATGGCGGAGAGCACCACCGCGCCGATCAACGACCACAGCAGGCTACCCATGTCGAACTGACCGCTCGCGGCATTGCCGCCATGGCCGGTGATCATGCCGCCGAGCCAGCCGCCGAGCAGCGAACCGACGATACCGACGATGATGTTCATCACGATGCCCTGCTGGGCGTCACGACGCATGATGATGCTGGCCAACCAGCCAATGATGCCGCCGACAACGAGATAGATGATCCAACCAAGCATGGCCCGTTTCTCCAATAGGGGTAATGTGCGACGCAACCTTGCGTGCCCGCCCAGTGTTGGCGATCGATCGTGACGAATTTGTTCAGTGATACTGAATGCGTGGAGTTCAGCGTGATGAACGCAACTTCGCATCACGTTCGACGATGGCGTCGATCTCGGCGCGCGGAAGTTTTCCGGTTTCGTTGCGCGGCAAGGCATCGACGCGGAGGATGCGTCGCGGCAGGAACACCGGATCGCTGGAGCGACGCAGCACGGCAAGGATGTCTTCGTCGCCCACACCGCGCTCCGTGGCAACGATCGCGATCAGGCGCCGCACCCCCTGGGCATCCGGCGCGGCCTGCACCATCACGCCATCGCGCACGCCGGGCACCTGCTGCAATCGCCGGGTGAGATCGGCCAGCGACGCCCGCTTGCCGGCGATTTCCAAGAGATCGGCGCTGCGTCCGCGCAACGCGAAGCGACGGCCATCGAGCTCGACCAAATCGGCGAGCAACACCGGCTGCGGCAATGATTCACGCAGCACCAGCGTGCCTTCCGCCTGCGGCTGCAGTTCCACGCCGGGCAGCAAGGTCCAATCGCTTTCGCGCGCTGTGCGCCGGCGCGCGATCACGCAGGTTTCGGTGGAACCGAACATCTCGCGCACTTCGCAGCCGTAACGCGTTTCCGCCGCCGCTGCCAGCTCCTGCGGCAACGGCGCGGTCGCGGTCACGATCACCTTGAGTTCCGGCAATTCGACCCCGGATTCCACCAGCGCGCGCAAATGCAATGGCGTGGTCACCAGCAGGCGCGGCGAAGGCACCTGCGCCAATGCTGCGGCGATGTCCTGCGGGAAGAACGGACGTCCGGCGTGCACCGCAGCGGGCCCGACCAGCGGCAACAGCACCGACAACTCCATGCCGTACATGTGCTGTGGCGGCACGGTCGCGACGACGCTGAATTGCTCGTCGCGGTCAAGCAAGCCGTCGAGCGCGGCGACGTTCTGCGCGGTGCTGATGCGGAATCCGGCGAATGTCTTCGGATAGGCCATCGGCGCGCCGGTGCTGCCCGAGGTGAAACCGATGACGAACACCGATTCCGGATCGATCAGCGGCTCGTCGCCATCGATGCCCGCCACCGCGGGATCGACATGCACATCGACCGAACCATTGGCGGCGGCATCGCCCATCCGGTAACTGCCGGGATGACGCGATTGCACTTCCGCCACCACGTCTTCCGCGCGCGAAGGCGGCAGCAACGTGACCTGGCCACGACTGGCGGCGGCGCACAGCCCGATGATGAAAGCGTCGCGGCGTTCGCACAGGTTGATGACATGGCTCGCCTGCGGCAGTGCCGCCGCGACTGCGCGCACGCGCGCCAGGAATTCGCCGCGCGACACCGGCATGCCATCGGGCGCGAACAGCACCGGCTGCTCGCGCGATCCATCCAGCAGCGGACGCCTCCCGGCCCCCGCCAACACGTGTCCTTCTATGTTCCCCATGATGCTTACTTTACGCTGCACGCATGACTGCTGCCCTGCCTGAGACCGTCTGGATGCCGCGCGACCACGATCGCCGCGCCGAGGCGCAGGTGCGCGAATGGCTGGCGGCGCGCACCGGCATCGCCGCGGCGGACCTGCCGCTGGTCCGCGATGCCCAGGACCGTCCGCATCTGCTCGGCGCCCTGCACGACCACGACATCAACTGGACGCATAGCGGCGACGGGTTGCTGCTGGCCTTCGGATCCGAGGTGATGCTGGGCGTCGACCTGGAATTTCCGCATGGCCGGCGCAGGGTGGCGCAGATCGCCCACCGCTATTTCACCCATCAGGAACAGGCATGGCTGGAGTCGCAGCCCGATGCCGCCGTGCGCGATCGCGCCTTCCATCGCCTGTGGTGCGCCAAGGAAGCCGTGCTGAAAGCGCATGGCCGCGGCCTGAGCTTCGGGCTCGATCGCCTGCAGTTCGTGGAGGCCGATGGCGTGTTGCGGCTTGATCACGCCGA
Organism: Lysobacter sp.; assembly: GCA_027306995.1. Taxonomy (GTDB): domain Bacteria; phylum Pseudomonadota; class Gammaproteobacteria; order Xanthomonadales; family Xanthomonadaceae; genus Solilutibacter. The sequence continues at coordinate 188,985 of DAHUXS010000013.1, forward strand.
TCCCGAACTGGGCGATGCATCGCTATGGCATCTACGCGAATGGAGCCCGGCGCCGGGCTATCTGGCCGCGCTGGCGTGGCGGCCGCGATAATGACGCCATGACGTTGCTCCCCGAAATCGCCGTGCTGCGCCCGACGCTGGAAAGTGGACTTGCCGAACTCGCGCTCGATCCGGCGTTGTCGGCGCCGCTGCTCGACTACCTCGCCCTGCTGGCACGCTGGAACCGCACCTACAACCTCACCGCGGTGCGCGACCCCGCCAAGATGGTCACCCTCCACCTGCTCGATTCGCTGGCGATGCATGGCGAGTTGCAGCCCGGCGCACTGGCTGACCTCGGCACCGGCCCCGGCCTGCCCGGCATTCCGCTCGCGCTGGCCCGTCCCGACGTCCAGGTCACCCTGGTCGAGAGCAATGGCAAGAAGGCGCGTTTCCTGCGCGAGGCGGTGCGCAGCCTCGGCATCGCCAACGCCCGCGTGCTGGAAAGCCGCGCCGAGGCAATGGACGAACCCGGCGCCTATCGCCAGATCACCGCCCGCGCCCTGGCCACGCTGACCGGCATTCTCGAGGTCGGTGGCCATCTGCTGGCACCCGATGGCGTCCTCTTGGCGATGAAATCCGGCACCACCGACGAGGAAGGCCGCGAACTGCCGGCCGGCTGGGCGATCCGTGACGTCCATCCGCTGCGCGTTCCCGGACTCGATGCCCGCCGCGAACTGGTCGTCGTGGGCCGGGCATAATGTCCGATCCAGCCGCCCCGGCGGCCCCAAGCAGCAGACGATGGCCCGCATCATTGCAGTCGCCAACCAGAAAGGCGGTGTCGGCAAGACGACCACCGCCGTCAACCTCGCCGCGGCGCTCGCGCAGATGCCGCAGCGCGTGCTGCTGGTCGATCTCGACGCCCAGGGCAACGCGACCATGGGCAGCGGCATCGACAAGCGTGACATCGAGGCCTCGACCTGCGACGTGCTGCTGGAGGAAATGCGGGCCGAAGACGCCATCGTGAAGAGCGAGGAAGGCTACGACCTGATGCCGGGCAACACCGACCTGACGGCCGCCGAGCTCGAGTTGATGGACGAACAGGGCCGCGAGCAGCGCCTCAAGCGTGCGCTCGACAGCGTCCGCGACCGCTACGACTACATCATCATCGATTGCCCGCCGGCGCTGTCGCTGCTCACGCTCAACGCACTGACCGCCGCCGACGGCGTGCTGGTGCCGATGCAGTGCGAGTACTACGCGCTGGAAGGCCTGAGCTCACTGATCGAAACCATCAACGCGCTCAAGGCCAAGCTCAACCCGGCGCTGCAGATCGAAGGCATCGTGCGCACCATGTACGACGTCCGCAACAACCTCGGCAACGCCGTCTCGGCCGACCTGGTCGCGCATTTCGGCGACGTCATCCTCAACACCGTGGTGCCGCGCAACGTGCGCCTGGCCGAAGCACCCAGCCACGGCCAGAGCATCCTCCGCTACGACCGCGCCTCGCGCGGCGGCATCGCCTATCTCGGCCTGGCCGGCGAAATCGTCCGTCGCGACCACGCCCGCAAGACACGCATCAAGGAAACCGCATGAGCGCCGCAAAGACGCCAGCCAAGAAGCGCGGGCTCGGCCGCGGACTCACCGCCCTGCTCGGCAACACCGACGCGCCCGTCGCCAAAGTCGATGCCGAACATCCGCAGCCGGGTGATCGCCTCGACCACCTGCCCGTCGGCCAGTTGCAGACCGGCAAGTACCAGCCGCGCCAGCAGATGCGCGAAGAAGCGCTGGACGAACTGGCCAACTCGATCCGCGCCCAGGGCGTGATCCAGCCGATCGTCGTCCGCGCCATCGCCAAGGACAAGTACGAAATCGTCGCCGGCGAACGCCGCTGGCGTGCCTCGCAACGCGCCGGGCTCGACGTGGTGCCGGTGGTGATCCGCGAACTCGACGATCGCACCGCGATCGCGATGGCGCTGATCGAGAACATCCAGCGCGAAGACCTCAATCCGCTGGAAGAAGCGCAGGCGCTGCAACGCCTGATCGACGAATTCGACCTGACGCACGCCCTCGCCGCGGAAGCGGTCGGCCGTTCGCGCGCCAGTGTCTCCAACCTGTTGCGCCTGCTCGACCTGCCGCCGGCGATCCGCGCCTTGCTGGAATCGCGCCAGCTCGAGATGGGCCACGCCCGCGCATTGCTCACGCTGTCGCCGGAACTGGCGTCGCGACTGGCGTCGGAAGCCGCGCAGCACGGCTGGTCGGTGCGCGAAGTCGAACACAAGGCCCAGCAATACACCGCCGGCAAACTGCCTTCCGACAGCTCCAAGCGCGGCGCGAAGGCTGCGCTGGCCGATGCCAATGTCGCCGCGCTGGAACGCGAACTGTCCGATGTGCTCGGCAGCCGGGTGACGGTCAAGCAGTCGGCCAAGGGCCGCGGCAAACTGATGATCGAATACGGCAGCCTCGACGCGCTCGACGGCATCCTGGAGCGACTGCGCAAATGAGCGAACAACCACAACTCTCGGTCGTCGTGCCCGTCTACAACGAGCAGGACAACGTCGAACCGTTGATCCGCGAGATCCTCGCGGCCCTGCGCGGGAAAATCCCGTTCGAGATCGTCTACGTCGACGACCAGTCCAAGGACGGCACGCTGGCGGTGCTGCAGCGGCTCAAGGCCGAAGTGCCGGAACTGCGGGTGGTGCGCCATCTCGCCAACGCTGGCCAGAGCACCGCGGTGCGCAACGGCGTCAAGGCCGCGCGCGCACCGTGGATCGCCACGCTCGACGGCGACGCCCAGAACGATCCCGCCGACATCCCGAAGCTGCTCGCCGAACGCGACAAGGCCGACAGCAACACCCGAATGTTCGCCGGCTGGCGCGTCAATCGCCAGGACACCGGCAGCAAGCGCTGGGCATCGAAGTGGGCCAATGCGATCCGTTCGCGGATGCTGCGCGATTCCACGCCAGACACCGGCTGCGGCATCAAGCTGTTCGAGCGCGACGCCTTCCTCGACCTGCCCTATTTCGACCACATGCACCGCTACCTGCCCGCGCTGATGCAACGCGCCGGCTGGAAGACCATTAGCGTGCCGGTAAACCATCGCCATCGCGCCAGTGGTTCGTCCAAGTACACCAATTTCGGCCGCGCCATGGTCGGCGTACGCGATCTTCGCGGCGTGTCCTGGCTGATCGACCGCAGCCGTCGTACCCGCACCGAGGAAATCTGATGTCGATGCTGTTGTTGCAGGCAACCCAGGCCGTTGCAGACGCCGTGCAATCCGCGCCCAAGGGCGCGATGGATACGCCGATCAAGTGGCTGGAGTGGACCGGCATCCACATGAGCCCGTGGAAGATCATCGGCATCGTCGGCACCCTGATGTTCGGCGGCCGCTGGCTGGTGCAGTTCGTCGCCAGCAAGCGCCACGGCAAGCCGGTGATCCCGCGCCTGTTCTGGTACATGAGCATCATCGGCAGCCTGATGACGCTCAGCTATTTCGTGTTCGGCAAGAACGACGCCGTCGGCATCCTCGGCAACCTGTTCCCGGCCTTCACCGCGACCTACAGCCTCTACCTCGACATCCGCCACCGCGGCTGGAAGCGCGACCGCAACACGCATTGATGCGGCACCGACGGTGTAGCATCCGGCGATTGCACCTGCCGGACCCGCCCGTGAAACATCTCCTGCTCGCCCTGTTGCTGGCACCTGCCTTCGCGAACGCGCAATCGACGACGGCCAATGACACCGATGCCCGCTTCAAGGCGATCTGGCAGCGCGAAGGCGAGTGGCGCAAGCACCTGGACAGCAGCGACCTCGACGAGGACAGCGTCAGCGACAACATGTCGGCGCACCTGCCCGATGTTTCGCCGCAGGCGCAGGCCCAGCGACTCGCCTATTGGGACGACGTGCTGAAACAGCTGGCGACGATCGATCCGCAGCAACTCTCTCCCGCCGAGCGCATCAACTATCTCGTCTACAAGCCGCAGATCGAGCACTATGCGGCGGAAGAGCGTTTCCGCGACTACGAAATGCCGTTCAACGCTGATAGCCAGTTCTGGTCGGGACTTGGCTTCCTGACGCGCAAACCCCTGCGCAATGCTCAGGACGTGCGCAACTACATCGGCCTGCTGCGCGACGTGCCGCACTACTTCGACCAACAGGTCGCCAACATGCGTGCAGGACTGGCGCGTGGATTCAGCGTGCCGCGCGCCACCCTGGATGGCCGCGACCAGTCGATCGCGATGGTGGCCGATCTCAAGGATCCCGAGCAGTCGAATTTCTACGATCCGCTGAAGAAGCTGCCCTCGACGATTTCCACCGGCGAACAGGCGCAGCTGCGCGCCGATGCCAAGGCCGCGATCCGCGATGCGGTGATTCCCGCGTTCGGCAAGCTGCTGGTGTTCTTCCGCGGCGAATACCTGCCGAAGGCGCGCACCACGCTGGCCGCCGAAGCGATGCCCGACGGCCAGGCCTGGTATCGCGAACAGATCCGCAAATACACCACGCTCGACCTGTCACCGGACGAGATCCACGCGATTGGCTTGAAGGAAGTCGCGTCGATCCGCGCCGAGATGGACGCGATCATCAAGGAGGTCGGCTTCAAGGCACCACCCGGACAAGACACTTACAAGGCCTTCCTGCATTTCCTGCGCAGCGATCCCCGGTTCTATGCGAAGACGCCGCAGGAACTGCTGAACGACGCCGCGTGGATTTCCAAGCGCGTCGACGGTGAAATCGGCAAGGTGATCGGCAAGCTGCCGCGGGGGCGTTTCACCATCGTGCCGGTGCCCGCCGACATCGCGCCGTTCTGGACCGCTGGTCGCGGCGGCGTCGGCACCTACTGGCTCAATACCTACGATCTGCCATCGCGCCCGCTCTACAACCTGCCGGCACTCACGCTGCACGAATCGTCGCCCGGACATTCGTTGCAGGGCGCGCTGGTGCAGGAGATGGGCGAAGTACCCGAGTTCCGCAAGGAATACATCTCCGCCTACGGCGAAGGCTGGGGACTGTATTCGGAATACCTCGGCAAGGAGATGGGGATCTACCAGACGCCCTACGAGGATTTCGGGCGCCTGACCTATGCGATGTGGCGCGCCTGTCGCTTGGTGATCGATACCGGCGTACACCACAAGGGCTGGACGCGCGACCAGGCGCTGGCCTACCTGCGCGACAACACCGCGCTGTCGGAACACGAGATCACCACCGAAGTCGATCGCTACATCTCGTGGCCGGGCCAGGCGCTGAGCTACAAGCTCGGCGAACTGACGATCCGTCGCCTGCGCGGCGAAGCCGAAGCCGCGCTCGGGCCGAAGTTCGACGTTCGAGAATTCCACGACACCGTGCTGGCGCAGGGTTCGGTGCCGATGCCGGTGCTGGAACTGCAGGTGCGCGACTGGATCGCCAAGGTGAAAGCGCGTCCGATGAAGCGCGGGAAATGACGGATCAGGCATCATTGGCATCGGGATGAGGGAAACGCACCGATGAAACGTTCAACGCATATCCGCCTGACGCTGATGACGGCGACATTGCCGCTGGCGCTGGCCAGCTGCAGCGACAGCGCGCCGACCGGCGCGATCGCGCAATCCATCGACGAATGCGTGCAGGCCAAGGCCGGCACCTACCAGGAATGCTCCGCCGCCTACGGGCAGGCGCTGGCCAAGCACGACGCCACCGCGCCGAAGTTCGAGGACAAGAGCGACTGCGACGCCCAGTTCGGCAACTGCACCGCGCGTACCGACGAACGCGGCCATTCCAGCTTCATGCCGCCGATGAGCGGCTTCCTGATCGGCTATCTCGCCAGTTCGGCAATGAATGGCCGGAGCGGATTCGCCGGCGGCTCGCCGCTCTATCGCGATCGCAACAGCGGCGACTTCTTCAAGGCCGATGGCGAATCGGCGGGCACGCGCAGCGGATTCGTCAGCGGCGAAGCCGGTCGCGCGGCATCGGTCGCGCGCGGCACCACGGTAGCGCGCGGCGGCTTTGGCGGCACCGGATCCGCGCACGCCTCGTTCGGCAGCTGAGAGCAATGCAACGCCTCGCTGCGAAAGAACGTGCCGACTGGCGCGCGCAGGCGGAGCGCGACGGCTTCACCTTCCACACCATCGACGGCGAACCGTATTGGGACGAATCGGCGTACTACGCCTTCACCCTGCACGAAATCGAAGACGACATCGAAGCGCCGACCAACGAGCTGCACGAGATGGCGATCGCGCTGGTCGACGAGGTCGTGCGTTCAGCCGAACTGCTGGCGAAACTCGGCATCGCGCCCGCCTACTGGGACTGGATCAAGCGTTCCTGGGAGCGCCGCGACCCGCATCTCTACGGCCGCATGGATTTCGCCTACGACGGCAGCGGCCCGGCGAAACTGTTCGAACTGAATTACGACACACCGACCAGCCTGTTCGAGGCCGGCTACTTCCAGTGGACGTGGCTGGAAGACCTCAAGCGCGCGCGCCAGCTCCCCGGCGACGCCGACCAGTTCAATCGCATCCAGGAAGCCCTGCAGGAACGCTTCGCCGCCATCGCCGCGCGAAAACTGGTGCACTTCGCATCCTTCCCCGACGCGCCGGAAGACGAAGCGACCGTGCTCTACCTGCGCGATTGCGCCGAACAGGCGGGCGTTTCCACCGAAGGCATCGCCATCGACGACATCGGCATCACCGACGACGGCCGCTTCACCGATCTCGACGACCGCATCATCGACACCCTGTTCAAGCTCTACCCGCTCGAGGACATGTTCCGCGACAGTTTCGGCTCGAACCTGCTGGGTGACACCCTGCGCCTGATCGAACCGCCGTGGAAGGCGGTGCTGAGCAACAAGGGCGTGCTGCCGCTGCTGTGGGAGCGCCATCGCGGCCATCCCAACCTGCTGGAATCGCGCTTCGCCGAACGCGGCGAGCGGGTCGAGACCGGCTGGGTGCGCAAGCCGCTGTTCTCGCGCGAAGGCGCCAACATCACCCTGGCGCTGGGCGCCGGCAACCGCATCGATACCGATGGCCCCTACGATTCCGGGCTGGCCATCCTCCAGGCCGCACGCCCGCTGACAGCCTTCGGCGGGCGCTATCCACTGGTCGGCAGCTGGGTGGTCGGCGACGAAGCGGTGGGCATCGGCATCCGCGAAGACAGCACCCTGGTCACCGGCAACGGCGCCCGCTTCCTGCCCCACGCGATCCTGGGCTGAGACCCGCCCGGCAGCCCCGGGTTGCCCTCCGCCCTGCTTTCCCGCATAATTTCCGGCTCGCTGCGTCCGGACTCCGGGCTTGCGGTCCCGGCAACACGATCCCGGCCGCCTGCAGCACTCCCGCATCGTGTGGCGAAGCAATTCGCCGGGGCCGCCACCTTCCGGGCTACGGAGGGCAACACCGACACCATGAGGTGCGCAATGTCACGAGTCTGCCAAGTCACCGGCAAGCGTACGACGACGGGTAACAACGTCTCGCACGCGATGAACAAAACCCGCCGCCGTTTCCTCCCCAACCTGCACGAGCGCCGCTTCTGGGTCGCTTCGGAAAACCGTTGGGTGAAGCTGCGTCTTTCCACCAAGGCCCTGCGCACCATCGACAAGAACGGCATCGACGCCGTGCTCGCCGAAATGCGCGCACGCGGCGAAAAGGTCTGAGGAGTTAAAACACCATGGCAACCAAGCGCGACAAGATCCGCCTGATCTCCTCGGCCAACACCGGCCATTTCTACACCACCGACAAGAACAAGAAGAACACGCCTGGAAAGATGGAGATCAAGAAGTACGATCCCGTCGTCCGCAAGCACGTGATCTACAAGGAAGGCAAGATCAAGTAAGCCTTCCGCTTGTTGGATGCGATACGAGAAACCCCGCTGAAAAGCGGGGTTTCTTTTTTTGGTAGCCGTGTATCCGCGAGAATGAGTCAGAACCCCTTTTTGACCGCCAGATAGGCCTCTGCAAGCCGGATCCCGGCTCGCTTGAGGTTTGCTTCGGATACCCCGGCATAACTGAGCACCAGCGCGACATGATCGGGCGGTGCCTGATAGAAACACTCCGCCGAGCGGATGCGCACACCACGCACCAGTGCCTCGGTCACCAATGTGTCCGTGGTATTCCGTGGCAAGCCGGGCAAGTGCACGAAAAGCGACCCCCCCGCCACCGAACCGGTCACCTCCATGGCGTTGTCGATACGCATCTGCAACGCGGTCTGCAACGCCCGATGGCGGGGAGCCAGGCGGTGCGCGATACGCCGCAAATCGTGCAGGTACTGGCCGCTGGTGATGTATGCGGCAAGCACATGCTGTTGCATCGACACACTCCCACGATCCGCCAGCCACTTGATCGCTAGGAACCGCTCCCGCAATGCTCGCGGCATCAACAAGTAACCCAATTGCAACGCCGGAAACATCGATCGCGCAAAGCTGCTGACATGAATGACCCGCCCATAGCGATCCATCGACCATAACGATGTAGAAGTCCGCACTCCGTAGCGATGCTCGCAATCGAAATCGTCCTCGACCAGGCATGCATCATGCGCGTAGGCCCATTGCAGGAGGGCCCTGCGTTGCTCTTCGGGCATGACCACGCCCGTCGGAAACTGAAAGGACGGAGCCACGTTGATCAAACGCACGCCGTCCAACTCCGCTGCATGGCGATTGATGTCGATGCCCTGCGGACCGACCCGACATGGCACGATCCGCGCGCCCATCGCCTCGTAGGCATGACGGATGCTCCAGTGGCACGGTTCCTCCACGCCTACGCCATCCCCTTCGTCGAGCAGGACACGAGCAATGAGGTCACGCGCCTGCTGGGCACCACTGACGATCAGGATGTCTTCCGGATCGACCTCAATCGCCCGTTCAACCCTCAGATAGCTGGCCACGGCCTTGCGCAGCGCGATGGCGCCTTGCAATTCCGGGAAGTCGGGCGCATCGCGACTGCGCAGCAACAACATCAGGTTCTGCATCCATGCCTTGAGGCTGCGCGAATCGGACTTCACACGAGGTTGCGCAAGATCGATCACTCCGTCTTCGAGCGCAAGCATTGCCGCTTCGGGTTTGGCAGGGAGCACGGCCCGCCGAGCCAGGCGGGACAGCTGCGGATCTCCCGGCACCACGCCCTGTTCTTCCACGCGCGTCTCGCAAGCGGACGCGCCTGCGGAGCGCACTGATACGTAGGTGCCGCTACCCGAGCGCGACTCCAGATAGCCCTCGCTTTCGAGTTGGTCATACGCCATCAATACGACGGTGCGGGAAACCCCAAGGGAAACCGCCATCGAGCGGGTTCCGGGCAGGCGCGCACCCATCTGGAAGCGGCCCGAATCGATATCCCGCCGGATCGATTCGGCGAACTGAACATACATCGGCTCGTCGTTTTGCCGCCTGTTCGCCATCTCTGCTCTCTGTGGCGGCTCGAAGTGGTCACATCGAAAAACCCCGCGACCGGTCATTTACGATCCTGCTCGCCCTGAAGATGATCATGCCACGGCTGGCCTGTTCGGCATGTCGTACTGATCAAGGGAGCATCAAAATGAAGCTTTTCATGTTGTCCATACGCATGTTGGTGGTGCTGATCGGCTGCGTGGCATGCCCGGGGTTGGCGTTTGCCGACGATATCAACGATCACTCGGCGGATCTTCGCTACGCCATGTACTACAAGCAATCAGTGAAGTGGGGAGCTTGTCCGCCTTCGCTGTTCACCGACGGCACCACCATCCAATGCGCCTTGGTCACGGTGCCGCTCGACTGGTCCGATCCCGGCCACGGCGACATCACCATCGGCATTTCCAAGCCACTCAATCCGCCGGCCTATACCCGCCTGTTGCTGCTGAACGGCGGCGGTCCCGACAACTCCAGCGCATCCATGGCGGAACTCTTCGAGCAATGGCAGCCGCAGCTGCAGGTCGATCACCTGGTGGTCGGCGTGGATCTTCGCGGCGTCAGTGACGGCATGGGCACCCAAGTCAGTTGCAACTACGCCTCGCGTGGCGGCACTGAGAACTTCATGGATGGCGACAGCCGCAATCCGACGCCGACCAGCATGCAGGCGCAACAAAATTGGTGGAATCGTTCGATCGGCCCTTGCCTGCAACAGCATGCGGCTTTCCTCAAGAGCATCAATACGCCTAATCACGTGCGCGACCTGAATCTGGTGCGCGCCATCCTCGGCTTCTCCCATGCGGACCTGTTCGCCGTATCCAGCGGCACCGGCCTGATGGCCTATGCCAGCCGCATGTTCCCCGACAAGTTCGAGCGCGTGGTGCTGGACAGCAACATGAACTGGTCGCACCTGGACTGGCAGCAGCAAGCGCTGCTGCGGATGTCGATGGACCAGCTGAACCTGCAGCAGGCCTTCATTCCGTTCATCGCGCGGCATAACGACCGTTTCCACATGGGCACGACTCCGCAACAGGTGCTGGCGACGTTTCAACGCATCTATCAGGCCACTTCGCAGCACCGGATGGGCAGCGTCACGCCCGACCAAGCACTGGCCTCACTGGATGGCACTGCCATGTGGTTCTTCTGGGATCTGATGGTGGCGCCTTCGCTGAGCGCGATGTCCGATGCGCTGGACGGCACCCCGGCCCATATCGCCGCCGCCGAACAGATCGCCGCGATGACCTATGCTGACCTGCGCGTCCTGCCCAGCTTCAACCCAATGAGCGCTGCCTTGCAGTGCAACGATTCCGGCTCGACAGACTGGCGCGATACGACTCGCAAGATCGCCGACACTCGCAAATATTGGGCGGTCGCAGCATCCACACTGGTGGATCGATGCCAGCAGTGGCCGTGGGCACCGGCGATCGATCCGTGGCTGGAATCGCGCACGAAGGTGCGCGGCCTGATGGTGCAGGGAGAATTCGATCCGTCGACGCCGTACTCGGAAGCATTGGTGAATCGATTGTGGAACGGCATCGCCATGCCGATGGTGTTCATCGACAATGCCGCCACACATGGCGCGATCTTCGACAACGACAACACCTGTGTGACCGCTGCAGAGTTCGGATATCTCAATAACGGCTTGCTGCCGGCGCGCGATGTGGTTTGCCAAGCCGGACCGATGCATTCCTTCGGCATATACGACAGCACGGCTTATCAATACGGCTATCCTTCGACGGGCTCGTGGCTACCGCCACCACCGGACGTGTGGCAGGTGAGCTGGCGGCTGATCCCCTGAGCAGCCGCCGAGCATCGAGTCGACGCCCTGCAGCAGGGCGTCGATAGAGGCAAGCCATGTCATTTGCTCGAGCACGTCGGCACCCGCACACTCGGCAGAACCCGGACCGAGGAATCCCATGCTGCCTGGCTGGATGCTCCTGCTGGCGTCGATCGGCTACGCCGCGCTGCTGTTCGGCGTGGCCTGGCTGGGCGATCGCCATCCGGTCTATCCGCGGCTGCGCTGGCTGCGGCCGATCGTCTACAGCCTGGCATTGGCGGTGTATTGCTCGTCGTGGACCTTCTACGGTGCGGTCGGCACCGCCGCACGCCAGGGCATCGGCTACCTGCCGATCTATCTCGGCCCGCTGCTGGTGCTGGTGTTCGGCTGGCGCATCATCGAACGGATGGCGCTGATCGCGCAGTCGCAGAACACCGTCTCGATCTCCGACTTCCTGTCCGCGCGTTACGGCCGTTCGCAGCAACTCGCGGCGCTGGTGACGGTGATCGCGCTGATCGCTGCGGTGCCCTACTTCGCCCTGCAGTTCAAGGCGGTGGCGATCAGTCTCGACGTGCTGCGCGGCAGCGGCTCGTCGATCACTCTGTTCGGAGATCCCGCGCTCTACATCGCCGCGTTGATGGCGCTGTTCGCGATCCTGTTCGGTACCCGCGAAGTCGACGCCACCGAGCATCGCCCGGGCATGATGCTGGCGATCGCGCTGGAATCGCTGGTCAAGATCGTCGCGCTGATCGCCATCGGCGTGTTCGCCATCGGCTGGCTCGGCCGGCGCGACGCTTCCGTCATCGATGCCACCCGCGCGCTGGTGGAAAGCTCACCACCGATCGGCTTCGTCGGCCAGACGCTACTCGCGTTCGCCGCGATCCTGTGCCTGCCGCGCCAGTTCCACGTCGCCGTAGTCGAATGCGGCGACGTCGCCGACATCCGGCGCGCGCGCTGGCTGTTCGGCGCCTATCTCGTGGTGATCTGCCTGATGGTGTTGCCAATCGCCGCCGCCGGCGTCAGCGCATTCGGGCGCGATGGCAAGGCGCTGGCTGACAGTTTCGTGCTGGCGTTGCCGTTGGCCGGCCACAGCAATGCATTGGCGATGCTGGCCTATGTCGGCGGATTCTCTGCGGCCACCGGCATGGTGATCGTCGCCAGCGTGGCGTTGGCGACGATGGTCAGCAACGACATCGTGATGCCACTGCTGCTGCGTTCGCGTCGCGTCGATCACCGCGATGCCGACGTGGCATCGACCGTGTTGTGGATTCGTCGCGCCGCGATCGTGATGCTCGCGGCGATGGCCTGGGGCTATTACCGCTTCAGCGCCAGCGAAACCGCGCTCTCCGCCTACGGTCTGATGGCCTTCGCGGCGGTGGCGCAATTCGCGCCGGCGCTGATCGGCGGCCTGTACTGGCGCGGCGCCAGTCGTCGCGGCGCCGAACTCGGCCTGGTGTTGGGCTTCGGCATCTGGACCTACACCTTGCTGCTGCCGGCACTGGCGAATTCGGGATGGTTCGGCGATGCCTGGATCGACACCGGGCCGTTCGGGATCGGCTGGCTGCGCCCGCACCAGTTGTTCGGCGTCTCCGGTTGGGATCCGCTGACCCACGGCACCATCTGGTCGCTGCTACTCAACACCGGCGGCCTGCTGTTGGGCTCGATGCGTTGGCGCCCAAACCTCGACGAACGCCTGCGCGCATCGCCCTTCCTCGATCCCTATGCCGAACGCACGCTCGCTGCCGGCGAATGGTCGGGCAACATCCAGATCGCCGACCTGCAGACGCTATGCGCGCGCGTGTTGGGCGAACGCACCGCGCAACGCGCCTTCGAGGAACAGGCCCGCGCCAATGGTCATGCGCTGCAGCCGGGTGCACGCGCGGGACGCCAGTGGATCCAGTTCAGCGAACGCCTGCTCGCCGCGGCGATCGGCGCGGCCTCGGCGCGACTGATGCTGACCAGCGCGCTGCGCGGTTCCGGCATGGAAGTGGCGGAAGTGGTCGCGGTGCTCGACGAGGCCGGGCAGGAATTGCGCTTCAACCGCGAAATTCTTTCCAACACGCTGGAGAACATCGACCAGGGCGTGAGCGTGGTCGATCGCAACATGCGTTTGGTGGCATGGAATCGCCGCTACCAGGAACTGTTCGGCTATCCCGACGGCATGCTCTACGTCGGCCGCCCGGTCGCCGACCTGATCCGCCACAACATCGAGCGCGGCGAGATCGGCGAAATCAGCGGCGGCGACATCGAGCAGCAGATCGAAAAGCGCATCGGCCACATGCGCGCAGGCTCGCCGCACGTCACCGTGCGTATCAGCGGCGACGGCCGGGTGATCGAACTGCATGGACAGTCCCTGCCGCGTGGCGGCTACGTCACCAGCTACAGCGACATCAGCGAACACGTGCGCGCGCAACGCGAACTGCGCGAGATCAACGAGACGCTGGAACAGCGCGTCGACGAGCGCACCCGCGAGGCCGAAGCGGCACAGGAATCGCGCTCGCGCTTCCTCACCGCGGTCAGCCACGACGTGCTGCAGCCATTGAACGCCGCGCGCCTGTTCGCTTCGGCATTGCGCGAAAGCGCCGATCCGGTCGAACAGCACCATCTCGCCGAGCGCGTCGACGTGTCCTTGCGTGCTGCCGAGGAACTCCTGGACGGCCTGCTCGATGTCTCGCGCCTCGACGCCGGCGCACTGACGCCGGTGCTGCAGGACGTCGATACCGCGCAACTGCTGCAGGAACTCGCCGCGCAATATGCGCCGATGGCTGCCGGACGCGGCATCGACATCCGCGTGCACGCGCCGCGACTGTTCGTACGCAGCGATCGTCGACTGTTGCGCCGGGTGCTGCAGAATTTCCTCGCCAACGCCTTGCGCTATACCCCGCACGGACGCATCGTGCTGGCGGCACGCGCACGTGGGGCGCAAGTCGAATTGCAGGTCTGGGATACCGGCCCCGGTATTCCCGAACACCACATGCGCCAGATCTACGATGAGTTCCATCGCTACGAGCAGGCCTTCGATTGGGACGGCCGCGGCATGGGCCTCGGCCTGTCGATCTGCCAGCGCATCGCCAAGCTGCTCGGACACGCGCTCGACGCCCGCTCCGCCATCGGACGCGGCAGCATGTTCTCGATTCGCGCGCCGCGCGTCGCGATCGATGCATCGGTTTCGACACAGGCGCCCACGACGCTGGCCACCGTCGATCCATCGCTGGCCGGATTGCGCGTGCTCTGCGTCGACAACGATCCCGACATCCTCGCCGGCATGCGTGCACTGCTGGGACGTTGGCAGGTCGAGGTGCTGTGCGCGGCCACCATCGACGCAGCGCTGGCGCAGGCGGACCAGTCGCCGGACGTGTTGCTGGTCGACTACCACCTGCACGACCGCATGGATGGACTCGACGCGCTGGGCGCATTGCAGGCGCACTGCCCCGATGCCCGTGGCGCCCTGCTTACTGCCGATGGCAGCGACTTGCTGAAGCAGCGCGCGCAGGAACGCGGCGTGCAGGTGCTGACCAAGCCAGTGAAACCTGCTTCGCTGCGCGCGTTTCTTGCTGCACACCGCGCCATGAGCGCATCCGAAGCCGGTTAACGCAGCGCCTTCGCAAGACCCGAAATCGCACGCGACATGTCGCGCATGACCGCGCCGGTTTTCTCGGGCGACAGGGTATAGGGGTCCATCAGTTCGAGCGGACCGTTGCGATCGAACAGTCCCAGCAATGTCGTTCTGTCGAGCGCCTCGGGGAAATTCGTCTGCATCTTCTCGAGATGGGAGACATCCATGACCACGATGCAGTCGGCGTCCGCCACCATGCGCCCGGTGACTTCGCGCGACGACCAATCCGCCAGGTCGACGGCATGCACCCGCGCCGCGCGCACCACGTGTTCCGGGCTTGCACGACCACTGCGCGGATGGAATCCGGCGCTGGTGATGTCCAGTGCCGGCATGGTTTGCTGCGCCAGCCGTTCCGCAAAGGGACTGCGGCAGATGTTTCCATAGCACAGGAACAACAGGTTCCGGATCGGTCGCAGATGTTCGCCATGCGCGCCGAAACGCGTCTCGTGCGCCTTGATGATCCGGTGGCGCAGGGATCGCCTGTGCAACATCCCTGCGGGGCGCGCATACAACCCGCGTGCAACGCTTTTGAGTTCGGCAATGGCGACCGCAGGATCGCCGGCATGCCAGCCATCGTAGATTTCGCGTCCGCTGAAGACCCGTAACCAGCCGGCCAGCATGGTCGGCAACGATTGCGTGAGCAGCAATGGATCGGAGCGATCCGCACGCAGGTTGGACATCGTCCAGCGGACGTCTTCGCCGATGTTGCGTGCGGAAACGTTCTCCTTCCAGCGCGTCACCGCCTGCACCGGGTGTCCTTGCGCGAGGTCGTGGAGGATCGCAGGCACATCGACGCCGGCGGCAATCGTCAGCGGCAGCGAACCCCATAGCCGCGGATTGATTTCCATCAGATGGATCGCGCCGTCGTCGGCGCGACGCCATTCGACCATCGCCACGCCCTGCCACTGCAATGCGTCGAGCAGCCGCTTCGATATCTCCAGCAAATGCGCATCCGGTTTCGCCGCACGCCGCAAGGTGCTGCCACCACCAGTCAGTGGCAACTCGTGCATGCGCTCATGGACGAATTCGGCGACGACCCTGCCATCCGCGTACACCAGCTCGACACCGACGCCGCGCCCAGGCACCCACCGCTGTTCCTGCACGTCGGTATGCGGCAACCATTTCTTCAGCAACGCGCTGCGCATCGATGCGTCGCGCACGACGACCGGCGCCAACGTGACCAACCGTCCATCCACCTGCACCTTGCTGCTCGCCGGCTTCAGGACACAGGGGAAACCCGAGGGTTCGTGATCGCCAGGCGATGTGCCCTGCGCCAGCAGGCGCGATCCCGGCACCGGCAAACCGATGCGTTCGGCCAGCGCGCGCGTGCGTTCCTTGGACAAGGCGATGTCGAGCGCTTCATCGGAAGGCAACAGCGCCAGCTTGCGCAGCGGATCTTCCGGCGACAAGGCCCGCAGCCACAGCAACGAAGCCTCTGTTGTCGGCACGATCAATACGAAGCGATGTTCCGCGTGCAAATCACGCATCCATGCATGAGCATCGTCAACGGCTTCCGCCGCAGGCTGCGAGTGGGCCCGCGTGCACCAACGCGAATGCGCTGTCAGGCTGCCGGCAGCGCGCATGCCGACATGCAACGGCACGCCGCGACGCCCCAATGACTGCACGGTGGCGAGGCCGGCCCTGCTGTCGGCATCGAGGACGAGCACTGCAGCGGGCGGAATCGAAGACATGACCGTGCTCAGGCCTGCGGGCGGTGCATGCGCCAGGCGAACAGCGCAACGTTGTCGGCGACCGGGAACCGCGGAAGATCGTGCAGGTTTTGGCCATCGCCGACGAATCCGCTCTCGGTCGTCACCGCGGCGCGGTAGATCTTCGCCGTGGTGTCGCGCACGCGGCGATCCTGCGATCCGTTCGGATAGCAGAAGAGATCGACCGGCTTGTCGAGGAATCGCTCGAGGGCGTCGCGGCTACCGCGCAGTTCGTTCTCCAGTTCCGCCTGGTCCAGCGTGGTGAGGATCGGATGGCTGGAGGTATGGGAACCGACGGTGAAAAGATCGCTGTCCAGCGTTCGCAGCTGTTCCCAACTCACCGGATCGAAACGCGTATGCTGTTGCGGCGTCGGCACGAATCCCGGCGTGCGTGCGCGGATCAGCGCTTCCACTTGCTGGCGCGCCGCCAGCGGCAGCGTCTTCATCCATTCCACCCACGGTTCGATGGCAGCGCCTGGCGCTCCGGTATCCACCGCCAGTGCGTGGCGTTGCGCATCATCGAGCAGATGCAGGCGCACGCGCGCTTCGTGGTTCCACAGCCAGCGGCGCTCGGACATCAGGCCAGGGCACACGAAGAACGTCGCCGGCAAGCCGAGGCGCGACAACACCGGCGCGACCACTTCGGCGTGGCAGCGCAACCCGTCGTCGAAGGTCAACGCGACTTCATGTGCAGCGGGTGCCCCGGTGTTCACGCCGGCGATCAGTTCGTCCAGCGGCACTACGCGGAAATTGCGCGCCAGCCATTCCATCTGCGCGACGAAGGCGGCGACTTCGAGCTCGCCCGGCCCGACGCCATGCAGCATCACGATCCGGCGCACCGGCATTCGCTTCGCCACGCGACGCGAGACGCCGGCGACAAGCGCCGCCGACTGGACCGGTTTGACCACGAGGGATTTCAGCGATTCCATACGCTTGGCCTTGTGCCGGGAACTGTCCTTGTTGCCCACCTGCCGGCGCCATCATGGCTCCGGGTTGCGCCTATCCTACGCCATCCTGTTGCAGGCGTATGGCAGGCCCATTCAGGCGCTTGCCCGGATCAGTCGAAGTCTTCGGGCGGCGCCTGCACGGTGTCGGGGTCGACCGCGAGCTTGCCGGCGATCAGGATCGCCTGGGTGCGATTGCGCGCGCCGAGCTTGCGCATGATCGCGCTCATGTGCGCCTTGATCGTCGCTTCCGAAACACCGAGCTCGTAACCGATCTGCTTGTTGAGTAGGCCGGTGCCGAGCATCTGCAGCACGCGGAACTGTTGCGGCGTCAGCTCGCGCACCCGCGCGGCGACGGCGTGCTCCTCCTCGCTGGTCGGCACCGCTGCCAGCGCGGCTTCCGGTGCCCAGCGCTCGCCATCCAGCACCTGTTGCAGCGCATGGGCCAGTGTCGCAGCATCGGAAGACTTCGGGATGAAACCGACGGCGCCGTGGTCGAGTGCGCGCCGCATCACCGCCGGCTCCTCGCGCGCCGACACCATCACCACCGGCAATTGCGGATGGCTGGCGCGCAGGTGCACCAGCGCCGAAAACCCGTGCACGCCCGGCATGTTGAGATCCAGCAGCAACAGGTCGGCATCGGGATGCGCATCCACCAGCGCGTACAACGCGCCGGCATTCTCCGCTTCGTTGATCTGCGCTTGCGGCAGCAGGCGTGCGACCACCCCGCGCAACGCTTCGCGGAACAGCGGGTGGTCGTCCGCGATCAGCAGCGTCGACACGCCCTGCTCACTTCACCTTGCGCTCTTCCACCAGCGAGGCCACCACCGTGGGATCGGCCAGCGTGCTGGTATCGCCCAGTTGATCCGGCGCGTTCTCGGCGATCTTGCGCAGGATGCGGCGCATGATCTTGCCGCTGCGCGTCTTCGGCAGGCCCGGTGCCCACTGCAAGTGATCGATCGTCGCGATCGGCCCGATCTCCTTGCGCACATGCACGTTCAATTCCTTTTGCAGGTCGTCGCTGCCTTCCTCGCCCTGCTTCAGGGTGACGTAGGCGTAGATGCCCTGGCCCTTGATGTCGTGCGGGAACCCGACCACCGCCGCTTCGGCGACCTTGGGATGGCTGACCAGCGCCGATTCCACTTCCGCGGTGCCGATGCGATGGCCGCTGACGTTGATGACGTCATCGACGCGGCCGGTGATCCAGTAGTAGCCGTCCTCGTCGCGGCGGCAACCGTCGCCGGTGAAGTACATGCCGGGATAGGCCTTGAAATAGGTGTCGATGAAACGCTGGTGATCGCCGTAGACCGTGCGCATCTGGCCCGGCCACGAATCGAGCAGCACCAGGTTGCCTTCGGTCGCGCCTTCGAGGATCGCGCCATTGGCATCGACCAATGCAGGCTTCACGCCCGGCATCGGCAAGGTCGCCGAACCCGGTTTCATGTCGATCGCGCCGGGAATCGGCGAAATCAGGATGCCGCCGGTTTCGGTCTGCCACCAGGTATCGACGATCGGGCAGCGGCTGTCGCCGACGGTCTCGTAATACCAGCGCCACGCTTCCGGATTGATCGGCTCGCCGACGCTGCCGAGCAAACGCAGCGATGCCCGCGAGGTGCGCTTCACCGGGGCGTCGCCTTCGCGCATCAACGCGCGGATCGCGGTCGGCGCGGTGTAGAAGATCGAGACCTTGTGCTTGTCGATCACCTGCCAGAAGCGCGAGGCATCGGGCCAGCTCGGGATGCCTTCGAACACCAGCGCGGTCGCGCCGTTGGCCAGCGGCCCGTAGACGATGTAGCTGTGGCCGGTCACCCAGCCGACGTCGGCGGTGCACCAGTAGACGTCGTCTTCCTTGAGGTCGAACACCTTCTCGTGGGTATAACTGACGTAGGTCAGGTAGCCGCCGGTGGTGTGGAGCACGCCCTTGGGCTTGCCGGTCGAACCCGAGGTGTAGAGGATGAACAGCGGATCCTCGGCGTTCATCCGCTCCGGCTCGCAGGTCTCGGGCTGGCCATCGACGACGGCGTCGAACCAGCGATCGCGCGGCATCTGCATGTCGACGGCGCCACCGGTATGGCGCAACACCAGCACGGTCTCCACCGAATTGGTGCCCGGCAGCTTCAACGCGGCATCGACATTGGCCTTCAACGCGACCGCCTTGCCCCCGCGACGGCCTTCGTCGGCGGTGATGACGAGCTTGCTGCCGCAGTCGGCGATGCGATCGGCGATCGAATTGGGCGCGAAGCCACCGAACACCACCATGTGCACCGCGCCGATGCGCGCGCAGGCGAGGATCGCGACCACCGCATCCGGAATCATCGGCAAGTAGATGGTGACGCGGTCGCCCTTCTTCACCCCGAGGTTGCGCAAGGCGTTGGCGAGCTTGCAGACGCGCGCGTGCAACTGGCGATAGGTGATGGTTTCGGAAGGCGTCGCCGGATCGTCCGGCTCGAACACGATCGCCAGCTTGTCGCCGCGGCTGGCGAGGTGGCGGTCGAGGCAGCTGACGCTGGCGTTGAGTTCGCCGTCCTCGTACCACTTGATGCGGAAATCGTCGGCGTGGAAGTTGACGTTACGGATCTTGGTCGGCTTGCGGAACCACTCGATGCGATCCGCGACCTTGGCCCAGAACGCGTCGGGATCGGCCATCGACGCGGCGTAGTCGCGTTCGGCATCGGCCTTGCCGGTACCGGCCGCAGCTGTGAAGTCGGGGCTGGCCTTGTAGATGTCGGCAGCGTGATCGGTCATGGCGTTCTCCCGGTGGAACGTATTCGTTAAAGAAGAGAGTGTGCCGTATCCGTGCTACCGCGATGCAACATCGTGCTTAGACCTTGGTCGTAGTCGCCCTTTCTTTCGACCAAAGGCGAATAGTCAGCCCCCGATGCGCGGCGGAGGCTGCGATTGCCGTGGTCCCGCACGGATCTCTCTTCATGGGAAAACCGAGATGAAACGACCCAGTCTCCGCACTCCGCTTGCGCTTGCGATCACGCTCGCGCTGGCCACGCCCAATCTCTCGCTCGCCGCCACCAAGAAGGAAAAGGAGCTGGAAGCGCGCGTCGCCCAACTCGAAGCGCAGGTCAAGGCGCTGGTGAACGCGCAGCAGCAGCAACAGGCGCAGCTCGACACCACCAAGGCCGAGGCTGCCGATGCCCACGCCCAAGTCGCCGACACCAAGACCGAACTCGACAAGATCAAGGCGTCGCAGCCGGCGCCGCTGCCGGCCGGCAAGCAGCCGATCCAGGCGACGGCGATCAACACCGGCGCCAATCCCGGCACCACGTTCTCCTATGGCGGCTTCGTCAAGCTCGACGCGATGGCGACCAAGACCAGCGACGGCAAGATCGACGACGGCAGCGCCGGCCGCATCTTCTATCTCCCCAGCCAGATCCCGGTCAGCGCCCCGCCCGCCAACGGCGGCAATGCCTATACCGACATCTCCGCGCAGCTGTCGCGCTTCTGGTTGAGCGCCGACACCGTGACCCA
This sequence comes from Lysobacter sp., assembly GCA_027306995.1. Lineage (GTDB taxonomy): Bacteria > Pseudomonadota > Gammaproteobacteria > Xanthomonadales > Xanthomonadaceae > Solilutibacter. The sequence continues at coordinate 209,823 of DAHUXS010000013.1, forward strand.
GCGCGGCGACAAGCTGAAGGGCTATGTCGAGATGGATTTCTACGGTGGCGGCAGCAATGCGCTGAACGGCAACGAGACGTCGACCAATACCTACGGCGTCACCTTGCGCCAGGCCTACGTGCAATGGAACAACTGGCTGGCCGGCCAGACCTGGAGCAACTTCCAGGACGTGGCCGCGCTGCCCGACGCGGTCGATTTCGTCGGCCCGACCGATGGCACCATCTTCGTGCGCCAGGCGCAGATCCGTTACGCCAAGGGCAACTGGTCGTTCTCCGCCGAGAATCCGCAGACCACCATCGGCAGCGTCGCCACCGGCGCGCGCCTCGCCAATTCCGGCGCCAACGTGATGCCCGACCTCACCGCGCGTTACACCACCAAGGGGAATTGGGGCCACTTCTCGGTGGCGTTGCTGGCGCGCCAGTTCGAGTACCAGAACAAGCTCGCCAACGGCAGCTATCAGTCGGCCAAGACCGCCACCGGCGGCGCGGTCAGCGTCGCCGGCAATTTCAACATCGGCAAGAACGACGACCTGCGCTACATGGTCAACGCCGGCAGCGGCATCGGTCGCTACATGGCCTTCGGCCTCGGCAGCGATACCGTGCTCGACGCCAACGGCGGTCTGCATGCGCTCGACGGCTATGGTGGCTTCGTGTCCTGGCGCCACGCCTTCTCGCCGAAACTGCGCGGCAACCTGATGTATTCGATGGCCATGTTCGACAACGACCGCAGCCTGCCCGGCTGGGGCATCAACAGCTGGGGCGTCACCGAGCGCGCCAGTTCGATCCATGCCAACCTGATTTACAGTCCGATCCCGAAGCTCGATCTCGGCGCCGAGATCACCTACGGCAAACGTGACCTCGAAGACAACCGCTCCGGCGACCTCAAGCGCGTGCAGGCGACGGTGAAGTACAGCTTCTGATCGCGCCAGTGCAGTCCCACCAATCACGACAACAAGGAACCCGCACGATGAACGCCACCGGTGATCCACGGATCGATCGCATCGCCGCCAGCCCGATCTACAAGGAGCTGAAGCACAAGCGCAACACGTTGGGATGGACGCTTACCCTCCTGATGCTGGTCGCCTACTTCGGTTACATCGGACTGATCGCCTTCGACAAGTCCTTCCTCGCGCAACCGATCGGCGACGGCGTCAGTACCATTGGCATCCCGATCGCGATCGGATTGATGGTCTTCACCATCGCACTCACCGGCTTCTACGTGCGACGCGCCAATAGCGAATTCGACCGTCTCGCCGCGCAGGTGCTGGAGGACAATCCATGAATGGTCTCCTGCATTCACGCCACGCTGCGTTCGCGACGCTGGCGCTGGTGTCCGGCAACGTCCTCGCCGCCGGCGGCGACATCGGCCAGACCACCAAGCAGCCGACCAACTGGATGGCGATCGGCATGTTCGTGGTCTTCGTCGCGATGACGCTGTGGATCACCAAGTGGGCCGCGCGGCGCACGCGTTCGGCCGCTGATTTCTACACCGCGGGCGGCGGCATCACCGGGTTCCAGAACGGCCTCGCCATCGCCGGCGACTACATGTCGGCGGCCTCCTTCCTCGGCATCACCGCCGCGGTGATGAAGGACGGCTACGACGGACTGATCTATGCGATCGGCTTCCTGGTCGGCTGGCCCATCCTCACCTTCCTGATGGCGGAGCGCCTGCGCAACCTCGGCAAGTACACCTTCGCCGACGTCGCCGGCTACCGCTTCCAGCAAAAGCCCATCCGCATGTTCGCCGCCGCCGGCACGCTGGTGACGGTGCTGTTCTACCTGATCGCGCAGATGGTCGGCGCCGGCGCATTGATCAAGCTGCTGTTCGGCCTCGACTACTGGGTCGCGGTGGTGCTGGTCGGCGCGCTGATGATGATCTACGTGCTGTTCGGCGGCATGACCGCGACCACCTGGGTGCAGATCATCAAGGCCTGCATGTTGTTGTGCGGCGTCACCTTCATGGCGCTGATGATCATGGCGCACTTCGGTTTCAGCTTCGAACGCCTGTTCGCCGCTGCCGTCGACGTCAAGACGCAGGTTGCCGCGAACGCGGGCAAGACGCCCGAGGAAGCGCACAAGGCAGGACTGGCGATCATGGGGCCCGGCGGATTCGTGAAGGATCCGATCTCGGCGATCTCGTTCGGCATGGCGTTGATGTTCGGCACCGCGGGGCTTCCACACATCCTGATGCGCTTCTTCACCGTTCCCGATGCCAAGCAGGCGCGCAAGTCGGTGCTGTGGGCGACGACGTGGATCGGCTACTTTTACATCCTGATCTTCATCATCGGCTTCGGCGCGATCGCGCTGGTGCTGACCAATCCGGAGTTCTCCGATGTCGCCAAGGGCGTGATCAAGGGTGGCGCCGGCGCCACCAACATGGCGGCGGTGCTGGTCGGCAACGCGGTCGGCGGCAACGTCTTCATGGGCTTCATCTCCGCGGTGGCGTTCGCCACGATCCTCGCGGTGGTGGCGGGCCTGACGCTGTCGGGCGCCTCGGCGGTCTCGCACGACCTCTACGCGACGATGATCAAGCAGGGCAATCCGGCGCCGGGTTCGGAACTGAAGGTGTCGCGCATCACCACCGTCATTCTCGGTATTGTCGCCGTTCTACTCGGCATCGCCTTCGAGAAGCAGAACGTTGCCTTCATGGTGTCGCTGGCCTTCGCGATCGCGGCGTCCGCCAACTTCCCGGCGCTGATCCTGTCGCTCCTGTGGAAGAACTGCACCACGCGCGGCGCGGTGATCGGCGGATCGCTCGGTCTCATCACCTCGCTGGTGCTGACGCTGCTGTCGCCGTCGGTGTGGGAAGCGACGCTCGGCCACGCGAAGGGTTCGGCGCCGTTCCCCTACACCTCGCCGGCGCTGTTCTCGATGACGATCGCCTTCGTCGGCATCTGGCTGTTCTCGATCATCGACAAGAGCGCGAACGCCAAGCGCGAGCGTGCCGACTACGAAGCACAGGAAGTCCGCGCGGAAACCGGACTGGGCGCTTCGAGAGCATCCGGCCACTGATCCACCGCTTCGGGCGCCGCGACCGTCGCGCGCCCTCGCCCGTCTCCCTCGGGCACTGCAGGCGCCGGCGCAAGCCGGCGCCTTTTTTGCATGGCTGTGCAATGACTTCCTGCACATGCCTCGAAGGTTGGACGGCGCACACTCGCCGGGTCCCTCCCCAAAGGCACCTGAATGAATACGCCCCCGCTTCGCCTCACCGTTCTCTCGCTCGCCGTGCTCGGCGCACTTGCTGCCTGCAAGCCCAATGCCTCCACGCCCGCCACCGATGCAAACGCCCCCGCCAAGGCCGCTGCCCCCGCCGCGCCTGCTGTCGGCATCGACCTCGCCGGCATCGACAAGACCGTGAAGCCCGGCGACGACTTCGACAACTACGCCAACGGCGCCTGGGCGAAGACGGCGGAGATCCCCGCCGACCGTTCCGCCACTGGCGTCTTCCTCGACGTGTTCAACAAGGCCGAGCAGCGCGAGAAGGAACTCATCCAGGGCATCGCAGGATCCAAGCCGGCTGCCGGCAGCGACGAAGCACGCATCGCCAACGCCTACAACGCCTTCATGGACAGCGCCGGCATCGAGCAGCGCGGACTCGCGCCGCTGAAGCCCGAGCTCGCCGCCATCGACGGCATCAAGGACAAGGCCGCGCTCTCGCAATACCTCGGCGCCGGCCTGCGCGCCGATGTCGATCCGCTCAACGCCACCAACTACCACACCGACAATCTGTTCGGCCTGTTCGTCTCGCAGGGGCTGACCGATCCGTCGAAGAACATTGGCTATCTGCTGCAGGGCGGTCTCGGCTTGCCCGATCGCGATTACTACCTGTCGAACGACAAGGCGATGGCGGAGGTCCGTGGCAAGTACGAGACCTACATCGGCGCCTTGCTGAAGCAGGCCGGCATCGCCGATTCCGACGCCAAGGCCAAGCAGGTCATGGCGCTGGAAATGCAGATGGCCAAGGCGCACGCACCGCTCGCCGACAGCGAGAACACCCACAAGGCGAACAACCTGTGGGCGACCGCCGACTTCGCCAAGAAGGCGCCGGGCCTCGACTGGAACGCCTATTTCAAGGCCGCCGGCCTCGATGGCCAGCAAGCGATCGACGCATGGCAGCCTGACGCGATCACCAAGCTGTCCGCACTGGTGGGCAGCCAGCCGATCGATGCCTGGAAGGCATGGCTGACCTTCCACGCCATCGACCGCAGCACCGCCTTCCTGCCCAAGGCCATCGACGATCTCGCCTTCGCCTTCCACGGCACCGCGCTCAACGGCATTCCGCAGCAACGCGAACGCTGGAAGCGCGGCATCGCGGTGACCGACGGCATGCTCGGCGACGCCATCGGCAAGCGCTACGCGGAGAAATATTTCCCGGCGTCCTCGAAGGAACAGATCACCCAGCTCGTCAACAACCTGCTCGCGGTGTTCCCGGAACGCATCGACAAGCTCGACTGGATGAGCGCCGACACCAAGGCCAAGGCGAAAGCCAAGGTCGCGACGATCAAGGTCGGCGTCGGCTATCCCGACACCTGGCGTGATTACTCGCAGCTGGAGATCAAGGCCGACGATCCGCTGGGCAACGCCGAGCGCGCCGGGCTCGCCGAGTACAAGCACCAGATCGCCAAGCTCGGCAAGGCGCCCGACCGGGGCGAGTGGTGGATGACGCCGCAGACGGTGAACGCGGTAAACCTGCCGCTGCAGAACGCGTTGAACTTCCCGGCGGCGATCCTCGAAGCGCCGTTCTTCGATCCCAAGGCCGATGCCGCGGTGAACTACGGTTCGATCGGCGCGACGATCGGCCACGAGATCAGCCACAGCTTCGACAATCTCGGCGCCGATTTCGATGCCGAAGGCCGCATGGCCAACTGGTGGACACCGGCGGATTCCGCGCACTTCAAGGACGCCGGCAAGAAGCTCGCTGCGCAGTACGACACCTACGAAGCGCTGCCGGGCCTGCACGTGAAGGGTGAGCAGACGCTGGGCGAGAACATCGCCGACCTCGCCGGCCTCTCGGTGGCCTACGACGCCTATCGCAAATCGCTCAACGGCAAGGAAGCACCGGTGATCGACGGCCTGACCGGCGACCAGCGCTTCTTCCTCGCCTTCGCCCAGAGCTGGCGCACCAAGATGCGCGACGCCACCATGCGCAATCGCATCGCCACCGATGTCCATGCGCCGGCGCGTTTCCGCGTGATGACGGTGCGCAACATCGATGCCTGGTACGGCCCGTTCAACGTCGTCGCCGGCCAGAAGATGTATCTCGATCCGAAGGATCGCGTGCGGGTCTGGTGATCCGCAGCGCAGCGACACTGCAACGCAAAACGGGCGCCGCAAGGCGCCCGTTCTGTTTCAGCCGATCAAATGAAAATCACTTGCCGCGAAGGTCGCCGCTGTCCAGGTCGACCTTGTCGAGCGGAATCGTCACCGCCTCGGGATGCGCCTTGCGCAGCGCATCGCCGAACAGGCTCGCATCGCCCACGACGACCACGGCCGCATGCGCGGGATCGATGTTCGCCTTGGCATAGGCCTGGACCTGCGCCGGTGTCACCGCCTGCACGCGGTCGACGTAGCGACCGACTTCAGCGAGATCGATGCCATAGACCGCGAGCGAACCGACGGTGCCGGCAAGTCCCTGCGTGGTCTGCAAGCCGCGGCCGTATTCGCCGGCCAGGGTCGCCTTGCGCGCAGCCAGTTCGTCCGCCGCCACCGGCGTGGTGCCGAGACGCGCGGCCTCGCCACGCATCAGGTCGACCACCTGCGGCGCCGAGGGGTTCTTGGTCTGCGCACCCGCGCTCCACAGTCCCGAGCTGCGGCGCGGATCGAAACGGCTCGACGCACCATAAGACAGTCCGCGCTTGATGCGGATTTCCTGGTTCAGGCGCGCCGAATACGATCCGCCGAGCACCGCATTGGCGACTTCGCCACTGAAGTAACCGGGATCGGCGCGATCGGGCGCGGGACTCGCCAGCGCGACGCCTGCCTGGCCAGCGCCGTGCTGGTCGATCACCAGCAGCATCGGCAATTTGGTCGTGGCGCGACCCGCCGGCGCGCTCGCCATCGCTTGGGCCGGCTTGGCCCAGCTTGCGAACGCGGCCTGCGCCAGTTGCAAGGCCTGTTCCGGCGTGATGTCACCGGCCAACACCAGGATGGTGTTGTCGGGACGATAGACCTGCGCGTGCATCGCGACGATGTCGTCACGGGTGATGCGCGCCAGCGATGCCGGCGTGCCCGTGCGCGAATGCCCGTAGGCACCATCACCGAACACCAGTCGCGCACCGGCGAGGCTGGCCATCGAGCTCGGGCGGCTCAGCTTTTGGCGCAGGTCATCGAGCGCCTGCGCCCGCGCGCGATCAAGTTCGTCTTGCGCCAGCGTCGGCTTCTCCACCACGTCGGCGAGCAGCGACAACGCCGCCGGCAGTTTCGGTGTCGTCACCGTCATGCCGATGCCGCCCATGTCCCAGCCCGCGCTGCCGCCGAGCGAACCGCCGAGTGCATCGGCGGCTTCGGCGAGGTCGCTGGCGCTTCGTCCGGCCGCGCCCTTGGTAAGCAGGGTCGCGGTGAGATCGGCAAGTCCGGCCTTGTCCGCCGGATCCATCTCGCCACCACGACGCAACAGCAATTGCGCGGTGACCAGCGGCAGGCCCGGGCGCGCAACGGAAATCACTTCCATGCCGTTCGGCAGCACCTGGCGCACCGGCGTCGGGATCTGCAACTTCGGCGACGGACCGGGCGCCGGCGGCGTCGACGGAAAATCGGCCGCATTCACGGCAGCCGTCGCCGCGAACAACGCGCAGGCAAGCGCGGAAATCTTCAAGACAGTCATGGCGTGGCTCCCTTGCCCGCGGCCTTCGCCGGCTGGTAATCGATGGTGACGCGATGGGCGTCGAGGACGTAGCGCTTCAGGACGCGTTGCACGTCGGCGGTGGTCACGGCCTGCAACGCGGCGAGATCGCTGTTCGCGCGCGCGGCATCGCCTTCCTGCAGCACCGCGCTGCCGAGCGCGAAGGCCTTGCCTTCCGCGGTCTGGCGCTGGATCAATTCGCTGGTCAGCAATTGCGTCTTGACCTTGTCGAGTTCGGCGGCGGGAATCGGTTCGTTGGCGAGTTTGTGCACTTCATCCAGCAGCATCTTCTCGGCTTCGGCGGTCTGGTGGCCGCTGGCCATCACCGCGACCAGGTTGAAGAGTCCCGGACCCACGCGCGAATCGACCTGGGCGTCGGCGCTCTGCGCGACCTGCGAGCGATACACCAGCGACTGGTTGAGGCGCGAGGATTCGCCATGCGACAGCAACGCGGCAGCAACCTGCAACGGCACGATGTCGGCATCGGCAGCCGGCGGGATCAGCCAGGTCATCGCCACCGCGGGCAGCGGCGCGGTTTCGCTGGTCAGGGTCTGGCGCGTGTCGGCGGTGCGTGCCGGTTCGACCGCAGTGACCTTGGGAATCGCGGCAGCGGGCCTGGCAATCCCGCTGAAATATTCGTTGACCCAGCCGTCGAGCTGCTGCTGGTTGAAGTCGCCGGCGACGATCAGCGTCACGTTGTCGGGGCGATAGAACGTGTTGTGGAAGGCGACGACATCGGCCAGTGTCGCCGCCTGCAATTCCTCGATGTTGCCGATGGTCGGGCGCTTGTACGGATGCACCTTGTAGGACGCCGGGTCGAGCGCGTTGTAGAGGCGGCCATAGGGATTGGCGAGCACGCTCTGGCGATACTCTTCCTGCACCACCGCGCGTTCCGACTTGAAGTTGGCGTCGTCGACCTTGAGGTTGGACAGGCGTTCCGCTTCCGCCCACAGCAGGCGCTGCAGGTGGTTGGATGGCACCATCTCGTAATAATTGGTGATGTCGCTGCCGGTACTGGCGTTGTTGTAGCCGCCGACGTCCTCGGTCATGCGGTCCATCTGTTCCGGCTTCATGTTCTTGGTGCTCTTGAACATGATGTGTTCGAACAGGTGGGCGAAACCGGAGCGGTTCTGCGGGTCGTCCTTCGAACCGACGTGGTACCACATCTGCACGGTCACGGTCGGGCTGGAGTGATCCTCGACCGACAACACCTGTAGGCCGTTGGGCAGGGTGCGTTGCTGGTACTGGATCGGTGGAACGTTCAGAGTTTGCGCCGCCAGTGCCGTCGGCAGCAGGCAGGCAAGCAGGGTGAGACGGGTTCGCAGGCGCATTGGAGTCCCGGAGGGGTCGGAGTCGTCCCCGAACCTAATCCGCCGGCGCGGCGAAGTCCACTGCCGGAAGTCAGAGCGACGGCAGTCCGTCAAGGAAGGCATCGACCGCATCGGTATAGGCGCCGGGCTGGCCGAGGTCGGCATTGATCTGCTCGTGCGTGCGCGCCTGCGGCAAGACTTGCGCACGGACATGCAGGCGTTGCGCCGCGTCGGCGAATGCATTGGCGGCAGGACAGGATTCGCGTCGCTGGCTGGAACAGACCAGCAGCATCGGCGGCGCCTTGGCGGTCAGTTGCTGCAACGGCGACAACGCGCGCCAGTTGGCGGGATCGCGACCGAAGGCGTCGTCGTACAGCGGCAGATGGCGACCCTGCATGATCGTCGGCACATCGAGCGCCGCCGAATCCAGCGATACCGTCGCCCGCCACGGCTGTACATTCGGCGCCAGCGACGGATCGGCCGACAGCAACGCGACCAGATGCGCGCCGGCGGAATGCCCCATCAGCACCAGGTTCGCGGGATCGCCACCCCACTCGCGTGCATGGCGTTGCACATAGACCAATGCGGCGGCGACATCCTTCGCCTGCTGCGCGACATCGGCCTGCGGCAGCATCCGGTAATCGATCGATACGAAGACATCGCCACGCGCGGCCCAATGCGCGAGCTTGTTGTCGACGACATGGCCCATCGCCTTGTCGCCGATGCGCCAGCCCCCGCCGTGCACCATCACGATGATGCGTCCACTCGCGTGGGCGGGCAGATAGACATCGAGCCGTTGCGCCGGATCGCTGCCATAGGCGAGATCGGGCAGTCGGCGCACGCCTGCGGGCAGCGCGACATGCTGCCGAGCGGCGATGTTCGCCTGCATCCGCTGACCGATGCGATCGCGGATACCGCCGCTCTGCGCGGCGACTGCGACAGCCACGCTCGACAGGATCAATGCGGCGGCAATGGGAAGCGGACGAAACATACGCATCGCACGATCTCCGGGACGGCGGTCATCCGGGAAACGCGCCGGGCATGCCCGAGTTGACGTCAGCGTGGCGGCGACGCCAGCTCCCGGGCGTCCAGCGTCCCGTCGTGGTTGCGATCGAGCTTGCGGAACTGCTCGGCGAGCTGGGCGCGATATGCCTCGCGCGTGATGGTCTTGCCGCGACCGCCTGGCTGTTCGTCCGGCGTCAGCACGCCGTCATGGTTGCGGTCCATCCGGTCGAAGCCGTAGCACAGCCAGTCCTGGTATTCGGACAGCTGTACCTTGCCATCGTGGTTGGTATCCATCAGGCGCAGGTAGTCACTCGTGTTGTGGACTTGCGCCAGCGCGGACAGCGGCAGCAATGCCGCCACGATCCACGCCTTGCGGCTTTTCGTCACGCAGGCAGCGCTGGCGTCGAACCCCGCAGCGCGTAACCGCGCAGGCGTTCGGCGAAGGCCTGCAGCGAACGGCTGCCGCTGGCTTCGGCTTCGCTGCACCACGTCTGCAGGCGCGCCAGCGTTTCCGCCGCGCTCTGCCCGCGCGCTTCCAGCACCGCGGCGAGTTGTGCACGCTTTTCGATCAGCGTGCGGATGCGCGGCGATTCCGCCACCCATTGTTCCAACTGTGCGCGTGCATCCGGCGTCAGCCAGCGGCCCTCGTCGGCCAGGCCGTGGCGCAGCTTGCGCGGCAACAGGCGACGCAGCTTGGTGCCGCGCGCGGCGGCCTCTTCCTGCAACGCCGGCTTGACCACGTGGCGATGGAAATCGGTCATCGCCTGGAAACGATGCGCCAGCAGCGCCTTCAGCGTGTCCATGTCGGGAACGCGGATGTTCGGACGGATATTGAGCGTCGGCGCGACGCGCAGCACTTTCGCCAGGCGCACCGACTGGAACATGCGGATCGCCGCCCAGCCGATGTCGAATTCCCACTTGCGCAGCGCGAACTTGGCCGAACTCGGGAAAGCGTGGTGGTTGTTGTGCAGTTCTTCGCCGCCGATCCACACGCCCCACGGCGACAGGTTGGTCGCGGTATCGCTGGTGTGGAAATTGCGATAGCCCCACCAGTGGCCGAGGCCGTTGACGACGCCCGCGGCCCAGAACGGAATCCACGCCATCTGCAGCGCCCACACCGCCACGCCCTTGGCGCCGAACAGGAACGCCAGCACGAACAGCAGGATCACCACGCCGCTGGTCGGCCAGCGCGTATAGAGAACACGTTCGATCCAGTCGTCCGGGCAGCCCTTGCCGTACTGGTCGATCGACGCGCGATCCGCGCGCGCTTCGCGATAGAGCTCGACGCCGTTCCAGAACACCTTGCCGATGCCCTTGAACATCGGGCTGTGCGGATCTTCCTCGGTCTCGCACTTGGCGTGGTGCTTGCGATGGATGGCGGCCCATTCGCGCGCGATCATCGCCGTGGTCAGCCACGACCAGAAACGGAAGACGTGGGCAATGGCGGGATGGAAATCCACGCCGCGGTGCGCCAGCGAACGATGCAGGTAGAGCGTCACCGAGAAGATGGTGAGCTGGGTGGCGAGCAACAGGTACAGGGCGATGGCGCCCCAGCCGGCTCTGATGAAGCCGCTGGCAATGAAATCGAGCATCGAGGGGGAAAGCGCAGGGGATGGAATCCCAATGGTGAGGCTTCCGTGTCTCGCCGTCACCACCGTACGCGTGCGTATTCAGGCTGCCCGGGCGCAAGCCGCACAATGACGGCCATGCCTGAACTGCCCGAAGTCGAAACCACCCGTCGTGGCCTGTTGCCGCATGTCGCCGGGCGCCATGTGCGCAAGGTGGTGCTGCGGCGGCCCGACCTGCGACTGCCGATTCCGCCGGAACTGCCGAAGCTGCTGCGTGGCGAGGAAATCCACGGCATCACCCGTCGCGCCAAATACCTGCTGATGGACAGCGATCGCGGCAGCGCGCTGTGGCACCTCGGCATGTCGGGCAGCCTGCGGGTGCTGCCCGCCGACACGCCGTTGCGCGCACACGACCATGTCGATGTCGAACTCGACTCCGGGCATGTCCTGCGCTTCAACGATCCGCGCCGCTTCGGCCTGCTGCTGTGGCAGCCGGCGGGCACCGTGCATCCGTTGCTGCAATCGCTGGGACCGGAACCCTTGTCCGACGATTTCGATGGCGATCACCTGTTCCGTCTCAGCCGTGGTCGCAGCGCGCCGGTGAAAGCCTTCCTGATGGACCAGGCGGCGGTGGTCGGCGTCGGCAACATCTACGCCGCCGAAGCCTTGTTCGCCGCCGGCATCGCGCCGACGCGCGAAGCCGGCAAGGTGTCGCTCGACCGCTATCGCAAGCTGGCCGATGCGGTGCGCGCGATCCTCGCCCATGCGATCGAGCGCGGCGGCACGACGCTGCGCGATTTCATCAGCCCCGATGGCCTGCCCGGGTATTTCGAACAGGAGTTGCAGGTCTATGGCCGCGGTGGCGAACCGTGCCGGGTGTGCGGTCGCAAGTTGCGCGAAGCGCGGATCGGCCAGCGCGCCAGCGTGTGGTGTTCGCACTGCCAGAAGTAGCCGTCGGCGCGGTTCATTCCACCCCGCTATGCTGGGCGTCTGACCCTGCGCACTGAACCGCATGCCCGATCCCAACGCCCATGACGGCATCACCCGCTGGCTGGATGAAGCCCGCGGCGGCGATCGTGCGGCGCTCGATCGCGTGCTGCAGGCGCTCTATGCGGAACTGCACGCAATGGCACAACGGCAATTGCGCCAGCCTGCCGACGACGAAACGCTCGATCCCACCGCGCTGGTCCACGAGGCCTACATCAAACTGGTCGGGCAACAGGCCGATTTCGCCGATCGCGCCGGCTTCTTCGCCTACGCCGCCTCGGCCATGCGCAGCGTGGTGGTCGATCACGCGCGCAGCCGCCTCGCGCTGAAACGCGGTGGCGGCGATGTCGTGCAGCGCATCGCCGAACTGCCGCAGATCGCCGACGACGGCTTGCGCCTCGACGAGGATCTGCTGTCGCTCGATGCCGCGCTGACGCAACTCGCCGCGCTCGACGAACATCTCGCCCAGGTGGTCGAACTGCGCTACTTCGCCGGACTGTCGGAAACACAGATCGCTGAACTCACCGATCGTTCCGAACGCAGCGTGCGCCGCGACTGGCAGAAGGCGCGGATGTTCCTGCTCGACGCGCTGCAGGGCCGCTGACCTCCATGACGATGGACCGCACGCGCTGGCAACGCATTTCCGCCGAGCTCGACGCGCTGCTGGAACTCGACCCTGCCGCGCGCACGCGCCGGCTCGATGCAATGCGCGCGGAAGATCCCGCGTTCGCCGACGAGATCGAACGCCTGCTCGCCCACGAAGAGACGCGCGACCATCGTATCGACACGCCCTTGGTCACGGCGCCACCAGGGCCGCGCGAAGGCGAGCGTGTCGGTCCCTATCGCCTTGACGCCTTGCTGGGCGAAGGCGGCATGGGACAGGTCTGGCAGGCCGAGCGCGCCGACGGCATGTATGCGCGTCGCGTCGCATTGAAATTGTTGCGCCCCGGACTCGCCGATCCCACCCTGCGCCTGCGCTTCAGCCGCGAACGCGACATCCTCGCGCGACTGGCGCACCCGCATATCGCGCGACTGCTCGATGCCGGCATCAGCGAGAACGGCCAACCCTATCTCGCGCTGGAATTCGTCGAAGGCCACGGCATCCTCGCCTATGCGCGCGAGCAGGCGCTCGACACCCGCCAGCGCATCGCCCTGTTTCGCCAGGTCTGCGACGCCGTCAGCCACGCCCACGCCAACCTGATCGTCCATCGCGACCTCAAGCCGTCCAACATCCTGGTCAGCGCCGACGGCGAAGTGCATCTGCTCGACTTCGGCATTGCCAAACTGCTCGACGATCCGCAGGAGCCGATCGAACACACGCGCACTGGCCTGCGGCCGTTCACCCTGCACTACGCCGCGCCGGAACAGGTACGCGGCGAACCGGTCAGCACCAAGACCGACGTGTATTCGCTGGGCGTGGTGCTGTACGAACTGTTGACCGGGCAGAAACCCTACCGGCTCAAGCGCGAATCGAGCGCGCAATGGGAAGACGCGATCCTCGCCGCCGAACCGCAGCGTCCATCGCTCTCGATCGTGCGCGACGATGAAGGCGGCAGCTTCGCGCAACGACGGCGGACCGCGCGGGAGCTTTCCGGCGATCTCGACAACATCGTGATGAAGGCGCTGTCGAAAAGCCCCGACCAACGCTATTCCTCCGCAGAAGCGCTGTCCAGTGATCTCGAGCGTTATCTCGATGGCCTGCCGGTGCTGGCGCGCGGCCAGAGTTTTTTCTATCGCACCCGCAAGTTCGTCCGTCGCCAGTTGTGGCCGATCGTCACCGGGCTCGGCATCACCGCATTGCTGCTGATATTCCTCGGCGTCGCCCTGTGGCAGCGCCAGGAAGCCATCCGCGAAACCGCGCGTGCCGCGGCGTTGCAGGCATTCACCGTCGGCCTGTTCGAGAATGCCGATGCCGCGCAGAAGGGCAAGCCGGTCGATGTCGCAACGCTGCTCGACGCCGCGGAAGCACGCGGCGAACGCGAACTCGGCCTGCAGCCGCGTGCGCATGCCGAACTGCTGGGCACCATCGCGCGCATTCGCCTCGCGATGGGGCAATATCCACGCGCCGCCGATGTCCTCGAACGCCAGCGCAAGCTGGTCGACAAACTCCCGGACGCCCCCGCGAGCCTGCGCCTGGAGTCGGCCAGCCAGCGCGGTCGCGTGCAACGCCTGCTCGGCGATCCCGATGCCTGTCGTCGCACGCTCGAGCCGCTGCTCGGGCTTGCCTCGACGCAGCAGACGCAGTTGCCGGCGCACGTCGCCGAATTCGATTCGCAGTTGGCGCGCTGCCGCCGCGGCATCGGCGATCGCGACGGCGCGCAGCGACTGTTCGAACAATCGCTGGCCTTGCGCAAGAGCGCGCTGGGCGACGACATCGGCGTGGTCGAGAACCTGACCGATCTCGCCGCCCTGTCGGTGGATGCCGGCAACTATCCCGATGCGCTTGCGCGTTTCCAGGGCGCGCTGGCGCAGTTGCGCAAGATCGCCGGCAACCGCCATCCGCTTGGCATCGACATCCTGCGCAGCATCGGCACCACCCAGCGCGCGATGGGCGACGTCGACGATGCCGCGCGCAGCATCGGCCAGGCGCTCGAGCTATCGGAGTCGTTGCAGGGTCCGGACCATCCGGTCACGCTCGCCCTGCGCGAAGCCGCGGCGCAATCGGCGGAAGACCTGTCGCAATGGAACGAAGCGCAATCGCAATGGCAGCTGCTCAACACCAGCCTGCAACGTTCGTCGAATGTATCCGTCGATCTCGCCGACAGCTGGCTCGGCCTCGGACGCGACGCCTATGAACTCGGCGAGCTCGAACGCGCGCGCGCATCGCTGCAACGCGCCATCCGCCTGTCCGCGAACCTGCATCGCGGCGACATCCAGTTCGCCGCGCTGTTGCTGGAAGCGCGCCTCTACGCGGAACGCGGCGATGCCGCCGGCGCGCGGCGCCTGATCGATGCCGCGCAGAAATTGCTGGACGAGGGCATGCCCCGAGGCGGCGATGCACAGTTGTCGCTGGCCGCGGTCGCCGGACATATCGAACTGGCGGCGAACACGCCGCAGGATGCTGTCACGCTGCTGCAGCCGCTGGTCGCGCATGCCAGCCCGAAACCGTCGGAAGCACAGGCCTTGCTGATCTCGGCACAGGCGCGCATGGCCAAGGATCCTGCCGAGATCGATCGCCTGCGCGATCAGCTCGATGTCGCCGGCAAGGTCGCCGACGCTCCTGCCACGCGCGTATTGTCCTTGCGTTTTCGCCTCTACGCCGCCGATGCGCAGTGCCGCGGCAATCCCGCGCTCGGCAAACAGCGCTACGACGCGCTGATGCCGGCGATCGGCTCGGCGCAGCCCGAAGGTGGCGCGCTATCGCGCGAAGCGGTGGCGTTGCGCGACGAATGCGAGCATCGCCAGCCGCCCGCGCCGCCGAGTCGCCGCGGTCAGTCTTCGCGGGCGAACGGCAGCGGGCACTGAGCGGGATCGATCCGCCCTTCCCCACGCATGATCTTCTTGAACTCGGCGCGGCTGACCGAGAGGTAGCGTTCGTTGCCGCCGATTTCCACCTGCGGGCCGTCCTGCACCGCGCGGCCGGCATTGTCGACGCGCACGGTCATCGTCGCCTTGGCGCCGCTATGGCAGATCGTCTTGATTTCCTGCATCTCGTCGGCCCAGGCGAGCAGGGCCGCACTGCCTTCGAACAATTCGCCGCGAAAATCGGTGCGCAGGCCGTAGCACAGCACCGGCACCCGTAATTCATCGACGACGTCGCTCAACTGCCACGCCTGCGCGCGCGACAGGAATTGCGCTTCGTCCACCAGCGCGCAGTTGAGCTTGCCGTGGTCCGCGATGTCCTCGCGCACGCGTCGCAGTAGGTCATCGTCGTGCCCGAACGGGATGGCGGCATCGCTCAGGCCGATCCGCGACGACACCACGCCACGCCCGGCGCGATCGTCCAGCGCGGGCGTGAGGATCATCACCCGCATGCCGCGTTCGCGATAGTTGTGCGCGGACTGCAGCAGCGTGGTGGTCTTGCCCGCGTTCATCGCGGAATAGTAGAAGTACAGCTTGGCCATTCCCGCCATGATACCGGCGCGGCCCGCTTCGATGAGGCCCCGACCCGGACTCAATGAGACAATACCCGGCCGTCTCCCGTATCCGCCCCATGCAAGGTCTCAACCCGCCACAACGCCAGGCCGTCCTCCACAGCGAGGGACCGTTGCTGGTGCTGGCCGGCGCGGGCAGCGGCAAGACCCGGGTGATCGTCGAGAAAATTGCCCACCTGGTCGACAGCGGACGCTATCCGGCGCGGCGCATCGCCGCCATCACCTTCACCAACAAGTCCGCGCGCGAAATGCGCGAACGCGTGGCCAAGCGCCTGAAGGGCGATCGTGGCGAAGGCCTGACCATCTGCACCTTCCACGCACTGGGCTTGCGGATTTTGCAGATCGAACACGCGCGCGTCGGCCTGAAGCGCGGGTTTTCGGTGTTCGATGCCGATGACGCCAGCGCCCAGGTCAAGGACTTGATGGCCGGCGCTAAGCCCGACGCGGTGCAGGCGATGCAGTCGCTGATCTCGCGCGCCAAGAACGCCGGGCTGTCGCCGGAACAGGCGCTGGAATCGGCGCGCAGCACTCGCGAGCGCGAAGCGGCGGCGCTCTATGCGCGCTACCAGGCGCGACTGACGTCGTTCAACGCGGTCGATTTCGACGACCTGATCCGCATTCCCGTGCAATTGCTGGAAACCGACGACGACGCGCGCATGGGCTGGCGCGAACGCATCGGCTACCTGCTGGTGGACGAATGCCAGGACAGCAACGACGCGCAATACCGTCTGCTGAAGGCGATCGCGGGCGAGGCCGGGCAATTCACCTGCGTGGGCGACGACGACCAGAGCATCTATGCCTGGCGCGGCGCCAATCCGGAAAATCTCGACCTGATGGGCCGCGATTACCCGAAGCTTGAAATCATCAAGCTCGAACAGAACTACCGCTGCAGCAACCGCGTGTTGCGCACCGCCAACAAGTTGATCGCCAACAATCCGCACGCACACCTGAAGACGCTGTGGAGCGATTCCGCCGACGGCGAACGCATCCGCGTGTGGGAATGCCGCGACTCCGGCCACGAAGCCGAGAAGGTCGCAGCCGAAATCCGCTTCACCGCGCAGAAGCATGGCGCGCCGTGGAGCGATTTCTGCATCCTGTTCCGCGGCAACCACCAGTCACGCGCACTGGAAAAGGCGATGCAGCTGCTGCGCATCCCCTACCACCTCAGCGGTGGCACTGCCTTCCTCGAACGCGCCGAAGTGAAGGATGCGCTGTCGTGGTTGCGCGTGCTGGTGAATCCGGAAGACGACAGCGCCTTCCTGCGCGCGGTGCAATCGCCCAAGCGCGAAGTCGGCGCGGCGACGCTGGCGCGCCTCGCAGAGCTGGCGCAGCACGCCGGGATTCCGCTGGCGCGCGCCGCCGATTCCAACGCCATCCTGCAGCAGCTGCCGGCACGCGCCTCGTCGGCGCTGCACGGCTTCATCGAAATCGTGCAGCGCCTGCGCGCGGAAGCGGCATCGCTATCGCCCGCCGACCTCGTGCGCAGCCTCCACGAGAAATCCGGCCTGCTGGAAGCCTTGAAGGCGCAGTGCCGTACCGAACAGCTGTTCACCATCCGCCGCGGCAATCTCGATGAACTCGCGGAATGGTTCGAAGGCGCGAAAGGGAGCGGTCTCGCCGATCTCGGCGCCCAACTCGCACTGATCACCCGCAACGATCGCGACGACGGCGGCAACCAGGTGCGGCTGATGTCGCTGCATGCGGCCAAGGGCCTCGAATTCCGTTACGTCTTCATCGTCGGCATGGAAGACGGCACCCTTCCGCACGAAGCCAGCATCGACGAAGGCCGCTTGGAAGAGGAACGCCGCCTGCTCTATGTCGGCATTACCCGCGCCAAGGAACAGCTGTGGCTGTCGCACGCACGCGAAGCGAGCAAATGGGGCAAGCGCGTCACGCTCGCTCCATCGCGCTTCATCGACGAATTGCCTGCAGGCGAACTGCAGCGCGATGGCGCCGATCCGGAAGCCGATGCCGAGCGCAAGCAGGAGCGTGCCCGTAGCGCAATGGCCGACCTGCGCGCGATGCTCAACGGCGGCTGACATCTGCGGCGATTGATCTGCGGTTAGACTCGGTGTTCGACCGCATCGACCATCGCTTGGGGCAGAGATGACGCGAACCGGGATCGCAAGGCTTGCCCTGTGCGGCGCACTGTTGCTGGCCGCTTGCCAGCGCACGCCACCTTCCGCGCCGAGTGCAAACACAGCGTGCGTGCAGGCGGATACACCTGAAGCCGCAGTGACATTGGTGGTCGATGCCCTGCGCAACGACGTGCTGGAAACGATCCCCTGCCGCACGGTGCCGCCGGCGATGCAGGACAAGCTGGAACTCGCCTGGCGCGAGGATCGTTCGCGCTGGCCGATCGCGGAACTGCCGCTGTCGTCGAAATTGCCGGCGGTGCTGGTCGCGCTCAACGGCCCTGCCGCCGAAACGAAATTGCGCCTCGCGTTCGACCATCAGTTCGCCGGCCAAACCACCGAACTGCAAAGCGCCGCACGCGGGCTTGGTCTGTTCGCGGTGCGCTACATCCAGAAGGAAAGCACCTACCAACCGGACCAGCGCGCGCACTACGCCAACCTGATCGTCGCGCTCAGCGACTGGAGCAGCCACGCGCCGCTGGGCGACCGCACGCTCGGCCACCAGGCCGTCACCCTGCTGGTGGCGGGCGCGAACGCATCGTCCATCCATGACGATGCCGGTTTGCACAACGCCGGCATGCGCGGCGCGCTGCGCGGACTCACCCCGCTCTATCGCAATGCCAAGCAGGCGTTGGCGCTCTATGGACTGTCGCTGGACGAGATCCTGTCCAGCGTCGAGGCCAGGCTGCAGGACCGCAACGGCGACCACGCCCGCGTCCATGTCCATTACCTGGTGCACGGCGAGCCGGTGGACAGCGACATCGCCGTCGAACGCCGCGACGGCCACTGGTACCTCAGCGGCATGCTGGCCGATGCGGAGCAGACACTGGCCACGCCGGCCGCCCCTCCGACCCCGGGCCGCTAGAATGCCCCGATGCCGGATCAGAACTCCCTCCCATTCCCGGACTCCACGCCCAGCCCGCCGCCCGCCGCTCCCGCGGATCCGGGCCCGCAGCCGCCCGTCGAGCCCAGCCCCCGCCGTCCCCGTGAGCCCGTCGGCAAGCGGCCACTGTGGGCGCGCCTGCTGGGCGGAATCCTCAATCCCTGGCTGCAACTGCGCCTGGAGCCACCGGACGCCGCCGATCACCTCGACGGCCACGCCATTTGCTATGTCCTCGAGGACTACGGCCTCACCAACGCCCTGATCCTCGAGCGCGCCTGCCGCGAGGCCGGCCTGCCCTCGCCGATGCAGCCACTGGCCGGCGATCCGCTGGGCCGCAAGCGCGCCTACGTCGCACTGTCGCGCCGCCACGCCACCACGCTCAAGCAGCTCGGCCTCGGCCACGGCCCGGAACAGCGCACGCACTCGGGTTCGCTGGCGCGCCTGCTGCAGGCCCATCGCGACAACGACTGGCTCGACGTGCAGCTGGTGCCGGTGTCGATCTTCATCGGTCGCGCGCCGGACAAGCAGAGCGGCTGGTTCTCGGTGCTGTTCTCGGAAAACTGGGCGCTCGTCGGGCGTTTCCGCCGCCTGCTGTCGGTGCTGCTCAACGGCCGCGATACCGTGGTGCGCTTCGCCCCGCCGATTTCGTTGCGCGAGATCGTCGACGAAGGCCTGCCGCCGGAACGCACGGTGCGCAAGCTCTCGCGCGTCCTGCGCACGCATTTCCATCGCATCCGCGCCGCGGTGATCGGGCCGGATCTTTCCACTCGCCGCTTGCTGATCGACAAGGTGCTGGCCGCGCCGGAAGTGCAGGCCGCGATCGCCGATACCGCGCGCCGCGACGGCAGCAGCAACGGCGAAGCGTGGAAGAAGGCGCATGCCTTCGCCTGGGAACTCGCCGCCGACTATTCGCATCCGGTGGTGCGTTCGGCCAGCTTCCTGCTGCAACCGATCTGGAACCGCATCTATCGCGGCATCCTCGTCCACCATCTCGATGCCTTCAAGGCTGTCGCGCCCGGCAACGAAGTGATCTATGTACCGAGCCACCGCAGCCACATGGATTACCTGCTGCTGAGCTACCTGCTCTACACCGAGGGCGTGGTGCCGCCGCACATCGTCGCCGGCATCAACCTCAACATGCCGGTGATCGGCACCCTGCTGCGCAAGGGCGGCGCGTTCTTCATCCGCCGCAGCATCCGCGGCAGCGCGCTGTATTCGGTGGTGCTGAGCGAGTACGTCGCGCAGCTGGTCGCCGGCGGTTATTCGATCGAATACTTCATCGAAGGCGGGCGTTCGCGCACCGGCCGACTGCTGCAACCCAAGGGCGGCATGATCTCGATGACGGTGCGCGCCTACCTGCGCCAACCGGCACGCCCGGTGCTGTTCCAGCCGATCTACATCGGTTACGAGAAGCTGATGGAAGGCAACAGCTACATCGACGAACTCTCGGGCAAGCCCAAGCAGAAGGAATCGATCTGGCAGTTGCTGATGGGCATCCCCAAGGTGCTGCGCTCCAACTATGGACAGGTCGTCGTGAACTACGGCGAGCCGATCCGCCTCGACGAAATGCTGGCCGAGCACGCTCACGACTGGGACGGCAAGCCGCTGGGCGAAGACGATCGCCCGCAATGGCTGTCGGACACCGTCGACGCGCTGGCGACGCGCATCCAGGTGAACGTCAATCGCGCCGCCGACGTCAACCCGATCAACTTGCTGGCGATGGCGCTGCTGTCGACGCCCAAGCATTCGATAAGCGAATCCGACCTCATCGACCAGATCGCGCTGTCGCAGACGCTGCTGAAGGAACTGCCCTACTCGGATCTCGTCACGGTGACGCCGCACACGCCGGAACAGATCATCGCGCACGGCGAGGAAATCAACGTGCTCGAGCGCATCCGCCATCCGCTGGGCGACGTGCTCAAGGTCGAGGACGCCGACAAGGCGATCCTGCTGACCTACTTCCGCAACAACGTGCTGCACCTGTTCACCGCGCTGGCCTGGGTCGCCACCTGCTTCCAGCAGAACCGCCGCCTTGCCCGCACCTCGGTCGTGAACCTCGGCCGCCGCGTCTACCCCTTCCTGCAGGCGGAACTGTTCCTGCCATGGAGCGAAGACGAATTCGCGGAACGCCTGGATCGCACCATCGATCTCTTCGTACGCGAGGGATTGCTGGCGGAAACGCAAGAGAACGACGCTAGCGTGCTGACCCGCGGCCTCGGCGAAACCGACGAAGTGTTCCGAGTGCGCGCACTCGGCCATCCGCTGCGGCAGGCGTTCGAACGCTATTACATCGCCATCTCGGTGCTGGCCAAGAACGGTCCGGGCACGCTCTCGGCCGGCGAGCTGGAGAGCCTGTGCCATCTCGCCGCGCAACGGTTGTCGCTGCTCTACGCGCCGGCGGCGCCGGAGTTCTTCGACAAGTCGCTGTTCCGCGGCTTCATCCAGAAACTGCGCGCACTGCGCCTGGTCTGGGCCGACAGCAATGGCAAGCTGGAATTCGACGAACGCCTGGATGCCTGGGCGCGCGACGCCAAGACCATCCTTGGCCGCGAACTCCGCCACACCATCGAGCGGATCAGCCCCGACGCCGTGGAAACGGCGAAGCCGGCAGCGGCGGCCGAATAATCGGATGTCCCATGCGCCTGCGAAATTGCGGGCGCACGCACGGAATCGAATCCGAAAACAAGACGACGCCGGCGGTCGACCCCTCCCTTGGTCCCCGCGCGGCGTCTAGCGAATCCGGCGCGGCGAACCTTTGCCAAGCGCATCGTCGCCCTCCCTGGTCGACGTTTAGCAGCCCCCTGTCCCTCTGAGCCTCCGTATCGCACCACACACAATCGCATTTCGTGGCAGCATAGGCGACTTGGGAACACCAGTTGACATGGACTTCAACACTCAAGTAAGGACACACACAGTGATCACTGCACTGGATTGCCTTTATGGCAGCCTGCTGGATGCGGGCCTATTCGATTCCTTCCTCAAGCAATTCGCCCAGATCGCCGACGCCGATTCCGTGGCGGTGTTCGACTTCGACCTCTCGCGCCCCGACGCCATGCGCTTCACCAGCACGGCCGCCGACGAGGCCACCAATGCGCGCTTCATGGCGATCTTCCCCACGATCAATGACCGTTTGTGGTGGGAACGCAGCGAACGCGACATGGCCCCCGGCGTGGTGATCAATGGCATCGACTACGCCAGCGCCAGCGAGATCAAGGCGACGCGTTATTACCGCGAGCTGTTGCAACCACTGGACATCCTGCATTCGGCGGGCGTGTGTGGCGTCATGCGTCCGGACGCGCAATGCCTGCTGACCATTAACCGCAGCGAGCAGCGCGGTCCGTTCGGCGCCGACAGCATCGCCGTGCTGCGCGCCTTCGCGCCGCACTGGGTGCGCTACAAGCAGCTGGAACAACGGATCGCCGCCAGCCATCGCGATCATCGCGGCCATCCCAGCCTTGCGGTGTTCGAGCTCGGCCCGACGTTCGACGTGCGACGGATGAACCCGCCCGCCGAGCATTGCATCGCCTCGGGCTGGTTGCAACGCGGCCCCGATGGCGCCTTGCGCATGCACGACGCACGCAGCCAGGCGCTATGGGCCAGTTGCCAACGCCAGGCCATGTCGGCGGCAGCGCCGCCTCCTGCTGTTCCCGTTTACGGCCATCATGCCGAAGTCGTCGCCTACGCCGCCCTGCGCCCACAAGTGGATGGCAGCCTGACGCCGCGCCGCCTGCTGTTCGTGCGTCCGCTGCAGCCGATCGGTGTCCACGCCGACCTCACCGCGACCTTGCGCGCCTCCTGCGGATTGACGGCTTCGGAGGCCGCGTTCGCGGTCGCCCTGCGACGCAGCGAAACGCTGGCGGATGCTGCGCAATCGCTCGGCATCACCGTCGGCACTGCGCGCCAGCGCCTGCAGGAAATCTTCGAGAAGATGGACCTGCATCGCCAGGCCGAGCTGTTCCAGGCGCTCGATTCCCTCGCCGAGCTCAACGACCACCTCTACCACCGGGCCGAACCGCAGCTGGCGTGAGGACCTGTGAACGCTAGGCCGGGGTATCGGGAATCAGCATCGATTCCAGCTTGGCGATCCAGTCCTTGAGCATCAGCTTGCGCTTCTTGAGCCGGCGCAAGGCCAGGTCGTCCACCTCCGACGCCGCTTGCATGCGGGCGATCGCGAGATCGAGGTCGCGGTGCTCGATCCGCAATTCGGCCAGGCGGTGGGAGATGTCGGCGCTGTCGATGGGCATGGCGGGAGCTTAGCCGGTCGCCGTGGCGGCATCCAGCGCGCGGCCCGGTAAAATGGCCCCGATGAACAGCACGCTGAACGCGATTCCCCTGACCCTCGCCGAACCGTTGCCGGTCGCGCAGCGCCGCACCGCGCCTGTCGAAAAGCGCGAAGCCGACAAGCTGGCCAAGCGCCTGCGCCACCAGGTCGGTCGCGCCATCGCCGATTTCGGGATGATCGAGGACGGCGACAAGGTGATGGTGTGCCTGTCCGGCGGCAAGGACAGCTACACCATGCTCGACGTGCTCCTGCAATTGCAGAAGAAGGCGCCGGTGTCATTCTCGATCACTGCCGTCAACCTCGACCAGAAGCAGCCCGGCTTCCCCGAGCATGTCCTGCCGGACTACCTGCGTTCGATTGACGCCGATTTCCACATCATCGAGCAGGACACCTATTCCGTCGTCAGCCGGGTGATCCCGGAAGGCAAGACGATGTGTTCGCTGTGCTCGCGCCTGCGCCGTGGCGCGCTCTACACCTGGGCGGAACAACACGGATACACCAAGATCGCGCTTGGCCATCATCGTGACGACATGGTCAACACGTTCTTCCTCAACCTGTTCTTCCACGCCAAGCTCAGCGGCATGCCGCCGAAGCTGCTCAGCGACGACGGCAAGCACGTGGTGATCCGTCCGCTCGCCTACGTACGCGAAAGCGACATCGAGGCCTACGCCGAAGCGAAGCAGTTCCCGATCATTCCCTGCAATCTCTGCGGCAGCCAGGAAAACCTGCAGCGCAAGCAGGTCAAGAAAATGCTGGAACAGTGGGAAAAGGAATCGCCCGGTCGCGTCGAAACCATGGCGCGCGCGCTCGGCGACATCCGCCCGTCGCAGCTGGCCGATCCGAAATTGTTCGATTTCCTGTCGCTCGGCAAGCACGGCGACGGCGCACCGCCCGATGCCCACGCATGGCTCTCGGGCGGTGAGACGCCAAACGACGACGATTGATCCCGTCGCCCCAAAGGCATCGCTTCGGCATCCTGCCGACCTCTCCCATTCTTTCCTCTTCGAGTCCCGATGTTCTTTCGCAATCTCACGCTGTTCCGTTTCCCCGCTTCCGTTTCCTTCGCCGACATCGACGAACGCCTGCGCGAAACCGCGCTCAAGCCGGTCGGCCCGCTCGAACTGTCGTCGCGCGGCTTCATCCCGCCGTTCGGCAATGCCGCCGAAAACGGCAATAGCGACGACGTCGCCTACATGCACCAGATCGAACGCTCGATCTGGCTGGCCGTGGGCGGCGAGGATCGTTTGTTGCCGTCGGCGGTGGTCAACGACCAGCTGCAGAAGAAGATCGCCGAATTCGAGGCGCGCAACGGCCGCAAGCCGGGCGGCAAGATGCGCCGCCAGTTGAAGGACGAGCTCGTGACCGATCTGCTGCCGCGCGCCTTCGTGCGCCCGGTGCGCACCGACGCACTGGTCGACCTCAAGCACCACGTCATCGCCATCGACACGTCGTCGAAGAAATCGGCGGAAGCCGTGGTTTCGCAGGTGCGCGAAGCGCTTGGCAGTTTCCCGGCGCTGCCGCTGAACGCCGAAGTCGCGACCGGCACGCTGCTCACCGGCTGGCTGGCCGGCGACGCTTTGCCCGTCGGCTTGTCGCTGGGCGAGGAATGCGAGCTGCGCGATCCCGGTGATTCCGGCGCAGTGGTGAAGCTGCAGGGCATGGAGTTGTCGGGTGAGGAAATCGAGACGCACCTCGAATCCGGCAAGCAGGTGACGCGCCTGGCGCTGCGGTTGGATGACCATGTCAGCTTCGTGCTCGGCGACGACCTGGTGATCCGCAAGTTCAAGCTGCTCGATGGCGCGGTGGAACAGCTGGAGTCGAGCGACCGCGACGACATCCGCGCCGAACTCGACGCCCGCTTCGCATTGATGGCCGCCGAATTCGACCGCCTGTTCACCGTGCTGGAACCGGTCCTCAAGTTGAGCAAGGCGGGATAGTGGCGGACGCGGATCTTCACGATCTGCCCGACATCGCGTTGCGCCTCGGCGACGGGCGCACGCTGCAACTGCCCTGCAAGCGCCATCCACGCGCGCGCCGCATCAAGCTGTCGGTGGACGAGCGCGGTCCACGCCTGACATTGCCGATGCGCGCCAGCCTGCGCACGGCCGAGCGCTTTGCGCAGGACCACGTGGCGTGGTTGGAAATGCAAATCGCCAATCTGGCCGTCGACGCGCCGGAACCATTGCGCGCCGGCATCACCACGACGTTGCCGCTGCGCGGCGAATGGCTGCCCGTGCGCTGGGTCGCCGGGCGCGTCAATCGCGTGACATTGGCGGATGGCGAATTGCTGTTCGAGCAGCGTGGACAGTCCGACAGCGCCGTGCGCCGCGCGTTGCGCGATTTCTACGAGGCGCAAGCGCGCGCCGATGTCGCGACGTGGCTGCCGAAATACGTGGGCGCGCTGCCGCGCCAGCCGTCACGCATCGTGCTGCGCAAGATGAGTTCGCAATGGGGATCGCTGGCGCCGTCGGGCGTCGTATCGCTGGACCTCTCACTGGTACTGGCGCGGCCATCGGCCTTCGAGTACGTGCTGGTGCACGAGCTGTGCCATCTGATCCGCGCCGATCATTCGCCGTCGTTCTGGCGCGAGGTGCAGGCGCGTTGTCCGCACTGGCGACGCGAGCGCACCTACTTCCACGCCGAAGGCCGCGCGCTCAAGGCGTGCATGCGGGCAATCACTTAGTTCCGTGCCAGAAACGGCGCGATCCATTCCGCGACCGGCTGCGGCGTTTCCATGTGCAGGTGATGCGTGCCCGGCATGGTCAGCAATTCTCCGCGCGGCAAGGCATCGACATAGCGACGGCGCACATCGGCGGGCAGATAGGGCTGCGCCGGCTCGGCGAAGACTACCCGCGTCGGGCATTCGATGCCGGCGCAGACCGTCACCACCTGCGCATCGACCGGCCGCAGCCACGTCGGCACCATCAGGCGCGGATCGCTGCTCCACTGCCAGCCCCCCGCCACTTCGCGCACGCCGCGCTCGACGATCAATCGCGCCACCGGCTCGCTCATCATGTTGGCGCGCATCCGTGCCTGGATCGCCACGTCCAGCTCCGGGAACACCCGCAGCGACTTGGCGTCGATCGCGCGCATCGCCGCCACCGACTCGCGCATCCGCAGCGCGGTGTTTTCGGCCGCATCCGCCAGGCCGCCCAGCGCCTCGATGCAGACCAGGCGCTCGACGCGTTGCAGGCACGCGGTCGCGACCAGGCTGGCGATGCCCGCGCCCATCGAATGACCCAGCAGGGTGAAGCGCTCCCAACCCAGCGCATCGGCGATGTCGAGGACGTGATGCACCGCCATCTCGAAGGTGTAGATCGCACCCGCTGGCAGGTGCACGCTGTGGCCATGCCCCGGCAAGTCGACCGCGACCAGTTCGATCCCGGACAGATGCTCCGCCATCGGAACGAAACTCGCGGCATTGTCGAGCCAGCCATGCAACGCCAGCACGCGCGGCGCGGTGTCCGTCGCCGCGGATCGCAATGCCGTGATCCTGCCCAGCGGAATGTCGATGGACGTTTCGTTCAACTCGAGACTCATGCAGCGGACTCCGCGATTGCCGCCATCGCTTCTACATGCGTGGCGCCGTCATTGAGGCAGGGGATGTAGCGCAGGGAGCGACCGCCGGCTGCCACGAATGCTTCGGCGTTGAGCAGGGCGATCTCTTCCAGTGTTTCCAGGCAGTCCACCGCGAATCCCGGGCAGGCGACGTCGATGTCCCGCACGCCGTCGCGCGCGAGTTGCTGCAACGTCGGCAAGGTGTAGGGCTGCAGCCAGCGCTCGCGCCCGAACCGCGACTGGTAGGTCAGCAGGATGTCGTCGCGGGGGATGCCCAGCGTCGTGGCGATCGCCTGCGTGCTCGCCTCGCACTGCGCGGCATAGGGATCACCGTTGCGCACCAATCGTTCCGGGATGCCATGAAACGAGAACAGTAGTTTGTCGGCGCGACCGTGTTGCAGCCGGTGCGCGCGAATTGATGCCGCCATCGCATCCACCCAATGCGGGTCGCGATGGTAGTCGTGCACGGTCTTGAACGCGATTTGCGGATGTTTCGCGCGCGATCGCGCCACGACGTCCTCCACCGATGCGGTCGTCGTCGTCGAATATTGCGGATACAGCGGCAGCACCACGACCTCGCCCACGCCATCGGCCACCAGCGCATCGATCGTTTTCGCCAATGCCGGCTCGCCGTAGCGCATCGCCATCGCCACCCGCCACTCCGGCAAGGCTGCCTGCACGCCATTCGCCAGGCGCCGCGTGTATGCCGCCAGCGGCGATCCTGCGTCCGTCCAGATCGCCGCATACTTGCGCGCCACCACCGGACTGCGCCGCGGCAGGATCACCCAGTTGAGCAGCGGCCACCACAGCAGGCGCGGAATCTGCACCACGCGCGGATCGAGCAGGAATTCGGCGAGATAGCTGCGCACGGCCTCTGCCGTGGGCGCGCTCGGCGTGCCCAGATTGACCAGCACCAGGGCGCGCGGGGACGGGTTCTGCATCTGCATAGCTTAATCGCCCCTGCCCCGCGGACCGTCGCGGGTTGCGGCTGCGCGCGATCGCGGCCTAGCATCGGTCATCCCCTGTGTCTCCGAATGCCCATGTCCCGATTCACTCCAGGCACGATGTTTGCGCGTCTCGCCCTGCTGCTGTCGCTGTTCGTCGTCCTTCCGGCCTCGGCTGCCGACGACCCGACCGATGCCCAGCGCACACAGATGGCGCTGAAGGTCTTGCGCGACATCCAGGCCATGCCGGAATCCGCCATCCCCGATCGCCTGTTCGACGAGGCGCAGGGCATCCTGGTGGTGCCGGACACGCTCAAGATCGGTTTCGTGTTCGGCGGGCGTCGTGGCCACGGCCTGCTGTCGGTCCGCAATCCCGACGGCACCTGGTCGAATCCCGTTTATGTGCGCCTGACCGGCGGCAGCGTCGGTTTCCAGATCGGCGTGTCGAAATCCGACGTGGTGATGGTGTTCCGCACGCGCCAGGGCCTCAACGACATCACCTCCGGCAAATTGACCCTGGGCGCGGGCGCCAGCGTGGCGACCGGTCCGGTTGGACGCGACGCTTCCGCCGGCACCGACCAGCAGTTCAAGGCCGATATCTGGTCGTGGTCGCGCGCGCGCGGCCTGTACGCCGGCGTGGCCTTCGACGGCGCGGTGATCGCCATCGACGACGAGGCCAACCAGCGCATGTACGGCCCCGGCTCGACGCCGCGCATGATCTTCGAACACCGCACGACGAATCGTCCGCCGAACGTGATCGTCGATTTCCGCGACGCGCTGGAGGAAGCTGGCGCCACCGCCCACAACCGCCGCCTGGTGCAGCGTGAAAAGGGCGCCGACATCGATCGCGCGGTCGAAGCCGCCGAACGCGGCGCACCGGCAGCGACAACGCCTGCACCTGCGACGACCGCCACCGAATCCGCGAACGCGCCTGCCGCCACGCCTGAACAGGCCGGCAGTCAACCCGAGCAGGAACCCGGCGTTACCACGGAAGCACTGCCCGCTGCAGCGCCGCCAGCCACGCCGGCGAAGAAGAAAGCCGGCAAGCCCTGAGGCGCTGCGGTATCCTCTCCACCTGCATTTGAACCGTCGGAAGCATCGCCATGGGTAGCTGGGGCCTCGGCCACTGGATCATCGTCCTGATCATCGTGTTGCTGGTGTTCGGCACCAAGCGCCTGACCAGCGGCGCCCGCGACATCGGCAAGGCCGTCAACGAATTCAAGAAAGGCATGCACGGGGACGAGGAAGAGAAGAAGCCCCAGAGCCTGAGCGACGACACGCAGCGCAACGACACCACGTCGCAGTCGCAGCAGCAGCGCCAGGACGACCAGGCGCCGCGCTGATCGCGCCGGCAGCGACGGAGTCCCGCCATGTTCGAGGTCGGCTTCAGCGAGATGGTGCTGATCGGCATCGTCGCGCTCATCGTGCTGGGTCCGGAACGCTTGCCGAAAGCCGCGCGCCTTGCCGGCCTGTGGATCCGTCGCGTCCGCGCCTACTGGTTCAACATGCGCGCCGAACTGGAGCGCGAGCTCGCCGCCGAGGAAATGCGCAAGCAGCTGGAAGAGGCGAAGAAGTCCGCGCAGAGCGTCGATACCGAAGTGCGCCACATTTCCCAGGCATCGGTCACCGACGAGACGAAACCCGCCGATGACGGCTCGCACGGCGACCCGACGCCATGAGTTTCGCTGACGATCCGGAATCGCTGGTCGGCGGACTGATCCCGCACCTGCTGGAATTGCGCATGCGCATCCTGCGTGCGCTGATCGGCATCGGACTCGTCCTTGCAGTGACACTGCCGTTCTCCAACCAGCTCTATGGCTGGCTGGCGCAACCGTTGCTGCGCTCGCTGCCCACCGGCGGACAGCTGATCGCCACCGGCGTCGCCTCGCCCTTCGTCACCCCGCTCAAGCTGTCGTTCTTCGTCGCGTTGATGGCGGCGATGCCGTGGGTGCTCTACCAGGCCTGGGCCTTCGTCGCGCCCGGCCTGTACCAGCGCGAACGCCGCATCGCCCTGCCGTTGCTGGGCTCGGCCGTCGTCCTGTTCTACATCGGCTGCGCCTTCGCCTATTTCGCGGTGTTGCCGGCGGCGTTCACCTTCCTTGCGCACACCACGCCGCCGGGCGTTGCGCGCATGACCGACATCAACGCCTACCTCGATTTCGTGCTGGTGATCTTCTTCGCCTTCGGCCTCAGCTTCGAGTTGCCGGTGGCGCTGGTGATCGCGGTGCTGATGGGCGTGGTCACGCCACGGCAACTGCGCGAATGGCGTGGCTACGCCATCGTCGCGATCTTCATCCTCGCCGCGATCATCACACCGCCCGACGTCGTGTCGCAGCTGATGCTGGCGATCCCGATGTGCCTGCTCTACGAGGCCGGCATCATCGCCGCGCGCGTGCTCAAACCGAACACCGCACCGGCATGAGCCCGCCGCGGCCGCGCAATCCGCACTGGCAACGGCGTTGCGCCGCCTTCCTGATCGATTTCGGCATCCTTGCGACGGCAGCGCTGGCGCTCACGGCCAGCTGGTGGCGTGTCGACCTGCGCGAAGCCGATGCCGCCATCGACAGCTTGCGCTCCACCATGGACGCGACAATGGCGCACGCGCTCGACACCAACGCCGATTCCGCCAGCTTCTACGCCAGCCTGCTTTCCGATCCCTCGTTGCGTGGCGCAGTGGCGGCATTCGCCCATCACGCCACCGGCGCGATTGTCGCCGTGGCATTTGCCTATGCGCTGCTGTCGGCCGCATGGAATCTCGGTGGCGAACTGTCGTCGTGGCAGGGATCCCCGGGCAAGCACCTGCTCGGCCTGCGCGTGGTCGATGTGTCGGGAAAGCGCGCCACGTTCGCGCAACTGTTCGTGCGCCAACTCGCGGCGGGGCTGTCGTGGTTCACGCTCAACATCGGCCACCTGCTGGCATGGTGGCCGCCCTTCCGCAGCCTGCACGATCGCATCGCCGATACCGACGTGGTGGCAACGCCCGGTGCAGGCCCATTGCCGGCATGGGGACGCGCAACGCTCTCGATCGCGTTGCTGGCAGCCGTCCTGTTGCCGGTCCTGTTCGCGACGTGGCTGGCGATGCGCCTGACCACGCCGTGACCGTCACTCGCTTTTTGCCTGCCGCGTCAGGAACGGCTTGAAGCCGCCCCAGAACATCCGCTTGCCGTCGAAGGGCATGTCTCCCGGCGCCATCGCCGCGAGCACGGGATCGGTCATGATCTTTTCCATCGCCTTGTCGCGTGCCTTGCGCGAGGCGAACGTCACGAGTCCGACCACCACCGTTTCGCCAGGCTCGAGCTTCACCGCCTGCGGGAACGAGGTGACCTTGCCGGGCTGGACATCATCGGCGGCGTTCTCGGAATAACTCAACGCGCCATGCTTGATCCAGACCGGCGCGCATTTGCGGCTGAACTTCTTGTACTCGTCCAGCTTGTTTTCGGGAACCGGAATCACGAACACATCGACGTACATCGCATGCCCTCCTCATGGGGATACCGTACCGCGGCTCACTTCATCGAATGCAGGCCGAACAGGTTGCCTTCGCTGTCGTAGCACAGCGCGCAATTGCCATATTCGCCGATCGAGAACTTGGGCTTGAAGATCTTGCCGCCCGCGGCTTCCACGCGGCCCGATTCGACCCCGCAATCCTCGCACACGAAATAGGCCAAGGTGCCGCCCATGCCCGAAGGCACGCCTTCCATCTTCACCAGGGCGCCGCCGCTGCCGGGCAATTCCATCTGCGCGGGGAAGAACATCATTTCCATCTTCATATCGGGCGGCACCGGGTGCTCTTCCAGCTTGGTTGCCAACACCGTTTCGTAGAACTTGCGGGCGCGCGACATGTCCTGCACGTAGATTTCGGTCCAGCCAATGGGGTTGTGTTGCATTGGGAATCTCCGGGTGCGGTGGGTGGAGCCTAATGTTTATCTCGTAAACATGACGTTACGGCGAGATGTTATTATTGTCAACATGAAGCGGCGTTTTTGTCCCATCCCCCGCCCACAGGGCTACCACCACGGCGATTTGCGCCGTGCACTGCTGCTGGCCGCGCGCCAGCTGGTGGATCGTGGCGGCTCTTCGGCACTGACCCTGCGTGCAGCGGCACAACAGGCTGGTGTCAGTCCGGCGGCGCCCTATCGCCACTTCGAGGATCGCGATGCGCTGCTGGCCGCGGTGCTGGCCGAAGGTTTCCGCGAACTCGCCGCGACCACCGATGCCGCGCGCATTTCGGCCTCGGCGCCGGTCGACAGCTATCTCGCGGTGGGCAGCGCCTACCTGCAGTTCGCCAGCGAACATCCGCACCTCTATCGCCTGATGTTCGGGCCGGAGTGCAACAAGCTGCAGCATCCCGACCTGCTGGAAGCGGGACAGGAAGCCTTCGGCGTGGTGTTGCGCGCCGCCCACGAATGCACGGCTGCGGGACTCACCGGCTCACGCTCGCCCGAGGACGTGGCGATCGCCGGCTGGTCGGTGGTGCACGGACTGGCGTCGTTGCAGACCGATGGCGTGCTGGAACGCGTCACCCAGCGTCCGTTGCCGGACGTCGCGCAGGCGCTGTTCTCGATCCTGGTGGAAGGCGTCGCGCCGCGCTGAGCGCGGGGCTTCGAGAGGTGTCCGAAAGTGACTCCGCAAGGCTGGCGCGTTGATCGCGCCAGCCTGCTGCGCGACGCGTTATTGCGTCGGCAGATTCATCAGGTCGACATTCGGGTGCACGCCATTCGGAATGCGCGAGAACCATTGGCCGGAAGCCACCGATGGAGTGAAGAACCCATCGTTGCGCAAATAGAACTGGTTGCTGGCAGAGCCACCGGCGAAATCGGCGCGCTGGTTGTTCAGGCCTGTCGGATCAACGTCGTACCACGCCCAGGTAATCTCGTTCCACGCACCGTTGGAGCTGATCGCCCATTGGTTGCCGTAGTTCGCGTAGCGACCGACGTATCCGAAGTCGGGGTTGAAGTTCTCGAGGAAGGAATACGTGGTGTCGAATTGCTTTGATGCGCCTGGGTATTTCCATGTGGCGATGAAATGCCATTTCACGCCATCGTTCGCCTGACCCACGGCTTGACCGCTGTCGCCACAGCCATCATCGCTTTGCGGGGTACCGAACCAAGCCGAATACAGGGTGTTGCCCTGCCCATCGGGCTGGGCGCGCGTAATGAAGCGGTACGTGTTGCCGGCTTTCCAATTGCAGACCAAGTGGCTCTGACCGCCGGTGCCCTCGCCGCCGAAATTGTTGACGATGGTCTGGTTGCCCTTGGCGACCAGCGTCGTACTGCCACTCGGCGGATCCCATACCGAAAACAGGATCCAGCGCTTGTTGGATGCATTCACTTGCATGCCGGAATAGCCGACGTCGAATCCGTTCGACATGAAGTACGAACCGATGGCGTCTTGCCCGACGGGAACGGTGACCTCGTTGTAGAAATACTCCGTGCCCGCTGGCATGAAGTACAACAGGTGAACCGACGGGCCACGCCGCGACCAGTAGAAGTTGCTCGCATCATTGGCGAAGAGCAGGCCGCCCGCAGTCGCCGAGCCATCGAGTTGAATGCCGGAGATGTCGCCGAAATAGCCGCCCGCCTTGGTGAGGCCTTGCAGGTCGATCTTGACGTACCCCGGCTGGCTGATGGCGAATGTCCCTGCCGGAAACACCGAGTTCCCCGAACCCGTCGGCGTCAGCGCGACGGTGTGCGACTGGTCACCGATGGTCACCCTGACCGTGCTGGAGGACGCGCCGAACAGACCGCCAACCAGTGCGACCTGTAGAGCGCCGGGCTGCCGCACGTCGACGTAGGTGCTGATCGTGGTTGATGACGAATCCCAGTTGTGCAAACCGGTGCCATCGATTGTTTCGTCCGGATTGTTCTTCGACTGGGTGATGTAGGCGTTGCCGCCCAAGGGAACGACTGTTGTCGCGGCGTGCAGCGGCGCTGCAAACAGGCCGCAAACTAACAACAGCCCCGTGATTCGATAGCCGAGTTTTCGCATACGCCCTCCTTGATGGGAGCGCATCACTTATCACAGACTTTCGCGTCTGGTTTGCATATGCGTAAAAGTTCTTGCTTTTTACAAGGCAAAGAAAAGATCCCTGAGGGCTAGTATTTCATTTTCGTTTGCGGTTAATCAGCCTAAACACGATTCATTAGCGCTAATGCTAATTTTCCCGGGATTTTTGAAAGAAATCCCGAGGACTCATTTCGTTTCCCAAACGTCAGTTCGCAAGGTTATTGCGTTGCAATATTTCGCTGCGCACGTCTGCAACAAGTCGATACCCGTTTTGCAATCGGTGGCTTGCCGCTTAAAAGGAACTCGTGAGCAACCTCAATCCGTCCCGTGGTTCTTGCCCTGCCAGGGCCTGTACCACTCGCGGATGCGCGCCATGTCGGCGACGGGATCATCGCTGGTCCAGAACAGCGGGCCGATGCCGATCACCTTGTCGGGATAGTGGAAGTATTCGAGCAGGATCGGAATGTCAGCGGCGTGCGCGATCTTCCAGAATCCGCTCTTCCACTCCTTCACTTGCTTGCGCGTCCCTTCCGGCGCGATACCCAGCCAGAACTGGTCGGCGGCGCGGATCGTGTCCACGGTTTGCTCGACGAAACCGCCGGGCGCCTTGCGATCGATCGCGATCACGCCGAACCGGCGCAGGATCGGCCCCATCGGCCACCAGAACAATTCCTTCTTGCCGAGGATGCGGATGTCGAGGCCGAGCGCCATCTTCGCCGCGAACCCCCACACGCCGTCCCAGTTGGACGAATGCGGTGCGCCGATCAACACCAGTTTCGGCACGTCCGGGAATTCGCCCACCATGCGCCAGCCGCCCAGCTTCAGCAGCGCGCGGCCGAACCAGCGCGAGAACGAGCCGTTGCGCACCCGTGGCGCGCGCGGCGGCAGCGGCAGGATTGGTCCGTCACTTGCCGGCGTCGGCGGATGCGGTGCTGTGGTATCGGTCATGCGTTCAGTCCCAGTCCTTCCTTGTGCGGCCACGCTTGATTTCGCTGCGCCCGCGCTTCGATTCCAGCCGGCGTTCCTTCGATGCCCGGGTCGGCCGCGTCGCCTTGCGCGGCTTGGCGACTTCACTGCCGTGGGCGATGAAGGCCATCAGGCGTTCGCGCGCATCATCGCGATTGCGATCTTGGGTGCGGAAGCGTTGGGCATGGATGACGATCACGCCGTCACCCGTGACGCGACGATCGCGCCGGGCCAACAGGCGGCTGCGAACCTCGTCGTCCAGCGATGGCGAGCTGGCGATGTCGAAGCGCAGCTCGACCGCGGTGGCGACCTTGTTGATGTTCTGCCCGCCCGCGCCCGACGCGCGCACGAAGCGCTCGACCAGCTCGGATTCGGGAATGGCGATCTCGTTCATTGGTGAAGTCTAAATGGGCTCCCCGGCCCTGACTCATTCACATAACACAACGCTGGTTGAGCGGGCGCAACTCCGCGCTTGACGCTGTCCACGCGTGCTTCCGAGCATACTGGCTTGAGATGTCGTCTTGAATCGGGGAACACGCCATGCACCGCACCATCATCGCCCTGACGCTTGCCGCCGCCAGTGTTGCCGCCCACGCCGGCACCGATCCGGCCGCGCAGCGCCAGGCCGGCACCACGGCATCCGTCCCAACGGCTGCCGACACCACGACCGCCATGCGCCAGGCCACCGACGAACTGCAGAAGGCCCAGCCGCAGATGCAGGAAGCGATGCGCCAGATGCCCAGGATGATGAAGCAGGTGCAGCCGGCGATGCAGGCCATGGCCAAGGAAATGCCGAAGATGATGAAGGCGATGGCGCCGATGATGCGCACCATGGCCGACACCATGCCGCAGATGATGGCGGCGATGCAGCCGATGATGGAATCGATGGAGCGCGAGATGGAACCGGCGATGCGCGATTTCGGCAAGGAAATGGAGCGCACGGACAAGACGCCGCACCAACCCTGAGCTCACGCGCTCCAGCCGAACAAGTTCAGCGCCTTCGCGAATTCCTCGTCGGGCGACGCGACGATCGAGAGGCGTTCCCCGCTCCACGGATGGGTGAACGACAGGCGTTCCGCGTGCAACAGCATGCGATGGATGCCGAGCATGCGGAAGTTGCGGTTGTGGCGACCATCGCCGTGGCTGGTATCGCCGATCAGGTGATGCGACAGATGCTTGAGATGGCGACGAATCTGGCGGAAGCGTCCGGTCTCGGGACTGGCGCGCAGCAGCGCATAGCGCGAAGTCGGGAATCCTGTTGACGGCAATTCGAGCTCTCCCGTCGCAAGCTTGCGGAAACGCGTGCGCGCCGGCTTTTTCTCCGGCTTGCCGGGACCGCCATCGAGCGGATGGTCGACGATGAAATCGTCTTCCGCCGGCCAGCCGCGACAGATCGCGAGATAGTCCTTCTCCGCATCGCCCGCCATCCATGCCTTGCCCAGCACCGATGCGGTATCGCGATCGAAGGCCAGCAGCAGGCAACCGCTGGTGGCGCGATCGAGGCGATGGATCAGGAAGATGTCGCACTCGAACTGTTCGCGCAGGCGATCGGCGAGAAAATCGGTTTCGCCGCGCGCCAGCGCACTGTCGTGCAGCATCAGGCCCGCCGGCTTGGCGATCACGGCGAAACGTTCGTCGATGTGGAGAACCGGGATCAACCGCGGCTGCGCGGCCATGCCGCCACCAGCGCCCACAGACCGCCAAGTCCGGCGATCCACGCCGACGCTGGAATCCCGAGCAGGCGCGGACCGCCTGCCGGTTCCAGCGCGTAGAGCACCGCCGCGACGATCAAGAGGCCGGTGCCGAGGATCGCGGACACCATGCGTCGCTGCATGCCGTGGAGATCGTTCGAAAGCCGGCGCAGGTCTTCGGATTGCATGTGCAATTCATGGCGACCTTCCACCTGCTGCTTCAGCCAGGCGTGTGCGAGTTCCGGCATTTCCGGCGCGCGCGTCGCCAGCTCCGGCAGCTGCCGGGCGAAATTCTTGAGCAGTCGCCGCGGGCTGTAGCGTTCGCGCAGGATGCGTTCCAGTACCGGTTTCGCCACCGCCCAGATATCGATGTCGGGATCGAGCTGGCGGCCGACGCCTTCGATGTTCAGCAGCGTCTTCTGCAGCAGGATCAGCTGCGGCTGCAACGTCAATTCGTAGCGCTGGGCGACGCGGAACAGTTTCGCCAGCACTTCGGCGAGCGAGATCTGCGACAACGGACGCGTGAAGTACGGCTCGCACACCGAACGCGCGGCGGCTTCCAGTTCGTCGATGCGCAGGTGGCCAGGCATCCAGCCGGCATCGACATGCAGTTCGGCGATACGGCGATAGTCGCGATTGAAGATCGCCATGAAGTTTTCGGCGAGGTAGTACTGATCCTCGCGCGAGAGCTGGCCCATGATGCCGAAGTCGAGCGCGATAAAGCGCGGATCGACGCGGCGCGCCGGATCGACATCGACCCAGATATTGCCGGCGTGGGCATCGGCGTGGAAGAAGTTGTCGCGGAACACCTGCTGGTAGAACACGCGCACGCCCTTGGCGGCGAGCGCCTTGCGATCGATGCCGGCGGCGTCAAGCGCGGCGATGTCGTCGGAAGGAATGCCGGTGACGCGCTCCATCGTCATCGCACGCGGACCGGTATGGCTCCAGATCGGTTCCGGCACGTAGAGATCGTCGGAATCGATCCAGTTGCGGCGCAAGACCGAGGCGTTCGCCGCTTCGCGCTGCAGGTCGAGTTCGGCGGTGAGCGTGTTCTCGATCTCGGCGACGATTTCGCGTGGGCGGATCTTGTCGGCGCTCGGGTGCGTGCGTTCGACCACGCCTGCCATTGATTTCAGCAAGGCGATGTCGTCGCGGATTTCCGCGTCGATATCGGGACGCAACACCTTCACCACCACCTGGCGACCGTCATGCAGCGTCGCGGCGTGCACCTGCGCGATGCTGGCCGACGCCAGCGGCGCGGTATCGAAATCGGCGAACAACACGTCGATCGCCTGGCCCAGCGACTCCTCGACGATCGCGCGCGCGCGCTGGCCGTCGAATGGCTTGACGCGATCCTGCAACAGCGTGAGTTCTTCGGCGATGTCGATCGGAATCAGGTCGCGGCGGGTCGACAGGATCTGTCCGAACTTGACGAAGATCGGCCCGAGTTCCTGCAGGGCGAGGCGCAGGCGCGCACCGCGCGGCAGCGCGGCGATCTCCGCCGACGCCCCGGGCACGAAGGGCCGCGCCAGTTTCAGCCAGCGCTCGGCCGGAGTGTCGTCGAGCAGGGAGTCGAGGCGATAGCGCAGCAATACGCGCCCGATCCGCCATGCACGGCCGACGCCGAAATTCATCCTGCGCTCCGCAGGCGGGCGACGCGCGCGGCGAGGCGCTCGCCGGCATCGCGCAACTTGTCGACATCGTCGTGGAAGGCGTCGAGTTCGGCCTGTCCGACCACGTCGCGCGATTCCTCGGTCACGTACTCCGCCGCCGATTTCGCCACGTCCTGCGCGGCGACGCGTGCGCGCTTGAGCGCGAAGGCAACGCCATTGGCGATCTGGGTGCCGAGCACGTCGCCGAACACCGCGGCGAACGGACGACCCCAGTCGGGATCGAAACGTTCCGCCATCCGCTGCAGGCGACGCGCGACATCGGCATCGCCTTCGATCCGCATCGATCCCACCGGCGGCCCGGCATCGCGCTGGAACATGGGCAGGCGACCGAGCAATCCCGCCAGCGTGCTGCGCACCGAGAGATCGGCACGATCGGCATCCGGCACCGGCCCGACGCGCAGGCGATCCCCCTCCACCTTCAACTGCAGCGCCAGCGGCGGCGATTCTAGCGTCAGCGCAACGGTGCGACCATCCAGCGCCGGCAATGCGGTGCGGGTGTCCTCGTCGAGCAGCAGCGCGCGATTGAGCGCGGCCTCCAGCGCCTTGCCGGCAGGCACTTTCCAGTTGA
Source organism: Lysobacter sp. (assembly GCA_027306995.1). Classification (GTDB taxonomy): domain Bacteria; phylum Pseudomonadota; class Gammaproteobacteria; order Xanthomonadales; family Xanthomonadaceae; genus Solilutibacter. Next base: position 248,333 of record DAHUXS010000013.1, read on the forward strand.
ACGGCAAATTGAAGGGCGCGTCGCTCATGCCTGCATTGTAGTGGTGGCGCGGCGGCCTCGCGTCACGCAGCGTTGCGCCAGTACGCCGCGACCCGTTCCAGGCCTTCATCCATGCTCACGCGAGGCGTGTAGCCGAAATCGCGGAGCGCCGGCACCATGCTGTACCAGTGCGGCGTGACCAGCTGTTCGGCGAGGAAGCGCGTCATCGGCGGCTCGCCGCGACGGCGCAGCAGGGGCCATAGCGTTTCCATCGTCGCGCCGATACCGTAGGCCAGCGCGAACGGGATATGGCGATGCACTTCCGGCGCGCCCGCTGCGCGCAGCAGGTCATTGACGATGCGCTCCATCGCGCGCGGTTCGCCATTGCTGATGAAATAGGCCTTGCCGGCACAGGCCGCGCCGACCTGCAGATGTTCGAAGGCGTCGAAATGCGCCTGTGCGGCGTTGTCGACATAGGTGGTGTCGACGAGATTGAGACCGTTGCCGACCAGCGCGAGTCGTCCGGCGCGCGCGCGTTCGACCAGGCGCGGCAGCAACTGGTTGTCGCCGACGCCCCAGATCAGGCGCGGGCGCAACGCGACCGTGGCCAGGGTGAGGCCGTTCGCCGCCAGCACTTCGCGTTCGGCGATTAGCTTGGTCGCCGCGTACGGCGCTTTCAGATGCTCGCCATAGGCCACGTCGTCCGCCGTTCCGCCTTCGACCGGGTGCGTGGCCCGATGGGTCACGCTCGGCGTTGAGGTATAGACCAGGCGCGCGATGCCGTGCGCGCGACAGGCGGCGATCACGTTGCGGGTGCCGACCACGTTGGGCTGGAAATAGCTGTCGTAGCTGCCCCAGGCGCCCGCCTTGGCGGCGTTGTGGAAGATCGCTTCGCAACCTTCCGCCACGGCGAGCATGGCCTCGGGGTCGGCGAGATCGCCACGCACCTGTTCGACCCCGAGCACGTCGAGTTCCGGGTAGCGTCCGCGATTGAAGCTGCGCACGCGATGGCCGCGCTCGACCAGCCCGCGGCACAGCGCCTGGCCGAGGAAACCGCCGCCACCGGTGACGAGAATGTTCATTGCGATCTGCTTCCTTGTGGGCTGCGTTGCGCGGCCCAGCGCGCCAATGCCTCGCGACCAATCTTGGCGTTGTGGCGAATATCGACCGGAAAGGCCTGGGGATAGTGCAGGAAGCCATCGACCTTGGCGGTATGCACGCCGCCATCGGCGAGATGGCGCAATTCGCCGGCGATGCGCGGCCACTGGTCGGCGGCGATGCCCTGTTTCAGTTCGACGCACAGGATCGGCTGTTGATGGCCGGCGTCACCCACACCGACCAATGCGGTACGCGCGACATCCGGATGGCTGTTGAATACCGGTTCGATCTGTTCGGTGCACAGCGTGGTGAGTTCGTCGACGACCACCCGCTGCGACTTGCGCCCGCAGAACCACAGCCGCCCTTCGTGATCGAAATAGCCGAGATCGCCCATGCGATGGACGATGCGTTCGCTGCCGTCGGCCAAACGTTCGCGAATCTTCGCCAGTCGCGTCTGTGCGTCGCGACCGTAGTAACTGTCGGTCGCGCTCGGTCCGGCAACGGTGATCTCGCCGACGATGCCCTGCCGCACTTCGCGCGCATCGCTCCAGTGCGCGATCTCGCCATCGCTGATCGCGATGATGCGCACCTCGTTGGGTGGCACCGGGCGACCAACGCAGGTACCGCTGCCGGCTTCGGTGCGTGTGCGCAGTGTCAGCAACTCGCGGCCTTCGATGACGGCGACCGGCAGGCATTCGGTCGCGCCATAGGGGGTCCAGAATTTCGCGTCGGCCGGCAACAGCTCCAGCAGCCTTGCCACGACATCCGGCGGCACCGGCGCGCCGGCACTGGTGGCGATGCGGATGCCGGGCAAGGGCTCGCCATGTTCGGCCAGCACGCGCATCAATGCCGGCGAACCGAACAATTGCGTCACGCCGAAGCGCTGCATCGCCGCGTGCAGCTTGCGCGGATTCGCACGTGCTGGACGCGTCGGATCCATGTCGGGAATGATCGAGGTGAGGCCGAGCGCGGGATCGAACAGCGCGAACGGCGGGAAGGTCGGCAGGTCGACGCCGCCCGCTTCCATCCCGAAGGCCGCGCGCAGCAATTCGATCTGCGCGCCGAAATGACGGCCGCGATAGACCACGCCCTTGGGCACGCCGGTCGATCCGCTGGTGAACAGGATCGCGGCCGTCGCTTCGGGATCGTTTTCCGCGAAGGCTTGCGGATGCGAGGCACCGTCGCGTTCAACGTCGGCCAGCGTGGCATCGGCGAGCAACGCGCGCGATCCGGTGGTGATGGCGATTCGCGCCGATCGCGCCCAACCCAGCAGCCTGCGCGCCAGCAGCGCCAGCGGAATGCCGATGAAGGCCTGTGGCTGCGCTTCGTCCAGGCATTGCCGCAACGCTTTCTTCGAGATGCCCGGATCGACCAGCACCGGAACCGCGCCGGAGCGGAACAACGCGAACATCAGCAGGAAGAATTCCGGGGTCGGCCGCACCATCACCACCGTGCGCGATCCGGCCACGATCCCGCGACACGCCAGTCCCGATGCGATCGCACGACTGCGCGCATCGAGTTCGCCATAGGTCAGCGCGATGGCGTAATCGCCACGCGGGCCGGGGCAGCGCATCGCCACCGCGTCCGGGCGTTCACGGGCCATGCGTTCGAGCGTGGTGGTGAGGGCTGCGGTCACGGCGTTATTGTCGCCCACTCCTACCGCACAATGACGACATGTCGTCTCGCGATTTCGTCCATCCCTGCATGAGTTGCGGCGCCTGCTGCGCGGCGTTCCGCGTCGCCTTCCACTGGAGCGAGGCCGACGACGCTCCCGGCGGCACCGTGCCTGTCGATCTCACCCAATCCTTGCGCAGCCACGAACGCGCGATGCGCGGCACCGACAGCGCCCAACCGCATTGCATCGCGTTGCGCGGAACGGTGGGCGAAGCCTGCGAATGCTCGATCTACGAATTGCGCCCGAGCCCGTGTCGTGCGGTGCAGGCCTCATGGGAACACGGCAGCGCCGACCCCCACTGCGATCGCGCACGGACGCGTTACGGATTGCCGCTGCTGACGCCAGCGGACTGGATCGCTTAAAGCGGATTTGCGTCCAGGAACGTGCGGATCATCGGCACCAGTTGCTCGTGCAGGTCCTCCAGCACGTAATGACCGGCTTCCCGGTACGGATGCACTTCGGCAGCGGGCAGCGCCGCACGGAACCCGTCGAGGAAGTGGCGATCGAACACGAAGTCACGCAACCCCCAGGCGATGAAGGCCGGACGATCGGCATATGCCGGCAACTGCGCCGCTACGGCCTGCAGCAGCGACCACGCACGATCGCCTTCGCCAAGTGGAATGTCCTGCATGAAGCGAAGCGTCGAGATCGCGCTGGTCCAGCCGTCGTACACGCCGGAATATGCCTGTATGACGTCCTGCGGCAGGGTGCGCACCGTGCCGTACAGCGCCGCGCCGCGCGCGAACAGGTTGAAGCGCCGAATGGCCCAACCGCCGATTTTCGAATCGCGACCGAGCGCCAATCGCTTCGGGAAACGCTTTGCCGCCGGCAACGGGAAGGCCGCGGTATTGGTGATGACGAGGCGGCGCACCCGCGACGGATCGCGCAGCGCCCAGCCGAAACCGATCATGCCGCCCCAGTCGTGCACGACCAGCGTCACCGGTCCGTCGATGCCGAGATGCGCCAGCAGTGCATCGAGATCGTCAACGCGCGACTGCAGCGTGTAGTCGTAGCGCGGCGATGCGTTGACCGCATCGTCCGGCTTGTCGGAAAGGCCCATGCCGACATGGTCGGGCACGATGCAGCGATAGCGGTCGCGCAATCCCGTCACCAGATGGCGCCAGTAATAGCTCCACGACGGATTGCCGTGCAGCATGACGATCACTTCGCCGTCGCGCGGACCTTCGTCGAGATACGACATCGCGATGCCCGGCCGCGCCTCGAAGCGCTGCGGGACGAAGGGATAATCGGGAAAGGTCTGTTGCACGGCGACCACGGCTGCGACGCGACTCACGCCTTTTTCACGAACTCCGACTTCAGGCGCATTGCGCCGAAGCCGTCGATCTTGCAGTCGATGTTGTGGCCGTCGGCGCCATCGACCAGGCGGATGCCCTTGATGCGGGTGCCGACCTTGAGCGCATTCGACGCGCCCTTGACCTTGAGGTCCTTGACCACGGTGACACTGTCGCCGTCGACCAGCAGGTTGCCGACCGCATCGCGCACTTCGAGCGTCTCTTCAGCGACAGCCTCGCCCTGCTTCCACTCGTGGCCGCATTCGGGGCAGATCAACATCTCGCCATCGGCGTAGGTGTATGCCGAGGCGCATTGCGGGCACGCCGGCAGGACGGAATCGCTCATCGCGAACTCACCACTCCACTTCGGCCATGGTGCAGTTCAGGCCGGAACCGATGCCGAGCAGCGCGATGCGATCGCCCTTCTTCAGGCGGCCGAGTTCCTTGAGCTTGCTCAGCACGATCGGCACCGACGCCGGGCCGATGTTGCCGTGGTCGTTGAAGATCGTCATGACCTTCTTCGGATCGATGCCGAAGGCCTTGATGAAGGCCTGCGTGTGCGGGCGGCTGACCTGGTGGATCACGAACTGGTCGAGCTCGTCCACGGCCCAGCCCAGCGCGATCTTGGCGGCGCTGAAGGTCTTGTTGGCCAGCTTCATGCCCTCGATCAGCAGCATGCGGGTGTCGGTGACCATGCGGTCGAGGTTGCCGCGGCACAGCTTGTTCCACTCGGTGGCGGAACGGGTCACGCCGCCCTTGTAGCGCGGGGCATCGGGCGCCAGGGCGCTGCGTGCCATCACCATCGCCACCGCGCCGCAGCCCAGGGTCAGCGCGGCGAGTTCGTCGCGGAACTGTTCCTGGGTGATGCCGGGCGCGTTCATGCGCTCGATGGTCTTTTCATAGACGAGGTTGGCGGTTTCGCCATCCACCACCAATGCGTAGTCGATCTCGTCGCGCTCGATCATGCGCGCGGCGATGTCCATGCCGTTGATGAAGGCGAGGCAGGCGTTGGCGACGTCGAAGGTCTGGCAGTTCTCGGACACGCCGAGGTTGCCGCAGACGATGCTGGCAGTCGACGGTTCCAGGTAGTCGCGGCTGACCGAGGTATTGACCAGCAGGCCGACCTGGTCGGCGCCGATTCCGGCATCGATCAGCGCCTTGCGCGCGGCCAGGGTCGCGGCGTCGGAGGCCTGCATGTCGGCATCCCACAGGCGACGCGAATTCACGCCGGCGATGTCGTTGAGGACGTCGGTCTTGATGCCCAGGCGATCCAGCACCGGCTGGAGGCGGGTATTGATCTCGTCGGACGTCAGCGTGTGCGGCGCATCGATGTGGGCAAGACCAGCGATGGCGACATTCTTGAACAGCATGGGGGCGGAACCTGAACAGGACCAAGCCGAATAGAATACCGCGTTTTCAGGGCTTCCCGGACGAATGTCCCCTGCCGTTCAGCCCCCGGCTTCAGCGCGCACAGCGCCAGGCTTCGAAACTCTGGCGGCCATCGGCGCTGGGGGCTTCCCGCGGGCTGACGGTATTGGCGCCGATCTTGGCGGCCTCCTGTCGGGCCAGGGTCTCCAGCTCATCCTTCACCCGCAACTGGTTGCGCTTGACCATGGCGAAGCCGCTGGTCGCCGAAACCTCGACCCGGCCGGCCGGTGTACAGCCGCTCGGCGGCGTGGCAACAACCCGGACGCGCTCGGCTTCCGGCGTCATCGGGGCGAGGGAGCAGCCGGCCAGCACGAGGACGGCGGCGGTCGAAGTCAGTGCGTATCGAAGCATGGCCCGAGTCTAGCCCACGGGCGATGACACCAACCCAACCGAGGCGTAACGCCTACAGCGGCAATGCCGTGGTCTTCTTCACCGTGCGCAGTGTCAAGGTCGATTGCACGCGCACCACGCCGGGCAACTGGGTGAGGATTTCGGTGTGGATGCGTTCGAAATCGGCGGAATCCGCATACGCCACCCGCACCATGTAGTCGGCGGTGCCGGCGAGCAGGCAGCATTCGGTCACTTCCGGATGCCGGTGGATCGCCGCCTCGAAGGCGTCCAGCGCGGCGCGCCCCTGCTGGTCCAGCGTGACCAGTACGAAGGCGGTGCCGGGCAGGCCCGCCGCCTTCTCGTCCAGCAACATGACGTAACGCGCGATCAAGCCCGACTCCTCGAGCAGCTTCACCCGACGCAGGCAGGCCGAGGGCGACAGGTTGATCTTCTGGGCGAGCTCGAGATTGGTCAGCCGCCCGTCTTCCTGGAGCAGGCGGAGGATGGCGCGGTCACGGTCGTCGATGGCAGGTTCGATTATTCGCATCTGGTGCGATCAATTGTCGAATTGTTGGCGAACAATGCGACAAACCCGCCAGGCGATCAACAATTTTCGCGCCAAAATGCGCAATCCTTCACCCATACTGCCCCGATTCACCGTCGGCGCGCCGACACCCACCCATGGAGCACACAGTCATGCGTATCGGCGTCCCCAAGGAAATCAAAGTCCACGAATACCGCGTCGGCCTCATCCCGTCGTCCGTGCACGAGCTGGTGCACCACGGCCATGAAGTGCTGGTGGAAAAAGGCGCGGGCCTTGGCGCCGGCCTGACCGACGCCGACTACATCGCCGCCGGCGGCAAGATCGTCGACACCGCCGACGAAATCTTCGCCAACGCCGACATGGTGGTGAAGGTGAAGGAACCGCAGGCCGTCGAACGCAAGAAGCTGCGCCCGGGCCAGATCCTTTTCACCTATCTCCATCTCGCCCCCGACGAACCGCAGACCAAGGACCTGATCGATTCGGGCGCGGTCTGCATCGCCTATGAAACCGTGACTGCAAACAACGGCTCACTGCCGCTGCTGACGCCGATGTCGGAAGTCGCCGGTCGCCTCGCCCCGCAGGTCGGCGCGCATTCGCTGGAGAAGGCCCAGGGCGGCCGCGGCGTGCTGCTCGGCGGCGTGCCGGGCGTGCCGGCCGCGGAAGTCGTGATCCTCGGCGGCGGCGTGTCGGGCACGCATGCCGCGACGATCGCCGTCGGCAGGGGCGCCAAGGTGACCGTGGTCGATCGTTCGGCCGATGCGCTCAAGCGCCTGGCCGCGCAGTTCTGCACCTCGATCTCCACCGTGTTCTCGACCCGCGCCGCGATCGAGGAACTGGTCCGTCGCGCCGACCTGCTGATCGGCACCGTGCTGGTCCCGGGCGCCGCCGCGCCGAAGCTGGTGACGAAAGAAATGGTCAAGACCATGAAGCCGGGCGCGGTGATCGTCGACGTCGCCATCGACCAGGGCGGCTGCGTGGAAACCTCGCACGCCACCACCCACGCCGATCCGACTTATGTCGTCGACGGCGTCGTCCACTACTGCGTGGCGAACATGCCGGGCGCGGTCGCGCGTACCTCGACCTTCGCGCTCAACAGCGTGACCCTGCCCTTCACCCTGGCGCTGGCCAACAACGGCTGGAAGAAGGCGCTGGTGCAGGACGTCCACCTGCGCAACGGCCTGAACGTGTGCGAAGGCAAGGTCACCTGCGAACCGGTGGCCGAAGCGCACCATCTGCCCTACGTGCCGGCGGAGCAGTTGATCGGCGCCTGAGCCGACGCAAACGCCAGGCATGAAAAAAGGGACGGATCGCAGGATCCGTCCCTTTTTGTTTGACGCAACCTCTTACTTCTTGTCGCCGACCGGCTTGCCGTTGGCGTCGACCACCGTGACCTCACCGAGATTCAGCGCGCGCACCGGCGCCTCGATCTTCTTGAGGTCGCCGACCACCACCCAGGTCAACGCATCCGGATTGATCGCCTTGATCGCGTCGGCCGCCTGTGCCGGCGTCAGGTTGGCGATCTGCTCGTTGCGTACCTGGATCCAGTTGTCGGGACGACCGTAGCGCACGATCCCGGTCATGGTGCCAAGCACCGCACCGGCGGTTTCGTACGCACCCGGCTGGCCGCGCAGTTCGTTGTTGACCACCTTGGTCACTTCATCCTGCGTCGCCGGCTTCTTGCCGCTGGTGTAGTCGCTGATCTCGCGACGCGTCTCGGCGATCGACTCCGCGGTCTTGTCGATCTGCACCGGCGCCAGCGCCAACCACGGCCGCTGTCCCTGCGCATCCACCGCAGTGGTGAACGCACCGTAGGACCAGTGCTTGTCCTCGCGCAGGTTCATGTTGAGGCGCGAAGAGAACACGCCGCCGAGGATGTCGTTGGCCATCGACAGCTTCACCGCGCCCGGATCGCGGGTGGAAGGCACGAGTTCCGCCGCCATGATGTTGGCTTGCACCGCGCCCGGCTGGTCGATCAGGAACACGCGCGGCTTCGTCGGTAGCGCCACCTGCGGCACGCTCTTCGCCTTCATTGCCGCGCCTTCGCCCTTCCAGTCCCCGAGGTGGCGATTGAGCACCGGCAGCAACTTGTCCATGGTGGTATCGCCGACCACGACCAGCGTGGCGTTTTCCGGACGCAGCCAGGCGCGACGGTAGGCGTCGAGATCGTCGCGCGAAATCGTCGTCACCGACGCTTCGGTGCCGGAGCCGGTCAACGGCATCGCATAGGGATGGCCCTCTCCGTACAGCAGCGGCGGCAGCACGCGCATCGCCGCGCTGTTCGGGCGCGCCTTCTCCTGACGGATGCCGGCGATGCGCATCGCCTTGACGCGATCGATGTCGGCCGGATTGAAGGCCGGCTTGCGCAGCATGTCGGCGAACAACCCGACCGAAGCGTCGAGCTTGCTGGTCAGCGCCGACAGGGTGGCGGCGGAACCGTCGATGCCCGCGCTGGAACCCAATTCCGCGCCCAGCGCCTCGGCATCCGACTTGAAGGTCAATGCATCGCGGCCGCCGGCGCCTTCGCGCAGCATGCCCATCGCGAACGATGCGGTGCCGAGCTTGCCGCCGAAGTCGCTGGAATAGCCGCCATCGAACAGATAGTTCATCTGCACCACGGGAATTTCGTGGCGCTCGGCGAGGATCACCGTGGTGCCGTTGTCGAGCTTGCCGCGCTGCATCGACGGGAAGCTCAGCGTCGGGTAGTGGTCGACCTTGGGCACGCCGGCCTTGCGATCGACGTCGCTGGCGATGGTCTTGTACTTGGGATCGACCTTCGGCATCACGAACGGCGCCGGCTTCACGCTCGGATCTTCCGCCAGCGGCTTGCGCTCGCCCGGCTCGATCACGAAGACATGGCTCGGCTTCTTCAGCCACGCGTTGCCGGCCTTGGTGACATCGGCGGCGGTCGCTGCCTGGACATTGGCGATGCTGTCGCGGAAGCAACCGGGATTGCCGGTGTAGATCGTGCACGATGCCAATGCGTCGGCCTTGCCGCCGAAGCCGCCGATGCGTTCGATGCCGCGAATGAAACCGGCTTCGAAGGTGGTGCGCGCGCGCGACAGTTCATCGGCGGTCGGACCTTCGCGCAACAGCTTCTGCAATTCCTCGTCGATCACCGCTTCAACCTTCTTGGGATCGACGCCCTGCTTGACCATCGCGGTGACGCTGAAATTGCCGCCGAGCTGCGAGGCATTGTTCGACACGCTCACCGAATCGACCAGCTTGTCCTGGTAGACGAGGCGACGATCGAGGCGCGAGCTGGCGCTGCCGCCCAGCACCTGCGCGAACAGGTCGAGCATGTCGGAATCGCGCGTGCCCACCTGCGCGACGTTCCATGCCCGCATCATCCGCACCTGCGGCACCTTGTCCTGCAACACGGTGCGACCGCTTTCCTTCAGCGGCGCGGGATTGGCCTTCACCGCCATCATGGTCGGCGTCGCCGGGATGTCGCCGAAGTAACGCGCGACCTTCTGCTTGGCGGTGGCGAGATCGATGTCGCCGGCCAGCACCAGCACCGCGTTGTTCGGGCCGTACCAGGTGCGGAACCAGTCCTTGACGTCATTGAGGCTGGCCGCGTTGAGATCGCTCATCGAGCCGATCACGGTGTGATGGTAGGGATGCCCCTTCGGGTACATCGTCTTGGTCATCACCTGCCACATCTGGCCATAGGGCTGGTTTTCGTTCTGGCGCTTTTCGTTCTGCACCACGCCGCGCTGTTCGTCGAGCACGCCCTGGTCGATCGCGCCGAGCAGGTGGCCCATGCGATCGGATTCCATCCACAACGCCATGTCGAGCGCGGTGGTCGGCACGTTTTCGAAATAGTTGGTGCGATCGGTATTGGTGGTGCCGTTCTGTCCGGTCGCGCCGGCCTGTTCGAACGGCGGGAAGTAATCGCCCGGATGGTTTTCAGAACCGTTGAACATCAGGTGTTCGAACAGATGCGCGAAGCCGCTGCGACCCGCCGGCTCGTTGAGGCTGCCGACGTGGTACCAGATGTTGACCGCCACGATCGGTGCCTTGTGATCCTCGTGCACGATCACCCGCAAGCCATTGGGCAAGGTGAACTGCTGGTAGGGGATATCCACCGCAGGCGTGCTGCCCTTGGCGAAAACGGTGGTCGGCACGATGGCGCCGCAGGCGCTGGCAGCGATGGCAAGCGCGAGCGCGGCGTGGCGGGTCTTCAAACGCATGGGTTCTCCCCTTGGACACGGAACCTTGAAGCGTACTGGTTCGCGCTGGCCGATACACTGGCCGAAGGTCATTGCCCCGACATCACGGCTGAATCGCTGAACACACCATCGTGCTCCACGTCATCCTCCACCAACCCGAAATCCCCCCCAACACCGGCAACGTGATCCGTCTGTGCGCCAACACCGGGGCGCGCCTGCACCTGGTGGAACCGCTGGGTTTCTCGATCGAGGATCGCCAGTTGAAGCGCGCCGGCCTCGACTACCACGAGTACGCCGAGATGCGCGTGCATCCGTCGTTGGACGCCGCGCTGGCGGCGATCGGCCCGACCCGGGTCTTCGCATTGAGCACCCGGGGCCGGACCCGCCACGACCAGGTCGACTGGCGCGCGGACGACACCTTGTTGTTCGGCAGCGAAACTGCCGGATTGCCCATGGCGGTCATGAATACGATTTCAGACGAACGGCGCATCCGCCTGCCGATGCGGCCTGAAAACCGCAGTTTGAACCTGTCGAATGCAGTCGCAATCACGGTTTTCGAGGCCTGGCGGCAGCTCGGTTTCCCCGGCGGAGCGTGACCCGGCTCCCCAATTTATGAACTGGCCGGTTTACATTCAGGCAAGCCTGCAATTTCACCGTCATACTTCGCCACGCAGCACGGATGACTCCCCTCATCAGCTGCACCGACGCGTCTCACCCCCTCCCCGGGACGCGTCCCAAGGCCCGGACCCTGTCCGGGCCTTGCCTTTTTCAGGCCCGTGAAAACAACGTGGCCGGATACTCGGGCTTCTGGTCGCGCGACAACAGGCGATGCAGGCCTTCGGCCGGCGAGTAGTCCCCATGCAGGACGTCACGCACGCTGCGACTGATCGGCAGGTCGATGCCGTGGCGATCGGCCAGGCGCATCACTTCATTGGCGGTTTGGATCGATTCGACGACTTGGCCAATCGCACGCACCGCATCCTCGATCGACTGACCGCGTCCCAGCGCCAGCCCCAGGCGGCGGTTGCGCGACAGATCGCCGGTGCAGGTCAGCACCAGGTCGCCGAGGCCGGCGAGGCCCATCAGCGTTTCCGGTTGCGCGCCCATCGCCGCGGACAGACGCAGCATCTCGTTGAGGCCGCGGGTGATCAGGCCGGCGCGGGCGTTGAGGCCAAGCTCCATGCCATCGGCGACGCCGGTGGCCACTGCCAGCACGTTCTTCATCGCGCCGCCAAGCTCGGCGCCGACCATGTCCTGGCCGGTATAGGCGCGGAAATCGGGGCCATGCAGGATGTCGGCGACGGCCTGGCCGAATGCCGGCGTATCCGAATGCACGGTCAATGCCGTCGGCAGGCCGAGCGCGACTTCCTTGGCGAACGAAGGTCCTGTGACGACGGCCAGCGGCACGTCATCGCCAAGCATTTCTGCCGCGACTTCGTGGAGGAATCGTCCGGAGCCGGGCTCGAAGCCCTTGGTCGCCCACGCAAGACCGGTGCCGGGACGACGATGCGGCGCGATCGCCGCAATCGTCTCGGCAAATGCATGCGAGGGAACGACGACCAGCAACAGATCCGCCGCGGCGACTGCCGCGACCAGATCGGTTGTCGCACGCAGGTTGCCGGGCAATGCGATGCCGGGCAGGTAGCGCGGATTTTCATGGCGTTGGTCGATTGCCTCGACCACCGCCGCATCGCGGCCCCACAGCAAGGTGTCCTTGCCGTGGCGCGCGATCAATGCGGCGAGCGCGGTGCCCCAGGAGCCCGCGCCCAGCACGACCACCGAAGTGGTTGCCATTGCCGTCACCGGCTTAGGGGGCCTTGATCAGGCGTTCCCAGCCGTCTCCGTGCCCGACTCCAGCGCACCCTGTTCCTGCTGGGTCGCGCGCTGGCGCAGGCCTTCGGCATACAGCGCGTCGAAGTTGATCGGCTGCAGGTAGAACGGCGGGAAACCGCCGCCATTGATCAGCTCGCTGATCGCCTGGCGCGCGTAGGGATAGAGGATGTTCGGGCAATGCGCGCCGAGCATGGCGTCGAGGCCGGCGGCATCGAAACCGGCGAGGCCGAACACGCCAGCCTGCTGCACTTCGGCGAGGTAGGCGGTCTTGCCGTTCACGGTGCAGGTCAGGGTCACGCCCAGCACCACTTCATAAGCGTTTTCGCCAACCTGGCCAGCGCGCTGGTTGAGGTTCATCTGCAGGTCGGGCTGACCCTGTTCAGTGAACACGGCCGGTGCATTCGGGGCCTCGAAGGAGACGTCGCGGGTGTAGATCTTTTCGACGCTGAAAGTCGCGCCCTGCTCATCGGCAGCGGCCGGCGCAACTGCGCCGTTGGTCGTCTCGTCGGACATGGAATGCTCCAGTAGCTGTTTCGTTTGGGAATCGTCGATTATCGCACGAAGGTACGACTATCCTTCTGTGGGGACGGTCGTCACACCAATCAACGACCCTTGACCAACGGCAAATCGGCCCCGATCCAGCCGCCGATGCCGCCATCCAGCACGTAGACCTTCTCGAAGCCGGCCTTGGCCAACCGTCCGGCGGCGCCACCGGCGGTCTGCCCGGTCTTGCAGACCAGGACCACCGGCAGGGTTTTCGCCCCGGCAAGCTGCTTGTTCTCGGGGTCGAACTGGCTCATCTGCACGTTGCGCGAACCGGCGATGTGCCCGGCTTGGAAATCGTTGATCGGGCGCAGATCGATCACCAGCGCGTTGTCGTGGTTCATCAGGCCGGTGAGCTGGGCCGGCTTCAGCGTCTTCCAGCCCTGCATCAGCCGCATCACTTCGGTGACGATCAACGCCAGGGTCAGGCCGACGAGGCCCAGCGACAGCATCAGGTGGCGGCCGGCGAATGCGATCAGGTCTTGCAGGGTCACGAGAAATCCGAAGGTTGCGCGAGCGGACGGCGATTGTCGCCCAGCGCGGGCTTCCGCGCCATGCAGCTCGATTATTGGCCGTTCCAGAAATCGGGGAGACCCGACGTCACCCACCACGTCTTGCCGGCGGCGTCGTAGTGCCAGATCTCGCGATAGGTCATCGTGCGCGCGGCCATGGTGTTGCGATTGGCGAGACCGATCTCGACGGTGCGGACGGCTTCATCGACATCGCCACCGCTGCTGTCCATCACCTGGTAGGAGGTGATCTGCAACTGCTTGTAGCGTTCCAGATCGAAATCGCTGAGCGGATGGGTGTTCCGCCATGTCGGGTCCTGCAGCATCCAGGCGCCACGGATATCGCCCCAGCGCAATGCCGCCGAATAGGCGTATTGGACTTTTTCCAGTGCGTTCGCCTTGCCACGGCTGCCGGCACTGGCGCAGGCGGCAACAAGCAGTCCAAGCAACAACAGCAGGGTGCGGGCATGGCGTTTCATGGCGCCATCCTACTCCGGCCCGATTTGATCGGGCACGACCGCGACGTAGCGCGACTCCATGCTGGTCGCGACGCGGCCATCGCTGCGCCGCACCTCGGCCCGGACCTGGAAGGACACCCGGCGCTTGTCGCCGAGCTCCCGCAGGACGGCATCGGCAGCGAACGATTCCGCGAACTGCGCGCGGGCATCGAGATCGTCGTACAGCGGCGCGCGGTATTTCACCTGGGAATCAGCGACGTAAACCTCGGCCTGGATGCCGCGGCGTTCCAGCCATGCCGTGACCAGTCCCCAGCCGGCCAGCGTCATCAACGACACCAGGCTGCCACCGAACGCGCAGCCCTTGTCGTTGATGTTGGCCGCGAGCGGCGCATGCAGATTGCAGCGGTCGTCATCGAGTTCGGTCAACCGCGGCTGCAAGGCCGCGACCGGCGGCATGGCGTGCAACAGGCCTTCGATGTGGGCGGAAAGTTCGGTCTCGGACATCGGGTATGCGATTCTTGGCGGATGGCTTTGCTGCGCGAGCGCGAATGGTATGCGATCTCCCTGCGCCCGCAGGGACAGCACCAGCGATTGCGGAATGCAGTGACGCGCGCCGGCGGCCATCTGCTGGCGCTGTCGCCGCTGCGGATCGTTGCCCTCGACGACACGGATGCGTGTTCGCGATTGCGGGATGCACTCGCTGCGTCGCGATGCGTCTTCTCCAGCCCCAACGCCGTGACCTGCGCTGCACGGCTGCAGCCATTGGCGACGGCGCATGCCATCGCCGTAGGCGCCGGGACAGCCGCGGCACTGCGACGACACGGCATCGCCAATGTCATCGCGCCCGATCGCATGGACAGCGAAGGCGTGCTCGATCTCGCGGAGTTGCAGGCTGTCGCCAGCCAGCGCATCGGACTGGTCAGTGGCGATGGCGGCCGCGGGCTGATCGAACGCAGCCTGCGCGAACGCGGCGCCGACATCGTGCGCGCGGATGTCTATCGGCGCGATGTGGCGAAATTTTCGCCAGCAGCATTGAGGCGGTTCGATGCCCTGCCTGCAGCTACGGCATTGTTCATCACCAGCGCGGAAGCATTGGATGCCGCGCTCGGACAGCTGGATGGCGAGCGTCGTGCGAAATTGCTGGCGATGCACGCCATCGTGGCCAGCGAACGACTGCGTGAGGCATGCGTGCGCTCGGGGTTCGGCAGGATCGTCGCCGCCGCATCAGCGCAACCGGCGGATCTGGCGCATGCCGCGACTGCCTCGATCTAGTTCTTGCCGTAGGCCCACTGGTTGAACAGGGCGGAGAGATCGCGACCGCTCGCGCGCTCCATCGCTTGTTGCAGGTCACGCGTCTGCACCGATGCATTGAAGTGACTGCGGGTGTAATCGCGGATCGCGGTCCAGAAGACGGCCTCGCCCAATTCTCCGCGCAGGACGTGGAGGAAATATGCGCCTTTCTGGTAGACCACCGCGCGATCGTCGCCGCTCGGCTTGTTCCAGTCCGGAAACACCAGCGGCTTGTCTGCGCCTTTCGCGCGCAGGGCATCGATGCGCTCGCGCCAGCCCTTCACCGCTTCGGCATAGGCGGCTTCGCCATCGTGGTGCTGCAGATAGACCGCCGCCATGAAGGTGGCCATGCCTTCGTTCAACCAGAATTCGTTCCAGTCGCGGCAGGTCACCGCATTGCCCCACCACTGGTGCGCGGCTTCGTGCGCGACCAGGCCGATCGAGCGCTCGCCACTCGCGACTTTTTCGACGTAGTCGCTCGACAGCAATGACAAGCCCGCCATCTCCTGGCCAATGGTGTCGGTGACGACGGCTTGCCCGTAACGACGATATGGGTATGGAACGCCGGCTTTTTCCGCAAAGAAAGACAGCATGTCGGCGGTCGCGGCGAACGCGGTGCGCGCCTGTTGGGTGTGTGCGGCGTCGACAAGCAGATCGAGCCTGGCGCCTGGCTGCGGCAACTCCACGCGCTGGAATTCACCCGCAACGAAGCCATAGACGTAACTCGGCATCGGTGTCGCCAGACGCCAGCGATGGAGGTCGTGTTCGCGATCGACAGGCTTCGTCGGCCGTGCATCGCCCGTCGCCAGCGCCGACCATGCCTTCGGCAGCACCAGCGCAAGATCGAGCGTCGCGCGTTCGGACGGCGCATCCACCGCGACCATCCACTGGCTGGTCGAGAAGATCGTGTAGACCTGCCGCTGCTCCGGGTGGAATTCCAGGCCGTATTTCGGTGCGCCGTGGTAGCGAAGTTCCAGGGACAGCGCGCGTTGCGCCAGTTGCTCGCTGCCAAGGTCGACGATCAATTTCTTGCCATCGCGACGGAACTGCAGATCGTGCCCATGCAAACGGACGCGTTCGATCTCCAGAACGCCGGCGTCGAAGGCGATTTCGCGCCCCTTTGCCATCAGATCGAGATCGATCCGCTCCTCGCCGCGAATGCCTTGCGTCGCCAGATCCGGCTCGAGCCGGACCGTGTATTGACGGACATCGAACGGGACGAACGCGAGTCCCGCCGCCAGCGCAGCCGCGAACACCTCAGCGCTCGAGGATCGCCACCACGCCCATGCCGCCCGCGGTACAGATGCTGATCAGGCAACGGCCGCCGCCACGCAGTTCCAGTTCCTTCGCGGCAGTCGCGACGATGCGCGCGCCGGTCGCGGCGAACGGATGCCCCGCCGCCAGCGACGAGCCGTTCGGATTGATCTTCGCCGGATCGATCGAGCCCATCGCGCCGGACAGTCCAAGCCGGTTGCGGCAGTAGTCGTCGCTCTCCCACGCCTTCAATGTGCACAGCACCTGCGCGGCGAAGGCTTCGTGGATCTCGTAGATGTCGAAGTCCTGCAGCGTCAAGCCGTTGCGCGCCAGCATCTGCGGGACTGCAATCGTCGGCGCCATCAGCAAGCCCTCGCCACCGACGAAATCGACCGCAGCAACCTGGGCGTCGCGCAAATACGCCATCGGCTGCAGGCCATGCGCGCGCGCCCAGTCGTCGCTGGCGAGCAGGCAGGCCGCCGCGCCATCGGTGAGCGGCGTGGAATTACCGGCAGTCAGCGTGCCGCGGCCGGAGGTCTTGTCGAATGCCGGCTTCAGCGTCGCCAGTTTTTCGATGGTCGAGTCCGGACGCAGAATGTTGTCGCGCTTCACCCCGCGGAATTCGACGACGAGATCGTCGAAAAAGCCGCGATCGTAGGCCGCCGCCAGCTTGTGGTGCGATGCCACCGCCAACGCATCCTGCGCCTCGCGGCTGATCTGCCATTCCTTGGCCATGTCCTCGCAGTGCTGGCCCATGCTCTTGCCGGTGCGCGGCTCGGCGACGCCCGGGAAATCCGGCTTCAGCCAGCGCGGCGAGAAGCCCTTGAACGCGCGCAACTTGTCCATCGTGGTCTTGGCGGCATTCGCGCGCAAGATGGCGCCGCGCAACGCCTTGCCGTAGACGATCGGCACATCGGACGTGGTATCGCTGCCGCCACCGATGCCGACTTCGATCTGGCCTGCGGCGATCTTGTTGCCGACGGTGACGATCGAATCCAGCGAGGTGCCGCAGGCGCGCTGCAGGGTGATGCCCGGCGTCAGCGGGGACAACCCCGACGACAGCGCCGCTTCGCGCCCGAGGTTCCAGTCCGAGGAATGCTTGATCACTGCCCCCATCGCGACTTCGCCCAGCACCTCGCCCTGCAGGTGGAATTTCTCGACCACGGCGCCCAGCGCGCGGATCGACAGGTCGAGGTTGCCGACACCTGCGTAGGCGGTGTTCTGGCGGCAGAAGGGAATGCGTGCGCCGCCGAGCACGGCGACCGGTTTCGCGAAAGGCATGGCAAAGCTTCCGTGGCAGGCCGTGCCTGCGATACTGGCAGTCTAGTCGCGCCTTCGGCGCTTGCAAACCCTACCGTATGGAGACCCGAATGACGAGTGTGGGGGCGGCGTCCGAATCGCATCTTCCCGGCGTGATTGCGCTGGAACTGTCGCCCGAGAGCACGCCACCACGTGCCGCGATCGACAGCGACCAGGCCGGACAGCTGCTCGACCATCTCGCCCGCGATCTCGCCCTGCTGGTGCCCGGGTTGGAAAAACTCGACCTCACCCTTGCCGGCGCCCACTTCGATGTCGCCGAGGCCTTGCGTCCGGGCTGGCCGCTGCATCGTCGCCTCGACGAATTGCGCGCCCGCGCGCCGGGACAGACAACGCGCAAGGACGCACAGCTGATCGCATTCGGCACCGACGCCAACGGCGACATTCCGCAACCGTTGCAATGCGATCCGGCGTTGGCCGGCGCTTCGTTGCGCGTACTGCCGTTCCTGATCAGTGGCGATGAAGCCGCGATCGCCGCCGCCGGCGACATCCTCGAAACCGAATTGCTCGATCGCGGCATGGCCAGTGCGTCCACCGCATTGCTGGCGCAGGAAGCCTTCGCGACGCGCATCGAACACATGCGCTATCTCACCCTGCACGACCTGTTGGCGATGACGTCGATGCAGTACGGCCACATGGGCCTCGATCCGCTGTGGCCGATCCTCGAAGCCGCGTTGCTGGCGCCGGGAGAAGATGCCGAGATCGATGCGCCGCCGGAGCCACTGCTGCGACTGCGCGGCGGCGAAGTCTCGATCACGTTGTTTCCACCGCAGGAATGGAGTCGTCGCTATGCCGCGAACGAACCGGACTGCGATCGCATGCAGCGGCAGATGAGTCGCTTCGAAGCACGGCAGCGCCAGTTCGCCGCCGTGCTGGAAGCGCACGGCATTCCCGTCGTCTACGACTACCTGCCGGGCACCGCACTCAGTTCGTGATCACTTCGGTGGTGGCGTCGGCGCAGGTGTTGAGGCGGGTGCCGGTTCCGATGCAGGCGGAGGCGTCGTGGTCGAACTGGGCGTCGTGCTTGGGGGCGTGGAACTGTCGGACGAACCGGTACTGGCACAACCGCCCAGCACCGCTACCAAAGAAAGAATTGCGGGAATTGCAATCACTCGCATCGTTCACTTCCTCAAGCATGGATGGAGGCGACAGATTGCATGCGCGCATGAAACATTCCATTAAGGGCCATTCATTGCACGCAATGAATGCGTAGTTCGATTCACGGCAAAACGTGTGCCCGCTTACTTCGTGATCACTCCGCAAGCGACGCGCTTGCCCGCATTGCCCGCGGGTTGCGAGGTGTAGTCGTCGGGATCGGCATGCACCACCAGCGCACGACCCATCACGTCGTTGGCTTGGCCACTGCCGAGCGTGACACCGGCGAAATGCGCGTCCACCATCGCGTCGCCGTTGGCATCGGCGTGGATGTTCATCTGGTCCCCGAGATGATGCGGTGATGCGCCGATCTTGCCGTGCGGTTGTCCGCCCGGATTGAAGTGTCCGCCGGCGCTGCTGGCATCGGCGGCACTGCAATCGCCTTTGTCGTGGATGTGGAAGCCGTGGTCGCTGTTCGGTGCGAGGCCGCTGATCCGGCCACCGACATGCACGCCATCCGTCATCGCGCTGACCTGCAGCGTTCCTGCGACCTGGCTGCCGGAACGCGCTTCGAGGCTGGCATGCGCGCCGGATGCAGAGGTTGCCGGCGCACCGGCATTGGTGCTGGCGCAGCCGCCAAGCACCGCAATCATCGAAAGAATCGCGACGGTACGCATCGTTCGCTCCTGGTTCGCATGGGGTCGCAACAGCATGCGCCGATCGCGTTCAATGTTCCATTGCGCACCATTCATTTGCGACGGGTGCGCGACGACCCCAGCTTGCGCGTCACCGTGTTGCGCCCGAGCCCCAGTCGATCGGCGGCGTGACCGCGATGGCCATCGGTGGCATCCAGCGCAGCCTGCAACAGCACCGTATCGAAACGCTCGCGCGCCCTGGCGTGGAGATCGTCGACATCCATCGCCAGCTGCGACCGCGCCCAATCGGCGAGCGCGCGTTCCCAGTCGGCACCGGCGGCCTGCGTTCGCAGCGTGGTCAATTGCAGGTCATCAACGCCGATGCGCGCATCGGGCGCCATCGCCGCCAATCGCCAGCACAGGTTTTCCAGTTCGCGAACATTGCCGGGCCAGTCGTGCGCCTGCAGCTTTTGCAGCGCGGCACGCGTGAAGCGCTTGGGCGCCACGTCCAGTCGTTGCGCCGCCCGCTGCAGGAAGCCTTCGGCCAGGCGCGGGATATCATCGCGGCGTTCGCGCAACGGCGGAATGGCAAGACGCACCACGTCGAGGCGATGCAGCAGGTCGGCGCGGAAACGGCCCTGCACGACCAATTGCTCCAGCGACTGGTGGGTCGCCGCGATGATGCGCACGTCGACGCGGATCAGTTCACGCCCGCCGACGCGGAAGAATTCGCCTTCGGCCAGCACGCGCAGCAAGCGCGTCTGCAGCGATGCCGGCATGTCGCCGATTTCGTCGAGGAACAGCGTGCCGCCATCGGCCTGTTCGAAACGTCCGACGTGACGCCGCGCCGCGCCGGTGAAGGCGCCGGCTTCATGGCCGAACAATTCCGACTCGAGCAGTTCGGCGGGAATCGCCGCGGTGTTGAGCGCCACGAACGGACGCGCCGCACGCGGCGATTCGAGATGGATCGCGCGCGCCACCAGTTCCTTGCCGGTGCCGGTCTCGCCGGTGATCAACACGTTCAGCGGCGCCTGGGCGACGCGACCGATGCTGCGGAACAAGGCCTGCATCGCCGGGGTATCGCCGATCAGCAAGGGTGCTTGCGGTGATTCGGGCACGACTTCGGCATCGACCGTCGGCGTGTCGAGCACACGCGCCGCCAATCCGACGGCATCGTCGAGATCGAATGGCTTGGACAGGAATTCGTAGGCGCCTCCACGGAACGCACCCGCGGTGGACGAGACATCGGTATGCGCCGACATCACCACCACCGGCAATTCCGCATGCAGGCCTTTGATGCGCTCGAGCAGCTTCAAGCCATCGTCGCCGGGCATGCGCACGTCGGTGAACAGCAATGCCGGGGGCGATGCTGCCTGTTGCAGCGCCAACCACGCCGACGCGCCATCGGCGAATTCGCGCACCTGATGCCCGGCATCGCGCAACGCGGTGGCCAGCACGAAGCGTACCGAGGCGTCGTCGTCCACCACCCAGAGTTCAGGCTGCTGCATCGCTGCCCTCCTCCTGCACCGGCAACAACAGGGTGAATACGGTATGGCCCGGGCGCGAGCGATAACTCACGGTGCCGCGATGTTCGCGCGCCACCTGCTGCGCCAGCGCCAGTCCGAGCCCGCTGCCATCGGCGCGACCGCTGACCAACGGCAGGAACACCTGTTCCGCCAGTTCCGGCGGCACCCCGGGACCGTCGTCGACGATGTCGAAACGCAGGGCCAACGGCACCTGTTCCGCGCCGATGCGCGCGCCATGTTCGGCACGCGTACGCAAGGTGATGTTGGTGGCGCCCGCCTCGATCGCATTGCGCACCAGGTTCCACGCCGCCTGGCTCAGGCGATCGGCGTCGCCGAGCAATTCCGGCAAGCTGGGATCGTAATCGCGACCAATACGCACCGCCCAGCCGGCATCGCTTTCGGCGAGCCGCAACACCCGCTCCAACACCGCGTGCACGTTCACCGGCGCGTGCGGTTCCTGCGGACGCGGCGACATCAGGCGTTCCAGCAATGCGGTCAGGCGCTCCACCTCCGACTGGATCAGCTGGCTGAGCTCCAGCGTCGACTCGCCGCCACGGCGTGCGATCAGTTGCGCCGCGCCCTTGATCCCGGCCAGCGGATTGCGCAATTCGTGCGCGAGGCCCTTCAACGCCGCGGCAACCGCGGCCGGCAAGGCTTCACCATCGTGATGCGCGAACTCGTCGACCGGATGCACTTCCAGCAGCCAGCCATCCTCTCGCGACGACAGCCAGAGATCGGCGAAGCGCGGCTCGCCGACGGCGGGCACCTGCATCGGGACCCGGCGCAGGCGCCGTGACGGCACATCGTCACCGGCATCGGCCAGCGCGGTGGCCAGGGCATCTCCGCTCACCTCCAGCGCCGCCAGCGGCAGGCCCAATGGCCGCCGCAGGCCGACGCCGAGCCAGCGCGCGAAGGCCGGATTGCAGCTAACGATCCGGCCTTCGCCATCGGTCCAGGCCAGGGGCGTGGTCAGCAGGTCGGCGGCGGGCTGGGACTCGGTCATCGCAGCGAGTGTGCATCATTTTGGTGCAAACAGCGCATGTTCCCCGCTCGGATTCGACCGCAAGACCCGGGAGGCGCCACACTGGTGGCGGACGCAGACTGCGCACCATGGACATGACGCCCGCAATGCATCGAGACGCCCTTGCCGCCGCCACGCTGAGCGATCCGCGCTGGCCCGACGTGCAAGCCCACAACAGTGCCGCCGACGGTCGCTTCTGGTTCGGCGTCGCCACCACCGGCGTGTTCTGCCGCCCCGGCTGCGGTGCCCGCACGCCACGGCCGGAGAACGTGCGCTTCTTCGAGAGCATCGAGGCGGCGAAGCTCGCGGGCTTCCGCGCCTGCAAGCGCTGCCGCCCGGAAGGACTGTCGGACGCCCAAGCCAATCGCGTACTGGTCGAAGCCGCCTGCCAGCGCATCGACGGCGCGGAACGCGAACCGACCCTGGCCGAACTCGCCGCCGACGCCGGCATGAGCCCGTTCCATTTCCAGCGCATGTTCAAGGCCGTGCTCGGCATCAGCCCCAAGCAGTACGCCAAGGCGCACCGCCTGCAACGGGCGCGCGAACGCCTCGACGCCGGCAGCGATGTCACCACGGCCATGCACGATGCCGGTTTCGGTTCGGCCTCGCGTTTCCACGCCGATGCCCGCAGTGGTCTCGGCATGGCCGCGCACGTCCGTCGCGACAGCGCGCGCGGCGAACGCATCCGCTATGCGCTTGGCGACACGTCCCTGGGGCGCGTGCTAATCGCCGAAACCGATCACGGCCTGTGCACCATTCTGTTTGGCGAAGACGACGACGCCCTGGTCGCCGACCTGCATACCCGCTTCGCCCGCGCCGAATGCATTTCCGACGACACCGCGCTGGCGCAGCATTTCGCCGACGTGATCCGACTGGTCGACGATCCCGCGCATGGCCTCGACCTGCCGCTCGACATCCGCGGCACCGCCTTCCAGCAGAAGGTGTGGTCGGAATTGCGGCGCATTCCCGCCGGCAAGACCGTCAGCTATTCCGAACTGGCGACACAGATCGGCGCACCGGATGCCGCGCGTGCGATTGCCGGCGCCTGCGCGGCGAATCCGCTGGCCGTCGCGATTCCCTGTCATCGCGTGGTGCGTGCCGATGGCGCGCTGTCGGGGTATCGCTGGGGCGTGCAACGCAAGAAGAAACTGCTGCAACGCGAAGGGGCGATCGAACGATGAGCACGTTGGGCTATCGCATCCGCGGCCTTGATCCCGCACCCTTCCAGTCTCTGTACGGTCTCGACGACGCGGCGCTCGCGGCACGCCATGTCGTCCGCTGTCGCGTCGATGGCCCGGGCTTTCCCGAACGCGTCGAACTGCGCGACATGCAACCCGGCGAAACCGCGCTGCTGGTCAATCACGAGCACCTGGCCGTCGACACGCCCTATCGTTCGCGCCACGCCATCTATGTCCGCGAGGGCGCGACGCAAGCTGCGGAATTCCGCAACGAGATTCCCGATGTTCTGCAGCGCCGGCGGATGCTGTCGCTGCGCGCCTTCAATGGCGACGGGATGATGCTCGACGCCGACCTGTGCAGCGGCGATGCCATCGAAGCCTTGATCGAACGCATGCTCACACGCAAGGACGTCGCCTTCCTGCATGCGCATTCGGCCAGCCACGGCTGCTACCTCGCTGTGGTCGAACGCAGCGACTGAGCCTCAGCTGCCCGGCCGGGTCAGCGCGTAGAGGATCTTGAGGTCGTCGGGCTGGAATTCCGGCGCGAGGTCCTTGCCGTCATCGCGGGCGCGGTAGTGCATGCGGAACGCGCGCAACGCGGCGGCGCGATCGCGGATGTCGTAACCGACCACGCGCATCGCCATCCAACCATCGAAGCCAGTCGGCGGATCCACCAGTTCACCTTGCGGCCATTGCCCGTAACCGGCATCGGCCAGGCGCTTCCATGGGAACAGCGGGCCCGGATCGATCTTGCGCGTCGGTGCCAAGTCCTGGTGACCGATCACATTGCCCTTGGGGATATGCAGCCGCGTGGTGAGATCGCCGAGCAATGTCAACAACGCCTGCACCTGCGACTCGGTGAACGGTTCGCTGCCGTTGTTGTCGATCTCGATGCCGATCGATGCGCTGTTGAGTTCGGTCATCGTGCCCCAGCGTCCGGCGCCGGCCTGCCATGCGCGCAAGCCATCGGGCACCAACTGGTAGATGTGGCCGTCCTTGCCCAGCAGATAGTGCGCGCTGACCGGATGCGCGGCCTTTGCATCGCTGAGCGTTTGCAGGCTTTCGTCCACCGAACCCTGTTCGGTGTAGTGGACGACGATCAGCTGCGCCTTGCGGTCATCGACATTCGGCGACTTCACGAAGGTGGCGATGGGATTGCGCGGCGGTTGGGTGGCGCAGGCAGTGAGGCCCAGCGCGAGCGAGGCGATCAGCAGTGTCGGAATCTTGCTCATGGCTGGATCATGCCACGGCCGGGTCCTCGAGTCGTATTTGCCAATAACCGACATCGATCCAGCGCCCAAGCTTCCAGCCGACTTCGCGGAACGCGCCGATCGCCTCGAAGCCGAGGCCTTCGTGCAAGGCGACGCTCGCTGCATTCGGCAGCGACACGCCACCGATCACGACATGAATGCCGCATTCGCGCAGGCGTTCAATCAACTCCGCATACAGATATCTGCCGAGCCCGCGACCGCAGGCGGCATCGGCGAGATAGATCGAACTCTCGACCGTGCGCGCATAGGCCGCGCGCGCCTTCCACTGACCACCATAGGCATAACCGATCACCACGCTCGCTTCTTCCAGCACCAGCCACGGCAGGCCGAGATCGCGCACCTGCGCCATCCGTCGCGTCATTTCAT
The DNA here is from genome assembly GCA_027306995.1 of Lysobacter sp. Taxonomy (GTDB): domain Bacteria; phylum Pseudomonadota; class Gammaproteobacteria; order Xanthomonadales; family Xanthomonadaceae; genus Solilutibacter. Next base: position 273,144 of record DAHUXS010000013.1, read on the forward strand.
CCGCGTCCACTTCGTCGAGCTCGAAGGTGACGATGGTGTCGCGCACGTGCACGTTGTAGATCGCAGCGATGGCGGCGGCATCCGCCGCCACCGCATCGCGAATCAGGACATTGCCGGTCATCACAGGTCGTACGCCGATTCGCCGTGCGAGGTGATGTCGAGGCCTTCGCGCTCGTCTTCCTCGCTGACGCGCAGACCCACCAGCTTGTCGGCGATCTTGAACGCGACGAAGGCGACGACCGCCGTCCACGCGATCGTGATCCCCACGGCCTTGGCCTGGATCAGCAGCTGCGCGCCAATGCCGGGGAAGCCAGTGGTCACCTTTACCCAATCCTGCACCGATCCCGGACCACCGAGACTCGGCGAATTGAAGACGCCCGTCAGCAGCGCACCGCAGATGCCGCCCAGTGCATGCACGCCAAACACGTCGAGCGCGTCGTCGGCCTTGATCAGCCGCTTCAGGCCGGTCACGCCCCACAGGCAGATCACGCCCGCCAGCAGCCCGATCGCGAACGCGCCGGGAATGCCGACGTTGCCGGCGGCCGGCGTGATCGCGACCAGTCCAGCCACTGCACCCGACGCCGCACCGAGCATCGACGGCTTGCCCTTGTGGATCCATTCCGCGAAGGTCCACGACAACACCGCGCAAGCGGTTGCGAGATAGGTGTTGATGAAGGCAAGTCCGGCGGTTCCGTTCGCCTCGAGCGCGGAGCCGGCGTTGAATCCGAACCAACCGAACCACAACAGCGAAGCGCCGATCATCGTCATCGTCAGGCTGTGCGGCTTGATCGCTTCACGGCCGTAGCCGAGGCGCTTGCCGAGCACGAACGCGCCCACCAATCCGGCGACGCCGGCATTGATGTGCACCACCGTGCCACCGGCGAAATCGAGCGCGCCCATCTGCCAGATGAAACCCGCGGTCGAATTGACGGCATCGACCTTGCCGGCGTCGCTGTAGGCATCCGGACCGGCCCAGAACCACACCATGTGCGCGACCGGCAGATAGCTGAAGGTGAACCAGATCACCGTGAAAATCAGCACGGCCGAGAACTTCACGCGCTCGACGATCGAACCGAGGATTAGGCAAACGGTGATCGCCGCGAAGGTGGCCTGGAACGCGACGAAGACCAGTTCGTACATCGGCGTGTTCTTGGAGAACGTCGCCGCCATCGAGAACGAACCGTCCGCCGGATTGAAGGTGCCGTTGAGGAACAGTCGCGACAAGCCGCCGATGAAGGCATTGCCCTCGGTGAACACCAGGCTGTAGCCGTAGATGCACCACAGCACCGTGACCAGCGAGAACACCATGAACACCTGCATCAGCACCGACAGCATGTTCTTAGTGCGCACCAGCCCGCCGTAGAACAGGCCCAGCGCCGGCACGCTCATCAGCAACACCAGCGCGGTCGACATCAGCATCCATGCGGTGTCACCCTTGTTGGGCGTCGGCGCCGTGGCGGCGGTTTGCGCCAGCGCGATGCCCGGCACCAGCAATGTCGCCACGGCCAGCGCGCGCGCATATCGAAAGATTTCTTTCATGTCCTTCCCCTTCACAATGCGTCGTCGTCGAGTTCGCCGGTGCGGATCCGCACCGTGCGCTCGAGGGATTGCACGAACACCTTGCCGTCGCCGATTTTGCCGGTACGCGCGGCCTTGACCAGCGCTTCCAGCGCCGCTTCGACCTGCGATTCCGGCACGGCGCATTCGATCTTCAGCTTGGGCAGGAAATCGACGGCGTATTCGGCGCCGCGATACAACTCGGTGTGGCCTTTTTGTCGCCCGAAGCCTTTCACTTCGGTCACGGTGATCCCCGACACGCCGATTTCGGAAAGCGCTTCACGCACTTCGTCGAGTTTGAACGGCCGGATGATTGCGGTCATCAATTTCATCTCGCAACTCCTCTGGTCAAAAAGACTTGGACAACGTCAACAGCGCGGTGTCGCCGGCGATGTCGCGGCCATGCACGTTGGTGTAAAGGGCCTTGTCGGCATCGGTTCCGGCATAGGCGACGGCGATCGAGTAGCCGCTCTTCCACGCCCGGGTCACGCCCAGCTTCCAGTCGCTGTATCCGTAATCGCGGTGATGGCGAATCGCCTGCTTGCCGGCGTGGGCGTTGAACGTCCAGCCCGGGGTGAACTCCCAGTTCAGCGCGCCTTCGATGTAATCGCTGCCTCTGGAATCGGCGAAGCCGAACAGGTTGCTGGTCGAACGCGAATACTTCAGCGTCGCGATGCCGATGTTCGCGGCCGCATAGAGCTCGGTGGTATTCGGATTGACGAACCCCGCCGGATAGCTGCCGGGATAGCCGTAGAACTGCACGCCGGCGTCGACGCCGATCTTGTCGTTGAACTTGTGGCGATACCCGCCGTAGACATCGATCTCGAGGCTGTTGGAGACCGGCGCCTGGCTGGTGGACTGATCGGACAGCCAATTGACATTGCCGCCCCAAAGGCCGGCATACAGCCCGTTATTTGCGGCGTATTCGATATTCCCCTGCAACTGCGGCTTGCGGTCGCTCTGGGAAATGCCGCGGAAGACATCGTCGCTGGTCAATGCCAACGATCCGCTGGTGGTGCCCGCCTCCGCGTCCGTGGTGCACAGCGTTGCGAGCAGGATTGCGAGTGGTGCGCGCATGCCCGCTTGCGTGCGGGCGGATGGCCTGGATGTGGAACGAAATGCGTTGCGATACGTCATGACACAGGCTCCTAGATGATGGACCTTCCCCAAGTCGACGGTTTTTCGTTCTCTATCCATTGGCGTGTGATGCGGTCTGGTGGTTCACCTCCCTTGTTCGTGAGAGGGCGCCACCGCTCGATGCGCGGTGGCTGCCCGGGTTGCCGTTGCTGCAGGAATCAGATCGTGTAGTACATCTGGTATTCGAGCGGATGCGTCGCCGCGCGGAAGCTGGTGACTTCCTTCATCTTCAGCGCGATGTAGGAATCGATGAAGTCGTCGGTGAACACGCCGCCGGCCTTCAGGAACTCGCGATCGGTATCGAGGGCTTCCAGCGCCTGGTCCAGCGAATGGCAGACGGTCGGGATGTTCTTCTCTTCTTCCGGCGGCAGGTCGTACAGGTCCTTGTCGCTGGGCGAACCCGGATCGATCTTGTTCTTGATGCCGTCGAGGCCGGCCATCATCAGCGCGGCGAAGGTGAGGTAACCGGTGTTCATCGGATCGGGGAAGCGGATCTCGATGCGGCGCGCCTTCGGATTGGCGACGTACGGAATGCGGCACGAAGCCGAACGGTTCGACGCCGAATACGCCAGCATCACCGGCGCTTCGAAACCGGGCACCAGGCGCTTGTACGAGTTGGTGGTCGAGTTGGCGAACGCGTTGATCGCGCGCGCATGCTTGAAGATGCCGCCGATGTACCACAGCGCCATCTGCGACAGGCCACCATAGCCATCGCCGGTGAACAGGTTCTGGCCGCCCTTGGCCAGCGACTGGTGCACGTGCATGCCGCTGCCGTTGTCGCCGACGATCGGCTTGGGCATGAAGGTCACGGTCTTGCCATAGCGATGCGCGACGTTCTTGAGGATGTACTTCATCGTCAGGAGGTCGTCGGCCTTCTTGGTCAGCGTGTCGAAACGCGTGCCGATTTCGCACTGGCCGGCGTTGGCCACTTCATGGTGGTGCACTTCGACTTCGATGCCGGCCTGCTGCAGTGTCTTGCACATCTCGGCGCGGATGTCGTGCAGCGAATCCAGCGGCGCCACCGGGAAGTAGCCGCCCTTCACCATCGGGCGATAACCGTGGTTGCGGCCGTCGTAGTCGCGCGCGGAGTTCCAGTGCGCTTCTTCCGAATCGATCTGGTAGAAGACATGGCCCATGTCGTTGCCGAAACGCACGGAATCGAAGATGAAGAATTCCGGTTCCGGACCGAAGAACGCGGTATCGGCGATGCCGCTGGCCTTGAGATAAGCCTCGGCGCGCTTGGCGACGCCGCGCGGATCGCGGCTGTAGGCCTGCATCGTGGTCGGATCGAGGATGTCGCAGGTCAGGATCAGGGTCGGATCGGCGGTGAACGGATCGATCAACGCGGTCGACGGATCCGGCAGCAGGACCATGTCGGAGTTCTGGATGCCGCGCCAGCCGCTGATCGAACTGCCGTCGAACATCTTGCCGTCCTCGAACAGCGAGGCATCGACCACGCTGGCCGGGAAGGTGACGTGGTGTTGCACGCCGCGCATGTCGGCGAAGCGCAGGTCGACCCACTCGACCTTGTGATCCTTGATGAGTTTTTCGACGTGTTCGAGCGACATGGCGGTGTTCCCGGGATGAAGTTGGATAGCCAAGCTATCGCAAGGAACGTGCCAATGTCTGGATTCTTGTAATTATCTGATTTTATTGAATTCCTTTATTCCTTTCACACCAAATTGCACTGTTTTGGCATTGAATATCACTGTTTTGGTGCATTGACCTACATGACCTTGCTGGAATTCAAGCGAAAGCCATGACGGGCTATCCTCCGCCATCCCCTCACGAGACCCGACGATGCTTGCAACGCTGTCCGCCCTGCCCGATTCGCTGCAAGCGATCCTTCTCGGCATCATCGAAGGCATCACCGAATTCCTGCCGATCTCCAGCACGGGACACCTGTTGGTCGCCGAGCACTGGCTGGGCGCGCGCAGCGAACTGTTCAACATCGCGATCCAGGCCGGCGCCATCCTTGCCGTTGTCTTCATCTACTGGCGCAAGTTGTGGGCACTGGCGCTGGCCTTCCTCGGCCGCCGCGACATGATCGATCCCGACACCGGCACTCTCCTGCAAGTCGGTGAGGCGCGTGCCTATGTGTTGAAGTTGCTCGGCGCATTCGCGGTGACCGCCGTCGGCGGCCTGCTGGTGAAGAAGCTCGGCTGGGAATTGCCCAAGGAAATCCACCCGATCGCCTGGGCCTTCATCATCGGTGCGGTGTGGATGGTCGTCGCCGAACAACTGGCTGCCCGTCGCGCCCTCGCCACTGGCGAGCGCACCGAAGTGTCATGGACCACCACCGTCCTGGTCGGCATCGCGCAAGTCGTCGCTGGCGTGTTCCCGGGCACTTCGCGCTCGGCCACCACCATCTTCATCGCCCTGCTGACCGGCACCACCTCGCGCGCCGCCGCCACTGAATTCGCCTTCCTGGTCGGCATCCCGACCATGTTCGCCGCCACCGGCTACGATCTTCTGAAGGTGTTCAAGAACGGCGAAGCGATGCACGAGGACTGGTCGTCTCTCGGCATCGCCTTCGTGGTCTCGATGATCACCGCCTTCATCGCTGTGAAATGGTTGCTGCGCTATATCCGCAGTCACCGCTTCACCGCCTTCGCCGTGTACCGCATCGTGTTGGGTGTCGCGCTGTTGTTGCTGTTGCCCGCCACTGCCTGAGGAGTTTGATCATGACGAAACTGTCCCCCATCGTCCCGGCCCTGCTCGCCTGCGCACTGGCCGCCTGCGTCGGCACCGGCTCTTCCGACAAGGCGACGTCGCAGCAACAGACGCAAGCCACATCGCAAGCCGTCGACGCCACGCAATTGCCGCGCTACCACTGGAAGCTACAGGATGCGCGCGCCAGCGACGGCAAGCGCATCGATGCATTGTTCGCACGCGAGGACAGGCCGCTGACGCTGGATTTCCACGACGGCAATGTGTCTGTCCGCAACGCCTGCAACGGCATCGGCGGCAGCTACAAGCTGGAAGGCGACACGCTGACCTTCGGCCCGATGATGGGCACGATGATGGCCTGCGCCGACCCCAAGCTGACCGCGCTCGACGGCGCCGTCACCACGCGCTTGAACGGCAAGTCGCAGGTCGTGCTCGCCGCCGGTGCATCTCCGTCATTGAAGATCACGCTCGCCAGCGGCGACGTGCTCAGCTTCGCCGGCGAGGAGACCGCGGAAACCAAATATGGCGGCCCCGGCAAGCAGACCTTCCTCGAAGTCGCGCCGCAGCGCGTCGCCTGCAGCCATCCGCTGATCCCGAACCACCAGTGCCTCAACGTGCGCGAGATCGCCTACGGCGACAACGGCGTCAAGACGTCGACCGGACAGTGGCATCCGCTGTACGAGGAGATCGAGGGCTACAGCTTCCAGCCCGGCACGCGCAACGTGCTGCGGCTGAAGCAGTTCGAGCGCAAGAACGTGCCAGCCGACGCCTCGCGCACGGTGTACGTCCTGGACATGGTTGTGGAATCGGAATTGGTGTCGCCCGCGAAGGGCTGATCGCCAATTACGCGTGCAGCGAGTAGGTCGCGTAGATCGCGACTTCGTCCAGCACGTGCCCGTGCATCGCACGCTGCGCGTCGGCCGCGGTGAACGACGCAGGCACGTCGAGCTTGTCCACGTCCAGAGCGTACAACCGGAAGAAATAGCGATGCGTGCGCAGATCGTTCGGCGGCGGATAGGGGCCGTCGTAGCCGTGGTATTGCCCGCGCATGCCGCCGGCATCGCCGGCGAACCAGCCGGTGTAGTCGTTCAAGCCTTCGCGCATGCCCGCGCCATCGCGCGATGATTTTCCGCCTTTGGTCACGCCGTCACTGGCGCTGCCTGCGGCGATTTCATGCACATCTGCTGGAATATCGATCACCGCCCAGTGGACGAAGTCGCCACGCGGATGCTCGACCGGGATTTCCACGCCTTCCTTGCCGGCCAGCGAGGCATCGGTCGGTGCATCGGTATCGATGCACAACAGGGCGAACGATTTCGTGCCCGCGGGCGCATCGCTCCACGCCAGGTGCGGATTGCGGTTGCCGCCGAACCCGTCGGGGGCGCCCATCGCAAACTCGGGCCGGATCGCGCCGCGATGTTCAAAACTGTCGCTGGTGATTTTCATGCCGGATCTCCGTCGTCGTCACGGGCAGTCTGCCCCAAGCCACGTTCGTTGGCGATGACCCGTTCGACGATCCAGCGCTCGCCATAGCCGTGCATCGCCCAATCCTCGATGAAGCCGCAGTGGCCGCCGTGCTCCGCCAGTTCCAGGCGCACGTTCACCTGCTGCGCCAGCGCATCGAAATCGGCCAGCGGCACCACCGGATCATCCGCCGCCATCAGCACGTCGACCGGCACGCCGCTCGCGCCCAGGGCCGCGACATCGACGTGATAGGCGCTGAAATAGGCATCGAGCGATCCGTACTCGGTATGTGCTTCGACCATCCACGCCGTCAGCGCACGCAGTGGCAATTTCAGGATCGCGTCGGCAAAGCCGTGGCGCTGCGGAAACAGTTCGCGTTTGCGCCGCAATGATCGCCGCCATTCCTGTTCGAAATGGCGGATATAGGGCCACCACCCCGCTTCCATCGCATCCATGGTGCGCGCGGGATCGAGTGGCGGACAGACCGCCAGCGCCTGCACCACCGGCAACCCGGCCGAACGCGCGTGTATCGCCGTACGCAAGGCGAAATTGCCACCCAGCGAAAATCCCGCGACCACCAACCGCGCCGGCTGCCAGCGCGCCATCGCATCCGACGCTGCGTTGAGCACGTCCTCGATGCGGCCGGAATGGAACATCTCCTCGTTGAGATGGTAGGTGTCGCCGTGATCGCGGAAATTCAGGCGCAGCACCGTGAATCCGGCGTCCAGCAACCATGCCGCGCTCAAGCGCATGTAATTGGAATCGATGCTGCCTTCCCAGCCATGCAGCAACAGCACCAGGGTGTCGGAACACCGCGCGCGTGGCTGGCTGTAAATGCCCTGCAGGCGCGCGTCGCCGCCAGCCGCCAACGTCACTTCCTCGTGCGTGGCGTCGCAACGCGCAAGTTCGCGGCGGGCGAGCCGACCGCGCCGAAACCCGCTGCCGAGAAATGTCTGGAGATGACGATTGCCCAGGCCGCGCGCAGGCCGAAATGCACTGGTAACGGGGTTGGCGACCCGACTCACGATCCGTGCAGCGCGCCGCCAATGCGTTCGCGCGCCAGTTCAGCGATGCGGCGGCGGCCTTCGGCTTCGCCCGGCAGGATCGGCGTGAGATAGATCACGTCGACCGTGCGCGCCGGCTCGCCCAGCAGTCGCCAGAAGTTCTGCGCGAAGCTTTCGCGCTTGGCGAACGCCACGATGGTCTGGGCATCGCCGCGCGTGCCGTAGCACAGGGCAACCGGCTGCACCGCCACGTCCGCTTCGACCGATGCGTAGAACAGACGTGCGTGGAACGGCCCGAGCTCATGACCGTCGCGGGTGCCGCCTTCCGGAAATGCTCCGACCGAATGGCCTTCGCGCAGGCGTTCCACCATCTGCTGCAACACGTCGCCCAGCGATTCCTGGCTGCCACGCTGGTGGAAGATGGTCTGTCCCTTCTTGGCCATCCAGCCCACCACCGGCCAACCGGCGATCTCGCGCTTGGCGACGAACCCCATCATCCGCGTGCTGTGGAGGACCACGATGTCGGTCCAGCTGACGTGATTGGCGACGAACAGCACCGGATCCAGCAATTGGGCGCCACTGGCGCGCACGTCGAGTCCGTAAATGCGCAACAACCAGCGCGACCACCAGCGCACCGCGCGATGATCGATGCGGACGCCGCCGATGGTTTTTTCGCCCCACGGTTCCGCCATCAGCAGGATCGCGATCGGCAGATCGACGACGGCGTGCCAGATCAACAAGGGGATGCGCCAGATGTAGCGCAGGGCGCGGCGGAACGGAGAATTCATCCGCATTAGGTTAACGGGTTACAGAAGGAAGCGGGCGCGATTGCTCGCGCCCGCCTCTCGACACTCCTTGTCTTCTTACTCCCTCAGCGGAGCTTCGGCCGGACAAAGCTGCATCCTGCAGCCCCTCCCGAGTCCGGCCGTCGCCCTCATGGACAACTCCCCGCTCATAGATAAATAACGGATTCCGATCGCAAAACCCGACATTGGCTTGCCCGGACGGCCCCGATGGACGCAGAATCAATGGGATGAAGCGGTCCGACCCCCCAGCCGATGGCCTCCGGGACGGTCCGCTCGCAGGGGGGGGCTCGGGATGGCCGGACGTCTATGCGGCAGCCTATGAGGACCTGAAGCGGGCGGCCCACCTGCAACTGCGCCGCTCTTCCCGCGCCTTCGATACCACGGCCCTGGTCAACGAGACCTTCCTCAAGCTGTCGAGCGAGGGCGCACTCAAGCCCGAAGATCGCCGCCAGCTGCTGGCCCTGTCCGCGCGCGCGATGCGCCACGTCCTGGTGGACGAGGTGCGCCGACTGCACGCCGGCAAGCGCAAGGGCGAACAGGTCACGCTGGTCACCCAGATCGGCGGCCCGGACCCGGCCTTCGGCGTGCTGGAGGTGGACGAGATGCTGGCGACCCTGGCCCAGGCCGATCCGCGCGCCGCCTCGGTAGTGGAATTGCGTTGCTTCGGTGGCTACACCGAGGAGGAGATCGCCGAATTGCTGGTGATCACCACCCGCACCGTGCAGCGTGACTGGCGCAAGGCCCGCGCCTTCCTGATCGCGCAACTGGCCAACGAATGACCACGAACGCCAGCCGCCTGCAACGCGCGCTGGCGCTGTTCGAGGCGGTGGCCGACCTGCCTGCGGACGAACGCAAGCGCCTACTGGACGAGGCCTGCACCGACGACCCCGAACTGCGCAGAACGGTCGAGGCCATGCTGCTGGCGGACCGCACCGCCGACAGCCTGCCGACCGAACCCTCGGCATGGCTCGATGGAAGCTCGTCGCCACCGGTGGACGACAACGAAGACATTTCCGCGCTGCGTTTCGGACCATGGCAAGTGACCGGCGTACTCGGCCGCGGCGGCATGGGCGCGGTGTATCGCGTCGAACGCGCCGATGGCGCCTACCAGCAAAGCGCGGCGCTCAAGCGCATCCGCATGGGGCTGGATACCGGCGACGCGCAGCAACGCTTCCTGCGCGAACGCCAGATCCTTGCAACGCTTCGCCATCCCAACATCGCGCGCCTGATCGACGGTGGCGTCGCCGGCGAAACGCCCTACTTCGCGATGGAACTGGTCGAGGGCGAACGCATCGACCGCTGGTGCGACACCCGCAAGCTCAACCTGCGCGATCGCGCGCAACTGTTCCTGCAGGTGCTGGACGCGGTGAGCGAGGCGCATCGCAACCTGATCGTCCATCGCGACCTCAAGCCATCCAACGTGCTGGTCGATGATGGTGGCCAGGCCCATTTGCTCGACTTCGGCATCGCCCAATTGCTCGAGGAAGACGCAGACGCCACGCAGACGCAACATCGCGCCTTCACTCCCGATTTCGCCTCGCCCGAACAACTACGCGCCGAACCTGTCACCACCGCGTCCGACGTCTACCAGCTTGGCGTGATGCTCTACCTGCTGATCTGCGGCCGCCATCCGTTCGGGATGGAAGCCGACACGCCCTGGCATCGCAAGATCGCCTTGCTCGATCGCCCCGCGATCCCGCCGTCACGAGCGCTCGACGGCAATGCCGCGGCCGAACGCGGCGGAACGCAAAAAACCCTGTCGAAACAGATTTCAGGCGATCTCGAAGCCATCCTGCTGCGCGCGATCGCGCGCGTGCCGAGCGCGCGCTATCCCTCCGTCGATGCCTTCCGCAGCGACCTGCGCGCGTGGCTGGATGGGTATCGCGTGCAGGCGCGCCTGCCCAGTCGACGCGAACGCCTGATGCGGATGATCCGCCGCAACCGCCTGCTGTTCGCCGCGGGCACGGCGGTGATCGCGGCACTCACGGTCGGCCTCGGCGTCGCCCTGCTGGAGGCACGGCGCGCGCATCGCAGCGAAACCGTCGCCCTGCAGCAGCAATCGCTGGCGGAACACAATGCGCGCCAGTCCGCGGCGATCCAGGAAACCTTCGAACGCATGTTGATGCACGCGATGGCGGTGGACGGCGGCCGCAAGACCACCGTGCGCGAAATGGCCGATGGTGCCATGCGCAGCGTCGATACCAAATCCGGGCGCGGGGACGAAGCCCGCATCTCGTTGCTGCTCGACCTCATCCATGTCTATACCGTTGCCGGCCAGAAGGACGGCGCGCGCGAAATGCTGCAGAAGGTACGCCCGCAGGCGATGGCGATGGCCGCGGACCAACCGGTGTTCGCATTCCGCATCAAGGCGCTGGAAGCCGACCTACTGGAAGAAACCGACCCGGACAAGATCCCGCGTTATCGCGACGCGTATGCATTCGCCGGAAAGTGGATCGGCAAGGCCGACGAATCATCGTTCGAGAGCGTCCGGGCCTCGATCATCAATTATCTGTATTCGCTCGACTGGCGCGGCATGTCGATCGAGCAAAATACCGTTGCCAGTCAAATCCACGCGATGACGCTCGCACGCTACGGCGAGCAGAACCCGCGCACGGTCCAGATGGCCATGTCGTATGCGCGCGCGCTGGCCGCCATTGGCCGCCATCGCGATGCGGACCGCATGCTGCAACAGCAATTGGCGCTGACCTCCAGTCATTTCGGCGCCAGCGGGCAACTCGCCATCAGCTCGCAATCCATGATGATCGGCAACGAGATTTCAATCGACGGTCGCTGGCCACGCGCCGAGTCCGAGCTGCACGACCTGTTGCAGAAATACCGCGATCGCCACGCCGATGTTCTCGGCGTGCACAAAGTGAAGTCGCGAATCATGCTAGTTCGCCTGCTGCAGCGGGAACGCAGGGATGCCGAAGCCCACGCCGAACTGGCACGCATCGAATCGGATCTCGCGATGGCGATGGGCGACGATATCGATGAGATGCATCTCGACCTGCTAGTGCTTCAGTCCGAACAGGCCTGGAACGAAGGAAATGCATCGAAGTCGCTCGAGCACGCCGAGGCCGGACTGCTGATCCCGTGGAAGCCGCTCGCATACGACGACGCCACTTCCCACAACGCTGCACTGTTCTCGGCTGCACGCGCCCAGGCGGCGCTGGGTCGGTGCAAGGCCGCGACGCGCCGGGTCGCCGAAGCCCTGCAGATTCGTGCCAGCTTCACCCAGCGACTGGATTTCACCTCGGACTGGACGCGGGCAGCGGACGTCGAGCGCGTTTGCGGCCAACCTGATGCCGCGCTGAAACTCGCGCGCCTTGCTTCCAACAATGTCTCACGCCTGTCGGAGCCCGACAGCTGGCGCATCGGCACCGTCCAGCTTGCGCTCGCGCGTGCACTGGTCGCAGCCAACCAGCCTGGAAGCGCATCCGCCTATCAGCGCGCCGATACCGCATTCGCGCGCCTGATCCCCGCGACGCACCCATATCGCGTGGCGATTGCGACGGAATACAAGACGGTCGATCTGCCGCACACCAGTGAAGCACCGTGGTGATGCGGCAGGTGTCGCGATTGCCTTAGCCGTGGCAAATATTGCACTGCGGATTGCTATCGCCCGTCAGCGATTGCATTTTCGGTGCGGTTTTGCCCCCATGCAGGATCAAGATCGCCTGGGTAAGCAATGAACGGTCCTGGTTGTCAACCGCAGTCGCGCTTGCCTTCGGTGGTGCCGACGCTTCGGGTTTCCTCGCGGCTTCCCTGGTGTCGGTGGCCGCGTCGGCCAGCGCACCGACGCTCATCATCCCCAACACCATCGCGCAGAGCAGTGAACGCTTGAACATTGCGTGATCCTCCCTCGAGATTGTTCGGACGCTATACCAGCCCGACCATCTCCGCAACTTGAACGCGCGGAAACGCCCTGGCGTCAGCGCGGCCGCTCGAAGACTTGGAACGCCAGGTCGCGGGGCCACGGATACCACGACAGCAACGACACGCCATTGATCACGAAGGCCTGTCCGCCCGCATAGCTGTCACCGGCCGGACCGGGCCAGAGCATGCACGCGCCACCGATCGCCTCGACGGTGAAGGCATAGTCGTCGGCGCGCATCAGCCGCGACGACTGGAATTCCACCATGCGCATGCTCTGCATGCCGTTGGCGGACGTCCATGAATCCAGCACATAACCCGGCACATCCTGCGTCGCCAGCACCGTGCCGGACGGCATGCCATTGCGCAGGGACTGGAGGGTCACCCGCACGCTCGTGGCCGTGGAGCAGTTGATCGGCAACATGATGTGGCTGACCACGCCCGTTCGCGGCAGGTTGAAGGTCTGTGCGTATTTGAAATTGGCATTCCCGTTCTGGCCCAGCACGAAACCACCGGTATTGAAGTCGTGCATCACCTGCTCGGCCGCCACCTCGGGTGGAACGGTCTGCGCCATGACGGGCGCGGTCGCGGATGTCAGCAACAGGAAGAGGAATTGCTTGTGCATGGAAGTCTCCTTTGTGTGTGGTTGGTCGGAATCAGTGTTCGAGCACGACGGGCGCTTTTACGTTCGGCCTGCGTCCGGGCGCGACCGGAATCGGCGTCCCCCAGTGCCACAAGCGACCGTCGCCAGTGGTGGCGAACACGCGATAGCCACCGGCATTGATGTTCACCACCTTCGCCAGCGACGGAATCCGCGTCGGCGACATGTGATAGCCACCGGAGGTCCCGACGCCGATTTCGCCGTAGCCATCGAAGCCCCAGGCGCGCAGGCTTCCATCGCCCAGCAGCGCGAGCGCGAAACCTTCTCCGGCCGCAATGGCGCGCGCGTTCGCCACGCCGTTTACTGCAACGGGCGTGAGCGCATTGCCGTCCGCACTGCTGCCTCCGCGCCTGCCATTGCCCAGCATCGCGCTCTGGTTGGATCCCCAGGCCCGAACGCTGCCATCGCGCTTCAGCGCCAGCGATGTCTGCAATCCCGCGGCAATGGCGACGACGTCTTCCAGTCCCGGCACCACGGCAGGTGCGGCCGGCGCACCGGCAGATCCGTTGCCCAACTCGCCGCGACTGTTGCCACCCCATGCATAGACGCGGCCATCGCGTCCAAGCGCGAGACTGTGCCGCGCGGCAGTCGCCACCTGCGCAATCGTGGGCAAGCCCGGCACCCGCGTCACCGCAGCATGCGTGCTTTGCGCATCTCCACGCAATCCGTCGACGTCCTCGCCCCAGGCGAACACCGCGCCATCGCGACGCAGCGCCAGGGCATGGCCGTATGTCGCGGCGATTTGCATGATGTCGTGCAGGCCCGGAATCGCCACCGGCGCACTCGCGCCATCACCCGCAGTCCCCAGGGATTGGTAATTGTTCTTTCCCAACCCCATCACGGTGCCATCGTCGAGCAGGATGAAAGCCGTGTATTGATGGACCGCGGCGCCGACCGCCTTGCGCGACAGCGCGACATGCATCGCCTGTCCGTCGGCTTCGTCCGGCCATGCGGTGACCGAGCCATCTGCATTGACCACGACCGTGCCCCACGACGCGGCTGCAGCCATCGGCAACTTTGGAATCGACATCGACACCATTTCGCCCGCCGGGCTGTCGCTGGAGGCATCGGCACGGGCCGTGTTGTCCCGCGCCTGCTTAGCATCATTCCCGCGCTTTCCGTTGTCGCCATCCAGCGCGCTTTCGACCGGCCGGGTGACCGTCTCCTTCGCCTTGTTTTCGACCTTGTGCGTGATGTCGTCCTGCACCTGTTTCGCGGCGCGCTTCAACCAGCCGCCGACGTCCTGCGCATGCGACTGCGCCGGCGAGACCACAAGCACACACAGCATCACGGTGATTGCCAGGGAATGTCGTTTCATTTCCCCGCTCCGCAGTCGTCGACCTTGGTCCAGATCGCGGTGCCGGTGCGTGCCGGCGTGCACACCGTCCTGCCTCCGGCATGGCCGCAGGCGCTGGGCGTGGTGTACGTCGCGGTCATTCTTTCCTCGGGACCGCTCAGGGTGTACGTGCCGCTGGCGTCGACCGTGCCGCCGCCACCCGCGAAGTGCATGGAATAGGTGCCGCCCTTGTCGCCGGTGGGCGTCTGCGTGAGCGTGATGTATTTGCAGACATGCACCGTGACCGGCTTGTCGAGGTCGCAGACGTCGTAGGACTCGTTGCAGCCACCATTGCCGATCGGCGTGACGCGATAACCGCCTTTCTTGGTATCGAACTGCAAACTCGCCTTGCCGACGCCGCGCCTGCTGCGCGCCTCGAAGTCGATGGTCGCCGACTGGTCCTTCTTTTCCGGATTCTGGTAGTCGAATTGCGCGTCGGCCGGCACCTTCTTGTCGCGGGGATTGAGCATGTGTTCGCCGCTCAATGTCGCCTTGACCGTGCCGCGGGTCGGCGCGCCATCGGATTTCGCACGCGGCTCCGCGAACAGCGTGTACGCCGTGTTCGGCTTCGCTCCCGTGCGCTTGGCGGGATCGCTGCGCACGTCCAGCTTGACGCACCTGCCGGATTCCCAGGCTTTCTTCGCCGCATCGAGTGCACTCATCGCGGCCATGCGGCCGACCGTCGCCAATCCTTTCGCCAACTGCACGTCTTCGTCGCTCGTGCCGTGACTGCGGCCGTTCACCTTGGCGCCCATCTCGCCACGGCTGGTGGACAGCGCATCACTCACATCCACATGGCTTCCGCTGCCGGTGGTCTGTTCGACATGCACGTCGGAATCCATGTCGTCGTCGATCAGGTTGGCATCGTCGTCGAGATGCTTGACCAGATTCGAAGTGACCTTGGTTTGCGCGCTGCCGTCACCGCCGCTGAGGTCGGAGGTTGATTCGAACTCGACCTCGATCTTGCCCTGCGCATCGGGGCAAGCGATCGACTTGACCTTGGTGACGACCTTGCCTTTCAGTCCCTCCGGCATGTTGCCTTCGAATGTCGTGGTCGTGGTGTAACTGTTCTCTGTCCAATCCACCTTGGCGGTTCCATCGGAATTGGTATAGGAGCCCGATGTTTTGCCATCCTCTTGCGCCTGCTCCCAGGCCTGTTCTCCCGCCGCGTTCTGGATGCCGGCAGTCACCGAAGACGCCGCCATGCCGCCAACTCCGGCATAACCGCCACTGCCCAAGCCTCCGCCACCACCGGATCGCTTGTCGAACAGCGTCGGCAGTTCCGCCGCGAATGCGCGACTCTTCTGCTCATACAACACGAACAACCCCTGTAATGCCGCGTCCGCCTTGGCTTCGCCACCAAGCACGGCATCCAGCCCACCTGCTTTCATCAGGCTGCGCGCTGCCGGATATTCGATCTTTGTGATTTCGCGCGCGGTCGCATCCACCCCCTGCTTCTGCCAGCGCGCGAATTCCGCGTTGGCCTGGGCGACGCCGGCGCTCGCCGGCGACTTCGATGACGAGCACGCCGCCATCGTCACGATGGCGGCCAGTACTGTGATGCCCTTGAACTTGTGCATGGATTCCCCTCCGGAATGGAATCAGTTCCTGCGGAACAGTCCCTTCAGCAACTTCTTCGCACCGCTTTCCTGCGGCTGCTCGCCCTGCGGTTGGTCGCCGCGTTGTTGCCGCATGCCCGACATGTCGACGCCGAGCAGCGCAGTGGCGGTGGACTTGGTGCGCACGCGCACGTTCCATTCCGGATTCCACGCCTGCTTGGGATTGGCCGGTCGCGGCGGGTACGCGATGTTGGTTTCCGGCCCGTAGGCGATCATGTTGAGCGCGCCCATGCCCTGCTTGCCGCCTTCGCCGGCGAAGATGCCCTTCGGGATCGCGCAATGGCTGGCGGTGGTCGGCAGCAACACTTTCTGCTTCACCCACTTGTCCACGCTGGAGCCCGGCAGGTAGTTGAGCAATTCGGCGCCGGCGCCCGCCACCTCCGAACTGCTCCAGACCACGAAGTGGTGTTCGTCCTGCATCGCCATCGCTGCGAGGAAATAGCCGCGCGCACGCGCCACCGGCTGCCATGACGCATCGATGCTGTCGCTCATCGCGCCGCGCGTGGACAGCGCGATCTTCGGCATGAAGTCGGCATCCGCGCCGAGATCGAACTTCAGCGATTCCGGCACGCCATTGCCGCTGATGCGATGCGTTCCCACCATGGAAGCGTCATCGGAGACGCGCTTGTCGTTCTTCTGGTTCGGCCACAGCGCGTACTTCGGCTCGGCATCGATATCGCGGTCGGGAACGAACACGCCGGGCGCAAGACCGCCTTCCGCGCTGGCCTTGCCGCCCTTCATCCGCGCCGTCAGCACCTTGGGCTGGCCAGGCCGCACGTTCGCCCCGCAGCCCCAATACTGGCGGATGGTAACTTCGACGTCCTGCACCTTGTCCGGGGCGTATTGCCTTCTGCTTTCCTCGGTCGGTGGCGGCAGCAACGGCAACGACTTGCCGATATCGAGTCCCGCCGGCACCCAGTCTTCCGCGGCGATACCTGGCTTCAAGCTGTTGTACATGGCGATGTCGAGCAACTTGCCTTGGGTGGCGGGCACCTTGCGCGATTGCGGATAGCCTTGCGGTCCATTGCCACCCGCCATTTTCCGCATCATGAAACCGCCGAGCCCGCCCATGTCGGGCATGCCGGCCATGCTGTGGGTGGCGACATCGATCCATACCTGCGTTTTCGGTGCGGATGGTGCGCTGCCGGCGGGTAGAACAACGAAGGCAGTAGCGGCTGCGAGCGCGGTGACGCGCAACAAACATTGACGTGCGTGCATGTCCATTCCCTCCTGATGGGTGCGCTTACCAGCCAAAGCCGCCGCCGACGCCGACGGATTTGTCTCCGCCGCTGAAAGCGCCGCCGATGGTCAACGTGGCGCGATCACTGATGGCGCGCTGGTAGCCGATCGACAACGCCTTGCGCCCGTTCTGGAATCCCGCGCCGACACCCACGCGGTTCTGCGTGCGGATGCCCGACAGGCTCGAACTCATCGTCGCCATCGCGGTGCCCATCGCACCCATGGTGTCGATGCGGCGATCGGTCTGGTGGAAACGTCGATCCATGTCGGTGCGCAACTGGTCGAAGCCCGCGGTGGAGAAGGTGGAGAATTTGGCGTCGGTATAGGCCTTGGCCGACGACAGCGTGGCGGCATCACCGGATTTCATCTGGCTGACGTTCACGGCATCGGTATCGGCCGTACCGGCGGCAACATGGATCACCTGATGCTCCGCACCGGTGGCGCCAACCGACACCGCGTAATCGCGATCTGCCACGGACTGATAACCGATGGCGGTACTGCCGACGTTCAACGCCTGCGACTGGAAACCGACCGCGGTGCTCTGGTTGCCGCTGGCGGTATTGCCGGCACCGATCGCGCTGCTGTTCACGCCGCTGGATTTGTTGAGCAATCCCATTGCAACGGTGCTGCTGCCGCTGGCGGTATTGAAGCGCCCGAATGCCGTGGTGCCGTCGCCGTCGGCAACATTCGTATCGCCGTAGGCCGCGGCATGTTCGCCGGTCGCCTGGTTATTGATGCCGACTGCATGGGCAAACGTCGCGCTTGCGGTATTGGAGACGCCGAAGGCGCCGCTCCAGTCGCCGCTGACGGTGTTGTTGCTGCCGACGGCGGTGCTGCCATTGCCGCTGGCGGTACTCGGGCCAACTGCGGTGGCATCCGTCCCGCTGGCCCCATCGTTGTTGTAGTTGGGCGCGGAACTGTTGCTGGAATTGACGCTGAAGAAATGCGATGTGGCGCTGCCACCCGTGCCCGTTCCGCTGCCCAAGGCGGTCAGCTTGCTATCGACCGCCGCAAACGCCGAAGCGACATCGCCGTAGCTCGCACCCTGGATGGTGAACGTCGGCGCGGTGAACACGCCGCCGGAGGAGCTGGCACCGCCGCCAAACCAGTTCACCAACGTGTTCAACTGGCTCACGTTCACCGCGTCGGTATTGTTGATGCCGGCAGCGACGTGAACCAGGCGGGCGTTGAGATCGCTGCCGAAGGGAACGCCATAGGCGGTATCCATGTCACCCGCCGCGTGGCCGAAGGACACCACGCCGGATTCCGTTGCAACCGCCTGGTAACCGATCGCCGTGCTCTTGTCCGCCGAGGCGATGCTGTCGTAACCGAGCGCGCTGCTGAATTCGCCGCTCGCCGTGCTCACGTAACCGAACGCGCTGCTGCCACCGCCACTGGCCGTGCTGGCATTGCCGAACACGCTGCTGGCATCTCCGCTGGCGGTATTCCAACCGCCAACTGCACTGGCGCCGACGCCACTCGCGACATTGCCAATGCCGAACGCGCTGCCTTCCTCGCCGCTGGCGGTGCTGCCCACGCCGACTGCCGTGGCGGAGTTGCCCTTGGCCCACACGCCCGTCCCCACCGCCACTGCGCTGTTGCCGCTGGCGATGGCGGTATGGCTGTTGGCATCGTTGATGCCATCGCCGTCGAGATCGAGATCGTAGTCCGTCGGCGAACCTTCGACCTGGAAGAACGTCGAGACCGCCAAGCTGCCCTTGCCGGTCGCCAAGCCATATGCACCCAGCGCGGAACCGTACTCGCCGCTGGCGCGGCTACCGATGCCGACCGCGGACGCATTGGCACCCGTCGCGCCGTCATTGTTGTAATTGCCGGCAGTGGTGTCGGTGGAGTTGACGCTGAAGAAATGCAGCGGCGTGCCACCGCCGCCGCCCACACCTGCGATGGCCGCGTTCAACTGGCCCAGGTTCACGGCATCGGTTGCTTGCGTACCGGCGGCGACATGGATGATCTGGCGTTCCGTGCCGGTCTGTCCGACGGAAACCGCGTAATCGCGATCGGCGATCGCCTGGTAACCGATCGCGGTGCTCCCGGTATTGAGCGCCTGTGACTGGTAGCCGAAGGCGCTGCTCCACTGGCCATTGGCGATGTTGCCATTGCCGAACGCGTTGCTGCCGGGGCCGCCAGCGGTATTGCTGGTGCCGAATGCATTGCTGATGTCGCCATTCGCGGTGTTGCCGATGCCGAAGGCATTGCTGCTCCTGGCGTTGGCGTTGATCGTATTGCCGCTGCCGAAGGCATTGCTCTCGCCAAAGTAATCGGCGAGCGCGACGTTATTGCCGCTACCGAAGGCGTTGCCGATGGTGGCGTTGTTGCCGCTGCCGAAGGCGTTGCCGTCGCTGGCGGTGTTGCTGCTGCCGAAGGCCTGGCTGCCGCCTTCACCGCCATTGGCATGGTTGTTGAAGCCCACGGCATTGCTTTCACGCATGACCGTTTCGTTGCCGAAACCAAAGGTGCTGCTGCGATCGCCACGCGTGGTGTTGTTCACGCCCACGGCGGTGTCGTAGTTGTAGCCATTCGCGCCCGCCACGACGCCCGCGCCCAGCGCAACGGAAGAGGTGCCAGCGGCCACGGCGGTTTCGCTGGAGGCATCCATCGTGCCGTCGTTGTTCAGATCGAGATCGAAATCCACCCCGCCGTTGTTGTTGCGGTCGTAGAACGACGATATCGCCAGGCTGTATGCACCCCGGGCCTGTCCCCGGTAACCGAAGGCGCTGCTCCACAGACCGGTGGCGAGGTTGAGCACGCCGAAGGCATTGCTGGCCACGCCGATCGTGGTGTTGCCCCAGCCGAATGCATTGCTGGAAATGCCGCTGGCATTGTTGCCGTTGCCGTAAGCACTGGTATCCGCAAAGCAGGTGGCATTGTCGGTGCCGTGCTCGTTGCCCTGGTTGGTCGATGGCGCCGGCGTGACCGGATTGCCGTTGGCATCCAGGCAAGGACCATCTGCGGCAAACACCGGCATCGACATCGCGCCCAGCAGGGCCAGGCTCAACACGGACAGGACCGGCAGCGGCCGGCGACGGTGATTCGATTTCATGGTTTTCCCCTCGGAATGACGTCGGCGGAATGCCGGCCTCGTACTTGGGTATGCGCAATCCGGTGGCGAAACCGGTCATCCCCCGAAAAGAACCAGGGCGCCGAAGCGCCCTGGCGATCTGCTCATGGCCGACCCCGTCAAGGGAGGGGAGCCTTCACGGCAGCCGGCAGTCACAGATCCAGACCGAAACCGGCACCTGCGGTGCCCTTGCCGCCACTGAAGGCCGCGCCGAAGCTGATCGAACCGCGACCGACGCGCACGCCATAGCCGACCGAAATCGCCTTCTGTCCGCTGGTCACGCCGAAGCCCACCGCAACGCGCCCGTTCTTCGATCCGCCATTGGCGGCATTGGCGCTCATCTGCGTCATGGCGGTGGCCATCGACGACATCTGGTTGATATGGCGATCGGTCTGGTAGAAGCGCTGGTTCACTTCGCCACGGAACTGGTCGAATCCCTGCGACAGGCCGTTGAGCTTCGAGTCGGTATAGGCATTCGCGGCGGTCAGGGTCGATGCCGACTTTGCTTCGGTGTACGACTTCGATGCAGTGAGGGTGGCGGCATCGCCTGCGGTCATGTCGGTGCGAATCGCAGCTTCGCGGCCATCGGTATAGGCGTTCGCGGCACCGACTGCATTGTTCGCGGTCGCCAACGCGGTATCCGCCGTGGCCTGCGCTGCATCCGCCTTGGTCACCGCGATATTGGCCGTTGCCTGTGCCGCGTTGGCCGCCGTCAACGCCGTATTGGCGGTGGACTGCGCGGTGGCGGCGTTCGTCAGCGCGGTATTGGCGGTCGATTGCGCCGCGGCGGCATTGCCATTGGCCGTGGCAAGACCGGCATCGAGTTGCCCTTTGTTCACGGCATCGGTGGCGACAACGCCATTGGCAACGCCACCCACCACGTTGCCGCCCATGTTGACGACAGTGTTGTTGACGATGGTGAAGCTGCCACCTGCTCCACCCACGGTCAGGCCGGTGAATGTCGGCGCGCTTGCGAATCCATAGGTGATCGTGTTGCCGCTGCGACTTGCCGTCAGGTTGCCGTTGGCATCGCTCGTCCTGAAGTCCACCGTCTCGCCGCTACCGACGACTTTCGCGACGCCACCATTCGCACTCAGGCTCCAGCCGGCATAGCCGCCGATGCCCGAGATGGCGGCATTCAACTGGCCAAGATTCACCGCGTCGGTATCCGCGGTGCCGGCGGCGAGATGGATGATCTGGTGTTCGTCACCAGTCTGGCCCACGGAGATTGCGTAGTCGCGATCGGCGATTGCCTGATAGCCAATTGCCATGCCACCCGTGTTCAAGGCTTGCGAGCTGTAACCGAATGCACCGCCCCACTGGCTACTGGCCGTATTGAAGCTGCCGATGGCCGTGCTGTTGAGGCCCGAGGCCGTATTGCCGATGCCGAAACTGCTGGCGCCGCTCGTGCTGGACAGATTGTTCACACCCACCGCGCTGGCAACCGAAGCGGTCGCTTGCACGCCCGCGCCCACGGCGACCGAGCTGGTTCCGGTGGCACTCGCGGTTTCGCTGGAGGCGACACCCGAGATGTCGAGATCTTCGTGGCCGTTGCCGTTGCGGTCGAAGAAGCCTGCCAGCGCCACGCTGCCAATGCCGGTCGCATAGCCGCGCAAACCGATCGCGGTGGCGTATTTCGCGCTGCGGCTCCACAAGCCAAACGCGTTGCTGTAATCGCCGGTGGCATAGTTGCCATCGCCGAAGGCGCTGGAATCCTGGCCCAGGGCCGCGTTGTTGTGGCCGAAAGCATTGCTGCTGACGCCCGTCGCGCTGTTCGATACCCCGAACGCACTGCTTTCCCATTCACCGGCGGTGTTCTGGTAGCCAAAGGCATTGCCGTATGCGCCGCTGGCGATATTTTTCGCGCCAAATGCACTGGCGGCCTCGTTCAATGCGCTGTTCTCCCAGCCGAACGCATTGCTGATGTCGCCACTGGCGTTGTTGTACTGGCCGAAGGCACTGGCGAACATGCGGCAGGTCGTGTTGTCGCCGCCGCCTTCGCTGCCCTGGTTGGTGCTGGGCGGCGGCGACATGGTGCTGCCATCCGGATTCTTGCAGGGATCATCAGTGGCGAATGCCGGCAACGACATCGCGCTCAACAGGGCCAGCGCAAGAATGGACAGCACCGGCGATCGCCGGTGACGACGGTTGGGCTTCATGGTTTCCCCTCGGAATGGCGCCGGCGGAATGCCGGTCTCTCTGGGGTATGCGAAACTCGACCGCGAAACCGGTCACGCCGAGGGGGTCGTCGTGGAATCCGTTCCGTCCGCAGAAGTCACTGTCCTGCTTGCCCGCGCCCGCGCGGGCGATGCCGTTGCGCTCGGCGATGCCTACGCTGCCGTGTATGGCGAACTCAAGCGCGCCGCGCGCCTGCAGCTGCGGCGCATGCGCGATCCCATCGAGACCACGGCCCTCGTCCACGAGGCCTATCTCAAGCTGAGCGGATCGAGCCTGTCGGCCGCCGATCGCAATCACCTGCTGGCATTGTCCGCGCGTGCGATGCGCCAGGTGCTGGTGGACGACGCCCGCGCGCGCAAGGCCGACAAGCGCGGCGGTGGCCAGGAATTGCTGTCGCTCACGGCGGCGGCGAATTCCGGCGAGCTCGCCGCGATCGAGGTGTTGAAACTCGATGACCTGCTGGAAGCGCTGCACGCGCTGGACGAGCGCGCGGCGCAAATCGTCGAACTGCGCTATTTCGGCGGCTATACCGAGCCCGAGATCGCCGACATGCTCGACATCAGCGAAAGCACCCTTCGTCGCGACTGGCGCCGCGCCCGCGCCTTCCTGTTGAAAGAGATGACGTCATGACCGACCCTTCTGCACAACACCCCCGCCGGGTGTTGGAAGTCTTCGACGGCGTGGTCGATCTTGCCGGCGACGCGCGCGAACAACGACTTCGCGAATTGTGCGGGGATGATGCCTCCCTCCTCGCGGAGGTGCACGCCATGCTCGCCGCGGATGACAGCGCCAGCGAGCCGTTCGCCGGCGACGCTTCCGCCTGGGGCCATGCACTGAACGCGGAGCGCGAAAACGCACACGACGACACCATGCCGGGCCGCCAACTCGGCGCCTGGCGCATCGTCGGCGTGATCGGCCATGGCGGCATGGGCGCGGTCTATGCCGTGGAGCGCGACGACGGCGCCTATGCGCAACGCGCGGCGCTCAAGCTGATCCGGGCCAGTGCCGACACCCCCGTCGCACGCGATCGCTTCCTGCGCGAACGCCAGATCCTCGCGCAGTTGCAGCACCCCAACATCGCCACCTTGCTGGACGGCGGCATCAACGCGGAAGGGGAACCCTGGTTCGTGATGGAACGCGTCGATGGCCAGCCCATCGACCAATGGTGCGACGAACGCGGCCTCGGCCTGCGCGATCGCATCACGCTATTCCTGCAGGTCCTGGATGCCGTGCGTTACGCCCATCGCAACCTGGTGGTGCATCGCGACCTCAAGCCCTCCAACCTGTTGGTGGATGACGAAGGCCGGGTCAAGCTGCTCGATTTCGGCATCGCCAAGCAACTGGAAGGGAGCGACGTCACCATCGCGCAGGACCGCGCGCTGACCTTCGAATACGCATCGCCGGAACAGCTGCACGACGCGCCGATCACCACCGCGACCGATATCTGGCAGCTCGGCATCGTGCTGCATCGCCTGCTGTCGGCATCGCATCCCTTCGGCCTCAGTCGCGACACGCCAGTGGCGCGCCAGCTGCAGCAACTGGAGAACGAACCCGAACCGCTGACACGTTCCGCCGCCCACGCCAGCGCGGAACAGGCGGCGCAGCGCGGCGGCATGACGCCGGCATCGCTGTCGCGGGTGCTGCGCGGCGGACTCGCCGACATCGTGCATGGCTGCCTGCGCCGCGATCCCGAGGCGCGCTACGCCTCCGCCGATGCCCTGGCCAACGACTTGCGTGCATGGCTGGACATGCGCCCCATCGCGGCGGTGCGACCATCGCGGGGTGAACGCCTGCGCCTTTGGTTGCGGCGCAATCGCGTATTGGCGGCGTCGGTGGCGGCGGTCGCGGTCGCATTGATCGCAGGCACCGGCGTGGCCCTGTGGCAGGCGCGCGAAGCGCGCGAGCAGGCGCGGTTGGCCGAGCAACAAGCTGCACGCGCGACCGATGCCTCGGCGTTCCTGGAAGATGTCTTGAACGGGGCGACGCCGCAGCACACGCTCGACAGCAAGTTCTCGCTCAAAGACCTGCTCGCCTATGCGCGCAAATTGCTGGGCGAGCGAAAGGATCTCGATCCGCAGGTGCGCAAGGCGGTGCAGCGCAGCCTGGCCATCCTCTACGCCTCGAACGGGGATTACGCGAACTCGGAAGCGATGTACACACCGGGCATGCACGGCGTGCAGCCGTTCAACCACAGGGATGCCATGGAACTGGCCATCCACTTCGGCAACTATGCCGGCGTGCTGGCGATGATGGGCAAACCGAAGGAGGCCGTGGCGGCGGCGGATCAGGCGTTGCAACTGCGCAAGCGCTACGCACCGGACGACGCCTTCCAGCAGGCTGCATCGCAGAAGAATCTGGCCGACGTCCAGGGCATGGTTGGCGACTTGAGCGCATCGACGGGCAATTACGAGCAAAGCCTGGCCGTGCTGGCCAAGCTGTCCGCACCGGACGAAATCGCACGCAGCACGACGATCGGCGCCTACACCGGCCTGTGCAAGGTGCTGAGCACGCAGAAACTCTACCCGCGCATGTTGCAGTGTGCGCAGGATGGCCTGGCCTATGCCGAGAGGCAGCGCGAACCTTCGCTGGACCAGGATCGGGTCAACCTGCTGATATGGAAATCCATCGCGCAACGCAAGCTCGGCCGGTTCGACGGCGTTGAAGCCGACATGCACCAGGCGATCGCGATCAACGAGAAACTGCTTGGCCCCGATAGTTTTGAAGTCGGCACGAATTATTCGCAACTGGGCGATGCGCTTAACGACATGGGACGCCATGCCGATGCGCTCGAAGCCTATGCCCGCGCGGAAAAAATCCTGACCCGTGGCAAGACGGTACCGGGACAGTTGACGGCCGTGTATCACGGCCTGGGCATTGCGTGGCAGAAACAGGGCGACAACGCGAAAGCCGCCGAGTATTACCGCCGCGCACTCGCCACCCTGGACAAGGCCGATACGCCGCACCTGCAGAAGATGAAGCAGGACATCCAGGCGTCGCTGCAGTCCGCCAGCGGCAATTCATCACCGCCACCTTAAACTCTGCTCCCCTTTCAATCCCCGATACCGATGCGCGCCGCTTTCGCAACCGCCCTGTTCGCCACCCTGCTCACCGCCTGCGCCAGCGCGCCGAAGACCGACACCCGCGCGCATGCTGTGCCCGTCACGGTCGCCCCGGTGAAAGTGGGCATCGCGCTGGGTGGTGGCGCAGCCAAGGGCTTTGCCCACATCGGCGTGATCAAGATGTTGGAAGCCAACGGCATCACCCCGGTGGTGGTCTCCGGCACCAGCGCTGGCAGCGTGGTCGGCGCGCTCTACGCCAGCGGCATGGATGCCTATGCCATGCAGGAAAAAGCATTCGCGCTGGACGAATCGCGCATCCGCGACGTCAGCCTGTTTTCCGGCGGCGTGGTGAAGGGCCAGAAACTGCAGGATTACGTGAACGGACTGGTGGGTGGCCGCAGCATCGAGATGTTGCGCAAGCCGTTCGCCGCCGTGGCGACGAACCTCGCGAATGGCGAACGCACCGTGTTCGTGCGCGGCAATACCGGGCAGGCGGTGCGTGCATCCAGCTCGATTCCGGGCGTGTTCGAGCCTGCCGTCATCGGCAATGCGCGTTACGTCGATGGCGGCGTGGTCAGCCCGGTGCCGGTGGACGCCGCGCGCGAACTCGGCGCCGACTTCGTGATCGCGGTCGACATCAGCAGCAAGGCCGATGGCAGCGCGTCAAACGGCAGCATGCTCGGCAACATCAACCAGAGCATCAAGATCATGGGCCAGAAACTGGGCGCGCAGGAACTCGCGCGTGCCGACATCGTGATCCGCCCGAAGGTGAACGATATCGGCGCCGCCGATTTCGAACAGAAGAACCGCGCCATCCTGGAAGGGGAACGCGCCGCGCAAGCCGCGCTGCCGCAGATCCGGGCGAAACTGGCCGCATTGCAAAACGCGCGCCAGGCCAAGGCGCAACAGGCCGTCGACGCGCGCGCCGAGCAGGCGCGCAAGGCACGCTGCGCACAGCAGGGCTGGATGGACAAGCTGCGCCGCGATCCGGAATGTCGCGTCGATTGACCGTGCGGCCTACGCCGCGCGTTCCCGCCTTGCGCGCGTCAGGTGGACGAGCAGCAATGAAATCGCCGCCGGTGTGACGCCAGGAATGCGCGCCGCCTGCCCAATGCTCTGCGGCTGCACGCGCGAGAGTTTCTGCAGTACTTCCGCCGAGAGTCCGCGCACCGCGGCGTAATCGAACCCATCAGGGATTGCGGTGTCCTCGTTGCGGCGCGCGCGCGCGATCTCCTCGCGCTGGCGATCGAGGTAGCCGGAATACTTGACCTCGATCTCCACCTGTTCGGCCGCCTTGGCATCGGCGACGGCAGGCGCGAGTTCAGGCACTTGCATCAATTTCGCGTAATCGAGTTCGGGACGGCGCAGCAGGTCGATCGCGCTGGTTTCGCGCGAGACCTCGACGCCGATATGGCGCTTGAGCGCATCGCCCAGCGCGTTGTTCGGTGCCGCCCAGATCGTCTTCAGGCGCGCGGTTTCCCGGTCGACCATGTCGCGCTTGGCATTGAAGGCGTCCCAGCGCGCGTCATCGACCAACCCCATCTCCCGGCCGACCGGCGTCAGTCGCGCGTCGGCATTGTCCTCGCGCAATTGCAGGCGATATTCCGCGCGCGAAGTGAACATGCGATACGGCTCGCTGGTGCCCTGGGTGATCAGGTCGTCGACCAGCACGCCGATATAGGCTTCGTCGCGACGCGGTGACCACGCGTCCTGCTGTTGCACGAAACGTGCAGCGTTGACGCCCGCGAGCAATCCCTGCGCCGCCGCTTCCTCGTAGCCGGTGGTGCCGTTGATCTGCCCGGCGAAGAACAGCCCGGCGACCGCCTTGGTTTCCAGCGAAGCCTTCAGTCCGCGCGGATCGAAGAAGTCGTATTCGATGGCGTAACCGGGGCGGGTGATGTGCGCGTGCTCGAAGCCGGTGATGCTGCGCACCAGTTCCAGCTGCACGTCGAACGGCAGCGAGGTGCTGATGCCGTTGGGATAGATCTCGATGACGCCCAGGCCTTCCGGCTCGACGAAGATCTGGTGCGAGGCCTTCTCGGCGAAGCGCACCACCTTGTCCTCGATCGACGGGCAATAGCGCGGGCCGATGCCTTCGATCTGCCCGGAATACAGCGGCGAACGATGCAGCGCGTTGCGGATGATCTCGTGCGTGCGCTCGGTAGTGTGGGTGATCCAGCAACTGACCTGCGCCGGATGATCGGCCGTGCTGCCCATGAACGAGAACACCGGGCGCGGCGTGTCGCCGGGCTGTTCGTCCATCTTCGAATAGTCGAGCGTGCGGCCGTCGATGCGTGGCGGCGTGCCGGTCTTGAGGCGATCGACGACGAAGGCACCTTCGCGCAGGCGCTGCGCCAATGCGCTGGCCGGCGGATCACCCATGCGTCCGGCGGCATATTGGGTTTCGCCGATGTGGATCTTGCCGGCGAGGAAGGTTCCAGCGGTCAACACCACCGCAGGCGCGTCGAAGCGGATTCCCGTGTTCGTGATCGCGCCGCGTACGCTTCCATGTTCGATGACAACGTCGTCGACTGCGGCCTGGAACACGGTGAGATTCGCCTGCGTCTCCACCGCGTGGCGGATGAACTGGCGATACAGCGAACGATCGGCCTGGCAACGCGTCGCGCGTACCGCCGGGCCTTTCGATGCATTGAGCGTGCGCCACTGGATGCCGGCGGCATCGGCCGCGCGTGCCATCACGCCACCGAGCGCATCGATCTCCTTCACCAGATGGCCCTTGCCGATCCCGCCAATCGCGGGATTGCAGCTCATTGCACCGACGGTTTCGATGTTGTGGGTGAGCAGCAACGTACGCGCACCCGCGCGCGCGGACGCAAGCGCGGCTTCGGTGCCGGAATGCCCGCCGCCGATCACGATCACGTCGAAGTTGTGGAAGTCGCTGTTCATTTCGTTTCAATCAAACGTTTTTCTTTTGCATGTGAATTGTGCGCCGATTCGCAAAACATCGCAGCGCCGCCATCGTTCATGCAGCCATGTGCGGCCAATGCTGCCGAATGATGTTGCGCGTCGACGCTGTGCGTCACTTCCGCCACGTCGTCATCTTCCATTTCCGCGGCCGCCGCGAAAACTGCGAACCCGTTGTGTGTGCGGTGTGAAACCGCTGTTGTCACATTCTCGCGCCGTTGTCGCCGAACTTGCTCGCCATCACGGTGTGCTCACCACGACCGGCGTCAAAGTATGAACTGCCCCGCAAAAACGAAAGGCTGGTCATCGACACGCTTGCGGCTGGCACGCCGCCTGCTTGGAATACGTTTGCACCCAGGTCGGCAACGTGCCACGCACGGATCGGATTGGAACAGGGCCGATCGGTACGACCGGGGAAGCAAGAGGGGCTGGATGTCGGGGGACATCCAGCCCCTCACCTTTTTCCGATATCGGATAAAGGTGCCGGCACCCGGCCGAACCCGGAACAGGGGGGATCCGGAGCGGTTAGGCCGAATGCCGGCATGGCCGATGACAACGTTGGCGCAGAGAGTGCATGGAAGCCCCCACCAACGCAAGCCCCATCTGTGGTGTCAGCGCTTGGCGCCCGGGAACAGGTCGCGGAAGGTGCGCGGCGGGTTGTTGGGCGTCTTCGCCTGGCCGCTCTGTTGCGACGGCCGATGGTGATGGCGCGGCGGCAGGAACACCGGACCAGGTCCGTAATAGCCGCCGTACCACGGCGACCCATATCCATATGCGCCATAGCCGAAGCCGCCACCGTAGTAATACGGGCCGGGATATCCGTACATGCCATAGGGAACGATGATCACCGGGCGATCCGACTCCATCTCGGCGGCACGGACGCGGGCATCGGGATCATAGGTGCCGCCGGGACGCAGGCTGGTACGCGGCGCGTCGGTCACGCAGCCGGACAACAACACTGCGGTAAAGGCGCAGGCAGCGAGCAAGGATGTTTTCATCGTCATATCCCCTGTGGTACCTGTGACAGCATGCGCGCAGTCGGCTGACTGCAATGTGCAAGCCGCCATCGCCGGATGGCGAAGATTCAGCTAGCGGGATCCGACAGCGTGCAGTCCGTCCGTCCAAGCTTTAGGCTGGCGCGATGCCCGAAGCCTCCCCTCGCCTCCCCGCCATCGCCGATGTCCGCCAGGCGGCCGCACGCATCGCCGGCCATGCCCATGTCACCCCGGTCCTGCGATCGCAAGGCCTCGACGCCCTCGCCGGCTGCGAACTCCTGTTCAAATGCGAGAACCTGCAGCGCGCGGGCGCGTTCAAGTTCCGCGGCGCCTGCAACGCGGTATTGGCCCTGGACGATGAAGCCGCCCGCGCCGGCGTAGTCACCCAGAGTTCCGGCAACCATGGCGCGGCGATCGCCCTGGCTTGCAAGCTGCGGGGGATCCCCGCGACGGTAGTCGTACCGGAAGGCGCACCGCAGTCCAAGCTCGATGCCATCGTCGCCTACAGTGCGCGACTGGTGCGCTGCGCCCCCGGCATGGCCGCGCGCGACGCCGCGGTCGCCGACATCCTCGCGCGCGAGGGTGGCACCCTGATTCATCCCTTCGACAACGCCGAGGTGATTGCCGGCCAGGGCACCGCGGCGCTGGAACTGTTTGGACACGTCGGCACCTTGGACGTATTAATGACGCCGGTCGGCGGCGGCGGTCTGCTGTCAGGTTCGGCACTGGTGGCGCGGGCGCAGGCCGATCGCGTCGAAGTGCTGGGCGCGGAGCCGGAAGGCGCACGTGACGCCCACGACGCGCTGGAAATCGGCCGTCCGATCACCGATCGCAGCGCCGATACGGTCTGCGACGGATTGCGCGGCCATCTCGCGCAACGCACCTACGATCTGCTCGAACGCAACATCGACGGCATTCTCCTCGCCGACGATGCCGCCGTGCTCGCGGCGATGCGCCTGGTGTGGACGCGCATGAAGCTGCTGGTCGAACCATCCTCAGCGGTGCCGCTGGCCTGCGTGCTGGCGAACCCGCAGCGCTTCCGCGGGCGTCGCGTCGGTATCATTTTGAGCGGTGGCAACGTCGATCCGGCGATGGCCGGCCAGTGGTTCTCCTCCCCCGATAGCGGCGCATGAGCTCGATCCAGAAACCCTTCCAGTGGCGCGCTTGGCACGTCCTGCTCGCGGCATCGCTGCTGGCGCTGTTGTTCCTCGGCATGCGCGGCCTGTGGGACCCCGATGAAGGTCGCTACACCAATGTCGCGCTCAACATGCTCGACACCGGCAACTGGCTGTTCCCGCAGCGCACCGACGACGTCGGCCACTGGACCAAGCCGCCGCTGACCTATTGGGCGATCGCCGCCAGCATCGCCACCTTCGGCGCCAACGCCTGGGCCGCGCGCCTGCCCTCGGCGCTGGCCTATTTGCTGTGCGTGCTGCTAGTGCGGCAGATTTCCTCGCGCCTGATTCCCGATCGCCGCAACGAAACGGCATTGCTGTTCGCGACGATGTTCATGCCCGCCGGCGCCTCGCAACTCATCACCACCGATTTCGTGCTCGCCGCCTGCGAAACGCTGGCGATCTGCGGCTTCGTCTGCGCGCGCTTCGGCGATCCGCCGGCATTGCAGCGGCGCGCGTGGTGGTTGGCGATGTGGCTGGGCTTCGGCCTCGCCTTCCTTACCAAGGGGCCGCCCGGATTGCTGCCGGCACTGTCGCTGGTCGCGTTCTCGTTGTGGGTGCGCGAACCCGGCCGCCCACGCGATCCGCTGGTGCATGTCGGCGGGTTCGTGCTGTTCGCGCTGGTGGCATTGCCCTGGTACCTGGTGGTGACGCAACGCACGCCGGGACTGCTGCAATACTTCACCGGCAGCGAAGTGGTCGATCGCGTCGCCAGCGACGTCCATCGCCGCAACGGCGAGTGGTACGGCTGGCTGGTGGTGTATGGCCCGACGATCCTGATCGGTGCGCTGCCGTGGACGTGGTACGTCATTCGCTGGTTTGGCACGTTGCCGGCATCGTTCCGGCGCTGGTGGCGCAATGCGGCAATCCGTCGCGCCGAGGCCGGCGACGTGCTGATCGCGTTGTGGATCCTGCTGCCACTGCTGGTGTTCTGCCTGTCGCGCTCGCGCCTGCCGCTGTACGTGTTGCCGCTGTTCCCGGCCCTGGCGATCGGAGCGATGCGCATGCGTCGTGGCGCCGCCTTGCCCAACTGGCTGTGGATGATCGTGCTGGTTGCGGTGATGAAGATCGGTTCGCTGCTGATCCCGGCGACGCTCGATGTCCGCACCTTCGTCGCCGAAATCCACAAGCGCAGCGGCGACGTGCCGGTGAAGCGCGTGGTCTTCATCGACGACACCCAGCGTTATGCCCTGCATCTCTACCTCGGCCTGCCGGCGCGCGTCGATCGCGTCGGCATGGATGCCGTTGCGCAGGCACGCTTCAATCCCGATTTCGACCGTTCCGCCGCCGAGGAGCTGGCGCGCTTCCGCGGCGATCCCGGCGTGCTGTGGGTGACGAAGCTGCGCCACTGGCCGCAGGTGCAGCAGTGGATGACGGATCGTGGCGCGCGCGCGGTCATGCTCGGCGATGCCTTCGCGGAGTATCCGCAGGATATTGGCAAGGACGGCAAGCCGAAGCCGGACGACGCCCGGGTGATGTTCCGGGTGGAGTGAGTCAGCGCCGCCGGATCGGAATGCGATCGAGCGGCACCGATGCAAGCTCGCCACCGGGAACGCGGATCGGCGTACCGGGTTCCGGCCCCCACGCCTGCGCGTAGATCGCTTCCCACGTCAGCGGAAAGCCGCCCGCGCCATCGCGCGGATAGGCGGCATCGGCGGCGGCGAAACGTGCGCGTCCGCTCAGGCTGTGGCGGCGCGCATGCAGGGCATTGGTCGCGCCCATCGCCTTGAGGCCGCGCAACACGCTGGAAAAATCCGGCAGTGTTTCCACCAGCAGGTCGCGGTCGAGCACCGGCTCGCGGAATCCCGCGGCCACCAGCGCATCGCCGAATCCCGCGATGTCGACGAAGGGACTGACGTGCGGCACTGCATCAGCCGCCGCGAAGGCTTCGCGCAGTTCGTACAGGGTGTCGGTACCGAAGGTCGTGCACAGCAGCAGGCCACCCGGCTTCAACACTCGGCGAAAACCGGCGAAAGCGGCCGGCAAGTCATCAATCCACTGCAGAGCGAGGTTGCAGAACAGGACGTCGACGCTGGCATCGGCCAGCGGCAATGCGCGCAGGTCGGCGCAGATGCGTTCGACCGGCTTGCGGCGAAGCCATTGGCCACGCGTGTTGGCATTCGCGATCTGCAGCATCGGCAAGGCGGCATCGATCGCGAGCACCCGCGCATCCGGCAACTGCTTGCGGAACCATGCCGCCGCATGCGCCGGGCCACAGCCGAGATCGACCACGACCTGCGGCTTGGCATCGCCATGGCGGATGGCGTAGTGATCGAACGATTCCAGCAGGCGCGTTTCGATCTCGCGTTGCAAGGCCGAAGCATCCTCGTACCCGTGGGCGGCGCGACCGAAGGCATGGCGTACCTGGCGCGTGTCGAACATCTCGTTCACGGCAGGATTCGCCCGAGCGCGGTCGCGACGACTTCGGCGTGGGTGAGGAACGGCGCGTGGCCGGCATGATCGACCACTTCGATGGCGGCATCGGGCGTCAGCTCGACCGCCGCCTGCATCGCGCGCGGATCAACCAGGCGATCGCGGCGGCCACCGATCCATAGGCTCGGCAGTTCCAACGACGGAAGGCCCGGCCGCAGGTCGCTGGTTTCCAACAATTCCAGGCCATCGGCGAGCACCGATGTCGCGGGTTCGCCACGCGCGAACAACGCGTCGCGCAGATGGCGCAATTCTTCCTTGGCGCGATCAGAACCGAAAGCTTCCAGCGCAAGGAAACGATCGAGCGTACCGCGCCAATCGCTGCGCAGTCCTTCGGCGAAGTCGCGGAAGATTTCCGGGGACATGCCCCAGCGCCAGTCATCCTTGCGCACGAAGCACGGCGTCGCGCACAGCATCGCCAGCGCGCGCATCGACACCCCATGTTGCGCGGCGTGCAAGGCGATCAGTCCGCCCAGCGACCAGCCACACCATGTCGCGCCTTGCGGCACTTGCCCGGCGATCGCCGCAGCGCAGGCATCGAGCCTCAACGGAACATCGCTGTCGCGCGATCCGCCGTGCCCGGGCAAATCGACCACATGCAGCGTGCAGCGGTCGCGCAGGCGCTCGACCAGCGGCGCGAACACGCCACCGTGCATTGCCCAACCGTGCAGCAGGACCAGGTCGGGGCCGCTGCCGACGCGTTCGATATGCAGACTCATCGCGACGGCAGGCTGTCGCGTGCGCGCGCCAGTGCCTGCACCAGCGCATTGACTTCGCTCGGCGTGTGCAGGGCCGACAAGGTGACGCGCAGGCGCGAAGCATTGTCGGGAACCGTTGGCGGACGGATCGCCGTCACCCACAAGCCTTCGTCTTCCAGCGCCGCCGACATCGCCAACGCGCTTTGTTCGTCGCCGCAGGGCACCGGCTGGATCGGCGTATCGCTGGCGGGCAACTCGAAACCCAGTTGCTGCATCTTTTCGCGGAAGCGCGCGATCAATGATTCCAGGCGTTCGCGGCGCCAATGGTCGCTGCGCGCCATCTTCACCGCCTGCAGCGATGCTACCGCCAATGCCGGTGGCGGCGCGGTGGAATAGACGAATCCGCGCGCGGCTTGCACGAGGTGCTCGATGTAATCCGCTTCACCCACCACCACGGCGCCGTATCCGCCCAAAGCCTTGCCGAGCGTGACCAGTTGCAGCGGCACTTCGGTGGGCCCGAGCTTGGCGGCGGCGACGCAGCCATGCCCCTCGTCACCGACGACGCCGATGCCGTGGGCATCGTCGACATACAGGGTGGCGTGTTGCACGCGCGCGATCAGCGCCAGTTGCTTCAGCGGCGCGATGTCACCGTCCATGCTGAAGACGCCATCGGTGGCCACCATCGCGGCGCCATCGACATTGGAACGCAGTTGTCGCAACGCGCCTTCGGCATCGCCGTGCGGATACCGCCGCAACATCGCCCCGGACAGGCGGGCGCCATCGATCAGGCTGGCGTGGTCGAGGCGATCCTGCACGCAGATGTCGCCTTCGCCGAGGAAGGCCTGCAATACCGCGAGGTTCGCCACGTACCCGCTATCGAACAAGAGGGCGCGCGGATAACCCAGCCATTCGGCGACCGCGCACTCCAGCGCCGCATGCGCGGCATGGCGACCGCAGACCAGCGGCGAACCGGTGCTGCCGTAGCCATTGCGCGCGGCACCATCCTGCAACGCCGAGTTGATCGAGAAGTGTTGCGACAACCCGAGATAATCGTTGCCGCAGAAGTTCAGAAGCAAGCGGCCATCGACCTCGCAGCCGATTCCATCGCGACGCACCACCGTGCGCAACCGGCGCACGCGATGTTGCGCTTCGCGCTGCGCGCGTTGTTCGGCAACGCGCGCGCGGATCGAAGGCCGCGCCATCTCAGGCCGCGTTCTGGACGGTAATGTCGGCGTGCACGGTATCGCTGCATGACGACGCTTCGGTCAACTGCATCGGACGCAGGCCGAGGCGCTCGAACAGCTTGGCGTCGTGATCGACATCGGGGTTGCCGGTCGTCAGCAATTTTTCGCCGTGGAAGATCGAGTTGGCGCCGGCAAGGAAGCACAGCGCCTGCAACTCGTCGCTCATGGTTTCGCGTCCGGCCGACAGGCGCACCATCGACTTCGGCATGATGATGCGGGCGACCGCGATCGTCCGCACGAATTCGAAGGAATCGAGTTCGGCGACGGTGTTCTTGGCGGCGAGCGGCGTGCCGGCGACCTGCACCAGGCGATTGATCGGCACCGAATCCGGATGCGCCGGCAGGTTGGCCAGCGTGCGCAGCAGGCCGGCGCGTTGCGCGCGCGATTCGCCCATGCCGACGATACCGCCGCAGCAGGTCTTCATGCCGGCGTCGCGAACGTGCGTCAGCGTGTCGAGGCGATCCTGGTAGTCACGCGTGGTGATGACATCGCCATAGAAATCCGGCGCGGTATCGAGATTGTGGTTGTAGTAGTCGAGGCCGGCATCCTTCAAGGCATCGGCCTGCGGCGCGCTGAGCATGCCGAGGGTGGCGCAAGTCTCGAGGCCGAGCGCCTTCACGCCGCGGATCATTTCGGCGACCTTGGGGATATCGCGATCCTTGGGCGAACGCCACGCCGCGCCCATGCAGAAGCGCGAGGCGCCGGCTGCCTTGGCCGCGCGCGCGCGTTCCAGTACGTCGTCGGCGTCCATCAGCTTGGTCGCCTCGACGCCGGTGTGATAGCGCTGCGCCTGCGGGCAATAGCCGCAATCCTCGGGGCAGCCGCCGGTCTTCACCGACAGCAGGGTGCTGATCTGCACCTCGGCCGGATCGAAATGCTCGCGGTGGACCGTGGCGGCGCGCTGGACCAGCTCGGTGAACGGCAGCGCGAACAGAGCCTCGACCTCGGACTGGTTCCAGTCGTGGCGCAGGGCGGGGACAGGTCCGACATCAGGCATGGGGATTTTCCGAGGGTGCGGGAATGCTGGGCCTGCCAGTCTGGAAACCATGTCCAGTGCTGTCAACCTGAACCCCATCACGAAAGTTGACTGGCCTGCCCGCCGGGGTGGCTGGCGGCGCGCCGTCGATGCCGCGATCGACGCCTTCTATCCTCGTCGCTGCCTGGCCTGCGACGGCGATGGCCAGCCCGGTCTCGACTTGTGCCGGCTATGCGAGGCCGAACTGCCGTGGCTGCCGCCGGCCTGCCCGCGCTGCGCCCTGCCCTCGATGTTCGGCCTGCCCTGCGAGCGCTGCAGCGGTCGCGCCTCGCCGATCCAGCGCACCCGCGCCGCCTTTCTCTACAACGCACCGATCGACCGCCTGCTGCCGCGCCTGAAATTCCACGAGGACCTGTGCGCCGGACGGCTGGCGTCGTCGTTGATGCTTCGGGTGCTGCAACGCACCGACCGTCCCGACGCCGTCGTCGCGATCCCGCTGCATCGCAAGCGCCTGCGCAAGCGCGGCTACAACCAGGCGTTGGAGCTGGCCAAGCCGATCGCGCAGGCATTCGACCTGCCGCTGCGTGGCGACCTCCTGCATCGGCGCCAGCACACCACCGCGCAATCGAGCCTCGACAAGGAGGCTCGCGCAGTAAACATGCAGGACGTGTTCGTCGGCTTGCGGGGAAAGCGCGAGGTGCCGCGCCACGTCGCACTGGTGGATGACGTGATGACCACCGGCGCCACGCTCGAGGCCGCGGCGATCGCGCTCAAGGCGATCGGCGTGCAGCGCGTCGATGCCTGGGTGTGCGCCCGGGTTCCCTAGTTCCGCCAGAAATCCAGCGCGATGCCGGCGAAGATCGCCAGCCCCACCCAGTTGTTGTGGCGGAACGCGCGGAAGCAGCCGTCGCGGTCGCGATCCTTCGCCATCCGGAATTCCCATGCCACGAGCAGCGCGGCGAGCAGCAGCCCGCCCCAGTACCAGATGCCACGATGGGCATCGTGGCCGACCAGCGCCAGCGTCGCGAACATGCAGGCATACAGCACGCCCTGCGCGACCAGGTCGGCATCGCCGAACAGGATCGCCGTCGACTTCGCGCCCATGCGGATGTCGTCGTCACGATCGACCATCGCATACCAGGTGTCGTAGGCCGTCGACCACAGGATGTTGGCGATGTAGATCAGCCACGCCAGCTTCGGCACGCCGCCGGTGATCGCCGCGAACGCCATCGGGATGCCCCAGCCAAAGGCCATGCCGAGATAGACCTGCGGAAAATAGGTGTAGCGCTTGAGATAGGGATAACTCGCGGCCAGCACCACGCCGACCACGCTCATCGCGATGGTCAGGCGATTTTGCGTCAGCACCAGCACGAATGCCGCCAGCATCAGCACCGCGAACAGCGCCAACGCCTCGCGCCCACTCACTTCGCCGGTCGCCAGCGGTCGTCCACGCGTGCGCTCGACCGATCCGTCCAGCCAGCGATCGGCGTAATCGTTGATCACGCAGCCAGCCGCGCGCGTCAACCACACGCCCAGCGTGAATATGATGAGAGGCTTCCACGCCGGCATGCCGTTCGCCGCGAACCACAAGCCCCACCACGTCGGCCACAGCAACAACAGCCAGCCGATCGGCTTGTCGGCGCGCATCAAGCGCAGGTAGAGACGCAACTTGCGTCGCCATTCCGGTTCCGATGGTTGCACCCAGGCGTCGGGGATTTGCGGAGATGACATGCGCATAGCCTAGCAGCGCGGATGACCCTTACAGTAGCGGTGCACGCTCGCACGCCACGGGACCCCGCGAATGAGGTTCGACCGCCGCATATTG
Source organism: Lysobacter sp. (assembly GCA_027306995.1). GTDB lineage: Bacteria > Pseudomonadota > Gammaproteobacteria > Xanthomonadales > Xanthomonadaceae > Solilutibacter. The sequence continues at coordinate 311,094 of DAHUXS010000013.1, forward strand.
TCCGCCTTCCTGCTTGCTGCCTCCCTGCTGCCGTCCGTGGCGATGCCGACACAGGTGCGCGACGCGGATGCCGAACGCATCGCACGCTGGCAGCGCCTGGGCTACGGCATGTTCGTGCACTGGGGCCTGTATTCGGAACTCGGCGGCGTGTGGCAGGACAAGCCGGTGACGAAGGGCTATTCCGAACAGATCCAGGGCTGGGCGAATATCCCGACGGACGATTACCTCAAGGTTGCGTCGCGCTTTTCCGCAGCGAAATTCGACGCCGACGCCATCTGCAAGCTGGCCAAGGAAGGTGGCGCCCGCTACATCGTCGTCACCAGCAAGCACCACGACGGCTTCGCGATGTTCGATACGAAGTCCACCGACTACAACGTGGTCAAGCGCACGCCGTTTGCACGGGACCCGCTGAAGCTGTTGTCGACCGCATGCCGGAAGATCGGCGTCGGGTTCGGCGTGTACTTCTCGCTGGTCGATTGGAATGCTGGCCATTCGCCCGAGGTGCAGCACAACAGCAATCCGATTCCACCGACGATGGAACCCCTGATCGAACGGCAACTGACCGAGCTGATGTCGAACTACGGCCCGGTCACCGAAGTGTGGTTCGACATGTCGGCGCCGACGGCAGAACAGAGCCGCAAGTTCGCCGCGATCGTGCGCAAGCTGCAGCCACAGGCTGCGATCAACGGGCGCATCTGGAACAATCGAGGCGATTTCGTCACCCTCGGCGACAACGAATTGCCGCCGGAAACGATGCAACCCCCGTTCGAAGTGCCGGCGTCGATCTATCACGCCACCTGGGGCTATCGCAGCTGGCAACAACGCGACGACCTCGCCGGCAAGATCCGCGAGCTTGCCAATGGCCTGATGCAGACGCGCGCCGCGGGCGGCAACTACCTGCTCAACATCGGACCCAAGGGCGATGGCAGCGTGGTGCCGTTCGAAGCCGACGTCATGCACGGCATCGGCGCGTGGGTGCGTCGTCATCCGGGACTGATCGATGCAACGCCCAGCGGACTGCGGCGACAGCCATGGGGCGCGACCTTGCTGCACGGACGAACGCTCTATCTCGTCGTCCACGACTGGCATGCTGGCCCACTTCGTGTTTCCGGACTTGCGAATGATCCATCGAATGCCCGCATCGACGGTGGCCCTTCGTTGCCGTGGCATCGCGATGGTGGCGACGTGGTGATCGAGCTGCCCACGGCTGCGCCCGATGGCGTGTTGCCGGTACTGCAGCTTTCCTTGTACACGCCACTGCAAGCGATTCCTGCGCGCATCGCGACCGCGAACGCCGATGGCGGCTATCGCATCGCTGCCGATGCCTGGCAACCACGCACCAGTTTCAGTTTCGGCGGCGGCTACCTCACCCAAGCCACGACCAGGGTCGCCCTGGATACCGCCATTGCATCGCCGCACGCGCAGAAAGTGATGCTGCGTTTCATCCATGCCCGTGCGCGTACGGATCGCAGCTATCGCGTCACCGTCGCTGGACAGTCTCTGGACATTCCAGGCAGGATGCTCGCCGAGCGTAGCATCGGGCCGTTTGTACTTCCGGTGTCACCGGCAGCGCGCATCGAGGTTCGCCTCGCGAAACCTGCGTATCCCGCTGAGGATCTGGGCCTGTCGTTCGATTCTGTCGAAATTTCGCGCCAATTGCGGTGAGCGGCTACAATGCCCGTTCCGCTGCGGCGGACACGGCACGCGCCCGTAGCTCAGCCGGATAGAGTAGTGGCTTCCGAAGCCATTGGTCGGGGGTTCGAATCCCTCCGGGCGCGCCAATTGATGCAAATCAGAGCGGTTTGCGAAATTTAAGGACGAACTTGTCCGTGTGCCCCTTGATCTCCGGGGCGAAAATGAGCTTGTCATGGGCATCTTCCGGATTGCCCAAAAGGTCGCTGCGCGCTTCCAGCACGAACCCCGCCGCTTGCACTTGCTCAATCACCGTAGCCGGATCGATCCGGTGCAGCGTGCTGGCATCGCGCCCACCCGAATTCGGCTCCGCCGCATGATCGACCACCACGAAGACGCCACCGGGCTTCAAGGATTTGAAGGCCGCCGCATCGAGCTTGGCGGCTTCATCGGGGCCGCTATTGCCTTTGACCGCGAAGACGCTGACGGCACCGTAGATATCGTGATAATTCTGCGAGGTCCAGACCACGTCGAGCGATGACGGCGCACCAAGCTGGTCGTATGGCTCCACCATGAGACTGGTGTTGCCGTAGGTGACGGCCATCGCTTTGATCGGGTCCAGCGCCTTCGGCCTTGCCTCCGCCATGCTCTTCGGCACGACGGCATAGACATGTCCTTGTGGCCCGACCACCTTGCTGAAGATGCGCGTGAAATAACCCTCCCCCGGTATCAGGTCGATCACTTTGTCGCCCGGCTTGATACCGGCAAAGGCGATCAGCTCGGCGGGCTTGCGGTCGGCATCACGTTGCGTATCCGCAGTTGGCCGTGCGCTATCGGCGACGGCGGCCGTTACATACGCCGGCACCGGCATGGCTGCATACGCCAGCGCCGTCGCAGCGGACAGTGCAAGGCCGAGCAAAGTTTTTTTCATGAGTCCTGATACTCCGGAAGAGGATGCGTGCGAACCCAGCGTAGTCGACTACCATGTATTGATAAATCCCATCTATATATATTTCAGTCATTTCAAATCGCAATGAGTGGATCATGAAAGCCCTCGACCTCGATGCCGTGAAAGCCTTTGTTCTGACTGCCGATTTGAAAAGTTTCACCCGCGCCGCCGAGGTGCTGGATAGCACCCAATCCGCGATCAGTCTCAAATTGCGTCGATTGGAAGCACAGTTGGGGCGACGGCTGCTGGAGCGCACGCCGCGGCAAGTGCGTTTATCCGCCGAAGGCGCAGCCTTTCTTGTTTCCGCACGCGACCTGGTTGGTGCACACGATCGCGCCGTTGCTTCCTTCAGCGTGGAGCAGCGACGGCTGGTCATTGGCGTCAGCCACCAGATCGTCGGCAGTGAATTGCCTTCTCTGTTGCGCTATATGAACGAGCACGACCCGCACTTGTTGATCGAATTGCGAGTCGCAGGTTCACGCGAAGTGACACAGGCCTACGATGAAGGCAAGTTGGATGCCGCCCTGGTGCTACAACCGGAAGACCGCCACCGCCATGGCGAAAAGCTGTTCAACGAAAGCTTTGCCTGGGTCGCGGCCGCCGACTGGCAGTGGCGTACTGGCCAGCCGTTGCCACTATCGACGCAGGGTGAGTCCTGCAGCATACGTGCGACCGCCGTACGTGCTCTTGACCAAGCCGGCATCGCGTGGACAGAAGTATTCATCGGCAGGGGAGCCGCCGTAGTTGGCGCGGCAGCAGCAGCAGGTATCGCCATTGCCGTACTCGCCCGGCGGAGCGCGCCTGCCGGTACGATCGATATCGGCCAGGCGCTAGCACTGCCGACCCTGCCGACCCAAGATGTCGTGCTCTATTCCGCGTTGAACGATCGCCGTTCGCGCAATGCGCTGCGCACTTTGGGCGCCGCATTCAAGGGTCTCGTCAATGCCTAGATTAGGCCACATGCTTTGACTTCAACCTGCCCTGTATTAGGTCGCTAGTTGATGCCATATCGATGACAGCCTTCGCGCCGGACTGAAAATCCAATCCGTCCGCTTCCATCCCACCATCAGCCCAAATTGCCGCCGCACTACAGCGGCACGACGTTGGCCCTGTTCGAGAACGCGGCCGAGCTGCACGCCGGCGTCACGCGCGCCTGAATCGAAGTCCCACGCCCGGTTCGGTAATGATCCAGTGCGGCGATGCGGGATCGTCCCCGAGCTTGTGGCGAAGCTTGGCCAGCAGGATGCGCAGGTAATGCGTGTCCTCGGCATGGGTCGGTCCCCAGACCTCGCGCAGCAACTGCGGCTGGGTGACGACGCGATCGGCATGTTGCACAAGCAGCGCCAGCAAGGCGTATTCCTTGCGGGTGAGCGCCAGCAGCTGGCCATCGAGCGCGACTTCGCGACGCGCCAGGTCGATCCGCAATCGACCGTCGTCGTAGACGGGGGATTCCGCAGTCGCCGCAGGCGCGACGGCATCACGCAACAACGCGCGCACGCGCGCCATCAGTTCGGGAACGCCGAACGGCTTGGTGACGTAATCGTTGGCGCCGGCATCCAGTGCACGCACCTTGCCACCTTCGTCGGCGCGCACGGACAGCACCAGGACCGGCACCTTCGACCATTCGCGGATCGATCGCAGCACGTCATGGCCATCCATGTCGGGAAGACCGAGATCGAGGATGACGAGGTCGGCGCCGCCGGTCGCGAGCGCATCGAGTCCGCTGCGTCCGTCTTCGGCGAGCTGCACGACGTACCCCTGCGCACGCAGGCTGATGTCGAGGAACTTGCGGATCTGCGGCTCGTCATCGATGACGAGCACGCGGATCGCCTGTCCGGTCACGGTGTTCACTGCGGTACTGCGTCCGGCATGGTTCGCGGCAGTGTGATGCGGATGCAGGTGCCGCGTCCATCCCGGCCCGGCAACGCCGCGACCGCGCCGCCATGCGCGCCGATCATGCCCTGCGCAATGGTGAGTCCGAGCCCGGTGCCATGGCGTCCGCGATCGCCGCGCTCGACGCTGTAGAACATGTCGAAGATACGGGCGCGATCGGCTTCTGGAATGCCCGGTCCCTCATCGACGATATCAACCTGCAGTGCGCCGTCGGGAAGATCCCCGGCGCGCACGCGCACCGCTTCTCCGGGCGGCGAGAACTTGGCGGCATTCTCGATGATGTTGAACAACGCTTGCTCGACTAGCGCCGGATGCACCCACAGCGGCGCCAGCCCGGGCTCGACATCGGCTTCGACCAATGCACCAGGAACGAACTTGCGGATGCGCTCGACCGCGGCGCCCACCACTTCGTCGACGCCGATCCAGTCGCGGTTGAGTTTCAACCCACCGTGGCCCAACCGCGTCATGTCGAGCAGGTTCTGGATGTAGCGATCGAGCCGCTGCCCTTCCAGGCGGATGGTATCGAGCAGTTCGTCGCGATCATGCGCGTCCATCTGCGCGCCGTAATGCTGCAGGCTCGACGCCGAACCGATGATCGCCGCCAGCGGCGAGCGCAGGTCGTGCGACACCGACGACAGCAGCGCCGAGCGCAGGCGTTCGGTCTCGCCAGTCATGCGCGCATCCTGCAGGTCGCCGACCAGTCGCGTGCGCAAGGCCGCCTGCGCGATGTCGTCTGCCATCGCCTCGGCCAGTCGCTGCTGTTCCGCCGTCAAGCGCGTCACCGATTCATCAGGGCGCAATCCGATCCAGCCAATGGTGCTGCCATTCCCGCGCAGCGGCAGGAACCACCACGGACAGGTCGACAAGGTTGCAGTGAAGCGTCCGGCCGGTTGGCCGTGCGCGATCACCCATTGCGCTGCCGCCCTTGCCTTGTCGTCGAATTCCTCGATGGCGAACGCGTCCGCGCCAAAATGGACGACGGCCTTGACGTCGAGCGCGCGCTTCAGGGCATTGCGGCCGGCACGCTCGACTTCCCCGGGGTCCGCGGCCGCGGCGAGATCGCGCGACAACGATTCCAGCGCAGTGGCGTGTGCGTTGGATGCGCGCAAGGCCACCACCTGCATGCGCAGGCGCGCCGCCAATCGTCCCGCCAGCAGGGCCGTCACCAGGAACAGCAACGCCGTGGTGACGCCACGCTGCGCCGAGATGTAGAGGGTGAAATACGGCGGGATGAAGAAGAAGTCGTAAGCGAAGAAGCACAGGACCGCCGCATACACCGCCGCAGCGACGCGCGTGCGCGTCGCGACCACCAGCACCGCGACGATGAAGATCATCGACAGGTCGCTGATGTCGAGCCAGCGCTTGGCGATCGCGGCGATGCCGACGAATAGCGCCGAGATCAGCGTCGCCTGCCCGAAATCGCCCAATCGCAAGGCATTCCCGACGCCGTCGGCCACCCGCTTGCGCGATTCCGCGCGGGCTTCCGGCGTGCTGACGATGACGATCTCGAAATGCGCGCCGCGCTCGATCAGCTGCTGGGTGATGGTGCGATTGAACAGGCGCGCCAGTGGGCGATCTCGGGTGCGTCCGATCACGATGGAGGACGCACCAAGACGGTTGGCGTAATCGAGCAAGGCATCGACCACGCTGTCGCCATGCAGCACTTCGGTAGCGCCGCCAAGGCGTCGCGCCATCGCCAGCGCGCGATCGATTTCAAGCTGCACGTCGTGCGGCCATGTCCTGCCTTCGACGCTGACCACCGTCCACGGCGCATCACGGCGTTCGGCCAGGCGGCGGGCGACACGTACCAGGTATTCCGACTGGCCGCGCCCGTCGATGGCGACGATCACTTGCCGGCGCAAGGGCACGGCGGCGACGCCACGCGCGGTCTGGGCCTCGCGCAGGTCGGAATCGACGCGGTCGGCGGCGGTCTGCATCGCCAGTTCGCGCAGCGCCGCGAGATTCGAGGGCACGAAGAACGATTGCAGCGCCTGCGCCGCCTGTTCCGGCAGATAGACCTTGCCCTGGTGCAGGCGCTCGATCAACTCGCCCGGCGGCAAGTCGACCAGCACGATATCGCGCAGGCGGTCGAACACCGCATCGGGCACGGTTTCGGCGACGCGCACACCGGTGATGCGATGGACGACGTCGTTGAGGCTTTCTAGATGCTGGATATTGATGGTGCTGTAGACATCGATGCCGGCGTCCAGCAGCTCCATCACGTCCTGCCAACGCCGTTCGTGGCGACTACCGGGCGCGTTGCGATGCGCGAGCTCGTCGACCAGCGCGACTTCCGGTTTGCGTGCCAACAGGCGATCGAGGTCCATCTCCTCGACCGCATGCCCGCGATACGGGATCGCGAGGCGCGGCAATACTTCGAGGCCATCAACCAAGGCCGCGGTTTCGCCACGACCATGGGTTTCGACGATGGCGATCACCACGTCGATACCGCGCCGATGCAATTCCTGGGCGCGGCCGAGCATGGCATACGTCTTGCCGACACCCGGCGCCGCGCCAAGGAACAGCGTCAGTCGCCCCTGGCGCTGGCGCTGGAGCTCACCAATGAGTGCATCAGCCTGGGCAGTGCGCGCGCGTTCGGGCATGGCCACAGTATCCGCGCTCCGTCATCGCCGCGCATCCAGCGCGAGGTTGAGCCGCACCACGTTGACTCGCGCTGGCCCGAAGAATCCGAACTGTGGCGCAAGGGTGTTGGCATCGACCAGGCGCCGCACCTCGGCTTCCGGCAAACCGCGCGCGCGGGCAATACGCGCAACCTGCTGCATCGCGGCCTGCACGCTGATGTCGGGATCGACGCCGCTGCCGGATTGCGTCAACAGATCGTCGGCGACCTGTGCCGGAGCGATTCCGTCGCGCCGCGCGATCTCGCCACGCAATCCCTCGACCTGCTTGCGCAAGTCCGGGTTGGTGCGGGCAAGATTGCTGCCGGCGGCATTCATCGGATCGTATTTCGCCGCCGACGGACGCGGATGGAAGTAGCCGGGTGCAGCGAATGGTTGCGCCACCAGTTCCGACGCAACGGGCTTGCCATCGCGAATGACGATGCTGCCATTGGCGTGATACGGGAACAGCGCGCCATCGATCCCGGCGGAGAGCAGCGAATACGCGAAACCGAACAAGCCGAGGGTGATCGCCATCAGCGCGATCGCCGCCCGCCATAGCGTGCCTGTTCCGATGGGTAGATCCTGTTGTTGTGCGATGTCCATGGTTCAGACTCCGAAAACCGCGAGGGCGAGATCGATCAACTTGATGGCGACGAACGGCAGCAGCACCCCGCCCAGGCCATAAATCAGCATGTTTCGCCGCAGCAGCGACACCGCGCTGGCCGGCTTGAAGCGCACGCCACGCAGCGCCAGCGGGATGAGCGCGGGAATGATCAGTGCGTTGAAGATCAGTGCCGACAGCACCGCCGAACGCGGGCTGGACAGATGCATCACGTTGAGCACGGCCATCGACGGAATCGTCGCAGCGAACAAGGCGGGCAGGATGGCGAAGTACTTCGAGACGTCATTCGCCAGCGAGAAGGTGGTGAGTGCGCCGCGGGTGATCAACTGCTGCTTGCCGATCTCCACCACCGCCAGCAGCTTGGCCGGATCGGAATCGAGATCGACCATGTTCCCGGCTTCCTTGGCCGCCTGCGTGCCGGAATTCATCGCGAGGCCGATGTCGGCCTGGGCCAGCGCCGGCGCGTCATTGGTGCCGTCGCCGACCATCGCGACCAGGCGCCCATCGGCCTGCTCCTGGCGGATGCGCGCCAGCTTGTCCTCGGGCCGCGCCTCGGCGATGTAATCGTCCACGCCCGCTTCGGCGGCGATCGCTGCGGCGGTCAACGGGTTGTCGCCGGTGATCATCACCGTGCGCACGCCCATTTCGCGCAGGCGGGCGAAACGCTCCTTGACGCCGTGCTTGACCACGTCACCGAGCTCGACGACGCCCAGCACATGCCGGCCTTCGGCGACGACCAGCGGCGTGGAGCCGCCGCGCGCGACTTCGCTGACGCGTGCCTGCAATTCCGGCGAAGCCACGCCACCCAGCGCTTCGACATGCTTGGCGATGGCGTCGCCAGCACCCTTGCGGATCGAGCGCTCGACATCGCCATTCGCATTCTTCAGATCGACGCCAGACATCCGCGTCTGCGCGGTGAACTGCACGAAGTGCGCGTGTTCCGGATCGACGCGTTGCGCGCCCTGCTCGATCGCCAATTGCACGATCGACTTGCCTTCCGGCGTCGGATCGGCGAGCGACGACAGCATCGCGGCATCGCGCAGCTGCGCCGGGCTGACTCCGGCCAGCGGCCAGAAGTGCGTCGCCTGGCGATCGCCGAAGGTGATCGTGCCGGTCTTGTCCAGCAGCAGCACGTCGACGTCACCGGCGATTTCCACCGCCTTGCCGGACTTGGCCAGCACATTGGCGGACAGCGCGCGGTTCATGCCGGAGATGCCAATCGCAGGCAGCAGGCCGCCGATGGTTGTCGGGATCAGGCAGACCAGCAACGCGATCAGCAGCAAAGGGTCGAGTTTCGCGCCGACGAAGCCGGCGATGAACGGCAGCGACACCACCACCATCAGGAAGGTCAGCGTCATGGCCGCCAGCAACATGTTCAACGCGATTTCGTTCGGCGTCTTCTGGCGGTTGGCGCCTTCGACCAGGGCGATCATGCGATCGAGGAAGCTGCCGCCCGGTTCTGCGCTGACCTCGACGATGATCTCGTCGCTCAACACCTTGGTGCCGCCGATCACGCCCGAGTGGTCGGTGCCGGCCTCGCGCAGCACCGGTGCCGATTCGCCGGTCACCGCCGCTTCGTTGATGCTGGCAAGGCCGTGGACGATTTCGCCGTCGGCGGGAATCAGTTCGCCTTCGGACACGATCACGCGATCGCCCTTGCGCAACTCCGTCGCCGCGATCCGGGTTTCGCTTCCGGAATCATCCAGTCGGCGCGCGACCAGATCCTTGCGCGCCGCGCGCAGGCTGGAGGCCTGGCCACGACCGCGCGCTTCCGCCACGGCATCGGCGAAATTGCCGAACAACACCGTGATGAAGAGGATCGCCGACACCGCGAGCCCGTACCCGAGTGCTCCGGGAATCGCGAAGCTGGTGACGACCGACAGCAGCGTGCCGAGCAGCACGATCGCCATCACCGGGTTGTGGATGATCTTGCCCGGCGCGAGCTTGAGGAAGGCGTCGCGAATGGCTGGGGTGTTCATCGAATCGCTCCTTGCGCGACCAGTTGCAGGTGGTCGGCGACCGGGCCGAGCACCAGTGCAGGCATGAATTGCAGGACAGTGAGGATCACCACGACCGACACCAGGGTCAGCGCGAACGTCGGTGTTTCCACATGCAGGGTGCCGGCGCCTTCCGGAGCGACGCGCTTCTTCGCCATGCTCGCGGCGATCGCCAGCGGAAAGATCAGGGCCGGCAGGCGTCCGCACAACAGCACGATGCTGCAGGTGACGTTCCACCACACGGTGTTGTCGCCCAATCCCTCGAAGCCCGAGCCGTTGTTGGCGAAGGCCGACATGTATTCGTAAAGCACCTGGGAGATACCGTGGTGCGCCGGATTGGAATTCGCGGCCAGCGACGGCACTGCCAGCGCGATCGCGGCGAAGCCGAGGATCACCAATGGCTGAATCAGGATCAGCCCGGCGAGCAGGCGCACCTCATGCGCTTCGATCTTGCGCCCGAACAGTTCCGGCATGCGTCCCGTCATCAATCCGGCGAGGAAAACCGCCAGCAGCACATAAACGAAGAACTGCAGCGCACCGCAGCCGATGCCGCCCCAGATCCCGTTGATCAGCATGTTCACCATTTCCACGCCGCCGGACAGCGGTGCGTAGGAGTCATGCATGCCGATCACCGAACCATTCGAGGTTTGGGTGGTGAGTGCACCATAGACCGCCGAAGCATCGACGCCGAGGCGCACTTCCTTGCCTTCCATCACCAGTGGTCCAGCGCTGGCCGCGGTATGGCTTTCCAGCGCCAGCATCGCCGCGCTGGATGCCAACGACATGCCGAGCATCGTCGCGAACACGAAGATCGACAGGCGCTTGCGTCCGGTGAAGGGACCGATCATCGCCACGCAGCCGATCGGGATCAGGATGAGAAAGACGGTATTGAAGAAACTGGAGAACGGTGTCGGGTTTTCCAGCGCCATTGCGCCATTCGGGCCATACCAGCCACCGCCATTGGTGCCGAGCTGCTTGGCCGCGACCATCGGCGCCACCGGACCCACTGGAATGTGTTGGGTTGCCATGCCGGCACTGGCGTCGATCGGCACGACATCGGCGCCGCGCGTCAGCGTCGCCGGCACGCCCTGCCAGGTCATCATCAACGATGCGACCAGGCACAGCGGCAACATCACCCGCGTCGTGGCGCGCACGACGTCCTGCCAGAAATTGCCGACGTCGCGATCGCGGCCTTCGATGCCGGGTTCGCCGCGCTCGAGAACTTCACGTCCGCCGAAGAACGCGCGCAGCGTCGCCACCAGCATCGCCAATCCGAACATCGGCGTCACCACCTGCAGGCCGACGATGGCGACCATCTGCGACAACCACGACAACTGCGATTGCCCGGAATAGTGCTGCTGGTTGGTATTGGTGAGGAACGACACCATGGTGTGCAGCGCGAGATGCCAGCTCATGCCCGGTGCGTTGTCGGGGTTGAGCGGCAAGCGGTCCTGGACCATGAACTGCAGCCAGCACGCCAACCCCACAACCAGATTGGCGGCGAGGAACGACAACGCGTAGGTTTTCCAGCGCATGCGCAGGGACGACGCCGGGCCGATCAACGCATACAGCAGTTTTTCGATGGGCAGGAACACCCTGTCGAGCGGCGCCTTGCCGCCACGCATCACCTTCGCCATGTACAGGCCGAGCGGCCAGCCGAGGACGATGGCGACGCCCATGACGAGAACGAGATTGATCATGTCGATGCCTCAGAAGCGCTCGGGACGCAGGATCACGAGCACGAGATAGATCGCGGCGGAAAATGCCGCGAGCAGGGAAACGATGGCGAGCCAGGTGGGCATGGCGATCTCCTCAGAACGTGGTTTGCAACGCGGCTTCGAGCCGCGAGCCGGCGTTGTCGTCGCCGAAGCGACGACGCGCGGCGGCATCGGTGGCGTGCGCGGTGATGCGCAATTCCAGCGGCTTCTTCACCGTCCAGATCGCGCTGGCCGAAGCCCGGTTGTAATCGCCCAAACCATCGCGCAAGGCGTAATGCGCGGCGTCGAACTCGAAGCGCAGGCGCTCGCCGGCCGGAATGCGCACGCCGGCGTAGCCATAGGCGCCGAAGTGGCGCGTCGCCATCGCGTTGCTGCTGGCGGCGACACCGAACCAGGCGCGATCACGCCACCCCATCGACACGTTGACTTCGTTCCAGTCGATGCCGACCTGCGTGCGCGGATAGTTGTAACGCACCGCGCTGGCGTCGATCGACCAGTCCTTGCCGATGGCGTGGCTCCAGCCGAGCGTGGTGTCGACCTCGAGATTTGCACCGATGGCGGGGCCGAAATCGACATTCGAGCCCCAAGCCGATGCATAGAAGCCATTGGCCGTCGTGACCTTGAGGCCACCCTGCACCGCCGGCTTGCCCAGGGTCTGGGTGCTGCCACGCCAGACGTCATCGCTGGTGAAGGAGACATTGCCGCTCAGGTCGGCGGCATGCGCCCGTCCAGCCAACAGCATGGAGGCGGCAACGGAAAGGACGGCGACCGTGAAAGGAAGGCGTCCTTCAAGAACGTGGAAGCGTATCGAGTGGTGCATGGGCGGCATCGAGCCAGTCGTGGAAAACGGCCGTCATCGTCGCGCCAGGACGCGTAAAGGCTCTACATTTCCCAACCGGGATCCGCGCAAAATTTGCGTAAATTTCCAAAGCACATGCCGCGCGGCATCCGCAACAAACGAAAACGCCCGCTGCATGCAGCAGCGGGCGCTTCGTTTCCGTCCTGGCAAATCGATCAGAAGTGGTAGACCACCTCCGCCGACAACTCGCGGCCCACCGGATCGTCGACGCAGTAGGCGAAGTCGCCGCACCAGTTGTCGCGATAGATCTTGTTGAGCAGGTTGGCGCCGTAGACGTTGATCTTCAGGTTGTCGTTGAACTGATACCCCAGGCTGCCGTTGAAATAGCGACGGGCCGGCCGGTGTTCCTTGTGGAGGGCGGTCCACTGGCCATAAGTCGGACTGCTCGGGTCCGAGTCGTAGCAATTCAAATTGCTGCTCGGGACATAGCCGTCCGCGAACGGCATGCAGCCGCCGTAACGATTGTCGCGTCCGCCCGCCTTCTGGAACATCGCCAGCGTCGCATTCCAGCGGTTGTAATTCCAGTTGATGGTACCGGTGAACTTGTAATGCGTCTGGTACTCGGTCGAGTTCTCCATCACATCGGTCGGGAACTGACGCGTCTCGTAGGTGATCTGGTTGGTCAGGCTGGCCCCGAGGCGGAACGTGCCGATTCGCGTCTTCGGCAATGCATAGTTCATGTGGATGTCGATGCCGCGCACGTGGGTATCGGCGCGGTTGATCGGCTGCACATCGATCTGGGTGATGTTGCCCGCCAAGCTGCCACCGGGCACGACCGGCGCACGGTGGATGCGCTTGGCAACGTCAGCGCAATACGCTGCGCTTGGCGGCGAGGCCAGGGCAACGCCGTCCTGCGTCCATCCGCCGTATTTGCAGGCCGCTTCATCGCGCAGCAACCTGCCTTCGTCGATGTCGTCGATCAGGTTCTTGATCTTGATGTCCCAAAGATCGGCGCTGACCGAGAAGTTCTTGAAGGCATCCCAGACGAAGCCGTAGGAGATCGACTTGCCGGTTTCGTAACGCAGGTCAGGCGAACCCGAACGCGAGATCACGATGTTGCTGGCTTTGAAGTCGTCGAAATTGCACTGGCGGTTCGGCCAGCCGGCCAGATAGCACCAGCTCGGATCGGTCAGGCTGCGGAAGTCGGAGCTCGGCGCACGGTAGATGAAGTTCATGTCCGGCGCGCGGAAACTTGTGCCGTAGGTGCCACGGAACAGCAGCGTGCTGGTCGGACGGAATTCCAGACCAATCTGGTAGGTCGGCTTGCCGGCGTTCTGCGTGGCCTGGAATTTGTCGTAACGCGTGGCGATGTTGGCGGTCAGCATTTTCAGCAACGGGACCTTGAACTCAACCGCGGCGCCGTAATGGCTGCGGGTGCCACCACCCTGCTGGACATTGCCGAACGGCGTGTACCAGCCATCGGGATCGTTGCTGTCGAGCGTCTTCGGATCAGGCGTCAGGTGATAGCCCTGCTGGCCGTATTCGAGCGCGCCGGCAAAACCGATCGGGCCGGCCCAGCCCTTGAACAGTTCACCGCTGATCGTAGCCTGCGCCTGGTTCAGGAAAGAGATCGCCCTGTTCTCGCCACGCTTGCTGAAGGCCGCAGTCGCCGAAGCTGGCACCGGGTTCCACAACTTGTTGTAATCGGGAGCATAGATAGGGGTGCCGTTATGGGTGCCCAACTGCGGCCCCATGTAGTAATCGAACATCTGGCCCTGGTTGAGGGTCGGGAAGCTTTCGTGGTCCGAATACGTGGCACGACCTGCCATCAATTCCCAATCGAAGCGATCATTGAAAATGCGGCCTTTGAGCCCGGCATTGATTTCGGCCGAGGTTTCGCGCGACAGGGTCAGGACGTTCTTTTCGCCGCCGAGTTCGCCCGGTGACTGGAACTTGAGGAAGTTGCGATTGCCGCCCGTTCCGTTGTTGGCACGCTGATCCCAATAGACGGGGCTGCTGAAGCCGTCGAGGAAGGTATTGAACTGGCCCGTGGTCTTCCACACGCCGACCGAAGCCCAGGCCTGCAGGTTGTCAGTGATGTCGTAGGTTCCGTACAAATAACCGGAATCGTTCTTGCTGCCGGTGCGCAACGACCAGTTTCCGAACACGCGCTGTGCGCAGTACTGGCCGCCATTGCCCGCGGTCTTGGAGTTGCGGTCATAGCTGAGGCGGCTGGCGAGGTAGTACAAGTCGCCATATTGGTCGCAGGCGCCGGCCGGCGGCGCGATGTAGGTGCGGCCTGTCGGATTCGACGCCGCATCACGATCGCGCAGGTACAGGCCGGGATACGGCGTTAGCGCGCCGACGTTGAAGTAGCGCTGGCCCGGACCCCAGTCCTGGTACGGCACGTCGTCTTCGGCATCCATGAAGGGACGATCCTTGGCCAGCAGCTGCCCGCGGTTGAAGTGCTGCAGGTCGTAGACCAGGTTCCACTTCTTGCCGCTGAATCCGCCGGATGCCTCGAGATCCAGATCGCGGCGCCCACCGCGGGTCGCTTCGCCCCACTTGGCGCGCACGGTATGACCATCGGCATTTTGTTTGAGGATGACGTTGACCACGCCGCCCATCGCGTCCGAACCATAGATGGCCGAGGCGCTGCCGGTCAGCACTTCGATGCGGTCGACGATGCCGGTCGGGATGTTGTTGAAGTTGGCGACATTGCCCTTGCCCGCGTAGGGCAGCGGGTAATCCGCGACGCGATGGCCGTTGATCAGCAACAGGCTGCGGCCGGGGCCGAGGTTGCGCAGGTTGAGCGGCTTGACGTTGACCGCGGACTGGCCCCAGTCGTAATCGTTCTGCACGTTGCCGACCGCCTCGGTGAGGCTGCGCACCGCTTCATACACCGTCGCAAAGCCCTGCTTCTTCAACTGTTCGCCGGTCAGAACGGTCACCGGCGCCGGTCCTTCAGCCTGGGAGCGCGCGATGCGCGAACCGGTCACCACGACCTTGTCGAGTTCCTTCTTGTCCTTGGCCGCATCGTCTTTTTTCGGCTGCGCCGTTTGCGCCTGCCCCTGATCCTGGGCAGCGGCGGGAGCAGCCGGGGCGGCAGGTGTCTCTTCCGCCTGCACGACAAGTGGTGCGTACAACGCCAGCGACAACGCGCCGCATAACGCGGTGCACCGGAACGACTTGGAACGGGTCATGCGGGGTTCTCCTGAAAGGTGAGGCGCGAATGGCGGCGGACGGTGAGTTGGCCCAATGGTCCAACCAGATTCTTATCCCGAATCCTGCGTCGATACACATTCCCGCACGAAAAAAGCGGTTACGAAAATGTATATTTGTGACAAATGTCACCTTTTATTTCGATCCAAATCGTGAATTTCGAATATGAATACGTATTCGCATGTCAACCGTTGGCGAATCGGTTGCAGCAGCTCGTCGCCAGAAGCGATCGATTTTTGTTCCCACGAAGGCAATGACCACGCTAGGATTGGTCCAACCAATTTGATGATCCAGCCATGGCTCGACCTTCTCGCCTCCATCGTCGGCCACTGATCGCATCGCTGCTCGCGCTCGCCCTGGTCGCCCCCTTCGTGCAGGCGCAAAGCAAAGCAGCAACCGTGGTGCCACAGGAAACCGCCGCGCAGAAAGCCCAGCGCATGCAGTGGTTCGCCGACGCCAAGCTCGGGATCTTCATCCACTGGGGCATCTACGCCGTCGATGGCATCGATGAATCGTGGTCGTTCTTCAACGGCAAGATTTCGCATGCCGATTACATGAAGCAGCTCGCGGGCTTCAATGCACGCGCCTACGATCCGCAGGCCTGGGCCGACGCGATCAAGCGCAGCGGTGCGCGCTATTCGGTGCTGACCACGCGCCACCATGACGGCGTCGCGTTGTGGGATTCGAAGCAGGGCATCAACGTGGTGCGCGACTCGCCCGCGAAACGCGATCTTGTCGGCCCCTTCGTCAAGGCATTGCGCAAGGACGGCCTGAAGGTTGGCCTGTACTACTCATTGCCGGATTGGTCGTATGGCGACTACGACGTCTTCACCCGCAAGGAGAAGCGTTACGACAGCAAGCAGGATCCGGCGCGCTGGCAGCGTTATCTCACCTATTACCAGGGCCAGATCGCGGACCTGCAGCATCGCTACAACCCGGATCTGATCTGGTTCGACGGCGACTGGGAACATTCCGCCAGCGAATGGCAGTCACCGAAGCTGCGCACCGACATGCTCGCGCGCAATCCGAAGATGATCATCAATTCGCGCCTCAACGAATACGGCGATTACGCCACGCCCGAACTCGGGCTTCCGGTCGTCAAGCCGACGCAGCCCTATTGGGAACTGTGTCTGACGATGAACCGGTCCTGGGGTTACCAACCGCGCGACAACGACTACAAGACGCCGAACCAGGTGTTGCAGATTTTCGCGCAGACGATTTCCATGGGCGGCAACCTGTTGCTCGACATCGGCCCCAAGCCCGACGGCAGCATCGACGCGCGCCAGATGGACATCCTCGACGCGCTCGGACGGTGGACCGGCAAGCACGGCGAAGCGATCTACGGCACCACCGCCGGCATCGGCCTCGATCATTACGCCGGCGCCAGCACGCTGTCGAAGGATCGCAAGACGATCTATCTGTTCGTCGATGGCCAGCCCAATGGCGATCTGCTGGTGAAGGGGCTGGTCAACAAGGTGGTCCGTGCGCGCGTGGTCGGTGGCGGGCAATCCGTTGCAGCGAAGGTGGTCGGCAAGTACGACTGGGCGAAGCAGCCGGGCTTGCTGTTCCTCACGGTGCCACGCGATGCCGTCGATCGTGACATCACCGTGGTCGCGCTGGAACTGGACGCGCCGGTCCAGCTGTACCAGGAAGAATCGAAACCGATCGAGAGCAACGGATGATGAAGCCAACCACCGTCCTGGCCCGCATGAAGGCCACTACCCTCGCCGTCCTGTTGCTTGCCGCATTGCCGCTGTCGGTGCATGCCGATGACGACTACGCAGTCGGCAGTTACGTCCCCGAAACCGATCCGCTGGTCGTGCGCAAGCTCGAGCAATGGCAGGACTGGAAATTCGGTTTCATGATGCACTGGGGCGCGTACAGCCAATGGGGCGTGGTCGAATCGTGGTCGATCTGCTCCGAAGACGTCGACTGGTGCGGTCCGCCCAAGCACAACGCGTTCACCGCGAAATACGCCAACGATTACGTCGGCTACAAGCAGGCCTACGAGAAGCTGCCCACGACCTTCAACCCGGTGAAATTCGACCCGGGCAAGTGGGCAAGCATCGCCAAGGATGCCGGCACGAAATACGTCGTGTTCACCACCAAGCACCACGACGGCTTCTCGATGTTCGATACCCGGCAGAGCGACTACAAGATCACCGCCGCCAACGTGCCTTTCCACGCCAATCCCCGCGCCAACGTGGTGAAGGAAGTCTTCGGCGCGTTCCGCAAGCAGGGTTTCGGCATCGGCGCCTATTTCTCCAAGGCCGACTGGCACAATCCGTATTACTGGTGGCCGCGTTTCGCCACGCCCAATCGCTACGCCAATTACGACACCCGCAAATATCCGCAACGCTGGCAGGAATTCGTCAAATTCACCCATGCCCAGATCGACGAACTGACCGGTGGCGCCTATGGTCCGATCGACATCCTGTGGCTGGATGCCGGCTGGGTGCGCGCACCACGTCCCGACGACAACAAGAATCTCACCGGGATCGACGGATTCCGCCAGGGCCCGGAAGACATCGACATGCCGGGACTGGCGAAGATCGCGCGCGACAACCAGCCGGGGCTGATCGTCGTCGATCGCGCGGTCGGCGGCCGCTACGAGAACTACCGCACGCCCGAACAGAAAGTTCCGGACAAGCCGCTGCCGTATCCGTGGGAAACCTGCATGACGCTGGGCGATTCCTGGTCGTTCGCGGCGCACGACAACTACAAGAGCGCACGCAAGGTCGTGCACTTGCTGGTGGATGTCGTCGCCAAGGGCGGCAACTTCCTGCTCAACGTCGGCCCCGACGGCAATGGCGAACTGCCGCCGGAAGCGGTGAAACGCCTGCATCAGATTGGCCAATGGATGCACGTCAACGGCGAGGCGATCTACGCCAGTCGTGCGGTCGCGCCCTATAGCAGCGGCAAGTTCCGCTATACACGCCTGCGCGACGGCAGCGCCTATGCGATCTATCTGCCCGACGACGACGAACAACAACTCCCCGCGACGTTGAAGATTCCTGGTCCGTCGCCGGCAGCTGGCGCACAAGTGCGCTTGCTCGGCAGCACTGCCTCCCTGGCGTGGACGCGCGATGGCGATGCCACCGTCGTCGCCGTTCCCGAGGAGGTGCGGACTAAAACTTCAGGCGCGTATGCCTGGGCATTCCGCCTGCCCGGCGCAGCAACGCAATCCCATTGATGACGACGACGATGCGAACCCCTCTCCTCTCCGGCGCCGTGCTATGCGTCGTCTTGGCGGCATCCGCACTGGCCGCCGACGCGCCGGCGCGTTTCAACGACGGCCACGACGATCCGCGCACCTCCTATCCGGTGCTCAGCCGCGACGGCGACGGCGCCTGCACGGTCGAAGTCCTCCAGCATGGCTTCGACAGTTTCGATCCCGCGCGCGCCACGCTGGATGCGTCGCGCCAGTGCCCGGGGCCGTGGTCGAAAGTGGTGCTCGTGCTGGACGGCAAGGTCAAGGGGCGCCAGTACGACCGCATCGGCGACATCGAGATCGGCGGCGTCACCGTGCTGCGCACCAGTACGCCGGAACCGTCACGACAGGGCATCGCCTGGCAGGTGCAGAAGGACGTCAGCGATTACGCGCCATTGTTCACGCGCGTCCAACCGGTGGAGATGCATCTCGGCAACGTCGTCAACGCCACCTATACCGGTGTCTTCGACGTGCGCGTCGCGCTGAAGTTCTATCCCGTCGCAGCCAACCATCCGGCAATCGCCAGCGCCGACATGGTGATGCCGCTCGACGGCCTGCACGAGGATGGTCGCGACACCGTCGGCAACTTCGTGCTGCCGGGCAATGCCGAACGACTGGTCGCCGAGGTCTACGCGACCGGCTCGGGTGGCGGCTGCGAGGAATTCTGGTACTACGCGACACCGGTGAAGAAGGATTATTTCTGCCGCGCCGAACAGGGTCCGTATCGCGAGGTGCAGGTCTTGCTCGATGGTCGCCTGGTCGGCGTCGCCGCGCCTTATCCGCACATCTATACCGGCGGCTGGAGCAATCCCTATCTGTGGTACGCGATTCCGTCGCCGCGCGCCTTCGACATCCACCCGCTGCGCTATGAACTGACCCCGTTCATCGCGCTGGCCAATGACGGCAAACCGCATGCATTGCGCCTGCAGGTCGCCGGCCTCACCGAAGGTCGCGAGGGTTGGAAGCTGCTGCCCAGCCTGCATGTCTGGCGCGATGCCGGCAGTACGCGCACACGCGGCGAGCTGGTCACGCTTGAAGCCGGCCAGGCGACGCTGAAGAACGATGTCGACGAACGCGACGAGAATGCGCAAACGCTGCAGTCGCGTTGGCAGCATCGGTTCCTCGCACGCGGTCGCGTCATCACTTCGCATGGCGTGGTGGAAACAACGGTCGAACGCACGCTCGAGGGACGCGTCGGCCATCGCTGGACCAAGGTCGAGGATGGCGACGACCATCTCGACGCCGATTGGCGTGATCGAGAAACGATCACCCGCTTGCAACGCGGGAGAAAGGACAGCGATACGAACGACCAGCGCTTCGGACTGGTCGGTGGCATCGGTACCCGCGATGTCGGCGGCCAGCCGCGCCTGACCACGATCATTTCCATCCACGATGATGCCGATCGCGAAACACGGCATGGCGCGATGACCAGCACGCGCCAGACCCGCGATCGTTTCGAGGGCAACGCCGGCTACTTCACCAAGCTCGCACGCGACCAGCGCGATGCGACGGCCAGCACCCGCCAGGACTATCGTGCTGCGAACAGCGACGGCAGCTGTTTCCAGCGCACCCTGGTGAGTCGCAATGGTCGCTTCACCAGGGATGACAGCGCGGACTGTACAAAGACGCATTGACGGAGCCGCCATGAACGCTCGCGGATTCACTCGCCGGAATTTCCTCGCTTCCCTCGGGGCAGGCGGACTGGTGGCCGCACTGCCGACGCACGCCAAGGGTACTATCGCTTCGGCAATGCGTCCGCGCCCGACCGCATCGCAACTGGCATGGCAGCGCGAGGAACTGGCGATGTTCGTGCACTTCGGCATGAACACCTTCAGCGATCGCGAATGGGGCGATGGTCGCGAAGACCCGCGCACGTTCGCGCCGGCGCAACTGGATGCCCGGCAATGGGCACGGACGGCGAAACAGGCCGGTTTCCGCAGCATGATCCTCACGGCAAAACACCACGACGGCTTCTGCCTGTGGCCGAGCGCAACGACATCACATACGGTGGCGGCGAGCCCGTGGCGCGATGGCCGCGGCGACCTGGTGCGCGAGTTCACCGACGCCTGTCGCGCGGAAGGCTTGCGTGCCGGGGTCTACCTGTCGCCGTGGGATCGCAATCATCCGGCGTATGGCCAGGGACAGGCCTACAACGACATCTATATCGCCCAGCTCACGGAACTGCTGACGCACTACGGCCCGCTGTTCGAGCTGTGGTTCGACGGCGCCAATGGCGAAGGCCCGAACGGTCGTCACCAGCAGTACGACTGGGCGCGTATCCACGCCACCGTACGCAAGCTGCAACCCGATGCGGTGATGTTCTCCGATGCCGGTCCCGACCTGCGCTGGGTCGGAAACGAGAGCGGCAGCGCCGGCGTCGTCAACTGGAGCACGGTCGATCCCGCGCGCGTGCCTGCACCCGGCGCCAACGATCCGTGGACCACCGAAGCGCTGCAGCAAGGCGATCCCGACGGCGCGATCTGGCGTCCGGCGGAAACCGACGTCTCGATCCGGCCCGGCTGGTTCTGGCATGCGAACGAAGCGGCCAAGGTGCGCTCACCCGACAACCTGCTCGGGCTGTATTTCAGTTCGGTCGGCCGCAACAGCAAGCTATTGCTTAATGTCCCGCCGAATCGCGAGGGACTGATCGACGCGCCCGATCTCGCCGCGCTCGAGGGTTTTCGCGCCCGCCGCGATGGAATATTCGCGCACGACCTGATGCGCGGCGCCAAGATCGCCACGCAGATGCAAGCGCACGACGGCCGCTTGGAATTCGAGCTGCCTTCCTCCGTGGAATTCGACGTGATCCGCCTGGAAGAAGACATCGCGCATGGGCAGGCGATCGCCGGCTACCGCCTGCAAGCCCACGACGGCGGCGCTTGGCGCACGCTCCACTGGGGCGGCACCATCGGCAATGCGCGGTTGGCACGCATCGCGCCGACCCGTGCGCGGAGACTGCGCCTGCTGATCGATTTCGCCTACGCCAGTCCGCGCATCGCGCGGGTCGCGTTGTTCCGCGATCCGCGTACCTCTGGCATGGGACGACGCGTCGACGACCACGGCGCGGACTGAGCGCCGTTCATTCGACGATTTCGAATTCTCCCTGCTGGCGAATATCGTCCGAGGCCGAACCGACCATCACCCGGAACATGCCGGGTTCGACCACCCGCTGCATCTTTCGGTTCAACAGCGCAAGATCAGTCGGCTTCAGGGTGAAACGGATCGTGCGCGTTTCGCCCGGCGCCAGGTGCACGCGCTCGAAGCCGCGCAGGTTCTTTTCGTAGGTGGTGACCGAACTCACCACGTCGCGCGTGTACAGCTGCACCACTTCGTCGCCGGCGCGCGCGCCGCTGTTGCGCACGTCAACCACCACGTCGACATTGCCGCCATTGCGTTGCTTCGCCGGCGTGATCCGCAAATTGTCGTAGGCGAAGGTGGTGTAGCTCAGGCCATGGCCGAAGTTGTAGAGCGCGCCGTTGACGCGCGAACGCTCGCCCTCCCATTGCGCATTCGGCTTGGTCGGGAAGTTGAAGGGAATCTGTCCCGCAGTCTTGGGGAATGTCACCGTCAGCTTGCCGCCCGGGTTGTAATCGCCGAACAGGGCATCGGCCACCGCGGTGCCGCCCTGGTTGCCCGGGAACCACGCCTCGAGGATCGCCGGCACATGCGCGTCGGCCCAGTTCACCGACATCGGCCGGCCATTGATCAACACCAGCACCACCGGTGTTCCGGTCGCGGCCACCGCTTCAAGCAAGGCTTCCTGGCGTCCGGGCAGGTCCAGGCTGGTACGGCTGCGGCTTTCGCCGACCGTGCGGCGACCATCGCCCAGCACCACGACCGCGACATCCGCGCCTTTCGCCGCGCGCACCGCCTCGTCGATGCCGGCCTGCTCTTCCGCCGTCAACGGTTCCGGCAGGATTTCGATCGAAGGCCAGTTCTTGCCGGCGATCTCCACGCCTTTCGCATACCGCACATCGACACCTGGACCGAGTTTCGTGGCGATGCCTTCGCGCACGCTGATGGCATGCCCGCCCGAGGGACCGTACTGGCGATGCGCATAACTCGCGTCGTCGGCATTGGGCCCAATCACCGCGATCGTCTTCAAGCCCTTGCGCAGCGGTAGTGCGCCGTCCTTGTTCTTGAGCAGCACCAGGCTTTCGCGCGCGGCGCGCAATGCCAGCGCGCGATCCTCCTCGGTGTCGACCTTTGCCCGCGCGGCCTTCGCATCGCCGATATAGGGATGATCGAACAGGCCGAGCATGAACTTCACCCGCAGCACGTCGCGCACGCGCGTATCGATCGTGGCCATCGGCAACTTGCCTTCACGCACCAACGCGCGCAACGGCGTCAGGTAAACCTCCGGCGGAGTGAAGGTCGTGCGCACATTCAATCCAGCATCCACCGCCTGGCGCACCGCTTCCTTGTAATCGCCGGCGACCGCGTGCTTGCTGTGCAGGAACTCGACCGCGTCGCTGTCCGAGACCACATAGCCGCGGAAGCCGAACTCCTTGCGCAGGCGATCGCTGAGCCAGTACTTGCTCCCGGTGATCGGCACCCCGTCGTAATCGTTGTACGAGCTCATCACCCCGAGCAGTCCGGCCTCGCGGATCGCGGCCTCGAACGGCGGCAGCAACACGTCCTCGACCTCTCGTGGCGCGACCTGCGGATCGGTGCGGGCGTCGCCTTCGCGCGCGCCCTTGTTGGCGCTGTACACGGCGAAGTGCTTGGCCGTCGAAGCGATCCGGTGGTCGCGCTGCATGCCCTGCACCATCGCCACGCCCATGCGCGATGCGAGGAAAGGATCCTCGCCATACGATTCTTCGGTGCGTCCCCAACGCTGGTCGCGCACCACGTCGAGTACCGGCGCGTAGATGTTGGTGTAGCCAAGTGCGCGCGCTTCGATCGCCATCACCCCGCCGATGCGTCCGGCCAGCTCCGGATCCCAGGTATGGCCGACGCCGAGTTCCGACGGAAAGTTGGTACTGAATGCCGACGGTACGCCACGCAGGCCTTCGTTGGTGAAATCGGCGGGAATGCCCAGTCGCGTCTGCTCGATGAAGAAGCGCTGGACTTGGTCCATCGCCCACACGTGCTTATCGAAATCGAGGGCGTACTGCGACTTCGCGCCATCGCCGTGTTCGTTGCCGTCGCCGAAGGCATTGAGGTGCTCGTCGATGTTGGCGATGCCGTCCTTCCACGGCTGCTGTTTCCAGCGCAGGGTCGGCAGCTCGTCGTCGAGTACGCGCCCGTAGCCGTACAGCGTGACCATTTGCGCGGTCTTCTCGTCCACCGTCATCCGCGCGAGCAGGTCGTCGATGCGGGCGTCGATCGGTGCGGCCGGATCCTCGTACACGTCCTTGCGACCGTTCTTGTCGAGGTCGATCCAGCCCGGGTGGTACAACTCCGGGCGTGGCGCGAACGCGACTGGCCCCGGAGTCTGGGCCGAGGCGGCGACAGCACCGACCAATGCTGTAACCAAGGCGGTGATCCGCAGAGCGGAATTCGAGCAATTCAGGGGGAGACAGGGATTCATCGGCATCCGGAACGCTGGGACTTACTCAACCTTAACATTTGGTCCAACCAATTTTAGGGCTGCAGGCCCTGGAAACGCTGATTTCCCCATCCGAAGCATTGTGGATTCGCCCGAATTACTATAGGTTCATTGGTTGGACCTTTTGGAATGCATATGCGACTTCGAGGCAAACGGGCACTGGTGACCGCGGCGGGCCAGGGCATCGGCCGGGCGACCGCCCTCGCCTTCATCCGCGAAGGTGCCCAGGTGATCGCCGCCGACATCAACCAGGACGCGCTGAACGCACTGGCGGCGGAGGCCGGTCCGGCGCTCACCCCGCTGTGGCTGGACGTGACCGATATCGAAGCGATCGCCGCGTTCGCCGCCAAGCACGCCGACGCGACCTCCGCGCTGGACGTGTTGTGCAATGGCGCCGGCTTCGTCCACAGCGGCAGCATCCTCGACGCCAGCGACGACGAGTGGAACTTCGCGTGGCGGCTCAACGTCGATGCGATGTTCCACCTCATCCGCGCCTTGCTCCCCGGCATGCTGGCCCGCGGCAGCGGCTCGATCATCAACGTCGCCTCGGTCGCGTCCAGCATCAAGGGCGTGCCCAATCGCTTCATCTACGGCACCACCAAGGCGGCGGTGATCGGTTTGACCAAGGCGGTCGCGGCGGATTTCGTTGGTCGCGGCATCCGCTGCAACGCGATCTGCCCGGGCACGGTGGAATCGCCGTCGTTGCAGCAACGCATCGCCGAACAGGCGCAGGCCCAGGGTGCGACCACCGGCGCGGTGCACGCCGCGTTCGTCGCGCGCCAGCCAATGGGACGCCTTGGCACGCCGGAGGAAATCGCCGCGCTCGCGGTCTATCTTGCCAGCGACGAATCGGCGTTCACCACCGGCACCACGCACGTGATCGACGGCGGCTGGATCAATTGATTGCTGGCATTACGGGGGTTCGTATGCGCATAAAGATCCGTCATGTTTTCCTACTTGCAGCACTGTGTGCGCTGACGCCCGCATTTGCAGCGACACCACCCGCGGAAACGGCACAAGAGAAAGCCACGCGCATGCAATGGTGGAGCGATGCGCGTTTCGGCATGTTCATCCATTGGGGCCTGTACGCCGTTCCCGCCGGCGAATGGAAGGATCGCAAGGATCTCGCGGAGTGGTACATGGAAGAAACCGGCATGCCCCGCGCCGAATACGCGCAGTTTGCCAAGCGCTTCAATCCCACCCAATACGATCCGGATCAATGGGTGCGCGTCGCCAAGGACGCAGGCATGAAATACATCGTGATCACCTCCAAGCATCACGAGGGATTCGCGATGTGGGACACGAAGGGCACCGACTACAACATCGTCAAGCGCACCCCGTACGCCAAAGGCGTGCTCAAGCCGCTTGCCGACGCGGCGCATCGGGCCGGCCTGCATTTCGGCACGTACTACTCGATCATGGACTGGCACGATCCGTCGCAGCACGGTGCAAAGCAAGGGCATTACAACCCGACAGCAATCGATCCCGCCCGCAAACGCGCATACATCGATGCGATGAAGATCGAGCTCAGGGAACTCGTGCAGGACGTCGGCACGGAAGTGCTGTGGTTCGACGGCGAATGGCTTGACTGGTGGGACACCCGGGATGGGCAGGAGATCTACGACTATCTCAAGTCGCTCAATCCGAAGCTGATCATCAACAATCGCGTGGCCAATTCGCGCAAAGGCGCGATGTCCGGGATGGGCACGGGCGCCAGCGTCGGCGATTTCGGCACCCCCGAACAGCAGATTCCGGCCAGGGGCTTCGCCCCCGGCGTGTACTGGGAATCGTGCATGACGCTCAACGACCACTGGGGATACAACAAGCACGACAACCACTGGAAAACGCCGCAGACCGTGATTCGCAACCTGATCGACATCGCGAGCAAAGGCGGCAACTATCTGCTCAATGTCGGACCGACCGCAGAGGGGACCTTCCCGTCAGGCGCCGTCGCCAACCTCGAGCAGGTCGGTGCATGGATGAAGGTCAACGGCGAAGCGATCTACGCGACATCGGCGAGCCCGTTCTCAGAAGCGTTGCCGTGGGGGCGCGCCACGCAGAAGGGAAATCGCCTGTACCTCGAGGTGTTCGACTGGCCGAGCGACGGCGCTTTGCAGGTACCGCTGCACAAGGCCGTCAGCAAGGCTTATCTCCTCGCATCGCCAGGCAAGGCGCTGGAAATGCAACCCGATCAAAACGGCATCAAGATCCGTTTGCCCGCGACGGCGCCGGATCCGATCGCAAGTGTCGTCGTACTGATCCTGGAATGACCTGAAGGCATGAAATGAAATTGCTGCGCTACGGCGACAAGGGCCGGGAAAAACCCGGAATGCTCGATCGCGAGGGACGCCTCCGCGATCTCTCGGGAATCGTCGACGACATTGCCGGCGACACGCTGACGCCAGAAGGTTTGCAGCGCCTGCGCGCGCTCGATCCGGAAACGCTGCCGCCCGTGACCGGCGGACCACGCATCGGCGCCTGCGTCGGCAAGATCGGCAAGTTCGTCTGCATCGGCCTCAACTACGCCGACCATGCCGCCGAAACCGGGGTGGAACCGCCGAAGGAACCGGTGATCTTCAACAAATGGACTAGCGCGGTCTGTGGTCCAGACGACGAGATCGAGATCCCGCGCGGCGCGCGCAAGACCGACTGGGAAGTGGAGCTCGGCGTGGTGATCGGGCGCGGCGGTCGTTACATCGCCGAAGCCGATGCGATAGCGCACGTCGCCGGCTACTGCGTGATCAACGACGTGTCCGAACGCGAATTCCAGCTCGAAGGCACCGGCACCTGGGACAAGGGCAAGGGTTGCGACACCTTCGGGCCGATCGGCCCGTGGCTGGTGACCGCCGACGAAATTTCCGATCCCCACGCGCTGGGCTTGTGGCTGGAAGTCGACGGCCATCGCTACCAGGATGGCAACACCCGCACGATGATCTTCCACATCCCGTTCCTGATCAGCTATCTCAGCCGTTTCATGAGCCTGCAACCGGGCGACGTGATTTCCACCGGCACGCCGCCGGGCGTCGGTCTCGGGCAGAAACCGCAGCCGGTATACCTGCGTGCGGGACAGACGATGCGACTGGGCATCGACGGACTTGGCCAACAGCGGCAACAGGTGGTGCAGGCATGAGTGCAAGCGTGCGGATCACGGGAATGCGCGTCGAGGACTTGCGCTTCCCGACCTCGCAACACCTCGACGGATCGGACGCGATGAATCCCGATCCCGATTATTCCGCCGCCTACGTGATCCTGGAAACGTCGCGCGATGGGCTGGAAGGCCACGGCCTCACCTTCACCATTGGACGTGGCAACGAAGTGTGCTGCGCGGCGATCGAAGCCCTGCGCCACCTGGTGGTCGGGCTCGACCTTGACTGGATCGCCGCGGACATGGGCCGTTTCTGGCGCCACATCACCGGCGACAGCCAGCTGCGCTGGATCGGCCCCGACAAGGGCGCGATGCATCTGGCGATCGGCGCGGTGGTCAACGCAGTGTGGGACCTGTGGGCGAAGTCGGAAAACAAGCCGGTGTGGCGACTGGTCGCCGAGATGACGCCGGAAGAGCTGGTGCGCTGCGTCGACTTCCGCTACCTCACCGACGCGATCACGCCCGACGAAGCGCTGGTGCTGCTGCGCGAACGCGCCGGCGGCAAGGCCGAACGCATCGCCACCCTCGAACGCGAAGGCTATCCCTGCTACACCACGTCGGCCGGCTGGCTCGGTTATTCCGACGACAAGCTGCGTCGTCTGTGCCAGCAGGCGATCGATGCCGGCTTCGATCACGTCAAGCTCAAGGTCGGGCGCGATCTCGATGACGACATCCGCCGCGTGCGCATCGCCCGCGAGGTGATCGGCCCGCAGCGCAAGCTGATGATCGACGCCAACCAGATCTGGGAAGTCGACCAGGCGATCGACTGGGTGCAGCAACTCGCGTTCGCATCGCCGTGGTTCATCGAGGAGCCGACTAGCCCCGACGACATCGCCGGCCATCGCGCCATCCGCGCCGGCGTCGCGCCGATCAAGGTCGCGACCGGCGAGATGTGCCAGAACCGCATCATGTGGAAGCAGTTCATCGCCGGCGGCGCGGTCGACGTGGTGCAGATCGATGCCTGCCGCGTCGGCGGCGTCAACGAAGTGCTGGCCATCCTGCTGCTGGCGGCGAAATACGGCCTGCCGGTATGTCCGCACGCCGGTGGCGTCGGCCTCTGCGAATACGTGCAGCATCTGGCGATGCTCGATTTCGTCTGCATCGCCGGCACCCGCGAAGGTCGCGTGGTCGAATACGTCGACCATCTGCACGAGCATTTCGTCGATCCCTGCGTGATTCGCGATGCCGCCTACATGCCGCCAAGCGCACCGGGCTTCTCGATCACGATGCTGCCGCAGACGCTGCGCGGGTATCGTCATCCTCCCGTCGCCCAGGTCGCCTGAGCCCCGACACGATGATGCGGATCGACGCCCATCAGCATTTCTGGCGCTATGCCGCGGAAGCCTATCCGTGGATCGGCGACGGCATGCCGGCGTTGAAGCGCGATCGCCTGCCGCAGGACCTCAAGCCCGCACTAGCCGCGGCACGCATCGACGGTTGCATCGCCGTGCAAGCCCGCGCCGACGAAGCGGAAAACGCCTTCCTGCTCGAACTCGCGGCTGCGCATCCATGGATCGTCGCGGTGGTCGGCTGGATCGACCTGTTTGCCGTTGATGCCAGCGCGCGTCTCGATCATTGGTGCGCGCATCCGGAATTCCGCGGCGTGCGCCATCTGTTGCAGGACGACCCCGACGTTGTCGCGACGCTCGCCGACCCGCGCTTCAACGCCGGCATCGATGACATCCAGCGACGCCGGCTGGTTTACGACGTGCTGGTCCGCGGACCGGCACAACTGGCGACAGCCGTCCCGTTCTGTGCCCGTCATGATCGCCACTGGCTGGTCCTGGATCATCTCGGCAAGCCGGTGATCGGCGCGACGATCGATCCCGACTGGCACAAGGCCATTGCTGCGCTCGGCGCATTGCCGCATGTGCTGTGCAAATTGTCCGGGCTGGTAACCGAACTGGCGACGCCCGCGATCGATGCCGACGCGATCCACCGCCACCTCGACGTGGTGCTGGCGGCGTTCGGTGCGGAACGACTGATGTTCGGCTCCGACTGGCCGGTGTGCGAGTTGCGCGCCGGCTACGCGGAGGTCGCCGCGATCGTGCGCGATTGGGCCGGACGCCTGTCCGCGAACGAGCAAGCGCAATTGTGGGGCGGCAGCGCGGCGCGCTGCTATGGTTTCACGGCCTGAGTACGGAGCACGGCGATGGATCTCGAATTGCAGCGCAAGGTGGTGATCGTGACCGGTGGCGGTTCCGGTATTGGTGCTGCCATCACCCTGGCGCTGGCGCACGAGGGCGCGATCCCGGTCATCTTCGGCCACAGCCCGCTGGCGGACGATTTCTCGATCGCGCTGCGGCAATTGCAGCCGTCGTTCCGCTTCCACCAGCTCGATCTCGCCAACGCCGATGCCTGCGCGCACGCGGTGGCCTCGACACTGGCCGAATTCGGCGAACTGCACGGCCTCGTCAACAATGCCGGCGTCAACGACAACGTCGGCCTCGATGCCGGCCGCGCCGCCTTCGTGCGGTCGCTTGAGAACAACCTGATCCACTACTACGTGATGGCGCACCTGTGCGTGGATGCCTTGAAGGCCGCGCACGGCAGCATGGTCAACATCTCGTCCAAGACCGCGGTGACCGGCCAGGGCGGCACCAGCGGGTATTGCGCCGCCAAGGGCGCGCAACTGTCGCTGACGCGCGAATGGGCGGCATCGCTGCTCGACGACGGCGTGCGCGTCAATGCGGTGATCCCGGCCGAAGTGATGACGCCGCTCTACCGCAGCTGGCTAGCCGAATTCGACGATCCCGAGGCCAAACTCGCCAACATCACCCGCCATGTCCCGCTGGGCAAGCGCATGACCCGCGCCGATGAAGTCGCCGACCTGGTGCTGTTCCTGCTGTCCGCGCGCGCCTCGCACATCACCGGGCAATGGATGTTCGTCGACGGCGGCTATACCCATCTCGACCGGGCGCTGACCTGATGCGCCATTGCCTCGCCCTCGACCTCCACGACGATCCCGCGCTGATCGCGGAATACGAACGCCATCACCGCAACGTCTGGCCGGAAGTGCTCGCGCATCTGCGCGATCACGGCGTGACCGAACTGGAAATCTTCCGACTTGGTACACGCCTGGTGATGGTGATGGACACCGACAATGCCCGCTTCGACGCCGCGGCGATGTCCGCTGCCGAGCGCGACGATCCGCGCCTGATCGCCTGGGAAACCCTCATGTGGACTTTCCAGAAGGCGACGCCATGGACGCCGGCCGGCAGCAAATGGACGCCGATGCCGTCGATCTTCCGTCTTTCCGACACCACTTCCGACTGAGCGTACGCCGGGGATTCCGCCATGCAGACAGCACCGACCCGCGACAATGCCGCACTCCCCGCCGCTTCCGGCAGCAATGTCCGCCTCGCCTTCGTGCTGGTGACCAGCCTGTTCTTCCTCTGGGGGCTGTCCTACGGATTGCTCGACGTCCTCAACAAGCATTTCCAGGAATCGTTGCACGTCAGCCGCGCACGCTCCGGCCTGCTGCAGATGGCCTACTTCGGCGCCTATTTCCTGATGGCCTTGCCGGCGGCATGGCTGATGCAACGACGCGGCTACAAGTTCGGCATCCTGTTCGGGCTGCTGCTGTTTGCAACCGGCGCATTGCTGTTCATCCCGGCGACCGCGTTGCTCGATTTCAACGTTTTCCTGTTCGCGCTGTTCG
Source organism: Lysobacter sp. (assembly GCA_027306995.1). Classification (GTDB taxonomy): domain Bacteria; phylum Pseudomonadota; class Gammaproteobacteria; order Xanthomonadales; family Xanthomonadaceae; genus Solilutibacter. Next base: position 342,115 of record DAHUXS010000013.1, read on the forward strand.
TCATCGCCTGCGGCGCGGCCTGCCTGGAAACCGCCGCCAATCCCTATGTGACCGTGCTCGGCGATCCCGTCAACGGCGCGCGCCGGCTCAACTTCGCGCAATCATTCAATGGCCTCGCTTCGTTCATCGGTCCGCTGATTGGCGGCGCGCTGTTCTTCAAGGGCAGCAGCGGACAGGCCGCGCAAGCCGGTTTCTCCGGCGTGCAGGGAACATACGTGGTGATCGCCGCGGTGGTCGTCGCGCTGGGCGTGCTGATCGCTCGTACGCCCATGCCCGACGTCCGCGAAACCGACGCTTCCGGCAGTACCGGCCACGACGGCTCGCTGTGGTCGAACCGCCATTTCACCGGCGCGGTGATCGCGCAGTTCTTCTACGTCGCGGCGCAGGTCGGGGTCAACGCCTACTTCATCAACTACGTCACCGAACAGGTCGGCGTGAGTTCGCAGGCCGGCGCCTTCCTGTTGTCGATGCCGATGCTGTGCTTCGTGGCCGGTCGTTTCGCCGGCACCGCGGTGATGGGCAAATTCGGACCGGTGCGACTGCTGACCTGGTACGCCCTGGTCAACATCGCGCTGGCGCTGGTGGTGGTTGCCGGCGCCGGCTGGTTGTCGGTCGCGGCGCTGGTGGCGATCTCGTTCTTCATGTCGATCATGTTCCCGACTATCTTCGCGCTCGGTGTCGAAGGCCTGGGCGCGCAAACCAAGCGCGGCGCCTCCTTCATCGTGATGGCAGTGGTCGGTGGCGCCATCGCGCCGCCCATCATGGGCTGGATCGCCGATCACTCCGGCACCCACATCGCCTATCTCGTTCCCGTCGCCTGTTTCGTGGTGGTGGCGTGGTACGGCCGCCTCGCGGCATCGCGTGCCTGAGGGACACAGGCGATGGCTGCCCCGATCACCTGCAACGAGGACCTGCGCCTGCTGGCGAAGCGCCGCGCCCCGCGCGCGATCTTCGACTACGTCGATCGCGGCAGCTACGACGAAGCGACCCTGCGTTCCAACCGCGCCGCCTTCGACGCATTGAAGCTGCGCCAGCGGGTGATGATCGACGTCGACCAGCGATCGACCGCAACCACCATGATCGGCCAGGCCGTGGCGATGCCGGTCGCGATCGCGCCGACCGGGCTAACCGGCATCCTCCATCCCGACGGCGAGATCCACGGAGCGCGCGCCGCGCAGAAGTTCGGCGTGCCGTTCACCCTCAGCACGGTATCGATCTGCTCGATCGAGGACATCCGCGCGGCGACCAACCACCCTTTCTGGTTCCAGCTCTACGTAATGCGCGATCGCGGCTTCGCCGCATCGCTGATCGAACGCGCCAAGGCCGCGCAATGCTCGGCGCTGATGCTCACCGCCGACCTGCAGATCCAGGGCCAGCGCCATCGCGACATCAAGAACGGACTCACCGTTCCGCCCAAGCTCACGCTTGCCAACGCGATCGACGTGATGACGAAGCCGCGCTGGGCCTTCGGCATGCTGGCGACGCCACGGCGCAATTTCGGCAATCTCGCCGGCTTCATTCCCGGCGGCGGCAAGGGCCTGACCACGCTGTCGCAATGGATCGGCAGCCAGTTCGATCCGACGCTGAGCTGGAAGGACGTCGAATGGGTGCGTTCGTTGTGGCCGGGCAAGCTGATCGTCAAGGGCATCCTCGATCCCGAGGACGCGCGCCATGCCGTCGACGCCGGCGCCGATGCCGTGGTGGTGTCGAACCATGGCGGTCGCCAGCTGGATGGCGCGCCTTCATCGCTCGAGGTGCTGCCGCGAATCGTCGACGCCATCGGTGGACGCAGCGAGCTGTGGCTGGACAGTGGAGTGCGCAGCGGCCAGGACGTGCTCAAGGCGCTCGCGCTCGGTGCGCACGCGACGCTGATCGGGAAGGCGTTTCTCTACGGGCTGGGCGCGATGGGCGAGCGCGGCGTCACCACCGCGCTGGAACTCATCCGCAAGGAACTCGACGTGAGCATGGCGCTGACCGGCACCCGTGACGTCCGCGACATCGACCGCCAGTCGTTGTGGAATCCGCCGGCATGACGGCGGGGATGCGCCCGGGAATCAGGTCTTGAGCCGCGAGAAGATCCGGATCACCGAATCGAGATGCGCGCGCATCGCCTTGCGCGCGGCCGCCGCATCGCGCGCGCTGATCGCCTCGACGATCAGGCGGTGCTCGTGCTCCGAGCGGTGCGGCATGTCCTTGGTGGAATACAGCCGCTGCAGATGCTGGAACATGGAGCCGTACTTGTGACCGAGCAGGTGGCGGATCAGCAAGGCATAGGCGGGATTGCCGCTGGCGTCGGCGATGCGCATGTGAAGCAGGCGGTCGCCAGGATGCGTGGTCGAACCCGCCATGTTGTCGCTGATGTTCTGCTGGTAGGCCTCGCGGATGCCGGCCAATTCCTCTTCGCTGGCGTTTTCCGCGGCCAGCGCCGCCGCTTCCGGCTCGACCAGGCGTCGCGCCTGCAGCAACGAGAACGGCGGCACTTCGGCGCCGAAATCCGGCTCCACCGAAAGCTCGGGATCAAGTTCCCACGGTCGCGAATGCGCCGCCTGTTCGATCACGCCACCGCCGTTGGCGACCGCAGGCTTGACGTCCAGCACCTGGACGCCGTCGCCGACGCGCACCCGCACGCGCCCGATCACCTCGAGTGCGATCAAGGCCTCGCGCAACGACGTGCGGCTCACGCCGAACTGCTGCGACAACTCGCGTTCCGGCGGCAGGTAACTGCCCGGCGGGTATTCGCCGCGATCGATCATGCCGCGCAACTGATCGGCGATCTGCTGATAGAGGCGGCGATTCTGGATGCTCTTGACCGGCATCTGGCCAGTATAGGCCAGCCTCCTTCCCCCACGCATTGCCACCATCACGGGATGTCCACCCCATGAAATCCGCCTATCGCACATCGTCGTTGTCGCGTCTTGTCGCCTGCACCCTCGCACTGCTGCTTCCCGCCGCCACGCTGCACGCCAGCGACACCACGGGCGTGCCCGCACTGATGCCGCTGCCCGCCTCGGTCACGGCGCAGGAAGGCCGCTTCGTGCCCAAGGGCACGCTGCGCATCGCCTTCACCGGCGCCACGCCGGACCGCGCTGCCCTGCTGAAACTGGCCGGTGACACGTTGCGCCAAGCCTGGCACCGTCCTGTCGTCGTTGTCGGCGCGCATGCGCATGCCGATGTTCGCATCACGCTCGCGCAGGACGGAACCAACCCCGAGGGGTATGCACTCGACGTCGCGCGCGACGGCATCGCGCTGCGTGCATCCGGCGATGCCGGCCTGTTTTACGGACTGCAGACGCTGCGACAACTGGCCCCGCCCGACAGCGACCCGAAGCTGGGCATCGCCGCCGTTCGCATCAACGATCAGCCGCGCTTCGGCTATCGCGGCGTGATGCTCGACTCGGCGCGCCACATGCAATCTGTCGCCAGCATCCACCAGCTGATCGATCTGATGGCGCGCTACAAGTTCAACACCTTGCACTGGCACATCACCGACGACCAGGGCTGGCGTCTCGAGATCAAGCGTTACCCCGAACTGACCAGCATCGGCGGCTGGCGCAAGGAAACCGTCGGCTACAACCGCGAACAGAAGACATTCGTCGGTGACGGCACACCGTATGGCGGTTTCTACACGCAGGCGCAGGCGCGTGAAATTGTTGCCTATGCCAAGGCGCGCCACATCCAGGTGATTCCGGAAATCGACATGCCCGGACACATGGTCGCGGCGATCACCGCCTATCCCCAGCTCGCCTGCACACCAGGCCCGTTCGAAGTGCGCACGACCTGGGGCGTGGCCGACGACATCCTGTGTCCGAGCGAACAGACCTTCGACTTCCTCAAGAATGTGTTGAGCGAAGTCATGGCGATCTTCCCCGCACGCGAAATCCATCTCGGTGGCGATGAAGCGCCGACCACGCGCTGGAAGCAGAGCGCGCTGGTGCAGGACATCATCCACCGCGAAGGCCTGAAGGACGAGCATGCAGTGCAGGGCTGGTTCCTGCGCCGCGTCGAGAATTTCGTGGAATCGCACGGTCGCCGCATCATCGGCTGGGACGAAATCCTCGATGGCGATCCCTCGCGCAGCGCGATCGTGATGTCCTGGCGTGGCGAAAGCGGCGGCATCCGCGCGGCGCAGCGCGGCCAGGACGTGATCATGTCGCCGACCGGATATTCGTATTTCGATTACTGCCAGGCACGCGGCGGCGATGAACCCTACTGCCCGGGCAGCCTGCCACTGAAGCAGGTCTATCGCTTCGAGCCGGTGCCCAGAGAACTGACGCCGGCGGAGGCCACCCACATCCTCGGCGGCCAGGCCAACCTGTGGACCGAGCACATTTCCAACGACGCAAGCGTGCAATACATGCTGTGGCCGCGCCTGCTGGCCATGAGCGAAGCGGTGTGGTCGCCGCGCGACGCCCGCGATTGGACCGATTTCAATCGCCGCCTCGGTCCGCAACTGGCGCAGCTCGATCGACTGAACGTGAATTACCGCATTCCCGACGTCGAGGGCCTCGATGGCCCGGTCGCCACGCTGGATGCGCAGACGACGCTCGCGCTGACGGCGCCGGCGATTCCCGGCGCCCACATCGTCTACACCACCGATGGCAACGTCCCGGATGCGCGCTCGACGGTGTATTCGCAGCCATTGACGCTGTCTCCCACCGCCACGCCAACGCAGGTCGGCGCGCGCCTGCTGCTCGCCGATGGCCGCCTCGGACCCGTGCGTCGCAGCAGCATCGTCCGCACCGAACTGATGCCGGCGCAGGCCATCGATGCGGCATCCCTGTCTCCCGGACTGCAGCGCGCGTATTTCGAACTGGCGATGGAACGCACCACACCGTTGCTGTCCGCCACACCGCTGCGCAGCGACATCGCCAATGTCATCGAGATTCCGACAGACGCACGCGCGGAGCAATTCGGATTGCGCTACCAGGGCGACCTGGTCGTTCCCGCCAACGATGTCTATCGCTTCGTGCTCGGCTCCGACGACGGCGCGCAGCTCTACATCGACGGCAAGCTGGTGGTCGATCGCGACGGCCTGCAATCACCCGGCGACACCAGCGCCGATGTCGCCCTGGCCCGCGGCGTGCACCGCATCGACCTGCGCTATTTCCAGGGCGGCGGCGATCGCCTGTTGCAACTGAAACTGGGCCGCACCGGGCAAACGCCGGCAGTCATCCCGCCGGCGTGGCTGCGTCATTGAGCCTCAGTGCATCAATGCGTCGCGACCGGACACGCCGGTGCCGGCGCATCCTGCACCCGGGTGCCCCAGCCATTCGGATCGGGCGTGTCGCTCAGCGTGTATTGCAGCGTGCCGCCGCGGCGCAGCGCGTCGACGCCCAGCCACACGTTGCTCACCGGCTTGCCATCGAACTTCACGGACGACACGACATTCGCCGCGCCCGGTTTGGCCGTCGGCGCTTCGACGCGCAACATGCGGCCTTCGCCGAGATCGATGGTGATGCGCGGATAGCGCGGCGGCAACAGCAGCATTTCGCCGGTGCCCGACATCAACGGCGAGAAGCCGAGCGTGCTGAACAGGTACCAGGCCGACATGGTGCCGAGGTCGTCGTTGCCGGTCACGCCGTTGGGTGCGTTGGTGAACAACGTCTGCGCCGCACGCAACACGCCCGCGGTCTTCCATGGCTGGCCGATCAGGCTGTACAGGCTCGGCACCAACATGGTCGGTTCGTTGTTGGGATTGAAGCGGTACTGGCCGTAATAGTCGTAGGCGCCACCGACCCAGGTCTTGCGCGCGGCCTGCGGATCGGCGCCGATGGCGTCCCAGGCGAAGAAGGCATCGAGGCGCTTGCCCATTTGTTCGCGCCCGCCCATCGCGGCCGCCAGCGCCGGCACGTCCTGCGGCACCATCCACTGGTACTGCCATGCCGTGCCTTCATGGAATCCGTAATGCGAGCGCGGGCTGTACTGGCCGCTCGGCGGCGTGAACCAATCGCCACCTTCCAGCTTCGGGTGCGGGAAGCCGACGAACGCCGACTCCGGTTCGCTCAGCTTCGCGTCCCACAAGTTGCGCCAGTTGCCGGCACGCGACTGCAGCGCCTTGGCGTCATCGCCATGCCCCAGCGCCTGCGCCATCTGCGCAAGGGAACAATCGGCCGCGGCGTATTCGAACGTGGCGGAACCCCCGTTGCCGGGATCGACATCCATGCCCTTGGCCGGGAAGGTGCGATCGAACATCACGAACCCATGCGCGAGATAGTTGGCATTGCCGGCACGGCCTTCGCTGCGCGAGGTCAGCGGCGGCACTTCCCAAGTATTCTTGCGCAACGCCGTCCACGCTTCGTTTTCCATACCTTTCAGCGCACCGTAACGCCAGAGATCGACGAGGAACGGCGTCACCGGATCACCGGTCATGGTGTTGGTGTCGAAATCGGCATAGCCCCACTTTGGCAGCCAACCGTTTTGCGCATCGATCGCGATCAGCGTGCGTCCGATGTCGCGCGCACGCTGCGGTTGCAGCAACGCCAGCAACTGGTTCTGCGCGCGATAGGTGTCCCACAGCGAGAAGTACTCGTAGTAGGTCCAGCCATCGGCGCGATGGATCTTGTCGTCGTAGCCGCGATAGCGGCCATCGGCATCGTTGCCGGTCATCGGCTGCAGGAAGGCGTGGTAGAGCGCGGTGTAGAACACGCTGCGATCGTCGGCGGAGCTGCCATCGATCTTCACCTTCGCCAGTTCCTTCTCCCAGTCGCGTTGCACCGATGCGCGCATCGCGTCGAAGCCGATCAGCTTGCCGCCCTGCATGCCTTCGGCGCGGAGGTTGTTGCGCGCGCCCTCGATGTCGACATGCGAGATCGCGGTGGTCGCGGTGACGCTGCGACCGCCCTTCAGCCCGAAGCTCACCCACGCGCCGTTCAACGGTTCGTATTCGCTCTCCATGCTGTAGCGCGCGCCGGGCGTGCCGCCGGCCTGGCCCCAGACGCCGAAGGCGGTGAACGGGCGATCGAATTCGATGCGGAACCAGGTCGAATACTGGTGTCCGCCGCAGAAACTCAACGTGGTGATCTTGCCTTCCACCGCACGATCGCCGACCACGCGCACTTCGCTGCCGATCACACGGTGCTTGGCATTGGCCTGCGAAACGTTGACCAGCACGTGGCCGGTGTCGACGTTCGCGGCCCAGGTGTAGCGTTCGGCGGAGGCACGCGGCATCGCGGTAGTCTCGACATCGATGCCACCGTAATCGGTCAAGCGTGCCTTGAAGTAACCAGCCTCGTGGGCGCCGCCTTCCAGCGTGTAGCGCGCGCCGTAGGTTTTCTGGTCGAAGGCCTTGCTGGTTTTGGTATCGAAGCTGCCGCCCGGCGCGATGGTGCCGGTCACCGGCAGCACCGACACCTGGCCGCCCTGCTCCCAGCAGCCTGCGCCGGACAGGAAGGAGTGACCGATGCCGAGGATCTTTTCGTCGCCATAGCGCCAGCCGGCGTAATGCGAACCGATCGGGCTGGCCTGGATCATCCCAAACGGCGCCGATGCGCCGGGGAAGGTATTGCCCTCGTCCTGGGTTCCGATCAAGGTGTTGACGGTCGCGGCGAGCGACGTGCGCGACTGCGTCGCAGCGGTCATGCTTGCCGGAATCGTCAACACCAGGGCGGCAACGAACGTTGCCAGCGGACGGGAGGGGAAATGCAATCGGGACAGGTTGGGCATGCGGGCCTCGGGACTGTACGAACACGGGTCGTTCGGGATGATATGCTCGATTTGAATCGATTTAAAAGCCCGATCCCGTCATGAGTGCCCGGCAACGCGTCACCGTCGAAGACATCGCCCGTGCTTGCGGCGTTTCCCGCGCCACCGTGTCGCTGGTGCTGCGCGGCAGCCCGCTGGTGCATCGCGACACCCGCCAGCGCGTCGAAGAGGAAATGAAGCGCCAGGGCTACGTCTACAACCGCGCGGCGGCCAACCTGCGCCGTCGCGTGTCCAACAGCGTCGCCCTGGTGATCAACGATCTCTCCAACCCGTTCTTCGCCGAATTCGCGACCGGCGTCGATGAAGCATTGGGCGGCAAGGGCTACGTCACCCTGCTTGGCTGCAGCAACGAATCACCGCAACGCCAGCTGCAAGTGCTCAATTCGCTGATGGAGCACCACCCCGCCGCGATCATCCTGTCCCCGGCGGAAAACACCGATGCCCGCGACATCGCGCGCGTGGTCGGCAATACCCCGCTAGTGGTGTTCAACCGCATGCTCGACCACGACGACGAAGGTTTCGACCACGATTTCCTCGGCCTCGACAATCGCGGCGGCGCCATGCAGGCAACCGCGCACCTGATCGAACGCGGCCATCGCGACATCGCCTTCTTCGGCGGCCACGCCCATTCCAGCTCGTGCCAGGAACGTCGCGAAGGCTATCGCGATGCCCTGAAAAAAGCCGGCTTGCGCGTGCGCAACGAATGGATGATCGAATCGGCGCCAACGCGCGTCGATGCCTGCGCGCGCAGCGAAGCGCTGTTTTCCGGCAAGGCCAAGCCGACCGCCGCGGTCTGCTACAACGATGCCGTCGCGCTCGGCCTGATGCTCGGCCTCGCACATCATGGCCTGCGCCCCGGCTTCGATTTCGCCGTCACCGGATTCGACGACATCCCCGAGGCGGCGATGAGCATGCCGGCGCTCACCACGCTCGTTGCCGATCCGCGCGCACGCGGCCGCCAGGCCGCCGACATGGTCCTGCGCCGTGTCGAACACGCGACGCCCGTATCGCCCCCCAACATCGTGCCGGTGCGGCTGGTCGAACGCACCAGCAGTCCACAACCAGGATCCATCCCTTGAGCACCATCGTCTGTTTCGGCGAAGCCCTGATCGATTTCCTCGCCGCGCCCGAAGGCGGACAAGGCCGCGTGTTCCGTCAATTCGCCGGTGGTGCACCGGCCAATGCCGCGGTCGCGATCGCGCGCCTCGGCGGCACCTGCGAATTCGTCGGCATGCTCGGCCGCGACATGTTCGGCGACTTCCTGCTCGACAGCCTGCGCGAATCGGGCGTCGGCACGCATTACGTGCGCCGCACCGATCGCGCCAACACCGCGTTGGCCTTCGTCTCGCTCGATGCCCGCGGCGAACGCAGTTTCAGCTTCTATCGTCCGCCCGCGGCCGACCTGTTGTTCACGCATAACGACTTCGACCATGCCTGCTTCCGCGATCTCGGCATCTTCCATGTTTGCAGCAACAGCATGACCGATGCGCAAATCGCCGAGACCACCTTGTCCGGCCTGCAACGCGCGCGCGCCGCCGGCGCGCTCACCAGCATCGACGTCAACCTGCGCCCGGCGTTGTGGCCGGAAGGCAAGCCGGTGATCAAACGCCTGTGGCAGGCATTGGCACTGGCCGACATGGTCAAGCTTGCGCGCGAGGAACTGGAATTCCTGGAGCAGGGCACGACATCCGCGGATGCCGTGATCGAACGCCTGCTGCGCGATGCGCGCCTTGTCCTCGTCACCGACGGCGGCGAACCGATCCGCTGGCATACCCGCGGCGCGAATGGCGTGTTGCCGACGCAATCGGTGACCGCGATCGACACCACCGCCGCCGGCGACGCCTTCATCGGCGGATTGCTGTGCGGATTGCAGCGCGACGACATCGATACCACGCGCTTCGATGCGTTCCTCGCCGATACCGAAACGCTGCAACACGCGCTGCGTTATGCCGCCGCCTGTGGTGCATTCGCGGTGACCCGCCATGGTTCGTTCGCGTCGTTGCCGACGCACCAGGAAGCCCTGGCCCTGCTCGCCGCCGGTTGATTTTTCTGAATGCGGGAAGTGTTGCGGGGCAGCATGCATCCGCTTCGCACCCGTGTTATTAATCCGTTGCCGTGACATTAGATCGATCTAAATCGATCACGCACGGCTGCAGGGAAGGGTCTGAAGTCTGACGGCGGGGCGGCTGCGGCAATCCAGGGCAGTCGAAGCGGTTTCCCCACGATTTGGATCGATCCATATCCTCCCCGCGCTCGCCGCCGATCCAATCCCAGCAGAGAGAACGGAATGAAACTGTCCACCCGCCCGCAGCACCGGAACCCGCTGTCCGCCGCAATCGCCATCGTCCTCGCCACCGCCACGGTGTCGCCGGCCATCGCCTTCGCCCAACAGGCGACTGCCCCCACCGACAGCGCCGCGACCAGCGCGCAGGCGGACCAGAAAAAAGCCAACGAACTCGACAAGGTCACGGTGACCGGCTACCGCTATTCGATCGAGAAGAGCCTCGACCAGAAGCGCGACGCCAACGCAATCGTCGACGTGATCACCGCGGAAGACGTCGGCAAGTTCCCGGACAAGAACGTCGCCGATGCGCTGCAACGCGTACCGGGCGTGATCATTTCCCGCGACGGCGGCGAAGGCAAGAATGTCAGCGTGCGCGGCCTGGCCTCGGATCTGACCCTGACCGAATTGAACGGCAACTACGTCGCCACTGCCGAATCCAACGGTGATCCGACGCGTTCGTTCAACTACACGCTGATGCCGTCGAACATGCTGTCCAGCGCCGAACTGTTCAAGACGCCGGAAGCGCGCATCGACGAAGGCGGCATTGGCGGCACGGTGATCCTGCACACGCGCCGCCCACTGAGCGTGAAGTCCAACAGCGGCTTCGTCAACGTCGAAGGCTCGATGGCTGACAACCGCGTGCACGACAAGATCAATCCATCCGTGTCTGCACAGTATTCCTGGCACGACAAGTCCAACCGCTTTGGCGTCCTGATCGGCTACACCCGCCAGAAACGTGAAGCGCGCACCATGGGCACGAGCACGGAAGACTACAACTGGTACGGCCGGGACGAAGGCGGCGAGGCAGTCGATGTCAATGGCAGGCCCACCCCCGGGGCACCGCACAACTACTGGGGTGGCACCGGTTTCCATGACCAGAACGGCGGCTATTACACCCACTTCGCGATGCCGACTTCGGTCGACATGAGCATCACGAACGAACAGCGAGAGCGCAAGGGCGGGCAGCTGACCGCGCAGTTCAAGCCGACAAACGAACTGACCTTCACCGCCAACTACTTCCGCTTCGATCTGTCGCAGAACTCGCAGACCAACACGCTCAAGATTCCGGAATGGAGCCTGGCGCGCTTCAGCGGCGACGGCAACTGGCTTACCGGTCGCATGCTCGACGGCATGACCTTCGATCCCAGTCACACCATCGTCACCGGCGCGAGCTACAGCGCGCATCCGGGAACGACTTATCCCTGCAATGAGACGCAAGCCGCTGCGCTCGGATACCAGCCGGGCGGATGGGGCTCGGACAGCTGCGCCCTCCCGACGCCACAGATCACCGGCAGCTACAACCTCCAGAAGGCGCGGTCGCAAACGTTCGACCTCTCTGTCGAATGGCACCACGGTCCGTTTGATGCCGAGATCAAGGGCGGCCACACCTGGGCGGAAGGCGGCCCATCGCTGCAATTCACCTTGCCAATCAAGCCGCGCAAACTGATCAGCGGTGCCGGCACGACCAGCGAAACCTGGGCGCTCGCAAACCACCTCAGCGCCTGGAGTCTGGCCGGCACGCCGTCGATGACGTTCTCGCCGGATCTGATGAAGAACCTGCAGAACGGCATATTGGAGCCCGATCTTGGTTCGACCGGATCGTCCTTCACCAGGAACAGCAACCACCAGAACTACGTGCAGGCCGATTTCACCTGGCACAGCCAGAGCAGCTGGCTGCAGTCGATTCAGTTCGGCGCCAAGTACCGCGACGGCGGCATCAGCCGCAATACCGGCAACACCTACTGGGCGTGTCCGGGCACCGATCCGAGCAACTATGCCAATCGCTTCGGCCAGTCCGGAAACCCCTGCCCCACCTTGGCCAACCAGTTCCCGGCGTATCTCCTGTACTCGCCGAACAACACCAACAGCGGCGCTTTCAACTCCAATCTGTTTCCGGCGATCAACTATCCGGCGTACATCCAGTATCTGAATTCGACCTTCGGGCCCATGCAGACCCGCAACGAACCGAACTTCATTTACAACGTGAACGAGAAGATCTCCTCGGCTTATGCACAGGCCAACTTCTCGACCGAGCGCCTGCGCGGCAACATCGGTGTCCGCTTGGTACGTACCCAGCAGCATGCCGACTCGACGGATCAAGTCGACTACTACAACGCCTACTTCTGGCGCGTGGGCGGCGCCTTGCAGCCTTGCAGTGGCGCCCCGGCTACCGGTGCACCGACCGGCTCGGGTTGTCAGGGTGGCTTCACCACGTTGCCGGATGACAACAGCAACCCGGCAAGCGGCCATACGCAGTCTTTCGTGATCAGCTCGCTCAACCGCAGCTACAACGATGTCCTGCCGAGCCTCAACGTTGCCTACGACATCACCAAAGACCTGGTGCTGCGTGGCGCGGCCTCCAAGGTGATCTCGCGCCCGGGTTACGGCGATATCGCCTCCCCGGGTGGCTTGAACTACTGCAGCGCGCAGTACGTCGCCGACCACCAGATCATCGGTGGCGGGTGCCAGCAGGGCTGGACCGGTTCCGGCAGCAACAAGAACCTGGAACCGTACAAGGCCACCCAGTTCGATCTCGGCCTGGAATGGTATTTCCATCCGGGCTCGATCCTGGGCGGCGATCTGTTCCGCAAGAACGTCAGCAACTTCACGGTACCGGTGGTGCAGGACGTGTCGATGAACGTTGGCGGACAAACCGTCACGGTGCAGAACTACTCGACCACCGCCGGCGGCCGCAACGGCGTCTCCGAAGGTGTCGAACTCTACGCGCAACACACGCTGGATTTCGGACTTGGCTTCCAGGTCAACTACACCTACAACAGGACCAACGAAGCAGCGATCACTCTCCAGGACGGCACTTCCCTCGGCAAGTCCCCGCTCGTTGGCAGCGCCAGGAACCAGGCCAACTTCACCGTGTTCTACGAAACGCGCAAGCTGATGCTGCGCGCGTCATACAACCGGCGCGGCGAAGTGGTCGACGGCCTGGTCAACAAGATGAATGTCTATGAAGAGCCGTATCAGCAGATCGATCTGAATGCTGCATACAACTTCAACGATGCGTTCAGCATCAGCGCTTCGGTGCTGAACCTGACCCAGGAAACAGCGCGCTCGCATCTGGGCAGTGACACCAAGGACCGTTTCTATTCCAATAGCTACTCCGGTCGCACCATGTATCTTGGCGCCACCTACAAGTTCTGACCTCCCGCCGCCCCGCGTCGCGCATGGCGATGCGGGGCACTCCGGTGCCGGCAGCCTGCCCCCCGGGCTGCCGGCTTTTTCTTTTAGAAGGAATGCACGATGACGACCACCGACAACCGGATCAGGAAGGTCGTCGTCGTCGGTGGTGGCAGCGCGGGTTGGATGGCGGCCGCAGCGCTGGTCACCTATCTCGACAAGTCGGTGTCGGTGCGCCTGGTCGAATCCGAAGAGATCGGCATCGTCGGCGTCGGCGAATCCACCGTTCCCTTCATGAAGACCTTCAATACCCAGATGCTGGGCATCGATGAAGCCGACTTCATCCGCGAGACCGAAGGGACGTTCAAGCTCGGCATCCAGTTCAACGACTGGGCGCGCATCGGCGACAGCTACGTCCACGGCTTCGGCACCATCGGCCGTTCACTGGGGCCGCTGCCCTTCCATCAATACTGGTTGAAACTGTTCCTGGCCGGCCGCGCACCGGAGATCGGCGCGTATTCGCTGCCGACGGTCGCCGCGCCGCTCGACAAGTTCGCGATCAGCTCACCCGATGCATCATCGGGTTCGTCGTTGGCGGACATCGCCTACGGTTACCAGTTCGATGCCGGCCTGTATGCGCGCTACCTGCGCGGCCTGGCGGAGCACCGCGGCGTGCAACGCACCGAAGGCAAGGTCGTCGATGTCGTCCAGCGCGGCGAAGACGGGTTCATCGAAGCGATCGTCATGGAAAATGGCGAGCGCATCGAAGGCGAGCTGTTCATCGATTGCTCGGGCTTCCGCGGCCTGCTAATCGAGCAGACACTCAAGACCGGTTACGAAGCCTGGACCCGGTGGTTGCCCTGCGATCGCGCGATGGTCGCGCCCAGCGCAAGCGCCGGACCGTTGACGCCGTACACGCGCGTGAGCGCGCGCCCGGCGGGCTGGCAATGGCGAATCCCGACACAGTCGCGTGTCGGCAACGGTTACGTCTATTCCAGCGGTCACATCAGCGACGACGAGGCCGCCGCGACCCTGCTCGCGCACCTCGATGGCGCCGCGCTGGCCGACCCGCGCCCGTTGCGCTTCACGCCCGGTCGCCGCAAGCAGTTCTGGAACAGGAACGTGGTCGCCGTCGGCCTGGCCGGCGGCTTCATGGAGCCGCTGGAATCCACCGCGATCTACCTGGCGCAGTCGGGCGTCCAGCGCCTGCTCGGCCTGTTCCCGGATCGCGGCTGCGATCCCCTGCTGCGCGACCGCTTCAATCGCGAATCGGCGTTCGAACACGAGCGCGTCCGCGATTTCCTCGTCCTCCACTACAACGCCACCGAACGCGACGACACGCCGTTCTGGAACCACTGCCGGACGATGGCGATTCCGGATCCGTTGCGGGAAACAATCGACCTGTTCCGCCTCGACGGCCGCTATTTCCGCAACGCCGAGGATTTCTTCGCGTTGCCGAGCTGGGTGCAGGTGATGCTGGGCCAGCGCATCGTCCCGCATGGCTATCATCCGATCGTGGACACGTTGCCCGCGGACCGGCTGGAACAATTCGTCGATCGCACGCGCCAGGAAGTCGCGCGCGCCGTCAACGCGATGCCCGACCACCAGGTCTTCATCGATCACTACTGCAAGGCGATGCCGTGATGACACTGCGCAATTGGCTCGGGTTGGCGCTCACGACGACGTTGTCCCTTTCCGCGCACGCGCAAAGTGCAGCGAACGGCGTATCGATCCAGCATCTCGACGGTGCGTGGTCGTTCCGCTTGCAACCCGACGACAAGCAGGCCGCCAACCATCGCGCGATGACGGCATGGCGGCGCGCGACAGTGCCGGGGACGGTGCATACCGATCTCCTCGGCAACCACCAGATTCCCGATCCCTACGTCGGCGCGCCCGAGGCGGGATTGCAGTGGATCGGCCTGGCTGGCTGGGAATATCACCGCAGCTTTGATGTCGATGCCGCGGCCTTGCGCGCGCGTCGCAACGACCTGGTCTTCGCGGGCCTCGATACCCTTGCCGATGTCTGGCTCAACGGCGAACGCATCCTCTCCGCCGACAACAGTTTCCGCACCTGGCGCGTGCCGGTGCATGGCCGGTTGAAGGCGCACGGCAACGAACTGCGCGTGGTCTTCCATTCCCCGATCGCCACCTTGCTGCCGCAGGTGCAGGCGATGCCGCACAAGATCGCCGGCAATTACACCTCGCCCTATGGCGACGAACCGAAGGACGCGATGACCGCGAACTTCGTGCGCAAGCCCGGCTACCACTACGGTTGGGATTGGGGTCCGCGCTACGTCACCGCCGGCATCTGGCAGCCGGTGTCGCTGCAAAGCTGGAGCGGCGCGCGCATCGACGACCTGCAGATTCGCCAGGACCGTGTCGACAGCGAACGTGCCGACCTCACCGCGCGCGTACGCATCGTTCCCGCAGCATCCGCGCACTATCGCGTGCGCCTGTGGCAGGTCGCGCCGGACGGCAGGCGTTCCGCGGCCGGCGATCGCGAGGTCGATGCCGCGGCAATGACGACCGTCGAGATCCCGGTGCACATCGAACGCCCGCAGCGCTGGTATCCGAACGGCTATGGCGCCCAGCCGCTGTATCGTTTCGAAGCGGAAGTGCTAGCGAATGGTCGCGTGAGCGATCGCTTCTCTCGCCGCACCGGATTGCGCAGCGTCGAATTGCGTCGCGAGAAGGATGCCTCCGGCCGCAGCTTCGAATTCGTGGTCAACGGCATCCCGGTGTTCGCCAAGGGCGCGAATTCGATTCCCTTCGACATGTTCGCACCGCGTCCCAGCGATGCGCAGATCCGTCGCATCCTGCAGTCGGCGCGCGACGCCAACATGAACATGTTGCGCAGCTGGGGCGGCGGCTACTACGAACGCGATGCCTTCTTCGATGCCGCCGACGAACTCGGTCTGATGGTGTGGCAGGACTTCATGTTCGGCGGCGGCATGCAGCCGGCCTACGATCCCGCCTTCCGCGCCAATGTCGTCGCCGAAGCGCGCGACCAGCTGGAGCGCCTGCGCAACCACCCCAGCATCGTCCTGTGGTGCGGCAACAACGAGGAAGAGATTGCCTGGAAATACTGGGGCCACGGCAAGGAACTGACCGCCGCCGATCCGGCATTCGCGAAGAAAGTCTGGGACGGCTGGCAGCAACTGTTCGATCACGATTTGCGCGACGTGGTGCAACAGGAAAGCGGCAGCATCGCCTACTGGCCGAGCAGCCCGAGCGCCGACGATCTCGCTGGCAAGGCCGACATCAACGACTCCGGCGATCGCCATTACTGGGAAGTCTGGGGCGGCCCGGCCCATCCCTATGAAAAGTATCTGGAGATCACGCCGCGCTTCATGTCGGAATACGGTCTGCAGGCGTGGCCGGAGATGCGCACGATCCGCGCCTTCGCCGGCAAGCAGGCGTTGTCGATCGACAGTCCGGTGGTGACCGCGCACCAGAAGTTCATGGCTGGCAAGGGCAACGAACGCCTGATGCATTACATCACCATGGAATATGGCACGCCACGCGATTTCGCCGATTTCGTCTACCTGAGCCAGGTGATGCAGATGGACGGGATTTCGCTGGCGGCGCTGCACCACCGCGCCAGCCGCCCGGTGACGATGGGATCGCTGTACTGGCAGCTCAACGATGTCTGGCCGGGGGCGTCGTGGTCGAGCATCGACTGGTTCGGCCGCTGGAAGCCACTGAACTACGCCGCACGTCGCTTCTACGCGCCGGTGGCGGTAGCCGCGCTGCGCCAGAACGGACGCACCACGGTGACCCTGCTGTCGGATCGCACCACGCAGCGCCAGGGCCAGTTGCGCACGCGCCTGTTCGATCTCGACGGCAAACTGCTCCGTGACGAGACCACGAATGTGACGTTGCCGCCGCTGAATGCCTCGGCAGCATTGACGCTGGACGATGCACAACTGCTGCGCGGCATCGATGCGAAGCGAACAGTCGCCGCCTTCGATCTCGCCGTCGCTGGCGAACCGGCCTCGCGCGGCCTGGTGTATTTCGCGCATGCCAAGGACATCGCCTGGCCCGATCCCGGCCTGCACCGCGAATGGTCGCGCGATGGCAAGACGCTACGCCTGACCGCCACGCGTCTCGCCCGCAGCATCTGGCTGGATTTCGGCGACCTCGACGCCACGCCTTCCGACAACGCATTCACCCTGTTGCCGGGCGAAACGGTCACGCTGCGGATCCGCGGCAATGCCTCGTCCAAACAGTTGCAGGCCGCGCTGCACATCCGCAGCCTCGCCGACGCGCTTTCCTCAACGCCTCCATCGAATTGATGCCATGAACATGTCCGAACACGCCATTCCGCCCCTGCCCGACTTCCGCGATCCGGAGGCCCTGCGCGCGCACATCCGCCAGACGATGGCCTTCTACCATCCGCATTGCATCGACCCCGACGGCGGTTTCTTCCACTACTACATGGACGATGGCACGATCTACGATCGCAGCCATCGCCACCTGGTCAGCAGCACCCGCTTCGTCTTCAATTACGCGATGGCCGCCAACGAATTCCGCGACGACGTAGCGCGGCGCCAGCAGTATCTCGATGCTGTCCACCACGGCCTGCGCTATCTGCGCGAAGCGCATTTCGATCCGCAAAGCGGCGGCTACGCCTGGACGATCCGCGACGGCAAGCCGGAAGACCTGAGCCAGCAATGCTATGGCGCGGCGTTCGTGCTGCTGGCCTACAGCTGCGGCCTGAAGGCCGGCGTGGAGGAAGCGCGGGCGTGGATGGGTGATGTCTGGGATCTGCTGGAACAACGCTATTGGGAAGCCGGCCCCGGTCTCTACCGCGACGAGGCGACCCGCGATTGGACGTTCTCCGACTATCGCGGCCAGAACGCCAACATGCACATGTGCGAGGCGATGCTGGCGGCGTACGAGGCCAGTGGCGAACAACGCTATCTCGATCGCGCGTTGCTGCTCGCCGACCACATGACGCGCCGCCAGGCCGACAAGGCCGATGGCCTGGTGTGGGAACACTACGACAAGGATTGGAACGTCGACTGGGATTTCCATCGCGACGATCCCAAGCACCTGTTCAAGCCGTGGGGATTCCAGCCCGGCCACCAGACCGAATGGGCCAAGCTGCTGATGATCCTGCACGCGCATCTGTCGAAACATGGCGCTGCGCCGGAATGGCTGGTTCCCAAGGCGCGCTTCCTGTTCGACGAAGCGATTCGCAAATCCTGGGACGATGAATTCGGCGGCATGGTCTACGGCTTCGCGCCGGACAAGCTGCGCGCGCCCGGCGTCGAAGGTCGTTTGCTCGCCGACGGCGAAACCTTCGTCTGCGACGAGGACAAATACTTCTGGGTGCAGGCGGAATCAATCGCCACCGCGGCGCGCCTCGCTGCCGTGACCGGCGATGCGCGTTACTGGGATTGGTACGCCAAGCTCTGGCAGTACGCCTGGCAGCACATGATCGACCATCGCTACGGCGCCTGGTATCGCATCCTTGATCGCGAGAACCGCAAGTACAACGACGAGAAGAGCCCGGCCGGCAAGACCGATTACCACACCATGGGCGCCTGCCACGACGTGCTGTCGGTGCTGCGCACGCACGGATAAGGACGAACGACATGGCGATGCGCGCACGAACACTTTCCGTCTTCATTCTCGCCGCGCTCGCCGCCCATGCCGGCGCGCAATCGCGTCCGGCGCCGGCATTCGCGAGTTCGTTCGAATCGAATGATCCGCAGCCGCAGCTCAAGACGGGTGGCGGCATCGCGCTCGCCATCGGCAACGGACCGGAGTCGCCTTACAACGCTAAGGCCAAGGTCGGCTACGGCGGGCTGCATGCATTGCACTACCAAGGGCGGGGCGCTGGTGGCCGCACGCGATTGTTCGCGGTCGATATTCCGGTCGACGCCGATACCGCGTTGTCGTGGCTGGTGCTTCCTGAAATCACTGGTGGCATCGTCGATGGCGATACCGTCGCCTCGACTGGCGTCAGCATCGACCTAGTGTTCGACGATGGTCGTCGCCTGTCGCAACTCGATGCCCGTGACCAGCACGGCGCCGGCATCACCGCGGCAGGGCAAGCCGCATCGAAAACGCTGTACCCGCAACAGTGGGCACGCAAGCAGGTGCGCGTGGGAGATATCGCTTCGTTGCACGGCCACCGCATTCGTGCGATCGAACTGGAACTGCAGCCGGTGGGCGGCGCAACAGCGCAAGGCTGGATCGACGACATCGCGATCACATCGTCGCCACGCACAGCCAGCACCCACCCTTCCGACGACGTGCTGACCACGCGCGGCACCCAGTCGAACGGCACCTTCTCGCGCGGCAACAATTTTCCCGCGACCGCGCTGCCGCACGGCTTCAATTTCTGGACACCGGTGACCGATGCCGGAACGCTCGGTTGGCTGTATCGCTGGAACGAAGGCAACGACGGCGACAACCATCCGCGCCTGCAGGCGTTGGCGCTGAGCCATGAGCCGAGTCCGTGGATGGGCGATCGCCAGACCTTCCAGGTGATGCCGTCACTGGCGACGGGCGAACCGGAAGCCGATCGCAAGAAGCGTGCGATGTCGTTCAACCACGACGACGAAACCGCGCGCCCCTATCTCTACGGCGTGCGCTTCGACAATGGCATCGCCGCCGAGATCGCCCCCACCGATCATGCCGCGCTGTTCCGCTTCCGTTTTCCGGCCAACGACGGCAAGAGCGGCAGCACGCTGCTGTTCGACAACGTCGATGCCCGTGGCGGATTGACGTTGGATCCTGCCACGCAAACGTTGAGCGGTTACACCGATATCCGCAGCGGCCTGTCGAGCGGCGCCGGGCGGATGTATGTCTATGCGCGCTTCGACCAACCATGGCAGGGCAGCGGCGCGATCAAGACCGGTCGCCCGACTGGCTACGTCAACTTCGCGGTCGGCGCCGATCGCGAAGTGCGGATGCGCATCGCGACGTCGCTGATCTCCGTCGAACAGGCGAAGCACAATCTTGAACTGGAAATCGGCAGCGCCACGTTCGACACCATCCGCGATCGCGGACAGGCCGCATGGGATGCGGTGCTGGGTCGCGTCCGCATCGCCGGCGCCAGCGACGACCAGCGCACGACCACGTATTCCAATCTCTATCGACTCTTCCTCTATCCCAACAGCGCGCACGAGAACATCGGCAGCAATGCGCAGCCGCGTTGGGTGCATGCCGACCAGAGCACCTGGACCAAGGACAATGCCGGTGGCGACGCGCAGCGCACGTCCGCACGCGTTCTGCCCGGCAAGCTCTACGTCAACAACGGCTTCTGGGACACCTACCGCACCGCCTGGCCGGCCTATGCGTTGATCGCGCCGAAACAGGCCGGCGAGATGGTCGATGGATTCCTCCAGCAATACCGCGACGGTGGCTGGGTCGCGCGCTGGTCCTCGCCCGGTTATGCCGACCTGATGGTGGGCACCAGTTCCGATGTCGCTTTCGCCGATGCCTGGTTGAAAGGCGTGCGCGGCTTCGATCCGCGCGAGGCCTATGCCGCGGCACTGCGCAACGCGACCACGATCGCGCCGGCGCCGAACGTCGGCCGCAAGGGCATGGCGACATCGCCCTATCGCGGCTATATCGACACTGGCGTTGGTGAAGGATTGTCGTGGAGCCTGGAAGGCGGTCCCAACGATTTCGGCATCGCCCAGCTGGCCGAAGCGCTGGCCAAGACGTCGCGCAATCCCACGGAAGCGCGCCGTTACAACGATGAAGCTGCCTACTTCCGTGGTCGTGCGCTCGACTACGCGCATTTGTTCGATCCGGCGACGGGTTTCTTCCGCGGCCGCCAGGCCGATGGTAGCTGGCAAAAGCCGGCGAATGCATTCGATCCCCGCGTCTGGGGCGGCGACTACACCGAGGGCAACGCCTGGACCTACGCTTTCCCGGCGGTCTATGACAGCCATGGCCTGGCCGCGTTGTACGGCGGCCGCGACGGCTTGGCGAGAAAGCTCGACACCCTGTTCTCGACACCGGAAACCGCAGGCAAGGAATTCTCCGGCAGTTATGGCGAAGTGATCCACGAAATGACCGAGGCGCGCGACGTGCGACTGGGCATGTATGCGCACAGCAACCAGCCGTCGCATCACCTCGCCTGGTTGTACGACAGCATTGGCCAGCCATGGAAGACCCAGGCATTGACGCGCGAGATCCAGCGCCGGCTCTATCTCGGCAGCGAGATCGGCCAGGGCTATCCCGGCGACGAGGACAATGGCGAGATGTCGGCGTGGTACGTGTTCGCGATGCTCGGCTTGTACCCGTTGCGGATGGGCGCACCGGAATACGCGATCGGTTCGCCGGCGTTCGATCGCGTCGATGTCACCATGGACAACGGCCGCACCCTGCACGTGATCGCGCGCGGCAACAGCCTGCAGAACGTCTACGTGCAGTCGCTGAAGGTCAACGGCAAGCCATGGACGAAGGCTTGGCTGCCGCACGCGGCGATCGCCAACGGCGGCACGCTGGAGTTCGCCATGGGCCCGAAACCCTCGCGCTGGGGCAGCGGCGAACGCGATCTCGCGCCATCGCTGACGAAGACCGGACAAGCGCCGAAGCCGCTGTGCGATCTCGCATCGCAGTTGGCGTCTTCCACGTTCGCGAACGGGGCCTCCGCGAAAGCGCTGGTCGATGGCGATGCGATGGTCGGCGCGGCGATTGCCGGTGAAAATCGCGACGTGCGCCTGCGCTTCGATCGACCGCAGAAAATCGATTTCTACACCCTGACGACCGGTGAGCATGCCGATGCGCTCGCACTCGGATGGACGCTGCAGGGTCGCAACGATGCAGGCGCCTGGCACGAGATCGACCGTCGCACGGGAGAGACCTTCCCGTGGTCGCGGCAGTTGCGTCCGTTCCGCATCACGCATCCGCAGGCGTGGCGTGAGTTGCGATTGCGCTTCGATGGCGGCGCGTCGTTCGATCTGGCGGAAGTAGGGTTGATGCAGAACCGGCGCTTCGATGTTGCTTGTTCGAAGTAAGTCTTGAGAAGCATCGCCCGGCGTAGCGCCTTGCGTCGGTTGTCCGTATGGCCGACACGCCGTGAACCCATCCATGGGGGCTCGACTCGGCATCCATGCCTCGTATGGTCGGCCACACGGACGAACCGCGCCGGCGCTGCCGGTGGCGAGCTTTTCGCTTCTCCTCCATAAAGCAACAACACGCGCGCGGAAGTGGGTGCACCAGTCCGGTGCGCGGGCATTGCGCCGCATGGATGCGGCGCATGAGCCTACATGGACGTATTCACGGCGTCCCGCGCAACGGAGCTGGTCACCCACGCACCAGCGCGTGCGATGTTGTTACTTCTCTTTCCGCCAATTCACCGAAGCACGATTCTCCACCGTGCTCGATTCGATCTGGATATCGAAGCCCTTGCGCAGCAGGTATTTCAGCATCAGCACCTGGCCGGTGCCGAGCAGCGACACGCCGTAGCCAACGTACATCTTCGGCGACAGATACTTGCCGACGCCAAGCACGCTGCCACCCAGCGCGCGCGACTGCATCACGCCGGCATCGTCGAGGCCGATCTTCGATCCCAGCTGCGAGGCCAGCAGGCCTTCGCCGGCGCTCAGCGCCGCCGACATCGCGCTCACTTCGCTCTGTGCGTTGCTGTCGAGCCCGGACAGCGAATGACCGGTCACCAGCAGTGCCAGCGCATCGTCCTGGCTGCTGGCGGGATCACTCCACACGTCCGCCTGCGGCCGTGACGCGCGACCGCTCACCGAAATGCCGGCGGTGACATCGCCGAGCGCGCGTTCGGCACGTACGTCCAGCACCGGATTGCCGACCGGATCGTTTGACCACACCAGGCGTCCGCGGGTGATGGTCAGGTTCTGCCCATAGGCGCGGTAGCGCCCGCTGACATCGAGCGTGCCGGTCGCAAGCGTGTCGCGGCCGGGCCGCGCGCGCACGCGCAGGCTGCCGCCGAGCTGGCCCTTCAGTCCGAAGCCGTTGATGTTGACGTTGTCGCCGAGCGCGAGCTTGAGGTCGAGATCGAGCGGCAGGCCGGAACTGGTCCGTTCGGGATCGACCGGATCGAGGATCACCACGTCGCTGGATCGCGTCGCGCCACCGCTCAGGCGTTCGAGATCGATGGTCGCCGACGGCAGGCCGACGGTGCCGGTGACCGTCAACGGCTGGCCGGCGCGGAACTTCACCAGCACGTCGGGATCGGCGACCGCTTTGAGTTCGCGCGTATCCGACACCAGGACGTTGCGACCCTTCACCGACAACTGCAGCGGCGTGTCCTGGCCCAGCCAACCCAGCGTGCCGTCGACGTTCAAGGTGCCTTCGCCGGAACGCAGGTTGCCGCTGATGCGCGCATTGCCATCGGCCTGCGCTTCCATCTTGATCGTGCCGTTGTCGATCACCAGGCCGAGCGCCGGCAGGTCGGTGCGGAATTCGCTGAGCACGGCGTTGCCGCCGATGCGTGGTGCGGCGCGCGAACCCGCCAGCAGGATGTGGCCGGCAAGATGCCCCTGCGGATCGACGATGTCGGGCGAGAACAACTCAATCAGGGTGAGGTCGCGGGTATCGACATCGATGCTGCCGGTGAGCGGCGCGTGTTCGTCCCAGCCGGTCGAGACATCCGCAATGATGTGGCCGTTGCCGTTGTAGCCGGCGTTCAATTTCCCTTGCAGGCGGTTGGGATCGAAGGTCGCATCGAGCGTCAGGTTCTGCCACTCGAACGCGGTCGTATGCCGTTGCACCGGAACGCGTACGCCACCGCGCGGCGATGTCAGGTGCACGTTGCCGCGCCAGCTGCCGCCCATCGGCTGCACCG
Source organism: Lysobacter sp. (assembly GCA_027306995.1). GTDB lineage: Bacteria > Pseudomonadota > Gammaproteobacteria > Xanthomonadales > Xanthomonadaceae > Solilutibacter. The sequence goes on from DAHUXS010000013.1 coordinate 366,018, forward strand.
CGCCGGTCAATGCGATCTCGCCCTCGAGATCCCACGGCTTGCCGTCCTTGCGCGGCGGCAGATACGGCAACGCCAGCGCCAGCGGCAAGCCATGTCCGTCGACCTGCACGCCACGGCGCGGCCATTCGGCATTCGCGCACAGGCTGCCGCCGGCAGTGGAACTGAAACAGCTCTGCGACAGCGTCCAGTTGCTGCCGTGCTGCGCGAACTGCGCGGGTGATTGCAACTGCCACGCCGCTCCCTTCACCGGGGCCAGATGCAGCGACGACAAGGTGCCGCGCCAGTCATTGCCCTGTTTCAAGGCATTGCCTGTAACCGAGAGTTGGCCCATGCCGCCGCTGGCGTTCGCGGTGAGCGCGAGATGCTCCATCGCGCCGGTCGCGTGCGCTTCGAGGCGATCGAAGGTCATGCCCGCTTCGATGCCGCTGCCGATGATCGCGAGATTGCCGTTGCCGTTCTGCCACGGCAGACGTCCGCGCGCACTCAAGGTCGCCGCGCGATAACCGCCGTAGCGCAGGCCGGTTCCGTTGAGATCGGCGTCGATGTCGGGACCATTGCGCGGTCCGGTGATCTTCAGCGTTCCCGCCAGCGTGCCGGCGGCGTTCGGCAACAGATCGTCGAGACGCAGCGGTGCGAGGTTGGCATCGACATTGAAGGCGCGATCGACGCGACCCTTGGCATCGATACGGCTGCCGCCGAGCGTGAGCGCGACATCACCGCCGAACTCCATCACGTCCTTGGAGGTCGCTGCCGTGCGCAATTCCATCTTGGCGCGCCCGGCGATGGCGCGATCGCGCAGCTTGCCGCCGAGCTGCTGCGCGTCGACCACGATGTCCATGCGGCGATCGTTGCGCGTCGTCCCGATGGTCGCGATGCGACCGTTCAACGCACCCTTCCACTCCGGCAGGAAATAGCCGGGATCGAATCCCGACAGCGTGGCGTCGGCCTTCCAGTTCAGGCTCGGCGCCCAGGCGACGCGACCGCGCGCATCCAGCCGTCCCTGCGGCATCGTCGCGCGCAGCGAATTGAAGTTCACGCCTTCGCCATCGCCGATGCCGTCGAACGCAACCTGGGCACTGTCCTTGCCGCGCACCGCGGCACCGGTCCCGGTCGCGTTCCACTTGCTGGTGACGCCCGAGAAACGGAAGTCGGCGCTGGCGCCGATCACATCCGCATCCTTGCCCCAGCGCAGTCCGCGGGCGACGACCGCGAAATCGAATTGCCCGTTTTTGGCAGGGCTGAAATCGCCATGCCCGGTCGCGGCGATGCGCCCGCCGAAGATATCGACGACCACGGGCTTGAGTTCCAGCACCTGGTTGGCGAGCCGCACCTTCGATGGCTGGATCACCGCATGCAGGTCACCACGATCGAATTTCCCATGCAACGTCGCCTCGTAATCTTTGCCATCGCCCTGCAGGTCGAAACTCAGCGGCGTCGTGGGTTCCGACGTGCCGGCAAGCAGGCCGGGATCGAGCGATTCGGCGTTCGCGCGCAGGCTCCACACCGGATTGCGTTCGCCGTCCTTCAGGGTGAGGTGCGCATACAGCGGCGCCGGCACGTTGCCGGACAACGCGATGTCCATGCGATCGAGATCGCCACGCGCGGCCAAACCGATCACCGGGCGCGTACGCCCCAGCGGCGCCGGCATCAGCGCGGAGGCCGTCAGCGCCATGCGGTAGCGATCGGCCGGCGCATAATCGCCCTGCACCTTGAAGTCGCCGCGATCGGTTTCCGCGACCAGGTGGTCGGCGTGCAGCCGTCCCTCCTCCACTTCCAGCGCGCCACGCACGCTGCGGATGTCGACCAGCGGCACGCCGACGCGTGTCACCGCGAGGTTGTCGATGGCGATGGCATCGAAACGGATCGGCAACGGCGTGCCGATCTGCGGCAGCGATTGCGGCCAGCGCGGCAATTCGAACGGCTTCTCGCTGTGCGGAAGATCGAGCGTGGCGTCGGTGATCGCGATCGAATCCAGGCGCAGCTTGCGACCGAGCAAGGGCTGCAACATCGGCCTGATCGTCACCGTATTCGCGTTGAAGGTGGTGACCAGGGGCGTCTTGCACGCCGGATACGTCACCGGCTTGCCATCCTGATCGGGACAGCCGCGATAGACGACGTGGACGCCATGCAGCGTCATCGGGCCCGACACCGGGCCTTCGGCGCTCTTCCAGCTCAGCTCGGTGCCGGTCGGCAACAGGCCGCGGATGCGCGCAAGCAGGAAGTCGCGACCGGCGATCGTGGTCAGTAACCAGTACAGGCCGGCGACCGCGAGCACGGCCAGCAGCAGCATGCCCAATCCGCTGCGCCAGGCGATCTTGCGCGCGCGCCTGCGGCGCAGGCCGCGCAATTCCGCGATGCGCGCTTCGCGCTGTTCCGGCGTCGCGTCGTCCGGCAACGGTTCCAGCCCGTAGCGTTTTTCGAGATCGCGACTCACAGGTCGGCGCCGATGTTGAGGTGGAGCGTGAACGGCGAATCGGGGTGCTTGAGGCCGCGCGCAATGTCGATGCGCACCGGGCCGACCGGCGAACGCCAACGCACGCCGAGGCCGACGCCGGTATGCCAGTCGAGCTTGCGGTCATCGAAGGCGCTGCCGCCATCGACGAATGCCGCGGCGCCCCAGCTGGCGTTGAAGTAGCGCTCGTATTCGACACTGCTGGTCACGACGTTCTTGGCGCCATAGGCGAACAGGTAGCGGCCTTTCGGATCCACCAGGCGCGGACCGACTTCGCGCCAGTTGTAACCACGGATGCTGCGATCGCCACCGGCGAAGAAACGCAGCGACGGCGGCAATGCCAGCGCGTCCTTGGCGGCGGTGTAACCGAGTTCGCCGCGCAGGATCAGGCGATCCTGCGGACCCAGGCCATGGAACCACTGCGCGCGCGCATGGCCCTGGAGGAATCCCCCGCCTGCCCCGGCCGAACCACCGCGCAAGGTGAAATTCGCGCCGATGCCGCGCCGCGGATACAGGCGATCGTCGACGCTGACGTAGTGCATGTCGAGTTGCGGGAAGCTCAGGCTGGCGGTCTGGTACGGCGTCTTCAGCGTGCCGTCGGTATAGGCCCAGCGTTCGCGCAGCACGTGCAGCGAGATCGCGGCGTCGAGCTTGGTGTTGATCTGCCCGGTCCGGCTGAACACCAGCTCCGTGCGACGGTTGTCGATGTAGCGGCTCTGTTCATCGCCGAACTGCAGGCCGGCGGTATACCAGCCATCCAGCCATTTAAAGGCTGGCACGCGATATTGCAGCGTCGCCACCTTGCGCTTCTGGGCGTAATCGACCTGCGCCAGCGCCTTGTGGCCGCGCTTGTTGAGATAGCGACGCTCCAGTCCGAAACGCGCGCCGGGACCGCTGTCGGTGCCGTAGCTCACGCCGGCGGTATAGATGCTGCGCTTGGCCGGTTCCAGCGTCACCTGCACTGGCACGCGCAGGTCCTTGGCATCACCGGGCAGCGGTTCGATGTCAACGCGACTGAAGTAGTCGAGCGAGGTCAGCGATTTGCGCAGGCGATCGAGGCGGCCCTGGTGGTAGTAATCGCCTTCGTTCCAGTACACCAGGCGTTCCAGCAATTTCTGGTTGATGATCTCGTTCGGCGTCTGCTCGAACGTGATCGCCCCCATTTTGTAACGTTCGCCGCTGGTCCAGCGCAGGTCGACATCAGCGGCGTGCGCGGCGCGCGTCACCTCGACCTTGTGGCTGATGAAATCGGAATCGAAGTAGCCACGCTGGGCCAGGCGTTGGGTGATCGCGGTCTTGCCGGCTTCATAGGCGCTCTGGTCGAACACGCTCCCCGGCACCGGCTGCACCTTCTGGATGTCCTGCGTCAGGTATTGGTCTTCGGCGCCCGGGCCTTCGATGCCGTAGGCGACCTTGCGCACGATCACCGGATCGCCGCGCTGGACGTCGATGACGACGACCAGCGCGTTGCGATCGTTCGACGGCGTCACCTTGATCTGCGGCGAGTAATAGCCATACGGTTCCAGCGCATTGCGCGTTTCCGTCTCGGCTTCGTCGAGCAGGTAATCGAGGCGGCGATCCGACACCTGCTTGCCGATCGCATCCTCCAGCGACAGCGCCGCGCGAACGTCGTTCGCCATCGCCCCGTCGATGCCGCGGACCTCCACGCGCTTCACTTGCGCCGCTTGGGCGCTGGCGCAGGACAGGCAGAACAACACCGGCAGGAGTCGAGGGAAGCGCATCGCCCACAGGATACCGTCCGGGATGCGTCGGGCGTTAACGCATCCCCCACATTCGCCGGACTTCCGTCAGCTGCGCATGCCGACGCCGCGCTTGAGCAACCACAGCGCGAGCGTGGTCAGGCCGATGACGAACAGCAGCATCAAGCCGAAGGCCGCGCCCATCGCCACGTCGCTCTGTCCGAGCAGGCCATAGCGGAACGCATTCACCATGTAGAAGATCGGATTGAGATGGGTCAGCGTCTGGGCCCATTCCGGCAGGAGCTTGACCGAATAGAACACGCCGCCGAGATAGGTCAGCGGGGTGAGGATGAAGGTCGGCACGATGGCGACGTCATCGAACTTCTTGGCGTAGACCGCGTTGATGAAGCCGGCCAGCGAGAAGATGGTCGCGCCCAGCAGCACCGATGCGATCGTCACCAGGGGATGCGGTACCCGTACATGGGTGAAGAACATCGCGATCACCAGCACGATTGCGCCGACCATCAGGCCGCGCAGCACCGCGCCGGCGACGTAGCCGGCCAGCATCACCCAGTTCGGCATCGGCGAGACCAGCAGTTCCTCGATGTGGCGGCCGAACTTGGCGCCGAAGAAACTCGAGCTGATGTTGCCGTAGCTGTTCTGGATGATCGACATCATCACCAGACCCGGCACGATGAAGTCCATGTAGCGGATGCCGTCCATGGTACCGACGCGCGAACCGATGAGCCCGCCGAAAATCAGGAAGTAGAGCGTCATGGTGATCGCCGGCGGCATCAGGGTCTGGCCCCAGATGCGCAGGATGCGCATGACCTCGCGCCGCGCGACGGTAAAGAAGGCGACCAGATTCGGGTTCGCGCCACTCATGCCTGGGCCTCCTTGGGATCGGCAACCATGCGCACGAACAATTCCTCCAGTCGATTCGATTTGGTGCGCATCGAGCGCACGCGGATGCCGGCGTCGGCGAAGGCGGCGAACACCCGGTTGAGATCCATTGCGCGCGGCATCTCAAGATCGATGGTGTGGCCGTCGAGCGCGACCAGGGTGGTGCCCTCGATCTGCGGCAACTGTGTCGGCAGTTCGCCGTCAATGTCGAACAGGAAGCCCTCGACATCGAGCTTGGCCAGCAACGTCTTCATCGGTCCTTCGGCGACGATCTGGCCGCGGTTGATGATGGCAAGGTTGCGGCACAGGCTTTCCGCTTCCTCCAGATAATGCGTGGTGAGGATGATGGTGGTGCCGGCGGCGTTGATCCGCTTCAGGGTTTCCCACATGCCGCGACGGATCTCGATGTCGACGCCGGCGGTCGGCTCGTCGAGGATCAGCAGGCGCGGTTCGGTCATCAGCGCGCGCGCGATCATCAGGCGGCGCTTCATGCCACCCGACAGCGTGCGGCTCATCTTGTCGTGCTTGTCCCACAGCAGCGCGTCCTTCAGCACCGCCTCGGCGCGCGGCAGCGCGACTTCGCGCGGAATGCCGTAGAACCCCGCGTAGTTCACGCAGATGTCGAGCGGCTTCTCGAACATGTTGAAGTTGAGTTCCTGCGGCACCAGCCCGATCAGGCGCATCGCCTCGTCGCGATGGCGATCGATATCGACGCCGAACACCTCGGCGCTGCCCGAGGTCTTGTTGACCAGCGAACTGATGATGCCGATCAGGGTCGACTTGCCGGCGCCATTGGGGCCGAGCAATGCGTAGAAATCACCGGGTTGAACGTCCAGCGAGATGCCCTTGAGGGCTTCGACGCCATTGTCGTAGGTCTTGCGGAGGTCATGCACGCTCAGGGCGGGCACGGAGGCGGAATCCGTCATTGCAGCGAGGGATCGCAAAGGAGAGACCCGTTATTATAGGAGTCTTATGTCGAAGTTCTTCCCAATCCGGCTGCTCGAACGTCGGCAGATCGCCGCCTCCGTCCTCCATCTCGCCTTCGTCCGCGACGACGGCGAAGCGCTGGACTACACCCCCGGGCAGTTCATCCAGATCCATTTCCCGCTGGCCGATGGCAGCACCGCGCGCCGCAGCTATTCCTGCGCCACCCGCCACGACCATCGCATCGCCTGCGGCGAGGCGGTGGAGTTCGTCGCCAGCATCGTGCCTGGCGGCGCCGCCACCGCGCTGTTCCAGGGCATGGACATCGGCGACCACCTGCAGGCCAGCGGCCCGCTCGGCCTGTTCACCCTCAAGCCGGACGACGCCAACCGCCGCTACCTGCTGATCGCCACCGGCACCGGCGTCGCCAGCTATCGCTCGATGCTGCCGCAGCTCGACGCATTGATCCGCGAACGCGGGATCGAAGTCGTGCTGGTCCACGGCGCCCGCGTGCCCTCGGAACTGCTGTTCGCCGACGAATTCCTGGCGATGGTCGACAAGCATCCGGGCAAGTTCCGCTACCTGCCCTGCCTGTCGCGGGAAGCGTTGAGTGGCGATGATGTCGCCGCCTTCGCCCATGCCGAACCCGCGCACGGCTACGTGCAGAATCGCCTGGCCGAACTCGCGCCGACCGCCGGGGACGACATCGCCTACATGTGTGGCAATCCCAACATGGTCGATGCGGTGGTCGCCGCGCTGAAGGAACACGGCCTGCCGATGAAGGACATCCGCCGCGAGAAGTACATCAGCCTGAAGTGACCGGCCCTATTTGACGAGCCGCTTCAACGGAACCACGTTCGCGGAATTCGCCCCGTTGTGTTCCGCCTGCTGCAGCAATGGCGACAGGACGCGCTCGAGAACGGCCATGCCTTCGCGGATATCGGACACGGTCATCGACGAGAAGCCGAGGATCAGGCCCAATGCTTCCGGCGGCTGCACATAGCAGGGATCGACCGTATAGAGCGCGAGTCCTTCCTGATGGCCGCGCCTGACCAGCATCGCGCCCGCATCCGCTCCGAGGCTCTTGAACGTCGCCAGCAGGTGCATCCCCGATCTGGGCAGGGCGAAACTCGCGGTCGTGCCGAAACGTGCCATCAGTTCGGACGCGAGCGCGGTGCGTCGGCTCAGCAACTCTTCCGACACCCAGCGCAGATGCCGGGCGTAGGCGCCGCTCTGGATCAATCCGGCCAAGGCCATTTGCTCGAGCGTGGGCGAGCCGAAATCGAGCGTCCATTTCGCTGCCAGAAGATCCTGCTGCAATGCCGGCGGCGCCACGATGTAGCCCAGGCGAATTCCGGCGGAGAACGATTTCGACAGCGTGCCGACATAGATCGTGCGTCCGTTGCGATCGGACGCATGCAACGAGAGCAGCGCCGGGCCGTTGATCCTGAATTCGCCGTCGTAATCGTCTTCGATCACCCAGGCACCGCTGCGTTGCGCATAGTCCAGCAGCGCCGTTCGCCGAGCTTCCGACAACACCGCGCCGGTCGGGAACTGGTGCGACGGCGTGGTGTAGACCAGTTGCACGCCCGGTGGAATCTCGTCCACCACCATGCCGTCGCGATCGACCGGCACCGGAACGATTTTGGCGCCCGCGATCTGGAACAGCTTGCGCGCGCTGAAGTATCCCGGTTCCTCGAACGCCACGGTATCACCGGCATTCAACAGCGCCTGGATGCAGACCTGGATCGCCTGCTGAACGCCCGCCACGATCAGGATGTCGTCGGCATCGCAGACGATGCCGCGGCTGCGCTCGATATGGTGCGCCAGCGCGCTCCGGAGCTCCGGGTTCCCCTGCACCCGCGGGTAGCGGTTGGCCGCGCGCGGGATCGCCTTGCGGATCTCCTTCGCCCACAGCGCGTCCATGTTCTTGTTGCGGATGGGTTGCCCGTACTCGAATGCATGCCGGATTCCATCCGGCCGGCGCCCCGGCATGTTCTTGAGATCGAAGACGCCACGCGCGATCCGGCTGCGCTCGTTCTGCGGCGGAATCGCCGATTGCAGGTGGCTGCCGCGATCCTTGGCGAACCGGCTCTTCGCGACAAAACTGCCGGACCCGGTGACGGTATTGGTGTAACCCTCCGCCCTCAGGAGTTCATAGGCCGCGACCACCGTGGTCCTGGAGATGCCGAGTTGGCGGCACAGGTCGCGTGACGGCGGCAATCGTTCGCCTTCCGCCAACCGCCCGCTCGCGATGGCGTTCTTCAGGCCGCGCACCAGTTGCTGGTAGATCGCGCCTTCGCCATCCAGAAAGATGTCCATGCCTTGCATCCACTCGAACGGGTTCGCACCGTTGGTCCGGAGTATGCGACCAAAGCAGGCATGGCGAGCTGGTCCAATTGCGGCGGGCAACCGCGAAAATTGGACTTATGCCGCCGGCATCTTCAGGGCCTGCCACTGGCGGAAGTTCAGGATCATCGCCGGATCCCGGCGACGCCCCTTGGGGAAAACACTGCCCTGCGCCCGCGCGATCGTGCGCAAGCTCGTCAGCAACAGATGGACCTCGAGATTGCTGCAGACATAGCCGCGCGCATGTCCGCGCCTGACCGGCTTGATCCAGCCACCCGCGATCAATCGCTTCAGGTGCTGGTAGGCATGCGGCTTGCTGACCTGGATGGCCTCGGCGATATCCGTCGCCGTGATTCCGTTCCCGGTCGCGATCATGAACAGGATCATCGTGCGTTCGATGTTGCCGAAAATCTGGAAGACGCGAACGAGCGAACGCGCCTCGAGCAGCAACCCCGTCTCTTCCGTCGTGGCTGTTCTCATGTCCACCGGGTTAGCGCAACGCCTGCAGCCATTCGAGCAACGCCGTCGCGAGCGCGATCCGCGAATCCGACCACGAATGATCCGTTGCCCGATGCCGGGTGGTGACCCGCGCATTGCCTTCGGCCTTGAGCTTTGCCGCCAGGCCATCGCCGAACATCGCGAATCCGTCGTCGGAGGTCAGGACCAGCATCGGCATCCTTGCCAGCCGCGGCGCCGCGGCATCGAAATTCCAGCGCGCGGACCCGACGGCGAGTTCATCCGCCATGCGTTCCGGCGTGGTGCCCGCCAGCGATTCCATGCCGTCGCGCATGCCTGCGACGACCTGCTCTCGCGGCATCGTGCCGATGCGCCCCATGTCGGCGGCGGAGATCAGCGCCGCCCCGGTCAACTCCGGATGATGCGATGCCGCCTGCGCGGCGACCCATCCGCCCATGCTGTGCCCGACGACAACCAGGCGCTTCGCATTGATGCCGTATTTGCGCGCATTGACGGAATCCTCGACGAACGCGAGTACGGCATCGGCGTCTTCCAGATTGCCTGCAAAACTGAACTTCCCGGGGCTGCCCCAGGAACCGCGATAGCTGAACACCACCGCATTCCAGCCCGCCCGCCGCACGGCCTGCGCAAGATCCTGGTTCTTCTCGTTGCCGGGCAGGCCGTGGAAGAACACCACGGTCGGATGCGTCCCGCTTCCGGCCGCGAGATAGGCGATGCCATTGATGATGTTCCCGTGCGTCGGAATGTGCAGCACTTCCATGCGCGCGGGATGAGTGCTGTCCCGCGGCGGATCCGTCGCGATCGCCTGCGCAACGGAAGATTGCGCAGGCAATGACGAGGTTGCAGACAGCAGGATCGCGGTAGCGACGACATGCAGGCGCATTCGGGAATCCCGTCAGTAGTCGTAGCTCACGCTCAATTGCACGTAACGCGGCGACTGGAAGAACAGCGGAAGGCCGTAACTGGACAACACCGTACCATCCCCCGGCGATCCCGACGCACTGGTTTCCAGTCGTGCGTTGTACTGGAGCGGCTTGCGTTCGTTGGTGACGTTGAACACGTTCGCCGCAACCGTCAGCTTCTTGTCGAAGTACTTCGGACGATAGACGATGCCCAGGTCCAGCTGCTTCGTCCACGGACCGTGTTCCTTGCCCGGCGCCGAGTCCTTGTTGAAGCAGGTGTGGTAGGACGAGCCATAACCGATCGGATCGGAGTCGTTGAAGAAGAAGCCCAGGCAGTTGCGCGGCACGCCCGACTGCACCAGCAGCTTGCCGGTCAACAGCCATTCCGGAGCGAACTGGTACATGCCGCGCATGCGCAGGGCGTGGCGACGGTCATTGGCCATCATGCCGTAGGCGTTGTACATCAGTCCGGCGGAATCCCAGTCCTGGGTCTTGGAAATGTCACCCTGGCCGATATCCGATTTGACCTGGCCTTCGGTGTTGCCCGGGTTGCGGCTCCATGTGTAGTCGATGCGTGCCTGCCACTTGCCGTCGAACTGGTGTTCCAGATACAGGTCCAGCGCCATGTACTTGCGAATCGGTTTCAGGTTGCCGAAGCCGAGCTCCTCATTGGTCATCGTCACGTCGGTATAGCCGGAACCGTTGGCCTTGGCGACATGGAACACGTTGGTGCGACCGGGATTGATGATGTAGCAGCCGGGGATGGTGTAGTTGGCCGAGCCGAAACCCGAAGCATCGAGTTTGTTGGCGATGAAGCTGGTATCGCACCAATCATCGATCACGGTGCCGAGCTTGCGATAGGTGCCCTTGACGCCGGCGACCCAGTTCTTGCGGAACTGCCAGTCGAACCCGAGGATGGCTTCATCCTGGTATTGCGGCTTCAGGTTCTTCGACGCGATCGAGGCCGGATCGACCGGCTGGCCGAACTCGCCGTTCGCCGAGAAGGGCGCGCCGCAATTGCTCAAACCAAGCGGCTGGCCATTGATGTCGACACTCGCGTAGTTGCACGAAATCCGATAGTTGGTGGACGGCGATGCACCGCGGATGGCGACTTCATTCGGCAACGCCAGGTAGTAACGGCCCAGGTTGCCGTACAGCTTCATCGTCGAATCGCCATGGAGATCCCAGGCGAAGCCGACGCGCGGCGCGATCTGGTGCTTTTCATGCACGTAGCTCTGGCCGGCGTTGTTCTTGTTGTTGAAGTCGTCGCTGCGCAGGCCGGCCTTCAGCATGAAGCGGTCGGTGACCTGCCAGACATCCTCGAGATACATCGCCTTCTGCACCACCGACATCGATGCCAGCGAGTTGAAATAGAGCTTGCGCACCACGTTGCCGCCGGCGCGGTACTGCCAGAAATAGCCGGGGCCGCTGGTCGTTCCGCCCTGGTCGAACGCCTTGTACGTCATGTTGTCGATGCCGCCGGTCAATTGGTGGGATCCGATCTTGTATTCGACGTCGAAGCGAACACCCGTCGCCGTCAGCCTGGCGCCCGGCGTCGCGCCGACGTTCGACAGCTGCGGCAGCACCAGCTGGCTCGGATTGGTCACGCCCGCGGGTAACTTTGCCGCCGGGATGAGGTCCGTGCGCGCAATGAAGGGCAATCCGCTTTCGGCGGCCACCATTGCCGGATTGCGCACCGTGTCCTTGCCGTAGGTCACCGAGAAGTTCAGGTTGTCGGTCAGGTAGTTGGTGTACTTGGCGATATAGACCGTCGTGTTGAGTTTGCTCGGCGTCGAGGGCGACAGGAACTTCCCCTGGCTGAACGTGGAATAGTCGTATGCGTACGTCGAACCATGGGTGTTGTCGTTTTCCTTGATCCCGGTCAGCTCGAGGATGTTGGAATCGTTGATGTTCCAATCGATCTTGCCGTAGATCTTCCTCGATTCGTTGTCGTTGTGCGCACGGGTGACCGTGCCGGCCTTGCTGCTGGTCGCGATCAGGGAATCCTTCGATTTCTCCGCCGACAGGAAGAAGTACAACCTGTCGGGAACCAGCGGACCACCGACGTAGGCCGAGTAGATCGTGTTCCACAGCTTGTCGTCGCTGCGCTTCTGCAACAGCGTGCCCGGATTGTTCGGGTTGTCGTAGTGCCACGCGCTGACAAGAACGCCATCCGGCTTGACCGTGCCGATCGCGCTCGCCGGATCCCCGGTATTGGTGCCTCCCGGGAGGCTCATCGCCTTCGGATAATAGACATCCTTCGGCGCCGAAGCCAACGCCTTCGGACGCATGGAAATCTGTCCGCCGAAATGCCATTCCTTGGTGCCGCGCTTGCCGACCTGGTTGATCACGCCGCCATCGGAACGACCGTACATGGCGCTGTAACCGCCGGTATAGGTTTCCTGCTGGGCGATCGATCCGTAAGGCAGGCTGAGGCCGCCGATGTTCGCCAGCGGGTCGGACACGTTGAAACCATTGATGTAGTACGCGTTCTCGGTCACGCTCGAGCCGCCGAACGACACCGCGCTGCCGAAGAAACCGCTGCCTTGAACCGTACCTGGCGCAAGCAGCGCGATGGCTTCGGCGCTACGCGCAATCGGCAGCACGGCGAGATCCTTCGCGGTGATCACCGTGCGCGAATCGACCTGCGTCACGTCGATGCCGGCACCCGTTGCGGTCACGGTGATCGTGCCGAGTTCGTTGCCCGCCGTCGCCTGCGCACCGGCGAACGATGCTTCCGTGCCCGAGCTCACTTTCACCAACACCTGCTTGGTGCCGACGACTTGGTCGCCTTTCTTCGCGGTGACGGTGTAGTTGCCGATCGGCAGGTTGCCCGCGTTGTAGCGTCCCGTGCTGTCCGCGGTGACCGTGCGTGCGAAGCCGGTTTCACTGACCAGGGTGATGGTTTCTCCGGGCGCTGCGTTGCCGAAGACCGTGCCGGTGGTTGATTGCGCGTGGACGTTTCCTGCAAAGCAGATGCCGAGGGCAATCACCAGCGCGCTGCGCTTGAAACCGGTTTTGTCTGAAATCGAATCGAATGCCATTGCAGTGGACTCTCGTGGATGACGTTTCGACTATGTGTCGGAAAAATTCATCGAACAAGACGTTTACAACCCATTTATGGATTGGCATCGCCGCGCGGTTTCGAATTGGATGTGCACATCTTGTCGCCGATGCGAAATGATGGATGCGTGCGAAGTCGTGCGTGTTATCGCCGCGAGAGATAACGCGATCCGCACCAGGCGCACCACACCCCGAACAGCAGGTGCATGAACACGCTCGCTTCGATCCATTCCGGATTGGCGAACTTGGGCCAACCGACCGGCGTCATCGGCAGCAACACGAAATTCATGAAGAGATAGAGCAGCAATCCGTACAACACGCCCCACAAAATCCAGCGCCTGTTGAATGCCGGCTTGCATGAAACGAACACGACCCAGGCGCCGACCATGCAGCTGGCGATGAAGAAATGGCAGAACGCGCCGACGGCGATGCTGGTGCTTCCGAGCGATGCCGCCTGTTTGCCGTAGATGCCGCGCGCAATCGACTGGAACACGCCCGCAATCGTCAGGCCCTGGTCGCGCCAGAACAGCCAGGCAAAAAGAATGTCAACGCATCCCAGAACGATGCCGCCGATGATGGCGTAGCGAACGATGCGTCCGATGCGCGGGTACTGCAGGTGTTTTTGCGCTGTCGCAAGCACTGACATGTGATGTTCCGGGAGAAGTCCCGTGAACTATCGTGCCTGCGCCTTGGCGAGGCCAAGCCAATTCCGCATCCCGGATCTGGACCAATCCGTCAAACCGTTACGTGCACCTGGCCGCTCATCAGCACGCGGGCACTGCGCGACATCACCGCCTTGGTCGCGACCCACTGGCCATTCATCTGTTTTACCTCGGCGCCCACGCGCAGGGTTCCGGACGGATGACCGAAACGCACGACATCGCGCGTTCCACCGCCTGCCGCGGCATTGACCACCGTGCCCGGCACCGCCGCGGCCGTCGCGATCGCGACCGAGGCTGTGCCCATCATCGCGTGATGCAACTTGCCCATGGAGATCGCCCGCGCCAGCAGTGCGATGTCGGCGGCATGCACGTGCTTGCCGCTGGACGAGACGTAATCCTTCGGCGGCGCGACGAATGCGACCTTCGGCGTGAGTGGTCGCCGCGCGGCTTCGCTCACGTCGTGGATCAGGCCCATGCGCACCGCGCCGGCGGCACGGATCGCCTCCAGCTTCGCCAGCAGCGCTGCGTTCTCGTTGATCGCCGATTGCAGTTCGGTACCGTCGAGACCCAGCGCAGACGCCTCGACAAAAACCACCGGTACGCCGGCATTGATCATCGTCGCCTTGAATATCCCGGCGCCGGGCACATCGAGTTCGTCGACCAGGTTGCCGGTCGGGAACATGCTGCCTCCGTCTTCACCTTCATCGGCGGGGTCGAGGAATTCCAGCGCGACCTCGGCAGCGGGAAACGTCACGCCATCCAGTTCGAAGTCACCGGTTTCCTGTACTTCGCCGTTCGTGACGGGCACGTGGGCGACAATGGTCTTGCCGATGTTGGCCTGCCAGATGCGCACCGTGCAGACGCCATCGCTCGGCACCCGCGCGGGATCAAGGAATCCGTTGGCGATCGCAAACGGACCGACTGCCGAGGATAGATTGCCGCAATTGCCGCTCCAGTCGATGAAGTCGGCATCAAGGGGGACCTGGCCATACAGGTAATCGACGTCGTGGTTGTGCACCGACGATGGCGAGATGATCACCACCTTGCTGGTGCTTGACGTCGCGCCGCCCATGCCGTCGATCTGCTTGCCGTATGGGTCGGGCGAACCCATGACCCGTTGCAGCAATGCATCGCGCGCGTTGCCCGGCGTCCGCGCGAATTCCGGCAAATCCTGGAGGCGGAAAAACACGCCCTTCGACGTACCGCCGCGCATGTAGGTAGCGGGAATCTTGGTCTGTTTCATCGTCGTCATCATGCGGCGCGGTGTTCGAGGAAATCCTGGGCAAAGCGCTGCAGCACCCCACCCGCTTCGTAGATCGACACTTCCTCGTCGGAATCGAGGCGGCAGAGCATCGGCACGTCCACACGCTCGCCGTTCCTGCGATGGATCACCAGTGTCAACGTCGCGCGCGGCGTGCGTTCGCCGATCACATCGTAGGTTTCAGTGCCGTCGATCTCCAACGTCTTGCGGTTGGTGCCCGGCAGGAATTCCAGCGGCAGCACGCCCATGCCGATCAGGTTGGTGCGATGGATGCGTTCGAAGCCTTCGGCGGCGATCACTTCGACGCCAGCCAGGCGCACGCCCTTGGCCGCCCAGTCGCGAGAACTGCCTTGGCCGTAATCGGCACCGGCGATGATGATCAGCGGTTGGCCACGATCCATGTAGGTCTCGATCGCTTCCCACATCCGCATCACCTTGCCGTCGGGTTCGACCCGCGCCAGCGATCCCTGCTTCACCGCGCCGTCGACCACCGCCATTTCGTTGATCGTTTTCGGATTGGCGAAGGTCGCGCGTTGCGCGGTGAGGTGGTCGCCGCGATGCGTGGCATAGGAATTGAAGTCTTCTTCCGGCAAGCCCATCTTGGCGAGATATTCACCGGCGGCGCTGCTGGCGAGGATCGCGTTCGACGGCGACAGGTGGTCGGTGGTGATGTTGTCACCGAGCACCGCCAGCGGACGCATTCCGCTCAGCGTGCGGACACCGGCCAATGCGCCTTCCCAGTACGGCGGACGACGGATGTAGGTGGATTGCGGGCGCCATTCGTACAGCGGAGTGACCTGCACGCCGTCATCGCCGTGGCGACGGAACATCGGCTCGTAGACCGCGTTGAATTGCTCCGGCTTCACCGCCGACTTCACGATCGCGTCGATCTCGGCGTCATCCGGCCAGATGTCCTTGAGATAGACCGGCGTGCCGTCGGCGCGATGGCCGAGCGCGTCCTTCTCGATGTCGAAACGCACGGTGCCGGCGATCGCGTAGGCGACGACCAGCGGCGGCGACGCGAGGAAGGCCTGCTTGGCATAGGGATGGATGCGGCCGTCGAAGTTGCGGTTGCCCGACAACACCGCCACCGCGTACAAATCGCGATCGATCACTTCCTGCTGGATCTTCGGATCGAGCGCGCCGCTCATGCCGTTGCAGGTGGTGCAGGCGAAGGCGACGATGCCGAAGCCGAGCTTTTCCAGCTCCGACTTCAATCCGGCTTCTTCCAGATACAGCGCCACCGCCTTCGATCCCGGCGCCAGCGACGACTTCACCCACGGCTTGCGGAGGAGTCCGGCACGATTGGCATTGCGCGCGATCAGGCCCGCCGCGATCACGTTGCGCGGATTCGAGGTGTTGGTGCAGCTGGTGATCGCGGCGATGATGACTGCGCCATCTGGCATCAGACCTTGCGCTTCCTCGCCGCGCCCGGCTTCCAGTTTTGCTTCATCGGCGATGCCTCGCGACTGCAGTTCGTTCACCGGCAGGTGTGCATGCGGATTGGACGGCCCGGCCAGCGAGCGCACCACGCTCGACAAGTCAAACGCCAGCGTGCGTTCGTACTGCGCGTCCGCCAGCGTATCGGCCCACAGGCCCGCGGTCCTGGCATAGGTTTCGACCAAGGCCACTTGCTTGTCGCCACGCCCGGTCAGGCGCAGGTAGTCGAGCGTGTTCTGGTCGATGAAGAACATCGCCGCGGTCGCGCCGTATTCCGGCGCCATGTTGGAGATCGTCGCGCGATCGCCGAGCGTGAGCGCGGCCGCGCCTTCGCCGCGGAACTCGAGGAACGCACCGACCACCTTCTGCTTGCGCAGGAATTCGGTGAGTGCGAGCACGATGTCCGTCGCAGTGATGCCCGGCTGCGGCTTGCCGGTCAGTTCGACGCCGATGATGTCGGGCAGGCGCATCCACGACGCGCGGCCGAGCATCACGTTCTCGGCTTCCAGTCCACCGACGCCGACCGCGATCACGCCCAGCGCATCGACATGCGGCGTATGCGAATCGGTGCCGACGCAGGTATCGGGATAGGCGACGCCATCGCTGACGCCCACCACCGGCGACATCCGTTCCAGATTGATCTGGTGCATGATCCCGTTGCCCGGCGGGATCACGTCGACGTTGCGGAACGCGTGTTTCGTCCAGTCGATGAAGTGGAAGCGATCGTCGTTGCGGCGATCCTCCACCGCGCGATTCTTGGCGAACGCGTTGGGGTCGTTGCCGTCGAATTCGACCGCCAGCGAGTGGTCGACGATCAGCTGCACCGGCACCACCGGGTTCACCTGCGCCGGATCGCCGCCCTGGTCAGCGATGGCATCGCGCAAGCCGGCAAGATCGACCAGGGCGGTCTGGCCGAGGATGTCGTGGCAGACCACACGCGCCGGGAACCACGGGAAATCGAGGTCGCGGTGGCGACCGACCAGCTGGCCGAGATAGTCGGCGATCCTCGCCGGTTCGGCGCGGCGGACGATGTTTTCGGCGAACACCCGCGAGGTATATGGCAGTCCGGCCCAGGCGCCGGGCTGGATTGCCTCGACCGCCGCGGACGCGTCGAAATAGGCCAGATCGGTGCCCGGCAACGGCTTTTTGTGGGTGCTGTTCATGGCGCAATATGGTACTCCAGCCCCCCTGTCCGCTTCGAGCCGAAACGCCAGATTGTCAAGGACGCTTGACAACCCGGATTTGCCGGGCTTAGTGTGTTGTCAAGGTCACTTGACATACCGCCATGAACGACAAGCCCCGCTCCACCCGCAGCCCCGGCCTCGTGTTCCTGATCGTCGGGATCGTTTTCCTCACCGCTGGCCTCGCGACCCGCAACGCCGGCCTGTGGGCGCCCGGACCAGCCTTCATCGCCCTCGGCGTCGCCCTGATGGCCAGCGCGCGGAGGAAGCCGCAATGATGTCCATGAGCTTCCGCAAGCGCCTGTGGCTGGGGTATGTCGGCATCGTGGTGACGTTGGGCCTGGCGCTCTACGGCAACCGTGCCGGCTGGTCGGACACCCGCGTCGGCTTCCTCACCGGAATGGGCACGGGCCTGCTCGTCCTCGTCGCGATCATGCATTTCCTGCCGCGCTGGTGGCGCGATCATTGCGAGGAAGAATATTCCAGCCGCGCCAGCCGCGATTACCGCCGCCGCATGTGGCCGGCGATGCTGCTGTACGTCGCGATCGTGTTCGCATCGACCTGGCTGCTGAAGCATTACCAGATGGCGATGCCGCTGCGCGCGGTGATCGCCATCGCCCCGGCGCTGCCGATTTCCTTCGTCATGTTCGCCTTCCTGCGCTACCTGCGCACGGTCGACGAGATGCAACGCCGCATCGAGATGGAAGCCGTCGGCGTCGCCGCGCTGGTCGTCTCGCAGGTCTATCTCGCCGGCGGTTTCCTCCAGCTCGGCAAGATCATCGACGTTCCATCCGGCGCCGCCATGATCTGGGTCTTCCCGTTGATGTGCTTCACCTACGCCATCGGCAAGTTCCTCGCGACCCGGCGCTACCGCTGATGGACAACCGCCTGCGCGAATTGCGCGAACAGATGGGCTGGTCGCAGGCCGCGCTGGCCGAGCGCCTCGAGGTTTCGCGCCAGACCATCAACGCGCTGGAAACCGGCAAATACGATCCGTCGCTGCCGCTGGCGTTCCGCATCGCGAAGTTGTTCGACGAACCTATCGAATCCGTTTTCATCTACCAGGAACTTTGAGGAGGGGGCACATGTCCAGAAAGATCCGCATCATTCTTGCGGTGCTGGCAGCCGTTGCACTGTTCGGCTACCAGTCATGGCGCAAGCACCAACCGGCTGCGCAACCAGCCAATTCCAACGCATCCGCGCAACCCGCGCATGTCGAGCCCGCGCAGTTGCGCAAGCTCGGGCAGCTAAGCTTCAAGCCCTGCACCTTGCCGGGTGCGGCGGGGCGCGAAGGCCTGCCCGCGCAGTGCACGACGCTGTCGGTGCCGGAGAATCGTTCCGAACCGAACGGCCGCAAGATCGACCTGCGCATCGCCTGGGTGCCGGTCGCCGAAGACGCCGAGCAGCATGACGATCCGGTGTTCCTGATCGCGGGCGGCCCCGGCCAGTCGGCGGTCGACAGTTACGCCATGCTCGCACCGGTGTTCCAGGGCGTGCTCAACCAGCGCGACGTGATCCTGGTCGACCAGCGCGGCACCGGCGGTTCCAACAAGCTCGCCTGCGATGTCGGCGACGAAAGCGCATCGGCGCCGAACGCCGCCGCCATGTTGCACCTCACCACGAGCTGCATCGATACGCTGTCGAAGCGCGCCGACCTGCGCCAGTACGGCACCACCGAAGCGATCGCCGACCTCGACGTCGTGCGCACCGCCATCGGCGCCAAGCAGATCAACCTGTACGGCGTGAGCTACGGCACCCGCGTGGCGCAGCAGTACGCAATGCGCCATCCGCAACAGACCCGCAGCATCGTGCTCGATTCCGTCGTGCCCAACACCTTGCATCTGTCCAACATTTGGGCGCGCAACCTCGACGACGCGCTGGCGCTGCAATTCGGCGTCTGCACCAAGGACGCGCAGTGCAAGGCGAAGTTCGGCGATCCGCGCGCCGAGCTCGGCAGCCTGCTGGCGACGTTGCGCAACGCGCCGCCGCAGGTCAGTTATCGCGATCCCCTGTCCGGCGAGCAGAAGACCGAAGTGTTGACCGCCGATGAAGTGGCCGGCCTCGTGCGCATGTTCGCCTACATGCCGGCGATCGCCTCGATCCTGCCGTTGCAGATCCACGAAGCCGCGCAAGGTCGCTACGCCGGGTTGAAGGCGTTGACGTCGATGCTGCACACGCAGATGAAGGACCAGATGGCGCTGGGCATGCAGCTGTCGGTGGTGTGCAGCGAGGACGCTGACCAAGCGCCCGCGACCGCGCAGGACGACAGCGGCACGGTGCTCGGCAA
Organism: Lysobacter sp.; assembly: GCA_027306995.1. Lineage (GTDB taxonomy): Bacteria > Pseudomonadota > Gammaproteobacteria > Xanthomonadales > Xanthomonadaceae > Solilutibacter. Next base: position 385,619 of record DAHUXS010000013.1, read on the forward strand.
CGACATGGCCCGCTTCATGACGCAGGCCTGCACGCAGTGGCCGAAGGGCAAGGTGCCAGCCGATTTCCACACCGCATTGACGACGCCAGTGCCAGCGCTGGTGCTGGAAGGCCAGTTCGATCCGGTGACGCCACCGCGCTACGGCGAGGAAGTGGCGAAGTCGCTGCCCAACGGCCGCCTGCTGGTGCTCAACGGCCAGGGCCACAACGTGATCGCCGCCGGCTGCATGCCGCGCCTGTTCGCGAAGTTCATCGAAACCGCCGACGCCAAGTCGCTCGACGCCAAGTGCCTCGACGCGCTGAGCCCGACGCCTTCCTTCATCGACTACAACGGATGGACGCCATGATCGTCGCCGAACATCTCCGCAAGACGTTTCCCGGCAAGGGCAAGAACGACGCCCCCGTGGTCGCCGTCGACGACGTCAGCTTCACCGCACGCGACGGCCAGATCACCGGCCTGCTCGGTCCCAACGGCGCCGGCAAGACCACCACCATGCGCATGCTCTACACGCTGATGACGCCGGAAAGCGGCAGCGTCACCGTCGACGGCATCGATACTCGCGTCGATGCGAATGCCGTGCGTCGCGCGCTCGGCGTGTTGCCGGATGCACGCGGCGTCTACAAGCGCCTGACCGCGCGCGAGAACATCCGCTACTTCGGCGAACTGCACGGACTGTCGCCGCAGCAATCGGACCAGCGGATCGCATCGCTGGCAGCGGCGCTGCAGATGGAGGATTTCCTCGATCGCCGGACGGAAGGTTTCTCGCAGGGCCAACGCACCAAGACCGCGATCGCGCGCGCACTGATCCATTCGCCGCGCAACGTCATCCTCGACGAACCGACCAACGGCCTCGACGTGATGACCACCCGCGGCCTGCGCAGCTTCCTCAAGCACCTGCGCGACGAAGGCCATTGCGTGGTGTTCTCCAGCCACATCATGCAGGAGGTCGCCGCGCTCTGCGATCGCATCGTCATCATCGCCCACGGCCGCGTCATGGCCGAAGGCAGTCCCGACGAGCTGCGCGAACAAGCCCATGAATCCAACCTCGAAGACGCTTTCGTCCGCCTGATCGGCAGCGAAGAAGGACTGCACGCATGAACGCCCTGAAAGCCATCGTCGGCAAGGAACTGCTCGACTTCTCCCGTGATCGCAAGACCATGCTGCTGACGTTGTTGATGACGCCAGCGCTGATGTTGCTGCTGATCTTCGGGCTCGGCACCTTCATGCAGCACAAGATGAAGGAACTCAACGACAAGCCGCTGGAAATCGCCATCGTCGGCGCGCAGCACGCGCCCAACCTGGTGAAATGGCTGGCCGGGCACGGCGTCACCGCGAAGAACGTTGCTGATCCCGATGCCGCCATCCGCAGCCAGAGCGAGGACGTCTACATCCGCATCGGCGACACGTTCGAGGAACAGTGGCGCAAGGGCGAACCCGCGCTGGTCGAAGTGGTCAACGACTCCACCCGCCAGGACGCGCGCATTCCCACCGAACGCGTGACGACGCTGCTCAACATCTATACCCAGCAGATGGGTGCGCTGCGCCTGCTCGCCCGCGGCATGAATCCGCAGGTCGCGGCGCCGGTCATGGTGGCGAACAAGGACCTGTCGACGCCGGAAGCGCGCCGTGGCCGGGTGATGTCGTTCCTGCCCTATCTGCTGATCCTCGGCGGATTCCTCGGCGGCGCGGCATTGGTGATCGACATGACCGCCGGCGAACGCGAGCGCCAGTCGCTGGAACCGCTGCTCACCAATCCGGTCGCGCGCAGCACCATGGTCAGCGGCAAGGTGATCGCGGCCGTGTCGATCGGCATCGTCTCCGTCACCCTCACCTGCCTGTCGTTCAAGCTCGGCGCGCAACTCACGCCCGGCATCGGCAAGGCGATGGACATCAGCACGCCCGCGGTGTTGAAGATGCTGCTGATCCTGTTGCCGCTGGTGGCGCTCGGCTGCAGCCTGCTGACGCTGATCGCCTCGGGCGCGAAGTCGGTGAAGGAAGCGCAGAGCTTCATGTCGATCCTGATGCTGCTGCCGATGATCCCGACCATCTTCCTGATGGTGAATCCGGTGAAGAACGCGTTGTGGCAATTCGCGATTCCGTTCCTCGCGCAGAACCAGATCATCCTCAAGGTGCTGCGCAGCGAAGCCATCCAGCCGCTGGAGTGGCTGGTGTATTTCGCCTCCGCGATCGGCGTGACCGCCTTGCTGTGGTGGATGGCGGTGCGCCGCTACGGCCAGGAAAAACTCGCGGTCGCCTCCTGATCGACACGGATGACAGGCAACAAAAAAGCCCGGCGCAAGCCGGGCTTTTTCTTGTGCATCGAAACGATCATTCGCTCGGCTTGAACTGCATCGTGCGGCGCGTGGTCACCGGCGAACCGACCGGTTCGAAGCGCCACTTGCGGACCGCGTTCAGCGCTTCGCGATCGAACACGCGCGGCGGATTGGCATCGACCACGCGCGCCGCGCCGACCGAACCATCCTGCGACACGGTGAACTCCACGGTCACGCTGCCGCTCTGGCCGCTGCGCAATGCCTCGACCGGGAAACGCGGGCTCGGCGTACTGATCGCACGCAATTCGCTGCTTGCGCTGCGCGCCGGCGCGGCGGCCGCACGTTGCTGCTGTTCGGCGGCGCGATCGGCGGCGGCCTTGCGGTCCGCTTCCGCCTTGCGATCGGCTTCGGCCTTGCGGTCCGCTTCGGCCTTGCGATCGGCATCCGCCTTCGCGGCGGCGTCCTGCTGCTGCTTCTGGGCCGTCTGCGTGGCCTTGTCCTGCGCCTGCTTGGCCGCCAGTTCCTTCGCCGCCTGTTCCTGCAACTTCTTCTGGTCTTCCAGGCGCTTCTTCTCAAGCTCGGCCTGTTTGGCCTGTTCCTGCGGCGTCAGCACCGGCGTGGTGCCGGAAGCCGCTGCCGCGGCGGCGGCCTTCTCGCCATCGGCGATCGCGTTCTTCAGGCGCGGCAGTGCCGGCGCCGCGGAATCGGCCTTCTCCAGCAATGCATAGAGACGGTCGGCTTCGCTGAAGTCCTTGCGGGCGATGGCCTGCTCGGTGGCGATGGTGGCGTAGGGCTGGAGATCGGTCAGCGCGCTGGCGACCGAAGGATCGCTCGCCGACTTGTCGCGCAGCGCGAGGTAGTACTCCATGGCGTTGTTGCCGGCGGGCGCGTACAGGCGCTGTTCGCTCAGGGCTTTGGCAGCGGCATCACGCAGCTGGTCGGCGCCCATCGCGGCAACCGCCGATGACACCGCCTGTGCGGGTGCAGCGGCCGGCGTCGCAGCCGGGGTGCCGGCAGCGGGCGCTGCGGTTTCGTCCTTCTTGCAGGCGGTCATGCCCAGCGCAAGCACGATGGCGACGCCACCGGCGAGCAGCGAGCGGGACAGGAGAGTGGGCGCGGGCCTTGCGGCGGCGGTCGATTGCATGTGGATTTCCCCGGGGAGGCGTAACCGAACGAATACAAGCCACGGGTAGGCACCTTGTCAACACCCCGATGTCCGGATATGTCGGGCGCGTCACAGCGCAGGCGCTATTTGCCGATGCAGAAGCTCGTGAAGATGTGCCCGAGAAGGTCATCGGCCAGCACGCGACCGGTGATTTCACCAAGGGCATCGTGGCCCAGGCGGAGGTCCTCGGCGGCCAGTTCCAGTTGGCCATGCTCGAAGGCTGAACCGGCTGCCGACAGATGTTCGCGCGCACGCTGCAAGGCTTCGACGTGGCGCGCGCGCGCGCTGAATGCGCCCTCGCCCGTCTGATGGCCGGCCATGCCCGCGAGTCGTTCACGCAGGCTGGCGAGTCCTTCCCCGGTGCGCGCGGAAACGACGATGGCGTCGTCGCCGACCGCTATCGGTGCGAACAGGTCGCCCTTGTTGTGGATCCACAGCACCTGCGGAACGCCGGCCAGCAACGGCTGCAACTGTTCGCGCTGGTTGTCGGCATCGCGCCCATCCAGCACCGCGATCGCAAGATCGGCGCGCTCGAGTTCGGCGCGTGCGCGGCGCATGCCTTCGCGTTCGATCGCATCGCCATCGTCGCGTTGCCCCGCGGTATCCACCAATGTCAGTTCGACGCCATCGACGCGAATGGTTTCGTGCAAGAGGTCGCGCGTCGTGCCGGGCACGTCGGTGACGATGGCGCGATCGCTGCCGGCCAATGCATTGAGCAAGGAACTCTTGCCGGCGTTGGGCAGGCCGACCAGCACCGCATGCAGGCCATCGCGCAGGCGACGCCCCTGCTCCGCCGCGGTCAACAACACGTCGAGTTCACGCGATGCCGCGGCGATGCCGCCCTGCAAGGCGTCACCGCCCAGCGTCTCGATCGGCTCGTCGGCGAAATCGATCGCGGCTTCCATGTGCACGCGCAGGTGCAGTAGTTTCGCCGCCAAGGCATCGACGCGGGTGGAGAACGCGCCATCCAGCGAACGTCGCGCCGCCCGCGCGGCCTGCACGTCGCGCGCGGCGATCAGGTCGGCGATCGCTTCGGCCTGCGCGAGATCGAGCTTGCCGTTATGGAAAGCCCGCTCGCTGAATTCGCCGGGACGCGCACGTCGTGCCCCCAGTTGCACCGCCGCCTGCAGCACCTGTTCCAGCAGCACCGGGCTGCCGTGCAACTGCAGTTCCACCACGTCTTCGCCGGTGAAACTCGCCGGCGCGACAAAGTGCAACGCAATGCCATCGTCGATGAGGTCGCCGTCATCGGCGGCGCGCACCTGCACGCGGATCGCCTGTCGCGGAACCAGTGTTTTCCCACACAAGGTCGCGGCGATGTCGTGCGCGCTTGGACCCGACAGCCGCACGATGCCAACGCCGCCCTGTCCGGGGGCACTGGCGATGGCGACGATCGTTGTCGTGCTGGCGGACGTGCTCATGCGCACATCATGCCGCCATGCCGATTACTTTTTCTTCGCTTCGTGCGTGCCGGGCGATGGCTTGTCGGCGTACTTGCGCAGCATGTAGGTCTGCTGGATCAAACCCAGCGCACCGTTCGCCACCTGGTACAGCACCAGGCCGGCCGGCAGGAAGGCGAGAATGACGCCGAAGATCACTGGCATCGCCTTCATCATCTTCTGCTGCGTCGGGTCCATGCCCGGCGCGGGCGGCGTCAGGTGCTGGGTGAAGAACATGATCGCGGCGTTGAGGATCGGCAGCACGAAATAGGGATCGCGCGCGGTGAGGTCATGGATCCAGCCCATCCACGGCGCGTGGCGCAGTTCCACCGATTCCGACAGCACCCAGTACAGCGTCATGAAAATGATGGTCTGCGGAATGATCGGCAGGCAGCCGCCGATCGGATTGATCTTCTCGGTCTTGTACAGCTCCATCATCGCCATCTGGAGCTTCTGCTTGTCGTCGCCGTAGCGTTCCTGCAGCGCCTTCATCCGCGGCTGCACGCGACGCATCTGCGCGGTCGACTTGTACTGCGCGTTCGACAGCGGGAACAGCGCGAGTTTCAGCAGGAACACCAGCCCGATGATCGACCAGCCCCAGTTGCCGAACAGCGCGTGGATCTTCGAGAGCAGCCAGAACAGGCCCGTCCCGAGATAGGCAAGCCAGTCCCAGCGGCTGTAGTCGATGACGCGATCGAGGCCGGGCACGCCGAGCGCTTCCAGCGCCTTGACGTCCTTCGGTCCCACCCACAGGCGGGCATTGGTCGTCACCGTTTGACCGGCCTGCACGGTGAACCCCGGACCCATCGCGGCGATGCTGTCGGCCGGGCCGTTCTGGCTCAGCGAGAACTTCGCCTGCTGGTCGGCTTCGGGAATCCACACGCTCAGGAAGTGGTGCTGCGGCATCGCCAGCCAACCGCCCTGGATGGTCTGGTCGACGCTGCCGCCATCCATGTAGTCCTTGAACGGGCGGCGCTCGTAATGCTTGCCATCCGACCAGGTCGCACCGACGAAGCTGTACGACTCCGGATGCATCATCCCGGTCTGCAAGGTCGGCGGCACGCGCACCAGCTGGCGATAAATGTAGCCCTGCCACGGCGTGCCACCGCCGTTGGTCACGCTGTCGCGCACGTCCACGGCGTAGCTGCCGCGGGTAAAGCGCACCACGCGATGGATCACGACGCCATTGGCGCCGGTCCAGGTGAACGGCACGTCCAGCGTTGCGGCACCGGCGGCGAGCTTGAATTGCGTCGCGCCGCCATCGGCAACGAAACCGGCGTGGTTCGGCGCCTGCGAACCGCCCTGCCCGTTCCAGCCACTCTGCGCCATGTAGTAGTCGGCGTTGTCGGCCGAGAACAGGCGCACCGGATCATTGCCGCCGAGGGTCTTGGGGTACTGCAACAGATCGACCTGGCGGAAGCTGCCGCCATCGAGCTGCACGCGCAGCACGTCGGTCTCGACCTGCACCGACACAGGCGCGGCGCTGGCCTGCGCGTTCGCCGGGGCCGCGGTGGCTGCAGCAGCCGGCGTCGCGGCACTGGTGGGCGCTACTGCCGGCAATGCGCCCGGCACCACTTGCGGAACCACCTGTGCGGCCGGTGTCACCGGCGGCGGCGCCAGCTTGGCGGCTCGCTCCTTGCCCCACTCCATCCACAACAGGACGGCCACCATCAGCCAGGCGAACAAAAGGAAGAGGCGGGTCTGCTGGTTCATGCGATCAGTCGGAATGGGACACCGGCGATGCGGCGTCGGGAAAAGAGGGGGTGGATGAAGCGTCGCGCGGCATTGTGCCGATGGCAGGATGTCCCGGCAATCTGGCGGCGCGCGCCAGCAATTCAAGCAAGGCCGTGCGCAGCGCCGGATTATCCGCCTGCGCCGCGGCAGGCTTGGCGACCGCGACATAGGTGCCGGCGGGGAGATCCACGCGCTGGTGGCGGAAGGTTTCGCGCCAGACGCGCTTGATGCGGTTGCGGCCAACCGCGTTGCCATCGACCTTGCGCGAGACCGCGATGCCCAGGCGTGCGCCGGTCTCCGCCGCGACTTCGCGCTTCACCGCGAGTTGCAGCAACGGCCCGTGCAGGCGTTTCGCACCATCGAACGCGCACGAATAATCGGCCCGCGTTCGCACGCGAGCCGATTTGGAAAATTTCCGGGTATCCGCAAGGGACGGCATCAGTCCGTCCCGGTCAAAGCGCCGATCAGGCGCAGAGACGCTTGCGACCCTTGGCGCGGCGGCGAGCCAGCACCTTGCGGCCATCGGCCGTCTTCATGCGGGCACGGAAACCGTGATCGCGCTTGCGCTTGAGGTTGCTGGGTTGGTAGGTGCGCTTGGTGGCCATGGTGTCGGCGCCATCGATATAAACGTGGAACCGGAAATTCTAGCGGGGGTCCCGGGCGCCTGTCAAATGCGGGCGGACGTGCCGATGGCGGCCCCCGCCCCCCGATGATAGTCTGGACGTTCCCTCCTCCAGTCCGGATTCCCGCACGTCGGGCCGAACGCACGTCCACGAGCCCGATGAGCCTGTTGCCTCCGACCGCCACCCTGGAAGCCTGGCCCCGCTGCCTGGCCCAGCTCGAGCACGAATTCCCGAGCGAGGACATCCATACCTGGTTGCGCCCGTTGCAGGCCGATGCCCGCGAACGCGCGCTGGTGCTGTACGCGCCCAACCAGTTCGTGGTCGATACGGTGCGTGACCGCTTCCTGCCGCGCATCCGCGAACTGCTCGACCACTACGCCGGCAGCCGCGACGTCGCGATCGAAGTCGGTGCGCTCAAGCGCACCGTGGCGCCCTCGGCGACGCCGTCTTCGTCCATGCCCGCGCGCGTTGCCGAACCGGCATTCCACGGCAATCTCGACAACCAGTACATCTTCGACAATTTCGTCGAAGGACGCAGCAACCAGCTGGCGCGCGCCGCGGCCTGGCAGGCCTCGCAATCGCCGGGCGATCGTGCCCACAACCCGTTGCTGCTGTACGGCGGCACAGGGCTCGGCAAGACCCATCTGATGTTCGCCGCCGGCAACGAATTGCTGGCGAAAAATCCGGCCGCCAAAGTGTTGTACCTGCGTTCCAAGGACTTCATGGACGGCTTCACCAAGGCGCTGTACGACCCCGCCGCCACCGGCGGCATGGACGCTTTCCGCAAGCAGTTCCAGGGGCTCGACGCGCTGCTGATCGACGACATCCAGTTCTTCGCCGGCAAGGATCGCACCCAGGAAGAGTTCTTCCACACCTTCAACGCGCTGTTTGATGGCCGCCAGCAGATCATCATGACCTGCGACCGCTACCCGCGCGAAGTCGATGGGCTCGAACCGCGCTTGAAATCGCGACTGGGTTGGGGCCTGCCGGTGGCGATCGATCCACCCGATTACGAAACGCGCGCGCAGATCGTGCTGTCGAAAGCGCGCGAACGCGGCGTGCCGATTCCGGACGACGTCGCCAGCCTGCTCGCCAAGAAGATGCGCTCCTCGGTGCGCGACCTCGAAGGCGCGCTCAACACGCTGATCGCGCGCGCCAATTTCACCGGCCGCCCGATCACCCTCGAATTCGCCCAGGAAACCCTGCGCGATGTCCTGCGCGACCATTCGGTCGGTATCAGCCAGATCCAGAAGGTCGTCACCGACTACTTCGGCCTGCAGGTCAAGGATCTGATCGGGCCCAAGCGGACGCGTTCGTTGGCGCGCCCACGCCAGATCGCGATGGCCCTGGCCAAGGAACTCACCGACCACAGCCTGCCGGAAATCGGCGATGCCTTTGGTGGCCGCGACCACACCACCGTATTGCACGCCTGCCGCCAGATCCGGACATTGCTCGAGACCGATGGCAAACTCCACGAGGATTGGGAGAAACTGTTGCGCAAACTCAGTGAATGAGCACCGGGGAATCCTGTGGACAACTTCGGGACAATTTGGCGAGGCCAAGTTGTCCACAACTTGCCCCAGAGGTTCACGGCCACTTGTCCACGGCCTGTTTTGAACGAAATACCGTTTTAAATCAATACGTTGAACTGCTTTTCCACAGCCTGACGCGACACAACAACCACCATCGTTTTTGATTTATCCACTCCTTAAAAGCAGTGGATGGATCCCGAACCCGGAACTGCATCCATGCGCTTGACCCTGCAACGCGAAGCCCTGCTGAAACCCCTGGCGCAAGTGGTGAACGTGGTTGAACGTCGCCAGACCCTGCCCGTGCTCGCCAACCTGCTGGTCCAGGTCAAGCAAGGCGGTCTGTCCCTGACCGGTACCGATCTCGAAGTCGAGATGGTGTCGCGCTCGGCGCTGGACGAAGGCGCCGAGGATGGCGAGATCACCATTCCCGCCCGCAAGTGGTTCGACATCGTCCGCGCCCTGCCCGATGGCAGCAAGGTGACGATGACCCAGTCCGGCGACAAGATGACCGTGCAGGCCGGCCGCAGCCGCTTCAGCCTTGCCACCTTGCCGGCAAACGACTTCCCCTCGATCGACGAGGTCGATGCCACCGAACGCGTCGAGATCAGCGAATCCGCACTCAAGGAACTGATCGACCGCACCGCCTTCGCGATGGCCCAGCAGGACGTCCGTTACTACCTCAACGGCCTGCTGTTCGATCTTCGCGACGGCCTGCTGCGCTGCGTCGCCACCGACGGCCACCGCCTCGCCCTGTGCGAAGCGCAGCTCAATGGCGAGAGCCGCTCCAAGCGCCAGATCATCGTGCCCCGTAAGGGCGTGCATGAGCTGCAGCGCCTGCTGGAAGGCGGCGATCGCGTGCTGGAACTGGAGCTCGGCCGCAACCACCTGCGGGTCAAGCGCGACGATGTCACCTTCACCAGCAAGCTGATCGATGGCAAGTTCCCGGATTACGAAGCGGTGATCCCGATCGGCGCCGACAAGCTGGTGACGATGGATCGCGAGGAATTGCGCGCCGCCCTGCAGCGCGTGGCCATCCTTTCGAACGAGAAGTACCGTGGCGTGCGCCTGGAAGTGACCCCGGGCCAGCTGCATATCAGCTCGCACAACCCGGAACAGGAAGAAGCCCAGGAAGAAGTCGAAGCCGATACCCGCGTCGAAGGCGTGACCATCGGGTTCAACGTCACCTACCTGCTGGAAGCCCTGTCCTCCCTGCGCGACGAGAAGGTCGTGCTGGCCCTGCGCGATGCCAATTCCTCGGCACTGGTGCGCGAAGCCAGCAACGAGCGTTGCCGTCACGTGGTGATGCCGTTGCGCCTGTGACAGGATCAGGTTCCACGTGGAACACCCGCAACGCCCGGCTTGTCCGGGCGTTGTTGCTTGCGGAGCGTGCCGCGTGAGGCTGGAACAGCTCGACATCGCGGACGTCCGCAGCATCCGGGAGGTCCGGTTGGCGCCGGGGCCGGGGCTGAATCTGTTGATCGGTAGCAATGGCGCCGGAAAGACCAGCGTGCTGGAGGCCCTGCATTTGTTGGCCTATGGCCGCAGTTTCCGTGGCCGGGTGCGCGATGGCCTGATCCGCACGGGAGCGCCTGCCCTGCAACTCTTTGCCCGCTGGTCGGAACAGGAAGGAACTCGGCGGCACCAGGTCGGCCTTCGCCATGCCGGTAGCGAATGGCAGGGTCGGCTGGATGGTGCGGATGTCGCCCAGCTCAGCGAGCTCTGCACGGCGCTTGCTGCCGTGACCTTTGAACCCGGGAGCCATGCTCTGCTCTCCGGTGGTGGCGAGCCGCGGCGGCGATTGCTGGATTGGGGTTTGTTCCACGTGGAACCTGAGTTCCTGCCAGTCTGGCGTCGCCATGCCCGAGCCCTCAAGCAGCGCAATGCCCTGCTCAAGGCCGGAGGCGCCAATGCCGCACTGGATGTGTGGGACTTCGAGTTGGCGCAGGCCGGGGAATCGCTGGATCGCCATCGCCGCAGCTATGTCGAGGCGTTGGAGCCCAAGGTCGAGCAATGGGCGCATGAGTTGATCCCCGAACTGGGCGCGGCGCAACACGGTTATTTACCGGGCTGGCGACGCGAGGAGCTGACCTTGGCGGATGCCCTGCTCGTCAATCGTGAGCGCGACCGCCAATTGGGCCACACCACGGCCGGCCCCCATCGCGCCGACCTGCTGCTGGGATTTGCCGCCCGCCCTGCCCGCGAGCCGTTGTCGCGTGGCCAGAGCAAACTGGCGGCCCTCGCTTTGCTCCTCGCCCAGGCCGAGGATTTTCGCGCCCGCCGTGGCGAGTGGCCACTGATCCTGCTGGATGACCTCGCCTCCGAGCTTGATCGTGGGCATCGCCATGCCCTGCTAACGGCCCTGGTCGCCAGTGGTGCCCAGGTGTTCATCACCGGAACCGAGCTGGACGCATTGGAGCTGGATCCGGCTTGGCGGGCGACCGTGTTCCACGTGGAACATGGGGCGATTCGGCCGGCCTGAAAGACGCGGTTCCCGGTGCCTGAATCGGGTCTGCGAAATAGGCGCAAACCACAGCAAAACAAGCCCTTCCGCTCGATCCCGGACCCCTTGGGTGGTATGATCGGAGCATCGAATTACCGGCGCTGGCGGCCACTCACGAGCCGCTGCGTCCAGACATGGGACCTGCATGACGGATACCTCCGAGGGCGCCTCGAACGCTCCCCAGAACACCAATTACGACTCCTCCAAGATCACCGTCCTGCGCGGCCTGGAAGCGGTCCGCAAGCGTCCGGGCATGTACATCGGCGACGTCCATGACGGCACCGGCCTGCACCACATGGTGTTCGAAGTGGTCGACAACGGCGTCGACGAGGCGCTGGCCGGCCACGCTGACGACATCCTCGTCACCATCCATCACGATGGCTCGGTCTCGGTTTACGACAACGGCCGCGGCATCCCGGTCGACATCCACAAGGAAGAGGGCGTCTCGGCAGCGGAAGTCATTATGACCGTGCTGCACGCCGGCGGTAAGTTCGACGACAACAGCTACAAGGTCTCGGGCGGCCTGCACGGTGTCGGCGTCAGCGTGGTCAATGCGCTGTCCGACAAGCTGACCCTCGACATCTGGCGCGATGGCGGCCACTACCAGCAGGAATACCACCTGGGCGAGCCGGTGGCGCCGCTGAAGCGGCTGGGCGATCAGGGCGACAAGCGCGGCACCTTGCTGCGGTTCTGGCCATCGGCCGATATCTTCACCGACGTCGAATTCCACTACGACATCCTGGCGCGCCGCCTGCGCGAGCTCAGCTTCCTCAACTCGGGCGTCAAGATCATTCTGACCGACGAGCGCGGGGAAGGGGAGAGCACCACCTTCCAGTACGAGGGCGGCATCCGCTCCTTCGTCGAGCATCTGGCCCAGCTCAAGACGCCGTTGCATCCGAACGTGATTTCGGTGACCGGCGAGCAGAGCGGCATCACCGTGGACGTCGCCCTGCAGTGGACCGACGCCTACCAGGAAACGATGTTCTGCTTCACCAACAACATCCCGCAGAAGGATGGCGGCACCCATCTGATCGGGTTTCGTGCGGCGCTGACCCGCACGCTGACCAACTACATCGAGCAGAACGGCATCGCCAAGCAGGCCAAGGTCTCGCTGTCCGGCGACGACATGCGCGAAGGCCTGATCGCGGTGCTGTCGGTCAAGGTGCCGGATCCCAGTTTCTCCAGCCAGACCAAGGAGAAGCTCGTCTCATCGGAAGTGAGACCTGTCGTTGAGAGCACGTTCGGTGCACGTTTGGAGGAGTTCCTGCAAGAACACCCCAACGAGGCGCGTTCGATCGCCGGCAAGATCGTCGATGCCGCCCGTGCCCGCGAGGCTGCGCGCAAGGCCCGCGACCTGACCCGCCGCAAGGGTGCGCTCGATATCGCCGGCCTACCCGGCAAGCTCGCCGACTGCCAGGAGAAGGATCCGGCGTTGTCGGAACTCTTCATCGTCGAGGGTGACTCGGCAGGTGGCTCGGCCAAGCAGGGCCGCAACCGCAAGACGCAGGCGATCCTGCCGCTCAAGGGCAAGATCCTCAACGTCGAGCGCGCGCGTTTCGATCGCATGCTCGCCAGCGCCGAAGTCGGCACGCTGATCACCGCGCTCGGCACCGGCATCGGCAAGGACGAATACAACCCGGACAAGCTGCGCTACCACCGCATCATCCTGATGACCGACGCCGACGTCGACGGTTCGCACATCCGCACATTGCTGCTGACGTTCTTCTACCGGCAGATGCCAGAGTTGATCGAACGCGGCCATGTCTACATCGGCCTGCCGCCGCTGTACAAGATCAAGCAGGGCAAGAACGAGTTGTACCTGAAGGACGATGCCGCGCTCGATGCCTATCTCGCCAACAATGCGGTCGAAGGCGCGCAACTGATTCCGGCACAAAGTGAACTGGCGATCGAAGGCGCCGCATTGGAAAAACTGCTGATGGCATTCGCGGATGCGCGCGCATCGATCACGCGCAATGCCCATCGTTACGATCCGGCGGTGTTGGAAGCGTTGGTCGACTTCGTGCCGTTGTCTTCCGAGGCCACGATTGCACCGGGCGATCTCGATGCGCTGGCCACCAAGCTCAACCAGAGCGGATTGGGCAAGCCGCGTTACACGTTGAAGCTGCAGCCGGCGACGGAAACGCGACCCGCGGCGCTGGTGATCACGCGCGTGCACATGGGCGAAGAACTGATCCAGATCCTGCCGGTCACGGTGTTCGAACAAGGCGAATTGAGGCCGCTGCGCGATGCCGCCGTGCAGCTGCACGGACTGGTGCGCGATGGCGCGCAGATCGTGCGCGGCAATCGCGCGCAGGCGATCGCGTCGTTCGCCGATGCCCAGGCGTGGTTGCTCGAGGAGGCGAAGAAGGGTCGCCAGATCCAGCGCTTCAAGGGCCTTGGCGAAATGAACCCGGAACAGTTGTGGGAAACCACGGTGAATCCGGATACGCGCCGCTTGTTGCAGGTGAGGGTCGAGGATGCCGTCGCCGCCGACCAGATTTTCACCACGCTGATGGGCGACGTGGTCGAACCGCGACGCGAGTTCATCGAGGACAATGCGCTGAAGGTCGCGAATCTCGACGTCTGACGTCGTTGACATGGCCTTCAGCCGTCGTCGCCTAAAAGCAGAACCATCCATTGCAGGGACGCCCCCCATGCACAAGCCGAACCTCCGTGTTGTCGCACTCGCTGCCGCCTTCGGACTGTTGAGCGGTTGCGCCACCACCACGACGTCGCCCACCGGGCGCCAGCAGATGGTGGGTGGCGTGTCGCAGCAGGAACTGGACCAGATGGGCGCGCAGGAGTTCGCCAAGCTCAAGGCGCAGAAACCGCAGACACAGAACCCGCGCGAACGTGCCTACGTCAATTGCGTGGTCGGCGACTTGGTGCAGCAGTTGCCACCGCAGTGGCAGCGCTACAACTGGGAAACCGCGGTCTTCGTCGATCCCGAGCCCAATGCGTTCGCGTTGCCCGGGGCGAAAGTCGGCGTGAATACCGGCATCTTCAAGGTCGCGCGCGACCAGGACGAACTCGCGACCGTGATCGCCCATGAAATCGGCCACGTCATCTCCAACCATCACAACGAGCGCATCACCCGCACGCAGACCGCGCAAGGCGGATTGATGGTGGCGCAGGTGCTGGCTGCGATGGCCGGAATCAATCCCGACACCGTCGGCCAGTTGGGCGGGACCGCGGCGCAGCTGGTGCTGTTGCGCTTCAGTCGCGAACAGGAAAGCGAAGCGGATGTCGTCGGCCAGCAACTGATGGCGCGCGCCGGCTTCGATCCGCGCAAGGCGGTCAATCTCTGGCAGAACATGATCGCCGCGGGGTCCGCGCGCCCGCCGCAATGGCTGTCCACCCACCCGGATCCGCAGGCGCGCCTGGGGGAATTGGGCAAGCGGGCAGGGGGGTTGATGCCGACCTATGAACAGGCCCGCGCTGCAGGCCGCAGGCCAAAATGCGGTTAAGCTAGGCACCCTCAAGATTGAACCGCCGCCGCACCGGGGAAACGAAAGTGGTTCGCTGTAACTCGCCGGGGCATCGCGCCTTGGCGGCAACCTTTCGTCATTCAGTCAGGAGTCGTTTCATGCGTTACGCAGCCAGTCTGTTGTCGTTGTCCATCGCCGCGGTTTTGGCCTGCTCCGCAGTCGCATTGCCAGCATCCGCCCAGGACAGTTCCTCGCGCTCCAGCCAAGACAAGAAAGATGTGAAGGAAGCGCCGCGCTATCCGAATGCGACGCGCAAGGAGCCGAAGCCGAAGGTTTCGGATGAAAACGGAAAGGCGCTCACCGAAATCAGCAAGGCCTACAGCGCCCAGGATTTCGCCAAGGTGCGTAGCTTGACCGACGACTTCCTGCCCAAGGCGGGCACGCCTTACGAAAAAGCGCTGGCCTATGAAATCGCCGGCAGCGCCGCCTTCGCGCAGAAGGATTACCCGTCCGCCGCGACCGATTTCCAGGAAGTCATCACGGCAAATGGCCTCGACAACAATGGCCATTACGACTCGATGAGCAATCTGGTCGCCAGTCTCAGCAACGCCGGCAAGTACCCGGAAGCGCTGAAGGTGCTTGACCAGTTCCTTGCTGAGACTAGAACCACCGATCCGCAGTACGCCAACATGCGCCTGTCGCTGTTGTCACATACCGGGAAGGCCGGTGACGCCGAAGCTGCGTTCAAGGAACGATTGGCCAAGGATCCCAACGACCATACCGCGTTCCAGAATCTGTTGGCGACCTATCAGCAGGAAAACAAGAGTGCCGAGATGCTGGCCCTACTGCGAGGTCGCTACAAGCAGGGCTTGCTGACCACTGGCGATGATCTCCGTGCCTACTACGTGACCTTGCTGCAGAATCCCGGTCCCAACTGGAAGGAAGCGCAGGAAGTGCTCGACAGCAGCGTGGCCAAGGGCACGCTCCCGAAGAACGACCAGACCGCGACCGCCTACAGCGTGGTCGCGCAGACCGCGTTCGGCCAGGACCAGTGGAATATCGCGTTGTCCAACTACGCCAAGGCGGCAGGAATGTCCGCGAGCGGCGAAGCCGATTTGAACCGGGCACGCATCCTATCCGGGCAGGGCAAGAAGGCCGAAGCCAAAGCTGCCGCGTTGGAAGCTCAGAAGAAAGGCGTGAAGGATCCGGCTGCACTTCAGAAGTTTCTGAAGTAACAAATTCTTAGCACCTACAATCGATTTCCGCTTGCAGGACATATGGAATGCAGACCCGGAGTTGGTATAAGCTTCGGGGTCCCCGTCGCCCGATGGATGGCGGGGAAACGCAATATCCAGTCAGTGTCGTGCCCCCTCCCAGAGTTCTCGAATGACGGAAACCATCGCCCCCCACAACTATCGACACGACGACGATGCCGCCGTCGGCCTGAACTGGCCACGCATCGCCGGCATGTCTGCTGCGCTGGCGGTGCACGTTGCTGCCCTGCTGCTGCTGATGGCGCCGGTGTCGCCACCGCAGGGTGATGCCGACAAGACCGAGCGCGTGGCCGTGCAGCTGATCAAGCCGCCGCCGCCGCCGCCGCCGCCGCCGCCGAAGGAAATCGTCCCGCCGCCGCCGGCGCCGAACCTGCCGCCGCAGCCGCCGCGTCCGTCGCCGCCGGTTCCGCCGACGCCGCAGCCGCCAATCGTCAGCGATACCGCCAACGCGGTGTCCTACCAGGCGCCGCCGCCGGCACCCCCGGCACCTCCGGCTCCGCCGCCGCCGCCGGCACCCCCGGCACCGTCCGGCCCGAAGGTCAACAACAATGACTTGCGCGGCAACCTCTGCGGCCAGCCGTCGCAGACGCCGTTGCAGATCGCGATCAACAAGGCCTCGGCCAAGGGCTTCAGTGGCGGCACCGCCCGCATCTCGGTGACCTACACCGCCGAGGGTGGCGTGACCGCGACCAGCGTTTCGGGTTCCTCGGGCGACCGTGACCTCGATCGCGCCGCCGCCAGCTGGGCGCGTGGCGTCAAGATCTGCGCCGGCGCCGCCGGTACGGGTACCCTTCCCATCGTGCTCAACGTCGGCGAATAAGCCGCGAGCGCTCCATCATCCATTCCCACTTTTCGTCGACAAAGGTAAGCGCAATGCTCCTTCAACAAGCCGCTCCCGCCGCCGCTGGCGGTAACAACGCCGCTGCTCTGCAGCAGATGGGCTTCGCCCAGCTGATCCATGGTTTCGATGCCGTGGGTTGGATCGTCTTCCTCACCCTGATGATCTTCTCGTTGCTGTCGATCTACTGGATCGTCATGAACTTCATCAAGAACGCCCGTATCCGTGGCAGCGCCGATCGCGTCGTCAACACGTTCTGGGAAACCCCGAACGCTCAGGACGCCGTCCGCTACATGGAAGAGCAGCCGCGCAACGAGCCGTTCTCCAAGATCGCGCTCGACGCCGCCCAGGCTGCTGCCCACCACCAGCGCAGCGAAGGCTCGCGTCTGGCCGAGTCGCTGAACCGTTCCGAGTTCGTGGACCGCGCCCTGCGTCAGGCCGTGACCCGCGAATCGATGGTTCTCGAGTCCGGCCTGACCGTGCTCGCCACTGTCGGCGCGACCGCTCCGTTCGTCGGTCTGCTCGGTACGGTGTGGGGTATCTACCACGCCCTGATCCGCATCGGTGCCAGCGGCGACGCCTCGATCTCGGCCGTGGCCGGTCCGGTGGGTGAAGCCCTGATCATGACCGCCATCGGTCTGTTCGTGGCGATCCCGGCAGTGTTGGCGTACAACTTCTTCAGCCGCCTGAACCGCACCACGAACGCGAAGTTCGATTCGTTCGCGCACGACCTGCACGACTTCTTCGCGACCGGTTCGCGCGTCGGCGGCTAATCCCCGCCCACGCACGACAGAAGCATCGATCCACGAGGACGCCCGAAAATGGCATTCAGTACCGGCAACAGCAGCAGTGGACCCATGGCGGAAATCAACGTCACGCCCCTCGTGGACGTGATGTTGGTGCTGTTGATCATCTTCATGATCACCACGCCGCTGATGAACCACAAAACCAAGGTCGAATTGCCGCGGGTGCTCCTCGCGCCGACGCACAAGCCTGCGGAAGAGAAGACCGCACCGGTGACGCTGTTCGTGCGTGAAAACGGCGCCCTGCTCCTCGATGATCAGCCGATCACCGAGGGCGGGCTCCAGGATCGCTTGGCCGTGATTGCCCAGAAGAAGCCGCAGCCGGTGCTCAACATCCGCGCCGATCGCGACACCAAGATGCAGATTCTCAAGAAGATGACCGCCATCGCGACCCAGTCCGGCATGCTCAACGTCGGTTACGTCACTGTCCGGCCGAAGCCGGGCGAGCAGCAGTAAGGAGGCCGACACATGGCATTTGCATCCAATTCCGGTGGCGGCGCGATGTCCGACATCAACGTCACGCCCCTGGTGGACGTGCTGTTGGTGTTGCTGATCATCTTCATGGTGACCATGCCGACCCAGACCTACCCGATCAAGCTCGACCTGCCGCAGGCAACAACCACGCCGCCGCCGCCGCCGAAGAAGGCGCCGATCAAGCTCAGCATTGATGCGGCCGGTACGGTGACGTGGAACGGGACGATCGTCGACATGAAGGGTCTGGAAGCCCAGATGAAGGACACCGTGGCGGAAGACCCGACCGACACGCCGCTGCTGCAGATCGAATCCGCCAACGACACGCCTTACGATGTGTTCGCCAAGGTGCTGGCGGCTGCAAAGAACGCCGACATGGAAAAGATCGGCTTCGTGCAGAACTGAAATTCAGGCGAAGACGCTGTCTTCGCCCTTGTCGACGATGCCGCCTTCTTGTTGATCAAGGGGCGGCATTTTTTATGCAGTCGAGATAGGCGCGGATGGTGCGATCCAGTCCTGCATACAGCGCTTCCGAGATCAGCGCATGGCCGATCGAGACTTCCTGCACGCCGGGAACACCGCGCAGGAAATCCGCCAGATTGGCTTGCGAGAGATCGTGACCGGCGTTGATGCCCATGTCGACCGAGCGCGCGATCCGCGCCGACTGCGCGCATGCATCGAGCACGGCTGAAGCATCGCCGGCAGCATGTGCTTCGGCGAATGGGCCGGTATAGAGTTCGATGCGATCGGCGCCGCAATCTCGCGCACGCGCGGTGCCTGGATGTCCGGCATCGGCGAACAGGCTGACGCGGCATCCGATCGCCTTGAGTTGCGCGACCAGTGGCGCGAGTGCGTCGATATCGCGATCGAAATCGAAGCCGTGGTCGGAGGTGAGCTGGCCGTCGCTGTCCGGGACCAGCGTCGCCTGTGCGGGACGCACCGCTTCGCACAGGGCGATGAAGCCCGGATAGCCGGGACGCGGTGGTGCAAACGGATTGCCTTCGAGGTTGTACTCGACGCGGTAGTCGGCGCAGACGCGGGCGAGGGCGTGGACATCGGCTTCGCGGATGTGGCGGGCATCGGGCCGCGGGTGCACGGTGATGCCATGCGCGCCGGCGTCGAGGCAGGTGCGTGCGGCGCGGACGACATCGGGTTCGCCCCCACCGCGCGAATTGCGCAGGACCGCGATCTTGTTGACGTTGACGCTGAGTGCCGTTGCGGTCATGTCGGATCGGGTTCGTCGCGCAGGGGCGTCAGCATCGGAATGTCGAGGCCGGCAGCCTTGGGGTCGATCGGCCGTTTCGCCGGCACATGCACTTCGCCGGCATAGGGATTCCAACCTTCGTCACGCAGATTGGGCTGCGGCCTCGGCGGCAACGCCGGCGGCGTGACCGCGGCGGGCGCAGCTTCGACCGCTGTCGGTGCATGGTTCGCGACAGCCTGTTGAACGGGTGCGGGTTGTCCTTCGCGCTGTTGAAGATCGGCGAGGCGCTGCGCCATGTCGGCCGCGCGCTGTTCGGCTTCGGCGGCGCGACGTTCCATCTCGGCAATCCGGCGTTGTGCTTCTTCCTGTTGTTGCAACAGGGCGTCGCGTTCGGCCACACGCTCGCCGGCCGCACGCAGCTGGCCGATATCCGGATTCGAGGCCGCAGGCAACGGTGTCGGCGCGAGAGGCGCGGCGGCGGCGAGTTGTGCTTCGCGCATGCGGCGCACGTCTTCCGCCGTCAGCGGCGTATCGGCGATGGCGACGGTCCGCTCGGGAAACAGGAGCTTGTAGCGCAGCCAGGCGAATCCGACCAATGCCGCCAGCGCCGCCAGCATGCAGAGCACCATCAGCATCGGCGAGTGGACGCTCCAGGCGACACAGAAGATGGCCAGCGACAGTGCGAGCAACAACCAGGACATGGGAACCTCCGTGGGCCGTATTCGTCGATCTTGGGGCGGAGTGTATCGGGCCGCGATCAGAGGAGTGGCGAGAACAGACGAGCAAGCGCTTCCGGCAGACGTTCGGTCAGGAAGGCCTGCGGGCGTGGCGCGCGGACGCGCGGGGCATGGGCGAATTCGCCCTCGATCTGGCGCGCCAGTTCGGCTGCGACGCCGGCGTCTTCGAACAGGACCGACACTTCGAAGTTGAGGCGGAAGCTGCGGTTGTCGAAATTGGCGCTGCCGATGATGGCGACGTCGTCGTCCTTCAGCAGCGCTTTGGTGTGGAGCATGCGCGGACCGTATTCGTAGATCTTGACGCCGGCATCCAGCAAACGGTCATAGTAGGAACGCGCAGCGAGGGTGACCCAGCGGCTGTCGCTCATCTTCGGCACCATCAGGCGTACGTCGAGGCCTGACAACGCGGCGGACGAAAGCGCCATCAATGCTGCTTCGCCCGGCACGAAGTAGGGCGTGACCAGCCACGCGCGCTGGCGCGCGGCATGGATGGCACTGACATGCAGGCGATGGATCGCCTCCCAGTTGGAGTCGGGACCGGAACTCAGCACCTGCGCGCAGATCGGGCCGGGTTCGAGTGGCGGCAGGTCGCGCGCGATCTCGGAAATGAAATCGTGCTGGCCGGTAGCGTAGATCCAGTCCTCGACAAAGACCTGCTGCAATTCCAGCACCACGTCGCCGGTCAGGCGCAGGTGCAGGTCGCGATAGGCGTCGGTGCGCAGGGCATCGTTTTCCTCATCGGTGATGTTGATGCCGCCGGTGTAGCCGACGCGGCTGTCGATCACCACGATCTTGCGGTGGGTGCGCAGGTTGAGCGGCGGTCGCTTCCAGAATTTCCACACGCGGCGGAAGCGGATCGGATGGAACCAGGAAATCTCGCCGCCGGCCTCGATGAGGTCACTGAAAAAATGCGTCGGCGTGCGCGAGGAACCGACGGCATCCATCAGCAAGCGGACCTTGATGCCGGCACGCGCGCGCTCGAGCAGGGCGTCGCGTAGGGCGGTGCCGCTGCGATCCGACTGGTAGATGTAGTACTCGAGATGGATATGCGACCGCGCCTTGCGGATGTCGTCGATCAGGGCGGCATAGGTCGCGCTGCCATCGACCAGCATGCGGACGTCGCGCGCGGTGACGGCGCGGAACCCGGTCACCGCCTTGGCCAGGACATGCAGCAGGGCGTCCTGGGCATTGCCGTTGGAGTCGGCGGCATCCGGATAGACCCGGTGCGAGCGCGGACGTCGCAGCCGTTGGCGGCTGATCTTCTGCGGCCCGAACAGGTAATAGATGGCGAAGCCGAGATAGGGCAGCAGGGCGAGGCTGAACAGCCAGCTCAGGGTGGCGGCAGGCTCGCGCTTCTGCAGGATGATGTAGATGCCCAGCGCGATGACGTAGCCGACCCAGAAGATGGCGAGCCAGATCCCGATATTGGGAATGGCCGTCAGCACGTTCCATGCCTGGTGAATGGGATGCCACATCGTGTCCGTCCCGCCGTTCCCGTTCGCGTCCGGTGCGACGCCCGGGGACTAGGCTAGCGTGATGGACAGTCATCGCAAAGTGAGGTTTGAGCAGAACGCCGCGATCAAGGGACGTGGCGCGGCGTCGCGGGTGCCGGGGCGCTTCGAGAAACGTGCGGCGGTCGCCGAGGATGATGGCTGGGACTCGCTGGCCAACGAACAGGCCGCCGATCTCGAATCGCGTCCACTAACGACGGTCACCGCGGAACGTGCGCGCACCATCATCAGTCGCAACGACTCGCCGGACATCGCCTTCGGGCAATCACTGAATCCGTATCGCGGTTGCGAACACGGTTGTGTTTATTGCTTCGCACGGCCGAGCCACGCCTATCTCGATCTCTCGCCCGGGCTGGACTTCGAGACACGGCTGTACGCCAAGCGCAACGCCGCCGAATTACTGCGCAAGGAACTGGCGAAACCCGGCCACGTGCCATCCCCGATCGCACTCGGCATCAATACCGATGGCTGGCAACCGATCGAGCGCGACGAGGGCATCAGCCGCGCTTGCCTGGAAGTGCTGCTGGAAACGCGTCACCCGGTCGGGATCGTCACCAAGGGCTCGGCGATCCTGCGCGATCTCGACCTGCTGGCCGAGCTGGCGAAATTGCGCCTCGTCCACGTCATGGTCTCGGTGACGTCGCTCGACAACCAGTTGTCGTCGAAACTGGAACCGCGCGCGGCAGCGCCCCACACGCGCATCAAGATGATCGCCAAACTGCGTGAGGCGGGTGTTCCCGCCGGCGTGCTGGTGGCGCCGGTGATCCCGATGATCACCGACATGGAGCTGGAACACATTCTCGAAGCCGCGCGCGAGGCCGATGCCTTGTCGGCGGGCTATGTGCTGTTGCGCCTGCCGCACGAATTGAAGGAGGTGTGGCGCGAATGGCTGCAGCTGCACTATCCGCAACGCGCCGCGCATGTGATGAGCCTGATCCGGCAGATGTATGGCGACAAGGATTACGACAGTCGCTACGGCGTGCGCGGACGCGGCGAAGGGCCGTTCGCCGATTTGCTGGCGACGCGCTTCCGCAAGGCGAAGCAACGCATCGGGTTCCCCGGGATGCCGCCGGTCGACACGCGCCTGTTCACGCCGCCGCGCGAGGACTCGCCCCAGGGCACGCTGTTCTGATCCTTCAGTTCGCGGAGCCAGGCGCGGCCAGATGTTCCAGGGCGATGGTGGCGGAAGCATCCACCGGCAGATAGACCACCAGGCGCGTACCGTTGCGTGGCGCCGACCACCAGTTGGTCTGGCGCACACGGATCTTCCCGAAGGAGGGGTGATCGAAGGTCTTCTCGTGATTTTCCGGGCTGCGTACTTGATAGCGCTCCCAGGCATCGCGGAAAGCCGACGAATGCTGCAGGAAATATTCCAGCCGCGACGACCATGCATGATCGCCACCATGTTGGGTGGATGCGGCGCGGAACATCGCCACCATGCGCGGAATGGCCTGCGGTTCGAGCTGCAGGCGTCGTTGCCAGCGCGGATCGAACAGGCTGAGATACAGGCAATTGCGCTGCAGATCGCTCAATTCGTCGAACGAAAATCCCATCAGGCGTTCGTACGCGACATTGCAGGCCATCAGGTCGAGTGCGTTGTTTTGCAGCAGGGCCGGATAGGGCAGCAATTTCTCCAGCAGGATCGAATGACCCTGCGGAAATGGACACAGCGCATCGGGTGGCGCAGGCAGTCGTGTCTCGTTTTCGAGCCCCGCCAGCGTCAGCAGATATTGCAGTTCATCGTCATTGCATTGCAGGGCGTTGGCGATGGCTTCCATCGTTTGGCGCGATGGCCGCACATCCCGTCCCTGCTCCAGTTTCGTGTACCAGGTGACGCCGATTCCGGCCAGCTGCGCCACCTCTTCCCGACGCAATCCGGGGGTCCGTACCCGGCCGCTGCGCGCCAGGCCCATCGCCGCCGCAGCCAGGGTTTCCCGGCGGGTGCGCAGGAACTGTCCCAGTTCCGAGGATCGTTCCGGGGAGGTTGTTGCCGGAAGGGAGGTGGCGGCTGGCATGGCAAGGTCCGGACGGGGTGCCGCGCCATTGTAACCCTTCCAAGCCTAGGCTAACTGGAATCTTGTACCAGTCTAAATCGGGACGCATAGTGCGGGTCCGCGACCTGTCATCGGAACGTGCGATGCGAAGAATCACAGCCGACAACGCCCGCTTTGGCGTGTTCCTGGCCTTTCTGCTGATCCCGCTTTCGGGGATCGGGACCGACATCTACCTACCGTCGATGCCGTCGATGGCGGGTAGCCTGGCGACCACGGCCGCGCGCATCCAGCTCACGTTGACGATGTTCGTCGCCGGCTACGGCCTCGGCCAATTGGTGATCGGCGTGTTCCTGGACCGTTTCGGGCGCTGGCGGCCAACCCTGATCGCCCTGGCGTTGTTCGCGCTGTCCAGCGTCGCGATCGCGATGAGCGACAACATCGTCTGGATCTGCCTGCTGCGCCTGTTGCAGGGGGTGCTGGGCGCCGTGGCGGTGGTCGCCAAGCGGACCTTCTTCGTCGATGTTTTCAGCGGCCCCGCACTTCGGCGTTATCTCACCTGGCTCACCGTGGTGTGGTCCCTGGGCCCGATCTGTGCGCCGTTCCTTGGCGGTTTCATCCAGGTCCATTGGGGTTGGCGCGCCAGCTTCCTGGTGTTGGCCCTGTTCTCGGTCCTGGCATTGGTGCTGGAGCTGATTGGCGGGGGAGAAACGCTGGCGCAGCCGCAAGCGCTGGATGTGCGCGAGGTGATCGCGCGAGCGCGGCAGATTCTCGGTCATCGCGCCTACCAGCGCGGGGTGCTGTGCATCAGTGCCGCCTATGCAATGGTGATGGCCTGGAACATGGCGGCGCCTTTTATCGTGGAAGACGTGTTCCATCATTCGCCGACCACCACCGGTTCGCTGGCATTGCTGATGGGGTTGGCATGGATGTGCGGCGGTCTGATCGCGCGCGCCTTGATCGCGCAACCCGCATGGCGCAAGCACCAGGGCGGGGTGGTGATGATGGTGGTCTTCATCGTGTTGCTGGCATTGCTGCCCGCGCATTGGCAATCGCTTGCGGCCTTGGCGGTCGCGGCTTTTGCCATCCACATGGCGGCGGGACTGGTGTTCAACATCCACTTCGCCGACGTGCTGTCGATGTTCCCGCAAAGCGCCGCTCTTGCAGGCGGGATCGCGGGAGGAATAGCTTTCCTCGCCACCTCGGTCCTGTCTTCGCTGTCGGTGAACGTGGTGCATCCGCATTCCACCGCAAGCATGTCGCTGGTCTACGGATTGCTGGCGTTGATCCTGTTGCCGGCGGCAGTGACGCTGGGCAGGACGCGTGTCGAGCAACAGGCCCGGCAGCCGACGTAATGGGATGTGGTTAGTGCGATAGCGGCAACAAGGGGCCGCCCAGCCACAACCAGCGCGCCATCCATGCGCAGACGAAGGCGACCATGATGGTCAGTGGCAATCCAATACGCAGGAAGTCCGAGAATTTGTATTGCCCGGGCCCAAGGATGAGCAGGCTGCCGTGGTGTCCAATCGGGGTGATGAAGGCGACGACCGCACCCAATGCCGTACAGACCACGAAGGGCGTTGGTGGCAGATGCAGGGCATGTGCGAGTGACAATGCGATCGGGCCGAGCAGTGCGGTGGACGCGGCATCCGACATCGGCTGCGTGAGTAACGCGCCGGCGGCGAACAGCATCACCAGGATGGCGAGCGGCGACCAGTCATGGACCAGATGCATCAGGCCGCCGGCGAGCAGGGCCGCGGTGCCGGTCTTTTCCATGGCGATGCCGAGCGGAATCACGCCGGCGATCATCACGAAGATGCGCACGTCGATCTCGCGGTAGGCGCGCTTGAGGTCGACGCAGCGCGTGACCACCATCAGCACCGCGCCCATCAGGAAGGCCAGCGGCGGATCCACCCATTCGGTCGCCGCGCAGACGATCGTCACCAGCATGATCAGCAATGCTAATGGCGCGCGCAGCCGGCGCATGCCCTCGCCGCGGAACGGCACCAGCATCAGGAAACCGTGGTGCGCGGCGAGTTCGCTGAAGCGTGCGGGCCGACCCCACAACACCAACACGTCGCCCTCTTGCAGGCGGGTATCGATCAGTCGTGCTGCCGCCGAGCCGCTGCGTCGCCACAGGCCGGCGATCACCGCGCGGAATTGCCGCGAGAAATCGAGATCACGCACCGATCGGCCGATGAATTCGGAACCGGGCGCAACCACCGCCTGCACCAGCTGCGGCTCACCCTCGGCTTCGCCGTTGGCCTTGGCGCCGAAGCGGGCGATCGGATAGAGATCGAGGCCGGGATCGTCGTGCAGCGATTTCAGTTCGTCGGCGCCGGCTTCGATCAGCAGGATGTCGCCGCCGAGCAACGGACTGGCATCGCCGAGATCGTTGCGCGCCTCATGATCGCGCAGCCAGCCGATCACGTGCACTTCCGGACCGATCGCGCGCTTGAGTTCCGCCAGCGTGCGCGTGGCCCAGCGACCGCCGGAAATCACCAGCAATTCGGTGCGATAGCGGTCGATGCGCAGGTAATCACCTTCGCCATGTTCGCCACTGCGTCGCGGCAGCAGCCAACGCATCAACTGGATGTAGACCATCGAGAACAGCACCAGCTCGATGCCGATCGGCGTGATCGAAAAGATGCCGAGCCCCTCGCCGCCGGCGCGTTGCAGCATGTTGTCGGCGAGCAGGAAGGCCGGCGCGCTGACCAGTGTCAGCGTGGTGCCCATCGATGCCGCCAGCGCCATCGGCATCAGCAGGCGCGAGGCCGGCATGGCGTTCTGGCGCGCGTGGCGCAGCAGGATCGGCATCAGCATCGCCGTCACCATCACGTGGTGGGTGAAGGCGGCGAGCACTGCGACCGTCGGCATCACCACAGCGATCGTGCGCCACTCGTTGCCGCCGGACATGCGACCGATCCATTGGCCGATGCGTTCGGTGATGCCGGTGGCTGCAAGGCCGGCGGAAATCACGAACACCGCGGCGATGATGATCGCCGGTTCGCTGGAGAATCCGGAAAGCGCCTGCTTCGGCCCGATCACCCGCGTCAGCACCAGCGCCAGCAGGATCAGCATCGCGGTGACGTCAACCCGCAGCCGCTCGCTCACGAACAGATACAGGCCGCCGGCAAGGATCAGCAGGAACAGGATCTGCGACATGGCCATGGTGACATTGTGCCGTGGTCGAAGTGGTGGCGCCTCCACGCAGGCATCGCGCGTGCCATTTACACTCCAGGATTGGTTATCGTGGTTCCGGCATGGACGACAGCAATCACCGCGACGGCAAGGACACGCAAGCGCTGCGCGCAAATCTCGCGCGCGTCGTCTCCCACGACTTGCGTGCGCAGGTGCGAGCGATCAAGGGCTTCGGAAAATTGCTCAACAAGAGCGATGGCCTGGACATTGGCGATTGCGAGCATCTGTCGCGCATCCGTGATGCGGCGGACCGCCTCGACACCATGATGGTCGACCTGGTCGACTGGCTGCGGGTGGACGCGGCCGAGGCGAAACGCGCGCCGGTCGACCTCAGCCTGCTTGCGGACTGGGCGATCATGGATCTGCTCGATACTCATCCCGGTCGCGATGCGCAGGTCGACGTGCAACCGGAAATGCAGGCGATCGGCGATGAACACCTGCTGCGGCAGATGATGCAGCGGTTGATCGGCGCGGCATGGCAGCGCGCGGCAGCGGACGCGCCAATCCGGATCACGGTCAGCGCCAGCGATGATGCCGGGGCCACGCTGTTGCGTATCCACGATGCAGGGCGCGGTGCGGTCGAGTCGGCGAGCGAATTCGCGGCGTTGCGCGATCCGCACGATGCCGACATCGGCATGACGATCGCGCGACTGGCCGTCGAGCGCCACGGCGGCGAACTGCAATCGCACTCCGATGCCGATGGAACGACGGTGCGGGTGCGACTGCCCGATTGAGTGAGGCGCGCGATCAGCCGCGATCGTGATCGAGGTGGTAGCGCGTTGCCTCCTCGACTTCCTTCTTCGATCCCAGGAACACCGGCACGCGCTGGTGCAAGCCATCGGGCGTGATGTCCATGATCCGCTTGCGTCCATCGGTCGCGGTGCCGCCAGCCTGCTCCACCAGGAAGCTCATCGGATTCGCTTCGTACATCAGGCGCAGCTTGCCGGCCTTGCCCGGATCCTTGCGATCCCACGGGTAGATGAAGATGCCGCCGCGGGTCAGGATGCGATGCACGTCGGCGACCATGCTGGCGATCCAGCGCATGTTGAAATCCTTGCCGCGGGGACCCTCCTTGCCGACCAACAGGTCGTTGACGTACTGCTGCATCGGCACGTCCCAGTGACGCTGGTTCGACATGTTGATGGCGAACTCCTTCGTCTCTTCCGGCACGCGCATCCCGCGCTGGGTCATCACGAAACTGCCGTGTTCGCGATCCAGCGTGAAGGCATGGGTGCCGTGGCCGACCGTCAGCACCATCATCGTCGACGGCCCGTAGATGCAGTAACCGGCGGCGACCTGTTCGGTGCCGGCCTGCAGGTAGTGCTGGTCCTGCGCGGTGGTGACGCCATCCGGGCAGCGCAGCACCGAGAAGATCGTGCCCACCGAGACGTTGACGTCGATGTTGGAGGAACCGTCGAGGGGATCGAACAGCAGCAGGTAGTTGCCGCGCGGATACATGTCCGGGATCGGCTGGCTGTGTTCCATTTCCTCCGACGCGAGGCCGGCGAGATGCCCGCCCCAGGCATTGGCTTCCAGCAACACGTCGTTGGCGATGACGTCGAGTTTCTTCTGCGCCTCGCCCTGGATGTTTCCGGTGCCGGCATCGCCGAGCACGCCACCCAGTGCGCCCTTGCCCACCGCGACCGAGATGGTCTTGCAGGCGCGCGCGACGACTTCGATCAACAGGCGCAGGTCGGCGTTGACGTGGCCGGCGCGCTGTTCGTCGATTAGATAGTGTGTGAGGGAAATGGGCTTTGGATCAGGCGACATGGCGCGGCTTCCGCTGGCGAAGCCGGCATTGTCCCACGCGCGGGCCGCAGGCCGCGCGCGTAGCGGCGCGCGTCAGACGTCGCCGTCGGTGGACCAGCCCTCGCCGGTGCCGCGATGGATCGCCGCATCGCTGTCCAACACGGTGCCGGCCGGGATCGAATCGAGCGACGACAGGCGTGCATAGATCGGGGTGAAGTCCGGGCGCGTCGCCTCGATCAGCTGTTCGTAACTGTCGATCACGAAGTAGGTCTTCTGGTAGGTGTCGATGCGGTAGCGCGTGCGCATGATCCGCTCGAGGTCGAAAGCAATCCGGTTGGGCGCATCGCTTTCCAGGCAATGGATCGATTCGCCCTTCGACGAAACGATGCCGCTGCCGTAGATGCGCAGGCCGTCCTTCTGCCGGATCAACCCGAATTCCACCGTGTACCAGTACAGGCGCGTCAGCATCTGCAAGGCGTCCGGACCGATGCCGTGGGCCTTCACCCCGCCGCGGCCATAGGCCTGCATGTAATCGGCGAACACTGGCAACATCAGCAGCGGCACGTGGCCGAACAGATCGTGGAAGAGATCCGGCTCCTCGATGTAGTCGATCTGGCCGGGACGACGGATCCACCAGCTCACCGGGAAGCGGCGGTTGGCGAGGTGATCGAAGAAATCGAGTTCCGGCAGCAGGCCCTCGACGCCGATCAGGGTCCAGCCGCTGGTCGCTTCGAGGATCTTGTTGAGATCGGAAAATTTCGGGATGGCGTCCGGCGTCATCCCCATCGCGTCCTGCGCCCGCAGGAATTCGTCGCTGGCGCGGCCGGCCAGCACTTCGCGCTGGCGCTGGTAGAGCTGGCGCCAGACATCGTGATCGGCGGCGGTGTAATCGTCCCACGGCTGTTCGACGATGCCGGTCGCATAGACCGGGACCTTGCCCTTGTCGGTGACGATGTTTTCCAGGCGCTGCGGTTTCGCGTTCATGTTGCGGATTTTACGCCCGTGTAGTGACGGCGGTTGATCGGAAACAAAAAACGGCCACCCGAAGGTGGCCGTTGGTCTCCACAACCAAAGTTGTGTCGGATCAGACCGCAGCGATCAGAAGCGGTATTCGAAATCCGCACCCAGGGTCTGGGCGTTGTAGCTGACCTTGTTACCGGTGGTCGGCACGCGCACGCGGCCATGGAAGTAGTCGTAGTTCAGACCGACGCCCATGTTGCGGTTGAAGTCGTAGCCGACGCCCACGCCGTAGTACGGCTGGTTGCTGTTGCTCGACACCGAGTAGTTGGTGGTGATGCCGCCGGTGGTGTTGGTGGCGCTCGCCTTGTAGTTGGCGTGCATCAGACCGACGCGGCCGCTGCCGTAGAAGCCGGTATCGAGGTCCTGCTCGCCGAAGCGCACCTTGCCGACCACGCCGGCGCCGTAACCGTCGAGCTTGGTGTTCTGGTCGAAACCGAGGTTGTGGCTGTTCTTGTCGTAGTAACGGCCGTAGAAGCCTTCAACACCGAAGTTGCGGTTGAACATGTAACCGCCACGGATGTTGTAGGAGGTGTCCTTGACGTTGTCGGAGCTGCTGGTGTCCTTCAGCTTGGTCTTGCCCAACTCTCCACGCACGAAGCCCTGGCCGACGGTGTCAGTCGAGGACTGGGCGAACGCGGCCGGGGCGGCCAGAGCGGCAGCCAGCGCGGTCAGGGCGAGGGTGGTCTGGAACTTCTTCATGGTCTTTCCTTTTTCACATTGAAACGCTCGTTGGAGCGCGGTGAGGCCATGCTGCGTTGCAAGGCCCGGAAAGGGAAGAGTTGTGAAGTTTTTATAAATCAGAGAGTTAAATAGGTTTCTGGAACCTGTACAGGAAATCGAAGTTCCCTGGGGGCGACAGATTTCATTCAGATTTAACGTGAGCGGAGATGGCGAAGTTTTCGCCAAACCCCATTCAGATTGAATGATTCGAATTGCGCCCGGTGTTTATTCCCCCTGCCCGGAGGGAGGCGGATCGGAATCCGCGCCTTCCTCCTCTTCCAGTTCGTAGCTGTAGACGCGGCGCGGTGGCGCCAGATCCGCGTGCCGGAACAGGAATGCCGAGATCACGCCGGCGATCGCGCCACCGAGATGCGACTGCCAGGACACCCCTTCCTGCAATGGCAGCACCGCCATCACCATGCCGCCGTATAGAAGGAACACGATCATCGCGGCGGCGACCGCGGAACGCTCCTTGCGCAGGATGCCGAGTGTCAGCGTGAGATACATCAGTCCGTGGGTGACGCCACTGGCACCGAGGTGGTGTTCGCCAGCATGGCCGAGCAACCACGCGCCGATCCCCGAACCCAGCCACAGCAGTGGCAGCGCACGCAAGCTGGCGCGCGGATAGACGCTGCCGGCGAGGGTGCCAAGAATGAGGATGGCGATCGCATTGGACAGCACGTGGTCCCACGAACCGTGCAGCAGTGGCGCGGTCAGGATGCCGACCAGTCCGCTGGCCGTATGCGGCTGGACCGCGAATGGCGCCACAGCATCGCTGCTGCCGACCACGGCGTGGATGCCCAACAACAGGAGGATGACGGCGAGGCTGCAGGTCAGCGCCCGGCGCAGGCGACCGGCATCGAGCCGGCGCTGACGGCGTGGATCACTGGGGGCGGTGATGTCCTGGAGTTCCATCCCCCCGACATGGCGACGCGGGCGGCTTTGCGCAAGCCGGCGCGGGCGCTTCGCCCGCTAAAATAGGGGGATGAACGAAGCCTTGCCCGTGGTACGCCTGAAGAACGCGTGGAATTCCTCGCATCCGTGGATTTTCCAGCGCCTGGTCGAAAAGCCGGCCCAGCGCCCGAAGCCGGGTTCGATCGTCGATGTGCTGAGCGTGGATGGCGAATGGATCGGCCGCGGGTTCTACAACGGACATTCGCGGATCGCGGTGCGCATCCTCGAGCGCGATCCCGCCGTCACTGTCGACCAGGCGTGGTTCGAGGCCAAGATCGGCGAGGCGATCCGCCTGCGTCGCGAGATCCTCAAGCTCGATGACATCAGCAATGCCTGGCGCGTGGTCCACAGCGAAGGCGACGGCATTTCCGGACTGGTGGTCGATCGCTACGACGACCTGATCGTCGTCGAATTCTTCAGCGCCGGTGCGTGGCGCCACCGAGAGATCATCTTCAACGCGCTGCGCAGCCATTTCCCCGGTTGCCGCTTCCACAGTTTTGCCGACGAGCGCGTGCAGAAGCAGGAGAGTTTCGATTACCGCGATACCCTCGGCACCGAAGCGGCGATCGTCACCGAATACGGCGTGAAGTTCCGCGCCGATCCCGCGGGCGCGCACAAGACCGGCTTTTTCGCCGACCAGCGCGAGAATCGTCAATGGCTGTCGCAGCTGTGCGCGGGCCAGCGCGTGCTCGATCTCTGCTGCAATACCGGCGGTTTCGGCGTGTACGCGGCGGTGCATGGTGCGGCGGAAGTGGTCGGGATCGACATCGACCCGGCGGTGCTCGACATCGCGCGCGCCAATGGCAAGCTCAATGGCGTGAAGCCGCGTTTCGTGCAGGCCGATATTTTCCCGTGGTTGCGCGATGCCGCCGCCAATGGCGAACAGTTCGACGTGGTGATCCTCGATCCCGCCAAGATGACCCGCGATCGCGAGCAGGTGATTCCGGCGCTGAAGAAATACCTCGACATGAACAAGCTGGCGCTGGGCGTGGTCAAGCCGGGCGGCCTGTTCGCGACCTTCAGCTGCACTGGTCTGGTGAGCGAGGAACAATTCACCGACATGCTGCGGCGCGCAGCCTTCTACGCCGGCCGCACGGTGCAGGTGCTGAAGGTCGCTGGCGCCGGCCCCGATCATCCATGGCTGGCGCAGGTGCAGGAATCGCGTTACCTGAAGGCGGTGTTCTGCCGCGTCCTGGACTGACGCGACTGCGTAACAGGCTTATTCGGCGATGACATAGCCGTCGGCATTGGCGCGCTTCGGCTTGTCGCCGACGCGCACGCAGACCTGGTCGCCGCACATGGTGATCGCA
Source organism: Lysobacter sp. (assembly GCA_027306995.1). Taxonomy (GTDB): domain Bacteria; phylum Pseudomonadota; class Gammaproteobacteria; order Xanthomonadales; family Xanthomonadaceae; genus Solilutibacter. The sequence goes on from DAHUXS010000013.1 coordinate 418,096, forward strand.
CCGCTGCGGGTTGCTTCGAGGATGCCTTGGGCGAATTCCGCGCGTTTCAATTCCTGCTGGCTGCGCCAGACCATCCACGCGCTGCCAACGGCTGCGATCGCGGCAGCGACGACCAGCGCCAGCGATGCGATGGTCGCGAAGCGGCGTTGCGCGGAGCGCGAAGCAGCGATGTCGGCATGCAACGCCTGCATCGCGCTGCGGGTTTCATCGCGGATAGCGCTGATCGAGGAGGCCGAGAGATCGCGTCCCTGCTCGGTGAGCGTGACCGCAGCCGATTCCACGGCATGCGCATTCGCTTCGGTGATGTCGGCGACGCGATCGGCGCGTTGTTCCAGGAGGTCGGTGAAAGCGGCCAATCGCAGAGCGAGTTCCTGCAAGTCGTTGCTGTCCATGTGCGCGTTCATCGATGCAGCACCGGTGCGGCTTGCTGTTGCGCCTGTTGCGATTGCTGTTGCGCCAATTGCGCGGTCAGTTCCGATTCGCGCTGTTGCGTGTTGTAGTCGCGACCCTGTTGCAACCAATCCTGTGCAGCGTTGCCATTGAGCCATGCCGAACTTGCGGCGCGCATGTCCGACGCATCGCCACGCAGTGCGGCATCGCTCATCGATCGGAAGATGTCGTTGTTGGATGTCGCCTGTGACTTCACTTGATCGGGCATCGTTGGCGGCGCCTGCTGCTCCGACATCCGGATCGGCCGGTAGTCGACTTGCCTGGCCAATTCGGGATCGACCGGCGCCTTGTGCGTGCAGTCGGATAGCGGCTGCGCGACCCGGCATTGCGAATCGCCGCCGAGCTGGTCGGTTTCGCCCCGCTGGTGGTGCTGGTCGTAGTAGCGCGTGGTGTAGAGCACCATGTGCTCTTCGGAATGATAGATCTGGTATTTCGCGGGATCCTGCGGCACGGCCTGCGGTTTCAGGAAGTCGCGATCCGACAGACTGTTGAGGAAGTCCACGCCCATGTTGGCGTTGAGTACGCCGAGGCCGTTCTGGGTATAGGTATCGCCGATATTGCTGTGCGCGCCAGGCACCGTGATGCTGAGGAAGCGACTGTCCTCGGACAATCCGTGTGGCAGCAGCTGATCGCCCTTGAACTGGTCGCGATGATCGGTGGAGAGGATCTGGAACGCACCCACCGTGGATGGCGCAAGGCGGCGGTCGAACTCGGTGTTGTTGGTCGAGACCGGATCGAACAGCATCGCGGCTTGCAGTGTTTTGCCGGGGGGGACCAGTTGTTCTCCGGAGTATTTGATCGAGGTGATGATGCCGTATTTGTCCTGATGGACAATGGCACCGACTGGATCGCGGATACCGCGTTCTTCGACCATCCGATCCAACGCGGCTACTTCTTCCGCACCACGACTGAAACCGACACCGGCGACGCGGATTCGGGCTTCGGGGTCCTGATCAATCCAGATTTTGGCTTGTTTGCACAGCTTGAAATAGGCAGTCTCGACACGCTCGTCGAAGCTGTAGGCGCGCCAACCATCGACAGCGCGCGGAAGAAAGCCGTCCTGAGTTCCGATGCCCTCTTCGTATCCGCTGACGATGCGCTGATTTTTTGCCTTGACGACCTGATCATGGATCTTGGCGACGGCGCTCCAATGTTCGGGGGCATCCTTGCGCATGCTGTTGCCGGTGCCATCGAGCGAGGCGATGTACAGGCGCTCATGCGGATTGTCGGCGTGCAGCAGGACCGGCACCTGCAATTCAGTCAGTTGATTGCGCGCTGCTTCGTACTGTTGTAGGTCAGCCGTGGTGGCCTGGTCCTTGTGGACCTGGGCGTCATTTTTGCCAAACACACTCCCCATCTCGTCCCCCCTCAGGAACTCAATACGTCTTGCTGTAGACCTTGATCAGATCGTTGCGGAAATTGCTGTTCTTGTTGTTCGGATTTCGCAAGTGTTTGGTTGGGACGAAGGCCAGCATGTAGACATTGACAGTGCGGTCATCGACCTCAAGCGCGATCGTGGGATTGCCGATGCTCACGCCCTCCGCCACTTCTTCCCGCGGCACGTTGTGGCGGATCAGCCGGTCCTTGAAGATCTCGGCCATGTCGACGGTGGCGTGATGCGAACTTCCATCCTTCGCTATCCAGTCCAGCACTGCCGGTGGCGGGAAATTGGCGATCGACAATTCTGCGGACTGAAAAAAATTGGCATGGTCGTAGCCATAGGACTGCCATGATCGCTGCGGTTCGTCCCAGTGGTGCGGAAAACCCGAATAGACGATCTTGCAGTCGCGGGTGTTGAAGCACTGCGCAGAAAAGTCATGCCGCAAAAACCGGAGCGGCCAATCCTTGACGGTATTGGTGAAATCCCCCGACGGCGATGCCGCGCCGGAAGAGGTGTGGTCGTTTGGTGCGGTCATGGCGGAAGAACACCCCTGTGTGGCCAGCAGGAACGCGGCGATGGCGGACAGACTGCCCCGGCGGCCTGAATGCGATATGTGACGGCTGTCGCGATTCCCCATGCCGGAAAACTCGCATGGCCGGAGAAGCCTGTCAATCGGGATCCCCCGATGGCAGGGCACAATGGCGCGTCCCGATCTCGCAACTCCAAGCATGGCAAAACTCTCCCGCCCCCACCATGAAGGCCATCGCAGCGACAGCATTGGCTGGTTGCGGGCAACGGTACTCGGCGCCAATGACGGCCTGATTTCCACCAGTTCGCTGCTGATCGGTGTGGCCGCGGCCGGGGCGTCGCCGCGCGCGCTGGTGATGACCGGAGTGGCTGGGCTGGTGGCGGGGGCGTTGTCGATGGCGGCGGGCGAGTACGTCTCGGTAAGTTCACAGGCCGATACCGAGCGCGCCGATACCGAGAAGGAGCGGCGCGAGCTGGAGGAGATGCCGGCCGCCGAGCTCAAGGAACTCACCCATATCTACATGCAGCGTGGCCTGTCGCGCGAGTTGGCGATGCAGGTCGCCGAAGAGATGACTGCGCACGATGCGTTGGGCACCCATTTGCGCGACGAGCTTGGCATCGTCGGGCACCTGTCGGCGAACCCGGTACAGGCGGCGCTGGCTTCGGCGGCTGCATTCTCGGTTGGTGCGTTGTTGCCGATCGTGGTGGCGTGGTTGTTCGCCGGACAAGCCAGCTTTGGCTGGATCCTTATCCCCGCGACATTGGTGTTGCTTGCCGTGCTCGGCGCGATGGCTGGCTGGCTCGGCGGTGCATCGAAATGGAAGGGCGCCGTGCGCGTGCTGTTCTGGGGCGCGGCGGCGATGGCGGCGACTGCTGGCATTGGCCACTTGTTTGGTGTGGCAGCCGGCTGATCTCTGCGTCTGAGACGGCGCCGACTACACTGCATCCATGCCCGAAGTCTCCACGCTCGTTCTCATCCTCCTGGTCGCGGTGGCGGTCGCGATCGTTTTGTTGGTCGTGTTGCTGTTGCGCAAGCCCGACGCCGGCATCGCCAATCTCCGCGACGATCTCGAGCGCGCGCTGCGCGACGAACAGCGGGAGGGCCGCGGCGAGTTGCGCGATTCGTTGGAGAAACAGACGACGGCGCAGTCGCATCACCAGCAGGCGTTGTCGCAAAACATCGGCGACCTGACCGAACGTACCGATCGCCGCCTCGACGAATTCCGCATCGCCATCGCCGAGGACGGGCGCAAGAGTCGCGAGGAACAGCGCGGCCAGCAGCAGCAATTCTCGCAGGCGTTGTCGGACCGGCTGCGCGATCTTTCCGAACGCAACACCCAGGTATTGGGCGAGTTGCGCGCGACGCTGGAAACCCAACTCAAGGCCTTGCAGGACGACAGCGCCAAGAAGCTGGAGCAAATGCGCGCGACGGTCGACGAGAAATTGCAGAGTACGCTGGAGACCCGTCTCGGCGAATCGTTCCGATTGGTGTCGGAACGATTGGAAGCCGTGCAGCGTGGGCTTGGCGAGATGCAGCAACTGGCGACCGGTGTCGGTGATCTCAAGCGCGTGCTCACCAACGTCAAGACGCGCGGCACCTTCGGCGAAGTGCAGCTGGGCGCGCTGCTGGAACAGGTGCTAACGCTGGAGCAATACGCCGGCAACGTGGTGACGCGACCAGGCAGCAGCGAGTGCGTCGAATACGCGGTGCGCCTGCCGGGTGGGCAGGAAGGTGGAACGGTGTGGCTGCCGATCGACGCCAAGTTCCCGCACGAGGATTACGAGCGCCTGCTCGATGCCCAGGAACGTGCTGATCTCGGCGCGGCGAACGATGCCGGCAACGCGCTGGAGCGGCGCATCCGCGACGAGGCGAAGAAGATCCGCGACAAATACGTCGAGCCGCCGCACACCACCGATTTCGCCCTGCTGTTCCTGCCTACCGAGGGCCTGTACGCGGAAGTGTTGCGTCGTCCCGGGCTGTTCGACCTGCTGCAACGCGAAATGCGCGTCACGCCGGTCGGACCGACCACGCTGCTGGCGGTGCTCAATAGCCTGCAGATGGGCTTCCGCACCCTGGCGATCGAGAAGCGTTCGAGCGAGGTGTGGCAGACGCTGGGCGCAGTCAAGAACGAGTTCGGCAAGTTCGGCGCGTCACTCGATGCGGTGAAGAAGAAGCTCGCCGAAGCCAGCAACAAGATCGAGGAAACCGGTGTGCGCAGCCGCGCGATCGAACGCAAATTGCGTGGCGTCGAAACCTTGCCGCAGGACGACAGCGATCAGCCGCTGCTCGGCCTGGATGACGTTGACCCAGATCGCGAATGATTTCGCGGGATCGATGAAGCCAGATCAGTCCGGCTTGGCCGGTGCCGGTGTGGTCTGCAGGTAATCGGGTAACTGCGACGCAGCATCCGGGTTGTTCTCGCCCCAGATCTGGTAATTGCGGCGCTGCCACCAGGCATCCCGCAGCAGACGGTAATCGTCGACCGCGCCTTCGCGCAGCGCATCGGTGGACAGCAGTTGTGCACGGATATTGACCACGTTGATGGTGCGCAACGCAACCTGTCCGACCACGCTGCGGCTGGCGGGCAGCGGCGTCAGCGGGATGTCGCCGACCATGCCGGCGGCATCGCGCACGGTGCGCGGGCCGAACACTGGCAATTCCAGGTAGCGCGAATTCTTCCAGCCCCAGGTCGCGAACGTCTTGCCGAAGTCGTTGCTCTTGTCCGGGATGTGGATCTTGGTGGCGACGTCGAACAGGCCGCCGATGCCGAAGGTGCTGTTGACGAGGAAACGGAACAGCGAGTTGCCGGCCTGCGAAGGCCTGCCCTGCAGCAGCGAGTTGACGATGTTGCTGGGGCCGGTGATGTTGTGGAAGAAGTTGCTGACGCCGGTGCGCAGCGGGCGCGGAACGACGTGCACATAGGTCACCGCGACCGGATGGATCATCGCGTGATCGACCGTGCTGTTGATCGCGTGCATCTTGCGGTTGAACTTCTCCCACGGATCCCAGGGCTGCAATGCGCCCTGCGCGACCGCACCGGCATTGACGCCCGCAGCATCGCCATAGAGCGCCTGGAAATCGGCATCGGCGCTGTTGGCGGGCGCGGCATTTCCGGCCGCGGCGTTTTGCGTTGGCGCTGCCGCGGGCTCCGCAACGGCAGTCGTGGATGCGGCAGGCGACGTGGCATCTGCGGCAGTGGGTGTCGCCGTCGGCGCAGCCGGGTTGTCCGCCTGCGCCGGAACCACGGTGCCGGTGGATGCGGCATCGGGGCGGGTGCCGCCCTGTTGCGCGCAGGCCGACAACGCCAGTGCGAACACGGCGGCAAGAACTTGGGGCAGGGCGCGGGCGTGGATCATGGCGATACGAAGCAGTTGGGGGTCAGCGCTCGAAACGCAAGTGGTCGTCGAGGCGATAAGCGATTCGCAACTCCTCGTAGCCTGCTGGCGTTCCGGTGAGCGCGGCCTGCGGATGATTATCCGCCAGCCAGCCGATCAGGGCGATGCCGGCGCTGTCGATGCGCGGGACGCGGGTCAGGTCGATCGTGGAGATCGACCCGGCCTTGGCCAGTCGCGGCCACAACGCTGCCAGTGCCGGACGCAGCAACGCCCCGTCGAAGACGAGGCGTCCATCCTGCAACTCGACACTGGCGGTCGAGTCGGTCATTTCGACTTGGTACTGGCCTGCATCTGGCCGTTGGCGAGATCCGCCGCCACCGCCTTGATGCCCTTCTGCGCCAGCGGGGCGTCGAACTGGTTGCGGAAGGTCTGCACGAAGGACACGCCTTCGACCATCACGTCGAAGACCTTCCATTGGCCGCCAACCTGGTGCATCAGATAGGTCACCGGCACCGGATCGCCGCCGCCGCGCACCAGCTCGCTGTTGACGCGCACGCCCAGTCCGTTCGGCAGCGGCGCTTCCGACTTCACGCGCGGCGTCAGCTTGGTGTTGAAGTCGAGCAGCGAGGAGCCGTAGCGCTGCATCAGGTTGTCGCCGAGCGCGGTCGAGAACGCGCTGATATCCGCCTGCGAGGCGCCGCGGGCGTGTCGGCCCAGCACCAGTTTCGCGGCGTAGTCGCGATCGAACATCTGGTTGAATTCGCTGTTGACGTAGGCACGCAACGCGGCGCGGTTCTTGGTGAATTCCGGGCGGCGCTTTTCCAGCGTCGAGATGACGCGCTGGCTGTTGGACAGCACCATCTGGCTCGGCACGCCGAGGAGCTGCGCGCTGGCAGCGGCGGCGGGCTGGGCGGCCGTGGCGATCATGGGAGTACCGATGGCCAGCGTCGCGGCGATGGCGGCAGCAAGGACATTGCGGATCATGGCTTGGATTCCTGTGTGGATTTGGCGTCGGTGGACGCAGCCGGCGCATCATTGCCCGGCTTGGCACCACCGCCGCTGAACATGTATTTGCCGACCAGCTGGAGCAGGTCGACCGCCGGCTGGGTGAAGGCGATCTCGCCACCCGGCTTCAGTACGTTGGGGTCGCCGCCCGGGGTCAGGCCGATGTAGGACTCGCCCAGCAGGCCGCTGGTGAAGACGCCGGCAGTGGTGTCGGCCGGCAGGTCCTTGTACTTCGACTGCATGGCGAGGGTGACCACGGCGTCGTACTTCTGCGGATCGAGCTGGATGTCCGAAACCGCGCCGACGGTGACGCCACCGATCTTCACCGGCGCCTGCGGACGCAGCTGGCCGATGGCCGAGAAGTGCGCCTTCAGCGGATAGGTGCCGTTGCCGTCGATGCCGAACTTGCCGTTGGTGGAGGCGAATGCCAACACCAGCAAGGTGCCGAGTGCGAGCAGCAGGAAGGCGCCGACGGCGAATTCGAGGCGCGGGCCGCGAATGCTCATGGCTGGATCTCCATAGTGAAGTGAGTGTTCATCGGAACATCAGCGCCGAGAGCACGAAGTTGAACATCAGCACCAGCAGCGAGGCATTGACCACCGCGCGGGTGGTCGCCACCGAGGTGCCTTCGATGGTGGGTTCGGCGTGGAAGCCGACGTGGGCCGAGACCAGCGCGGCGGTCGCGCCGAATACCGCGGCCTTGAGGAAGGCCGGCAGGAAATCGTGGCGGACGTCGACGGCATCCTTCATCACCTGCCAGAAGGTGCCGCCATCGAGGCCGATCACGTGCACCGATTCGAACCAGCCGGCGGCAATCGCGGCCGAGCAGAAGAACGCGACCAGCAACGGCACCGCCAGCACTGCTGCCCAGAAGCGCGGCACCACGACCTTCGCCACCGGATCGATCGCCATCAGGCCGAGTGCGGTGATCTGGTCGGTGGCGCGCATCAGCCCGAGTTCGGCCGCGATCGACGAACCGGCACGACCGATGAACAGCAGCGCGGTCAGCACCGGTGCCAGTTCGCGATACAGGCCGAGGCCGAGCATCGCGCTGACCTGGTTGCTGGCGCCGTAGGTATCGAGGGCGCGATAGCCGAGCAGCGTCACCGACAGGCCGACGAAGGCGCCGCCAACCAGGATGATCGGCAACGAGCGCGCACCGATCTTGTAGATCTCGCGGACGAACTCCGCGAACATGTCGCGGGTCGGCGGGAACGTCGCGCGCAGCACGCTGGCGGCGAAGAGACCCGCCTGCCCGAGCGAACGCAGGATGTCGGTCACCGGCGTCATGCTGCCACCGGCCGCGCCGCGGCATCGAAGGGAATCGGACCGTCCGGCGCGCCGTCGAGGAACTGGCGGACGAAGGGATCGGCGCTGGCCTGCAGTTCCGCCGGCGTGCCGGTGAAGACGATGCGGCCATCGGCGATCACCACCGCCTGGTCGGTGATCGGCAGGGTTTCGTGCACGTGGTGGCTGACGATGATGCTGGTGAGTCCGAGTGTGGCGTTGAGTCGCGCGATCAGGCTCATGATCACGCCCGACGCGATCGGGTCGAGGCCGGTCAGCGGTTCGTCGTAGATCATCAGCGGCGGATCGAGCGCGATCGCACGCGCGAGTGCGACGCGACGGGCCATGCCGCCCGAGAGTTCGCGCGGAAAGAGCGAGGCGGCGTGGCGCAGGCCGACCGCGTGAAGCTTCATCGCCACCAGTCGATCGATGACCGGCACCGGCAGATCGGTATGCGCCTGCAGCGGCAGCGCAACGTTGTCGGCCGCGGTGAGGTCGGTGAGCAGGCCGTTGCCCTGCAACAGCACGCCGACCTGCTTGCGTAACTCCAGCAATGCGCGGCGATCCTGTGGCACAGGGGTGCCGAACAGTTCGACCGTGCCCGCGCTGGGCGCGAGTTCGCCAGTGAGCGCGGCCAGCATCGTCGACTTGCCGCTGCCGGACGGACCCAGCACGGCGGTGACACTGCCGCGCGCCACGACCAGGTTGATGTCGTCCAGCACCACGCGGCCGCCGCGCATCAGGCGCAGGTCGGTCAGCTGGACGGCAGGGGCTGCAGAGTCGCGCACGCGTATATAGATGGAATTCCCCGAAGCGTACAGAGTGCGTCGGGCAAGCTGAATGGAACCCCGCCGATCCGTGCATCAAGGATCGATGCGCACGCCCGACAGGTCTCAATCGCCGCGATTTGGCTCCGGCACAATGTCGTCATCGATGAGCTACGCCGCCGCGCCCGACTTCCGCCTCTACCACTCGAACGCGCTCGACGTGCTGGCGGGATTGCTCGCGGACGCACTGCGGACGCCGGCGGAAGGGCAGTCGCTACTGGCGCCGGACACCATCCTGATTCCGCAAGCCGCGATGCGCCGCTGGCTGCAGGCGACGCTGGCGCGGCGCCACGGCGTCGCCGCCAATCTGGAATTCCTCACCCCGGGCGAATTCGTCGCGCGCGCACTCGAAGCCAACCTCGGTCCGATCGACGATGATCTCGACGCGACGACCCTGCGCTGGCGCCTGTACGCGGTGTTGCGCGATTCGGCATTGATGGCGCGACCGGCGCTGGTGCAGCTTGCCGGGTATCTGGCCGATGGCGACGTGGTGAAGCCGTGGGCGCTGGCCGGCGAACTCGCCAACGTGTTCGAGAAATACCAGGCGTGGCGCCGCGACTGGCTGTTGCGCTGGGAGGGCGGCGCCGATCCCGAGGATCCACAAGCGATCCTGTGGCGGGCGGTGGCCGACGGGCATTCGCACCGCGCGCGGCGCATCCAGGACTATCTCGCCCGTTACGCGAATGGCGATGCCTTGCCGTCCGGTTTGCCCTCGCGATTGTTCGTCTTCGCCACGCTCAACGTCTCGCCGGACGTGTTGCGGGTCATCGCGACACAGGCCCGGATCGGCACATTGCATTTCTACCTGCCGACGCCCAGCGCGGAATACTGGGGAGACCTGCAATCGCTGGGCGCGCGCCTGCGTGCGGGCGAGGACCCCTTCGCCGACGCCAACGAGAATCCCCTGCTGCGCGATTGGGGCGCGGCTGGCCGCGATTTCATGGCCTTGCTGGGCAGCGGCGAAGTGGTGCACCCCTCCGGCGAGATCACCGCCTATGCCGATCCCGCGCAGGGCGGCGGCAACCTGCACGACAGCTTGCTGCGACGCATGCAGGGCGATCTTTTCCATAGGCGTGCCGCACAGGCCGGTGGCGAACGCATCGCCGACGATCCCAGCCTGCAGTTCCATGCCTGCCACACCCGCCTGCGCGAATTGCAGGTCTTGCACGATCGCCTGCGTGCGCTGCAGGACGACAAACGGTTCGACCCGCCGCTGCAGCCGCGCGAAATCGCGGTGATGGCGCCCAACATCGATCCCTACCTGCCCTATCTCGATGCGGTGTTCGGCGGCCAGCGCCAAGGCGATGCGATCCCCTATGCCGTCGCCGATGCCAGCCCATTGGCGGAGGAGGCACTGGCTGAAGTGTTCTTGCGTCTGCTGGCATTGCCGACCTCGCGTTTCGGGCTGGAGGAAATTCTCGACCTGTTGGCGAGTGCGCCCCTGGCCGAAGCGGCGCAACTCGATGCCGGCGACTTCGAACGCCTGCATGCGTGGTTGCAGGATGCCGGCGCGCGCTGGGGCATCGATGCCGCGCATCGCGCGCGTAATGGTGCGCCGGCCGATGACGCCTACACTTGGCAATTCGCGCTGGACCGCATGTTGCTCGGCCACGCCAGCGGCAGCGACGCCGAGATCTCCGGCGTCGCGCCGTGGGCGGCGCTGGAAGGCAGCGCGCTGGATGCGCTCGATATCGTGTTGCGGTTGCTGCGCGTGCTCGCGCGCCATGAACGCCTGTTCGGTGAGGCGATGGCGCCGGCGCAGTGGCGCGAACACCTGCTGGCGTTGCTCGAGGCCTTGTTGCCGCGACCGCCTGCGACTGCGCAAGGACAGCGCGCGTTGGATCGCCTGCGCACGACGATCAATGCGTTTGCGGAACAGGCCGGGCGCGCCGGGTATGTCGACGCGATTCCCGGTGAAGTCGTGCGCGCGCATTTCACCGCCGAGCTGGGCGAATCCGATACGCGTGCACCGCTGCTCACCGGTGGCGTCAGCTTCGCGCGGATGGTGCCGATGCGCCTGCTGCCGTTCCGGGTGATCTGCCTGCTCGGGATGAACGATGGCGATTTTCCGCGTCGCGATCCCGCGGCCGGACTCAACCGCCTCACCGCCGAGCTCGGCAGCGACAGGCGTCGGCGTGGCGATCGTTCCACCCGCGATGACGACCGTTTCCTCTTCCTGCAATTGTTCGCGTCCGCGCAGGACGTGTTCTACCTGAGCTGGCTCGGCGCCGATCCGCGCGATGGCAGCGCGCGCGAACCATCGGTATTGGTGACGGAACTGCTGGCGATGGCAGAGGCATACGGCGAGCAGTCCGCGGAGCGACTGGTCCTGCATCATCCGTTGCAGCCGTTCTCGCCGACGGCGTTCGGTGCCGGCGACGATCGCTTCTTCAGTTATCGCGACGATTGGCGAGCGGCAGCCACGAATCTCTCCGCGGCACGGACGCGGTTGGCGCCGTGGATGGACGCCACGACCGCGTTCGCACCTGTCGCGGAGAAGGAAAGCGAGCTGTCGCTGGACGCATTGCGGCGCTTCCTGCTGGATCCGGCCAGGACCTTCCTGGAGCAGCGGTTACAGGTGCGCCTGCCCGAGATCGAGGAGATGGGCGAGGACATCGAACCGTTGCAGGCGCCAGCGGACGGATTGCAGCGTCATCGCCTGCAGCGCGCGGTGTTCGATGGCGTACTCGCAGGAACGAGCGTTTCGGCATTGCAGAAGTCACTGCGTGCACAGGGCCTGCTGCCATCGGGCGCACCGGGACGTCGCGTGCTGGACGAGCTGGTGGCGGAAATCGACCCGTATGCGCGCGCGTTCAAGGATTGGCGAGGCGATGCCGCGGCGAAGCCTTTGATGGCTGAAGTCGATATCGATGGCACCCGCTTGCATGGACGCATCGCCGATGCATACCCGCAAGGCATCGCGCGGGTTCGCCTTGGCGCACCTAACGGGCCGTCTTCGATCCGCAACGGCCTCGACTGGTTGTTGGCCGCTGCTGCGGGCATCGACCTTCCGTTCATGGAATTGCACGACGACGAGGACGCGGGCATCGGCCTGCATCCGCGCGCGCCAATCGATCGTGTCGCCGCCATTGACGCCTTGCGCGCCCTGTTGGCGATTCGCGAAGAGGGCCTGCACCGACCGCTGCCGTTCGCGCCCTACAGCGGTTGGGAACTGTTCCGGGACGAAGACCGGCAACGTGGCGTGCGTGCCGCCGCATCCAGATGGAACGGCAACAGCAGTGGCCGTGGCTGGGCCGAAGGCGACAGCGAAGTCTTGCGACTGGCGTTGCGCGGACGCGATCCCTTTGCCGATGCCGTGGTCCTGGGCGATTTCGTGCGCCTGGTTGGCACGATTTACGGGGCGGTGACCACGGCGGCGCCGGTATCGATCGACATCGACGGCATCGCGTTGCCGGAACGCGACGATGCGGAGGATGCGGCATGAGCATCGAGGCAACGCGCGATCCCTGGCTGGCGTTGCCGCTTGATGGCGTACGCCTGATCGAGGCCAGCGCCGGCACCGGCAAGACCTACACCCTGGCGACGCTGGTGACGCGGCTGGTGGTCGAGCGCAGCCTGCGCATCGGCGAGATCCTGGCGGTGACCTACACCGAAGCGGCGACGCAGGAATTGCGCAAGCGCATCCGCGAGCGATTGCAACTCGCACTCGATGTGCTGGACGCATCGCCGACAGGTGCTGAAACGCCGGACGCTGCGTTGACGCGCGCGATTCTCGACGGGCATCTCGCGCAAAGCATGGAAAGCCGCGCTGCGCTGCGCCTGCGTTTGCGCCAGGCCGTGCTCGAGACCGATCTTGCCGCCATCTTCACCATCCACGGGTTCTGCCTGCGTGTATTGCGCGAACACGCGCTGGAGGCAGGGCACGCGTTCGATGCCCCGGAGCTGCTGGCCAATGATCGCGACCTGCGCGCGGAAGTCGCCGCCGATCTCTGGCGCGCGCATGCTGTCGATGATGACGCGATGAATGATCTTGCCGCGTTGTGGGGCCAGGGCCATGCCGCGCTGGCGGAGGATCTGCCGGTGTTGTTGCGCGAGCCGATCCTGTTGCCGCCGGAACACGCCTTGCCGGAGGATCCTGCGCCTGCATTGCGCGATGCCGCGACGGCATTGTCGGAAGCGTTCCGTCTGCATGGCGAAGAGTTCCGCACCGCGTTGCTCGCGGCGCTCGCCGACAAGATCCTCAATGGCCAGAGTTACAAGGCGGACTGGATCAACGCGCTGTTCGATGCGGCGATGCGGTGGGCCGGCTCCGGGGATGTCGGCATCGCGTTTGAATACGACAAGCTCGTCAACCTGACGCGTGAAGCGTTGCTGGCGAAGACCAACAAGGCGCAACTCGGCAAGACACCGGATTCGCCGTTGTGCGCGGTGATTCCGCCTTATCTGGACGCCTTGCAGGCGCAGGGCGAATACATCGTCCGGCGCCGCGCCATGTTGCTGCATCGCATTCGTGGCGATGGCCGCCTGCGCATGGCTGCACTCAAGCGCCTACGCCGCGTGCAAACCTACGACGACCTGATCGACGGCGTCGCCAATGCGCTCTCCGGCCCGAATGGCGCGTTGCTGGCGACACGGCTGCGTGCGCAATACAAGGTCGCGCTGGTGGACGAGTTCCAGGACACCGATGCACGGCAATGGGCGATATTCGATCGTGTCTTCGGTAGCGGGGGTGTCGAGCCGGCATTGTTTTTGATCGGCGACCCCAAGCAGGCGATCTACGGCTTCCGTGGCGGCGATGTCCACGCCTACCTTGCTGCACGCGCACGCGCGAAGGAGGCGCCGGCGTTGTCGCACAACTTCCGCTCGCGGCCGTCGGTGCTGGCTGCGATCGATGCGATGTATATGCAGGCGGGCGACGAGGCCTTCATCGACGAACGCATTGGGTTTCATCCGGTCGAGCCGGGCGGTTCGATCCATGATGACGATTTCCTTCGCAACGACAAAATCGCGCCGGCATTGACCTTGTGGCAGGCGCCGTCGTTGCCCATGGACGCCAAGGGCAGGCAGAAACCGTGGAGTGCAGGCCAGTCGCGCGATCTCGCCACCCGCGCCTGCGTCGCCGCGATCCACGGCGTGCTGTCCGATGCGCGCAGCAACAAGGCCTTGCTGAAGGATGGCGATGGCATGCGCGCAGTCCAGCCCGGCGATATCGCCGTGCTGGTGCGTTCGCATTTCGAGGCGACGATGGTCCGGCAGGCGCTGGCCGAAGTCGGCATCCCCGCCGTCGCCGCCGGCAAGCTGAGCCTGTTCGCGACGACCGAAGCGCGCGAATTGCATGCGTTGTTGCTGGCGCTGTTGCACATCGGCGATGATCGCCGCCTGCGTGCCGCGCTGTCGACGATCCTGGTCGGTGCAGACGCCGCCGCGATCGAACGACTGGACCACGATGCTGTTGCCAGTCATGCGCGACAACAGGATGCGCAGGCATGGCGCGAACGCCGGGATCGTGCCGGCACGCTCGCGCTGGTTGGCGATCTCTCGGCAAATGCAGCCGAGCGTCTGCTCGGCCTGTTCGACGGCGAACGCCGGCTCAGCAACTACCTGCAATTGGCCGAACTGTTGCAGGAGGCTGAGCAGAATGCGCTCGGCCTGCATGGACTGGTCGACTGGCTCGAGCATCGCATCGCCGATGCCGACCACAACGACGAAACGCAGCTGTTGCGCCTGGAGTCCGATGCGCGACGGGTGCAGATCGTCACCCTGCACAAGAGCAAGGGTCTGGAATATCCGTTGGTGTTCCTGCCGTTTGCCGGGATCGGCCGCAAGGAATCGTCGCCGGGGCGGCATTGCGTGGTGCACAACGAGAACGATGGCCGGCGCCTGCATTGGAAACTCGATCTGGCCGAGGCGCAGTGGGACCAGGCGAAACAGCAGTGGCAGGAGGATCAGCGCGCCGAAGACGCACGCCTGTTGTATGTCGGCTTGACCCGTACCGAACACGCGCTGTGGATCGCCACCGGTGCGTTCTACAACCACGACAGGACTGCGTTGGCGAAGATGCTGCGCCATGTCGAGACGCTTGCCGACGTCGACGGCATCGTGATCGATGACGAGTTGTCGCACGACGATCTGCCACGCCTGCCGCCGGAGAGTGACGCCGACGTACCGGCCGCGCGCAAGGCCACGCGCCATCTCGCCAACGACTGGTGGGTCTACAGTTTCAGTCAGTTGGCGAAAGCCGATGTCGGCGACGCCAGCGCTTCATCGACATTGCCCGCCAGTGGCGGCAACGACGAGCCGGACACGGCGGAAGACGTGGTCGATGAAGGATACGATCCGCGTTTTGTAGGCAACCGTTACGGCGTCGCCCTGCACGCTGCATTCGAGCATGCCGATTTTGCCGCGTGGCGCGATTGGCATGCGGGAGAGATCGCGCCGATGCACGAAGCCGACGTCATCGCCAAGGCCCTGCGCGATGAAGGTTACGGCGCCGACATGCTGGATGAAGGCATCGCGCTGACGACGCGACTGGTCGGCCAGACGTTGACGGTCGGATTGCCGGAAGGCGTGCGCCTGTGCGATGTCCCGGCAGGCCAGCGCCGCCCGGAAATCGAGTTCCAGTTCGCGTTGCAACCAGTGCGCGTCGACGCGATGCTGGAATTGCTGCACGCCCATGGCGTGGTCCGCGATCGCCACGGTTTTGGTCTGCGCCAACGGTTGGAAGGCCTGATGACCGGCCTCATCGATTTGACCTATTGCGTCGACGGCAAGTGGTACGTGCTGGATTACAAATCCAACCGCCTGCCCGGGTACGACGGCGCGTCGCTGCAGCGCGCGATGGCGCACAGCGAGTACGACCTGCAGGCATTGATCTATACCCTGGCCCTGCATCGCTGGCTGCGCTTCCGCCTCGGCGTGGCTTACGACTACGACCGCGATTTCGGCGGCATCCGCTATCTGTTCTGTCGCGGGCTCGATGCCACGCGCAGCGATTCCCCGGGCATCTTTGCCCAGCGTTTCGCGCCGGAACTGCTGCATGCGCTCGATGCCTTGTTCGGCCACGTCGCCGCGTGGGCCGCGGCATGAGCCTGTTGCGCGTATTGCGACAGAGCGGAGCATTGCGGACGCTGGACGACGCGCTGGCACAAAGCCTACGCCGCCTCGACCCATCGACGCCGGACGACGTGCTGGCCGCGGCATCGCTGGCATCGCTGGCAGTCGCCCAAGGCCACGCCGCGTTCGATCCGACGCAACCGCGTCAATTCGTCGATGCCGACCTGCCATGGCCGGACGCCGGAGCATGGCTACAGGCGTTGCAGGCATCGGGCTTTGTTTCCACGCCGGGATTGCCGGAATCGGAATCGGTCGCCGCGCCGCTCGTGCTCGAAGGTGGTTTGCTCTACCTGCGTCGTTATCGCGAATACGAACGACGCTTGGCGCTGGGATTGCAGCGCATCGCAGGGCAGTCGCTTGAAGGCGATGACGCGACCATCCAATCACTGTTCGCAGCACTTTTCCCCGACGCCGCAAATGGCGATCTCCAGGCCCGCGCTGCCGAATTGGCCTTGCAGCGTGCGCTAGTGCTGATCACCGGCGGCCCCGGAACTGGCAAGACCACCACGATTGCTCGCTTGCTTGTCCTGCGCATCGCCCAGGCGATCGCCGCCGGCAAACCGGCCCCGCGCATCGCGCTCGCCGCGCCGACGGGCCGTGCCGCCGAACGCATGTCGGAAAGCCTGCATCGCGCCGCGCGTCAGCTGGAAGCATCGGGTGTCGATGGCGATCTGCTCGCGGCGTTGCCGTCCACCGCCAGTACGCTGCATCGACTGCTCGGCACCATCGCGGACACGGCGCGCTTCCGCCACGATGCCGACAATCCGCTACCTTGCGACATCGTGGTGGTGGACGAAGCCTCGATGGTCGATCTGCCGCTGATGTGCAAGCTGGTCGAAGCCGTCGCCGATGGCGCGCAATTGATCCTGCTCGGCGATGCCGATCAGTTGCCCTCGGTGGAAGCCGGCGACGTGCTGGCAGCGATCCTGAGCGCCGACACGCTGCGCGATCATCGCGTGCATCTGCGGCGCGGCTGGCGTCAGAGCGCGGCATTGCAGCTGGCGCCGCTGGCGGAAGCCGTGCGCGAGGGCGCGTCCGCGGAAGCGCTCGCGTTGCTGCGCGATGGCAGCCTGTCCAACGTGCATTTCCATGAAGGCGTCGACGATCCGCTGCAGGCACGACCGCGGCTCCTCGAACATTGGCGTGCGCTCGCCACGCTGGATGATCCCGCCGAAGCGCTGAAGCAAGCCAACCACCTGCGCTTGCTCACGGCATTGCGCGAAGGCCCGCAGGGCGCACGCGGACTCAATGCGCGGATCGAGGCATCGCTGTCCGGTCGTCGTATCGGCACGCCGCCAGCCTGGTTCCCCGGACGTTTGCTGCTGATCACCCGCAACCATTACCAGCAACGCCTGTTCAATGGCGATGTCGGCATCTGCCTTCCGGATGAACACGGCGTGCCGCTGGCATGGTTCGCCGGCGAAGGCGGTGTGCGTGCCTTCCATCCGGCGGCATTGCCTGCGCATGAATCGGCGTTCGCGATGACCGTGCACAAGGCCCAAGGCAGCGAATTCGACGAGGTCTGGCTGCAACTGCCGCGTGCCGACAGTCGCGTCCTCAGTCGCGAACTGCTCTATACCGCCATCACCCGCGCCCGCGAGGTGCTGCATGTCGCCGGCAGCGCCGAGGTGATCACCGCCGCGTTGTCGCGACACGCCAGCCGCGTGTCGGGATTGGGTCGTAGACTCTCCACATTTTCCACACACCAGGAACCACAATGAGCCAGCGCAACGCAGACGACATCGATTTCCGCATCGTCGGCCACGACATGCAGTTCGTCGAAGTGGAGCTTGATCCCGGTGAAAGCGCGGTGGCCGAAGCCGGCGCGCTGATGTTCAAGGATTCCAGCGTGCAGATGGAAACCATCTTTGGCGATGGTTCGTCGGGCGGTGGCGGCCTGATGGACAAGCTGCTGTCGGCAGGCAAGCGCGTGGTCACCGGCGAAAGCCTGTTCACCACCGTCTATACCCATACCGGCAGCGGCAAGGCCAAGGTGGCGTTCGCGGCGCCCTATCCGGGCACGGTGCTGGCGCTGAAACTTTCCGATCTCGGCGGTCGCCTGATCTGCCAGAAGGACAGCTTCCTCGCCGGCGCCCGCGGCGTTTCGCTCGGCATCGCCTTCCAGCGCAAGATCCTCACCGGCCTGTTCGGCGGCGAAGGCTTCCTGATGCAGAAGCTCGAAGGCGATGGCTGGGTATTCGTCCACGCCGGCGGCACCCTGGTGGAGCGCGAGTTGGCCGCGGGCGAACGCATCGACGTCGATACCGGTTGTGTGGTCGCCTATACCGGCGGCGTCGACATGGACATCCGCCGCGTTCCCGGCCTCAAGAGCATGTTCTTTGGTGGCGAAGGCGTGTTCCTGGCCACGCTCACCGGTCCCGGCAATGTCTGGCTGCAATCGCTGCCGTTTTCGCGCCTGGCCGGACGCATGTTTGCCGCGGCGCCCCAGGGTGGCGGGCAATCGCGTGGCGAGGGCTCGGTGCTCGGCAGCCTCGGACGCATCCTCGACGGCGACAATTCCTTCTGATCGCCACGCGGTCGCCGCGTTACCATTCCCGCATGGACGAATCCAATTCCCCCGACCAGCGCCACGGCGTCGCCCGTGCCGATGCCGAAGCCGCCGTGCGCACCCTGCTGCGCTGGGCTGGCGATGATCCGAGCCGCGAAGGCCTGCTCGACACGCCCAAGCGCGTGGTCAAGGCCTATGGTGACTGGTTCAGCGGCTATGCCATCGATCCCGACGACTACCTGCAGCGCACCTTCGAGGAAGTCGAGGGCTACGACGAGATGATCGTGCTGCGCGACATCGAATACGAAAGCCATTGCGAGCACCACATGGCGCCGATCATCGGTCGCGTCCACGTCGGTTACCTGCCGAAAGGCCGCGTAGTCGGCATCAGCAAGCTCGCGCGCGTGGTCGAGGCCTATGCCCGGCGCTTCCAGGTGCAGGAAAAGATGACCGCGCAGATCGCCCAGTGCATCCAGCGCGCGCTGCAACCGCAAGGTGTCGCGGTGGTGGTGGAAGGCGCGCACGAATGCATGACCACCCGCGGCATCCACAAGCGCGGCGTCAGCATGCTGACCTCCAGCATGCTCGGCACCTTCCGCGAGGACGCCCGCACCCGCAACGAATTCCTCGGCTTCATCCACTCGGGCCGGCGCTGAATGGGGTGAAGCTTCGTTCAGTCATGGCACTTGCGCGCTTGTATGCTCTGCGCGAGATTTGCTCAGGAAAGACTTGATTCGCAGGGGAAAGCGTGATGACCGGCAAGAATGGAAAGCAAAATCCAGGCACCGTGGCCGACGCGGCCACCGGTTCCGCCAGCCCGCCTGGCGAGCACAAGATGGAGCAGATTCGCGAGCTGATGTTCGGCAGCGTGGTCCGCGACTTCGAGCGCCGTCTGGGTGAACTCCATGACCGTTTCGAAGCCGAATCCGCCCGCATTCTTGCCGATGGCCAGAAACGCGTCGCCGAGCTTGAAGCGCGGCAGGCCGCGAACATGGAACGCCTCCAGAACCAGTTGCGGCAGGAATCGGCGGCCCGCACCGGCGCGTTTGAGGATGTCGACAGCCGTTTCAGCCAGTCGCTGCGCACCCAGTCGAACGAATTCACCGCCGCCCTGCAGCGCCACGAAGACGACGCCGTCGCCAGCGAAGCCCGGCTCCGCGAAACGATGGCGCGGCTCGAAGAACAGCTGACCCAGGCCCTGCAAGGCGCCAAGGAACAGTTCGCAGCTGGTCATCGCCGTCTCGGCGACGAAAAGGTGGCACGCGAGGACATGGCCGACATGCTGGCGGAACTGGCGCTGCGCCTGCGCGGCGCGGATGGTAGCGGAAACAGCTGAGGCGCCCGCCATGAGCGGCGACTACGACCGACTGCGCCATCTGCTGGTCGATACCGAGAGCAATCGCCTCGACGCGCTCGAAGAAAAGCTGGACGGCGCCACGGCGGAATTGGGCCGGGTTCCGGACATCCTCGCCGAGGATATCGAACAGAACCTGCAGGACGGGCGGCGCACGCGACTCGGCGATGCCCTTGCGGAAGCGACCACCGGCTCGCTGGAGCTGGCGGTACGGCGCAAGCCGGAAACGGTGGTGAATGCCGTCTACCCGGTGATCGGTCCGGCCATCCGCCGCTCCATCGCCGAGGCATTGCGCGAAATGGCGGACGGTTTCGACAGCTCCATGCGCGAGACCTTCAGCCTGCGCGCGCTGCGTTGGCGTTTCGAAGCGTGGCGCACCGGCATTCCCTATGCATGGGTGGTGTTGCGGCATACCACGCGCTACCAGGTCGAACACCTGTTCCTGATCGAACCGGGGAGCGGCCTGCTGCTCGGCCATGTCACCGCCGAAGGCCTGCCCGAGCTCGATGCCGATGCCGTGGCCGGAATGTTCACCGCGATCAACCAGTTCGTCCGCGATTCGGTATCGGTGGACGGTCGCGATGGCGGCATCGGCTCGGCGATGGTGGGTGGTTACCACCTCGCGGTCAGCGAAGGCCCGCATGCCCGTCTCGTGGCCTTCGTGCGTGGCGTTCCCGACCAGCATTTCGGCGTTCGCCTCGACGAAACCAACGAAGCGCTGCACGCGTACCACGGTAGCCAGCTGGGCGTGGATGCCGCCATGGGGGATCCGGAGCGCGCCTTCATCGACCAATCCCAGCTGGAGGCGTTGAATCCGCTCGACCAGCCGCAGGCCGGGCCACAGCAGGGCCAACGCAGGATTGCCTCTCGCGTGCTCGGGGTCGTTGCCGTCGTGGCGCTGATCTACGGGGTGCTGCAGCTGCGCTGGTACCTGCGGTCGTCCGCACTGCACGATCATCTGGCAGCGGAGCCGGGGCTGCTGATTACCGGCTGGGACGACAGCCATCGCAACAAGCTGGTCATCGACGGGTTGATGGATCCCCAGGCCGAAAGCGCCAAGGCATGGGTTGCCGCGCATGCCGCTGACGTTGGCGTCACCTGGAACGTGCGACCGTATGCCTCGCTCGAGCCGGCCATCATCCGTCGCCGTGTCGCTGGGCGTCTGGGTTTGGGTGAGGCAAACGTGGAATACCGACAGACTGAAGGATCGGTCCGATTGCGCGGCGAAGTGCCGTTCACGCAGTGGTATGCCGCGACACAGCCGGGCGCCGTGCAGCTGGATTCCGCGCGACTCGATGCCAGCGGCCTCGCTTATCCGGGCAAGCCGCAAATCGATGCATTGATCCAGCGCATCGAATCGGCAAAGGTCACCTTCGACAGCGGGACCGCGCAGCCCAGCACCGGCATGGACCAGAAGGTCGGCGACCTGATGCACGACATCGACGCACTGGTGGCGGAAGGCCAGTCGCGCGGGATTGCATTCCGCCTCAAGGCCTCCGGTTTCACCGACGAAGCAGGCAGCTACGAACAGAACCGCAGCCTGCGCCAGCAGCGTTCGGAATGGCTGGCCACGCGCGCGATGAAGGCGCTCAAGTCGCCCTCGTCGGTCACCATCGACCAATCCGCCATCTACATCCTGCCCGGCTCCAGCGTGCGAGCCACGTCGCTCACCGTTGAACCTTTCCCGGCAAAGCCATGAAATCGATTTCCCGCAAAATCATCCTTCTTGGCGATTTTGCCGTTGGCAAGACCAGTACGGTCGCGCGTAGCGTGCGCAACACCTTCTCCGACTCCTACCTGACCACGGTTGGCGTGCGCGTGGATAGCAAGGCGATGACGCTCGACGGCGATCTGCAGTTGCGACTGGTGCTGTGGGACATCGCCGGCGCCAATGCGCTGGACCAGTTGCGCAGCAACTACGTGGTGGGTGCCCAGGGCATCTTGCTGGTGGCCGATGGCACGCGCGAAGACACCGTGGATACCGCGCTGGGATTGCGTGATCAGGCGTGGCGCCTGCTTGGCCGCCAGGTCCCGAGCGTGTTGATGCTCAACAAGTCCGATCTCGCCGATGCATGGACGATCTCGCAGGACAGGATCCGTGAGTTGCAAGTGCAGCTGCCCACCTTTACCAGCAGCGCCAAGTTGGCAACCGGGGTCGAGGAAGCATTTGCCGCGCTTGTGCAGGAGTTGATGTCGTGATGGCGAAGCGCCAGCGTGCGCCTGCTGGCACGGCGGCGCGCGACGAGAGCATGCTGCCCGTTGTGGTCACGCTCAATGCGAACGACGAGCTTGTCGATGTCGTTGGCGACTTCGAATCATTCGTGGCCGAAGGCGACACTACCGACGCGGTGGTGGCGCGATTGTCGATGCTTGCGTATGGCGAAGGCGGCTTGCCCGAACGCCTCGGCGCGGTCGAGGTCTCGGACAATCATTTCGCCGACATCAACATGTTCCTGGAGGACGAGTTCCGTCATTTCGTGTTGCGCGATGTTTCCGCGGCGATGCGATCGCTGCGCGCGCGCCAACAACTCGGCCATGAAGCCGAACTCGAGCAATGGCGCATCTCGAAACCGACGGACAGGAAGATTCCCGGCGGCGTTGGCATTTTGCCGCGGTCGGACCGGGTCTTCCGGCAGGGCGCGGGACTGTTCGAGATGGTGTCGGCGGAAATGCGCGAGTCGTTGCTGCTGCTCAGCGGGCATGTCCAGCTCCTGGCGCGCCGGTTGCAGGGCAACCCCGCCTTGCTGGCCTCGGTGGCGGCGATGCAGCATGCGGTGATGCGCCTCGACGCGTTGTCCTCGAACGCGATGATCGGCCTGGGCGAAATGACGACGGGCAAGGACCAGCGCGGCAGGATCAACCTCGACGGCCTTGCTGGGTTCCTGCAGGACTCGTTTGCGCTCCAGGCCAGCATGCGCGGGATCGCCCTCGAACTTCGGGTTCCGGAAAAACCGGTGCTGATCGAAGTGGACGACCTGGCCTTGCGCAGGCTGCTGGTCAACCTGATCGTGCATGCCCTGGATGGCATGGATCGCGGCGAATTGCGGGTCCAGCTCAGGGCGAAGGATTGCGAACTCGAAATCGAACTCGAAGCGGAGCCGGGCGGATTGTCCGTGGCGCGTTTCGGTGAACTGGTGACAACCGTCGACCTGCTGCATTCCAATGCGCACGGGAATCTC
This sequence comes from Lysobacter sp., assembly GCA_027306995.1. GTDB lineage: Bacteria > Pseudomonadota > Gammaproteobacteria > Xanthomonadales > Xanthomonadaceae > Solilutibacter. The sequence continues at coordinate 441,026 of DAHUXS010000013.1, forward strand.
CTGCTCGCCGCCAGCCAGACACTCTTGCAGCGGTTGAATGCCGACATCGAATTGGTCGAACGCGTCGAAGGCGGGCATCTGCTCTGGGTGCGCATTCCGATCGCGATCGGGGCCGCCGAAGCGACGGATTCCGCGGTGGCAAGACCCCAGGACGACGCGCTGGACGCACGGCTGGTCGCCGTCTCGCTGGCCGATCGCGGATTGGCACAGCGGGTGATCGCCATGCTGCGAACCCAGGGCGTCCCGGCCATCGAAATCGGGACGCTTGGGCGCATCAAGGCGCTGGCGCGCAATGGCGATCTGCGCGCCGTGGTGGTCGCGGACAACGGGCAGGATGCCGCGGCATTGGTCGGGCATCCGATGCTGATCGTGGCGGCAAGCGACGATGGGCGGGACGACGATGGCTGGACGCACGATGGCAGCGTGATTCGAGTGTCTGCGACGATTGGTGACGAAGCCTTGCGGGAAGCGCTCGATACGATGTTGATTGGCTGATGGGGAAGGGATGATCCAGATAGATGACATGGCTACGTTCGTCGCCGTGGTCGAGACCGGCAGCGTGACTGCGGCGGCCAACCGGCTCAATACCACCAAGTCGGTGGTCAGCCGCCGTCTCAGTGACCTGGAAAGAGAGCTCGGCACGACGCTGACCGAACGCGGCGCACGCGGCGCCAGAACCACCGAGGTGGGCGCGGTCTACTACGCGAAGTGCCTGCGTATCCTAGAGTCCATCCACGCCGCGAACGATGTCGTTGCCGGATTCAACAATGTCGTTTCCGGGCCGTTGAAACTCGTCCTCTCGCGCACCATGCACGATGGGCTGATCGAATCCGCGCTCAACCGGTTCGTGCTCGAGCATCCCGAACTGGTTCTCCAGATCGACGTTCCGGGGCCGGCCGGCTTGGCCGAACTGGATTTCGACGCCGTCCTTCAATCCGGTGAACCCGATGGCGCCGACCTGATCGCGCGCCCGCTGTTCGAATTCACCAACGTGATTTGCGCGAGCCCCGACTACCTGCAGCTTCGTGGCATGCCGCAGACGGCGGACGACATGGTCGACCACGACGTATTGCTGGACGCCACGAGCGGCATGGAAGACTGGTGCTACCTCACCCACGGGAAATGGACGGCGCTCAGGTTCCGGACGCGCATGTCATGCAGGGAGCCCAGGCAGTTGCTCTCGGCGGCACTGGCAGGCGTCGGGTTGTATATGGCGCCGGAGTCCATCGTCGCCGGACTTGTTTCGGCGGGGCGGCTGCAACGCGTCCTTCCCGAACTCACGCTGCCGCGCAACCAGTTCTCGGTCTTCTATCCCCGCAGCAGGCGGACATCGAGGAAGGTCCAGTTGCTGCTGTCATTCCTGCGCGATGCATTTGAATCCGAAAGCGCGATTCCGGTTTCGGACTGAAGCTTGTGTAGGTTTGTTATTTAGGTGGATTTCCAGGAATAACGTCCGGTTCGTTGCAATTCTTTCATCCCCTGCATGGCTTGATCGCCACAACCGGACAGAACGCGAAGACCTGATTTGGCCTGGGCCGCCTGTTGAAGTTGCAGTAGGAATTCCCGGGCCCGTGCCGGTTCATGTTGCCGCACAGCGATTGCGGCGCGCAGCTTCATCGAATCGCACAATGCGCGTTGCGCGTTGATCCGCGGCATTTGCGCAGCCATATAAGGTGCGAGTGATGCCAGCGATGCATCTGCCGCGGGCAGGTCTCCCGATGCATATTCAATCTCGGCCCGGGTGGTTCCGATCGTCAGGTAGCTGGAATGCCACGGACCGAAATAGCGGTTGATGTCCGTTTGGGTTTCCTGTACCAGCGCCTCTGCTTTGTCCATATCTCCGCGATGGGCACGTTCAATCAATGCGCTCGCCAACGCCAGTTTTCCGAATACGAAAGGAATGCGATTGCGTCGCGCGCTGTCGAATAGGGATTGCAGCAATGCGATGCCTTCCTCGACATGGGCTTTCTGGGAAGGGCTTGGTGGTGCTTGCAACAACCAGATGCCGAGCCAGGAATCGGCGCGCATCGCCTCTTCGTGGGTAGGCGGATATGACGCATGCATGATCGTGCGGATCCACTGCATGCGCGCGATATTGGGCTCGTATCGGGAGGGACCTCCGCGGTAATCGGCGATGGCCAGCATCCGCAGTGCGCCGGCATACGCGGGATGCTGTTCGCCATAAACGGGACGCAGGATATCCAGGGCTTTTTGTGCCGACACCCGGCAAGCCACATTTTCATTGACAAAACATTGACTCGCAGCCAAGGCGTTCCAGGCGCGTCCGGTATCGGGATGGTTCTCCCCCAGCCTGCGGCGCCGGCTTGCCAACACTTCCTCCGATAGCTGCCGCGCATGCGTCGCGTCTTCCATTTGCACGAAGACGCGTGTCTGTAATTCCTTGGCCGCATCCGCCAGATAAGGATGATCGTGTCCGGCCAATCCGATCGCTTCGTCCAGATCGCGGGCGGCGGATTTGAGTTCGAAGATGCGCAGCAACCAGCCGCCGCGCAGGATCAGTAGTTCGATGTAGGGCTCGGGCTGCTGCGGCAAATCGGCATGGGCCAGGGCCAGGGCGGAATTCACGGTATTGCGTGCTTGTTCCTGCTGCGCGCGCTCCCACTGGCTGCGTGCGATTTCGGTCAGCAAACGCAGGCGGACTGGCCGGGTGTCGTCGCTCTGCGGCAGGTTCGCCAGCGCCTGCTCGGCCACTTGTTGCGCTTCGGCGTGGCGAGCTTGAAGATTCAACAGTGAAGCCAGCGTGGCCTGGGTGTCCGCCGTAGGGGTTTGTCCGCGGCCATGGAGCGGTGATGCTTCCGTGGCCAATGCCATCGCATGGGTGTAATCGCCGATCGTCGCGTAGCTGCGCGCCAAGGAACTCAGGGCCTGGGCAAGCACTTCCGGTTGTCCGTGAAGATCCAGGGCGCGAACCTGTGCTTCGGTCTTTTGCAGCAGTGTTGCCGAAGAGAACGGTGTTTCGCTCAATCCCGACAGCGTGGCGGTGCCCAAGGTCTGTTCGAACAGGCGAGCGACACTATGGGTCGCCTGCGCCTGACGAAGCGTGCGCTGTTGCAACCAGTATGCAGTGCCGATACCGATGGCTGAAGACAGCAGAATCAATGCAGTCAAGCTGGCGACGATTCGATGCCGGTCGAGAAAGCGCGTGCTGCGATAGAACCAACTGCCATTGCGTGCATGCACGGGGCGTCCATCCAGCCAGCGCTGCAGGTCATCACTGAATTCGCTGACGCTGCGATAGCGTTGCCCGGGATCAAGGCGGGTGCTGCGAGTGAAGATGGCATCCAGATCGCCAGTCAGGTAGCGGGCAAACTCGACTTCGCTATCAAGTCCCCGCATTCGCGCGGTTCCGGTCGCGGCGTCTCGCGCCAACTGCGGCAAATCGACAGTGGCATCTGCACCCGATCGAAGCAGCAACGGACGTACCGACGCGGTGCCGCAAAGCAAACGAGCCATGATCTGGCCCAAGGAATAGATGTCGGAAGCGATGTCGGGCGCGGCGTTGTGGTGAAGGATTTCCGGTGCGGTGTAGCCGACGGAAATGGCCAGCGGCTGTGTGTCGTTGCCGGAGGCCACTGCCGTGGACAGGCCGAAGTCGAGCAACTGGACCTGGCCGCCGGCGGTGACCAGCAAATTGGAGGGCTTGAGATCCCGATGGAGGATGCGTTGGCCGTGGGCATAGGCCAACGCATCGCACGCCTGCAGTAGCAACCACACGCGGGCTCGCAGCGGCAGTGCATGTTCGTCGCACCAGTGATCGATGGCCTGGCCTTCGACGTAGCGCATTGCGAACCATGGAGAGCCTGTTGCATCCACGCCGCCGTCGAGCAGGGTGGTGATATGTGGATGTTCAAGCCTGGCCAGATAGTCGCGCTCGGTCTGGAAGGCAACAACCAATTGCGGTGTTGCGAGGTTCGCGCGAATGCATTTGAGGGCCACGCGTTGCTGGTATTGACCATCATCGCGGTGGGCCTCGTACACGACACCCATGCCGCCCGTGGCGATCAATCGGTCGATCTGCCATGGGCCGAGCCGTGAGCCGATGCGCGCGGTATCCTCGGCATCGTGCCGGATCTCGTCGAAAACCATCGTGCGCAGCGGTTTGTCTATGGGATGTGGGCTGTCATGGGCCTTCAGCATCGCGGACAGGACACGATGCGTTTCGGGATCATTCCGCAGCAATAGCGCCATCGCCTGCTTCCGCCGTTGCGCAGGCAAGTCGAGATAGTCGCAGAACAACTGGATGGCGCGGGTTTCGGCGCGGCTCACGATGGCATTAGGCGAAGCGTGCGGTTTCCCGCAAGGCTAACGCCTCTATCCTCCCAGCTTGCTGATCAGGAAACTGCGTGCGTTGTACCACTCGCGACGGACGGTGCGTTCGTTCTGGCCCAGCAAGTCGCCGATTTCCCGGTCCGACAGGCCGCCGAAATACCGCAGCTCGACGATGATCGCCAGGCGTTGGTCGATTTCCGACAGATGCCGGAGCGCCTCGTCCAGATGCAGCAGATCTTCGCCGGAAATGGATTGGTCGGCGGTATCGACCTGGTCCAATGCCAGATGCTGGACGCCCCCGCCACGCTTGGAGGCCAGCACTCTCTTGGTTTCATCCAGAATGGCGTAGCGCATCGCCTTGGCCATCAATGCCACCAGATGCATCCGGTTCTCGGCGTTGACCGCAGCGCCTGCCAGCTTCAGCCAACCTGCACTAATCAAGGACGTGGGCGATTGGTTATGACGGTGGTGCCGGCGCAACTGCGCACGAGCGATTTGGTGCAGTTCGCGATAGAGCAGTTCGTAAATGCGGTCCCAGGCATCGCTGCGGCCGTCGTGGGCTTGCGCCAACAGCAGCGTGATCGAGTTCACCGCCTCGTCCGAGATGGTTGATGAACTGAACCGGGATGGCGGGAAAGGAGGCATCAGCAAGCGATCGAGTGTAGGTACGGAAATAAGTGTTCTTGAGTCTTGTCGTTTGTAATTAACAAGAAAGATATGGCTTTGCAAATGTTACTTTCATAACTAAGGCAAATGCATGTGTGACGCGATTGATTTGTGGAATCGCGCAACAATCCTGTCGGATTGCAACTCGCATTTTCAAATTGGAATGAATTACTGGTTTGTGTCATATGCCGTCAAACGGAGCGAAAGATCATTTCGCCAGATGTTTCGAAACGGCATTTCTGCGATGTCAGCCACAATGCGGAAGCGTCAGTGATGCATTGCGATCTGGAAGCGCCGCCGCGAGAGCAAAAAATTCATCCCGCATACCCAAGGATGCGGCGAGTACATAAACGAAATGCAAACCATCCTGTCCAATTTCGACAGGAATTTCTAATTACCTAGTGTGTCGAGTGTATCGACGCCACCGAGCATGACGATGGGGCGCTTCGTCCGGTGTTTCGAAATCGATCACTCGGGTAGTCATGATGCTGAAAAGATTGTTCTCCGTCACAGGCGCAAAGTGCCGGATTGAAGCTGTCCGTGGCGCAATAACAGCCTCGATCCAAAACAAGATTGCCTTGTTCATTCAGGTATCTTTGCTGCTGGTCGGATCGATTGTTTCGGCAACGGCGCAGGCGCAGGCGCCATGCAACTCGGCGATGTATCTGTCGCAATCCGGGAGTCAGACTGCAAACGGGGCGCTCTTCAGCGTCACCACGACCAGCAACCCGTTCAGCTACGCCCAAGTCGGGGCGACCAACGCCTTCGCCTACAACGCCGGCGATTTCAATCCGGCTGACGGATTCATCTATGCGATCCGCAACGACATCCCGACCAATCCCCGATTGGTACGGGTTAACCCGGCAACGGGCGCGGTGACGACCATCGGCACGGTCAGCGGTCTGCCGGGTCTCGCAACGACCCCTTATGTCAGTGGCGCGTTCAACCCGGCCGATGGGCTGCTCTATGTGATGCAGACTTCCAATATCACGCCTAACAAAATCTATGCAATCGACGTGACGACCAATACGGTCGTCAAGACGATCACGCTGTCGCAGGGCATACAGGTGGCCGACTTCGCTTTCGTCAACGGCGTACTTTATGGCGTTGATGCGCCTAATCTGCTCAGCATCACTATCAGCGGTGCGACCGGAACGGTCGCGTCCGTCGGTGCGACCGGTGTTGTCGCCGCCAACCCTGCCTTTGGCGGGATGGTTGGTGCACCGAACGGGCTGTTCGGTTACAACAATAGCGGCAATTTCTACCAGTTCGACCTGACCACCGGCACGGCAACCCTGATCTCGACCGCGCCGGTTTCGTCAAACAACGAGGCCTACCACTGCCCGACCGCCAATCTGGCCTTCGGCGCCGACCTCGCAGTCACCAAGACCGACGGCAAGGTGACGTACACACCGGGTACGACCAATACCTACACCATCGTGGTCAGCAACAACGGTCCGTTCGGCGCACAGAACCAGATCCTGACCGATACCCTGCCCGTCGGTATCGGCTCCGCCACCCAGTTGTCGTGCACAGGAAGTAATGGCGGCGTCTGCGGCGCCACCGGCACGGTCAGCGGTGGCGTCTTCACCATGACCGGGATTGATCTCCCCTACTCATCGACCACCGGCGGCGGTTCGATCACCCTGCAATTGCAGCTGACGGTGCCGGTGACCTACACCGGCAACCTCACCAATACCGCGACCGTCACCCCCAGCAATACGGTGATCGATTCCAACTTGGGCAACAACACGGCGACAGATACCGACACGCCGGTTCCGAGGGTCAATGTAGCGAAGCAATCGCTCGGCGGCGTGGGCCCCTTCAACTTCACGTTGACCGGACTGACCAACCCCACGGATACGGTCACCACCGCGACGGCAGGCACGACGGTGACCTCGGCCCAGACCAACTTCGGCACGGTGGGCACAGCAGCAATGATCACCGAGACGGCAGTGGCCGGTTACACCACGACCAGTTCGTGTTCTGACAGTACCGGAGGGCAAGCGGCCGTCTCGAATGGCACCACCACGATCACCATCCCCGGGGCCAGCATGGTGACCAACTCGACCTGGACCTGCACTTTCGTCAATACCAAGCAACCGATCCTGATCCTGCAGAAGTCGCTGCCCCTTGGCCGCATGCAGGCTGCCGACCAGTTCACCCTGAGCATCGCCGGCACCGGTGCACCCGCGCCCGTCACGACCACTGGATCAGGAACGACAGCGACGGGCAGTGTGACGGTGAACCCCGCAACGATCGGCAGCGCCTACACCCTGTCGGAAACGGCGGCAGGTGGCGCAAGCTTGACCAACTACATCACTGCATACAGTTGCACCAACACGTTGGCGGGTGGACAGACCCCGAGTGGAAACGGCACCAGCTTCAGCGTGACGCCGGTGGTCGGCGACAACCTGACCTGTACGCTGGCGAACACGCGCAACCCGAAGGTGGACTTGTCGATCACCAAGAGCAACGGCACCACCAGTGTGGTGAGTGGAACGACGACGACTTACACCATCGTGGTGAGCAATGGCGGCCCCGATGCAGCAGATGGTTCGGTGTTGAAGGACCCGCCAGCAGCCGGACTGAGCTGCGCAACGGTGACGTGCAGTGCCACAGGCGGAGCCGTGTGCCCGCCGTCGCCGTCGGTGACGAACTTGCAGAGCGGCGGCCTGATCATCCCGACCTTCCCGGCCAGCAGCAGCCTGACTTTTACTCTCTCCTGTTCCGTACAGTAGGCAGCGGGCCTGCGGGGCAATAGAAATATTTTTTGTATTTGCCGTTCGCGAAACGGGAACGGCAGGTTTCTGATTTGGGTCTTGTCCCAAGATCAGGTGAAAGTAATAGTTTGACTAGGTTGGAGGTCGCATTTGGAGCCTCGGGGGAGATCTTCCCGATACGACTTCCACACCCACTCTTGGCCTGAACCCCCAGGCAAGAGCGCCGGCCTGAAGTTACCCCTTTTTCTTCAGCCCCGGTAGGTCCGTCGCCTTCCAACAGCGGCGGGCCTTTTTTATGCGCGCACGACGCTATTAGTTTCCCGCGAAACCATGCCTTTCCGTGTGATTCATGAACGCCTGACTGCTGCGCGTTCCAGAGAAATGTCGAAAGCGTGATGCGGTTCAGAAATTAAGAATTGCCCTGATTTGCTATCGAAGACACGTAACAAACGAGATAAAGCCTGCATTGCCCGCGCGATATTGTGAACGAAGTTCATGCTTGGCTTTTCTCATTCCCATGGTTCGCAAAACACGAACATACGGTTCGCGTTTGAAAGTCAAATTTTCGACTGGCCTCCTGAAAAATTGATGGTTCAGGAGCCGGCGATTACGGAGAGAGTGATGGTGCCTTCCTGAAGTCTGTTTTTTGAATAATCGGGAAGGGTTATGAACAAGATCTATCGTCTGGTCTGGAACAAGGCCACGGGCTGTGTTGTTGTCGCGAGTGAACTGGCCTCTGGCGGTTCTGCCGGTGCGACTGTCGACAAACGTCATGGCGGATTCCGCCTCACCGCTCTGGCGCTTGCGCTGATCGGTGGCTTGGGCATCACAGTTCCTGCATCCGCGGATGTGCAGAACACCACAAGTGGCGTATGCACGCGGGCGGGCACCGGTGGAACCGGTACCTGGACCTGCCTGGTGCCAAACACCAACGGCAGCTTCGCAACGGTCAGCGGGATTGCTTCCGATGCATCGGGCAACGTCGATCAAGCTGCATTGAACAGCTGGATGTCCAGCAATCTGGGCTCGAATGCCGTTGTCGCGGGCGATACCACCACCAAGGCATCTGGGGCAAATGCGGTGGCGGTGGGCACGGGCGCGCGGGCGATCAACGGCGCGTCCGTATCGCTCGGCAACAATACCGGCACCAGCACGGCGTTCACCGGTACCTTGACGAACAACCCCAATGTCGCCATCGGCTCCACGGCAGGCAACAACACCAGTCTGGCTGCCAGTGCGACGCAAGAAGGTGGCAACGTCGCCTTGGGCGTGAATGTCGGCAACACAGTTGCGGGCTACAACAACATCGCGATTGGTGCACAAGGTACGGGTAACAACATCGCCAACGGCTGGGGCAACGTGGCCATTGGCCCGTTGGGAGCCGGCTCGAATCTCGGTGGAAACTCCGTCAACAACGTGGCGATGGGCAGCGGCGCTGGTGCCGGTCTGACAGGCTCCAGTAACGTGGCTATCGGTGCCAGTGCAGGTGTGGGTATTACCGCCGGCGGCACGGTTTCCATAGGTGATTCATCGAAAGCTTCAGCCACTTCAGCAGTTGCGATCGGTCAATCTGCTGCGGCATCGCAAGGCGAAGCAACTGCCCTTGGCTTCCGTTCGAGCGCCAGCGGCGCGCAAGCGACGGCAGTAGGCAATTATTCCCAATCTTCCAATGTGCAATCGGCAGCATTTGGTACCGAGGCCAATGCGAGCGGCGTGCAGTCTGTCGCTGTCGGCGCCAAATCAAATGCTTCTGCCAATGGCGCAGTCGCAATGGGCTTGAACGCGAAAACAGACCAGGCCAATGGCGTCGCGATTGGTGCGGGCGCGATTGCGACTGGTGTTAGCGGTTCGACGCAGGGCGTGGGAGGCGCTCCGATGGCGGTTGGCTACAACGCCAATGCCAATGGTTACGAAGCGACCGCGTTTGGCTTCAAGTCCGTGGCGCTGGGCAATTCCACCACGGCGCTGGGCGTGACGGCGACGGCGACAAGCTGGAATGCGCTAGCGGTCGGCAACTACACGTTTGCCACGGGTTCCAACAGTGCCGCGCTCGGTTCCAACGCGACTGCATCCAATACGAATGCGACGGCGGTTGGTAATGGGGCTACTGCGACAGGGATCAACTCGACTGCGTTGGGTAGCAGCGGGGCGTTCAGTGGGGCGCCGCTCGCGAGTGGCGACTATTCCGCGGCAATTGGCAGTGGCGCCAAAGCGACCAATGCCTCCGCGATCGCCATCGGCAACGGCGCGCAGGCCAATGGTGCCAGCAGCATCAGCATCGGTACCGGCAACGTCGTCAGCGGCAACAACTCCGGCGCCATCGGCGATCCGTCGATCATCAATGCCACCGATAGCTACAGCGTGGGCAACAACAACACGCTGGCCGCCGGCCAGACCGACGTGTTCGCGCTGGGCAACAACATCACCAGCACCACCGCGAACTCGGTATTCCTGGGCTCCAACACGGCCTATACCGCAGCGGGCGCGTCCACGGCCGGCGTTGGCACGTACAACAGCGGCACCATCAACGGCGTGACCTATAACTACGCTGGCGGTACGCCAGTGGGCGTGGTGAGCGTGGGCGCACCGGGCGGCGAACGCCGGGTGCAGAACGTGGCAGCGGGCCTGATCAGCGCCACGTCGACGGATGCGATCAACGGTTCGCAGTTGTACGCAACCAACCAGGCGATCGCGGCAGGGCAGACGCATTACTACAGCGTCAACGACAACGGCACTCAGCAAAACAACTACAACAACAACGGCGCGACAGGCAGCAGCAGTCTGGCCGCGGGTATCAACGCCAGTGCCAGCGGGACGAGTTCCACCGCCGTGGGACTCAATGCCTCCGCGAGCGGACTTGGCGACATGGCGCTCGGCCTCGGCGCCAACGCCAACAGTGGTGGCGGAAGCGCGGCACTCGCGATCGGCGATTCGGCCTCGGCCACGAACACGACGGCGGTTGCCGTCGGATACAACGCACAGGCATCGGGCCAGCAGTCCCTGGCGGTCGGCAGCTTCAATACGGCATCGGGGGTCTTGTCGACGGCGATCGGCAATGCCGCCGGCGCCTACGCCGACTACAGCCTTGCAGCGGGTACAGGGGCTGCTGCCTACGACATCAACTCGATCGCGATCGGCACGAATGCGATCACGTCTGGTGGGAGTTCCTCTATCGCGATGGGCAGCGGAGCGACGGCAGGCGGGCTGGAGTCGATCAGTATCGGCACCTCCAATGTGGTCATCGGTGATCGTTCCGGGGCTTTCGGTAACAACAACACAACCGGCGATACCAATTTGTACACCGGCGGTGCCGGGTCGTATGCGGTCGGCAACGACAACACGCTCGTGGCCAACAATGCCTTTGTGGTGGGCAACAACGTGACCGTTCCCACCGGCCTGGACGGCGTGGTGGTGCTGGGCAACAACTCGACGGTGGCAGCTGCAACGCCGACACCGACCGGCACCATCAACGGCAAGACCTATACCTATGCCGGCGGCGCTCCGGCTGCGGGCGATGTGGTCAGTGTGGGTGCGGCAGGTGCCGAACGCCAGATCCAGAATGTCGCGGCTGGTCAGGTCAGTGCCACGTCGACCGATGCCATCAACGGTTCGCAGTTGTACGCAACCAACCAGGCGATCGCGGCAGGGCAGACGCATTACTACAGCGTCAACGACAACGGCACGCAGCAAGCCAACTACAACAACAATGGCGCGACCGGCGTCAATGCGTTGGCGGCGGGCACGGGCGCGGTGGCGAGCGGCGACGGCAACGTGGCCATCGGCAACAAAGCCGTCGCGGACTCTGCCAGCACGGCGTTCTTCGGCAATGCATCGGTTGCGGTGGGCAACAATTCGCATTCCACCGGCGTGCGTAGCGTGGCCCTGGGCAATGGCGCGACCGCTGCGGGGACGGGCGATGTCTATGTCGGCGACAGTGCCGGCGTCGGCGGCGCGACGACCAATTTCAACAATACCGCCGTCGGCCTCAATGCCGGCCAGAACGTTGCAGGCAGCGACAACCAGGCCTTCGGCGCCAACTCGGGCCAGAACGTTACCGGCGTCAACAACTTCGGCGGCGGCGTGAACGCCGGAAACAACGTGACCGGCGGCAACAACACGGCGCTGGGTTCAAACGCGGCCATGAACGTCACTGGCAACAACAACACGGGAATTGGTGGACTCGCCGGGTCCAGTGTTGTCGGTACCGCCAACCTTGCGCTGGGAACCGCTGCCGGTGTTGCAGTGGCGGGCAATGCCAATATTTCCGTCGGCACCGGAGCGAATGTCGGGGCCGCGGCTGACAATTCGGTCAGTATCGGCACGGCATCCCGTGCGGCGGCCAACAATGCCGTCGCCATTGGCAGTGGTACCGTCGATCTGACGACCGGCACCGTGACCACGCCCGGGGCGAATGCCACCTTGGCAGATAGCGTGGCCCTGGGCAGCCGTTCGGTGGCCAATACGGCGGCAGGGATTGTCGGCTACGTGCCACCGGGCGCGGCTGCAGCGCAAACCAGCGCCATCAATGCCACCACGAGCACCTTAGCTGCAGTCAGCGTGGGTGATGCGGCCAACGGCAAGTTCCGCCAGATCACTGGCGTTGCCGCCGGCACGGCGGACAGCGATGCGGTGAACGTGTCGCAGTTGAAGGCGGTTTCCAACGCTGCCGCCGCGGGTGCGGTGCATTACTACAGCGTCAACGATGGCGGCGTGGTGAAGGGTAATTACAACAATGATGGTGCAACGGGCCTCAATGCCGTGGCTGCCGGAGCGAATGCAACCGCGGTAGGGGCCCAGAGTGTCGCCATCGGCGATGGGGCCGGAGCCAATGGCAACCAAGTGGTCAGCATTGGCGTGAATGCCGGTCAAGGCGCTTCGGGGCCATTCAATGTGGCCATCGGTGAAAATGCCGGCATCAATGCGTCCGGCAGCAGCAATACCGGCATTGGCGATGCCACGGGACAGAATGTCACCGGTAATTTCAATGCTGCATTCGGCACCAGTTCGGGTTCGAATACGCAAGGCGACTACAACACGTCGGCTGGTTACAACGCCGGCAATCAAACGGTGGGCAGCGCCAATTCCGCCTTCGGCATGTTTGCCGGCCTTCAAACCGCCGGCAACAACAATGTTGCCCTCGGCTCGTTGGCTGGCGTCCAAGTGACCCATAACGATACGGTGAGCATCGGCTCAAATTCCGTGGCCAATGCACAGGACGGCGACGTGGCGTTGGGCAGCGGATCGACGACGTCGACTGTGGTCGCGACGCCGAGCGGCACCATCAATGGCGTGACCTACAACTACGCCGGCATCAATCCGACCAGCACGGTCAGCGTGGGGGCCGCCGGTGCCGAACGCACGATCACCAACGTCGCGGCAGGCCAGGTTACGGCGACCTCGACCGATGCCATCAATGGTTCGCAGCTGTACGCGACCAACCAGGCGATTACCACTCTGGCGGCCGGGCAGACGCACTACTACAGCGTCAACGACAATGGGACGCAGCAAGCCAACTACAACAACGATGGCGCGACTGGAGCGAATGCTTTGGCTGCCGGCGCGGGGGCTGCTGCTGCGGGAGACAATGCGGTAGCCGTTGGCTTGAATGCGAATGCTTCGGCGCAAAATGCCAATGCGCTTGGCAATGGCGCGCTGGCTTCCGCGGTTGATGCCACTGCAATCGGAACCAAGAGCCAAGCCACGGGCGAGAAGTCGGTTGCGATCGGTCAGAACAGCCAGGCGACCAATCTGAGCAGCACCGCAATTGGTCAGGACAGCCAGGCGACTGCGGATTATTCGCTTGCGATCGGCACCAACAGTCTTGCCACGCAAACATCGGCAACGGCGGTGGGTCAGAATAGCCAGGCAACCGGTCAATTTTCCGCTGCGTTCGGCAATTCCAGTGTGGCCAGTAATTTTGCGACGACCGCGATTGGCCAAAATGCACAGGCGACCGATCAATTCGCGACTGCTATCGGCAATAGCGCGAGCGCCGCTGCATTGGGCGGCACAGCGCTCGGTGCAAATGCTTCGGTAAGTGGTGTGCGTGGCACGGCCACCGGCGCCGATGCGCTTGCGATCGGCGCCAACAGCACGGCGCTGGGACAAGGGGCCACGGCAAACAATGCGTTTGACGTCGCGCTGGGCTCCGGATCGACAACGAGCGCGCCTGTTCCTACGGCGTCTGGTGTCATCAACGGCGTGACCTACAACTATGCCGGCACCAATCCGACCAGCGTGGTCTCGGTCGGGGCCGTCGGCAGCGAACGCCAGATCCAGAACGTCGCGGCAGGCCAGGTCACGGCGACCAGCACCGACGCCATCAACGGCTCGCAGCTATACGCGACCAACCAGGCGATCACCAACGTGGTGGCCATCGCCAACGCGGGTTGGAACATCAGTGCGCAGGGTGCCAACCTCACCAATGTAGGCCCGACCAGCACGACCGGCGCCAAGGTCGACCTGAACAATGCCGACGGCAACATCAAGGTCACCAAGAGCACCACCAGCAACGATGTCACCTTCGATCTCAATCCGGATCTGAAGGTCACCAGCGTCACCACCGGCAACACGGTGATGAACACCAATGGCCTGACCATCCTGGGTGGCCCCAGCATCACCAACCTCGGCATCAACGCCGGCAACATGGTGATCACCAATGTCGCGCCGGGCGTGAACCCGACCGATGCGGTGAACGTGAGCCAGTTGACGACGGCGATCGGCGGGGTGGGATTGAACTTCTCGGGCAACGCCGGCGCGCCGGTGACGCGCACCAATGGCCAGACCTTGGCGATTCAGGGCGATGCCACCACCGCAGGCACCTATAGCGGCGGCAACATCAAGACGGTCACCGATCCGACGACGGGCGCGGTGAACATCCAGATGGCGGATTCGCCGAAGTTCGGCAACGTGACCATCAACGACGGCGGCAGCGGCAAGATCACGGGCGTCACAGCGGGCGATGTCTCGGCGACGAGCACCGATGCGGTCAACGGTTCGCAGCTGTACCAGATCAGTCAGCTCGCGAGCGCGGGCTGGAACGTGACCACTGCCGCGACCGGTACCGGCACCGTCAGCGGAACGACGGTGGCGAATGTCGCACCCGGTGCAACGCAGACGGTGACCGCGGGCAACAACATCGCGATCACCCAGAACGGCGCCAACCTGACCATCGCCACCAATCCCGATCTGGTGTCGAACAGCCTGACGACCGGCAACACCGTGACCAACAACAACGGCGTCACCGTGAGCGGCGGCCCGAACGGAACGGTGGCGCTGGCCAATACCGGGCTGAACAACGGTGGCAACACCATCACCAACGTCGCGGCGGGCGTGAATGGCACCGATGCCGTGAACGTCGATCAGTTGAAGGGCGTGACTTCCGGCGGCGTGCAGTACGACAAGAACGCCAATGGCAGCACGAACTACAACAGCGTGACGCTGAATCCGGGTGGCAGTGGTACGACCATCATCCACAACGTGGGTGCGGGCACTGCCCCGACCGATGCAGTGAATGTCGGTCAGCTGCAGAGTGGTTTGAGCCAGACGCTGACGCAGGCGAACAGCTACACCGATGCGCGCGTCAATGCCCTGCAAGGCGACGTGTGGGCGATGCAGCGCGGCTATCGTGGCGCAGCGGCTTCCGCGATGGCGGCGGCGGGTTTGCCGCAGGCCTATTTGCCGGGCAAGAGCATGTTGTCGGGCGCGGTAGGCGGCTACCAGGGCCAGTACGGCATGGCTGTCGGCTTGTCCGCCATCTCCGACAACGGTCGCTGGGTCTACAAGGCGCAGTTGAGCGGCAACACCCAACACGACTGGGGCTTCTCGGTCGGCGCCGGCATCCAGTGGTAATGGGGAAGACAAAGATGAAAAAGACACAGGCACTCAAGATCGTTGCGGTGGTGGCGACGCTGTTCGCGCTCACCAGTTGCGGCACCTACACCGTCAGCAAGGATGTTTCGTCGGAAGGCAAGGCGGGAGAAGTGATCTTCCCGGGCCTGGACAGCATCGTGATGAAGGAAGGCACCTTCCCCAATCGCGCCAACCTGCGTTCGATCGGTTCCGGCATGACCAAGGATCAGCTGTACGACTTGCTCGGTCGTCCGCATTTCCGCGAAGCCTTCCATGCCCACGAATGGGATTACCTGTTCAACTTCCGCCAGCCCGATGGCGGCGTGGTGCGCTGCCAGTACAAGGTGTTGTTCGACAAGGATTACCTGGGCCAGAGTTTCTTCTGGTCACCGGCGAGTTGCGTCGATCAGCTAATCATGGAGAAACCGGTTGCTGCAACGGCCACGCCGGCGAAGGCGCCGACCATTCACCGCATCAATCTTGATGCCGATGCGTTGTTTGCGTTCGACAAGTACAGCCGCGGCGACATTCTGCCGGGCGGGCGCGAGAAGGTGGACGCGCTGGCCAGGCAATTGACCTCCAAGGTGCTCCTGATCCAGGTGGTCGGTCATACCGATCGCCTGGGCAGCGAAATCTACAACGCGATCCTGTCGCAACGCCGCGCCGAAACGATCCGGAGCCTCCTGATCGAAGACGGCGTGAATGCCGACGTCATCAGCGCCATCGGCTTGGGCGAGGCGCGTCCGGTCAAGGAATGTTCCGACAGCCTTGCCCGTCCGGAGCTGGTCCGTTGCCTGCAACCCAACCGTCGCGTTGAGGTTGCCGTATCGACAATGGAATGAGTGCATGAAGAAGTTCTCTATCGCAATTCTCATCGCAGCGGGGTTCGTCGGAATGGCAGATGCACAACAATCGAAGCCGATGCCGCAGTCGCAACAGGCGGCTCCGGCGCATGCGCCGGCCGCTGCCGCGTCGATTCACCCCGGCGTGTTGTATGACGCCGGATTGAAGTTCGCGCAGATGATCGACGCCGGGCAGGCGGCAACGCTCTGGGATAACGGTTCGACCCTGATCAAGCGCACGGTCAAGCGGGACGACTTCGTGGCGACGGTCGCCAAGGCGCGAACCGCGGTGGGTCCTTTGTCCGCGCGCAGCTGGCGGGCAATCCAGCATCAGTACAGCAATGGCGCCCAGTCGCAGATTCCGGCAGGCGAATATGCCTCCGTCAATTTCGCGATCGTCGCCGGCGGCAAGCCGGCAAACGAGGCGGTGACATTCCGCCACGACGAGGATGGCGCCTGGCGTTTCGTGGGCTATGTCGTCCAGCGCTGATGTGCTGGGCGGGGTGCTTTATTCGAACAGCCATTCCAGCATGCGTTTCGTCACCTTGGGCGTCCAGGGCGTGCCATCGGTACGACCATAGAGCAGGGAGCCTTTCATCGCGCATAGCAGGAGGCGCGCACCCTCTTCCGCGGGGACGCTCAGGTGTTTCCCGTGGTGCTTGGCGTGGCCGCGCAGGAGTTCAGTTACGGTCGCGACTTCGCGTTGTGACAGCGCCTTGAGTCGCGCCTGCATCACGGCGGGCAACACGTTGAACTCCGCCTGCATGGAGGACAGCGGACAGATCTTGTCCTCCCAGGGTCGGCTCGCCATGTGCTCCATCAGCGGGATAAGGGCGGCATCGCCGAATTGTTCGACGCATGCCTGCGTCAAGGTTTGCTGGCTGGCCCCGATCACATCCAGCACCGCCAAGCCCAGGTCTTCTTTCGCCGGGAAGTGGTAGTGGATCGCGGCCTTGGTCAAACCGGGCGTGACCAGATCGGCATAACTGAAGCTGTCATAGCCCTGTCGCGCAACCAATTCGGTTGCACGCTGAACAAGTTCAGTTTTTCGATCGGAATGTTCTTTCGTTTTCATGCGCTAAATATTGACTTACCAGTTGGTAAGTTGTTAGGTTCGTTCGAAGGGACACGAACCTGCTTGTCACGGAAATTCTGCGATGAATCTGACGCTGCACTATGCCATTCCCTCCACCTATTCACAAAAAGTGCTGCTGGCTTTTTACGAGAAGGGGATTGCGTTCACGCCGGCATTGGTCAACCCATTCGATCCCGAGCAGATCGCGGCATATCGCAAGCTGTACCCCCTCGGGAAGATCCCGTTGCTGACAGGCGATGACCTGTTCATTCCCGAATCGACGATCATCATCGAGTTTCTCGAAAACGAATTTCCGGACTGGGGGACGAAACTGATCCCCGACGACAAGACGGCTGCACGGCGTGTCCGCTTCAAGGATCGTATCCACGATCTCTATCTCAACAATCCGATTTCGACGATCTTCTTCGACTCGCTGAGGCCCCCGGAGAAACGCAATCCCGATGCGGTCGCCAAGGCGCACGAGACGCTGGATATCGTCTACGGCTTCATGGATGCGTTCTATGGCAACAACCCGGATGCGGGCGGCCGCGAATTCAACATGTCCGATTGCGCGGCGTTCCCGCCATTGTTCTATGCGCAAAAGCTCCATCCGTTCAGTGAACGCAAGAACATCCAGGCCTATTTCGACCGGGTGATGGAACGCCCCAGCGTTCAGAAATTGCTGAAGGACGTCTTGCCGGCGATCGAACGCTTCAACAACAAGTAACCCATATCAGGACGAGTATCGACATGAACAAATACATTTTTCTCTACAGCGGCGGTCCGGGCATGCCCAAGGACCCGGTCGAAGCCAAAGCCGGAATGGACGCGTGGATGGCCTACTACGGCAAGATTCAAGCCTCTCTGGCCGATGGCGGTGCGCCTCTTGTTCCCGGCGGAGAGCTGTTGGGCGGTGCGAGCGCTTCGGGCGTCACCGGGTTCACCATCGTGCATGCCGAAGACATGGCGAAAGCGCTCGCGCTGACGGAGGGGCATCCGTATCTCACGCGCGGCGGGCACATCGAAGTACGCGAGTGCGTCGATGTTTCGACGATGAAGTAAACCGAGGAAGCGATTCTCCGAGGCGCAAAAAGGGGCTGGATATGGATTCGATAAATTCGCTTGGGCTTCCCCGGGACGACGGGGAATGCATCGAGCGGACGTTCAAAACCGAATTGGGGGAAATACAGCTTTTCGTGTCGGCGACGAATGCGATGGACAGGAAAACGTTGGACATGCTCTGCAAGATCGGCATCCGTGCGGCATTGAGCGGGTTGTTGAAGGACGCCTAGAGGGCCGGGAAGGGCGCTGGAGAAGCATGCCCTGGCATGTTCGCAAATCGCGAACATCGAGTTTCCGAAAATGGTCTTTCAGGAAGCTGACTCTGCTTCAGAATCACACTTCGGCAGCGGGTTCCAACGGATGGAGCTTGTCTGCCACAAATTCCAGATGCAGCCCTCATGGGCGCAAGTCCGGTGAATGCGGGGAGTCTCCCCGCACGATCTGGCGGGTTCGTCTCCCTCCCATACAGACGAATCTCTGATCGCTGTCCTCGGCGATCCTGATCAGGGGAGAGGTGTGAGCCTCTCCCCTGATCTTTTTTTGATGTCTATTCAGGGTGTTCGCAAAACGCGAACATGATGTTCGCGAATTCGGCAAATCAGTCTCGCGAAATGTCCAGACAATGCCGACATTGCATAAAGGGGGCGGCCATGAGCGTCGTCGATCCACTCGATTCCACGCAAGCGATGATGACCATCAACCGGCTGTTCAAGTCGGAGTTCGGGGAAGTGCGTCTGATCGTCAAGGGGTTAAACGCCGTGGAGGCGAAGACGCTCTACACCCTTTGCAAGATCGGCATGCAGGCCGCGATGGACGATGCACTTCTTGAAGTGGAAGACACCGTAGCGCTGGAAGCCTGAGGCCGGGCTGCGTCGGGAATATCCGGGGAGAGCGGTAGAGGGCAGGGGGTATGTCGGGGGAGGCGCGAGGGGGAGCGCCTCTCCTTGACATTTTAATCCGGGTATAAAATGATGCGCAGACCCCGGATTCCGTGCCTGCGCATGTCTTATAGCCCCAATACTCGTTGCACCGCCTTCGTCGACGGTCGTCGCGTCGCCGCCGGCGAGCTGCGCCATGTCGCCATCAAGGCCAAGCAGGCGGTGGATGCCCGCGCGAATGCGCAGTTGCTGGTCTTCGACGACCGCGACGGCAGCCAGATCGAGCTGGACCTGCGCGGCAACATGTCCGACCTGATGCAGCGCCTCAGCGGCGAGGCACCGATCGCGGCCCCGCAGGACGAAACACCTGCGCGTCGTGGCCGCGGCCGTCCGCGCCTGGGCGTGGTCGCGCGCGAAGTCACGCTGTTGCCGCGGCATTGGCAGTGGTTGAACGCGCAGCCCGGTGGCGCATCGGTGGCCTTGCGCAAGTTGGTGGAGGATGCGCGCCGCAACCGCGCGCAATCCGATCGCGCCCGCGGTTGCCAGGAAGCCGCGTACCGCTTCATGCACGCGATGGCCGGCAACCTGCCGGGCTTCGAGGAAGCGACGCGCGCGTTGTTCGCGCAGGACGTCGCCGGACTCGAACAACACATGGCCGGCTGGCCCGACGACATCCGCGAGCACGCCTTGATGCTCGCGGCCGACGCCCTGCATCACTGAGCGCATCCATGGACGCAACCACGCAACCACAGGTGCGGCGCGCCGCCGTCATCTTCATCTTCATCACCGTGATGCTCGACGTGCTGGCGATCGGCGTGATCATCCCGGTGCTGCCGCACATCATCAAGGACATGGCCGGAGGCAGCTTCATCGAGGCCACGCGCTGGAGCGGCTGGTTCGGCACCGCTTTCATGGTGATGCAATTCGTGTTCACGCCGGTGCAGGGCGCGTTGTCCGATCACTTCGGCCGCCGCCCGATCATCCTGTTGTCGAACCTCGGCCTCGGCCTCGATTTCATGCTGATGGCGCTGGTCAACACGCTGCCATTGCTGTTCATCGGCCGCATCATTTCCGGCATCACCTCGGCCAGCTTCAGCACCGCGAACGCCTATATCGCCGACGTCACGCCGTTCGACAAGCGGGCCGCCGCGTTCGGCATGATCGGTGCGGCGTTTGGACTCGGCTTCATCATCGGGCCCGCACTCGGCAGCACGTTGTCGCACTGGGGCGCGCGCGCACCGTTCTGGGCCGCAGCCGTCCTTTCGCTCGCCAACTTCTGCTACGGCCTGTTCGTGCTGCCGGAATCGCTGCCGAAGGAGCGCCGCGTCGCCACCAACTGGAAACAGGCCAACCCGGTCGGCGCCCTGATCGGTTCGGCAAAGTTGCTCAAGCGCTATCCGCAGGTCTCCGCGATGGCCTTCGTGGTGTTCCTGTTCGCGCTGGCGCAGTACGCCTACAACGCCACCTTCGTGCTCAACGTCGACTATCGCTTCCATTGGGGCGAGCAGCAGGTCGGCTATGTGCTCGGGCTGGTCGGCGTGCTCACCGCGATCGTCCAGGGCTGGCTCGTCGGCAAGCTCATTCCGAAGCTGGGCGAACGTCGCGCGCTGTTGCTCGGCACGCTGTGCGGACTGATCGCGCTCACCGGTTACGGCCTGACCCCACACGGCTGGGTGTTCATCGCATTGATGCCGCTGGGTGCGCTGATGGGCATGGCCGGACCGGTGGTGCAGTCGGTGATGACGCGCCAGGTCGATCCCCACGAACAGGGCCGGTTGCAGGGTGCGCTGGCCTCGCTGCAGAGCGTTGCCGGGATGATCGGGCCGCTGCTGTTCACCCGGGTGTTCGCCCATTTCATCGATCCCAAGACGCCGCTGCAGATTCCGGGCTCGCCCTTCCTGTTGTCGGCCCTGCTGATTGCGATGGCGCTGGTGGTGGCGTGGCGCAGTACGCAAGCGATGACTTCCGGCACGGGTGCGGAGGCTGCCGCTGCGTAGGATGGGACGGTTATCCGCCGGAGCCCTTCATCCATGTTGCGTCGCAGCTTGCCCGCCCTCGCCATTCTCCCCCTCGCGCTCGCATCCGCCCTCGCCTCGGCGCAGACGGTGCCGGAGCCCAAGGACGTCGATTTCCCTGGTGGCCCCGTCACCATCGAAGTCGATGCCACCGATCTTTCCCAGCGCATCTTCAAGGTCAAGGAAGTCATTCCCGCCAGTCAGGGCACGCTGACCCTGCTGTACTCGCAGTGGATTCCCGGCCAGCACAGCCCGAGTGGCCCGATCGACAAGATGGCCGGCTTCGTGTTCACCGCCAACGGCAAGCGCCTGAGCTGGAAGCGCGATCCCGCCAACGTCTACGCCTTCCATGTCGAAGTGCCGGCAGGCGCGTCCAGCGTAACGGCTGAATATCAGTACCTGTCGCCGGCGAGCAGCGCCGAAGGCGGCGCGGCGATGACGCCGAAGCTGCTCAACCTGAAGTGGAACACCGTGCTGCTGTATCCGGCCGGTTACTACGGCGCGCGCATTCCGTTCGTCGCCAAGGTGCGTTACCCGACTGGCTGGACCGCGTTCACCGCGCTCGATGTCGCATCGAAGGCCGGCGACGTCGTCACCTACAAGCAGGAACCGTTCGACATCCTGGTCGATTCGCCGGTGTTCGCCGGTCGCTACGCCAAGGACTACGACCTGACGCCGGAAGGCAGCAAGGTGCCGGTGCACCTGAGCGTGGTCGCCGACGAAGCGGACCAGCTCGTCGCCAAGCCCAAGCATCTCGAGCAGCACAAGGAACTGGTGCGCCAGGCGCTCAAGCTCTACGGCGGCCAGCACTACGATCACTACAACCTGTTGTTCTCGCTGTCGGAACAGCTGACCGGCAACGGCCTGGAACACCAGCGTTCCAGCGAGAACGGCGTCGATACCGGCTACTTCAAGGACTGGAACGAGAAGGACGGCAGCTATGACCTGTTGCCGCACGAATACACCCACTCCTGGAACGGCAAGTACCGCCGCGGCGCCGACCTGTGGGTGCCGAATCTCAACACCCCGATGCAGGACTCGCTGCTGTGGGTGTACGAAGGC
Source organism: Lysobacter sp. (assembly GCA_027306995.1). Lineage (GTDB taxonomy): Bacteria > Pseudomonadota > Gammaproteobacteria > Xanthomonadales > Xanthomonadaceae > Solilutibacter. Next base: position 463,490 of record DAHUXS010000013.1, read on the forward strand.
CAGACCCAGTACTGGGGCAACGTGCTGGCGGCGCGTTCCGGCCTGCGTCCGATCGATCGTTCGCGTGACACCCTGGCGATGGTCGTCGCGACGTACCAGGACAACCGCCCGGGCCTGCAGTGGCGCAGCGTGCAGGACACCACCAACGATCCGACCATCGCCCAGCGTCGTCCCAAGCCGTATCGCGGCTACCAGATGAGCGAGGACTACTATTCCGCCGGCCAGCTGATCTGGTTGGGCGCCGACGCGATCATCCGCCAGAAGACCAATAACCAGAAGTCGCTGGACGATTTTGCCAAGGCCTTCTTCGGCGTCAACGACGGCGAATGGCGCAAGCAGAACACCTACAAGTTCGAAGACGTGGTCGCCACGCTCAACGGCGTCGTGCCCTACGACTGGGCGAACTACCTGCGTGATCGCCTCGACGGCCGCGTGCCGTTCGCCAACACCATCGAATCCACCGGCTGGAAGCTGGTCTACAAGGACGAGCCGAACGCCGCCGCCAAGGCGGGTGGCCGTCGCGGCGGCGGTGGTGGCGGTGACTTCGTCTATTCGATCGGCCTGGCGCTGGACAAGGACGGCAAGGTCGGCGAAGCGCGCTGGGACGGTCCGGCCTTCAACGCCGGCATCGGCACCGGCAACACGATCGTCGCGGTCAACGATGTCGAGTACAGCAAGGACGCGCTCAGCGATGCGATCAAGGCCGCCAAGACCGACAAGGCGCCGATTCGCTTGCTGGTCAAGGACTTCAACCAGTACCGCAACGTCAGCCTCGACTATCACGGCGGCCTGCGTTACCCCGCCTTGGAGCGTATCCCCAATACTCAGGATTATCTGACGGACATCTTCTCGCCGAAGAAGTAATCTATTGCCGGAGGGGACCACCGGAGCGGTCCGTATGTGAGGCTGATCTAATCAGGCATTCACGTACGGACTGCTACCGTGGAAACGGCAATATCCGGGGATATGAAAATGCGTACGTGGTGGTTGGCGATCGCGATGGCACTGGCTGCTGCCGGTGCCCAGGCGGACGTCCCGAAGACAGCGCCCAAGGCGAAGACCAAACCGGCGGCGACGGCGGCCAAGACCAGCGCCGTGCCGATTCCGGCGACCCAGCAGGACATCGATGCCGATGCGGCGATCCTGCAGCCTGGCAGTTTTTCCTGGGCGCCAGATCGTTCGCCGAACGGTCCCGTGGTCCTGGTGGTCAGCCTGCCCGAACAGCGCATGCACGTATATCGCAATGGCGTGCGCATCGCCGTCTCCACCGTCAGCACCGGCATCAAGGGTCGCGATACCCCGCCCGGCAGCTATGAAATCCTGCAAAAACAGCTGATGCACCACTCCAACCTGTATGACGACGCGCCGATGCCGTTCATGCAGCGCATCACCTGGGATGGACTCGCGCTGCACGCCGGTCGCCTGCCCGGCCATCCGGCCAGCCACGGTTGCGTGCGCCTGCCGCGCGCCTTCGCCGAGAAGCTCTACGGCATCACCAAGCTGGGCGCGCGCGTGGTGATCAGCGAAGACAGTGGTCTTGGCGATCTCGACAACCTGGTGCATCCGGGACCGGACGCGCCGATCGATGCGATCAGCGGCCTGCCCATCCTCGATGCCTCCCCGGGCGTGTTGCCGCCACCGAAGCAGCTGGCGAAGAAGGACGACGCCAAGTCCGGCAAGAAGGCCAAGACGGACGCCGACAGCAGCGATCAAGCGCCGACTCCGGCGACCACGGATGCCGCAATCGCCCCGGCTGCCGAGCCGAAGCCTGAACCATTGCCAACTCCGATCGACGACCCGGCGATGAAGGTCCAGAAGCCCGCCGAGGACACCAAAAATCAGGAAGTTCCGGCCGCGCCGGCGCCCGCCAAGCCCGCGCGCTGAGCGGCTTCCAGCCGTCTGAATGCGGGGGCGGGCCCCGTTTTGAGTTCCGCATTCAGACAAATCAAGAGCTTGTGCGTGTATTGTCACGCACATGAGGAAACTTCACGCGGTCTTCATCTCGCTCGCGGCGTCCACGTTGATGAGCTGTTCCACGGTCCCCGAGCATGGTGCATCCGCGTCAGCCGTCGTCGTGCCCCCGGCACGTGCGGCCCAAGGCGTGATCGAACGCCTCCCCGATGCCTCATCCACCCAGCTCGATCCCAACGCCGCCACCTTGGCGCGCCTGGAAACGCTGGCGCCGGAAGCCGATCCCGGCGTGCTGGCGCTGGCGCTGGAAGCGCGCAACTGCGCGATCCGCAGTGGCGAGGTCGACCAGGACGCCAAGTTGGCGGTGATCGACTATTCGCGGCCGTCCACCGACAAGCGCCTGTGGGTGTTCGACGTCGCTCATGACCAATTGCTGTTCCGCGAGCTGGTGGCCCATGGCCAGGGCAGCGGCGACAACTACGCGACGCATTTCTCCAACCAGGACAACAGCCACCAGACCAGTCTCGGGCTGTTCCTGACCGCCGAAACCTATATCGGCAACAACGGCTATTCGCTCAAGCTTGACGGCGTCGAACGCGGCTTCAACGACAACGCCCGTTCGCGTGCGATCGTCATGCACGGCGCGTGGTACGTGACTCCCGAGATGGTGGCGAGCAAAGGTCGTATCGGTCGCAGCCATGGCTGCCCGGCGCTGAACCAAGGCATCGCGCGCCGGGTGATCGACACCATGAAGGGCCGCCAGTTGCTGTTCTCCTACGCCAACGATGCGGCGTGGCTGCATCGCGGACAGTCGTTCGCCTGCGATGGCCGCAGCGCCGACCAGATCGTGGCCGCAGCGCGCGCGCTGCGTGGCGGCATGCAGCGGATGGCCGCCGCTTCGGCACCCTGAGCCCGGATCCGTGACGCAACAAAAAGCCCCGCCGAAGCGGGGCTTTTGTTTTGCCTGGAAGTAACGGTTACGCCACCTGCACCACGCGCAACGGGTTGCTCCACTCCTTGAGCAGTTCCGCTTCGCGTGCCTTGGCCTTGGCGAAGTTCGCTTCCTTGACGTGGCCGTAGCCGCGGATGTGTTCCGGCACGCTGGCGATTTCGGCGGCGAGGCCGACGTTGCCGGCATCGAGCGTCTTCAGCAGCGTCTCGATGGTCGCACGGTAGTCCTCGATCAGCTGGCGTTCCATCTTGCGTTCTTCGGTATAGCCGAACACGTCGAAGGTGCCACCACGCAGCGACTTCAGCTTCGCCAGCTGCTTGAACGCCTTCATCATCCACGGGCCGTACTGCTTCTTGATCAGGCGACCCTTGGCGTCCTTCTTTGCGAACAACGGCGGCGCGAGGTGGAACTTCAGGGTGACGTCGCCTTCGAACTGCTGGGCGATGCGACGCTGGAACTCGCCGCTGGTGTACAGGCGCGCGACTTCGTATTCGTCCTTGTAGGCCATCAGCTTGAACAGGTAGCGCGCGACGGCTTCGGTCAGCGCGGTGGAACCCGGTGCGTGGCGATGTTCGAAATCGCGGACGTTGTTGACGAAGCCGCGGTAACGCTCGGCGTAGGTGCCGTCCTGGTAGTCGGTGAGGAAGCCGACGCGACGCGCGATCACTTCATCGAGCGAACGCGACAGGCGGGCATCGTCCAGCGGCAGGAAGGCGACGCCTTCGTCGAAGTGGGCGGGGACGCGACGGATTTCGCTTTCCGAATACGTCGCGGTTGGCGACAGGCCCGACTCGTGGCCTTCGTTGGCGGTCGGCGCGAGCATCGGCAACTTGTGCGGTGTGGCTTCTGCCTTGGTCGGGGCGTTGCGGACGATGCCGGCGGCCTCGATCACGGCCGGCATGTCGACGGCGGCGAGGCGGCCCCAGGCGAACGCGGTCTTGTTCATCGCGACCGCGGCGCCATTCAATTCGACCGCGCGCATCAGCGCCTCGAACGAAATCGGCACCAGTCCCTTCTGCCAGGCATAGCCGAGGATGAAGAGGTTGGCGGCGATGGCATCGCCCATCAGCGCTGTGGCGAGTTCGGTGGCATCGACGGTCAGCGGTGCGGCACCATCGAGCGCGGTACGCACGGCAGCGACGATGTCGGCGGCCGGGAACTGCATGTCGGGACGGGTGGTGAAGGTGCCCGGCATCGCTTCGTAGGTGTTCAACACCACCGAGGTGCGACCGGCGCGGATCTTCGACAGCGCCCAGTAATCATTGACCACCACCATGTCGCAACCGAGCACGAGGTCGGCTTCACCGGCGGCAATACGTACGGCATGGATGTCGTTCGGCGTGCGCGCAATGCGGATATGTGTGGTGACGGCGCCGCCCTTCTGGGCGAGACCGGTTTGATCGAGCACGCTGGAGCCCTTGGCTTCGAGATGACCGGCCATGCCGAGCAGCGCACCGATGGTCACGACGCCAGTGCCGCCGACGCCGGTGATCAGGATGTTCCAGGGCTTGTCGAGATCGGTCGCGAACCGCGGTTCCGGCAGGTCTTCGAGGCGATGCGCGACGTTGGCGCGCTTGCCCTTCTTCAGCTGGCCGCCTTCGACGGTGACGAAGCTCGGGCAGAAGCCCTCGACGCAGCTGAAGTCCTTGTTGCAGTTCGACTGGTCGATGTCGCGCTTGCGGCCGAACTCGGTTTCCTTGGGCAGCACCGAGACGCAGAACGATTTCTCGCCGCAGTCGCCGCAGCCTTCGCAGACCAACGAGTTGATGACGACGCGCTTGTTGGGATCGACCATCTTGCCGCGCTTGCGGCGGCGACGCTTCTCGGTGGCGCAGGTCTGGTCGTAGATCAGCACCGACGTGCCCTTGACCGTGCGCAGCTGTTCCTGCACGGCTTCCAGTTCGCGGCGGTCGTGGAATTCCACTTCCTTCGGGAACAGATAGCGCTGCCGCGTCCACTTGGTGATGTCATCCGACACCAGCGCGATGGTGTGCACGCCTTCGGCCAGCATTTGGTGCGCGATCTGCGGGACGCTGAGGGTGCCGTCCACCGGCTGGCCGCCGGTCATCGCCACCGCGTCGTTGTAGAGGATCTTGTAGGTGATGTTGACGCCGGCCGCGATCGACTGGCGGATCGCCAGCGAGCCGCTGTGGAAATAGGTGCCGTCGCCGAGGTTCTGGAAGATGTGCGGGGTGTCAGTGAAGTTCGCCTGGCCCGCCCACGTCACGCCTTCGCCACCCATGTGGGTGAAGGTGTCGGTGTTGCGATCCATCCACGTCACCATGTAGTGACAGCCGATGCCTGCCGATGCGCGCGAGCCTTCCGGCACCTTGGTCGACGAGTTGTGCGGGCAACCCGAGCAGTAGTGCGGCACGCGCGGGAAGTTGGCGCGCGGCAGGGCGAGTTCGCCTTCCTTGCCTTCCATCCACGCCAGCACGTTGCGGATCTGCTCGGAGTCGTGGAAGCGCTGGATGCGCTTGGCGATGACGCCGGCGATGCGCGCGGGCGTCAGTTCGCCGGTCGAGGGCAGGATCCATTCGCCGGACTCGTCGAACTTGCCGACGATGCTCGGGCGTGCGCCGTCGAAGTTGTAGAACAACTCCTTCATCTGCGACTCGATGAAGCTGTGCTTTTCCTCGACGACGAGGATGTCCTGCAGGCCGCGGGCGAAGGCGCGGATGCCCTGCGGTTCCAGCGGCCAGGTCATCGCGACCTTGTAGACGCGGATGCCGAGATCGGCGCAGGCCTTGGCGTCGAGGCCGAGGTATTCGAGCGCCTGCAGTACGTCGAGATAGCTCTTGCCGGTGGTGACGATGCCGAGGCGCGCGTTGGGCGAATCGATGACGACGCGATCGAGCTTGTTCGCCCGCGCGAACGCCTGCGCGGCCTTGACCGCATAGCGATGCAGGCGCATTTCCTGGTCGAGCGGCGGATCCGGCCAGCGGATGTTCAAGCCGCCCGGCGGCATCTCGAATTCGTCGTCGCCCGGCAGGATGATCTGCTGCGCGAACGGATTGACGTCGACCGAGGCCGACGATTCCACCGTTTCTGCAATCGTCTTGAAGCCGACCCAGCGACCGGTGAAGCGCGACATCGCGAATCCGAGCAGGCCCATCTCGAGGATGTCCTGTACGCCGGCGGGATTGAGCACCGGCATCATCGCGCTGACGAATTCGTGTTCGCTGCCGTGCGGCAACGTCGACGACCGGCAGGCGTGGTCGTCGGCGGCCAGGGCCAGCACGCCGCCATGCTTGGAAGTGCCGGCAGCGTTGGCGTGCTTGAACACGTCGCCGCAGCGATCCACGCCCGGACCCTTGCCGTACCACATGCCGAACACGCCATCGACCTTGGCGCCCGGGAACAGGTTGGTTTGCTGGGTGCCCCAGACCATGGTCGCGCCAAGGTCTTCGTTGAGGCCGGGCTGGAAACGCACGCCGTTCTTGTCGAGGTATTTGCGGGCGCGCCACAGCTCGAGGTCGAAGCCGCCCAGCGGCGAGCCGCGGTAGCCGCTGACGAAGCCGGCGGTGTTCAATCCGGCGGCGGTGTCGCGCAGGCGCTGCATCATCGGCAGGCGCACCAGCGCCTGGACGCCCGACAGGTAGATGCGGCCCTCGGTGCGCGTGTATTTGTCGTCGAGGGTGTAGTCGCGGTCGTTGACGCCGTGGGTCAGGGTGCCCTTGGCGGATTCGGGGGAGGAAAGCTCTGCGGTGCTGGTCATGCGTGCGGCCTCGCGCAGGCCCGGGCGCGCCGTGGAGGCGGGGTCGGGCGTGAAGGAAAGCGCAATTTTACCAGCCTGCGGTCTTTCGACGACTCGCGGCTCGCTTACCAAGCCCGTTTAGCGAGGCCGATGCTAAGCTCCGGCCAGAGCCCAAAACAGGTGTTGGTGGATGAAGACCGTACTGGTGGCAAGCTCCAAGGGTGGCGTCGGCAAGACGACACTTGCAACAAACCTGGCCGCCCACGCGGCCGTGCACGGCAAGAATGCCGTGCTGATCGACGCCGATCCGCAGCATTCCGGGATGCGCTGGGCCGAACGCCGCGCCCATTTCGACAACGCGGTGCTGCCGGTCGACGGCACCCGCAAGCAGTGGACCAAGCGCATTCCCGATGACACCCAGCGGGTGGTGGTCGATACCCCGGCCGGCTCCCATCGCGACCTGCTCGACGAATTCCTCGAAAGCGCCGACGCCGTGGTGGTGCCGATCGGTCCGTCGGCGCTCGATATCGAAGCGACCGTGCATTTCCTCAACGACCTCGCCGGCCATCCGCAGATCAAGAAGGGCAAGGTGCCGGTCGGCATCGTCGCCAACCGCCTGCGGCCGTGGACCAACGCCTCGCAGCAGGCAGTCGAGGTGATGCAGGGTTGGTCGATTCCGGTGGTCGGGCAATTGCGCGACAGCCAGGGCTACGTGATGATGGCCGGGCTGGGCCGCAGCCTCTTCGACTACAACTCCGCGCAGATCCGCGAGCACCAGGCGGATTGGGCCCCGCTGCTGCAGTGGTTGAATCGCGCGCGCTAAAAACGCGCGCTCGGATCAAAGGCGATTTCCAGGTGGCGTTGGAATAACGGTTCATAGCCTGCGTAGGGCAGCTGCGCCTGCATGGCGGCCTGTTCCAGCCGAGCGCGTTCTCGCTCGGGCAGGTCGTCGCAATGCGTCAGCAAAATCCGCGTCGCCTTTGCGGTTTTGTCGTCATTGATCTGGTCGAGCACGATCAGGCAGCCGGGCGGACTGTCGATCCCGCCTAGGGATCGCCATTGGTTAAGGATCGCCGCGTGCACGGCGAGCAGATAGCCAGAATCGACCCGGGAGGCTGGAGCCTCCAAATCATGGGCGCCAGCACTGGCGGGAAGAGAGGCGGCCGGCCTGCCGCCATTCTTGCTGCCGGGCGGCCGCTCGATCACCTCGTTCGGCGCGGTCGTGGCGACTTGTTCCGGGATGGCATCGACGGTCGCAACGGGCGTGTTCGGCGGAAGCGGCTGGCTGGCAACTGGGGGAGTCTTGATCGTGACCTGCCGCCTGGTGGTGTCGAGAGGTAGGCGTCGCGCCGGCGTGACCACCGCTTTTGCCGCGGCTGGGCGAGCCACAAGCTCGATCCTGATTCGACCTTCTCCTTCAATGGCATTCCTCTGGCGGAAGGGCGGAGGCCACCCTTCGCTGGCAGGCAATTGCAGGGCAAGGGCTAACGCGCACCCCTGAATCACCACGGCAGTCAGGATTGCGGCCATCCGATCGCGCGCTGGATCGTGGCTGGCGCGCGAATGTGCGCGAAATTTTGTTGCGAAGCAGCGGACATCAAGGGCGCGCGGCGCGCTTCGTTCCGTGAAATCTTGCAGCGCAGCATTCGAGCGCAGCCCATTTTTTTCAGAGTGAAATGCCATTTGCACCCTCGTTCATAGCCCGAATTTGTTGCATTTGAATCGATCTAAATACATTTGAAACGATCCAAAAGTTGACGTCGGAAATCGGAGAGTCGCATGTTCAGCCTGCATTTGCCGCAACAGTCCAACGAACCTTCTGTAGGAGGCAACTCATGCAAGCAACGCGATCGAAGTGCTGGGGTTTTCCCGGAGTGAGACACGTCCTTTCCGGCTTGACTGCCATGGCCTTACTGCTGGGCGGCATGGCGGCCTCCATGCCGGCTTCGGCGCAATATGTCGCCGTGTATGGCGGCGATCCGGCGACCGCTGGAGATGCCACCGGGCTCAAGAACGCCGGGTGGTCCGAATACATTCTGTGGGCCGGATACATCACGGCGTCCGGCGACCTTATCTTCAATGGCGATGGCAGCAGCAGCGCCTACGCATTGGTGAGCAATGGCACCTATGTGGGCAATACCAACTGGCCCAATCTGTCCAGCCACATCACCACCATGAAGCAAGGCGCGGTGAAGCGCATTTCGCTAGCCATCTATCCGTCCAGTTTTTCCACCATCCAGACCTTGGTCAGCAATAGCGGGACCGGCCCCAGCAGTCCGCTGTACAAGACCTTTGCGGCGCTGAAGGCCAATCTTGCGGTCGATGCCATCGACATGGATGACGAGGGCAACTACAACGCAAGCTCCGTCACGGCGTTTTCGGTAATGCTGGGAAACCTGGGCTACAAGGTCTCGATGGCGCCCTATACCAATTCCTCGTACTGGACATCGCTGGTCTCGAGCATCAACTCGCAGAAGCCGGGCACGGTCGACCTGATCCACCTCCAGGCCTATGACGGCGGTGCGTCGAACAGCCCGTGCTCGGGCTGGAACTTCGGTAGCGTTCCGGTGATCGCCGGTGACTGGGATCAGCACGATTCTCCGACCTTCCAGTCGAAATTCGCCGGGTGGCATGCCCAATGCAATACCCAGGGCGGGTTCCTGTACCAGTACCACGACAACAGGAGCGGTAACGACTACAGCTACGCCTATTCGAACGGCACCGCCTACTTCGCCCAGGCGATTGCCGCCGGCATTGGCCAGACGGTGCCGGCAAATGTGCCGAACAGAATCGCCATATGGACGGATAGCACTGGTTATGACATCTACGGGGTCGGTGGTGGCCGCGGCACCGGTCTGGATGGAAGCGGCTGGTCCTATTCCGCGAGCCAGCTCGGTTCGTCGATCACCTGGGGCAGTACTACGTTCACGCTCGCTGCTCCGAACCAGCTCAATGCGTGGAGCAATACCGCGATCCCGCTGACCAATGGCAACTATTACACCCTGCGTCTGCTGGGCACCGCCACGTCGGGCAACCAGGCGAACCAGACCTTCACGGTGAAATATACGGATGGCACCAGCGCCAGCTTCACCCAAAGTTTGAGTGATTGGTTTTCGTCGTCAACGTATTCGGGCGAGTCGGTGGTGAAAACGATGAGCTACCGCAACAAATACGACGGCACCACGAACAGCGGCACGCTTCATCTGTACGGCTATGCGTTCGCGATCGATGGCACCAAGACGGTCGCGAGCGTGACGCTGCCGGCCAACGGCAACGTGGAAGTGCTCGCCTACGCCCTGGACTCCACGCCACCGCCACCGCCACCGCCGAGCGGAACGCAGGTCAACCTGGGGTCGTTCTTCAATCGCGGTGGCATCTATACCGATGGCACGAAATTCGGCTCGTGCTTCGTCAGTTGCAGCGGCGGCGGCTTGGACAACGGGGGCTACGCTTATTCATCCAGCCTGCTCGGGCCCTCGACCATGCTCAATGGCGTCGTCTTCAACTATGGAGCGGCGAACACGAACAATGATGTCAGTGCGGCGGCTCAGACGATCACGTTGCCGGCCGGCCAGTTCTCCTCTCTGAAGATCATGGGAACCGCGGTGGGTGGACCCCAGACCGCGCAAGCATTCGTCGTGACCTACGCGGACGGCACCACGGCGACCTTCACCCAGAGCCTGAGCGACTGGTACACATCGCAAAACTACGCAGGAGAAACCAGGGCGGTTCAGATGGCTTATCGTGACACCAACAACGGGGGACGCGACACCCGCATCTTCAACCTCTACAACTACTCTTTTGCGTTGAACAGCACGAAGTCGGTCCAGAGCATCAAGCTGCCGAACAATGCGAATGTGCAGATCCTTGCCATGACGCTCGTGCCGTAACAATCGACGCAGACGCTGGCAATCGCGACGATCGCCAGCGTGTTTCCCTGCATTCCGTGTCCCTGGAAGAGCCCCGGTAGTACGGGGCTTTTTCATTGGGCTCAACTACGCGAATCAGCGCCCGTCGATCCACGTTCCCCTGACCTGCAGGTCGCGGTCGAGCCACGCCAGGTCGGCACGGTAGCCGGGCGCGATCTTCCCGAGTTCGTCGCCCAGCCGGAGGAATTCCGCCGGATATTGCGCGGCCATGCGGCAGGCTTCGTCCAGCGGCAGGCCGAGGCGTTGCACGGTGTTGCGCACCGCGCCGGCCATGTCGAGCGCCGAGCCGGCGAGCCCGCCTTCGGCGGTGGTGCACTTGCCGTCGCGGCAGGTCATCGGAATGCCGTAGAGGGTGAAGTCCTCGCGTTCGCCGCCGACTGGCGGCATCGCGTCGGTGACCAGCATCATCTTGCCGCGCGGTTTGGCGGCGATGGCGATGCGCAGCGGCGCGTCGTCGACGTGATAGCCGTCGACGATGATTCCGCACCAGCTGTCGGGATCGTCGATCGAGGCGCCGACCCCGCCCGGCGCGCGGCTGCCCATCGGCGTCATTGCGTTGAACAGATGGGTGACGCCACGGACGCCAGCGGCGAAGGCATCGCTCAATTGTTCGTACGTGGCCGCAGTGTGCCCGGCGCAGACCAGCACACCGCGTTCGGCCAGGGCATGCAGCGTTTCCGTGGCGAAACGTTCCGGGGCCAGCGTGACCATGGTCGCGCCGTTGGCGAGCGAAGCGACGAGATCGAGCTCCGAGGCGTCCGGGGTGTGGAACTTGTGCGGATCGTGCACGCCCTTGCGCGCTTCGGCCAGCCACGGGCCTTCGAGATGGATGCCGAGCACACCCGGGACGCCTTGTTCGATCGCGTCATGCACGGCGGCGATCGCATCGCGCATCACCGACACGTCGTCGCTGATCAGCGTCGGCATCAGGCCGGTGGTGCCGTACTTGCGGTGCGCTTCGGCGATGCGACGCACGCCGTCGACCGTCGGCGTGTCGTTGAGCAGGACGTCGCCGCCACCGTTGACTTGCGTATCGATGAAGCCGGGGACGAGGAAGCCGTCCTCGAGATCAACCACCGTCGCGCCGGCGACATGCAGGCCGCGCGCGAGGACGACGATGCGCCCCTCTTCGACCAGCACGTCGAGGCCGCGTTCGAAGCCGCGCGGCGTGAGGACTTGTCCATTGCGGAAGACGAGTGCGTTCATGACATCAGACCGTTTCGGTGACTTTGTTGAGATGCGGCGGCACGTCGGGATTGTGGCCGCGCGCGATCGCCAATGCATTGGCGGCGCGATAGAACGCCTGCACCGTCAGCAGTGGCGTCACCGCGGGATGCGGCGAGCGCGGCAATGGCAGCACGCCATCGCCGATCGTGCCCGGTCGCGCCAGCCAGACCGGAGCGCCGCGGGCGCGGAACTCCTCGGCGACCGCCGCAGTGCTGGCGCCGGTGTCGTCGTCCTGCGCGAACACCAGCACCGGGAAATCGGGGCCGACGATCGCCATCGGGCCATGCTTCACTTCCGCCGACGAGAACGCCTCGGCGTGCAGGCCGCAGGTTTCCTTGAACTTGAGCGCGGCTTCCTGCGCGGCGGCGAGTCCGAGCCCGCGCCCGATCACGAACAGGCTGCGCGCCAGGCGCAAGCCGCCAACCAGCGACGACCAATCCTCCCGCCAGGCATCGCGCAGTGCGTCGGGCAGCGATTGCGTTGCCGCCAGCAGGTCGACGTCGCCGCTCCAGTGTGCGGTGAGTTGCAGCAGCGCCGCCAGCGAACACAGATAGCTCTTGGTCGCGGCCACGCTGTTCTCTGGCCCCGCGTGCAGCGGGATCACGGTGTCGGCGAGCTTGGCCAGCGGCGAATCGGCGACGTTGACCAGCGCAACCACCATGGCGCCGGCGGCCTTGGCGATTTCGGCGTTGCGCAGCAGGTCGGGACTCTTGCCCGATTGCGAGATGGCGATGAACAGCGCACCTTCGAGTTTCGGCGCGACCGCGTACACCGATCCCACCGATGGCGAAGCCGATGCGGTCACGAGGCCGAGCGTGGTCTCGAACAGGTATTTGCCATAGGTGGCGGCGTGGTCGGAACTGCCGCGCGCGCAGGTGACGATGAAGCGCGGCGGTTGCGCACGCAGTCGCGTGACCAGCGCCTCGATCGCCGGGGCGTTGGCGGCGAACTGGCGGGCCACGGCGTCGGCGGTTTCCGCGGCCTCCGCGTGCATCTGGGTGGTGTCGGGATCGGGCAGTCGAGTCATCGGGTTCGATTCGGAAAAGAAGAAAGTGGAATCATTCGGCGTGCAGCTCGGCCACGAAGTCGTAGGCATCGCCGCGGTAGAAGGAACGGGTGAACTCGACCACGCGGCCATCGGCCAGGAAGGCGCGGCGTTCGATGAACAATCCCGGGCTGCCTTCCGGCAACTGCATCAGGCGCGCCTGCTCGGCGTCGAAGGCGATCGCGCGCAGTCGCTGCAATGCCCGCACCGGACGGATGCCGCGCGCGGCGAAGGCTTCGTACAACGACGGGCCGATTTCGGCGGAATCGGGCAGCACCGATTGCGGCACCGTGGTGCGTTCGAGCGCCAGCGGTTGTCCGGAGGCGGTGCGCAGGCGGTAGCTGCGCACCACCAGCGCGCCGGGCGACAGGTTGAGCGCCATCGCTTCTTCCGGCGTGACTTCGCCGATGCCGTGTTCGATCACTTGCGAGCGCGGATCGAGGCCGCGCGCGCGCAGGTCGTTGGTGAAGCTGGTGAGCAGCGAGAACGATTTGACGATGCGCTCGGCGACGAAGGTTCCGGCGCCCTGGCGCTGCACCAGTAAACCTTCGGCAACCAGTCCCGAGATCGCCTTGCGCACTGTGACACGCGAGACATCGAGCAATTTCGCCAGATCGCGTTCGCCGGGCAGGGCCTGCTGCGGCTCCAGCTCGCCGTTCTCGATCGCGTGTTGCAGGGTCCGCCGCAGGTGCTGGTAGGCCGGCGCCCGGCGGGCGTCGCGCTGGCGCTGGAATTCGGCGGCGAGATAGGGTTCCATCCAGAAACAATACCAATGAGATACCAAAATGGCAAATAATGGCCGTATTGTGACAATTGGTATTTGATTGGTCTGATTCGTGCTAGGATGATCCATCGCGACAAATCAGGAGTCCAGATGCGCGCCGCCCGGACCAGTTTCCTGTTCGACCTCGATGGCACCCTCGTCGACAGCGTCTACCAGCACGTGATGGCTTGGAAAGAGGCCCTCGACGCCGAAGGCATCCCGCTGTCGGTCTGGCGCATCCACCGCAAGATCGGCATGAGCGGCGGACTGTTCGCGCGGATGCTGCTGCGCGAAACCGACCTCGAACTCGACGAGGACCGCCTCGATCGCCTGCGTCGCCTGCATGCCGCGGCTTACGTGCGCCAGCCGGTCGCGGTGCGACCGCTACCGGGCGCCGTCGAACTGCTGCGCTATCTCGACGAGGCCGGTATCGCCTGGGCGATCGCCACCAGCGGTCGCATGGAAACTGCGAAGGTCAATCTCGATGCGCTCGAGGTCGATCCCGACAAGGTACCGGTGATCACCCGCGACATGGTCGCGCATGCCAAGCCCGATCCCGATCTGTTCCTCGCCGCGGCGGCGCGTCTCGACGTGGATATCCGCAACGCACTGGTTGTCGGCGACAGCATCTGGGACCTGCTGGCGGCGCAGCGCGCGAATGCGCTCGGCATCGGCCTGCTCAGCGGCGGCTATGGACGCGAGGAACTCGAACGCGCCGGTGGCTTCCGCGTCTACGACGATCCCGCCGATCTGCTGCACCACCTCGACGAGGTCTGTTCGCGGCCGTAATCGCACGCGCTGTCTCAGCGGGTAGCCAGATCCGGTGCGCGGGACGCCGCAAGTACGTCCATGTAGGCTCGTGCGCCGCATCCATGCGGCGCAACGCCCGCTTACCGGACTGGCCACCCACTGAGCGCGCGTGTTGTGGCTTTACGGAGAATTGAAAAGCAGCAACACGCGGGCTGTTGCTCTCACGCCATCCCTGAAAGCATCCACCGGCGGCGCCGTGCGGTTCGTCCGCAGTGTCCGACCATGCGAGGCATGGATGCCGAGCCGAGCCCCCATGGATGGGTTCACGGCGTGTCGGTCACTGCGGATAACCGCTAAAGGCGCAGGGTCGGGCGATGCTTTCTCCGCCTACGACTTTGGCCGCGGCGGCGCGGTCGAACCACGCACCACCAGTTCCGGGCTGAAACCCTCGTTCGATGATGTCGGCTTCGGGGCGTCGTCGCGCAATTCCTGCAGCAGGCGTTGCGCGGCGTGGCGCGCGATCTCTTCCGTCGCCTGGCGCGCCGTGGTGAGCGCCGGCCAGCTCTGCTTCGAGAATGGGCTGTCCTCGAAACCGGCGATCGACAGATCGTAGGGGACGTTCATGCCGCTCGAACGCGCGGCGGCGAGCACGCCGGCGGCGATTTCGTCGTTGCTGCCGAACACGGCGGTGGGGCGATCGGCCAGCGCCAGCAGTCGTCGCGCGCCACGGAAGCCGTCATCGAAGGAGTAGTCGCCTTCGATCACCAGCGCGTCGTCGAGGGCGATGCCGTAATCGTTCAAGGCATCCTCGTAACCCTTGTAGCGTTCCCACGACGACCCGTGCGACTTGCCGCCCCACAGGAAGCCGATGCGGGTGTGCCCGAGCTGGATCAGGTATTCGGTGATTTCGTAGGCGGCGTCGCGGTCGTCGACGAACACGCAGGCGCTGCCGTCCTGGGGATCCGCCGCAGCGGACACGATGCGCACCAGCGGAATGCCGTGGGCGACCAGTTCCTTCACCAGTTCGTGGCGTTCCGACATCGGCGGTGCCAGCACGATGCCGGCGAGACGCGCGTGCTGGGCGATGCCGATCAGTTCCTGCGCGAGTGTCGGCGACGATGAATCGCAGGGATGGATCTGCAGGCCGTAGCCGTTTTCGCGACAGACCGACAGCACGCCGTTCTGTACCGCGATGACGTAGTAGGGATTGGGGTTGTCGTACATCAGGCCGATCGCATACGACTGCGCGCTGCGCAGGCTGCGCGCGGAAGGATCGGGTTGGTAGTCGAGCTCGGCGATGGCGACCTGCACGCGATCGCGCGTGCGCGCCTGGACGCCGGCCTCGTTGTTGATCACGCGCGAAACCGTCTTCAACGACACCTGCGCGCGTTCCGCGACATCCCGGATGGTGGACCTGCGCAATGCCACGGACGATTCGACCCCTTACTGACGCGAGGCGGGCATCTTCTCACGCCCGACGTCATGGCCACGTACACCGAAGTACAGAATGTAGAGATAGCAGGGCACCATCAGCGCCATGAACACCAGCTGGAAATCGTGCGTTTGTTTCAGATGCACGAACAGCTGCGGAATCACCGCGCCACCGGCGATGCCCATGATCAGCAATGCCGATCCGTATTCGGTGAAGCGACCGAGGCCCTGGATGCCCAGCGGGAAGATCGCCGGCCACATCATCGCGTTGGCGAAACCGAGCGCGGCAACGAAACCCACCGAAACATAGCCCTTGGTCAGGAACGCGCCGATGGTCAGCACCACGCCGAGAATGGCGGAAAACGCGAGATAGCGTTGCTGCGAAACGAAGCGCGGGATCGCGATCAGGCCAACCACGTATCCGAGCAGCATTCCGAACAGGGTGAAGGACGTGAAGAATTTGGTTTCGTCCAGCGGCAGGTTGAAACCGGCGCCATAGGTGCCGATGGCGTCGCCGGCCATCACTTCCACGCCGACGTAGACGAAGATGCACAGCGCGCCCAGCCACACGTGCGGATACTGGAACAGGCTGGTGCGACCGTTGCTGCCGCTGCTGTTCACTTCCTCGGCGCGGATTTCCGGCAGCGGCGAGAACAGGATGCCGACGGCGAGCAGCGCCAGCAGGCAGGCCATGATCATGTACGGGCCGTGGATGCGCGCGGCGAAGGCGTCGAGCAATTGCGTCTTGGTGGCGGCGTCGGCGGTGGCGACCTGGGCCGAGAGATCGCCCATGCCGTGCATCACCAGCGCGCCGATCGCCAGCGGCGCGAGCATGCCGGCCAGCTTGTTGCAGATGCCCATGATCGCGATGCGCTGCGCCGCGCCTTCAATCGGACCGAGGATGCTGATGTAGGGATTCGATGCGGTCTGCAGGATGGCGAGGCCGGCGCCGATGATGAAGACGCCGGCGACCGCGCCCGGGTACACGCGCTGGGTGGTGAATTGCCCGAACACGAGCGCGCCGACCGCCATCAAGAACAGGCCGAGCGCCATGCCTTTCTTCATGCCGGTGCGACGCAGGATCATCGATGACGGCAGCGCCAGGCAGAAGTAGGAGATGTAGAACGCACTGGGGATGAGGAAGGCCAGCGTCTCGCTGACGTCGAACGCGAGCTTGGCGAACGAGATCAACGGGCCGTTGAGCCAGGTCACGAAGCCGAAGATGAAGAACAGGGCGCCGACGATGGCGATCGAGCTGGTATTGCTGCGCGTGGCGCCAGCGGGAAGGGTGGACGTGGACATGCGGCGTGGGCTCCCGATGCGCCTGCGGCGGTGATGGCGGATGTGCCCGATTGAGGCACAAGACAGGAGTTGGCGCAACGTTGTCATCGCCGGGCGCCGCCGATTGCATCTGGGCGACAGCGAACGAAAGGTAGAGCTGGCCGGAAGTTTCATGTTGCTGCGCAGCAGAAAAATCCCGTTAAATGGATCTAATTCGCTATTTCGAAAGATGAATACGGACAGTTATTGACAACGTTGTCAATGCAAGGTCAATGTCGCGCCGTCACATGAGGCCGGGGGCCTGTCATGCAAGGCGGTCTGGGGGTTCGACATTGCCGTTTCGTCGCTGCCGATGTCGGCGGAACCCATGCGCGCATCGCCTTGGTGGAGACCGATGGCGGCCACGCCATCGAGGTCCAGGCCTATCGCAAGTACAGCTGCGCCGAATTCCCCAGCCTGACCGCCATCCTTGCCGACTTCGTCGCCGGCCAGCGCGATGGCACCGATCGCATGGCGATCGCCAGCGCCGGATTGATGGTGGATGGCCAGCTGGTCAACTCCAACCTGCCCTGGCAGGTGTCGCTGGCGGAGATGCGCCGCGAGCTCGGACTGCGCGATCTCCACATCATCAATGACTTCGCCGCTGCCGCCCACGGCGCCGGACGCCTGGGTGCCGGTGATCGTCGCCTGCTCACGCCCGGTGTCGACACGGCGGTTCCGGGACCGATGCTGGTGGTCGGTCCGGGCACGGGACTGGGCGCGGCGGTGTGCATTCCGACCGCGCACGGCAACGTGGTGCTGCCGACCGAGGCGGGCTGGCCGGCATTCGCGCCGGTGACGTCGCGCGAGATCGAGATCCTGCGCTGGATGCAGCACGGCAGCCACCACCACCATGTCGCGGTCGAACACCTGGTGTCCGGCCCCGGTCTCGCCAATCTCTATCGCGCGATCTGCGCGATCGATGGCGTGTTCCCGCGCTTCGCCACGCCCGCGGAAGTGACCCGTGGCGCGCAGGAGGAAGATCTCCAGGCGCTCGATGCCGTGGTGTCGTTCTGCAATCTGCTGGGCAGCGCGATCGGCGATCTCGCCGCCATCACCTGCGCCGGCAGCGTGCATGTCGCTGGTGGCGTGGTCCCGCAACTGGTCGACTTCCTGCAATACAGCGATTTCCGCCAACGACTGGTCGCCAAGGGCGCGATGCAGCCCCTGCTCGAGCGCGTGCCGGTCTGGCTCATCGAAAACGAACGACTCGGCGTGCTCGGCGCGGCGAGCTGGTACCAGCAGCACCTCGGGGAGCACCCGGAAGAAACAACGGCCCGGCGGGAGTGGGCTGGCAACGCATAACAACAACCAGGCCCGACGGTCCCGCGACAAACGGGCCTGGGTCATCAACTGACCGGAGAACCAAGCAATGCAACTCAAGAAAACACTGTTGACGATCGGCATCGTCACCGCGCTCGGCGCCGCCGGCAATGCGATGGCCCAGGACGCACAACCGACACAGCAGCAGCCCGCGAAGCAGGCGCAGAAGGCCGGCGAACTCGACCAGATCGTCGTCACCGGCATCCGCGGCTCGCAGGAAAAGTCGCTGGACAGCAAGCGCAACGCCAAGTCGCACATCGAGGTGGTCACCGCCGAAGACGTCGGCAAGCTGCCGGCGCACAACGTCGCCGACACCCTGCAGCGCCTGCCCGGCGTCAACATCAGCTCGTCCAGCGCCGACGAAGGCGGCTTCGACGAAGCCGATCGCGTCAGCCTGCGCGGCACCGCGCCGAGCCTGACCCAGACCATGATCGACGGTCACTCGGTGGCGTCGGCCGACTGGTTCGTGCTCAGCCAGGGCGGCAACATGGGCCGCAGCGTCAGCTATACCCTGCTGCCGTCCGAACTCGTCTACTCGGTGGAAGTGAACAAGACCTCGCAGGCCAAGCTGGTCGATGGCGGCACCACCGGTACCGTCAACATCATCACCCGCAAGCCGCTGCAGTTCGCCAAGGGCATCACCGGCGAAGGCTCGATCGGCGCGGTCTATTCCGACCAGGCCAAGAAATACGATCCGCAGATCTCGGCGCTGTTCAACTACAAGAACAATGCCGGCAATTTCGCCTTCATGGTCCAGGCCTTCGAACAGAAGCGCCACCTGAGTCGTCAGGCGCAGGAACTGCCGGGCGGGTTCGCGCAAATCCAGAAATACCAGGCTGATGGCGTTACCTTGACGCCAGTTGCACAAAGCCATCCCGATCTGGTTGGGGTGTATTACCCGAGCCTGCTGGGTTCGACCCTGTTCGAACAGGAGCGCGATCGCCGCGGCGGCCTGATCTCGTTGCAGGTCAAGGCCAGCGACAGCTTCACCCTCGGCGTGAACGGCTTCGTGTCGAACATGAAGGCCAACAACTACAACCGCAACTACATGCTGTGGGGCGGCAATTTCGCCAACACGCAGTCGCCCGATGCCGGTTACGTGGTGCAGAACGGCGTCCTGACCAAGGCCAATTACACCGGCCAGGCCGGCACGGCCTATGCGGTCTACGACATGATCTACCGCGAAGCCACCGCCAAAAGCGGCTACTTCACCATCGACGGGGATTGGCAGGCCTCGGAAAATCTCTCGGCCAAGTTCCAGTTGGGTTCCAGCTGGGGCCAGGGCGAAACCGCCCGCCAGTTCATCGCCGAAGTGACCAGCGCCATCGGTGGCGGCGCCAGCTGGCAGACCCACGGCACCGGTTCGCCGGTCGACTGGAGCGTCGGCGGCAACACGGGTCCGGCCGCAACCGGGTTCGGCACCTGGGGCAACCAGGAAGTGAAGGCGATCGACCGCGAGAAGTGGGCGACCGCCGACTTCACCCGTTACTTCAATGCCGGCGCGTTCACCTCGCTCGATTTCGGCGTGCGCATGGCCAGCCACAGCCGTCGCGCGGTGTCGCCGGAAGGCGCCAGCCCCGGCAACATCGCCGCGGCGCTGGCGAATGCGGCGGTCGATTACTACCCGAGCGGTTTCGCCAGCAACATCGGCGGGACGTTCCCGCGCAACATCTGGTACTACACGCCGGATGCGCTGAAGAACGCGATCCTCAACAACTCGACCTGGCTGTCCAACAACGATGGCCCGAACGGCCGCCACAACTACGGCGGCGAGTTCACCGTCCGCGAGAAGAGCACCGCGTTCTATGCGCAGGCCAACTTCGAAGGCGCCCACTGGAACGGCAACTTCGGCCTGCGTTCGGTCAACATCAAGCAGGGCATCTACACCTACTTCGCCGATACGGTGAACCCGGACGTCAGCAGCCTGTTCGGTTCGTGGAAGCGCGTGTACCAGACCAACAAGATCAACCGCATCCTGCCCAGCGCCAACTTCAAGTACGACCTGACCGATTCGCTGGTGGTGCGCCTGGCCGGTTCGCAGACGCAGACCCTGCCGGATTACTCCGCGCTGGGTGCATCGTCCTGGGGTTCGGATCTCGACAAGACCGGTGGCGGCGGCAATCCGAAGTTGAAGCCGGTGCTGTCGACCAATTTCGACGCCAATCTCGAGTGGTACTTCATGCCGCGCGGCCTGCTGTCGGCCGGCGTGTATTCGATGAACATGAAGGACTACGTCGCCTACGGCACCCAGACCCAGATGTTGTTCAGCGAACTGACGCACCAGCTCGAGGCCTACCAGATCGCGATGCCGATCAACGCCAACGCCAAGGTCAAGGGCGTCGAACTGGTCTATGAACAGCCGATCGGCAAGAACTTCGGCGTGAACGCCAATTACACCTATGCCGACGGTTCGTCGTCGCACACCTGGGCCGATGGCAGCCACAACCTGCTCGGCACCTCGAAGAACACCTACAACGTCGGTGCCTACTTCGAGAACGACACCTTCGGTGCGCGCGTCAGCTACACCCGTCGTTCGTCGTTCCTGATCGGCCTGAAGGCCGCCAACCCGTACTACCAGGACAGCTTCGGCACGCTGTCGGCCTCGTTGAGCTACAAGGCCACCAAGTGGTTGAGCATCAGCCTGGATGCGCTGAACCTCAACGACCCGGTGATCAAGTACTACCAGACGGCAACCATCCCGACCTCGTTCTACAGCAACGGCCGTCAGTACTACTTGAACCTGCACTTCAAGTTCTGATCGCCGCACCGTTCCATTGGTGTACCCCACCTCGGGGCCCTTTCCGGGCCCCGTTTTTTTCGGTGGTGAGAGAATCGCCCTGCCGATCAAGGAATCCGAGATGAAACCACGCATCGTCGTCCCGCTCGTCGCCGCCTTCTGCCTGGGCCTGTTCTCCGCATCCGACGCGTGGGCAGGAGATGCCGGCATCGTCGTGCCGAAGCTGTTGCCGCAGCCCGCGCAGATGGTGGAGAAGTCGGGGAGCTTCGTTGTCGACGGCAATACACGGATCCATGCCGATGGCGCTGTCGCGCAGACGGTGGCCGCGCAATTCGCGGTGATGTTGCCGACGTCCGTGTCGTTGCAGCGCAAGCCGGTCGCCGGCAAGACGCAAGGCGGCATCGCCTTCGCCATCGACACGATGCAGGCCTGGCAGTCGCCCGAGGCCTACGTCATCGACATTGATGCGAACGGCGTCCGCGTACGCGCCGGTGACGAGAAAGGCCTGTACTACGGCGCGGTGACGCTGACACAACTATTGACCTCCGGCGATGCCGCCGCCAGCGTGCGATTGCCCGCACTCCATATCGAAGACGCGCCGCGATTCGGCTGGCGCGGCGTGATGCTGGATTCGGCGCGACACTTCCAGTCGGTCGATGACATCAAGCGCCTGCTCGATGCGATGGCGCAACTCAAGCTCGACGTTTTCCATTGGCATCTGACCGACGACCAAGGCTGGCGCTTCCCGGTGCCGGGTTGGCCGAAGCTGACGACGGTCGGCAGTTGCCGCATTCCTTCCGGCGATGGCGGCATCGATGCCGCGACCGGCAAGCCGGCGCCGTATTGCGGCTTCTACAGCGAAGCGCAGATCCGCGACGTGGTGGCCTACGCGGCCGCGCGCCACATCATGATCGTGCCGGAAGTCGATATCCCCGGTCACGCGACCGCGGCGATCGCCGCCTATCCGCAACTGGGCGTGTCCGGTCAGCCAGTCGCGGTGTCCAGCGAATGGGGCGTCAACGTCAATCTGTTCAATGCCGACGAAGCGACGATGCGCTTCCTCGAAGACGTGATGGGGCAGGTGGCGAAACTCTTCCCCGGCGGCTACGTCCACATCGGCGGTGACGAGGCGGTCAAGGACCAGTGGAAAGTGTCGGCGAAGATGCAGGCGCGCATCCGCGAACTCGGCGTCAATGGCGAGGAAGGCCTGCAGGCGTGGATGATCGCGCGGCTCGAGCGCTATCTGTCCGCCCACGGCAAGCGCGTGATCGGCTGGGACGAAATTCTTGCGGGCAAGTTGCCGCCATCGGCGACGGTGATGAGCTGGCGCGGCGCCGAAGGTGGCATCGATGCTGCGAAACAGGGTCATGACGTGGTGATGGCGCCGGCCGGCGATCTCTACCTCGACTATTTGCAGACCGACTCGGCGGATGAACCCCCCGGACGGCCTTCATTGGTCACGCTGAAGCAGGTCTACGATTTCGAACCGGTGCCGAAGGTGCTGGATGCGCAGCAGGCGACGCATATCCTCGGCGTGCAGGCGAATGTCTGGACCGAACACATGCGCACCGTCGCGCGCGTGCAGCATGCCTTGTTCCCGCGCATCGCGGCGCTGGCTGAAGTGGCGTGGTCGCCGAAATCGGAACGCGATTACGTCGGATTCCTGCAACGACTGCCGGCGATGTTGCCGCGCTGGCGTGCGCAGGGCATCGCCTATGCCGCGACGCCATTCCAGCCGACCGTGGCTTCCGAGTTGCAGCACGGCGGCGTGCAGGCCACCTTGCGC
The DNA here is from genome assembly GCA_027306995.1 of Lysobacter sp. GTDB lineage: Bacteria > Pseudomonadota > Gammaproteobacteria > Xanthomonadales > Xanthomonadaceae > Solilutibacter. The sequence continues at coordinate 486,361 of DAHUXS010000013.1, forward strand.
GAACAGCTGGGCTACACATTGCGCTACACCACCGACGGCAGCGTGCCGACGGCGGCATCGCCGATGTACTACACGACGCTGGGATTGCCGTTGCCGGCCACGCTGAGCGCACAGGCGTTCTTTGACGGCAAGCCGCTGGGCGCGGTGGTGACGCGGACATTCACCGCCGCCTCGTTGCTCAGCCGCAGCGACGAGGAATTGGCGACGTGCAGCCGCAAGCTGGTGCTGCGCCTGGAAGACGACGGTCCGCGGACTGGCGATCGCGCCATCTTCAATGTCGACATCTTCGATCCGTGCTGGGTGTGGAAGCGGGCGCCATTGGCCGGCATCGCCGAAGTGCAGGTGCGCGCCGGTCGCATTCCCTACTTCTTCCAGCTGGCGCACGACGAACCCAGTCGCGTGTTCAAGCCGGCGCAGACCGCGCATGGCGAGCTTGAACTGCGCGCCGGTTGCGATGGCCAGGTGCTGGCGACGGTGCCATTGCCGGCACAGCCCGATGCCGACGGTTTCATCACCCTGCATGCGCCGTTGCAGAACGCGCCGGCCGGTGGCGACCTGTGCATCCGCTTCACCGGCGACACCCGCCCGACGATGTGGGTGCTCGACCGCGTGACGCTGATGCCACGCTGACATGTCGATTTGGCCTTGACGCCGGCTTGCATCCTGAACGATAACCTGTCTTCTCTGGAATCTCGGACACCCCCCATGCCCAAAGAACTGGTGCTGATCCGTCATGCGCACGCCGAGCCGCACGGGCCCGGGCAGTCCGACATGGACCGCGTGCTGTCGACGATCGGCCGCAAGGAAGCGACGGAAGCCGGCGTCTGGTTGAAGGAACACGCGCAACCGCCGGATCTGGTGCTGTGTTCGCCGGCGCAACGCACCCGCGAAACGCTGCAGGAAGTGATGAAGGCAACCGGCGACCTGCCCGTGCGCGAGGAAGCCGCGATCTATGAAGCCGGCGTCGGTACATTGATCGGATTGATCGAAACCGCCCGCGACGCGCACGCCCTGTGGCTGGTTGGCCACAACCCGGCGCTGGAACAACTGGCGGCGTTCCTGTCCGAAGGACGCAGCGGCGAAGCGCGCGGCATGCCGCCGGGCGGCACCGTGGTGTTGCGCCTGCCCGATGACGCCGCGATCGAGCCTGGCGTGGCGGAAGTCCTGGCGTTCTGGTGGCCCTGAGCGAAGCGATCCCGCCGAGCGCCGTCACGGGTCGCCATTAGACTCCAGCAATGTTGTCCCGTTCGTTCCTCAATGCACTCGTCTGCCTGTTGGCGCTTGCCGCCAGCGGCTGCACCACGCTGTCGAAATCCGACCATGCGCACGCCGAGGCGATCGCGATCGCCGCCCGCAGCGATGTCGTCGATTGCCAGCGCGTCGATCGTTGCGCCGATCCTTCGGTGCTCGAAAGCACCGCCCCGCAGGCGGGCAACCGCATGCTGCTGCTGGACGATGGCCAGGATGCGCTGCTGGCCCGCATGCACATGATCCGCAGCGCGCGCGAACGCATCGACCTGCAGACCTATATCTACAAGGAAGACGATGCCGGGCGCATGGTCCTCCATGAACTGCTGGCCGCGGCGCGGCGTGCAGGTGCGCGTGCTGATCGACCAGCTGTCGGCGATGGAATCGCCCGACACGCTGGCCGCGCTCTCCGGCATCCACCGCAACTTCCAGCTGCGCATCTACAGCCCGCTGTTCAACCTCGGGCGGCCGAACTACGCCGACTATGTGCTCGCCAGTTTCATCCGGTTCCGCCAGCTCAACCAGCGCATGCATACCAAGGTGCTGGTGGTGGATGGCGAAGTCGGCGTCACCGGCGGCCGCAACTACAGCGACGATTACTACGACTGGTCGCAGACCTACAACTTCCTCGATCGCGACGTATTGGTATCCGGCCCCGCAGCCAAGGCGATGGAAACCAACTTCGATGTGTTCTGGGTCGCACCGCAAAGCGTGCCCGTCGAACAGCTCAACGATGTCGCGAAGATCCTGCTTGCCCATGGCGTGCCGGCGCTGTCCGACAAGCGCTACGAATTGCCGGAACGCGTGCGCGCGATGCAGATGGCTTCCGCCGATCCGGCGTTGTTGCGCAAGCGCCTGGGCGATGCGCTGGTGCCCGTTGCCAATGTCCAGTTCGTCGCCGATCCGCCGGGCAAGCACGACGATGCCGCCAAGCGCGCCGACACCGCGCCGGCATCGCTGGTGGTGCGCGATGTCGTGGAATCTGCAAAGCACGAAGTGGTGATACAGACGCCCTACCTGGTGTTGACCCACGGCGCGCAACGGCTGTTCCAGGGATTGCATCGGCGCCCGGACCCGCCGCGGGTGATCGTGTCGACCAGCAGTCTTGCCGGCATCGACAACGCGCTCACCTATGCGATGGCCTACAAGTATCGTCGTCGCTTCCTCAAGCGTTTCGGTTTCGAGATGTACGAACTCAAGCCATTCCCGCAGGACGTGCCGATGCGGGTTGGCGATCTCGTCACCGACGAAGAAGACGTGGCGGATGAGGGAGAAACGGGGAAAGTGCTCGGCGGAAACACCGGTCGCCGGCGTCCGTTGCCCGCCAATGGCGAAGACACTTCGCGGCGTGGCGTGTTGCTGTATCGCCTCAATCGGCCGCTGCCGGAATCCGATGAGCCGCGCGTCGGCCTGCACGCGAAATCGCTGGTGGTCGACCGCAGCATCGCCGTGGTCGGCAGCCACAACTTCGATCCGCGTGGCGTCAACTACAACACCGAGAGCGCGCTGATCATTCGCGACCCGGCCTTCGCCGCGCGCGTGGCGGACAGTATCGAGCGCGATACCCTGCCGGCCAATGCCTGGGCGATCGCGCCGCGCGAACCGGGCATCGCCGAGGTCGACGACACCATCGTCCGGGCCAGCGAACGCCTGCCGATCTTCGATCTGTGGCCGAGCCGCTACGCCACCGCCTTCGACTTCCGCGGCGGCCCCGACTGCCCCAAGCCGCTGCCCATCCGCGATCCCGACTTCCACCGCTGCTACCGGGCGGTCGGGGACTTCCCGGACGTCCCCCTGTTGGGGGTGAAGTGGTGGATGACCCGGGTCATCACGGCCTTCGGGGCCGGAATGACCCCGTTTTTGTAGGCCCGAGCGGCTCTTTCGAACCATGACTCCAGTTGTGTGACTTCTGGCAGGGGCCAAAGTCGATTTGGTGTTGTACTTTACCAACACACCGAAACAACATCACACCAAACAGGAGTCTGCCATGTACGCCTACGCCGCCCCGAAGACCGTCCGCCGCCCGATGAACCCGCAGGTCGCGCACGCCACCCCGTCCACCTATGAACGTCAGGAAGCCGCCCCGTTCGGCACCGGTTACGGCCGCAGCAGCGGTTACGTCCAGCGCCCCCGCTACACCCGCGATTGGGCCCCGGCTCGCTTCACCCTGCGTTGATCCACCGCTGCCTGATTCAGCGAGTCGGTTAGTCTGGCGTCGTCTTCTCCATCCAAGAACGCAACCATGCCGTTCCGTCGCCAGGTCACGCTCGACCAGTTGAATGCGTTATCCCGCAACACCCTGATGGAACCACTTGGCATCGTCTTTACCGAACTGGGCGCCGACTATCTGCGCGCGACGATGCCAGTGGATGCCCGTACCCACCAGCCCTACGGGTTGCTGCATGGCGGCGCTTCGGCGGCGCTGGCGGAAACCCTCGGTAGCACGGCCGCCGGCCTGTGCGTGGGGGAGGATGAAGGCGTGGTCGGTATCGAGATCAACGCCAATCACTTGCGCGGTGCGCGCGAAGGCGTGGTCACTGGGACCGCGCGGCCGCTGCATGTCGGCCGTTCCACCCAAGTGTGGGAAATGAAGATCGAGAACGCGGCAGGCGACCTGGTCTGCATCTCGCGTTTGACGCTGGCGGTGATTCGCCGCCGCACTTAATCAATTGCACGCGCTGGCGACGGATGCCACCAGCGCGTGCAGCCCATTGAACTCAGGAGCGGTCGTCGCCCAGCCAGCGATAGATCACGCCGCCAAGAATGCCGCCGATCGCCGGCGCCACCCAGAACAGCCACAGCTGGCCGATTGCGCCGCTGCCGGCGAACAACGCCACCGCGGTCGAACGCGCCGGATTCACCGACGTATTGGTGACCGGGATGCTGATGAGATGGATCAAGGTCAGCGCCAGGCCGATCGCGATCGGCGCGAAGCCGGCGGGCGCCTTGCCATGGGTCGAACCCATGATCACGATCAGGAACACCGCGGTCAGCACCACTTCACACAGGAAGGCCGCACCCAGCGAGTAGCCCCCGGGCGACAGCGCGCCATAGCCATTGCTGGCGAAGGCGCCGGCCGAGGCCGGATCGATCGCGAAGCCGTCATGGCCGCTGGCGATCTGGTAGAGGATGAAGGCCGCCAATGCACCGCCCAGCACCTGGGCAATGATGTAGCCGGGCAGGTCTTTCGCGGGGAAGCGTCCGCCGGCAACCAGGCCGATGCTGACCGCGGGATTGAAGTGGGCACCCGAGATGTGGCCGAACGCGTAGGCGCCGGTCAACACGGTCAGGCCAAAGGCCAGGGCCACGCCGACGAAACCGATGCCGAGGGGATTGCTGTCGCCGCCGAACTTGGCCGCCAATACCGCACTGCCGCAGCCACCCAGGACCAGCCAGAAGGTACCGAGGAACTCCGCCGCAAGTTTCTTCATCATCAGGACTCCGCCCGCGCCGGATTGGCGCCGCCGCACTATCGCATGGGCGCGTCAACGCCATGGCTTGTCAGCGATTCCGGCGTTTCCCGTATACTGAATAGCTGAGTGCGGCTGGGGCTGCACAAGCCACGGGTACTCGCGTGAATCGATCCGATCTGGACTTCCTGAAGAAATTTTCGATGGTGATTGCCTTCCTGTTGGCAACCACGATCATCCTGATCTTCCTCGGCAGCCATCTGGCGGCCAAGTACCACAAGTACGCAGTGACGCCGCAAGCCGCGGCCCAGACCGAAGCGCGCATCGCGCCGGTCGGTGCGGTCTATGCCGGCGAAGAAGGCAAGATCGAGCAGGCTGCTGCCGAAGAAGCCGCCAAGAAGCGCGCTGCTTCGCAGGTCGCCTACGGCGGCACCACCGACGGCAAGACCATCTTCGGCAACCTCTGCACCGGCTGCCACACCAGTGGCGCAGGTGGTGCGCCGACGCTCGATGCATCGCATTGGACGGCGCGCCTGGCACAGGGCAAGGACACGCTGTACAAGCATGCGACCGAAGGCTTCACCGGCAATTCCGGCGTGATGCCGGCGAAGGGCGGCAACCCGGCGCTGACCGAAGACCAGGTCAAGGCGACGGTGGACTGGATGGTGGCGCAGGCCACCGGCAAGTAAGCCGGATCGATGAACACGGAACGCCGCCTTCGGGCGGCGTTCGCGCTTTGGCAGGATGATGTGTTGATGTCGCTTCCCGATTTCCCGACTTCCGATACCGCCCTGCAGCTGCCGGGTCCGGTTGGCGTGCTGGAAGCGAAGCTCGAATTTCCCGATGCCGGCGTGGCCCGCCAGGCGGTGTTCGCGATCGTCTGTCATCCGCTGCCGACCGATGGCGGCACCATGGACAACAAGGTAGTGACGACGACCGCGCGCGCATTGCGCGAACTCGGCATCACCACGCTGCGGTTCAATTTCCGCGGCACCGGCAACAGCACCGGCGAATTCGATCATGGCGTCGGCGAAAGCGATGACTTGCGCGCCGTCGCGGCGTGGCTGCGTGCCGCGAATCCCGATGCCCGGCTGTGGCTGGCCGGTTTCAGTTTCGGTTCCTTCGTTTCGCTTAAGAACGCGGTGGAATTGCATGCCGACGCGGTGATCTCGATCGCGCCGCCGGTGGCCGGTCGCGGCTGGGATTTCAGCCAAATCGATCTGCCGCAAGTTCCGTGGCTGGTGGTGATGGGCGAGGCCGACGAGATCGTCGAGCCCAAGGCCGTGTTCGACTGGATCGATGCATTGCCGGAAGCGCCGACGCTGGTGCGCATGCCCGAGACCTCGCATTTCTTCCATCGCAAGCTGATCGACCTGCGCCAGGCGATCCAGCAATGGGCGCGGCCCTTGCTGCCGCCCACGGCATGAGTGCGGAAGCCGCGCCATTGCCCAGCCAGCGTTACGCCGAAGGCGTGGCGCGCGGCGACTGGCAGGACGATCCCGCCCAGCGCGCGGTGCTGGTCGAACTCGATCGCATCCATCGCGAACTGGTGGCCGAATCGGCGCGGACGGCGCGGACGGCGCGGACGGCGCGGGCATCGGGCCTGTTCTCGCGCCTGTTCGGTGGCGAAGGCACGCCGCGCGAAGTGGCAGGCCTCTACCTGTGGGGTGGCGTCGGCCGTGGCAAGACGTTCCTGGTCGATCTCTTCTACGACGGCCTGCCGATCGCACGCAAGCAGCGCACGCATTTCCATCGCTTCATGCGCGAACTGCATGCACGCCTGCGCGCGCATGCAGGTGAGGCCGATCCGCTCGCAATCATCGCGCGCGAATGGCGCGAGACGCTGCAGGTGCTCGTGCTCGACGAATTCGTCGTCACCGACATCGGCGATGCGATGTTGCTGTCGCGCCTGCTGCGTGGCCTGTTCGAGGGCGGCGTGACGCTGGTGACGACATCGAATACCGCGCCGGTCAACCTGTATCGCGATGGCCTGCAACGTGCGAGCTTCCTGCCCGCGATCGACCTGCTGGAACGGCATTGCCACGTGCTGGAGATTCCCAGCCAGACCGATTACCGCCTGCGCGCGCTGACGCGTTCGCCGGTGTATCGCGCACCCTTGGACGCGCAATCGGATGCATGGCTGGAACAGCGCTGGCACGAACTCGGCGGCGACGACGCCCATCGCGATGCCGGTCTCACCATCGAGGGGCGGCGCATTCCGGTGCGCGCGCGCAGCAAGGGCCTGGTGTGGTTCGATTTCGCCGCGCTATGCGATGGTCCGCGCGGCACCAGCGACTACATCGAGATCGCGCAGGAATTCCACGCCGTGCTGATCGGCGGTATCCCGATATTCGATGGCAGCAACGACGATGCCGCGCGTCGCTTCATCAACGCCATTGACGAGTTCTACGATCGCCGCGTCAAGCTGATCTGCACCGCTGACGCAGTCTCGGTCTACCTCTATCGCGGCACGCGCCTGGCTGCGATGTTCGAGCGCACCACCTCGCGCCTGATCGAAATGCAGAGCATGGAATACCTGAGCCAACACCATCTCGGCTGATGCCGGGTCGGCTTAGGACAGCATCGGTTCGCGCAGGAAATCGACGAATGCCCGCAGTTTCGGCGGCAGCTGGCGGCGCGTCGAGTAATAGATGTAGAACCCGGGGAACGGCTGGTAATACGGTTCGAGCACGCGCACCAGGCGTCCTGCCGCTTCGTCTTCGCCGATCGCGAAATCAAACAGCTGCGCCAGCCCCATGCCGCGCAATGCGGCATCGCGTGCGGTGCCGCCATCGTTGACGATCAGGCGCGAACCGACGGCAACCTCGAAGACATGCCCGTCGCGCTGGAATTCCCATTCCACCAGCTTGCCGCTGCTGGCATAGCGGAAGTGGAGGCAGGCGTGGTTGGCCAGGTCCTCGGGAATCCGCGGCGACGGATGCTGGCGGAAATAGTCGGGCGAACCGGCGACCACCATTTTCAATGGCGGCGTGATCGGCAACGCGATCATGTCCTTGCCCAGGCATTCGCCGAGACGGATGCCGGCATCGAAGCCGCCGGCGACCATGTCGCTGAGGCCGTCATCGGCAAACAGTTCGACCTGCACGTCGGGATAGCGCGCCAGGAATTGCGGAAGCCGCCCGGCGATCAGCGCCCATACCGCGCGCGGCATGTTGATGCGCAACAGGCCCGAGGGGCGATCGCGCGCCGATTCCGTTTCTTCCAGTGCCGTGTTGAGCGTATCGATCGCCGGGGCGACCTGTTGCAGCAGGCGCTCGCCAGCTTCGGTCAGGCCGACGCGACGCGTGGTGCGATTGAGCAGGCGCACGCCCAGCCGCGATTCGAGACCGCGCAAGGTTTGCGAGACCGCCGATGCGCTGACGCCGAGCTGGTTGGCGGCCATGCGGAAACTGCCCAACCGCGCGACGCGCACGAAGGCGGGCAGGGCCGAGAGCGTTTCCGGGCGAATTGTGAAGTTCTGCTTCATTCGTCAGGAAGTCTAACGCCGTTTTTCTTTCTTATCCCGAGGGGGAGACTGGGGCCACTTTCCCGAATCGAGGTATTCCCATGAAGACCCGCACCCTCGGCCCGAACGGGCCTGCCGTTTCCGCCATCGGCCTCGGCTGCATGGGCATGAGCGCTTTCTATGGCGCCAGTGACGAAGGCGAAGCCCTGGCCACGCTCGACCACGCCATTGGTCGCGGCGTCACTTTCTGGGACACCGCCGAAATGTACGGCCCGCATACCAACGAACTGCTGCTGGGTCAGGCGTTGAAGGGCAGGCGCGATCACGTGTTCGTGGCGACCAAGTTCGGCATCCACTACGACCCGGAGCGGCCGCTGGATCGCGCGATCGACGGTCGTCCCGAGAACGTGCGCGCCAGTGTCGAAGGCAGCCTCAAGCGCCTCGGCACCGACCACATCGATCTCTACTACCAGCACCGCATGGATCCCGACGTTCCGGTCGAAGACACGATCGGTGCGATGGCCGAGCTGGTACAGCAGGGCAAGGTGCGTTACCTCGGCTTGTCGGAAGCTTCCGCCAACACCTTGCGACGCGCGCACCGCGTCCATCCGATCACCGCGTTGCAGAGCGAATACTCGCTGTGGTCGCGCGATCCGGAACGCGACGGCACGTTGGCGGCCTGCGCCGAACTGGGCGTCGGGTTTGTTCCGTACAGTCCCTTGGGACGTGGCTTCCTCACCGGCGCGATCCGCAAACTCGACGATCTCGCCGTCGACGATTTCCGTCGCCAGATGCCGCGATTGCAGGGCGACAATCTCGATCGCAACCTGGCGCTGGCCGACGAAGTGAAGGTCATCGCGAGCGACAAGGGCTGCACGCCATCGCAGCTGGCGATCGCCTGGGTGCTGGCGCAGGGCGAACACATCGTGCCGATTCCAGGCACCCGCCGCAGCAAGTACCTGGACGAGAACATCGGTGCGCTGGACGTCGCGCTCACGGCGAGCGATCTCGAACGCCTGGACGCCATCTTCACGCCGGCGGCCGTCGCCGGACAGCGCTACAACGCGACCGGGATGGCGCTGGTCAATCGTTGAGGTAGCATCGACCCGATCATTCCAATCATGATTGGGGAGCGCGCAATGCGTGTGATGTTGATGGCCGGACTGCTGGCAGTGGCGGGCATGGCGAATGCCGGCACGCCGTTACCGGATGGGCCGCATATTGTCGTGAGTGGCGCGGGCAGGGTTTCGGTGGCGCCGGATATGGCTCGCGTCGTGCTGTCGGTGTCGAAGCGCGACCCGGTTGCCGCGAATGCGAAACTGGCGGTTGACGCCGCGGTCAACGGCTATCTCGAAGTGTTGAAGCGAAACAGGATTGCCGAAGCCGACGTCACGGCTTCGGCGATTTCCGTGAATGAAGATTACGAATGGCAGAACAACCGCAAGGTGTCGCGCGGATTCCGTGGATCGCGCAATGTCAGCGTGCATTTGCGCGATGTTCCCAAGCTCAATGCCCTGCTGGACGGCGGCCTCGCGGCAGGCATGAACCAGATCGATGCAGTCAATTTCGAATCCAGTCGCGAGGATGCGCTACGCCAGGAAGCACGGCGCAAGGCCGCGGCGCAGAGTCGCGAGCGCGCAACCGAACTTGCGACCGCCTATGGCGCAACGCTTGGAAAGATCTACAGCATCAACAGTGTCGGCTCATCGATGGCGAATCGCTACGGCGGGGAGCTGGGAACGGTGACCGTGACTGGGACCGCAATGAATGCTCCTGGAGTTGTGCCCGTCGGCCAATATCTTGCACCGACCATCGAGTTCAATGAGCGCGTTGATGTCGTCTTCGACCTGCAACGCTGAATCCCTTCCCTCCCAACAGGCTGTCATCCATGAATCCAATCACCGTCCGTCGTTGTCTGGTCCTGTCCGTTTCCGTTGGTCTCGTGCTGGCCGTTTCGGCTTGCGGCAAGAAGGAAACATCCACGGAAACACCGAAGCCTGCAGTCGCGGCGAAACAGGGCCAGGCGCCCGCAGCCGCAGCCGCATCTACAACGGCGACCGTGGCGATTTCCGCAGTCGATCTCGGCAACGCGGTCGGCCCCGACCAGACGATCAGCGAACCCAACAGCACGTTCGCGCCGGGCGATACGGTGTACGTGGCAGTGACCACCAACACCAGCGACAACGCCGCGACCGTGCCCGGAAAACTTGCGGTGCGCTTTGTCGGTCCGGGTAAAAAGGTGGTGCACGAAGAAACAAAAGATGAATCGTTCAGCGGAACCAGCGTGATGGATTTCTCGCTGCACGACAGCAAAGGCTTGGCTCCGGGGCGCTATCAGGCCGAAGTGAGCTTGAATGGCGGCGAAGCGCAAATCCGCGAATTCGACGTGCATTGAGCAACGCGATACATCGGTAATTGAAGTTTCGTTGGTGATTCCGCGCAGCCGCCAGCAATGGCGGCTGATGCGTTTGTGAAAATTAAATAACTTTCATGAACGGTTTTTCGCGTTGAGGGGAGCGCTGCGCTTGCGCTATACAAATCTTGTCGGGGCATCGTTATGCATCTTCCGCCAGGATGGGCGGACATGTGGCTGTGTGCTCCGGCATTTTGATGATTCGACTGCCCCGCAAACCCGATAACCAAAACGATAACGGAGTTTCCTTCATGCAGATGCGTTCAATCAGTATCGCCATCGCTTCACTCCTCGCTTCCACCACGCTCCACGCCGCGCCCAATGCCGCTGCTACCAATCGCGCGCAGGGGTTGATCGATTCCCACCCGGGTTGGGTGAATCGCGCCAGCGGCGATACCTTCGTCCAGAAGGACGCCATCGTGGACAGCAGCGGTGACGAACACGTCCGCTTCGAACGCCTCTACAACGGCCTGCCGGTGATCGGCGGCGACGTGGTGGTGCATTCGAAGAACGGCAACCTGAAGCAGACCAGCTTCACCCTCAAGACGCGCGGCCGTCCGGGCCTTGCCGCGCGCATCAGCAGCAGTGACGCGCAGGTGATCGCAGGCACGGACTTTGGTGGCGAGATCGACAGCATCAGCGACCAGGGCCTGGTGGTGTACGCAGTCGGCGATACGCCGGTGCTTGCCCGCGAGATCCGCGTCGAAGGCATGTCGGCCGCGCGCGAATCCGGACGCATGCGTTATTTCATCGACGCCAACAGCGGAAAGATCCTCGATTCGTGGAGCATGATCCAGACCGCGGCCGCCAGCGGCACCGGCAAGTCGCTGCTGTACGGCAACGTGGGCCTCTCCACCAATTCGGTCAGCAATGGCTACCAGCTGGTCGATACCACCCGCGGCAATGGTTCGGTCTACGACAACGGCGGCAGGAGCGATCGCAAGTTGTCGACCACGCTGTTCACCGACGCCGACAACACCTGGGGCAACAACACCGAGTCCGATCGCGCGACGGTCGCTGCCGACATCGCGTATGGCGTCGCCACCACCTGGGATTTCTACAAGAACGTCATGGGCCGCAACGGCATCTTCAATGACGGCAAGGGCGTCAAGAGCTACGCGCACGTCACCATCTGCGGATCGGGTGGCTGCACGCCGAACAATGCCGCATGGAACGGTTCGGGAATGGAGTACGGCGACGGTGGCACCACCTGGTATCCGTTGGTTGCGATCGACGTCGCCGGCCATGAAATGAGCCATGGCGTGACCCAGGCGACTGCCGGCCTCAACTATTCCGGCGAATCCGGCGGTCTGAACGAGTCCAACTCCGACATCATGGGCAGCATGGTCGAGTACTACGCCAACAACGCTTCGGATCCCGGCGATTACCTGATCGGCGAGAAGCTCTACCGCTCCAACCCGAACGGAACCTCGGCGCTGCGCTACATGTTCAAGCCTTCGGCCGATGGCACCTCGCCGGATTGCTACACGTCGACCGTCGGTTCGCTCAACGTGCATTACTCGTCGGGCATCGGCAACCACTTCTACTACCTGCTTGCGGAAGGCGCGGTCACTCCGACCGGCTTCAGCTACACGCCTTCGCAGCTGGTGTGCAACGGCAACACCGCCGCCGGTGGCATCGGTCGCGACGCTGCCGAGAAGATCTGGTACCGCGCGCTGACGGTCTACATGACCTCCACCACCAACTACGCGGGTGCGCGCACCGCGACGCTGAATGCCGCACGCGACCTCTACGGTGCGACTTCGACCCAGTACAACGGCGTCGCTTCGGCGTGGAGCGCAGTCTCCGTCAACTGAGTCCTGACGGACCGCTGCACCATCGAACGGCCTGCATCTGCAGGCCGTTCTTGCATGTGGAAGGTGAATATTTTCGCTGCATGGCAACAAACTCCGACGCCGTGACACCGGTCAAGTCGGGGCGGGTTTGATGGCAATGCGCAGCGGATTTGCCGTGCGATCAAAGGGTTTCCGGATTCCAGACAGCCCCGGGAATCGCGCGAATGATTTGATGAATGCGGGGCTGGATTGTTTCAGCTGAAAGCGTCGGTTATAGATGCGGCGGGGTCTTTTCGAGGCATGCATCTCAATTTGGACGAGATGGAATGCCTTTTGCCCCATTCATGATGATCCGCTGCTCCCCTCACCTCCGATAACCAGAATTAGGGAGTTCCAAACTCATGCAAATGCGACATATCAGTTTCGCCATCGCCACCATCCTCGCTTCGACCGCAGTTCAGGCGGCACCGAATGCCTTCGCCGCCAGCCGCGCCCAAGGCCTGATCGACTCCCATCCGGGTTGGGTCAATCGCGCAAGCGGCGATACCTTCGTCCAGCGTGATGCCACCGTCGATGCCGACGGCAGCGAACACGTGCGTTTCGATCGCCTCTACAACGGCCTGCCGGTGATCGGCGGCGACGTGGTGGTGCATTCGAAGAACGGCAACCTCAAGCAGACTAGCCAGGGGATGATGACCTCCCGTCGTCCGTCGCTGGCTGCGAAGTTGAGCGCCGACCAGGCGATCACCGCCGCCGGCGTGAAGTTCGGCACCGATTTCGAGGGCACCCCGACCGCGAACAAGGTGATCTACGGCCGCGGCGCATCGCCGGTAATGGCGTACGAAGCCGTGTTCAACGGCACGCGTGGCGACCAGACCCCGACCGAGATGCATTACATCGTCGACGCCAACTCCGGCCAGATCCTCGAGCAATGGGATGGCGTGCATACCGCCAATGCCACGGGGACCGCCAAGACGCTGATGTCGGGCACGGTGAGCATCACCACCAACAGTGTCACCGCCGGCTACGAAATGCGCGACAACTCGCGCGGCGGCAACTACGTCACCAACCTGAAGAACAAGACCAGCGGCTCGGGCAGCATCTTCACCGATACCGACAACGTCTGGGGCAACAACACCACGTCCGATGCCGCCACCGTGGCCGGCGATGCGCTGTACGGCGTCGGCAAGACCTGGGACTACTACCTGACGGTGCATGGCCGCAACGGCATCGCCAATGACGGCAGGGGTGCGCTGAGCCGCGTCCATTACGGCCGCAGGTACGTCAATGCCTTCTGGTCGGATTCGCTGTTCGCGATGTCCTATGGCGATGGTGATGGCACCAGCTACTACCCGCTGGTGGCGATCGACGTCGCCGGCCACGAAATGAGCCACGGCGTGACCAGCCGCAGCGCCAACCTGACCTATTCCGGCGAGTCCGGTGGCCTCAACGAGGCGACCTCCGACATCTTCGGCACCATGGTCGAGTTCTTCGCCAACAGCCCGAACGACACCCCGGACTACATGATTGGCGAGAAGCTCTACATGAGCAATCCGACCGGCACCAAGGCGCTGCGCTGGATGTTCAAGCCGTCGCGCGATGGCAGTTCGCCGGACTGCTATGTGTCGAACATTGGTTCGCTGGACGTGCATTACAGCTCGGGCGTGGCCAACCACTTCTTCTATCTGCTCGCCGAAGGCGCGGTGAATCCGGCCGGCTTCAGCTACACGCCATCGCAGCTCGTGTGCAATGGCAACACGGCAGCCGGCGGCATCGGTCGCGATGCGGCGCAGAAGATCTGGTACCGCGCGCTGACGGTGTACATGACCTCCAGCACCAACTACGCGGGCGCACGTACCGCCAGCCTGAACGCCGCGCGTGATCTCTATGGCTCGACGTCGGCCCAGTACAACGGCGTCGCTTCGGCGTGGAGTGCGGTCTCGGTCAACTGAGTCCGGACGAACGTTGCAAGATCGAACGGCCTGCTCGCGCAGGCCGTTCTTGTTTCCGGATTTCCTCGCTGCACGACAACAAACACCAGCTTGTGCACGCCGCCCGGCCGGGATGGACCTAGGCGGCAAGGTGCGCGGGATTCGCGAAACCGGCATGCGTTAAACGGTTTCAGCCGGGGAACGCGGTTTTGGTTGACGCGTGAAAATTACAAAACTTTCATGAATGGGGGTTGTTGGATTGAGTCCCCCCGAAATCGTCTGCTATAGAAGTCGCGGGGCTCGCTTTTGTGCTGTCCATCACTTTTGCCTTGTGATGGTGCGACCGCGTCTGCCCCTTTCTGATGATCCATTGCTCTCCCCTCACCTCCGATAACCAGAATTAGGGAGTTCCACCATGCAAATGCGTCACATCAGTTTCGCCATCGCCACCATCCTCGCCTCGACCGCAGTCCAGGCCGCGCCGAACGCCTTCGCCGGCAGCCGCGCCCAGGGCCTGATCGATTCCCATCCGGGCTGGGTCAACCGCGCAAGCGGCGACACCTTCGTCCAGAAGGACGCCGTGGTCGATGCCGACGGCAACGAGCACGTGCGTTTCAACCGCTTCTACAACGGCCTGCCGGTGGTCGGTGGTGACGTGGTGGTGCATTCCAAGGACGGCAATCTCAAGCAGACCAGCCACACCTTGCTGTCGAAGAATCGTCCGGGCCTGTCGCCGACGGTTTCCGCCGATGCGGCCCAAGTCGCGGCTGGCGTGAAGTTCAACGGCACGGTCAGGAATGTCTCCAGCAAGGGACTGGTGGTGTATGCGCGCGGCGCGGCCCCGGTACTGGCCTACGAGATCAACGTGGTCGGCACCAATGACCATGGCTTCGGCGACATGCGTTATTTCGTCGATGCCCGCAGCGGCCAGGTCCTGGACGGCTGGAACCAGTTCCAGACCGCGGCGGCCAGCGGCACCGGCAAGACCCTGTTCGTCGGCAATGTCGGCATCACCACCAATTACACCGGCAGCACCTACCAGCTGAGCGATCCCACCCGCGGCAACGGCAATACGCGCAACGGAGGTGGCAAGAACATCGACCTGTACTACCTCGAACAGAACGCGATCATGACCGATGCCGACAACATCTGGGGCAACAACAGCACCTCGAGCGTGGTGAGTTCGGCGTCCGATGCCTATTACGGCATCGCCAAGACCTGGGACTTCTACAAGAACGTCTTCGGCCGCAGCGGCATCAAGAACGATGGCGTTGGCGTGACCAGCGTGGTTAACGTGATCTTCTGCTACAACCAGTCCTGCACCCAGAGCGGTGGCGGCAATGCCGGCTGGTACGGCGCCAGCCGTCCGATCATGGCCTACGGCAAGGGCGACAGCACCTGGTATCCGGTGGTGGCGCTCGATGTCGCCGGCCACGAAATGACCCATGGCGTGACCGAAGCGACCGCGGGCCTGGCCTATTCCGGCGATGCCGGTGGCCTCAACGAGTCGACCTCCGACATCATGGGCACCATGGTGGAGTACTACGCTGCCAATTCGGCCGATCCCGGCGATTACATGATCGGCGAGAAGATCTGGCGCAGCAATCCGAGCGGCACCACGGCGCTGCGCTACATGTTCAAGCCGTCGCGTGATGGTGGATCGGTCGATTGCTACAGCTCGTCTGTCGCCGGGCTGGACCCGCACTACAGTTCCGGCGTCGGCAACCACTTCTTCTACCTGCTGGCGGAAGGCGCGGTGTCGCCTTCGGGCTTCAGCTATACGCCGTCGCAGCTGGTGTGCAATGGCAACACCGCGGCCGGTGGCATCGGTCGCGATGCAGCGGAGAAGATCTGGTACAAGGCGTTGACCACGTACCTGACTTCGAACGCCACGTACCCGCAAGCCCGCACGGCGTCGCTGAATGCCGCGCGTGACCTCTACGGCACCGGTTCGACCCAGTACAACGCGGTCGCTTCGGCGTGGAGTGCGGTTTCCGTCAATTGATCGACGTGGCATGATCGGACGGCCTGCATTTGCAGGCCGTTCGTATGTCCGGGGCACCTGTTTATCGTGATGAATGCAGAAACCGCCATCGTGTCCGCGCTGCTGGAAAGCGGAGATCTGCGCCCGGAGGAATTGCGCCGCGCGGAAGCGTTGCAGGAACCCGGCGTCGGCGTGTTGTCGATGCTGGAGAAGCTTGGGCTGCTGTCAGAACAGCGCCAGGCCGCCGCGACTGCGCGCGTGTTGCAACTGCCGCTTGCCGATCCTGCGAACGCGCCGGAATTGGCGCCCGAAACCCATCCCGTCTCCGCGCGCTTCCTGCGCCAGTTCCAGTTGGTGCCGGTACGAATGGATCCGGATGGCCTGGAGGTGTGGGCGGCCCAGGCGCATCTGCAGGCGCCGCTCGATGCGCTGCGGGTCGCGACCGAACAAACGCTCAACGTGAAGGTGGCGCCACGATCGGCGGTGACCACGCTGCTCGATCGCTGGTATCCGGAAGTGTCGCCAGACGCGGCGGACGCGGACGGCGAAGGCGAGGGCGGCGATCTCGAGGATGTCGAGCATCTGCGCGACATGGCGTCGGAAGCGCCGGTCATCCGCATCGTCAACCAGATCTTGCAGCGCGCCGCAGAACTCGGCGCGTCCGACATCCATCTCGAACCCTTCGAACGTCAGCTGAAACTGCGCTATCGCATCGATGGCGTGCTGGAAGAAATGGATGCGCCGCCGCATGCGCTGGCCGCCGCCGTCCTGAGCCGTTTCAAGATCCTTGCCAAGCTCGACATCGCCGAGCGCCGCCTGCCCCAAGATGGTCGCATCCAGTTGCGCGTGCAGGGCCGCGAACTCGATCTGCGCGCGAGCACGATCCCGACCTCGCACGGCGAATCGCTGGTGCTGCGCCTGCTCGATCGCGAGGCGGTGCAGTTCGATCTCGCGCAAATGGGCTTCTCCGATCATTTGCGTACCCAGTTCGAAGAAGTACTGCGTCAACCGCACGGCATCGTGCTGGTGACCGGGCCGACCGGTTCGGGCAAGACCACGACGCTGTATGCGGCGTTGAGCCAGCTCAACACGCCGCACGTCAAGATCATCACCGTCGAGGATCCGGTCGAATACCGGATGGAAGGCGTCAACCAGATCCAGGTGAAGCCGCAGATCGGCCTCGACTTCTCGCATGCACTGCGCAGCATCGTGCGCCAGGATCCCGACATCATCCTGGTCGGCGAAATGCGCGACATCGAGACGGCGCGTACCGCGATCCAGTCGGCGTTGACCGGTCACCTCGTGTTGTCGACCCTGCACACCAATTCCGCGGCGGGCGGCCTGACGCGCTTGCGCGACATGGGCATCGAGAACTATCTTGTCGCATCGACCGTCAATGCGTTGTTGGCGCAGCGATTGGTGCGCCGGATCGAGCCGACGCACGCGCAACCGTATCTGGCCAGCGAAGCCGAGATCGAGCGCTTCAACCTGCGCCGTTACCAGCCGCAGGGCGACATCGTGCTGCATCGCCCAATGCCGTCGGCAGTGACGCCGACCGGGTATCGCGGACGCGTGGCCATCGCTGAGCTGGTGAAGATGAGCGATGCACTGGGGCGCGCGGTGATGGACAACGCCGCGACCGGCGCGCTCGAACGCATCGCCCGCGAGGAAGGCAGCGCCAGCATGGCCGAGGACGGCATCCGCAAGGCGCTGGCGGGACTGACCACGCTCGAGGAAGTGATGCGCGTGACGCAGGCGGATCGCGACTGATGCAATTCGATTTTCGTGCGCTGGACGGAACGGGCAAGTTGCAATCGGGAACCCTCGAGGCTGCGGCCCAGGCGCAGGTGGTGGAAGCGCTGCAGGCCAAGGGCTGGGTGCCGATGGAGATCGCGCCGAGCGGCGATGGCAGCGTGCACGGCATCGGCTGGAACTGGCGGAAAGCGCGCAATCGCGTGCGCCTGCCGGAGCTGGTGGCGTTCACCGAACAACTGTCGACATTGTTGTCGGCGGGGCAGCCGCTGGATCGCGCGCTCGGCATCCTCCATGACGCCGGTGGCAACCCCGCGCTCACGGCGGCGGTGGGCGAAGTACGCGACCAGGTGCGCGGCGGTTCGGCGCTCAGCGATGCGCTGGGTCGGCATCCGCAGATGTTCTCGTCGATGTATTGCGCGATGGTGCGCGCTGGCGAAGCCGGTGGCGTGTTGCCCCAGGTCTTGGCGCGACTCGCCGAACACCTGGCGCGATCGTCGGAATTCCGTCGCAACGTGATCAACGCACTGGTCTACCCGGTGATCCTGCTGGCGACAGTCCTGCTGTCGATGGCATTCCTGCTTGCCTACGTGGTGCCGCAGTTCGCCGACATGTACGCCAACCTGCATGCCGAACTGCCGTGGTTCTCGAAGATCGTGCTCGGCCTCGGCATGGCGGTGCGCCGCTGGTGGATGGTGATCGCGGGGATCGTGTTCGCGGCGCTGCTCGTCTTCAATTTCTGGTTGAAGCAGCCGGCGTCGAAGCGCCTGGTTGAACAGCGGTTGCTGTCGACGCGCTGGATCGGCCCGCTGCTGGCGAAGATGGAAGCGGAACGCTACCTGCGCACGCTGGCGACCTTGCTGGCGAGCGGCGTCCACCTGGTGCAGGGACTGCGGATTTCGCGCGCCGTCCTGTCGAACGGCCAGTTCCTCGATTCGGCCGCGCGCGTCGACGATCTCGTGCGCAGCGGTACGCGCTTCTCCGATGCATGGTCGTCGGAACCGTATTTCCCGCGCCTGCCGCTGCAGATGGCGCGCATCGGCGAGGAAGCCGGCGAACTCGACCGCATGCTGCTGAAGGCATCGGACACGCTGGCCGCCGATATCCGCACCCGTCTCGATCGCGTGCTTGCCGCACTGGTGCCAGCCGTCACCGTGCTGATGTTCGCGCTCATCGGCGCCGTCGTCATGTCGATCCTCGTTCCCCTCTACGACCTCACCTCCGTCATCGGATGAATGCCATGCCCAAGAATGTCCGCCATCGTCCCGCCATGTCTGCGCTCGCCCGCCAGCAGGGCGGCTTCACCCTCATCGAAATCATCCTGGTGGTGATGCTGATCGGCGCGATCGTGGCGTTCGCGGCATCGCGCATCCTCGGCGGCAGCGATCGCGCCAAGGTCAATCTGGCCAAGGCGCAATTGCAGACCACTGCGGACAAGGTCGAACAGTTCAAGGCGGATACCGGCCATATCCCGGCCAAGCTCGACGAACTGGTGACAGCGCCCTCGAGTGGCGCGACGGGCTGGCTCGGGCCGTACGCCAAGGCGTCCGATCTCAAGGATCCGTGGGGGCATGACCTGCAGTACCAGGTGCCCGGACAGAATGGCAAGCCGTTCACGGTGACGAGCCTCGGTCGCGACGGTGCGCCCGGCGGGTCCAGTGTCGATGCAGACCTGTCATCGGAATGATGCGCGATTGAAGACATGTCGCGCGCGCAGCAAGGCTTTACCCTGATCGAGATCATGCTGGTGATGGCGCTGGTGGCGATCGCGTCTGCGTTGGTGGCATCGACCATCTCGCGCAACAGCGGTGGCCAGCGCCTGCGCGATGCCGCGCAGCAGATCGCGATGGGATTGCGCCAGGCGCGCACCGAAGCGATGCGCAGCCAGGTGCCGCAGCGTTTCGTGCTGGAGCCGGGGCAGCATCGCTGGTCGGTCGCCGGGCGGCCTGCGCATCCGATCGATCCCGATCTCGAAGTCACGATGACGAGTGCGCGCGAGTTGTCGTCGGACACGCAGCAGGGGGCGATCGTGTTCTTCCCCGATGGCGCATCCACCGGTGGTCGCGTCACCCTCGCGCGCAACGGCCAGCGTTGGCGCAGCGATGTCAACTGGATCACCGGTGAAGTCGTGTTGCAGCGGGACGCCGCGCCATGACGCGACAGCGCGGCTTCACGTTGATCGAGCTGATCGTGTCATTCGCGTTGATGGCGCTGGCGTTGACGATGTGTCTTTCAATCGCGAGTCGCGCCTATCGCCAGACGGCGTGGTCCGACGCGAATGCGCGCGCAGTGCTGTGGGCGCAGAGTTTGTCCGACGAAGCGCTGACGCAACCGCTGGCGGTGGGCGTGCAGACCGGCGAGACGCCCGACCATGCCTTCCACTGGCGTCGCGAAGTCGAACCGTGGATCGATCCATCGGGCGTGGTGGCATCGCGCAACGGCAGCGGCCTGCTGGAAGTGCGGATGCGCGTGAGCTGGATGGATGGCGATAACGAGCGCTCGTTCGCCACCCAGACCCTGCGCCAACCATCACCGAAGCCGCCGGGATCGACGACGCCATGACGATGCGTCCGCCCCCGCATGCACAGCGTGGTTTCACCTTGCTGGAATTGCTGCTCGCCACCGTATTGCTGGCGTTGGCAATCACCCTGACGGGATCGGCGTTGCGCGGATTATGGGCGGGGCGCGAACGCAGCGATCGCCAGGTCCGCCAGGCCGAGGTGCGCGATGCGGCATCGACGGCCATTCGCGAACGCCTCTCTGCGATCACGCCGACACCGTTCCTCGCCGGAGACGGCAGCGAAGTGCTGTTCATCGGCAGTGCCGAAAAGATGGCCTTCGTCGGCAACGTGCGCGCTTATGTCGGCGCCGGGGGAACATTCCGCCAGACCCTACAGGTGGTGCGGGCACGCGATGGCGTCGCGATTTGCCTGCGTGCCGGCGGACTGCGCGATCGCAACGAATCCGCCGATTGCGAACCGGGACCGCAGACCACGGTGGCGGATGGACTGAAACAGGTGCGCTTCCGTTATCGCGGACACGGCACGGACGGAAAAATCACCGACTGGAATTCCCGTTGGGCGACCACGGGGACGTTGCCGGAATGGATCGAAGTCGCGGTGACGCCGGCATCGGGCCCGGAGTGGCCACCGATCCGCGTCTATCTGCCGCTGGCGGGAAGTGGCGGGTAATGAAGATGAAACCTGCCAGCGATGGATTCGCGTTGCCACTGGTGCTGTGGCTGATCGCATTGATGGTCGCGGCGATCGCGATGCTGGCGATGACGGCATCGAACCGGCACCTGCAATCGTCGACCATGGCGGATCGCGTCGAAGCCGAAACGGCGGCGCGCGCCGGCATCAACTACGCCGTCGCACGCATGGATGCGCGCTTGGGCGAACAGCGCTGGCTGCCCGACGGCCAGCCGCACCAGTGGAATTATGGCGGCCACGCATTGACCATCACCATCCGCGACGAGTGGGGCAAGTTCGACCTCAACGCCGGCGACCCCGACGTGCTGCGCGCGTTGATGCAATTGCAGGACATTCCGCCCGAACAGATCTCCGCGATCATCAATGGGCTGGGTGCGATGCGTGCGGCGCGCCTGTCCAGGCAGGAAGGGCTGAATGACGCGAACAACATGCCCACCCGGATCTTCAACGTGGCTTCGTTGTCGCAATTGCCGGGGGTTTCGCCGGAGACGTTGGCGTCCCTGGCCCCGGAATTGACGGTCTACAGTGGTCGGTCACTGCCGGACATCACGCTGGCCGATGCCCGGATGCGCACGGCACTGGTGGCAGCAGGGAAGGCTGCGGGCATGCCGGTGGGCAATGCCAACGGCAGCGGTCTGTACAACATCGATGTGGTGGCTTCGCGTCCGGATCATCCGCCGGGGCGAGTGAATGTCGTGCTTCAGGGGACGCCGCGTTACGATGGCGGAATCGAGATCAGATGGTTGGCATGGGAGCACGGACGTTGGCAGCAGTGAATCCGACCCGATGGCTGCGGCGACCCATGGCGCCGGGCCCGGGCTTCCTCGATTGGTGGATGAACGGGCTGATGCTGTGGCTCAAGCCAGCTGCACGCGTGCGCTGGTGTCCGCCACAGCCGCGGGTATGGTTGCGAGCGAACGCAGAGGGATGGACGGGCTGGGTCGGCACTGGTGCGCCGGCGACCTCGGTCGTGGCATTGCGCGAATTGCTGTCGCGCCATCCCGATCTGCCGCGCTGGTTGTTGCTGGACGGCGGAAATGCCGTGCGTGCGACGTTGCAATTGCCCTTGGCGGCGATTGATCACCTGCGGCAGACGGCGCGTTACGACATCGACCGACAGACGCCGTATTCCGAAAACGACGTGGCCTACGATGCGCGCGTAACCGACCTGGACGTCGCCGGCAAGCGCATCTCCGCGGAATTGCTGGCGGTGCCGAAAACACGCCTTGACCCACTGCTTGAACGCGTCGGGCAGGATCTTGGCGTGGCATTGCATGGCGTCGACATCGCCGATGCCGAGGGCCGGCCGCTCGGCGTGAATCTGCTGGAACAGCGCGCACCCCTGCATCGGCCTTGGCGCTGGATCAATCTTGCGTTGCTGGCGGTGGTCGCGATCGCACTGTCGCTGACGATGTGGCGCAGCGTGGTCAACGCCCGCGTGCGCGCCGACAATCTCGACGCCAGCGTGAAGCAGCAAACGGATCGCGCGCGCGCGATCACCTTGCAGCGCCAGCGTCTTGACGACCTGGTGGGCGGTGCGAAGAAAGTGCAAACCGAGCAGTCGCGCCATGCCGATCTGGACGCGATCGTCAATGCGCTGGCCGAGCGTTTGCCCGCGACCGTCTATGTGGAACGCATGAGCCTGCAGGATGGCCAGCTGCAGTTGTCCGGCCAGGGCGCTTCCGCGGCGACGGCATTGTCGTACCTGCAGGCGAATCCGTTGTGGGAAACGCCATCGTTGTCGGGCGGGGGCATGAATGGGGCCAGCTACGGCCGCGAGCGGTTCAGCGTCGCCATGCGTCTGAAGTCGAAGGGGGCGCGATGAGCGCATTCCCGAGCGATTGGCTGACGCCTGCACAAAGGCGTCAACGCATCATCGCCAGCGTGCTCGCGGCGATCGTCCTTCTCCTGGTCATCGCGCTGGTCTATGTGTGCTGGTGGCGGCCATGGTCGTTGCAGCATGCGCGGCTCTCGCAACTGCTGGAACGTCGCGACCGGGTGGAAACAGTGCTTCATTCGCGCCAGGGATTGGACGCCGCGTTGCAGGCGGCCGACCAGGCCGCGAGTCGCGAGCCGTTGTTGTTGCCGGAGCCGACGCGAGACCAGGCGATCGCCGGGATGATGCAGCGCCTGCAGGATGCCTTGAACACCATCGGCGGGGATGGCAAGCGTTGCCGCATCGACAGCCAGACGCCGATCGCGCCGGGAGAGAGTGCCGATGCGCAGCGTGTCGCGGTGAACGTGCGCCTGCATTGCGGCAACAGCGAATGGCTGCGGCTGAGCCAGGCGATCGAATCCGCACGCCCGGCGATGTTCATCGACATGCTCAACATCGCCGCGCCGGCCGATCTGCCGATGAGTGGCGCGAGTCCGGGACAGGGTGCGCTCGACATCAACATGACGGTGTACGGATTCCAGCGTCAGAGTGCGCCTGCGGCGGGAGCGCCATGATGCGGTTCACTTCGACACCCGTCGTCACGCGCATCCTGTTGGGCCTGGCCACGGTCAGCCTGGGATTGCTGGGGTGGACATTGCTGGGACCGCGCGCGGTGCCGGCGGCGACAGCGACATCCGCTTCGACGACATTCCCGACATATCCCACGGGTGTCGCGCAGTCGGCGGCTGCGATCAACGATGCCGATCCCGCCTGGGCGCGACCGCTGTTCTTCCGCGATCGCAAGCCGCACACCGTCGATCTGGGCGGCCAGGGCGATGCCAACGGCGCCGTGGCCAACAGTTTCGATGCCACGCTCACCGGCATCGTGCGTTCGGCGGCATTGAGTGCGGCATCGCTGCAGAAAGCAGGGCAGCAGCAGCCGGTGCGCGTGCGACTGGGTCAGGAAGTTCCGGGTGCGTCCGGCTGGCGATTGATCGAGCTCACCGCAAAGACGGCGCGTTTCCAGTCCGGCAGCGACGAAAAGATCCTCAAGCTGGAAGTGCCGCGGCCGGATGGCATGCCGTCACCACAGACGCCCGCTGCCGATCCTCCGGCAGCCGCGCCCCCGATGGCGGGATCGGCACCACCTGCCGCAAAGAATCCGGCACAACCTGCTGCAGAGGCGAATCCGCCTCCGGCGCCGCCGATTACCGCGCAGGGAACGCCAGCCCAGTTGCAACAAATCGAAGCGGTGCGCCAGCGCATCGAAGCTGCGAGGAAAGCGCAGCAACAACCCTCTTCTTCCGCCAGGCATTGACGGGATATCGAACGACATGAACATCCGCGTATTGTTTCTCTCCACGCTCACCTGCCTGCTGGCTGCGTGCGCAGCAAATCCGGTTCCGGAAGTGCGTCGCGACGCCGATCTCAGTCGTGTCGGCGCAGCGACTGCCGGCACGACCAATAAGGATCTGGCGAGCGATGGCCAGGACTTGTCCGGTCCGCAACCGGAAATCCGTCGCGGCAGCCAACCGCCATTGCGCGATGCCGCGCCTGTCAGCGGCAGCACCGCGCCGGTCGCGCGTCAGCGCGGCTCGACCAGTTTCAATTTCCAGGGGGAACCACTCCAGAGCGTGATCGCGGTAATCCTCGGTGACATGCTCGGACAGAAGTACGCGATTTCGCCGGCGGTGCAGGGCACCGTCACGCTCAATACGCCCAAGCCGGTCACGCACGCGGAAGCATTGCAACTGCTGGATACCGTACTCGGCTGGAACAACGCGCGGATGATCTACAGCGGAGGTCGCTACAACATCGTGCCGGCCGATCAGGCGCTCAACAGCGGCATGGTGTCGCCGCGTGGCGGTGGTGGTTCCACTGCGGGCTACCAGGTGCGACCGGAACGCTTGCGCTACGTTTCGGCGGGCGAAATGAAGAAGATCCTCGAACCGTATGCGCGCCCGAATGCGATCGTCGGCGTCGACAGCGCGCGCAACATCATCACGCTTGCGGGTAGCTCGGCGGAACTCGCCAACTACGAACGCACCATCCAGACCTTCGATGTCGACTGGATGTCCAGCATGTCGGTCGGCGTGTATCCGTTGCAGAGCGGCAATGCATCGAAGGTGGTGGCCGATCTCGAACGCGTGTTCGGCGAACAGAGCAAAAGCCCGGGCGCGGGCATGTTCCGCTTCATGCCGCTGGATTCCGCCAACGCGGTAATGGTGATCGCCGCGCAACCGGGCTATCTCGACCGCATCCAGTCGTGGATCGATCGCCTCGATGGCGGCGGCGGTGGCGGAAGCCGTCTCTATACCCAGGAGCTGCGTTACATCAGTGCGCGCGACCTGGCGCAACGCCTTTCCGAAGTGTTCGGCGGCAACAGCAATCAGAACGGACAGGCGCAATCGCCCAGCATGATGCCCGGCCTGCAGTCGACCGAGATCGGCGACGGCGACATCAATTCCAGCACCAGCAATGCACCGATCACCGGCTCCAATGGCGGTGCGACCACCGGCAGTGGCGGTGCGCCGATCGGACAGATGTCATTGCCCCAGCGCAACAACGGCGTGACCTCCGCCAACTTCAAGATCGGGCGCGACGAAGTCGGCGTGTCAGCGGTCGATGAGAACAACGCGATCCTGGTGCGCGCCAGCCCGGCGGCGTGGAAATCGATCCGTGAAGTGATCGAGAAACTCGACGTCATGCCGCTGCAGGTCCACATCGAAGCGCAGGTGGTCGAGGTCAAGCTCACCGGCGACCTCAAGTACGGCGTCAATTGGTACTTCGGCAACATGATTCCTTCGATTTACCAGGCCGCGGCAGCCGCCCGCAACAGCCTGGCGGTCGGCGGCGGCGCCAACGAAGGCGACGGCAACGGCCTGGTGGTGAATGTCCTCGGTGGCAATTCCGTCGCAGTGATCAGTGCGCTCGACAAGGTCACCGACGTGCACCTGCTGCAGACGCCATCGGTGATCGTGCGCAACAACACCGAAGCCACGCTCAACGTCGGCAGCCGCATTCCGATCGCCTCGGTTTCGGTGAATCCGGGAACCGGCACCGGCAACACGACTTACTCGCAGGTGCAGTACATGGACACCGGCACCATCCTCAAGGTGCGCCCGCGCGTGACGCGCGACGGCATGGTCTTCCTCGACCTGGTGCAGGAAGTGAGCAGCCCCGGCAGCGTCGCCGATGCCTACGGCAATGTGCGCATCGACACTCGCCGCCTGCGTACCGAAGCTGCGGTGCAAAGCGGCGACACGGTGATGCTGGCCGGCCTGATCAGCGATGGCATGACGCATGGTTCAAGCGGGATTCCCGGCCTCAGCCGCATCCCGGTGATCGGCGGACTGTTCGGCACCAAGCATCAGTTGGCCGAGCGCAGCGAAGTCATCATTCTGCTGACACCGACGTTGATTCGCGATCCGATGGAAGCGCGCAAGCTCACCGACGAATACGGGATGAAGTTCAAGGGATTGGAGCCGTTGCGGGCTGCGAAGCAGAAGGTGAAGTAAAAAAGTTTCAGATGGCCTTGATTGCGATTTGATTCTCGTCAGAGAGTCAAATCCATTTCTTGCGCAAAAACAGATTCATAACCGATGTAGGGCATCGGCTGCGCCATGAGCGCAGCTGCTTCCAGTTGAAGTTGATCTTCCCTGGAAAGCTCGCAAGCTCTCGCCGATGTCGCTGTCACGATCCCACCGGGATTCTGACTGAGATGGATCGTGCATCCGCCTGGATAGATATGGCGCGATAGGCTTTGCCATTTTTTGTAAATGGCTGCGCGTATGGCTGCCTGATAGCTGGAAAGAAGATCATGCCTGACGCTGCCACCACTTGAGGGCGAAGGAGTATTTCTTGCAGTTGCTAGAGCTGTTTGGGCTGATATCAAAGGTTCCTTGCTTTGAGGCGTACTTGCATAAGTATTTAAGTCAGCCTGACTGATTGGTCGTGCGATATCTGGGCTTGGAGAAGAAACGATATGTGGAGGAGTCGGAGTGTCGGGTTGGGGCTGGGACGTGACAGCAGTGGGTCTTGGATTTAGGTTTAGTGGGATCGACGGTGCTTTAACTCTATATGGAGCCAACAACATCGGATAGACGGTGAAAGCATCACCACGTCCTGTGTTGTTCCCGTTGTAATCACCTTGGCCGCTGCCTGTGTTGTGCGATAGCAGCAAAATCAGGAATGCATGCGCAAGTAGCGTGCTAATACCCGCGATTGATTGATCTCGTCTATTGGTCTCCCAGCTATTCACAAGTCAACACATAATAAGGTTGCTGGTACAGGTGCGGTCCAACGGCAGGACAAATTGGAGTGCTTGCATCTTAGATGAGAGGTCAATAGGATCAAGAAAGGGGATAATCAATTAGGGATGGGGAATGCGTAAAGCACTTTTGTCTGTATGTGCCGTTCTTATGGGTTCTCAGCTGTTATCAACAGCACATGCTCAAGCGGTGCCTGTAGGAGCAGACCATTCTGAATATGCCACACCAAAAGCAGAAATTGCTGCATTAACGGCCGGAGCTTTGGGGGAGCGAGTCTCTTTATACACAGGCGAGACGGAGTTTCTGGCAACGGATATTGATATTCCTGGAAACAATCGGCTTCCTGTGCGCTTTTCAAGGCGCCTAAGGCGCTCCATGTCTGGATTGGCGTGGCCAAATCAGGTGACGCAGTGGATGGGAGACTGGGAGATTGATATTCCCTACCTTTATGGGACATTTGCAGCAAATTTAGGGTGGCAGGTTTCCACGCCTGGGGCGCCTAACAATAGGTGTTCTGTTGATGTGTCTGACTACCTGAAGGCCACTCCACCGCTTGCTTATGGAAATGGGCAGGGATTCGGCTTCTCGAGCGCAGAGTATTGGAGCGGAAACAGTCTTCATGTTCCAGGGCAGGAAGATCAGCGGATGCTGGTGCTTACGCCGGATAGCAAGTACGGGCAAAGTGGAACCGGATATCGTTGGACAACAAGCGATAGTTGGATTTTCAGTTGTCTTCCCGCACTTGCCAACGGCGGGGCAGGGGAGGGGTTTCTTGCAAAGTCTCCAGACGGAATCATGTATAAATTCGATTGGATGGCGCGTTCTGCAACCGGCACTACCCTCAGAAAAACTGCAAGCAATGGGTCGGTTACGCTTGCCTCGGATTTGGCCCGATACCAATACTTCTTATTGCCGACTGAAATGTCGGATAGATTTGGGAATTGGGTGAGGTTTACCTATGGCACAACCAATAATTTGACGTCAATTACAAGCAGTGATGGACGAAACATCACTCTTACGTTTGGGCAAGGAGATATTCCGTTTGGATCGGGAGTTGTTACTTCGGTAACTGATGGTGCCCGAGTTTGGACTTATACCTATGAAAGCCAAGGGGGAAGCCTATTCTTGAAAGAGACTGCCTTGCCAGATCAATCTAAATGGCAATATGGCATTAAATACCCGAAGATTTCGTATGGAATGGCGGCGGTTACATGTGCGGATCCGCCACAGCCCTCGTTTTACATTCCACCGCAGTCCAGTTATGTGATACATCCTTCTGGATTAAGGGGTGATTTTTATTTCACGGGAAGAATGGCAGGTAGATCCTATACACCAAGGCAATGTGTAACGGATGGGCAGGGAAATTCATATATTCTGGACTTGAAAAGTAACCCGGGGATTTCAATTTCTCGGAAAGATCTATCGGGGCCCGGGATAAGCGGCACATATCGCTGGGATTACAGCTACGGGCCACAAAATGAAAGTTATGACACAGAGTGCGGGGCTTGTCTCACCACTAGCCAACTTACGGTTTCAGAGCCGGAGAACACTTGGACCAGGTATACATTTAACAATCGATTTGGTGCCGCTGAAGGGCGCGTTCTTGTCGAAGAGACGGGAAAAGGTAGTGTAATTCTTAGGAAAAAAAGCACGGTCTATAACGAGGCATCCAACCAGATTTTTCCGCGTCTATACGGCAAGGACCCGTGCCTGAGATGCAATGCCACATACGAAGTGGCTGTGCCTGAGTTGTCTCAAACTATTGAGCAAGATGGAATGAAGTTTACCCGCAAGGTGGATGGTTACGATAAGTACGCGCGCCCAGTGCAGGTTACCAAGAAGACTGAAACGGTGGCGCCATGAGTATCCATCTTGTATCTAACAAGGTGTGGTGGACTGCATTTTTTACAAGTGCTTTGCTGCTTGGGTCTGCCGACGCTGCCGCGCAAACCACATCTAAAGGTGGAATCAAAAAGAGTAATGGATCGACCAAGGCTACTCCGTCATTGATTTGTGCAGATTGCGATCCTGATCCTCCGCCACCGCCACCGCCCCCCCCCCCCCCCACCCCCCCCACCCCCCC
>DAHUXS010000009.1 GCA_027306995.1 Lysobacter sp.
CCACCTCCCTGCCCGCGTTGTTCATGGTCCCCCTGTCTAACACGCTCTATCGCTACCGACCCCACGTGCTCGCCTCCGGCGCCGCCCTGGGGGGCGCCGCCGCGGTGATGGCCGCCGAACCGGTGGTCAAGGCGCAGGCGCACAAGGTCTCGGTCGCGGTGGCGACGGTGGTGGTGTTCGGCACCATCGCGATGTTCCTCTACCCGTTGTTCTGGCCGATCCTGCAGTCGCATCACGGTTTCGACCAGCACGCCTACGGTCTCTATGTCGGATCGAGCGTGCACGAAGTCGCGCAGGTGGTGGTCGCCGGCAAGTCGGTGGGCGACGACGCCGCGAACATCGCGGTGATCGAGAAGATGATCCGCGTCATCCTGCTCGCCCCGTTCCTGCTGCTGCTCTCCGCCTGGCTGCGCGACAAGAACGACGCCAGCGGCAAGCGCGCACCGATCGTGATTCCGTGGTTCGCGATCCTGTTCCTGGTGGTCGGCGCGTTCAATTCCTTCCACCTGCTGCCGAAAGCGCTGGTCAATGCGCTGCTGATGATCGACACCTTCCTGCTGGCGATGGCGATGGGTGCGCTGGGCGTGCGCACGCATGCCGGCGCGATCCGCCAGGCCGGCCTCAAGCCGCTGCTGCTCGCGACCACGCTGTTCGTGTGGTTGATCATCGGTGGGCTGCTGGTGAATATCGGGGTGGTGCGGTTGCTCGATGGGCTGATCTGATATCTACGAAACTCTGGTCGGCCCAGCCAAGCAACTCGAGCAGAGACAATGATGGCAGTCGCCAAACGAGAAACCCCGCACTGCGGAGCTTCTTTCATCCAGCATCAGCTCTTGGAAATTCTCGACCCAATTTAAGAAGCTTCGCCACAAACCCCAGCCATTTGTCTCCAAAAATTGCCACCACTGCCACAAGCAAATAACAGGCCATGATTGCTCCGTTCAATACACCGAACTTCATCATGTCTGCATGAGCCACATTAGAGGTCGATCCAATAATAATCACCATCAAAGGCGGCGCCACAACAACGACAGTAGCCAGTAATTTGATCAAATTCCCATTAAGAACTAATGCAGGCGAAATGTAATTAGCAATACGTGCATATCCCCAAAGAATCCAAAAGAATCCGATGTAAAGCAACGCCGTCAACAACTGCTTATTCGTTGACCAGCGGCCAATGCCAATCAGGTAATAACACTCAAGTCCAGCAGCAGCTAAAGCAAGAGTGCCAATTACTATTTGGAGGGTTTTCATATTACTTCCCGCAATCGCATTTGCTTGCGTCAGCAACAAACTGGCCCGCTGCACCGAGAGGCCCTAACAGACCAGTTCCTCTGCGGATTGCAGCAGCTTTCGCTCCCGATGCTATTGAACGGTTGATCCGACCGTTGGCCACGGAGTATGGAATACCTCTCTGGCCTGCTCGCGCAGCTTGATTCGCAGCCCGAGTTTCATATTGACGAGCTACAGCATCGCCTGCATGACCTAAAGCCGCCGCTGGTGTTTCAACTTCGCCATAGTCCCCAAAAGACACACTTAGACCACCACCAACATGCACTTCGACGCCAAGCACGTCCATTCCAAATTTAGCTATCGCACCAACTTCCGTTAGATTCACAGCTAAGTTGACAAGTGCATCAGCTTGACACCCGTTCATATTCGGCTGCGCCATCTGATATTGGCCTGTTGCATAGCCAGCCCCAGTTTCCAGACCTAATGGATCGATATTACTTATGGGGTTTCCTTCAACATAGGCATACGTATTAATTCCACCGCCCAACCCGATAGGATCGGACTGAAGATACCGGCCAATACTCGGCTCATAGTCGCGGTAGCCATTATGCCAAAGCCCGGATTCGTTATCGGCATACTGCCCCGGGAAGCCCAGATTCAGTCCACCGATATTGTCTTGCAGAATCGACCGGTTGAATGCGAAATTCCCCGCCTTCCAGACAACTGCACGGTTGGCATCAGTCGCCAACTGCGGCCGTCCAAGATGATCGCTATGGATATAGTAGATGGCGCTGTTTCGGATCAAGGCAATCGGCTCGCCGCCACTCCAGACATAACTGCTCCACGCACCATTGGTGTTTTCCGCCAATAGTTGACTGAATCCGCCATAGATATATCGACTGGAGATGCCGGAGTTGCTTTTTGCAACACGCTGATCCAACGCATTGACCGTATATGTTGTCGTAACTCCTGCCTTGGTGTGACTCGCCAGTTGATTAAACGCGCTGTAGCTCACCGCATTGGCAATCCCGTCTGTCCCGGTAAAGGCGGTGATGTCTCCGTTGGAATTGTGACTGAATGTCCGGGTCAGCCCACCAGTAACCACTTGCGTCATCTGGTTGTTAGCGGTGCCGATCGTATAGGTTGTATTGGACGCAGGCACACTATCCGTGCGCGTTGTCCGATTTCCGGCGGCATCGTAGCCGAATCCTGCCGTGTTGCTTCCGGAAGCACCGGCACTAGCCAGTCGAGAAAGCGCGTCATAGCCGAAGCTCTGCGTCAGCGACGCATCCACCCCATTCGTGATCCCAGTCAATTCATCGGCGTTGTTGTACGCGTATTGCAAAGATAGTGCGGTAGTTCCACCATAAGCCGACTGAATCTGGGTCAAGCGCCCACTCGCATCGCGATTGATGAATCCCGCGAAGCCATTACCGTAAGTTTGGTAAGTCGGAGCACCATCGAATGGGCGCCGCGCACCGATTGACATCACCGTGCTAGTCGTGCCATTGACCGTCGCGGTCACGACATTCATGTTTCCTTTCGTATAGCCATAACCCACAGCCACACCACTGGGATACTGGATGCCTGTTAGGTGTCCACGCGAGTCATAGCTATAGCTTGTCCAATCATCAGAATTCGCCACGCTATCGCGGCGAGTACGCAACTGACCTTCAGCTGTGTATGTAAATTGCGCCCATGTTCCATTCGATCCTTCAATCGTGCATAGCTTCCCTTTGCCGTAACCACCTCCCGGGGGGTTGTAGCCGTGATTGCAATCATCGTAGTAGAAGGCGCGACCTTCAGTACTAGTACCATACCAAGTAAGCCGTCCGAGACTGTCATACCCATACGACAAACTTGAACCATCGTTACGGGTCATGTACGTGCGTAGTCCCGAGGCACTGTACTGGAACGTCGTCGTCCCTGTGTTCGGGCTGTACTGCGCCCACAACTGACCAAAACCATCGTAGACATAGGTAGTCACGAGATTTCTGGGGTCAGTGATCTTGTTGACGCGTCCAGCGGAATCGTATTCGACCTTGGTGACGCCACCGGAAGCATCCGACGTCTGCGCCAGACGGTTCTGGCCGTCGTAGCTGTAGCTGGTGGTGCGATTCAATGCGTCCTTGGCCGTCAGCACATTGCCGTTGTTGTCATATGTGTAGGTGACAATCTGATTGTTGCCGCCTCGACTGGCTCGTGGCCGACTTTCCTCGTCGTAATCGGTATATGCATTAACAACGTCGTAGTTGGTGGTGTAGTGATAGTTGTAAGGCTTCATCCGCATCGGGTCATACCCATAGACCACCTCGGACGTCGAGCTAACCGAGGAAGTCAGATTGCCCGCCAGGTCATAAGTAAATTGCTGCTTGGAATAGTAGTCGTCTGTTTCCCAACTCGTTCCATCGTCGTATTGATCTTCGCTATCGAGGCGCTGAATGGTAGTCAGTCGATTGTTGTCGTCGTAGATGAAGTCGCGAAAATCGCCATCGGGGTAAGCAATGTGCGTCACCCGTCCACGATTATCGAGCGTCGACTGTGTCGTATAGGCCGTTCCATTGATCCAGCTGGTCACTGACAGCACGCGTCCGCGCGCATCATAGGTCTTGTCTGTCCTCGCACCGTTGGCATCCACCATCGTCCCCGGCATTCCCATGGCGTTGTAGTTGCTATATGTCGTCGTGTGCCCAAGGGAATTGGTCACCGTGACGAGATTGCCTGCAGTATCGAACGACATGGTGACCGCATCGCCATCGCCCGCCAGCGGCCCGTCCTCTTTCACGGTCGCCAACATGCCATTGCTATACAGCGTATAGGTATAGGTCACGATGTGCTGTTGACCGTAGACGCCGTAATTGCTGAGGTTCGTGAGCGTTTTCTGGGACAACAACCCGTCGGAGCGATAGGCATACTCGACCCGCAATTGACCGGCTTGCTCTTCACTGGCCAAGCGATTGTTCAGATCATAGGTATAGGTCGTCGTGGCTGCGGCAGTCGTGCCGACAGCAACGGTCTTCTTGGTCAACTGTCCCCGGGCGTTGTAATCGAAGTCAGTGAGATTGCCGCCGACATCGGATGCAGTATCGATGAACCCGTTGCTGTCGTAGGTCACATCTCGGTAATCGGCAGAACAGTGAGCCGATATCTGCCCCGTTGCATTCAGCAGCTTGCCATTCTGGAAGTTGTAGACCGCCTGGCGACCCAGGGGATTGGTCTCGGTGACCGTCAATGCGCCATTTGAGCCATCGGCATACGAGAAGGTGTACTTATCGGCACCCCCGACGTGATAACTACTAGTGGCACGACCTTGTGCATCGTACGTCACCCATAGGTACTGAACACCATTTAGGTTCTTTCCGATCAGTGCACCCGGATCGCTCCCGTAGCTATAACTGATGGAAGAGCCCGGCGTTCCTGGCAGGGTCGTACTGGCCAACCGATTAATGCCGGTACCGAACGCATTGGCCGTATAGGTATAGCTGTAGACGGCGCCCCCAGGCGCCGTGACCGTGGTCAACTGCGTTCCGTTCCAGCCGAATTGGATGGTGCGCCCCGAGGAGTGCGTGACGGTGACCAGTTGATTGCCCGACCAGGTGAAGGTGAGGCCCATGCCGCGCGAATTCAGCTGTGAAGTGACGTGTCCGCCCAGATCATAGGTTTCCACCGTGTGGTCGCCGGGATACAGCTGGTACTGGCTGCCCGACTGCACGACGTAGGCGACGGGATTCGGTTTGTCTTCCCACCAGCCCGCGAACGGAGCGGTCTTGTAGACCAGCGGAATCTTGCTGCCATCGTTGCGATAGGCCGTCATGGACTGGCCATCGGTCGACAGTTCGATGGACATGTCGAAATTGCTGACCCAGCGGCTACCGAACAAGCCGGTCCGGGTGTAGTAATGGTTATAGGTGCGCGTCAGATAGAGAGGCACCTCACCGGGCAACGCAAAATCGGTTTCGGGCTCGATCTTGTTGCCGGTGGAATAGACGATGGGATTGCCGGCAGTCGGGTTTTTACCTGCGTTATTCTCCCCACCGCACCCGGATGAAGCATCCTTGTTGCCACCGGTTGTTTGCGTCACTGCATTCGGCGCACCCGGTCCACCCCCGCCGCCAGCGAGAATCGGATTCCCCGGAACGCGAGGTGTCTGATCTTGCATCCAATAGCCGTACTGTCCGGATAGGGCATAAGGATCCATCTCATAATTCCTGCTGCGGCTTGCCGTGACCGACACCACAGCACACCCTCCTGTCTCAGTATCTCTGAGGCAACCTCCAGGCGAAGTAGAACCGCCAATTCCGCCTGAACTCCCGCCTGAACTTCCACCTGAGCCATAGTCGTTGCACCGATACTGGCCGTCGATGTCGTAGCCGCAATGCGTGTCCCCGGAGTTCGCAATCAATGCTCGTCCAGGTTGGGGCGCCAGAATAAGCGTGATAGCAAGAACGAACGCAAAAATCCCGAAATTGAAGCGCATGCTTCTCCCCTGCCCCGAATTTGATCCCTGTCAAGGATTTAGCAGTGAATAAAACAAGCTGTCAACCCGGAAATATTTCAACGGTGCAAATGAAAGCATTTCGATCATTAAGAAACATAAATCATTAGCATTGAGCACGAACGTACTCAAAGGTCATTTGAGGGTTTCTAACGATGTCGCCGCAATAGCCAAATTTTCGCAATCTGCGGTGGTTTCTGAAGAGAGCAAAAATGTCGATCAGAATAAATCCCAACCGAATTCGTCAAACCTGGTTGAGTACAAACGGCGGCACCGGCCGCAACCACGGCAGCAGCCAGTGGTCGACCAGCAGGAAGGCGAACAGCGCCATCAGGTAGATGATCGAGTACTTGAACACCTGCATCGCGAACAGTTCGTCGGGCGGGTTCTGCAACTTCCACGCATACCAGACGAACACCGCGCCGAGGAACAACGCCCCGCCGAGGTAGAACACGCCGCTCATGCCCGCTACCCACGGCAGCACACTCACTGCGACGAGCAGGATGGTGTAGAGCAGGATCTGCTTGCGGGTGTATTCGACGCCATGCGTCACCGGCAGCATCGGCACCAGCGCCTTGGCGTAATCGGCGCGACGGAAGATCGCCAGCGCCCAGAAATGCGGTGGCGTCCAGACGAAGATGATCAGCACCAGCAGCAACGCATGCGCCCAGTCCCACGGTCGCTGCATGCCGGTGACCGCGGCCCAGCCGAGCAGCGGCGGCGCGGCGCCGGCGATGCCGCCAATCACGATGTTCTGCGGCGTCGCGTGTTTCAGCCAGGCGGTGTAGACCACGGCATAACCGATCAGCGATGCAAAGGTCAGAAGCGCGCAAATCCAGTTGACGCCGATGATAAGGATCGCCATCGACAGGGCGCCGAGCAGCAACGCGAACACCAGCACCTGCCGAGGCATCAGCGCGTGCGATGGCAGCGGACGATGCTGCGTGCGTGCCATCAACACATCGATGCGTCGATCGATCAGATGATTGATCGCCGCCGCCGATGCCGCCGCCAGCCAGATGCCCAGCAATCCCAACGCGCCATGACGCAGGTCTTCGGCAGTCGGCAGGCCGGGAATCGCGAGACAGATGCCGACCAGCGCGGTGAACACGATCAGCGCCACCACGCGCGGCTTGGTCAACGGCCAGTAGTGCGCCCAGCTCGTCATGCCGCCGGTACCATGCGCAGCGGTCGCTGGATGCGCGCCAGCAGCGATACCAGCAGGAACAGCAGGATCGCCGCTCCAGCGTTGTGCAGCACGGCCACCAGCAGCGGCAATGCCAGCTTGACGTTGCTGACGCCAAGCACGAATTGCGCCGTTACCAGCAACACCAGCAGCACGCCCCAGGTGCGCATGCCCGGCAGGCGGATCAGGCGGATGCCCAGCCACCAGATGTAGAGGAAGACCACGCAGGCCATCATCCGGTGCGCCATCTGGATCGCGATGCGCGACTGGCCATCGAGGATGCCACCTTCATAGTCGACGCCGATGCCACGCCACAACACGAAGCCGTTGCGGTAGTCGGCATTCGGCCACCAGTGGCCGACGCACTTCGGGAAATTGTCGATCGACATGCTGCCGGCGCCGCAGGACAACGCGGCGTAATTCGAGCTCGTCCAACCGCCCAGCGCGATCTGGATCGTCAGCAGGACCACCCCGGCGATCAGCAAGCGCCGCAGCAGGCGGGTGTCGGCGAGGCGGATCGGCACATTGGTCGCGCGCCACGCCATCCATGCCAGCAGCGCGAACGTGGTGAAGCCGCCGAGCAGATGGCCCATCACCACGATCGGTTTGAGCAGCCAAGTCACCGTCCACATGCCGAGCAATGCCTGCACGATGATCACCGCGAAGGTCAGCATCGCCACGCGCGACAGGTCTTCATTGTTCCAGCGCCATGCCGCCGCGATCAGGATCGCTTCCGCGGCAATCGCCAACGCCGCCGACGCTTCATGCATGCCGCGCATGTAAAGCGGGATGGCCAGCGCGACGAGGATCGCCGAGGTGATGACCTGCAGGATGCCGAGACGGCGCCGGCGCGCGGCGATCACCGCCAGCACGAAGACCAGGAAACCGAGCGTCGCCGCGAGATGGCGATGCATCTGTTCGCGCCAGGCCTTGGTCGGATCGAGTTCGCGGATCGCGGTCGCAGCGTGATTGGTGATGTCGGCCGTCGCCTGCGGCCACGCCGCGCGGCCGTAGCAGGTCGGCCAGTCAGGGCAGCTCAGGCCCGCGTTCGACAGGCGCACGAACGCGCCGAACACGATCACGGTGAACGCCAACGCCACCGCCAGCCAGGCCAGGCGATGGAAATGACGGGACAGCACGGGAACGAGGGGTCGGCTCATTGCAGCTTCAACTTCATTGCAGTTTTAACAGCCTGGAGAGGTCCATGCGCAGGTCGGCCGGATCGAAGCCGGGAGCGTACCGCAAGACCACGAAGCCATTGGGATCGATCACGTACACCACCGCGTCATTGGGCGCATCGGCACGTGGCAAACGGACTTTCAGCACATCCACGGGACCGACGGCACGGGGCGCGCTGGTCTTCGGCGCAGAGGCCGGCACCGTTCCGGCCCACAGCACGTCGGCATGGTCGCGGACATGTCCCAGCGCCTGCCAGACGATGTCGAGATCGTGCGCGAGCTTGTCGCAGCGTTCGCGGCAATCGGCGGATGGCACCGCGAGGATGCGCCAGCGGCGTTCCTGCGGCGACCACGGATAGGCGGTGCCATCCACAAGTTGCAAGGCGACGCCACGGAGATCGGTCGGTGGCTGCAGCAACTCGCCCTTGTTCTTCAGGCCCTGCGGACGCCAGCCGGAAAAACGCAGCGCGCCGGCCAGCACGAAGCTGCCGAGGAACAGCAAGGCGATCGCCAGCAACATCCGGCGATTGCGGTTGCGGGTATCGAGGGGATTCGGATCAGACATGGGTATCACGTCGCCGCGAACGGCGATTCAATAGGAAGGCAAGGACAAGCACGGTGGCGGCCATCGCGAACCACTGCACCGCGTAGGCGATATGGCGTTCCGGCGGCATGGTGTTGGGCAATACATCGAGATCACGTTCGCCGCCGATGCGCATTTCGGGATCGAGGCGCAGGATGCGTGGCGCCAATGCGCGCTGGCCAAGCAGCGCCGGCAATTCCGGCGCCGACAATGCCGTCACCAGCACATCGCCATCGGGCAGGCGCGTGGCGACCGGCGACATCAATCCATGCGAGGGTGGCGGCATCAACAAACCGCGCACGTCGCGCAATTCCGGCAATGGCAGCGTCGGCATACGGTGGCGATCGAGCACCGGCAGCCAGCCGAGATCGACCAGCAACGGCTGTGTTCCGCCATCCGGCATGAAGACACGATACGCGCGGGCGCCAACCTGCCCGTTGTGGACCTGGCTGTCGAGCAGCACCATCGGGGACGGCAGGAAACGGCCCGTGCCGACCGCCCAGTCATAACCGGCAGCGCGCGACGGATCGGAAGCTGTCGCCAACGCGACTTCATGGCGCTGCGCGATGGTCGCCTCGGCCTGCGCCAGCATCGCGCGCTTCTGCTGCGCGCGACTCAGCTGCCACGCACCCAGCATGCCGAACACGCCGGCCACGACGATCGCCAGCAGCCACCAGCGCAGGCGTTTCACCGGACTGCACCCGCGCGCGCAGGCTGCGATAATCGCGGCATCGCCCCTGCACAGGTCACTGCCATGAATCCGTCGCTGAAACTCGTGCTGATAGTGGGCGTGCTCATCCTGATCGTCTGGAACCTCGGCCAAGGCCTGTACTACATGCTGACGGATCGCGGCCAGTCGAAGCGCACCGTGAATGCGCTCACGCGCCGTATCGCGCTGTCCGTCGGGCTGATCCTCTTCATCATCCTTGCCATCTACATGGGCTGGATCACGCCGCACGGCGTGGGCAGCAACCCGGGCTGATCCCAGCCTGGTTTCGTGACGCAAAGGCCGGCGCAAAGCCGGCCTTTTTGTTCGATTCGCGTTCGATACGTCCTTACAGCACGTACACGAACAGGAACAGCATCAGCCACACCACGTCCACGAAGTGCCAGTACCACGCCACCGCTTCGAAGCCGAAGTGGTCCTGCGGAGTGAAATGCCCCCGCAGGCAGCGCAGCCAGATCACGATCAGCATGAAGGTGCCGAGGGTGACGTGCAGGCCGTGGAAACCGGTGAGCATGAAGAAGGTGGAACCGTAGATGCCGGAAGCCAGCGTCAGGTTGAGTTCGTGGTAGGCCTCGCGGTATTCGCTGGCCTGGCAGAACAGGAACAGGCAGCCCAGCAGGATGGTGAAGCCGAGGAAGAACAGCAGCGCGCCGCGCTTGTTGGCCTTCAGTGCATGGTGGGCGATGGTGATGGTGACGCCCGACGACAGCAGGATGAGGGTGTTGAGCAACGGCAGGCCCCAGGCCGGCACGGTGCTGAAGGCGCCGCCGATGGTGGCCGGGCCATTGGTCGGCCAGCCGCCGGTGAACCCCTCCCAAAGGATCGCGTTGGTGCTGCCGCCGTGGCCTTCGCCCGACAGCCACGGCAAGGCGAACTGACGGGTGTAGAACAGCGCGCCGAAGAACGCGGCGAAGAACATCACTTCCGAGAAGATGAACCACACCATGCCCATGCGGAACGAGGTGTCGACCTGCTTGTTGTAATAGCCGCGCACCGATTCGGTGATGACGTCGGCGAACCACTTGAACAGGATCACGGCCAGGAAAGCGAGACCGACGAGGAAAGTCGTCTTGCCCCAGCTCTCGTGGTTCAGCAGGCCGCCGAAACCGAACATGGTGATGAACAGCGCGACCGAGGCGATCACCGGCCACGGGCTGCTGTGCGGCACGTAGTACACGTTGCGATCGGGAGCGTGGGCGTCGTGGGCCATGTTTGCTTCTCTCGTCAGGGCGCGGCCGGAGCCGCCGTTGTTGCGCCGGCGGCGAGTGCGCGCTCGGTCAGGGTGTCATTCTGGTAGAACGTGTACGACAACGTCAGCACGTCGATGTCAGACGGTAGCGCGGGATCGACCACGAAGCGCACCGGCATGTCGCGCGTCTCGCCCGGCTGCATCTTCTGTTCGGTGAAGCAGAAGCATTCGGTCTTGGCGAAATACTTCGAACCCTGCGCCGGCGCGATCGATGGCACCGCGTTGCCGACCACCACGTGGCTGCTGTTGTTGTGGGCGCGATAGGTGGCGGAATACGGCTTGCCGGTCTCGACGCGCATCTGCAACTGGTTCGGCGCGAAATCCCACGACAGCTTGGAATTGACGCGGCCGTCGAACTGCACGGTGATCCAGCGCGAGGCCACCGGCGCCGCCGCGACGGCGGCGACCTGGGCAGCCCGGTCTGGGCCTTTCGTCAGGCGCACGCCCAGCACTTTCTCGCAGGCGATGCGGTAGAACGGCACCAGCGAAAACGTCACCAGGAAGGCGACGGCGATCACCAGCACTAGCTTGCCCATCCCGCGGGTCGTGCTGCGGGTGGAATCGGGCGTCATCTCAGCGGACATACCCGCCCATTCCCAGCGCGAGGAACGCCAGATAGACCACCAGCGCGACGCCAGCGACCATCCACGCGGTGCGCCGGGCGCGTTGGCGCGCCACGACGACTTGCGGATCGGAGCTGGCAAGCGGCTCGACCATCAATGATCCATGTGTTCCGGATCGCCGTGCGCGAGGTCACCCGCGTTGATCACCGGCGGATGGGTGAAGCTATGGTGCGGCGCCGGCGACGGCAGCGTCCACTCCAGGCCCTTGGCCCCTTCCCAAGGACGCGCCGGCGCGAGGGCGCCGTGCTTCTTCGAGTGGTAGAGGATGGCGAACATCATGAAGGGCGTCAGGAACATGCCGAACGCGCCGATCGAGCTCACCATGTTCCAGTCGGCGAAGACCACGTTGTAGTCGGGGATGCGGCGCGGCATGCCGGCCAGGCCGAGGAAGTGCTGCGGGAAGAACAGCAGGTTGACGAAGATCACCGTCCACCAGAAGTGGAAGTTCGCGGCCTTCTGGCTGTACATGCGGCCGGTCCACTTCGGCCACCAGTAGTAGACCGCGCAGATGATCGAGAACAGCGCGCCGGTCACCAGCACGTAGTGGAAGTGCGCCACCACGAAGTAGGTGTCCTGGTACTGGAAGTCGGCCGGCACCAGCGCCAGCATCAGGCCGGAGAAGCCGCCGATGGTGAACAGGAAGACGAAGGCCACCGCCCACAGCATCGGGGTTTCGAAGCTCAGCGAGCCCCTCCACATCGTGCTGACCCAGTTGAACACCTTCACGCCGGTGGGAATGGCGATCAGCATCGTCGCCATCATGAAGTAGATCTCGCCACCCAGCGGCATGCCGACGGTGAACATGTGGTGGGCCCACACGATGAACGAGAGGAAGGCGATCGAGGCGGTCGCGTACACCATCGCCTGGTAGCCGAACAGCGGCTTGCGGCTGAAAGTCGGGATCACTTCGCTGACCACGCCGAACGCCGGCAGGATCATGATGTAGACCTCGGGATGACCGAAGAACCAGAAGATGTGCTGGTACATCACCGGGTCGCCACCGCCGGCGGCGTTGAAGAAGCTGGTGCCGAAGAACTTGTCGGTCAGCAGCATGGTCACCGCGCCGGCGAGCACCGGCATCACGGCGATCAGCAGGAAGGCGGTGATCAGCCAGGTCCAGCAGAAGATCGGCATCTTCAGCAGGTCGACGCCCGGCGCGCGCATGTTGAGCACGGTGGCGATGATGTTGATCGCGCCCATGATCGAGCTGATGCCCATCATGTGCACCGCGAACACGGTGAACGCCACGTTGGCGCCGCCCTGCAGCATCAGCGGCGGATACATCGTCCAGCCACCGGCCGGCGCGCCGCCCTTCATGAAGAAGGTCGACAGCAGCAGGGTGAAGGCGAACGGCATGATCCAGAACGACCAGTTGTTCATGCGCGGCATCGCCATGTCGGGCGCGCCCACCTGCAACGGGATCATCCAGTTGGCGAGGCCGACGAAGGCCGGCATGATCGCGCCGAAGATCATCACCAGCGCGTGCATGGTGGTGAGCTGGTTGAAGGTTTCCGGCTTGAAGTACTGCAGGCCCGGCTGCATCAGTTCGGCGCGGATGCCGACCGAGAGCGCGGCGCCGATGATCGACATCACGAAGGCGAACAGCAAGTACAGCGTGCCGATGTCCTTGTGGTTGGTGGAGAAGAACCAGCGCTCGACGAACGACTGCTTGTGCCCGTGGTGGGCGTCGTCATGGCCATGCTTGTCAAGGGATGGGTCGACGGCGGGATGGGTCGCGGACATTGGGGAAACCTCGCTGTATCTGTGTCAGGGCGGCGCGCGATGCGCGCTCAGCCCGCGGCTGCCGGCGCGGTTGCCGGCGGCGTGGTGGCGGCAGCCTTCGCGGCCTTCTGTTCGGCAACCCACGCCTTGTATTCCTCCATCGTCACCGCCTTGACCACGATCGGCATGAAGCCATGGTCCTTGCCGCAAAGTTCGGCGCACTGGCCGCGATAGATGCCCGGCTGCTCGATGTTCACCCAGGCTTCGTTGACGATGCCGGGGATGGCGTCCTGCTTGAGGCCGAAGGCCGGGACCCACCACGAATGGATCACGTCGTCGGCGGTGACCACGAAGCGGATCTTGGTGTTGACCGGCAGCACCAGCGGGTGGTCGACGTCGAGCAGGTAGGTGGCGTCGTTGAAGCTGCGCGCGTCCTTGCCGCTCTGGCGGATGTCGTTGCTCTGCTTCGACAGGCGGCT
Organism: Lysobacter sp.; assembly: GCA_027306995.1. Taxonomy (GTDB): domain Bacteria; phylum Pseudomonadota; class Gammaproteobacteria; order Xanthomonadales; family Xanthomonadaceae; genus Solilutibacter. The sequence goes on from DAHUXS010000009.1 coordinate 13,476, forward strand.
GGTGACGTCGATGTTCTCGGCCAGGTAGTCGTACTTCCACATCCACTGGTAGCCGGTGATGCGGACGGTCAGCGCGGACTCGCCGGTGTCGTAGACGTAGATCAGGTTGCGGATGGTCGGAATCGTCAGCACGACCAGGATGAGGATCGGGATGACCGTCCAGATGATCTCGGCCTTGGTGTTGTGGCTGAACTTCGCGGCCACCGCGCCCTTGGACTTCCGGAACGCGAACAGCGCGTAGAACATCGCGCCGAAGACGATGACGCCGATCACCACGCACATCCACAACCCCCACATATGGGTGTTGTAGGCGTTGTGCGCCATCGGGGTCACGCCCTTGCCCATGTTGAGCTGCCAGCGGTGCGGGTCGGCCGACTGCGCCCACGCCGACATCGGCACGCACGCTGCCAGTGCAGCCCCCAATCGCAACAAACGCGTTTGCATCATTCTTGAACCCCAGGGAACAGGCGTAACCCATCCATGTTAGCGGCCCAAACCCTTGACCGGCAACCGCGCGGGCCGTGCGCGCGGCTCTGCACATGGCATGCAACGCCTCCCGGCCATTAGAATGTCGGCCTCCCCAGGCCCACTGATTGGCCCATTCCCAGCATGTCCGAGCTGCTTTCCCCGGAACTCCCGCCCGTGCCGACGGCACTGCGCGACGCCATCACCCACGCCTGGATTCTCGACGAGGCCAGCCACGTCCGCGACCTGATGGCGCAGGCGCGTCAGCCCGATGCCGACCGCGCCGCCATCCAGGCCACCGCCGCCGATCTGGTCCGCCGTGTCCGTGCCCGCGCCGCCGACCAGGGCGTGGTCGAAGCCTTCATGCGCCAGTACGATCTCGGCAGCGAGGAAGGCGTGCTGATGATGTGCGTGGCCGAGGCCCTGCTGCGCATTCCCGACCAGGCCACCGCCGATGCGCTGATCCGCGACAAGCTGGGCGATGCCGACTGGAAGCGCCACCTCGGCCAGTCCGATTCGTTGCTGGTCAACGCCTCGACCTGGGGTCTGATGCTGACCGGCAAGCTGGTCAATCTCGCCGACGACACCCAGCGCGACGCCTACGGCGCGCTCAGCCGCATGATCGGCAAGTTCGGCGAGCCGGTGATCCGTAGCGCGGTGCGCCAGGCCATGAAGATCATGGGCCACCAGTTCGTGCTCGGCCGCACCATCCAGGAAGGCCTGGAGCGTTCGCGCAAGGGCGACTTCGCCAACTACCGCTATTCCTTCGACATGCTGGGCGAGGCCGCGCTGACGCAGGCCGATGCCGACCGCTACCTCGAGGCCTATCGCAAGGCGATCGACGCCATCGGCGCCACCGGCCCGTTCGCCGACGAAATTTCCGCGCCGTCGATTTCGGTCAAGGTCTCGGCGCTGCACCCGCGCTACGAACACGCCAAGCGCGAGCGCGTGCTGGCCGAACTCGGTCCGCGCCTGCTGTCGCTGGCGCAGCAGGCCAAGCGCTACAACATCGGCATGACCATCGACGCCGAGGAAACCGATCGCCTCGAGATTTCGCTAGACCTGATCTTCCAGGTGCTGGCGGACGCCTCGCTGGCCGGCTGGAACGGTTTCGGCATCGTGGTCCAGGCCTACCAGAAGCGTGCGCCGTTCGTGATCGACTACATCGCCGCCAAGGCCCGCGAACTCGGCCGCCGCATCCCGGTGCGCTTGGTCAAGGGCGCGTACTGGGACGGCGAGATCAAGCGCGCGCAGATGGAGGGCCAGGCCGGCTATCCGCTGTTCACCCGCAAGCAGAACACCGACGTCAGCTACCAGGCTAATGCGCGCCGCCTGCTCGACGCGAGCGACGCCATCTATCCGATGTTCGCAACGCACAACGCGCAGACCATCGCCGCCGTGCACCAGATGGCGAAGGGTCGCACCTTCGAGTTCCAGAAGCTGCACGGCATGGGCGACGATCTCTACGCCGAGGTGATCCCGGCCGATCGCCTCAACGTGCCCTGCCGCGTCTATGCACCGATCGGTTCGCATGAGGACTTGTTGCCCTACCTCGTGCGTCGCCTGCTCGAGAACGGCGCCAACTCCAGCTTCGTCAACCGCATCACCGATGAATCGATTCCGGTCGAGGACCTGATCCGCGATCCGCTCGAAGTGGTCGCCGGCTTCGATTCCATTCCCCATCCGCGCATCCCGCTGCCGCGGCAGCTCTATCGCGCGCAACACCAGGCACGAGACAACTCCATGGGCATCAACCTCGCCAACGACGACCAGCTGCGCCAGCTTGCCGCGCAACTCGACAGCGCCGGCGCCGGCAGCTGGACCGCGGGTCCGCAGGTCCCGGGCGCGGGCACGGGCGGTCCGGCCCAGGAAGTGACCAATCCGGCCGATCGTCGCGAAGTGGTCGGCCACTGGCGCGCCGCCGACGAGGCGATCGTCGCCCAGGCGCTGAAGAATGCGGTCGACGCACAACCGGCATGGGACGCGACGCCGGTCGACACCCGCGCCGCGATCCTCGAGAAAGCCGCCGACCTGATGGAAGCGCGGATGCCGCAGCTGATGGCGATGTGCACCAAGGAAGCCGGCAAGTCGTTGGCCGATGGCGTCGCCGAAGTGCGCGAGGCCGTCGACTTCCTGCGCTATTACGCCCTACAGGCGCGCGAGCAGTTCGTCGTCGAGGCACTGCCTGGCCCCACCGGCGAAAGCAACACGTTGCAGCTGTCCGGTCGCGGCGTGTTCGTCTGCATCAGCCCGTGGAATTTCCCACTGGCGATCTTCACCGGGCAGGTCGCGGCCGCACTCGCTGCCGGCAACTCGGTGATCGCCAAGCCGGCCGAGCAGACCAACCTGATCGGCGACGCCGCAGTGAAGATCCTGCACGAAGCCGGCGTCCCCGCCGCGGTGCTGCAATACCTGCCGGGCGATGGTGCCACCGTCGGCGCCGCGCTGACCCGCGATCCGCGCGTGGCCGGCGTCGCCTTCACCGGCTCGACCGATACCGCACGTCTGATCAACCGCGCACTCGCCACCCGCGATGCCGGCCCGCTCGCCGTGCTGATCGCCGAAACTGGCGGCCAGAACGCGCTGATCGCCGACTCGTCCTCACTGCCGGAACAGGTGGTGAAGGATGCGCTGGCGTCGGCATTCACTTCCGCAGGTCAACGCTGCTCGGCCGCGCGCATCCTGCTGGTGCAGGACGACATCGCCGACAAGGTGATCACGATGCTCGCCGGTGCGATGGCTGAGCTGAAGGTCGGGGATCCGGGGCTGCTGTCCACCGACGTCGGTCCGGTGATCGATGCCGATGCGAAAGCATTGCTCGATGCCCACGCGGCGAAGATGCAGCAGGTCGCCAAGCCGATCGCGCAAGCCAAGCTCGATCCGGGCACCGAACACGGCACCTTCTTCGCACCGACCGCGTGGGAGCTGCAGTCGATCGATCAGCTCACCCGCGAGAACTTCGGTCCGGCGCTGCACGTGGTGCGCTGGAAGGCCGAAGACCTCGACAAGGTGGTGGATGCGATCAACGCCACGGGCTTCGGCCTGACCCTCGGCGTGCATTCACGCATCGACGCAACGATCGATCGCATCGTCAATCGCGCCAAGGTCGGCAACATCTACGTCAACCGCAACCAGATCGGCGCGGTGGTCGGCGTGCAACCATTCGGCGGCCAGGGTCTGTCGGGCACCGGCCCCAAGGCGGGCGGCCCGCACTACCTGCCGCGTTTCGCCACCGAGAAGACGGTGACGGTCAACACCACCGCATCGGGTGGCAACGCCAGCCTGCTGACGCTGGGTGACTGATCGTTTCAACGATTATCTGAGCACAAAAAAAGCCCCGCCGAAGCGGGGCTTTTTTGTACGCCTTGATGCAGCGATCAGAACTTGTACGAAGCGGCGATGCCAAACACGTTGGCATGGCCCTTGTAGCTGCCCTGCAACGAGTTGTAGCGACCGGCTGCGACATTGACCGGCAGGTTGACCGTCGGGCTCTTGATCTCGACGCGGGTGAAGCCGGCATCGACCGACAGCGCCTTGGTCGCGTTCCAGGTGCCACCGATCGAGATCAGGGTGCGATCGTTGTCGGGCAGGCGCGGGGTGCGATCGGTGTTGTTGGTCGGCGTCTTGTCGAAACCGACGCCGCCACGCAAGGTGAAGCTGTCGTTGAGCTTGAAGTCGGCGCCCACGGACACGAAGGTCGAATCCTTCCAGTTGAAGGCTTCGCTGCTGGCCGGCTGGTACGGGTTGGAGAAGGTGATGTCGACGCTCTTCAGCGAGCTCCAGCCGGTCTGCTGGATTTCACCGTAGAGATTGACGCGATCAGTCACTTTCCAGTCGGCGCTCAGGGTATCGGTCGACGGCGTGTACACGGAAGCGCGGCCCTTGGCATCGACGAAACCATTGCCGAGCACCGCCAGTTGCGCGCGCTGCGCGGCCGGCAAGGCCGGATTGGCGGCCAGCGCACGGAAGCCCGGCTGCATGCCCTGGAAGGCCGCCGGCGTGGTGAAGTCGGCATTGCCATCGATGTGGTGGCGGATGGCCGAACGGTGGGCATAGCCGATGGTGAAATTGTCGGCGGCCTTGAACTGCAGACCGGCGATGAAGCCGACTGCATTGTTCTTGCCCTTGAGGGTGCTGTTGCCGTCCGGCGTATTGATCAGGGCCGGGTTGACGCTGGCCAGGATGGTGCCGAACGGAATGTCCTTGCCCAGGGTCACGTCGATGCGCTCATACACCACACCGACGCCGGCACTCAGCTTCGGCGTGACCTGGATCGCCGCCGACAACGTCAGGTCGACCGTCTTCACGCTGGAGGTGGTGGCCTGGTAACGACCAATCCAGCCCTTCTCGTACTCGGTCTTGAGGCCGTACGGCGCATCAAGGCCAACGCCCAGGGTCAGGCCTTCGAGCGCGCCCTTCATCTTGAAGATCGCCGACATTGCCGGCACCGCGGTCAAGGTGCCCGGGTCGCCGCCGTTGCCGCCGGAGATCGGCAGGCCGGTCGCGTACTTGCCCGAACCACTGAACTTGGCGGTCAGGTCGATTCCGGCCACGTCGGCCTGGAACAGGTTGCCACCGGCATTCACCATCGCGGCCGGGTTGTTGTAGACCGACGAACCATCGGTGGCGACGGTCGAACCGGCATAGGCCTTGCCGATGTTCTTGACGCTGTTTTCGCGCAGCTGGAAGCCGGACGCGCCAGCCTGGCCGGCGGCGACCGCGCCGATCACGGCAATCGCGAGAATCGAAAGACGCTGGGTGTACTTGTGCATGCAAATCTCCATCAATGGCGGTTCGGTACGGCACGGTATGTGGCCGGACTATAGCGTGCTTTTAACCGATTGGTAACATGCCGGACGAGCCCCCCGTTTCCCCCGCGAGGCGCCTGCCCGATGTTCATCTCCGTCCCTGACCACGCCCACCCGAACCGCCCCTGGGCCACGCCAGTCCTGGCCTTGGCCATGGTCGTGGGCTTCATCGCGGTGTGGGCGCCATCGGATGCCGTGACCGGCCGTTTGCTGAACGAATGGGCAACCCTGCCGGCCAATCTTTATTCCGCAGTGCGGCAAGGACCGGCGGCACTGATCCACCCGGCATTGCGGCTGGTGACCTCGCAATTCCTCCACGCCAACTGGGCCCACCTGCTCGGCAACCTGGTGTTTCTGCTGATCTTCGGCATGCCGGCGGAGCGCAAGCTGGGCAGCCTGCGCCTGCTCGTCCTGTTCCTGCTCGGCGGGGTGGTAGCGAACCTAGCGACCGCGGCCACCATCGACAACCCGACCCGGCTGATCATCGGCGCCAGCGGATCGGTCTCGGCGGTAATCGGCACCTACCTGGCGCTGTTCCCGCGCGCGCGGTTGGGCGTGGTGATTCCGCTGGGCCTGTTCCTGGAATTCGTGCGCGCGCCGGCTTCGCTGCTGATCGGCATCTGGGCGCTGTTGCAGGTCGGCTTCGCCTACATCGGACCGGCCTTCGGCGAAATCGCCTGGGTCGCGCATCTGGCCGGCTTCGTGTTCGGCCTCGCCTTCGCCTTCCTGCAGCGCGGCGCGGTGGCGCGCCGCCTGCGCCGCCAGAGCGGTTACTGAGCCTTGCGCTTCGCGGCAGGCGCGGTTGCAGTCGCCGCCGTCACGCCGGCCATGCGCTTCAGCTCCGCCAGCGCTGCATTCAATGGCGCCTGCCCGTCCAGCACCTCGCCACCGGTGTCGTCACCGCCGTCGGTTTCGTCATCGCCGCGCAGGTGGCCCGGCAATGCCGATTCGCGATAGTCGCCCGCCGAGGCCTGCTTGCCGTCGGCGCGGACGATCACGTCGGGCTTGATGCCGACACCCTGGATCGATTTGCCACTGGGCGTGTAATAACGCGCGGTGGTCAGCTTGACCGCATCGCCGTTGTCGAGCGGCAGCAGGCTCTGCACCGACCCCTTGCCGAAGGTGCGGCTGCCGACGATCCGCGCGCGCTTGAGATCCTTGAGCGCACCGGCCAGCACTTCCGACGCACTGGCGGAACCTGCATCGACCAGCACCACGATCGGCGCGCCATCGAGCAGGTCGCCAGGCGCGGCGGTGTAGACCGTGTCGCCTTCCTTCTGGCGTCCGCGGGTGCTGACGATCGTTCCGGAATTGACGACGTCATCGGCCATCTGCACCGCGGCGTTGAGCAAGCCGCCGGGATTGCTGCGCAGGTCGATGATCAATCCGCGCAGTTTTCCGCCGGACTGCTGCTTGAGTTTGGCGATCGCCTGTTCGAACTCGACCGCGGTGTTGGCCTGGAATCCGCTGACGCGCACCGTGCCGAAGCCGGGCTCGAGCATCTTCGCCTCGACGCTGGGCACGACGATCTTGGCACGCACGACCTTGACGTCGAAGGCCTTGGCAACGCCCTTGCGGCGGATGGTCAGGCGCACCGGCGTGCCTGCCTTGCCGCGCAACTGGCGATTGCCGTTGTCGCGATCGACCGGCTTGCCATCGATGGCAGTGATGATGTCGCCCGACTTCAATCCGGACTTTTGCGCCGGCGAACCGTCCATCGGCGCAACGATGCGCAACGTCGCATTGGGCTGCTGCTGGACCTGGATGCCGAGCCCCTCGTACTGGCCTTCGGCATCCTCGTCGAAGCGTTCGGCATCGTCGTGGTCGAAGTAGACGCTGTGCGGATCGAGATCGAGCAGCAATCCGCGTACCGCCGAATGCATCAGTTGCGCATCGGTCTTCGGTTCGACATAGGCGTTCTTCACCGCCTCGTAGGTGGTGACGAAGCGACGGATCTCGCCCAGCGGCACCGCCTTGCTCTCGTTGGTCGCGGCGGTGGGATCGTCGCTGGCGCTGATCTCCTTGCCCGCCTTTTTGTCCTGCGCAGAGTCCTGCGTCGGCGCCGTGGTTTGCGCGGCGAGCGGCAACGCGACGAAGGCAAGAAGGATGGCGGTAAGGGAACGACGCATACTCAATGCCGCACCAAGGCGGGTGCGCTGCGGCGTCATCACTCGATCATTTATCGACATAAACTCACTCGTTCTTCCTTGCATCGCACCCGCCTTGACGCGGCATTGCCGTATTCAGCGCTCAGATTAGCGTTTCTGCAGCCACACCGAAGGATTCACCGGACTGCCATTCCGGCGCAATTCAAAATACACCGCGGGCCGCGACAGGCCGCCCGAGGTGCCGACGCTGCCCACCGCGTCGCCGCGATGCACGGTCGCGCCGACGTCGCGCAACAGCGCGTCATTGTGGGCGTACAGGCTCATGTAGCCGTTGCCGTGGTCGACGATGCTGATCAGGCCGTAGCCGTTCATCCATTCCGCGAACACCACGCGACCATCGGCGACCGCGCGCACCGGCGTCCCTGCGGCGGCCGCGATCAACAGACCCGAACTGGAACCGCCATCGGGAAGTTCGCCACCAAATCCTGCCAGCAACGTGCCCGACACCGGCCAGCCGAGCCCACCGACCTGGATCATCGGCCCATGCACGACCTGCTTCGGCGGTTCGCGCTTGGGCGGCGGAGGCGGTGGCAAGCCCTTGGCGCGTGCGGCGCTCTCGGCCTTTGCCTGCTCCTTGGCGATCCGCGCCGCCTCTTCGGCCGCGGCCTTGCGCGCACGTTCGGCAGCGAGCTGGCGTTCGCGGGCGGCGCGTGCCGCTTCCGCGCGCAGGCTGGCAAGCAGTCCTTCCAGTTGCTTGGCGTTCTGGCCAAGCGTCTGTTCGCGTTCGACATGCTGCTGGTACTGCACATCGAGTTGCGCGAGCAATGCGCTGCGCGACTTGCGATCCTGTTCCAATTGCAGCAACTGCGCCTGCTGCTTCTGTCGCGAGGCCTGCAACTCGCCCTGCTTGTGCACGATGTCTTCGCGGGTCTGCTTCAACGCGGCAAGATCGGCATTGATCGAATGGATGCGCGCGCTGCGGTCGCGTTGCAGGTAGGCGTAATAGGTCAGCGCGCGCTGGCCTTCGGCGACGCGATCCTGCGACAGGAAGACCTTGAGCGGCGCATTGTCGCCGGCGAGATAGGCCTGGCGCACCAGGGCCGCCAGCGCCTTCTGCTGCGTCTGCAGATGCGTTTCGAGTTCGACCCGCTTTGTTTCAAGCGCATCGAGCGCGCCCTGTTGCGAGCGGATGTCGGCATCGGTCTTGGCCACCGCGCGCGAGGTATCGCCGACCTTCTGCTGTGCCGCCTTGAGATCGGCATTGGCATCGACGCGCTCGCCGCCGATCTCCTTGCGTTCCGTGCTGACCTCGCGGATCTCCTTGCGGACTTCCTTGAGCTTGCGCTCGGTGGCCTTCTGCGATTGCTGCGCCGACGCGAGTGCTGCCGTCACCAGCAACAGGACCGCGATGGCGAGGCGCGATCGACTCATGGTTCGATCGGGCCTGCCTCGATCAGACTCGTGCCGGTCATTTCCACCGGCTTGGCGATGCCGAGCAGGTCGAGGATGGTCGGCGCGACATCGCGCAAGGCGCCGCCGACGCGCAGATGGGCATCGCGTTCGCCGACGTAGACGAACGGCACCGGACCGACGGTGTGTGCGGTATGCGGCTGACCGGTCGCGGGATCGCTCATCTGTTCGAGATTGCCGTGGTCGGCGGTGATCAGCAGCGCGCCATGCACCGAGCGCACGGCATCGGCCACTGCACCGATCGCGACATCGACCGCCTCCGCCGCCTTCACCGCGGCGGCGAGCAAGCCGGTATGGCCAACCATGTCGGGATTGGCGATGTTGCAGATCACCACGTCGTGACGCTGGTGGCGAATGTCGTCGACCAGCTTCGCAGTGACTTCCGGACAGCTCATTTCCGGCTGCAGGTCGTAGGTCGCAACCTTCGGGCTCGGTACCAGCACGCGGTCCTCGCCCGGCCACAGGTCTTCGCGACCGCCGCTGAAGAAGAACGTCACGTGTGCGTACTTCTCGGTCTCGGCGATGCGCAACTGGCTGAGATGGTGCGCCGCCAACACTTCCGCCAGCGTGTTGTGCAGGGCGTCCGGCGGATAGGCGAGCGTCGCCGGCAATTTGGCGTCGTATTCGGTGAGGCAGACGAAATCGGCCAGCTTCGGCCTGCGCGTGACGAAACCGTCGAATCCGGGATCGACGAAGGCCGCCGTGATCTGGCGCGCGCGATCGGCACGGAAGTTCATGAACACCACGGCGTCGCCATCCTGCATCGGCATGGCCCCAGCGATCACCGTCGGCAGCACGAATTCGTCGTTCTCGCCGCGAGCATAGGCATCGTCCAATGCCTGCTTCGCGGTGGTTGCAGTGAATTCGGCGCGCGCCTCGACGATGGCGTCCCAGGCGCGCTCGACGCGATCCCAGCGCTTGTCGCGATCCATGGCGAAATAGCGGCCACCCACACTGGCGATGTGTGCATTGCCGAGGCGGTCGCAAACCGCCTGCAGCGCTTCGATGCTGGCGGCCGCGGAACGCGGTGGTGTATCGCGGCCATCGAGGAAGGCATGCACCGCGACTTTCGCCACGCCCTGGCGATGCGCCAGCTCCAGCATCGCGAAGATGTGCGATTCGTGGCTGTGGACGCCGCCGGGCGAGAGCAGGCCCATCACGTGCAAGGTGCCGCCATCGCGCTTCACCGCAGCGCAGGCGTCCACCAGAGCAAGGTTGGTGAAGAACGAGCCGTCCTCGATCGCGGCATCGACGCGCGTCAGGTCCTGGTAGACGATGCGGCCCGCACCGAGGTTCATGTGGCCGACTTCGGAATTGCCCATCTGGCCATCCGGCAGGCCGACATGGCGACCTTCGGTATGGATCAGGGTATGCGGGCAGGTCGCCAGCAGGCGGCGCCAATTCGGCAGGTCGGCCTGTGCCAATGCGTTGTCGGCGGGATCCTCGCGATGGCCCCAGCCATCGAGGATGAGCAGGACGACGGGCTTGGGACGGGCGAGATGAGCCTGTGATGGGGATGCGGGCACGGGCCTTTGGACCTGATGACTTTCGGCGCATGCGATTGTAGCGGAGCCGCCCTATCCTTCCCGCCAATCCCGCATTTCCGGAGCCCCCGATGATCCCGCATCGCGCCCTGATCGTTCTCTCCCTGCTGGCCGCGTGCTCGACCGCATACGCCCAGAAAGACGTCTCCAAGGTCAATGGCTCCGTCGAGGTTGCCGCCGGCGAACACGCCGGATCGACCAGCACCGTCAATGGCAGCGTGAACATCGGCGACGGCGCCAGCGTCAAGGAAGCGACCACGGTCAACGGCGGCATCAAGGCCGGCAATTCGGTCACCGTCGACGACAACGCGACCACGGTGAACGGTGGCATCCACTTCGGCACTAAGGCGACGATCCACGGCGACATCACCACGGTCAATGGCGACATCTACGTGCCCGATGGCGGCAACGTGAAGGGCGACGTCACCACCGTCAACGGCGGCATCGGCCTGGTGCGCGCGCAGGTCGGCAAGGACATCACCACGGTCAATGGCGACATCACCGTCGGCATCGGCTCGCACGTCGCCGGCAAGTTGTGGGTCAAGAAGTCCAAGGGCGGCTGGAACGGCCTGCCGCTGCAGATCAGCCGCATTCCCACCGTCATCATCGGACCGAACGCGGTGGTCCAGGGCGGCATGGTGTTCGAGCACCAGGTGAAACTCTACGTCCACACCAGCGCCAAGACCGGTCCGATCGAAGGCGCCACGGCAATCGCATTCTCGACGCCGACCGCGCCGGTGAAATAAACCGGGCGGCGCGCTAGCATCGTCGGCACCGGGCCCAGCCCTTGCCGATGACTGCGCGATGACCATTCCCTATCTCTGCATCCTGATCGCTGCGCTGCTGCCCTATATCTGGGTGACGATCGCCAAGGGCGCCGGCGACAAGTACGACAATCGCGATCCGCGCGGCTGGCTGGCCCAGCAGGACAATGCCCGCGCGCATCGCGCCAATGCGGCGCAATTGAACGGGTTCGAGACGTTCCCGGCCTTCGCGGCGGCGGTGCTGATGGCGCAATTCGCCAGCGTTGACCACGCGCGAATCACCTGGCTGGCGATCGGCTTCGTGGTGTTCCGCGTGCTGCATGGCGTGTTCTATGTCGGCAATCGCCACCAGATGCGCAGCCTGTCGTGGTTCCTGGGGTTCTTCTGCGTGCTTGCCCTGATGGGAATGGCGATCGCGCGGGTTGCCTAAAGGTTCAGCCCCGCCAACACCGCCTCGACATCCTCGTAATTGGCGCGGCGACACTGGCGCGTGCGCGGATCGACGCAGGTGCGCCGCAGCAACTCCGGCGGCAGACTTCCCAACCCGAGATGGCGATGGCAGTCCGCGTGTCCGCCCATCGCCCTTTTCAACGCATCGCGATGCGCAGGCGAATACGCCTGCACCACCTCGCCGGTGACGGGGTTGGTGAGCGTGAACATCGGCGGCCGCACGATCCACACCTGCTCGCATTCCAGCAGCGTCGGCAGCCAGCGCGCGAAGTACAGCAGCATCAGCGCGGTGATGTGGATGCCGTCGGCATCGGGATCGAACAGCAGCATCACGCGCTCGAAGCGCATCTCCTGCGGGCCGTTGGCGGGCTCGTCCATGATCGCATCGGGCAAGCCCAGCGCCTGCGCGATCTGGCGATAGAGGATGTTGTCGCGCACTTTCGCGGCGTCGGCACGCCAGGCGTTCAGCGGCTTGCCCTGCAGCGGCAGCACCGCCTGCGTGCGGGCATCGCGCAGGGCAAGCACGGAACGCGCGGCGGAATCGCCTTCGACCAGGATCAGCTCGCAGCCGGCGCCATGCGCCTGGCTGTCGGAGAATTTGGCCTGCGATTGCGAATAACGTCCAGCACCCATCGACTCAGTGTGCGCCATGTCGGTTGCAGGGGCTGAGACGACTTACTGCGCGATCAACTTCACGCGCGCGAAGTTGCGCTTGCCGACTGCAAGGACGCCTTCGAAGCCGGGCTGGAAGACGTGCGCGCCATCCTCGAACACCTCGCCGTTGATGCGCACCGAACGCTCCTTGAGCTTGCGGTTGGCCTCGGAATTGCTCGGCGTGATGCCGGCGGCGGTCAACAATGCGCCAATGCGCAGCCCTTCCGCCGGAATCGCGATCTCATGCAGCGGCAGGTTGGCGACATCGCCTTCGCCGCGCACGGCGGCATGCCAACCAGCGATCGCGGTATCGGCTTCGGCGCCACCCTGGAACCGTGCGGCCAGTTCGCGCGCCAGGCGCAGTTTCACGTCGCGGGGATTGAGCTGGCCGCCTTCGATCGCCGCGCGCAATTGTTTCGCCTCGTCGATCGAGATCTCGAAACTGAGCAGGTCGATCCACTTCCACATCAGGTCGTCGCCGATCTTCATCGTCTTGGTCACGATGTCGATCGCCGGTTCGTCGATGCCGATGTAGTTGCCCAGCGACTTCGACATCTTGTGGACGCCGTCGAGGCCCTCCAGCAACGGCATCGTCAACACGATCTGCGCCGGCTGGCCGTGGTGCTCCTGCAGGCCGCGGCCCATCAGCAGGTTGAACTTCTGGTCGGTGCCGCCGAGCTCGACGTCGGCCTTGAGCGCCACCGAGTCGTAGCCCTGCACCAGCGGATAGAGGAATTCGTGGATGGCGATCGACTGCTGCGCGGCATAACGCTTGGCGAAATCGTCGCGCTCGAGCATGCGCGCCACGGTGTGCTGCGCCGCCAGCTTGATCATGTCGGCGGAATTCATCTTGTCGAACCACTCGCTGTTGAAGCGCACCTCGGTGCGGTCCTTGTCGAGCACCTTGAACACCTGGGTCGCGTAGGTCTCGGCATTGCGCGCCACGTCCTCGCGGGTCAACGGCTTGCGGGTGATGTTCTTGCCGGTGGGGTCGCCGATCATCCCGGTGAAGTCGCCGATCAGGAAGATCACCTGGTGGCCGAGGTCCTGGAACTGCCGCATCTTGTTGAGCAGCACGGTATGGCCGAGGTGCAGGTCGGGCGCGGTGGGATCGAAGCCGGCCTTGATCCGCAGCGGACGCCCGAGCTTCAACCGCGCCTCCAATTCCTCCCGCTTGAGCAGCTCATCGGCCCCACGGGCAATCAAATCGAGGTCGGAGGCAGCAGCAGACACGGCAAATTCCTGAATGGGGAAAAATGGAGAGGGCGAAACGTCAACATTACGTTAAACCGTCTGCCCCCTGAAAATCCAATGGAATCATGGATTTGACCCGGGCCGACGGCTGTCCTAAGGTGCCCGCTTCCGGCGGTTTTCACGCCGTGTGGACTCTGCTGAATGAAAGACCCGATTGCCGACGCAGCGCGCCGCTCCCATCTGCGCCAACTCCGCGAAACCGCTCTCACTCGCCACGTCATCTCGCGCCTGCCGCCGGGCTTCCATGGCCGCTGGACGCACCGCCACTGGGCACACGCCAGCCTGCTGGCCAGCATCGCCGTGCTGTGCGCAGTCCTGGTGCCGGGCATGGACCATGCATTCGCACGCCCGATCAACATGCCGTTGGCGTCGCTGGCATTGCCGCTGCCGCAAGTGAACCAGCCCGTGCCCAAGGCCGCTGGCCAGTGGGCCGTGGTCAACCTGCGCAAGGGCGAGTCGGTGAATGCGCTGCTGGGTTCGCTGGGCGTGAGCAAGGCGCAGATCGCGCAGATGATGAAGTCGCCGGATGCGCGCGCCTCGCTGGCAAAGCTGCGCCCCGGCTCCGAACTGTCGATCGACGCGCCGGGCAATGGCCTGTTGCGCGCGATCCGCTTCCAGCGCGGCGGCGACAAGGTCGAGCTGAGCATGAAGGATGGCGGCGCCGTCGACGCCAAGGTGCTGCCGCAGGAAACCGAAATCCGCACGGTGGTGCTGTCGGGCACGGTCGGCGACAACCTGTGGGAATCGGCGCGCAAGGTCGGCCTGACCCATGCCAACGTCGAGGAAATGACCGACGAGATCTTCAAGTACGACATCGACTTCGACTCCGACCTCTCACCGAACGATCGTTTCAGCGTGGTGGTCGATCAGGCGTGGAAGAACGGTGAGCTGGTGACGACCAGCGGCGTGCTCGCCGCGGCCTTCACCGTCGATGGCGAGCTGCATACCGGCTTCCGCTACATGCGCGACGGCAAACTTGAATATTTCTCCGCCGATGGCCGCTCGCTGAAGCGTCCCTTCATCCGCATGCCGATTCCGTATGCGCGCCTGTCCTCGACCTTTGGCAACCGCATGCATCCGATCCTCGGCCGCATGAAGATGCACAAGGGCGTCGATTACGCCGCCAGCGTCGGCACGCCGATCATGGCCGCTGGCGACGCCCGGGTGAAGTTCGTCGGCCAGCAACATGGCTATGGCAACGTGGTCGAACTTGATCACGGCAGCGGCCAGAGCACCTTCTACGCGCACATGTCGCGCTTCGCCCACATCCGTCCCGGCGAACGCATTTCGCAGGGCACGGTGATCGGCTACGTCGGCAGCACCGGCCTGTCCACCGGCCCGCACCTGCACTACGAATTCCGCGTCAACGGCGTCTATCGCAATCCGCTGACGGTGACGATGGCGCCGCCGGCACCGCTGTCCGGCGCAATGCTGGCGGCGTATCGCCAACAGACCCAGCGCGCGATGGCCAAGATCCGCACGGTCGAGAAGATCATCTATCCCGACATGGATCGCGACACCGTCGTCGCCAGCGCAGCGACGAAACCGGGACGCGGCTGAACATGGCCGCCGCCGACGGCCTCTACATCGGCTTGATGTCGGGCACCAGCGTCGATGCCATCGATGCCGCGCTGGTGCGCTTCGACAACCGCGACGGCCGCCTCCACGCCGAATGCCTGCACGCCCTCGCGCAACCGTGGGACGATGCATTGCGCCAGCGCCTGCTCACGCTCGGGCAGGGCGTCGACGTCTCGCCGATCGACGAGCTCGGCGAGCTCGACCATGAAGTCGGCGCCGCCTTTGCCACGACCGCGAATCGACTGATCGCCGAAGCGAACGTCGATCGCGCGCAGGTCGACGCGATCGGATCGCATGGTCAGACCTTGCGCCACCGCCCCTATTCCAAATCGCCTTTCACGCTGCAGATCGGCGATCCCAACCTCGTCGCCGAACGCACCGGCATCACCACCATCGGCGACATCCGCCGTCGCGACATGGCCGCGGGCGGGCACGGCGCGCCGTTGTTGCCCGCCTTGCACGCAGCACTGCTGCATGACTCCAGCGAAGATCGCGCCGTGTTGAACCTCGGCGGCATCGCCAACGTCACGCTGCTGCCCGCGCATGGCGATGGCGTGCGCGGCTGGGACACCGGCCCGGCCAATGCGTTGATGGACATCTGGTGCGAACGCCACACCGGCGAACGCTACGACCGCGATGGCGCGATGGCTGCATCGGGACAAGTCGATCCGTTGCTGCTCGACCGCCTGCTCGACGATCCGTGGTTCGCCACGCCGCCGCCGAAGAGCACCGGCCGCGAACATTTCCACATGCGCTGGCTGGAAGCGCGCCTGCGTGGCGGTGAATCGCCCGCCGACGTGCAGGCGACGCTGGCGGAACTGAGCACGCGCACGGTCGCCGATGCGTTGAATTCGACCTTGCCGGACGTGCGTCGCGTGCTGGTCTGCGGTGGCGGCGCGCACAACCCGGTGCTGATGGCCAAGCTCGCGCAACACCTGCCGCAGGCGACGGTGGAATCGGTCGCGCGGCACGGCATCGATCCCGACCACGTCGAGGCGATCGGCTTCGCGTGGCTGGCGCGCCAGACCATGCTCGGCCTGCCCGGCAACCTTCCGTCGGTGACCGGCGCTCGCGGACCGCGCGTGCTTGGTGCAATCTACCCGGCTTGAACGCGCAGCCAGCCGCCGCAAAACTCGCCCCGGTCGAAGCCATCCGCGGGCTCGCCTGCCTGCAGGTGGTGTGCTCGCACTTCGCGCTGGTGTTCTGGCCGTGGCTGCATGCGTTTTGGGGCGTCGCCGATCCCGACGATCATCCGGTCCAGCGCTTCGTCCACGATTCGCCGTTCGCCTTCCTCTATTCCGGCAGCGCCGCGGTCTTCATCTTCTTCGTGCTGAGCGGCTACATCCTCACCCATGTCGCCTTCGGTCGCAGCGGGCGCGATGTCTTCGGCCTGGTGTTGAAGCGTTATCCGCGCCTGGCATTGCCATGCATCGCCGCCTGCGTGTTCGCATGGGCGGTGATCGAATGGATGAACGTCGACTACAGCGATCTCTCGGTGTGGATCCAGGGCTACGGCGATTTCCCGGCATCGTTCTTCGGCGCCCTCCGTAACGGCGCCTGGGAGGTCTTCATCACTGGGCAGAGCCGCTACAACCCGATCCTGTGGACGATGCGGATCGAGTTGTGGGGGTCTTGGATGATCTTCGCGCTGTGCTACGCATTCAATCGCTGGACGCGATTGCGCATGTTGCTATTGCTCGCGTGTGCCGGCGCGTTGGCGTGGCTGGGCGCGACCAAGGTGCTCGACGAGGAAATGACCTATGGCCTGCTCGCCTTCGTGATCGGCAGCATGGTGCGCCTGTACCTGCGCGACATGTCCGGCATCGCATCGCTGCTGATGCTGGCCGCCGGGCTGTATTTCGCCGGCGTCCACAACACCTCGGCGTCGTATGCATGGATGCAACCGCTGCTCGGCGAACACGCCTACATGGTCGGCAACTTCATCGCCGGCGCGCTGATCGTCGCGGCGCTGTTGCACAACGCGCTGTTCGCGAAGCTGGCCGCGACGCGCTTGCTGATGTTCCTCGGCAAGGTGTCGTTCTCGGTCTACCTCATCCACCTGTGCATCGTCGCCAGCCTCGCCGCGATGATCTTCAACGCATTGCAGGCGCGCGACTGGGACTACGACGTGTCGGCGATCATCGCCTGCGCGATCGTGCTGCCAGTGATCTATTTCGCCGCGATGGTGTTCCATCGCTTCGTCGACTCGCCGGCGATCACGTTCTCGAACAAGTTCCGCGACCGGCTGCTGCCGCGGCGACGCTGAGTCTCAGCGCGCGCCCGGCTCCGCGGCATCCACCCCGGTGGTTTCGCCGCGGCGCTCGCGCCACAGCATCCACAGCAGCAGGCACATCGCCGGAATGGCGATCGCAGCCGTGTAGGTGAAGAACGCCGGATAGCCCCAAGCATTGACGATCTTGCCCCATTGGCTGGCCAGCGACTTCGCAGGCAGGCTCCACAACGTGCCGAACAACGCGTATTGCGTCGCCGTATAGCGCGCGCTGGTCAGCGACGACATGTAGGCGATAAACGACGTACCGGCGATCCCGTTGGCGAGGTTGTCGGCGCTGACGATCGTCGCCAGCCACGCCAGCGTCGGCTTGGTCGCCGCCATGTGCGCATACAGCAGGTTGGCAACACTCAACATCACCAAGCCGAACAACATGGTCCGCAGCAGGCCGATGCGACGCACCAGGATTCCGGCCAGGACTGCACCGACCATCGTCATGATCACGCCGTACACCTTCGACACCAGCGCGATTTCCTTCAGCGTAAATCCCATGTCGATGTAGAACGGATTCGCCGCCACGCCCATCGTGGTGTAGTTGAAGCGGAAAGTGATGATCAAGAGCAGGATCGGCAGGCCGATCTTCAGTCCTTTGCGCTGGAAGAAATCGGCGAACGGACAGACCACTGCGCCCACCAGCCATGCCACCAGCTTGCGTGGCGCTTCCGGCCACCGCGCCGCGTATTGCTCGAAGCGTTCCACCAACGGTTCCGGCGGCAACGCGGCACGATCGACGCGCGCGCTCGGTTCGGCGATCACGAAGGTGGTAATGATGCCGACGAAAGCGCAGCCCGCCATGATCAGGTACGACGTCGTCCAACCATAGCCAGCGGCGGCTGTCAGCGCACCGGCGCCGGCGCAGATCAGCGCGACCTGGTAACCGATCTGGTAGGCCGCGGCCATGCCACCCTGGTCTTTCTCCTCGGCGGCCTCGATGCGGTAGGCATCGACGGCGATGTCCTGTGTCGACGAAGCGAACGCGGTGAACACCGCAAGCATGGCCATGCGCGCGACATCGGCAACGGGATCGGTCGTCGCCATCATCACCAGTCCGATCACGATGCACGACTGCGCCAACAGCATCCAGCTGCGGCGACGCCCCATGCGTTGCAGGATCGGGATGGGCAGGCGATCGACGATGGGCGCCCAGAAATATTTCAGCGAATACGCCAACCCCACCAGGCTGAAGGTGCCGATGGTGGCGCGGTTGATCCCGGACTGGCGCAACCACGCCGACAGCGTCGTCAACACCAGCGCGAACGGCAGGCCCGAGGAAAACCCGAGGAACAGCATCGCGCGCACGCGCGGATTTGCGTACACGCCCAGCGACTGGGCCCAGCGCCCGCTCATCGATGTATTCAACGCGGAAACTCCTGGGTGGCGTAGTCGACCAGGTAGGGCGCATGGTCGGAGAATTTCGGTTCGGCGAAGATCTCGGCGTGGCGGATCGACTCGGCAAGCTTGGGCGTCACCAGTTGGTAATCGATGCGCCAGCCGACGTTGTTGGCGCGCGCCGCGCCGCGCTGGCTCCACCAGCTGTATTCGACCACGTCGGGCTTGGCGACGCGGAAGCTGTCCTTCCAGCCGTGTTTCGGCGACTCCACCAAGCCGTCGCCACAGGCGTCGGCGATCATCGAATTCATCCACGCACGCTCGTGCGGCAGGCAGCCGGAATTCTTCTGGTTCCCCGTCCAGTTCTTGATGTCGTTCTTCGCGCGCACGATGTTCCAGTCGCCGCACAACACGTATTCGCGACCGCTGGCCAGCCATTCGTCGAAGATCGGCCGCAGCCATGCCATCACGTCTTCCTTCCAGGCTTGGCGGATCTCGCCCGAGGTGCCTGACGGAATGTAGAAACTCACCACCGAGATGTTGCCGAAGCGCGCTTCGATGTAGCGCCCCTCCTCGTCGAAGTCGCTGCGGCCGAGACCGGTACGGACCTCATCGGGCTCATGGCGGCTGTAGATCGCCACGCCGCTGTAGCCCTTCTTTGTCGTGGCGTCGCGGAACCACGATTTGTAGCCGACGGGCTGCAACGCCGGCACGCGCAACTGGTGTTCCTGCGCCTTGGTTTCCTGCACGCACAGGACGTCGATATCCTGCTTGCCGAACCAGTCGAAGAACCCTTTCGTGGTCGCAGATCGCAGGCCGTTGGCGTTGAAACTGAGGATGCGCATGGAGTGCCGGAATGGGAGGGACAGCGAAGAGTAGCCGATCGGCGACGGCGTTCCCCATTCACCCTGCGGGCTTATCATTCCGTCCATCCGCCTCGCTCCCGACCCTATCCATGCGCGAACGTTTCCTCGAGCTCGCCCTTGCCGCCGACGCCCTGCGTTTCGGCGAATTCACATTGAAGTCGGGGCGCATCAGCCCGTACTTCTTCAACGCCGGGCGCTTCGATACCGGCGCGCGACTGGCCGGCCTCGCCTCGTGCTACGCCGACGCCATCGAACATGCCGGCATCAAGGCCGACGTGCTGTTCGGACCGGCCTACAAGGGCATTCCGCTGGCCACCGCGGTCGCCTGCGAACTGTCGCGACGCGGTCGCGATGTCGGCCTCGCCTTCAACCGCAAGGAAGCCAAGGATCATGGCGAAGGCGGCACCCTGGTCGGGGCGTCGATGCAGGGCAAGCGCGTGCTGATCATCGATGACGTCATCACCGCCGGCACCGCGATCCGCGAGGCGCTCGACCTGGTCGCGGGTGGCGGCGGCATCGTCTCCGGCATTGTCGTCGCGCTCGATCGCCAGGAAGTGCTGGACGATGGCGACCGCCGCTCGGCGGTCCAGCGCGTCCGCGACAGCGCCGGCGTCCCCGTGATCGCTGTCTCAACACTCGACGATCTCCTTGAGTGGAGCGCCCGCAATGGCGCCTCGGGTGCTGACCAACCCGCCCTGCTGGCGTATCGTGCGCGCTATGGAAGCACGTCGACCCAACCCTGACCTGCGACGCCTCGCCACCGTGGCCAGCCTGGCCGCGGCATTGGGCGTTGCATTGTCCGCGCAGGCGCAGACCAAGCCAGCGGGCAAGACCGTCAGCTGCTGGACCGAGCACGGGCAAACGGTGTGCGGCGACGCCATCCCGACCAGCGCCGCCAACAGTGCGCGACGCGAGATCAATGCCAGCGGGGTGACGGTCCAGACCTTTCCGCGTCCGCTGACGCCGAGCGAGCAATCGGCCAAGGACGCCGCCGACAAGGCCGAAGCTGCGCGCGCTGCCGTACAGGCCAGCCAGGCCCGCCAGCAGATGGCACTGGCCACGACCTATCCCAGCGAAGACGCGCTGCGCAAGGCGTATGACGAACGTTCGCAGAACGTCCATGCCTCGCTGGTGGCCGCGCAATCGAGCCTGGCCAGCCACCGCCTGGAGCTGTCGCGCTCGCTGCTGCGTGCCGCCAACAGCGAACTGCAGGGCAGGCCGGTCGCCAGGTCGTTGAACGACACCATCGCCCAACAGGCGAGCGCGGTGAATACCGCCTACACCGACCTGCAACACAAACGCGACGAATACGCGGCGATGGACGGCGAGCTGCAACAGGCGCTGCAGCAATATCGCGACTACAAGCAGAACGGCGGCGTCGCCCCAGCGGCGGCGACACCGCAACCTTGATCGACGGCTAGAACGTCAGTTCGAGCGCCGGGTCGACCGCGCGTAGGCGGCTGCGGAACAACGCCTGCACTTCCTCCAGGCGCTCCTGGGTATTCGCCTCGAAGCGCAGCACCAGCACCGGGGTCGTGTTGGACGCGCGCACCAATCCCCAGCCATCGCTCCAGTCCGCGCGCACGCCGTCGAGCGTGGTCACGCGCGCACCATCGAAGCCGCCGTTCGCCACCAGTTTCTCGACGAAGGCATGCGGATCGGCGACCGGTACCTTGATCTCGGGGGTGGAGATCGATTCCGGGATCTCGGCGAACACGGCATCGGCGTCCTCGCTGCGACGCGCGAGGATTTCGAGCAGACGCGCCGCCGAATAGATGCCGTCGTCGAAGCCGTACCAGCGCTCCATGAAGAAGAAGTGGCCACTCATCTCGCCGGCGAGCTCGGCTTCCTCTTCGCGCATCTTCGACTTGATCAGCGAATGGCCGGTCTTCCACATCAGCGGACTGCCACCGCGACCCATGATGTAGGGCGCCAGCGCGCCGGTGCACTTCACGTCGTAGACGATGATCGCGCCGGGGTTGCGTTCCAGCACGTCGGCCGCGAATAGCATCAGCATGCGGTCGGGGAAGATGTTGTGCCCTTCCGGCGTGATCACGCCGAGGCGATCGCCATCGCCGTCGAAGGCGACGCCGAGATCGGCCTTGCGGGTCTGCACGATGTGGCGCAGGTCCTCGAGGTTGTGCGGCTCGCTGGGATCGGGATGGTGGTTGGGGAAGTTGCCGTCGATCTCGCAGAACAGCGGGAACACGTTGGCGCCGATCGCTTCCAGCACGCGCGGACCGAGGTCGCCGGCAACACCGTTGCCGGCATCGACCACCACGTCGAGCGGACGCTCGAGGCGAATGTCGGACGCGATGCGGTTGACGTAGTCGTCGGAGATGTCGCGCTCCTCGACGCGGCCGAGCTGTTCGGCTTCGTACAACGTGCCTTCGGCAATCCGCGTGTAGAGCGCGGTAATGGTGGCGCCGGACAGCGTCTCGCCGCCGACCACGATCTTGAAGCCGTTGTAGTCGGGCGGATTGTGGCTGCCGGTCACCGCCACGCAGCAGCCGGTGCGCAGGTGGTAGGCACCGAAATAGACCAGCGGCGTCGGCGCGAGGCCGATCGAAATCACGTTGCGACCGGCGCGACGCAGGCCTTCGGTCAGACCACTGACGAGATCCGGACCGGAAAGGCGACCATCGCGACCGATCACGATGTCGTAGAGGCCGTTTTCGTGCATCAGCGTGCCGATCGATTGGCCGATCTGGCGCGCGACATCGACGCTCAATGTCTTGCCGACGATTCCGCGAATGTCGTACGCACGGAAGATCCCGGGATCGGGCAATGCGGGGCCATCGGTCTTTGCTGCCTCCGCCTTGGTCGCTGCAGCTTCGGCAGCCGCGGCCTGGTTCTGGGCCGTGAGGTCGCCGACGGTCGGTTCATCGCTATCCGTCGCGGCCGCGGTGGCTTCGTCTTCCACCACCGTTTCCGGTTTCGCGGCGCGCTGGCGCAACCACAGCAGCGCGATGCCGGCGCCAACCAGCAGCAACGCGAGAATCGCCGTCATCACCCGGCCGAAACCGAGCGGACCGGGCTCGACCTGCGTGGCATACGCCAGCAGCGTCCAGTCACTGCCCTTGATCGGTGCCGAGGATTTTTCGCCTTCGGATTCCAGTCCCTTGTCGCCGGTTTGCGCCAGCGTCGCGTCCGCCTGCTTGAGCACGAGATAGCCGCCGCCGGCATCCGCCTTCGCCACGGCGTCGGTCAACGCCTTTGCCGGCTGCGCGGCCACGGCGACCGCGGCGCCACCGGCGACGGGAAGCGCGATCAGCAATTTCGGCTGGCCTCCATCGCGCGCGATCACCACCGCAGGTTTGCCGTTGGCGAGCGCCGTCTGCGCCACGCCGGCCCGGCCATAACCGCTGGCGGGCAATGCGGCCATCATGGCTTGCAGGTCGGCGGCCATGACTTCGGCATGTTCGCTGCCCGGCCATGCCGTCGCCAATGCCTGCGACGCGGTCGCGACATCGTTGGCCTGCGCCGCGGCGATCACCGCCGGTGCCTGCGCGGCCTTCTGCGCCACTGCCAGTTGTTTCGCCAACGCGGAAGACGCGGCGTTGGCGACACCATCGCGGCTGGCGGCGAGTTGCGCCGTTTGCCCGGATTCGCGCCATTGGCGCACGGCGGACCACCCGGCCCACGCCCCCAGCAGCACCAGCACAATGGCCAGCAGCGGCAGCATGCGCTTCATCGATCCGGCATCACCCAGGCTCAGCGTCTTCATCGTCATTCGTTCCTTGTCGCAGGCAGGCTTATCGCAAGCCCGTGTGGCCAAATCCGCCCGCACCGCGAGCGCTGTCTTCGAAAGCGTCGACCACATCCAGTGCCACGCGCACGATCGGCATGACCACCAGCTGCGCGATGCGATCCCCCGGCGCCATCGTAAAAGCCTCGCGCCCACGATTCCATACGCTGATCATCAACGGTCCCTGGTAGTCAGCGTCGATCAGGCCGGTGCCGTTGCCAAGCACCAGTCCATGCTTGTGACCGAGTCCCGAACGCGGCAGCACCAGCGCGCACAGCCCCGGATCGGCTAGATGAATCGCGATGCCCGACGGCACCAGTTCGGCCTGCCCTGGTTCGATCGTCAGCGGCGCATCGATGGCGGCGCGCAGGTCGAGCGCGGCGCTGGACGCCGTGGCGTATTCCGGCAAGGGCCACTCGCCGCCGAAACGCGGGTCGAGCAGCTTGATCTGCAAAACGCGGTTCATGCGATCGAAATTCTCTCTTCAATGAGGTCGAGCAGGCCTTCGGCGACCACGCGCTTGCTCTCGGGCCCGAGGCGGCGTTGGCCGTCCGCCCAGATCACGTCGAGCGTGTTGTCGTCGGACTCGAAGCCGCAGCCGGCAATGCCAACGCGGTTGGCCGCGATCATGTCGATGCGCTTGGCCGCCAGCTTGCCGCGCGCGTAGGTTTCGACATCGTTGGTTTCGGCGGCAAAGCCAACGACAAGGCGCGGACGCTGCGTAGCGGTGGCGACATCGGCGAGGATGTCGGCGGTCTTCACCAGCTCCAGCACGAGCGTGTCCTGGCCCGGCACCTTCTTCAGCTTGTGGCCGGCAACGGCGCGCGGGGTGAAATCTGCGACCGCTGCGGTCCCGATGTAGATGTCGGCCGGCAATGCCGAAAGCACGGCATCGTGCATCTGCGCGGCCGAACGCACGTCGATGCGCTGCGCGCCCGTCGGCGTCGCCAGATGCACCGGCCCGGCGACCAGCACCACCTGCGCACCGCGCGCGATCGCCGCTTCGGCGATGGCGAACCCCATGCGACCGCTGCTGCGATTGCCGATGAAGCGCACCGGATCGATATCCTCGAAGGTCGGACCCGCGCTCACCAGGATGCGTTTGCCGTCCAGCGCGCTCACGACGCTGCTTTCCCGGCCAGGGCCGCAACGATTTCCGCCGGCTCGCTCATCCGTCCCGGACCGCTTTCGCCTTCGGCCAACGGACCGTCGTTCGGCCCGACGATCTGCGCGCCGCGCGCGCGCAGCGTCGCGATATTGGCCTGCGTCGCCGGATGCTTCCACATCACGTGGTTCATCGCCGGGCACACCGTCAGCGCCGCGGTCGAGGCAAGGCACAACGTGCTCACCAGGTCGTCGGCAAAACCGTGTGCAAGCTTCGCCAGCGTGTTAGCAGTTGCGGGGGCGACGACGATCCGATCGGCCCAACGCGCCAGTTCGAGATGGCCCATCGCGGCTTCCGCATGCGCGTCCCACAACGAAGTGCGCACCGGGCGATGGCTGAGCGCCTGGAAGGTTTGCGCAGTCACGAAGCGCTGCGCGTTCTCCGTCATCGCCACCTGCACCTCGGCGCCGGTATCGCGCAGGCGGCGCACCAGTTCGGCGGACTTGTAGGCGGCGATCCCTCCGCACACGCACAGCAGGATGTTGGCAGGGGCGGCCATGACGGCATTTTCCGACGCACTCACAGGTCGCCAGCTTACCCGATGCCCCTCGAAATCCGATGCCGCCCCGCGCCGGCAAACGCCAGAGTGGCTGGCAGATCAAGCCTCGAACGACCATGCACATCCGCGACTGGCCCGAACACGAACGCCCCCGGGAAAAGCTGCTGCGCCGCGGTGCGGGCACGCTTTCCGACGCCGAATTGCTGGCCCTGTTCCTTGGCTCCGGCCTGCGCGGGCAGGATGCGGTGACGACCGCACGCTGCCTGCTGGCCGATACCGGTGGCGTCCGCGGATTGCTCGATCGCGATGCCACCGGATTGACCGAACTCCACGGTCTCGGCCCAGCCCGCGCCTGCCGGCTGGCCGCCGCACTGGAATTGGGTAGCCGCCACTTGGCCGGGCAGCTGCAACGCGGCGAGGCGATGGCCAATCCCGATGTCGCCGCCCGCTACTTCAGCCAGCGCCTGCGTGGGCAACGCCGCGAGGTGTTCGCGGCGCTCTTCCTCGACACCCGCCATCGCAGTCTCGCCTTCGAGGAGCTGTTCCAGGGCAGCATCGATGGCTCGGAAGTCCATCCCCGCGAAGTGGTGCAGCGCGCGCTCGCCCATAACGCGGCGGCAGTGATCGTCGGCCACAACCACCCCAGCGGCAATCCCGAGCCCAGCGCCGCCGATCGCGCGGTCACCCAGCGCCTGAAGCAGTCGCTGGCGCTGATGGACATCCGCCTGCTCGATCATTTCATCGTCGGCGACGGCCCTGCGGTGTCGATGGCGGCACGCGGGATGATGTGAATGCCGGGGCCACGGCCCCGAAGCCGTACAATGCACGGCTATCAAGCCGTTCCCAGAAATCCCGTGAAATCCCAGCTCCGCGCCCTCGTTTCACAGGGCATCGACGCCCTGGTCGCCGCCGGCACCCTCCCTGCCGATACCGCCGTTCCCGACTTCGTGATCGAACGTCCCAAGGAGCGCGCTCACGGCGATTTCTCCAGCAATGCGGCGATGCTGCTGGCCAAGGCCGCGCGCAGCAATCCGCGCGCGCTGGCGCAGCAATTGGTCGAGGCGCTGCCGAAGAACGACGCTGTGGCCCGCGTCGAGATCGCCGGGCCCGGCTTCATCAACTTCCATCTCGCGCCCGAGGCCTGGCAGCACGTGGTGCGCGACGTCCATGCCCGGGGCGCCGATTACGGCCGCAATACCGGCCATGCCGGGCAGACGGTGGGTGTGGAATACGTCTCCGCCAATCCGACCGGCCCGCTTCACGTCGGCCACGGCCGCGCCGCGGCGATCGGCGATTCGATCGCGCGCGTGCTCGCCGCCAACGGCTGGAAGGTGATCCGCGAGTTCTACTACAACGACGCCGGCGTCCAGATCGAGAATCTCGCGCGCTCGGTGCAGGCGCGCGCGCAGGGCCTCAAACCCGGCGACGCCGAATGGCCAGCCGATGCCTACAACGGCGACTACATCGCCGACGTCGCGCAAAGCTACTTGCGCGGCGACAGCGTCGAGATCGAAGGCAACGTCGTCACCGGCAAGAACGATGCCGGCGACCTCGATGCGATCCGCAAGTTCGCCGTCGCGGCATTGCGTCGCGAACAGAACGCCGACCTCGATGCCTACGGCGTCGGCTTCGACAACTATTTCCTGGAATCGTCGCTGTACGCCGACGGCAAGGTGGAAGAGACCGTGCAGCGCCTGACCGCTGCAGGCCACACTTACGAGGAAGGCGGCGCGCTATGGCTGCGCACCACCGATTTCGGTGACGACAAGGACCGCGTGATGCGCAAGTCCGACGGCACCTATACCTACTTCCTGCCCGACGTCGCCTATCACCTCGGCAAGTGGCAGCGCGGCTGGCTGCGCGCGGTGACCGAACTCGGCGCCGACCACCACGGCTCGCTGATGCGCGTGAAGGCCGGTCTGCAGGCGCTCGATCTCGGCATCCCCAAGGGCTATCCCGACTACGTGCTGCACCAGATGGTCACGGTGATGCGCGGCGGCGAGGAAGTGAAGCTTTCCAAGCGCGCCGGCAGCTACCTCACTCTGCGCGACCTGATCGAGGAGGTCGGCAAGGACGCGGTGCGCTGGTTCCTGGTGGCGCGCAAGCCGGATTCGCAACTCACCTTCGACATCGACCTCGCGCGCTCGCAATCGAACGACAACCCGGTCTATTACGTGCAGTACGCCCACGCGCGCGTCTGCATCCTGCTGCGCCAGGCCCGGGAAACAGGCTTCGTGGCCGACATCGCTTCCGGACTGGCGAACCTCCAGGCCGTCGGCGACGACGCCAGCCGCGAGCTGATGCGCGAACTCTCGCGCTGGCCGGAAGTGGTGGAACAAGCAGGCATCGATCTCGAGCCGCACACCATCGCCCAGTACCTGCGCGAACTGGCGACCGCTTTTCACACCGCGTATCACGCGCAGCCGGTACTTGTGGAAGCTGAAGCCGAACGCAATGCGCGTCTGGCACTGTGCACCGCGACCGCGCAGGTGCTGAAGAATGGTTTGGATTTGCTGGGCATGACTGCCCCGGAGACGATGTAAATGGCGCAACAACGCGGACGCTCGCAAGCCCGACGCAGTGGTGGTGGCAGTAGTGGTGGATCGGGCATGCCGGGCTGGGCCTGGCTGGTGTTGGGCGTGCTGCTGACACTGGTCGTGGTGATCGGCGCGCCGCGCCTGATGAAGGCAAAGGGGGATGGCGGCTTTTTCAAGCCGACCCCGAACCCGGATGCCAAGGCGGAAACCGCCGCGCCTGCGGAAGAAGTCGCGCCGGCGCCGACTGCCGCGGCGACGCCAACCGCCGATGCCGCGGCCAAGCCGGCTGATGCCAAGTCCGCTGCCGGCGACGATTATTCCTTCTACGACGTGCTGCCCAAGAACGAGGTGCGCCTGTCCGATGCGCAACTCGTGGCGATGGCGCAGGCGGAAGCCAAGCGCAAGGCAGACGCCGCCAAGGCCAAGCCGAAGAGCGACGCCGACCAGGGCAGCAGCAACGGATTGCCGCAGCCGATCGATTCCGCGCAGAAGGTCGCCAAGGCCGAACCGGCGAAGACGCAGGCGACTCCGCACCCTGCTGCCACGGCGCCGGCGAGCAAATCGAAGGACGATGACGAGGATGTCCCGGCGCCGGTGACCGTCGCCCACGCCAAGGCTGCCGATGGCGCCAGCGTGCCGATCTCCAAGCCGGTCGAAGCCACCAACGCGACGCCGTACATCCTGCAGGCCGGAGCCTTCGGCGATGCCGGCCAAGCCGAGGCGGTGAAGGCGAAGATCGCCATGCTCGGGCTGAACGCCCGGGTGGAATCGGCGGATGTCGGCGGCAAGACGGTCTATCGCGTACGCATGGGACCGTATGCCAGCGCCGGCGAACTGGCCGGCGCCAAGTCGAAGCTCTCCGGCGGCGGCGTCGCCGCGGTCGCGGTCAAGGCCCGCTAGGTAAGCATCCGCGGCATTCTCGACCCCTGAGATGCCGGTGCGGCACACTGGCGACTCCCTCGAACGGGCGTCGCCATGGCCATAGAATCCGCACTGATCAAACCCGTCGTCGACGCGCTGATGGCGCTGCTGCGTCGTGGTGAGAACGTGCACCTGCAGAACAACGCCGAAAAGGCGCTGCGCGAGGCCATCCGCGAACTGCTGCTGGCCAACCCCGACGAGAACAAGGCGGCGGCGCGCATCGCGATCGCCAAGGCGGCGGGTATCCTCAGCGAAGACGTGGTGCTGGCCGAGGACATGCTACGCAAGCATCGCGCCACCAAATCGCGTACCGCAGGCAAATCGGCATCGGCGCATCGCAAGCGCAAGCCTGCGGCCGCTCCTGTACCGGAACCCCCGGCTGCGAAACCTGCAGCATCCAAGCCGCGCGCGAAGAAGAAGGCGAAGTGACGATGACATTCTCCACGCCACCGTTCTGGCTCATCCGCGACGCGATGATCCTGTGGGGACTCGGCGAATTCGTGCTGGCGGTGACCCGCCGCGCGACCATCGGGCAATCGCGCGACCAGGGTTCGCTGCGATTGCTCAGCCTGGTGCTGTGGAGTTCGATGGTGATGGCAGTCTATGCCGGCGTCATCCACTGGATGCCGCTCCCTTCGGCCATCGTTGCCCTCACGGCATGGCTTGGCCTGTGCCTGCTGGTCGCGGGACTGCTCTTGCGCGCATGGTCGATCCGCGTGCTCGCGCGTTTTTTCACCGTCGATGTCGCCATCCGCGACGATCACAAGCTGGTACGCAGCGGCCCTTATGCATTGCTGCGTCATCCGTCCTATACCGGTGCACTGATGTGCTTCTACGGCGCCGGACTGGCGCTCGGCAGCTGGGCATCGCTGTTCCTGCTGACGGTACCGCCAACGCTCGCTTTCCTCTATCGCATCCGCATCGAGGAATCGGTGCTGTCGCTGGCGTTCCCGAAGGAATATCCGGAATACACCCGCACCACCAAGCGCCTGATTCCCTTCGTGTGGTGATCCGGCGCCGCACTGCGGCACAATCGCGGTTCTCCATCCGCGTCACTTCCCATGTCGAACAAGATCGCTTTCGTCACCGGCGCCACCTCGGGCTTCGGTCGCGCCATCGCCACGCGCTTCGTCAAGGAAGGCTGGCAGGTCATCGCCAGTGGCCGACGCATGGATCGCCTCGACACCTTGCGTGCCGAACTGGGCGATGCGATCCATCCCCTCAGCTTCGACATTCGCGACAGCGCGGCGATTGAAGCCGCGATCGCCGCATTGCCGGAATCGTTGCACGCCATCGACCTGCTGGTGAACAACGCAGGCCTTGCGCTCGGCACCGCGCCCGCGCAGAGCGCCGATCCCGCGCAGTGGCGGCAGATGATCGAAACCAACGTGCTCGGGCTGGTCAGCCTTACCCATGCACTGTTGCCGCGCTTGATCGCGACGCGCGGCGCCATCGTCAACATCAGTTCGATCGCCGCGACCTATCCCTATACCGGCGGCAATGCCTATGGTGGCACCAAGGCCTTCGTCACCCAGTTCTCGCTCGGCTTGCGCAGCGATCTCCACGGCACTGGCGTGCGCGTGACCAGCATCGAACCGGGTCTCGCCGAAACCGAATTCACCCTGGTGCGCACCGGCGGCAACCAGCAGGCATCGGACGACCTCTATCGTGGCGCGAATCCGATCACCGGCGACGACATCGCCGATGCAACGTGGTGGATCGCCAACCTGCCACCGCATCTCAACATCAACCGACTGGAAGTGATGCCGACGAGCCAGAGTTTCGCCGGCTTCCAGATCCATCGCGGAGACAAGGCATGAACGGCAATGCATGGTGGATGATGGGGCTCGCCGTCCTGGTCGGCGCGATGCTGCCGCTGCAAGGACTGATCAACGCGCGCCTGGGCGCGCAGATCGGCGGACCGATCGTCGGCGCGTTCGTGTCGTTCCTGGTCGGTTCGATCGTGCTTGGTGGGTATCTCGTCATCGCGCGCCACCGGATCGGATTGGGTGCGGCAAGCGGCATGCCGATGTGGGTATGGATGGGCGGACTGCTCGGCGCGTTCTATGTCGCCGTCGTCACCCTGCTGATCCCGCGCCTGGGTCCCGCGACGATGATGTGCCTGGTGATCTTCGGCCAGGTCACCGCCGCATTGCTGCTCGACAAGTTCGGCGTGTTGCAGAGCACGCCACGCACGGTCGATGCCGTGCGGATTGCCGGCGCCGTGCTGGTGATGGCCGGCGTGATCCTGGTGGCGTCGCCGTGGCGGCGGTGATCACTGCACGTTGCAGCTCAGCTTGAACGTCAACGAACTGCCCGCCGGCAGGTTCACCGAGAGCGTTCCGGCCTGCAAAGCCGCCGGCGTCACTGCGGCTACTGCCGGACAGACTGCGCCACCGGTCGCGGCGCTGCCGTCGCAAATCAATGTCGGGCATGAACTCAGGCCCGTCGGCAACGCATCCTTGAGCGTTGCACCAGTGGCCGCCGCCGGCCCGGCGTTGCTCGCAACGATGGTATAGACGGTCGATCCGCCCGAAGTCACCGACGTTGTGCCATTGCTTTTGGTAATCGACAGATCGGCTTTCGGGGTGTTGGTGATGGTGCAACTGATGTCGTCGCCCGCGGCCAGCGCGATGCCGCTCCAGGCCTGTTCCGTACCGCTCGCGGCTCCGTTGCCCGTTGGCAATACGGTTCCAGATCCCGTCGCTGCATTGCTGCAACTGATCGACGTCGCATAACCAGTGGATGGCGTCGTCGCCGTGGTGCCGCCTTGCAAGATGGTTTCGCGCAATTCGATCGCGGTGCCGGCGGCGAAGAGCACTGCCCCGGTGGTTGCGGTTGCCGGTGCGGTCGCGCCGCTGGTGCTGGCGGTATTGGTCTGGATACCACCGGCATAGATGCGGACCTGCGCCTGGTCGCCGGCGGTCGTGCGTCCGTTCAAGGTCTTCGCCAGCGTCACCCGGCCCGGCGTCATCGTGTCGCGGCAGGCATTGGCATTGATCGTCGTCAGCGGATTCTGCAACGTGGCAGTTGCCTGGTTGTACAAGCCATTTCCGCTGGCGCCGGTGCAGGCATCGTTCGCCGTGCTGCCGCCGGAATTGACCTTGCCGCGCACCGTCAGGACATAGGTATCGGTGCTGCCATTGGCCAGCGTTCGCCCTCCTGCAGGCTGCAACGTCCATGGCCCGGTGCCTGCCAAGGCATTCGCACCCCCACCATTGAGCGCATAGGACGCGCTGACGATGCTCACGTCAGGGTCGAACCCGGGTGTATCCGTCAATCCGTAAATGGCATTTCCATTGCCGGTATTGGCCACGGTGATGGTGTAGCCGATGTCGAACGTATCGGGGCTGCCAGTCACTTGCGCGTAGCTGGTGACGTTCTTTGTCATCGTCAACTTCGCATCGTCGTCGATGATGGTGTAGGTGCTGGTGGCCTGGGCGGCTGCACCGCAGGTGCTGCTGGAATTGAGCAGGTAGGCCTTCGGGGTGGCGCCCGAGGCTTGTACCTGGAACTGGATGGTGCGATTCGACTGGACGGTGGTGTTGTCGACGATGGTCACCGGCACCGTGAACAGGCTGCTGGTCGCCGCCGTGCCGTCATACGTCCCCGCAGGCACGTTGATGGTCAACGTGGCGCTGCCGCCCGGCGTGGTGTAGTCGACACCGGTCGCGCCCGTTGCACCACGCGTGGCGGTACCACCAGTAATCGTCACCGTGACCGTCATCGCCGAGAACACGGTGCCATTCACGCGGATTTGCGGCAGGTTGTTGCCCGCCGCTTCCAGCCCGGAACTCGACGACTGCACGAATTCCACGAATGGTGCGATCTGGATCTGGATGTTGTCGAGGAAATTGCCTGACGATCCCGCGGTGATCGATTCGAAGCCCAGGCTGTTCACGCCGGTGGTGCCGGTATAGGAATAGGTTCCGCTGTAGTCGGCCCAGCCATTTCCGCCACTTGCCACCGTAATGCCGGCAGAAGGTACCGGGGTGCTCGTGGTGCCATTGCTGGTGGTCCCGACCTGGACAATTGTCTGGGATGTGCCAACCTTGAATGCCGCCTGATCCGGGACGGTCGTGCTGTTGCGTCCGCGATGACTGAATGTCCAGTTGAAGGATTCGCCGTTGATCAGGCACACATTCTGGTAAATGCGCGAAGACACATTCGCGTTGAGCTCGGCGAAGTTGTTGCCCGCCCGCGCCGTGACACTGTTGAAACCAGAGCGCCACAACTCGATCAACGGGCCGGTTGACGGCAATGGGGAAGTACAGCTGCCGCTGCCGGTTTGCGATGGATGCGTGGTATTCCAGCCGGGAACCGTGGTATTCGAAACCTGAACATAACAGCCTGTTGTCGGCAGCAATGTCGGCGATTCGAATCCGGGATTGATGATGCTGCGCTGCACTTGCGCGCTTGCAGGATCGGCCACGATGACTGCCAACAGCAGCAACGCAGCGTGTCGCACCCAATAGCGCGTCCCTATCCGCGCCATGTTCCTGAACTTCATTGCACTCCCCAGTGCCGTTCGAATTCACGCTCTAAATGCAAAGCGGATTATAGGGCGTCGTTGCTTCCGTCCATGAATACGGCACCGTCGCGCTGCCGTTCATGCTTCGCTTGCGCCGGTTGGCCACGCTGCATGCGCCCTCGCAACCTCAAACCGGGCCGCTCGACCGCGTAGTGCAACAGTGCGCCCACCGCAATGATCGCCACCGCATACAGCGAAAAAGCCAAGACGCCATGCGTACGACCATCGATCGCGACACTCACCGCATGCATCACCAGCTTGTGGCTGAGATAGAGGCTGTAGGAAATCGCGGCGATCCAGCCGGCACCGGGAATGCGCCAGCGCCCGATCCAACTGTCGCGCTCGGCGGCGGCGAACACCAGGAACCCGAATGACAGCGACAGCACCGGCCAGCCAATGCTGTTGGCGAGCAACCCACCGCGTTGCGCGTGCAGGAAGAACGAGGCGATCACGCCGAGCACCCCGATCATGATCGCGACATTCGCGTACCCACGCGTTCGCTGCCACCAGCGCGCGCGGAACACCCGCATGGCCGCAAGCGCGACACCCACCAGCAGCCCATCAAGGCGGCACCAGGTCGGGTAATAGAGATCCTCGATGAACCAGTTGAGATCCGTGTCCAGTGCATTCTCGTGCAGCCAGATCGCGCTGCGCAACGCGATACCGCCAAGCAGCACGAAAGCGATCAGCGAGATCGTCAACAACAGCGAATTGCGGCGGAACACCCAGGCTGCCAGCAACGGGAACACCAGGTAGAAATGCTCTTCCACGCACAGCGACCATGCGTGCGAGAACGCCGCGTGCGCGTTGTAGTCGACGTCAAGGTTGTAGATGAAGGCTGCGAACTTCCACCATGGCTCCATGCCATCGACTTCGCGCCACGATGGGAACACCAGGTAGATCGCCAGCACCACCCAGAATGCCGGCAGGATGCGCAGCGCGCGGCGAAGGTAGAAGTCGCCAAAATCGATCCGTGCGTGATCGCGCAGCTGCTGCAACACCTGCCCGCCGATCAGATAGCCGCTGAGCACGAAAAAGATGTCGACGCCCATCCAGCCATATTTCGACAGCCAGCCCCAATCGTCGCCGAGCCCGCCGACGATGAAGCTGTGGAAAACCATCACCCACAGGATGGCGATGGCGCGCAGGAGGTCGAGGCCGGGTTGGCGTTGCATGGTGCCCATGCGGTTTCAGTTTCCGAACAGGCGCAGGCGTGCGCGCAAGGTATCGACATAGGTACGGCTCGCGCGCAACAAGGTGCCATCGTGCAGGCGCAACAGGGCATCGCGATTGGACAGCGACCGCATTTCCGCGACACGATCAATGCGCACGATGACGGAGCGATGGACGCGTAGGAAGCGCTCCCCATCCAGCCGCTCCTGCAAGCGTTGCAGCGACTCGCGGATCAGGTGGCGCTGCCCGGCAACGTGCAGGGCCACGTAGTCGCCGTCGGCCTGCAGGTATTCGACGTCCCCCACCGGCACGAAGACACTGCGACGGCCGACACGCACTTCGAAGCGTTGTGGCTCTTGCGCAGGCGGCAGCGTGCGTTCCGTCGCCTGCGACGATTTTCCCAGGCGCCGACGCGCCCGTGCGATCGCTTCGGCGAAACGTTCGTCATCCAGCGGTTTGAGCAGGTAGTCGATGGCGTCGAGTTCAAACGCCGAGACCGCAAACGATTCGTGCGCCGTCAGCAGGATCGCTAGCGGGCGTTCTTCGGGCGGGAGGTTGCGCAGCACATCGATGCCATCCATGCGGGGCATCTGCACGTCGAGCACCACCACGTCGGGGCGATGCTCGCGGATTCCCGCGATCGCGGAAATGCCGTCGCCACATTCACCGACCATTTCGACGTCATCGAACTTCGAAAGTTGCACGAGGACGCCGCCGCGCGCCAACGGTTCATCGTCAATCACTAGCACACGCATCACGCAACCACCGGGGCCGCAACGGGGCGCAACAGGGGAATTTCGATCGCCACTTCGTAACCGGACGCCGTTTCCCCGGCAGAAAAGCGATGCCTGTCCGGATACAGCCTCGCCAGGCGTTCGCGTACATTGGACTGGCCCAACGCGTCACCTTCACGGGAATCCTCCATCGCCACATCCGCGCCGTCGTTGCGGACTTGCAGAGACAGGCGATCGCCGCGCGCCGCGATATCGATCCCGATGCGGCCCGGAGTGCTGCGCCTGGCGATGCCATGGCGAATCGCGTTCTCCACCAGCGGCTGCAACAGCAAGGCAGGCACGATGGCATCGAGCACGCCGGCACCGACATTCCATTGCAGTTGCAGGCGTTCGCCCAGGCGCGCCTTCTCGATCGACAGATAGGTTTCGGTCAACGCCAGCTCCTCGGCTAGCGGCACTTCATGCGAGCACCCATCCAGCGTCGCGCGCAGGAAGGTGCCGAGCTGGGCGATCATCGTCCGGGCGTCGTCGTCGCGTTTCTCGGCCACCAGCGCCGACACGCCGTTGAGGGCGTTGAACAGGAAATGCGGATGCAACTGGTAACGCAACGCACGCAACTCCGCCTCGCGCGCCGCCAGTTCCGCCTGGCCGAGACGCCGCTGTTCTTCCTTCAACGCAGCGTAATGCCCGATCATCGCGTGGGCGGCACAGAACGCGATCAACGCCAGCCAGCAGCCATCGAGTCCGCTCAACAACTGCCACCACGGGAACGGCATCGGGATCGGCAAGCCCATGATCAAGGCCAGCGCCACGCCCAGTGCACTGTTCGCCAGCGACATCGCATACGTCGCCGCAAGCAACACCAGGATCGATGGCCACAGCGCGACGGACTTGCGCCACAACGAACGCTGCATCATCACCAATGCCGGTACCCACAAGGCATTGGCCACGAGATACAGCGCGCGATAAGCCAGTGCCTGGCTGTGGCCGAGCGTCGGCAACGCCATCACCAGCAGGCATAGCGCGACCGGCACGGCGGCCAGCCACGCCACCCGCCATGACGGCGGCACCATCGGAATTGCCGGGGAGTTCGAATCCATCACATCGATTTGGGCGGACGCACCGAGTAGATGACAGAGATGATCTTCCATCCGGCGTCGGTGCGCACCAGCTGCCACATCTCGCGCCCCCAGTTGGTTTCCTTGCCGCCATCAAGATAGGAATAATCGAAGTTCACCGATGCGACTTCGCCATCGGTATCGACTTTCACGTCCGAGAACTTCTCCTCCGCCGGCCTGGCGTCGGGCTTGACGAGCGAATCGATGAAGCTCAAGTAATTTTCGCCAGACACATGGATGGATTTGTGCGCGTCGGGTTTGCGCTTGCTGAGGAGGGCGATGCCGACGTCGTCGACCACCCATTGCCAGGTCACTTCTTCCGGTTTGTCGGAAAAGAACAGGCTGGTGAAGGTCGGCTTGTCCCTGTTGATGATGGATGTGCGGAACTGCTCGACGACCTTGTGGATCGCGGCGACGTCGGCGGGGTCGTTCTGCTTCGCCAATGCCGGCTGCAGCCCGGACGCAAGGATGACCAGCGTTGCCAGGACGGTCTTCTTGATCGATGTCATGCGGCTTCTCCGTTGGGAGCCTGCATTAGCCCACGACCACCGCAGCGACACCATGCCTTTCCGGCTGCCTTGCGCCGAACCGTGTCGTCGCTGCGACGAATCGCGCCGCGATTATTCCAGCGGCGCGTCGTCGAGATAGGTATAAGCGGTGAGCCCGGCTTCCAGCGCGTGCTGCAATCGTTCGCTTTCGCCCGGCGACAGGTCGGCCGATTCGACGCGGGCGCGATAGATACGCCGCAGGTCGTCGAGCTTGTAGCCTACGTAATCGAGCATTACGTCGGTGGTGTCGCCGCGACGCTGCTGGCTGATCACGCAATCGCCGCCGTTGACGCGCACTTCCACCGCGTCGGTATCGCCGAACAGGTTGTGGATGTCGCCGAGGATTTCCTGGTAAGCGCCGATCAGGAAGAAGCCGATCCGGTACGACTGTCCCGGCACCAGCTCGTGCAGCGGCAGCGAGGTGTCGAGGTCTTCGTTCTCGACATAGGTGTCGATCTTGCCGTCGGAATCGCAGGTGAGGTCGCAGATCACGCCGCGACGCGCCGGCGCTTCGTTCAGGCGCTCGATCGGCACGATCGGGAACACCTGGTCGATCGCCCACACGTCCGGCATCGACTCGAACACGCTGAAGTTGACGAAATACTTGTCGACGAGACGCTCGTTGAGTTCGTCGAGCAGATCGCGATGACTCTTCTCGTCGTAGGTCAGGCGCGACTTCACTTCATGCGCAATCGCGTAGAAGAGGTCGTCAATGCGCGCGCGCTGCACCAGGTCGATCTGGCCAAGTGCGTACAGGCTCAAGCCATCCGCATGCGACTGCGCGGCTTCGTGGAACACTTCCACCGCCGGGCGCGTCGCCAATTCCGCATGCAGTTCACGCAGGTCGCGCACTGGCTGCGATTCGTCGTCGTTCTGCGGCGGCACCCGGCCTTCCGGCGCCTGCTCCACCTCCGACACGTTGGCCACCAGCACCGCGTGGTGTGCGGTCATCGCGCGACCGCACTCGGTGATGATGCGCGGCTGCGGCAAGTCGTTCTGCTCGCAGGCCTGCGCCAGCGGTTGGACGATGCTCGACGCGTAGTGATGCAGCCCGTAGTTCACCGAGTTGTAGCTGCGCGAACGCGTGCCTTCGTAGTCGATTCCGAGGCCACCGCCGACGTCGACGTAATCGATCTTGGCGCCGAGCTTGGACAGTTCGATGAAGTAGCGGGTCGCCTCGCGCATGCCGTTGGCGATGTCGCGGACGTTGGAAATCTGCGAACCCATGTGGAAATGCAGCAGCTTCAGGCAGTCGCCGATGCCGGCATCGCGCAGGTGCTTCCACAGGTCGAGCACCTGGCGCGGATTCAGTCCGAACTTGGCCTTGTCGCCGCCAGAGTTCTGCCACTTGCCGGCGCCCAGCGACGCCAGGCGCATGCGCACGCCGAGGCCCGGTGTCACGCCCAGCGCCTGCGATTCCTCCAGCACCAGCTTCAGTTCGGAGGGCTTCTCGATGACGATGAAGGTCTGCAGGCCGAGCTTGCGGCCGATCAGGGCGAGACGGATGTACTCGCGATCCTTGTAACCATTGCAGACGATCACGCCGCCCGGACGCGACAGCGCCAGCACCGCCATCAGTTCCGGCTTGCTGCCAGCTTCCAGGCCGAAGCCCTCGCCCGCATGCGAGGCCAGCGTGCCGGCGACGCCGGCGTGCTGGTTCACCTTGATCGGATAGACCGCGGTGTAACCACCGTTGTAATCCCAATCCTTCTGCGCCTGCGCGAACGCCGCCTGGAGCTTGCCGAGGCGATCGCCGAGGATGTCGGGGAAACGAACCAGCAGCGGCAGGTGCGCTCCGTTGTGGAGCGCGCGATCGACCACATCGGACAGTGCAACTTCCGGACCACCGGCGCCCTTGGGCCGCACTACGATACGACCCTGTCCGTCGACGTCGAAATAGCCGTCCGACCAGTGCGGAATCGAGTAGGTCTTGCGGGCGAGGTCGAGGGACCAGGTCATTTCAGGCGGGCCGGGCGGGGAAAACGGGCGGATAGTGTAAAGGTGCACCGTCGACTCCCGGGCAAAACGCCCCCACAACGGGATTCCGGTCGCCATTGCATGGACGCCGACAGGGCCCATATTGAGCCCATGGACCAGCCAACCCGTGGTTTTCCCCCGTCTCCCGCCGATACCGATGCCCGACTGGCCTCGCCGCAGTGGGTGCACGGCCGTTTCCGCAACAAGGTGGCCGCGCCGCCAACGGTGAGTCGCGAGAATCGCACCACCCTGTGGGACTTCTTCTTCAACAAGCCCAAGGACACCGTGCCGCACGGCACGATCCCGGTGCAGGCGATCACCCGCGCCGATCTTGATGCCGCACCCGACCACAGCCTGTGGCGGCTCGGTCACTCGACCGTATTGATGAAGCTGGGCGGTGCGTTTTTCCTCACCGACCCGGTGTTCAGCAAACGCGCCTCGCCGGTGCAATGGTTCGGCCCGCGCCGTTTCCATGCGCCGCCGATCTCGATCGAGGACCTGCCGCCAATCCGCGCGGTGATCCTCTCGCACGATCACTACGACCACCTCGACAAGACCGCGATCCGCAAGCTCGCGCCGAAGGTGCAGGATTTCGTCACCACCCTCGGCGTCGGCCAGCGCCTGATCCGCTGGGGCGTGCCGGCGGCCAAAGTGCACGAATTCGACTGGTGGCAGGAAACGCACATCGATGATGTCCGCCTCGTCTGCACCCCGGCGCAACATTTTTCCGGGCGCGGGCTGCGCGACGGCAATTCGACGCTGTGGTGCTCCTGGGTCATCGCGCATGGCAACGCCAAGATCTTCTTCAGCGGCGATGGCGGCTATTTCGACGGTTTCCGCGAGATCGGCCAACGCCACGGGCCGTTCGACCTCAGCCTGATGGAAGACGGCGCCTACAACGCGGCTTGGCCCTATGTGCACATGGCGCCGGAGCAGAGCGTGCAGGCGCATGTCGATCTCGGCGCCAAGGTGATGCTGCCAATCCACAACGGCACGTTCGATCTGTCGATGCACGCCTGGTTCGACCCGTTCGAGCGGGTCACCGCGCTGGCGCGCCAACAGGGCGTGCGGCTGGCGACACCGCGGATCGGCCAGCGCATCGATATCGGCGATCCGCCGCCCGCAGAGGCCTGGTGGCGCGGCGTCGATCCGGCCTGAAGCTTCCCGCTGTCATCACGCCGACCGCGCCGGCCCGGTAAAATCGCCGGCCTGACACACCTGATTTGGCGGAGCCCGCAGCGATGACCGACACCAACTGGCATTACGAACCCTTCGAACCCACCGGTTCGGCCATCGGTTTTCGCATCACCCGCAAGCTCGACGAGGTGCAGTCCCCGTTCCAGAAGATCGAGATCTTCGAGTCGACCGATTGGGGCAACCTGATGCTGATCGACGGCGCGATGATGCTCACCACCGACGACAATTTCTTCTACCACGAGATGATCGCGCATCCGGTGCTGTTCACCCATCGCGATCCCAAGCGCGTGGTGATCATCGGTGGTGGCGATTGCGGCACGCTGCGCGAAGTGTTGAAGCACAAGGGCGTCGAGAAGGCGACCCAGTGCGACATCGACGAGCAGGTCACGCGCATGGCCGAGAAGTATTTCCCGGAACTGTGTGAATCCAACAACGATCCGCGCGCCGAACTGCTGTTCGACGACGGCCTTGCCTACGTCAAGAACCTGGCGGAGAACAGCGTCGATGTCATCATCGTCGACTCCACCGACCCGATCGGCCCGGCGGAAGGCCTGTTCAACGCCGAATTCTTCGCCGATTGCATGCGCGCACTGAAGGACGACGGCCTGCTGGTGCAGCAGTCGGAATCCCCGCTCAAGCTGCTCGGCCTGATCAACCAGATGCGCGACGAAATGCGCAAGGCCGGCTTCACCACCTTCCAGACGCTGCCGTTCCCGCAGCCGTGCTATCCCACCGGCTGGTGGAGCGTGACGATGGCCCGCAAGTCGGGCGGATTCGATTTCCGCGAAGCCGATGCGGCGGCGAAGCCGTTCGCGACGAAGTACTACACCGCCGACATCCATCGCGGCGCGGCATCGCTGCCGCCGTTCGTGAAGGCCGCGCTGAAGGACTGATCCGTCACCGGGAGTCGAAGATGAACCTGCTTCGCACCATGATTCCGCTGTCCGCGCTGGCGTTGCTGTCGGCCTGCGCCGCGCCATCGCCGACACCGGAAACGAAATCGATCGGGATGGCCAACCCGGCCTCGCAATACTGCGTCAAACTCGGCGGCAAGCTGGAAATCGTGAAGCAGGCCGATGGCGGCGAAATCGGCATGTGCCACCTTCCCGACGGAACCACGATCGAGGAATGGCAGCTGTTCCGTCGCGACCACAAGCAGTAAGACGAGCGTCGACGCGGATTACAGCGCGTCGGCGTCCAGTTCGCCGGTGCGGATGCGCACCACGCGATCGAGATCCCAGACGAAGATCTTGCCGTCGCCGATCTTGCCGGTGCCAGCCGCCTTCATGATCGCTTCGATCGCCGCTTCGGCCTGGTCGCCGGGCACGGCGATTTCCAGCTTCAGCTTGGGCAGGAAATCGACCACGTACTCGGCGCCGCGATAGAGCTCGGTATGGCCCTTCTGGCGGCCGAAGCCCTTGACCTCGGTCACGGTGATGCCGGCCACGCCGATGTCGGCCAATGCCTCGCGCACGTCGTCGAGTTTGAACGGCTTGATGATCGCCATCACCATTTTCATGCGGGGCCTCCGGGTATCCTTGTCGCCAGCTTAGCGCGTGGCTCCGGAATTTTCCGAGGTGCCGGCGCGGCGGTCGCCGATGGGCGCGGCATCCAGGCCGCGCGACGCTGGCGACACGACACCACGGAGCACGCCATGATCGACCTCAGCCAACTCGACGACCTCGCCCGCCGCCTCAGCAACCTGGTGCCGCAGAGTCTGCGCGACAGCCGCGAGGAACTGCAGCAGAACTTCAAGTCGGTGTTGCAGGCCGGTCTCGGTCGGCTCGATCTGGTGACCCGTGAGGAATTCGACGTCCAACGCGCGGTATTGCTGCGCACCCGCGAAAAACTCGAAGCGCTGGAACGCCAGGTCGCCGAGCTGGAAGCCGCGCATCGCGGCGCCGGCAGCACCCAGCACTAAGCCCCCGGAGCAAAGCCATGCAACTCGCACTCGCGCACAGCCGTGCGCGCGTCGGCGTGTCCGCGCCCGCCGTCACCGTGGAAGTGCATCTCGCCGGAGGACTGCCGCGCATGTCGGTGGTCGGTCTGCCGGAAGCCGCCGTGCGTGAAGCCAAGGATCGCGTGCGTGCTGCGATCTCCTGCGCGCAGATGGAATTCCCCTCGCGTTCGATCACGGTGAATCTCGCGCCCGCCGACCTGCCCAAGCACGGCGGCCGCTTCGACCTGCCGATCGCGCTCGGCATTCTTGCTGCAGCGGGCGAGATTCCGCAGGAAGCATTGAACGGTGTCGAATGCATCGCCGAACTCGGGCTCACCGGCGAACTGCGCCCGGTCGATGGCGTATTGCCGGCGGCGCTCGCCGCGCAGGCGCAGGGGCGACGACTGATCGTCGCGCCGGGCAATGCCGCCGAAGCCGCACTCGCCCGCGATGCCGACATCCAGGTCGCGCGCACCCTGTCGGAAGTCTGCGCCATGCTGCGGGGCGACCAGTCGCTTCCACGTGCATCCGCCGATGCCGACAGTGCGCCTTTCCATCCCGACCTCGCCGATGTCCGCGGCCAGCAACATGCGCGGCGCGCGTTGGAGATTGCAGCCGCCGGTGGTCATCATTTGTTGCTGACCGGATCGCCTGGTTGCGGCAAGAGCCTGCTCGCCGCCCGCCTGCCCGGCATTCTTCCCGAAGCCAGCGAAGAGGAAGCGCTGGAATCGGCGGCGCTGGCATCGATCAGCGGACGCGGCTTCTTCGATACCTCGCGCTGGCGCCAGCGGCCGTTTCGTTCACCACATCATTCGTCGAGTGCCGTCGCACTGATTGGCGGCGGAGGCTGTGAATTCTAACTAATACGACGACTATCCATTAATAAGCGCGACTGAGTTATGGTTGCCCCATCCCCTGCCATACCTGTCGCGTATGCCACTCTTCAACGACTTTCCTTCCGGCGATTCGTACTGGGTCGTTAAATGGATAGACAAATTTATGCTGCCTCGTCTGACCACACGATCGGCACTCGTTCATGTACGGCTGCAGCGGCTCCCCTTTCAGAACTTTTCGGACCTGAATCGTCTTAGCCGCAATGCGGCCGTATCTCTTCTGCATCGGGATCGCACAGACCCTGGCCATGACAGGTTTGAAACCCTTTCGATGCATGCAGGGCTTTTACCAGGCACGGCTATTGGACGGGTCTATCAGCGCAACCGACTGGTTGGCGAGTTGCCTACAACACAGGCTTC
This sequence comes from Lysobacter sp., assembly GCA_027306995.1. Taxonomy (GTDB): domain Bacteria; phylum Pseudomonadota; class Gammaproteobacteria; order Xanthomonadales; family Xanthomonadaceae; genus Solilutibacter. Next base: position 56,396 of record DAHUXS010000009.1, read on the forward strand.
AATCGTGCTCCCTGAAGTCGAACAATCGTGTATGGAAGTAAGAATTGATGAAGAATTGGAAGCTCCTTCGAGTTGGGGTGGCTATCCCTACCCCTTGCTCCGCTCTTCGGAGTTTGACGGTATATCTACCGAATTTGGCCGCTCACGTTGCCTCGTCTTCACCAGCGAAAATGGCATTGAATACATCATTCCTAGAGCCGTGATTTTTCGGAAGTTCTATGCCCCGCACCGGGAGTTTGCAAATGCCTTCACAAGCGGACCATGGGTGAAAACAAAGAGCCGAGTCGTATACGAAGGATTACTCCAATCTGGATTGAAAACGCAAATTGATCCAGAGACCGGTGAATGGCAAATCATTCTGCAAACACACGTCGAAGATTCTTTTGCGTATCTGGCCGCGCTTATGTACTTCGATGAATACGCAAACGCTTGCGCCGAATCAATCTATGCTGGCATGTTGTCGGATCGTCATGGAGGTTCATATTCGCCTTGGTTTGCAAGCGCAAAGCTACCATTTCGAGCTGCGGCTGAACCACTGCAACTCGATGTCAAAGGTTTTATGTTGCCCCCGCGCCTTGGCAAGCGCGGCCCCGATGGCAAGCACATTAAGCACAAGCAATCGTTTCTGGTGACCTCCATTCTTGGTACTAGCTGGCCTTCGTATCTCCCAAGAGAAATTAGTCATAACAGATACAACGGTGGTGACAAAGGACTTGTACAAACCCTGGTCGATGGAAGAAGGCCGTATTCAAACAACCTGCGCGGCCAACCTGCAGGAGACGACCTAGTTGTCACTAGCGATGTCGATGCCTCTGCAACTGAAAGCGATGCCGTCATCTTGGAAGACACGTCTTACTGGCTGAACGGCCCTGAATTGAAGAAGATCGTCAAGAACAGCAGCCAACAATACCGCGAGAACAAGATAGCTCCTCCACCGGCACCGCCACCATCAACCGCGTCTGGTGGAGAGCGGACGCACCAGGGAGGATCTGCAGCGCCAGCACACCATAAAGCGGTTGTACGTGATCCGGTCAATCGCTTTCGTTATCTTCTGAATGCGTTCGAGTCATTACAAAACGATGAGGTTGTACAGTGGCATTCAGTTTTTCAGCCGGCTGTTCCCTCACAGATGTCCAAATGCGGCGGACTGATCTGCTGGAATTTTCTGGACGAGATGGCTCGCAAGACAGGGCGTTGGCCCAATGGGGGCTGGCGCATGCTAGAACGCGCCAGCATGAAGGGGTCGGAACGAATCCTGGGGCAGCCGCGATCCGCGCTTGTTGTGCGCGTCGAATTCGGTCACCGAACAGGCTATTGGTTCGAGATAGAGACTCGCGAGGCAAAAGGCGGCTTGCTGTCTCCCTTCATCGCAGACTTGCAAACCGACGAACAAGAAGCCGCGCAGCACATCATTGAATCCATAGCACGGGCAAATGGTCGAAATTTGCGCCAAGTGATGGCTCGAGTTACGCGGGAGCTTGGTTCAGGGATAACAGGATGTTACAAGCATCAATACAAAGGCGATCATAACTCAGAGCTCGATGCAAATTCGCTACGCCGTTTCCTGGCGAGACTCCAGTGACCTGAAACAAATCCTGTCGTCATTTGATGGTGAATTCTCTCCCTAATTCTTTACTACTCTGCGAATTGCATGCGCCGATACATTCGCATCAACAGACCAAACCATTAAGAGCAGATCACCGATAAAACAATCAGGCAGCTTTCGACCCATAGCGGACTTTAGATTGTGTCTACAAAAAGCTGGCCAGTCCAGATTACCAGCCGAAGAACGTGTGAATTCGAGAAAGACAGGCAGCAGCTGTGCGCGCGCTTGATTGTTAAGTCCAGCCGCAGGCCATTTCGCAGGAAGTGCATGGTTGGGATACTCAATCGTGCGGGATGTCGTGGCAGCTGTCAGCTGCCGATGGTTCATGTGTACACGGAAGCTATTCACGTATGCAAGCGCATCCGCCCGGGTCCTAGTCACGTACTACCTAGCAACTCGCCCGATTTTAGGCGACCCATACGGAGCCAGCGTGATTCCTATATCAATGACACGGAAACCCAGGGCGTTTGCAGATGTAGCTGCGACAATGTTTGGACTGGCAGTGCTGTTCTGCACAGACCGGGCATTGGCCGCCGAGCGATATGAAGGCTTGGCCTATGCCGGCAACGACAACCACTTGCTGTACCGCGAGATTCACTGGCGCTATTTCGAAGGTGGTGTCGTGCAGCACTTGGTGCTGTACCGCTGCCCGGACGGCAAGGCGTTCGCGCGCAAGCGACTTCGGGAATCGCCATCCGCGACGGCACCGGATTTCGACTTCATCGATGGTCGCGACGGGTATCGCGAAGGCGTACGCACGCGTGGGGGAAAGCGCGAGGTCTATGTGCAGAAGAGCCGGGACGCATCGTTGCAAGCAAAGGCAATCCCGGTCGCCACCTATGCGGTGATCGATGCGGGCTTCGACGCAGCGGTGCGCAAGCGCTGGCAGGAACTCGCCGGCGGCAGCGCGATCACGATCCCGTTCCTGCTGCCGTCACGCTTCACCTTCCTGCCGCTGCAGCTCACCGCCAGCAAGCGCGACCGCACCAACGGCGAGGCGACGCAGCAACTGCAAATGTCGGTCGCGCGCTGGTACGGGTTCGCGCTTCCGACGATCGACTTGGCCTACGCACTCAACGACCATCGACTGGTGGAGTTCCGCGGCATCGGCACGATTCGCGGTGACAAGGGTCGCTATCTGGACGTGCGGATCGAGTTCCCGGCCGCCGGCATGGCCCCCAACGCCCCGGATACGGAACTTGCAGCCGCCGATGCGGCCCCGCTCGACGGGCGATGCGTGGGCACGCCATGACCTACGGGTTGTCACCGAACATGCAACCGCCTGTGCCGCGCCACGGGCGTGGGTTGACGCGATCCCGGCATGGATGGGGTAAAGTCGCGGAGGTGTTGCGGGTGACAAACTCGCGGCGCCATGCAATACACCCCGTCTCGGCGGACACGTGGTTCGCCCGATCCCTTCCCACAGGTGCGTGGATGCCCGAAGCCGATCATCTGCAACGCAGCGAACATGCTGTCGAGGTTGCACACCTGCTCGCAGAGGTCGCCAATGGCAGTCGCGATGCCTTCGAACGCCTGTACCAGCGGACGTCGAGCAAGCTGTTCGGCGTGTGCCTGCGGCTGATGCCCGATCGCGCCGAGGCCGAGGACGTACTGCAGGAGGTCTACGTCGGCATCTGGCACAAGGCCGGGCAATTCGATCCCGCGCGCGCCAGCGCGATCACTTGGCTGGCAATGGTCGCGCGCAACAAGGCGATTGACCGCCTGCGTGCGATGCCGTCGGTGAATCGGCAGTCCTCGGTCGACGTGGCCGAGTCCATCGCCGACCCCTCCGCATCACCACTGCAGAATGCCGAGGCGTGGAACGATCGAACGCGCCTGGATCGCTGCATGCAACAACTCGACGAGCAACGCCGCGGGTTGATCCGCACCGCGTTCTTCGAAGGCATCACCTATGAGGAAATCGCACAGCGCATCGGTTCGCCACTGGGGACGGTGAAGAGCTGGATTCGTCGTAGCCTGCTGCAACTGCGGGCGTGCCTGGAATCATGAGCACGCAGAACCCGCAATTCGATCAGGACGCCGGCCGTGAACCGCCGGATGCGAACGTGCTGGCCGGCGAATATGTCCTCGGCTTGCAGGATTCGGCGCTGCGTCGCCAATTGCAGGCAAGGATCGAGGCCGATCCCGGATTCGCACGGCAGGTGCATGCCTGGGAACAGCACTTTGCGCCGTTGCTCGACGAGATCGCACCGGTCCCGGCCCCCGTGCAGTTGTGGCCGCGGATTCGCACGCAGCTGGGCTGGTCGCCGGTGGAAGGCGCGCGACGCGGCGTCTGGCAAAGCATGGCGTTCTGGCGCGGCGCGACTGCACTCGCTGCCGCCGCAGCCGTCGCCGCGATTGCCATTGGCCATTTCCCGCGGGCACCGATGCCCGTGCCACCAACACAGGTGGTGGTACAACCGCCGCCACGGCCGGTTGAACAACCCAAACCGGTCACCACACTGGCCCATGATGACGGTTCGCCAGGCTGGCTCGCCTCTCTGGATGCAGCGCACGGCACGGTGATGATGGTGCCGGTTCCCGCACCCGCCGATGCGCAAGGCCGGGTCCCCGAACTGTGGCTGATCCCAGCCGGCGAAGCGCCACGTTCGCTGGGCCTGGTGTCGATCAACAAGGCACATACGGTCGCGATTCCGCAGGCGCTGCGTCGCGCCCTGATTGCCGGCTCGACCCTGGCGATCACCCTGGAGCCACCGGGTGGCGCACCGCAGGGCGTTCCGACCGGGCCGATCATCGCCAAGGGCAGCCTGCAGACCATCTGACGGCTGCATCCGGATGGCAAGGATGCCCGTATCTCCCAAGGACACAGCGTTGGGAAACGGGCATGCAACAAGATCTGGCACCACTGGCGCACGCCGCGATGGAGCATGCGGGGCGCAAGGCCTCTACGGGTTCCGCATCGCGGCGCTTCGTCGGCACGTTTCGGCGCTGGATCGACACCGATGCGGTGGCCGGAGACAACGAGGTCGACGACAACCGCATCGATTGGCTGCGCGCCGCGCCGTTCGTGGCGATGCATTTGGCGTGCATCGCGGTGTTCTGGGTCGGGGTGTCGCCGATTGCGCTCGCAATGGCTGCCGCCCTGTATGCCGTGCGGATGTTCGCGCTGACGGCGTTCTACCATCGCTACTTCTCGCATCGCACCTTCCGCGCCTCGCGCCCTGTGCAATTCGTGTTCGCGTTGCTCGGTGCGTCCAGCGTGCAACGAGGCCCCTTGTGGTGGGCCGCGCATCATCGCAATCATCATCGCCACACCGAGACGCCGCTAGATCCGCATTCGCCAACCATCCATGGCTTCCTGTGGAGCCACGCAGGCTGGTTCCTGACTCGAAGCGGGTTCCGCACCGACTTCAAACGCATCCCGGACCTGGTGAAATATCCCGAGTTGCGCTGGCTTGATCGTTACGACACGCTGGTGCCGGTGTTGCTGGCCGCGGGATTGTATGCGCTCGGCGTGTTGCTGCAGCATGTCGCGCCGCAACTGGGCATCAGCGGCGGACAGATGCTGGTGTGGGGATTCTTCGTCTCCACCACGGTGCTGTTCCACGCCACGGTCACGATCAACTCGCTCGCGCACCGCTTCGGCACGCGCCGCTTCGACACCGACGACGACAGCCGCAACAACGTTTGGCTGGCACTGCTGACTTTCGGCGAAGGCTGGCACAACAACCACCACTTCTTCCCGGGCACTGTGCGCCAGGGTTTCCGGTGGTGGGAAATCGACCTGACCTGGTACGGGCTGCGCATGCTGGCGGCGCTGGGCCTGGTCAGCGGCCTCAAGCCGATCCCGGGCTGGGTCGTTGCGAAGGCGCGGGGCTGAACCATGCGCATCGCAGTCATCGGATCGGGTATTTCGGGGCTGGCATCCGCGTGGTTGCTGTCGCGCCAGCACGAGGTCACGCTCTTCGAGGGCAACGACTACCTCGGCGGCCACACCCACACCCACGACATCGAACTGCAGGGCCGTCGCTACGCCGTCGATAGTGGCTTCATCGTGCACAACCCCCGGCATTACCCGTTGCTCACGCGCTTGTTCGACGAACTCGGCGTTGACTCGCAGCCGACGACGATGAGTTTTTCCGTGCACAACGCCGCGAGCGGGCTCGAATACAACGCGACCACGCTCGACACTTTGTTTTGCCAGCGCCGCAATCTGCTCTCGCCACGCTTCCTTGGGATGGTCCGCGACCTGTTCCACTTCTACCGACAGGCGCCGGCTTTGCTGGATACTGATGGAGAAGGGCCGACACTCGGCGATTACCTCGCGCAACATCGCTATGGCGATGCCTTTCGCGACGAACACCTGGTGCCGATGGCATCGGCGTTGTGGTCGTCGCCGGCCGCGCAGATCCTCGCGTTCCCCGCGCGCTATCTCGTGCAGTTCATGGCCAATCACCAGATGCTGCAGGTCGCCGACCGTCCGCAATGGCGCGTCGTGCGCGGCGGCTCATCGACCTACGTGCGCGCCTTGCGGGCGTCGTGGCCGGTGCACGAGCGGCTGCACTGCCCGGTGCTGTCGTTGCGACGCGATGACGCGGGCGTCGATCTCGAGACGGCGCAAGGCAGTGAACGCTTCGACCAGGTCGTGCTGGCCTGCCACAGTGACCAGGCACTGGTATTGCTTGCCGATGCCGACGACCGCGAACACGACATCCTCGGCGCGATCGCCTACCAGGCCAATGACACCGTATTGCACACCGATGCCTCGTTGTTGCCGAAGCAGCGCAAGGCCTGGGCAGCCTGGAATGCCTTCATTCCGCGCGATCCGCACGATGCCTGCACCGTCAGCTATTGCATGAACCTGCTGCAGGGCATCGAATCACCCGAACCCTTCGTGGTCACGCTCAATCGCAGCGGGGCGATCGACCCGGAGAAGATCCTGCGACGCATGCGCTACCAGCATCCGGTCTATAGCCACGCCACGGTATCCGCGCAGCAATGCAAGAGCGAGATCCAGGGCCGTCGCCGCACCTGGTACGCCGGTGCCTACTGGGGCTGGGGCTTCCACGAGGATGGCATGCGCAGTGCGGTCGAAGTGTCACACGCACTCGGCGTGCATTGGGGCGCGACACGGGAATCACTGGCTGCACACGCCGGCAGTGGCACGTTGGAGCCTGCGGCGTGAACACCACGACACCCGCATTCGCCGGTGCCGTCTACGAAGGCATCGTCCGGCATCGTCGATACGCACCGCACCCACACGCTTTCAGCTACCGGATGGCACAGCTTTACCTCGACCTGTCCGAACTCGACGCCGTGTTCGCACGACACTGGCTGTGGTCGAACGAACGTCGCAACGTCGCTGAGTTCCGCCGCAGCGACTATCTGGGTCCGCCCCAGCTTTCGCTCGATGAAGCCGTGCGTGCGCGCGTCGAAACAGCGATCGGCCGCCGTCCGCGCGGGCCGATCCGGTTGCTCACACACCTGCGTTACGCCGGCTTCGTCTTCAACCCGGTCAGCTTCTATTACTGCATGGCCGAAGACGGCGCGACATTGGATTGCATCGTCGCCGAGATCACCAACACGCCGTGGCGCGAACGCCATGCCTACGTGTTGCCGATCGAAACCGCGCAGGTACATGGGCGCGCGCTGCACTGGGATTTCGACAAGGTCTTCCACGTCTCGCCGTTCATGCCGATGCAACGCCGCTATGACTGGCACTTCACCACGCCAAGCGACGATCTGCGCGTGCACATGGACGTGTTGCACGACGGCACATCCGAATTCGATGCCACGCTGTCCCTGCACCGGCGCCCGCTCGACGGGCCGGCACTCGCGCACGTTCTCTGTCGCTATCCATTGATGACGATGCAGGTCGTCGGCGCGATCCACTGGCAGGCGTTGCGGTTGTGGCTCAAGCGCAATCCGGTCCATCCCCATCCCACCCTGTCCCGAGATCCCTCATGAACCAGATCGCGTCCGACGCCATACGCAAGCCCGATGCCAGCGAATTCGGTTCGCTCGAACATCTCCTGCGCCGGCGCTTGCTCGCGCAGTTGTCGCAACTGCAGCACGGACAAGTCGTGTTGGAAGATGCCTGCGGCGTCGTCGAACTCGGCACCCCGTCGCAACCGGAAAGCTCCCTGCGTGTCCGCATGCAGATCCGCAATCCGCGCTTTTATCGCGTTCTCGCCAGCCACGGCAGCGTCGGCGCCGGCGAAGCATTCATGGATGGCGACTGGGCCTGCGACGACCTCGTCGCGCTGGTGCGCCTGCTGGTGCGCAATCGCGATCTGCTCGACGGCATGGAAACCGGGTTGGCGCGGCTGGGCGGACTCGTTTTGCGCGGCATGCACGCACTGCGGCGCAATACCCGCGAAGGCAGCCGCCGCAACATCTCCGCGCACTACGACCTCGGCAACGCGTTCTTCGGCCAGTTCCTCTCGCCCGACCTGATGTACTCGTCGGCGATCTGGGCCGGCGACGACGACACCCTGGAAGCGGCGTCCACCCGCAAACTCGACCGCATCTGCCAGAAACTGATGCTGCGCCCGGGTGATCGCGTGGTCGAGATCGGCGCCGGCTGGGGTGGATTCGCGCTGCATGCCGCGCGCCATTACGGCTGCCACGTCACCACCACCACAATCTCGCGCGAGCAGCACGCGCTCGCCGCGCAACGCATCGCCGACGCCGGCCTCGGCGACCGCGTGACCCTGCTGTTGCAGGATTACCGCGAGCTGTCGGGCGAGTACGACAAGCTGGTGTCGATCGAGATGATCGAGGCGATCGGCGCGCAATACCTGGACACCTATTTTGCCCAACTCGGGCGCCTGCTCAAGCCGGACGGACTCGCGCTGGTGCAGGCGATCACGATCGAGGATCACCGCTACGCGCGGGCGCTACATTCGGTCGACTTCATCAAGCGCCACGTGTTCCCCGGCAGCTTCATTCCTTCGATCGCGGCGATGCTCGCGGCCAAGACCCGCGCCTGCGATCTGGCGCTGACGCAACTGGAAGATTTCGGGCTGTCCTACGCCCGCACCCTGCATGCCTGGCGCGAACGCTTCCTCGCGCGTCTACCCGAGGTGCGTGCACAAGGTTTCGACGAACGTTTCACGCGCATGTGGGAGTTCTACCTCGCCTATTGCGAAGGCGGCTTTCGCGAACGTTCGATCGGCGTCGCGCAACTGCTGCTGGCCAAGCCCGGCCACCAGCGCCCGGCACCGCTGCCCGCGATCACGCATGGACGCCTGCATGCGTGAACATCCACACCTGCGGTTCTGGAGCAACGTCGCCGGCTATCAGCTCGTCTGGTTCGCCGCGGTGATCGGCGCAGGGCGCGGTGTCGCATGGCCGGCAATGTTGAGCGCGGCACTATTTATCGCTTGGCAGCTCGTGTTGTCGTCACGACGCGCACGTGAACTGCGACTACTCGTGCTGGCGCTCGGGCTTGGGGTGCTCGTCGACGGGGGCCTGTCGTTGTCGGGACTGGCGCGCTATGCCACGCCAGCACCGGCATGGCCGCCCGGTGCAGCGCCGCTGTGGATCCTGTGCGTGTGGATGTCGTTCGCGATGACCGTGTCGCAATCGCTGGCGTTCCTGCAGGCGCGCCCGTGGCTGGCCGCCGCCTTCGGCGCGGTCGGCGGTCCACTGGCCTATCTCGGCGCCTCGCGCGGCTGGGGCGCGGTCACCTTCGCCGCACCCGCGGCGTTCGGATTGAGCGTGCTTGCGTTGGCCTGGGCGGTGGCGATGCCGCTGCTGTCGACATTGTCCGCGCGCTGGTCGCATCCGCTTGCAGGGATGCGCGGCCATGTCTCCAGGAGAACGACATGAATCCGTGGTGGATGCTCGCGATTGTCTGGTCGCTCGCCGCATTGATGATGACCTGTGGCTGGCTCTGGCAACGGCGCCATCGCAACATCGGCATCGTCGATGCGTTGTGGGCTGGCGGTCTCGGCGCAGCGGCGATCGTGCTGGCGTGGATGGGCAACGGCGCACCGTTGCCGCGCATCGCGCTCGCCGTGCTTGCCGGCCTATGGAGCGCGCGCCTCGCGCTGCACCTGTGGCATCGCGTGCGTGGCGAACCCGAGGACGGCCGCTACCAGCACCTTCGCGCCCACTGGCAAGGGCACCAGGGCAAGATCTTCGTCTTCTTCCAGTTGCAGGCGCTGTTGGTCGCGCTGTTCGCGTTGCCCTTCCTGGCGGTCGCAGTCAACCCGAACTCGTCGCCGACACCGTGGCTGTTCGCAGGCATCGCCATCTGGATCGCCAGCGTCGGTGGCGAAGCCATCGCCGATCGCCAGCTCGCACGATTCCGCGCCGATCCGGGCAGCAAGGGCAAGACTTTTCGCGACGGACTGTGGCGTTACTCGCGGCATCCGAACTACTTCTTCGAATGGCTGCACTGGTTCGCCTATGTCGCGCTGGCCTTGGGCTCACCGCTGGCGTGGCTGGCCTGGTCTGGCCCACTGGTGATGTTCGTGTTCCTGCGCTGGATCAGCGGCATTCCCTATACCGAAGCACAAGCGCTGCGGACGCGCGGCGACGATTACCGCGAGTACCAGCGCTCGACACCGATGTTGTTGCCCTGGTTCCCGCGCAAGAACACTCCCTCCGCATCACTGGGATCCGACCGATGAACGATATCGCCTCCACGATGGCCAACGAACTCAACCACGATCGGCCCGCGCCCGGCCTGCTTGGCTGGGCCGAACGCGGCTGGCTGCCCGATGCACTGCTTCGCCATGGCATCCGCGCAATGTGCCGGCAGCGCTTGCAGGACGAACTCGCTGGTGGCATCGATGCGCAAGCCCGGCGTTTCCAGCAGCGCATTGAACAATTGCGCAGCAGCCCGGTCGCGATCCATACCGAAGCCGCCAACGCACAGCATTACGAATTGCCACCGGCGTTCTTCAAACTCTGCCTCGGGCGGCGCCTGAAATACTCGGGCTGTTACTACCCGCACGGCAACGAAAGCCTGGACGCTGCCGAGGAAGCAATGTTGGAGTTGTACGGAGAACGCGCCGAACTCGCCGACGGCCAGGACATCCTTGAGCTCGGTTGCGGCTGGGGATCGCTGACGCTGTGGATGGCCGAGCGCTTTCCACGTGCGCGGATCATTGCAGTCTCCAACTCGCGCCAACAGCGCGAACATATTGAGACGCAATGCTACCGCCGCGGGTTCGACAATGTCCGGGTACTGACTTGCGACGTCAACAAGCTGGAACTTGACCATGCCGCATACGATCGCTGCGTATCGATCGAGATGTTCGAGCACATGCGCAACTACGACACGCTAATGCACCGCATTGGCGACTGGCTGCGGCCCGGCGGCAAGCTGTTCGTGCACATTTTTGCCCATCGCACGGCCATGTACCCGTTCGAGACGCAGGGCGATGACAACTGGATGGGACGCCACTTCTTCACCGGCGGGCTGATGCCGGCGTCCGACACGCTGTTGTGGTTCCAGCGCAACATGAAGATAGAGCAACGTTGGCACATCGACGGCCACCACTACCAGCGCACCGCCAACCACTGGCTGCGCAACCAGGACGCAAACAAGAGCAAGGTGATGGCAGTGCTAGAACAGGCTTACGGCGCACAGGCGGCGCCATTGTGGTTCCAGCGCTGGCGCATGTTCTGGATGTCGTGCGCCGAACTGTTCGGCTACGACGATGGACAGCAATGGTTGGTCGCGCATTACCGTTTCGTCCGGCCTTCCTGATCCGCACCTTAGTCGCCACATGGAGCCACGCATGAACACTTCACGGTTGTTGTTATTGGCCTGCGTGACCATGGTCGCGGGCTGCAGCGGCACAGGCATCAAGCCGATTCCCGCGGTCGCCACAGTCGACCTGCCGCGCTTCATGGGTGACTGGTACGTGATCGCCAATATCCCGTCGTTCCCCGAACGCGACGCCTACGCCGCCGTCGAGTCGTATGCATTGCGGCCCGACGGGCGCGTGCAGACCACGTTCCGTTACCGCAAAGGCAGTTTCACTGCGCCGATCAAGACCATGCACCCCATCGGCACGGTTCGGCCCAGGAGCGGCAATGCGATCTGGGGCATGCAATTCATCTGGCCGATCAAGGCCGAGTACGTGATCGTCTACTTGGCGCCCGATTACTCGCAAACCATCATTGGCCGCAGCGACCGCGACTACGCGTGGGTGATGGCGCGTACGCCGACCATCAGCGATGCCGATTACCAAGCCAACCTGCAGCGGCTGCGCGCGCTCGGCTATTCGCTGGAGAACGTGCGCAAGGTGCCGCAGCTGGAGTCGACTACCGGCAATCGCTAGATGGGTGTCGGCAGCGCAAGTCATCCCGGCGTGCGCAGCAGTTAGCGCCCATGACGCTTCAGCGCATCCAGCGCTGCCTGGCGACTTTGCGCCAGGTTCACCATCGGCGCGACATAGCCTTTGGGAATCTCGCCGATCCATGGCTGGTGGCGTTGCGCAGGCGCGAGCCTTTCGAGTTCCGGCACCCAGCGTGCAATGTAGTCGCCCTGCGGATCGAACTTCTGCGCTTGAAGAACGGGATTGAACACGCGGTAGTAGGGTGCTGCATCCGCGCCAGTCCCGGCGACCCACTGCCAGCCCAGGCTGTTGTTTGCCAGATCCGCGTCGACCAGCGTGTCCCAGAACCAACGGGCACCGTGCTGCCAATGCAGGCGCAGGTTCTTGGTCAGGAAACTTGCCACGATCATGCGCACGCGATTGTGCATCCAGCCGGTATGCCAGAGTTCGCGCATTCCAGCGTCCACGATCGGAATGCCGGTGCGGCCGCGCTGCCAAGCGTGTAGTCGCCTCGACGACAGCTTCGCCCATGGAAAGTCGTCGAAACGCGGGTTGAAGTTGGCATCTGGCGTATGCGGGAAGTGGTGCAACAAATGATGGGCAAACTCGCGCCAGCCCAGTTCGCGGATGTAGACTTCGCGATCGGTTCCGGCAACCGCGGTGTCGAGCATGCGCACGATGCGCCACGGCGCGATTTCGCCGAAATGCAGGTGCGGCGATAGCCGCGATGTGCCGACGCGGTCGGGACGGTCGCGGTCCTCGTGGTAACTCTCCAGCGCCTGCGCAATGAACGCATGCACCGCAGCCTGCGCGCCACGCTCTCCCGGCACCCATGCGCTCCAGAAACCTGCGTCCCACCCGCGCGCAGGCGCAAGCCCAAGCGCGTCGATGGTGGTTGCTTCGTGCAGAGATGACAGCGACGGCAGGCGCGTCGGCGGATCCGAAGACACTGGCAGTCGCCATTGATCGAGGGCGGTGCGCCAGAACGGCGTAAAGACGCGATAGGGATCGCCATTGCGCGTCTCCACCTGCCATGGCTCGAACAGCAGTGCGCTGTTGTGACTTTCCGTCCGCAATCCTGCTGTCCGCAGCGCGGACTTGATCGTGGCATCGCGCGCTTCGATCGCCGGCTCGTAGCGCCGGTTCCAGAACACCGCTTCGGCCTGCGTCTGCGCGACAAGACGCTGCAACGTGGCAAGCGTCGGCCCGCGGAAGACCTGCAGGGACGAACCGAGCGCGCGCAAGTCGGCATCGAGGGCATGCAGCGAGCGATGCCGCCACGCGTCAGACGCCGCACCGGGCATCCAGTCGCCCTCCTCGTCCGGCGCATGGATGTAGATCGGCACCGGTTCCAAGCCCAAACGCAACGCCGCCTGTAGTGCGGGGTTATCGGCCAGGCGCAGGTCGTTGCGGAACCAGATCAGTGCAGTGGGCATGGTGACTTCGGGGGATGTGCCGGCTTATGGCCCGGCGTGAGACAGGGCCGCGCGGACTGCCGCCATTTCCACATCCTTGCTGGCGGCGATATCCGCGAGGCTGGAGGTGACGTGCACATCCGGCTCCAATCCGGCATCTGGCTGGTCGGTCTCGGCGAACTGGCCGATCAACGGCAGGTCCATCTCCAATCCGGTATTCGGCAGTCTCAGGAAAAAGAAAGCGCCGCCATTGATCCCGCGACGATTGCCGCCACTGGTCTGCCCAACCAGCGTGGCAACGCCTGCGATCTTGCTGCGCAACGCAAATTCGAACGTCGCCGAACTGTTGCTGGCACCCACCAGGACGAATACACGTCCGCGATAGCGAGGCAGCAGCGGCGCGATGGTATTGCCGTCCACGTCATCGCTTCTTTTGAGCAAGTAGAAACGAGCATCGTACGGCTGCGCGGCATCACCCCAATCCTTGAACGACGGATCCCAAGTATCAAGGTACGGTTCAAGCGACTGCGGCGCTTTACGGTAACGCACCAGTCGGCGATACCCTGGGAACGTCCGCGGCGCCGACAGCAAGTGCGCAAGCAGGACGTTACCCGCGTCCATCCCACCTTCGTTTTCGCGCAGGTCGATGACGAGCGCTGGCACCTTGCGTGCGTCCAATTGCTCGAAACTGTGCTGCAGGAACGCCTGCCAGTCCCAGCTGCTGTTGTAGAGCGCCCATGACGGCATCCGCAGGACCGCCAACTCGGGATCTGCCAGATCGAGCGTCCAGGCCGGCGCCGCACCCTTCTCGTCCGGCACGGAGCGCTGCGCGAGACGCTTGGCATACGACAAGGACGTGAGTTCGATCTCGACGGGACCCGCTGCGCCAAGAGGCTTCACGCGGTAACGCCGTCCGGCTGAAGTCGCCGGGCGGAGCAACGAGAGATAGACGTCGAAAGTCTCGTACTTCTCCGTTCCCTGCACCTCCAGCAGCGCGCGCCGCTTCGCGTCGTTGCTGCCGTCCGCGCGCGCCATTGCCATCATCCGCGCAAGCAGCTGTCCGGCCGGCATGCCGTCGATCGCCAACACTTGTGTGCCAGGGCGCATGGCCGGGTTTCCGGAGTAATTCTGGGTGACCACCATCTTTCCGTCGAGCCAGCGGAACCGGAACGGCACGCGGTCATCGTGCTCGAACAGCGCGTGTTGAATGGCGCGCGGCTGATTGTAGAAGTTGGCGTAGGTATGGCCGCAACGGATCTGCGCGGCGAAGCGCGACAGGGCGAGATACGTTTCAACGAGACTGCGGCGGCCGTTCAAATCCGCACGCAGGGCCGCAAAGTGCGCGCGCATCGATTCGGGCGTGTTGTAGCGATACAGGCCCGGGTGCATGGCCTCGTAAGCCTGTTGCAGCACGTCGACATCGGCCTGCAACGCCGGACGCTCGAAGGATGTTGGAGCAGGCACGTCTCCGGCATGCACGCGATCGGCCGCCAGCAACCCGAGATAAACCAGGATGATTCCCCAGGCCCGCATACGCCCTCTCCATTGGTGTACCACGAGTATACGTAGCAGGTACCGATTTGGATTCAGCGAAGCGGCGCTGCCATCTTGAGGTGATCGACTGGATAACCGTGCTGCGCAGCCCGCGCCTTGATGCCTTCAAATAGTGCCCGATCCATATCGGGCTGGCGCGACAGCACCCACAGGTATTTTCTCGACGGGCCACCCACCACCGCCCATTGATAGTCGGTATCGAGATCGACGACCCAGTAGTCGGCCCAAACCATCGGCAGCCACGACAGCCAGGCCGGTGCAAACCGGACCTTCAATGCGCCTGACACCCCGCCCAAGGGTCTCGCCACGCCGACCGATTCATCCATTTTCCCCGACTGGTTGCGGCAGGTGTTACGCACCACAAGGGTGCTCTCTGGGCCCGGTGTGTAATTGGCGGTGATGTTATCCACGCACTGGCGCTGGAAGTACATCGGCAGGTGAGCAATTTCATGCCATGTCCCGGTGTACCGTGCCACGTCGACGGCAACCGGCTTATTTGGCAAAGCGTCCATTACCGGACTGGCAGCGGCGGCCAACACGCCCATCAGCAATACGTTGAACATCGCCCAGCCTAACTTGTGAGGAATCAAGCATTGCGAGTACGTTATCACGCCTTTGTGAAGGCTCAGCGGAGTGTTGGTCTGCCGAAAGACAGACTGGAGTGACCAGAGTTTTATGATTGACAACGTCCGCTTCTGGCCGATTCCGGCCATTGCCCTAAAGCTGATCAGGATGCCGGTACGCTGATCGCATTTGAGCGGCCTAGGTGATCAGTTTCATCGGTGTGTGCAGCGGGTGTAGATTTTTCAATTCGCGCAAAAGTTTCGAAGGCCTGTTTTTGAATTCTCATTCATTCGAGAAAATGAAGAATTTCTGAGCAGCAGACTTCAGCACGTCATCATCACGGATAGTGGAAGCCTTAAGTCGCTTAGCTCCGTCCGCAGATGTAATTACAATTTCCTTTAGGGCAACCAATTCCTCCAAGGCCAGTTTGTATCTTTCCCCATCAGCTGGAGAGCTATTGCATGTCGAACTGAATAGTTCTCCATATGAGATTCCACTTTCCCGATCACGAATCATAGGAGCTAATTGGCCAGTCATGGTCTGATGGGTGGCTTTAGTTGCCACTTCATCGAAACAAAATCCAAGCTCATTTTGGCCAGTAAAATCAGTATCGTTTTTAACGCTATATCCAAGCGCCCGAAACATCTCGATCCCGGCCCCGCCATAATGAATAAAATTATTATTCTTTTCCCAATGCACGCGCGTCATTACGTCGCGAGCTCGCGGGTGTTGCGATAAGTGGACTAACCAATAATCGCCATGCCCTTTAGTGCGGATAAAGAACACAGTGAAATAGTCTGCACCACAACTGCTCACCAATCCTTTGTAAAGTTGACTCTGAATAAAGAGCCTGAAATCTTTTTCGTTGCGCTTTATATCATCGAATGTCCTTCCTTGGAGCAGGTCTGGAATATCAATACCATCCAGAATTTTCTTGGTTTTTGGTGTGTCGCTCGCGTAATTGATGAAAGAATCAACCGCGAATGTAAGAATGATTTCTGCCCTAGGGAGCTCGAACAAAATCCTTTTTATCAGAGATGCCGGCACGTCCTTATAACCATACTGGTCCAGCAAAAAAATTGAACGCCCAATTCTAGGCGACTTTTTCTTTACCTCTTTGATTAAAGCATCTGAATGTTTCTGGAAAGTCCCGTTGAGAAGATGGATATCTTTTTCGATTCGATCTCCATAGCCCTCATCAGACAATGTCTGCTTCAGGAACTGTAAAGCAGCACGATCTTTCTCGACAAAAAAATAGTCGAGGTTCCAAGCTAGGTCTTTCTTTCTTCCAATTGAAAGTAAGGCTTGGGCCTCTTTAACCGCCTTCAAGAAAACAAACGGCGAGCCGAAAGTTAGCTCACGACTGTCCTCATGGATGTATCGTCCACCTCCCGCAAAGCCGTCGATTAGGCATAGATTGACGGTGTCTTGCTGCGGGAGAACTAGTGTCTGCAAGTACGCTACAAGATAGGCGTGCAGCACCTCGTGTTTCGCGATGCTATGTTGTTTAATAATTGCAGGCTTACCTTCCGCCCAGCCCTTATATTGCGACCGCGGCATTTAGCTCACGCCATCATAGAGGCTTGAGCCGGCATCTGATCCCAAGTGCGCCCATTGAGTAACCGGCCGTTCTTGGCTTTTGCTCGACGCTTCCCATCGGCTCCCCAACCCCCCCATTGTTTGAAGAAGAAGGCGACCTTTTGCTTTTCACACTGAACACGCACCGCGTCTGCCCATTCTGGCTTCATTGGCCGCGCCTTGGGGCCGGATTCTCCACCCACGATCACCCAATGAATGTTTTTCAAGTCGAGCTTGCCTACGTCTTCAAGCAAAGGCTCAACTGACAAGAAACGAATTTCGGCCTTGACTCCCCTGAGGTAGTCGATACGTGGAACACCATGCTTGCGGTTTTCCACGGAGACGCCAAGCCATACATTTTTCGGTACAGGTCGATCTTTAAAATATCTAGCCATACGCGCAGCGCGCTTGGTCAAGATTTGATAGCTGTGCTGCGGTGTATTCGCAATGACTTCCATTATTTGGTCAATGTAGTCCGTAGGCACCTTTTCATGGAAAAGGTCCGACATCGAATTGACGAAATAAATCGTCGGCTTCTTTCGCTTAATTGGATCATTTAGTCGCTCCGGAATAAGGCGAAGCGCGAAGCCATTCTCGTAGCCTGGAGTTCCCATGGCCTGCAGTCTGCGGGCCATAAGTTCGGCATAGCAGTGTTTGCAACCCGCTGAGATCTTCGTGCACCCCACGATTGGGTTCCACGTTTGTTCGGTCCACTCGATACGCGATGTCGTAGTCATGACCTAGCCCCCCGGCTGCGAAGTCTATCCCTATGGATAGGCGATTGACATATTATGCGCATAATACTACCATAATACGCGCATGAAAAACAGCATAACCGCGCAAAAAATTTCTGCCGAATCCGCTCATCGGATTGGTGCGCTATTGGATAAATGGAGAGATCAGGAAAAGCACGAAGATCTTGCAGAAAGATGTGGCGTAACCCAAGGTCAGATCAGCAAAATCCTGGCGGGGAAATTCACCAGGCTTGAGGGCGCAGTCATGCGCCTCTGCGAACTAGCTGCAATCGATCCCTATGCTGAAACCGCCCACGCCAAGAAAGATGCCAACCGCCAGCGACTGTACAAGGTATTGGATCAGTGCTGGGATGGCAGTAAGCAACAGGCCGACGCACTGATCAACCTACTGCAATCAGCTAGCAAACTGACCAGCCGCAGTTCGAGCACTTAGAGCGCTAGACGTCCCTGCGGACTCACGTTGCTGACTTCTGCCCAGAAGTCCTTGCCTAAATTGTCCTTGGAGGCAAGAACTAAGCGATAAAGGGGCTGATTCCTATCACCCTTCACAAGTTCCGCCTGATAAGTCGGATCCTTATAACCAAGTCCTTTAATCAATTCGCACCAATATTGGAAAACGGCTTGGACCTTGATGTCCCCTCGCATGTTTGGATCGATACTGTCCTTCCAACCAGGAGCAAATTCGTTCAGCCGTTCCGATCTCATTAACTGCTTAACGTTCCTCTGCAAATCCATCATGCTGAAATGGATGAGCAGATCCATGCGCTGAAATTTACCCAATGTTTGAATTACGCTAAAAGGCAGCGTCATTAAGTTGAACGGATCCAAATAAGCAAAATGCAGGCCGTTTTTGCTCAATTTTGAGACTATGGCTTGCACGGTTTCCTCTGCCGGTCCAACGAATGCTTCTACATTTTTTAATCCCGCTCTTTCCATGCGCGCAGTGCATGCATCGACATTTACCTCGTCAAGATCAGCAACGTATATCTTCCCAAATGGATCTCGCCTTCCTGCTTCTAGGCCTGCAATTAAAGCACCGCCATCAACAATGGTTGTTGTTTTCTTTATTCTGGCACGCCCTGGGCCGCAGTACAGGTCAATAAACGTCGAGTCTCCTTTGAACTTCCTACGTACAGCTCGACTGATATCGACGTAATGACGCAATCTCTGATGCTTTTCGATCACCCACGGGCCTACGAGCCCTCTGCGCAATCCATCTTGCGGATCAAGTTCGTATTGTTCATCTATTGGCTTTTTAGGCATAAATCTCCCCTTCGTGCAGCATTACCATGCACTCCCCAGTGCATCTTTAAGATATCTCAGTCCTGCAGGTTGTGCTTCAGAGTGCTCGGCGCCAGATATGTCGTGTGACTGCCTGTGGGTTTGTACCTTGCGAATGCTCTTCAATGCAACTCCGAGCTCCAGAAAAGTTATGGTTGGCCATTAGCGCCACCTATCCTCAGCGTATTTGTTGTCTGATTTCTGTAGCGAGATACGCACTGCAGCATTGAAGCTAAGATCGAATGCGACGGCATATATTGGAGAGATTGGATCAGCATTGATGTTGGCGACGCTAATCGATGAACTTGGGAGTGGGGGAAGATGCTCTTTAAATCTTGGCGGATTATTCTTTTTCTTCTGATATGGCATGTCGCAACGGATCCAGGATTTCTCGCTCCGTAATCGATACATCGCGCTTGTTGCGTTCCGTCTGAGCCATATCGGCGAGCAACGAAGCAATACGTCTTTCGTCCGGATCGGCGTTCGCGCGTTCCTGCGCCAGGGCATGCGCCTGCTCGCTCTGCAGCTTGCTCATCCGGCGGCGATGATAGTTCGTCAAGTCGCCTTCAATCGCCTTGAGCAGCGCTTCGTTATATGTCGTCACGGGGCACTCCTCTGGAAGGAGCCACAAATATAAGTCTCTCCAAGAGCATATGCGCCATCATGACGATGAATAGATCTCTTGAAGGTACAGAATTAAGCCCAGACTATGCTGGGCTTAATTGTTAAACATTTACATTGACCAGGGCGGACCGTATTTAATCACTAGTATCGCAAGATACGAATACACCAACACCATCAGAAGCCAGAAAAACACTTTTCTTTTTTTCTTGTCGTCAATGTTCATAATCGCTGCAATGCACAACACCCCGAGGCAGATATACCAAATTACCTAATGCTCACCACAGATCACATGGGTATACATAGGTGTACTGAGGTAGTCCCCCGATGGATAGACCCCTGAATATAGAGATGACCCCAGATCGTGCTGGGGTTCATCTTTCAAAATTTACATCGCCCACGGCGGGCCATATTTAATGCACAGATATGCAAGGTATCCAAACACCAATACCAGCGAAAGCCTAGTAAACAATTTCTTTTTTTTCTTATCTTCAATGTTCCAAATCGCTGCAACACACAACACTCCAAGGCAGATAATCCAAGCTGACCTAAACCATCCACTCCATCCAAGTATTTCCACTGGGTGTCTCCGTCAAGATAATGAATTTCAAGAAATTACATCCTCCTACATTCTTGGACTTTTCTCGTCATTCGTTGAGTCAACCGTCCGACATATAGTCCACCCGCCAAACAACCTGCTCCGCCAGCACCAGGTGATGAGGGTATTGATACACACGCAAGCCCCATTGCTACAGTCGCGTACGTAAGATCGTCCCGCACATCAATAGCTTCATTTTTGCATTGAAGCAACCTCTGCATCCTAGTTGGGTCTTGTATGGGCGGAGGCGGTAGGGTCGGTGGCTTGCCGAAATCGAATACGGTATCCCAACCCCAATCATCCTGAAATGAGTCGCACGCGAAAGCTGAGAAGCATTTTGCTCGACTGTTGTTCGCTACTTCATCGGGAATGCCATTCCCGTTGAGGTCATGTACCCATTCTGCAAGAAAACTCGTATCCCGCAGATTCGATCTGACTTCGTTTAGTGCGTCTTGCGCAGCCGTAGGGCTGCCATTCGCATATCGCTGTGCATATGCCGTCGCGGCCGTTTCTAAAGGAGCATCGACTGTGCCATTGTTTGTCGCTATATAAATTCGATTAGTCGAGTCATCTATAATAATCGAAGCCGCCGGCAAGTCCGTACTGAACTGTCGTGCATATGGATCGTTGTACGAAAAACTTGGAACAGACTGATCGACGGGTGAAAGCTGATCGGCACCTGTGGGTAGTGGTGCTTTCTGGGCATAGGCCGCAGAACTAACACCCATGAACAATAGAGTAGCTAAGGCAACTTGGTGGTATTTCACTGTATTCCCCCTCGGTTATTAGCAGACTTGAGTTTTTGGAACCCCTCACTCCATGAGTTGCTTCTACTCTTGCCTTGATTTGCCATCACCGCAGGCAGGGGAATGGGAGCGTCCTAGGTGTACCCCAGGTGTACACGCCGAGGCGACCTGTCAGAAATATCAGGTACAAATTTCTGAACGGGTAAGCAGTTGAACCCATCGCTGGATACGCCAGTGTGCTTCGGGTTGTACCCGGGGGTCATGACCTCGTACTGGTGTCATTTGAGGCGCCACCTATCGCTTGTATAGGCAATTTACTGCGCAGCATGACGGTCAAACCGACGAGAGGCTGCAATCGACGCCGGTCACGCTGATGCCCTATTGCGTCAGCTGTGAGTGTCAGTGAGAAGCGCCGATGTGGATCTTTGAGCTGACACCATCGCGGTTTGGTTGGCTCGAGATTAGAAGCTGCGCAGCTTGCGACGAGAGAGGAGGGCAGGATTCCTGGCGAGGTTCCGCATGTCGACCAGCGACCGCGCGATCCATTCCTCGGTCGAAGAGCCTTTCAGCGATGGAAGGGTTGCCAACTG
The DNA here is from genome assembly GCA_027306995.1 of Lysobacter sp. Lineage (GTDB taxonomy): Bacteria > Pseudomonadota > Gammaproteobacteria > Xanthomonadales > Xanthomonadaceae > Solilutibacter. The sequence goes on from DAHUXS010000009.1 coordinate 77,963, forward strand.
CTTGCTGGTAGCAGACAGCGGTGATGGTGCATGCGTCCCGGTGACGGTGTTGATGCCTTCCGCGGCGGTCTCTGATTGCATAGCCTTACGCTCGTTTTCTAATGCTGTGATGTGCGTGATGACCCAGCAATTTCTGCACAGATCAGGCCGCTAAAGAATACGCCTCGGCGGAGCCGCTCGTGTCAGCTGCGCGGATTTTGGCCCCTTAGACCGACTTGCCCACACTTTCACGAGATGCCACATTGGCTCTGGCACGCGAATAGTGTCTTCTTCATCGGACAGATGAATTTCATCGCCTCTCTCGATTACATGCCACGGGCGAGCACTGAAGCGTTTAACGGGGAAGCCAAACGCCTTGGCGATCACCCGTTCCAAGAGTCCGTGCGGTGCTTGATCCAAGCCGACTCGCTCAATCTTGGTCATGAGCACCGAGAGATCCCGGACAGTGCGGGGCAGCCGATCCTTACTAGAGCTGGAAGGCGGCATTGTGAGATTCCAGCCAAGAACCATTCGACCGAAGGTGAGCCAGCGAAACAGGCTCGCCCGGGAACCTGGATGCCGGCGCAGGAAGTGCTGCAGCTGAGCGTCGTTGCATTCGCCGCTCTCGCCAATCCCCTCGCCCTCGCACAGCTGGCTTGCCGCCGTGAGATAGAGGCGGATCGTCCTCGTAGGCGTGCCTTGCTCATCCAGCCAGCCCACGTAGCGTTTCAGCACTGCCGCACACGGTCCACGCCGAGACGCAAGCAACTTCTCGGTGATACGGCTGCGCTCGACCTGCTCGATCTTGGCAGCTTCATCCAAGGCAACGCCAACGTATGAAGCAAGGAAGCGCACAGGAAGAACGTGCTTTCTCAGCTCTGCAACGTTGAACGTCTCCAACAGCCCATTGCCGTGCAGCGCTCGCGCATCTGCGATTGCAGCATCCAAACGCGCAAAGAATGGAAAATGCCGAGCAAAGAGCTTGGCAAGATGAGGCTTGTCCGCCTGTTCCGCGAGCAACCATTGACCAAAATCTTGGTATGCCAGGCGTGACCAATCTCTCTCCAGCGCAAGAACCTGGACAGCGGTATCGCGCACGATGCGTTCACGGTTCAAGCACGCAGTACATCGACCCTGACCACTACCTGCGAGCATCAACCCGCAGCCTGAGCACGCGTGAGCGTGCTCAGCACCTGGCGTGCACGCTTCGCAATGAGGTTTTCCATCCGGCAGCAGACCCGCCACCGGACGATACCGCCGGCAGGTTCCACAGCTTCGATGTGTGAGCTTATTGCGGCAGGTATTGCAGATCTTCTCTCCAATGCCAAGCCGCGGCGCCCTGGACAAGTGGATGCTATCGATACCGCACCACGTGCACGGTTCTGGCTGCCGGAAGTATGGCGCGCACGATCCGCAGACAGGCCGCCCGTCCATCAGCCGCGCCGCTTTTTGTTGCACCGGCCGTTCGCAACGAATGCACTTCCGGGTTTCCTGCTCGCATTGCCGGCAGGTAGGCTCAGCCGTCGCGTGCCTATGGGTTCGCGTCGGCCGCGCGCAACGGGCGCATGGCAAAGGAATGAACACGCGTGGGTAACACGACGAGCAGTACTCTGCTCCCTTGAAGAGGCGATGAGCCTTAACGATCGTGCGACCACATTCATCACAGTACCGCTGTCCCTTGAAATCGGTACTCATTTGCTGGCCGCCAACCACAGCAGTGCTGCGCGCGTGGTCCGCCAATCAGCGTTACAACGCCGGTTTTTCTCCAGCTTGGCACGCAATGAGTGACGCCTCCTGGGTGCAATAGCGTGGCGCGTCCGGCCCAGTGACAACTCGTCCACCGCCGACGCCAACCAGGGTGGTACCGATTTGCGTATGAAACTCCGTTGCGTCAGATGCTGTTCGCCTGCGGCTCGCGTGAACTCAAGCGGCCATATGCCCAACACGTCCGCAAGGCGGAGCAAGATGCGGGCGCGGGTCTGGACACGGGCTCGTTCCAACGAAAGTCGCTGATGCTGCGGAGCACCTTGGAGCACACGTGGGGTTGACACCATCAGACTCGCCAGAATGCGTGCACCTTGAAACAGGTCCTCGCTGCTGACGGGCTGCCCACCAATCTCCACAGAACCGCTGCGCATAGCACGCTCAAAGTACAATTGCGCTTGAAGCAACGCGGCTACAGACAGGTCCGGATCCTGCTGTATTCGGCCCAGCACCTGGCTGCACCGGTGGCACAACTGGGCCGAGATTATCTGTCGGTGGATTGCGAGCGGCATACCGCAATGTGGGCAGGCATCCTGCAGGAGTCGCCGATGGCGGTTGCACACGACCACGAAAGACATGCGCCAAGCGCGATAGAACACAGGTATTTCTGCCATGCAATCTGGACAGTACTGCAGCCCACAGCGCCGCCGAAGCCGATGATAAATGCCCACCGTATTGATCCAAGGCGCAGGCCCACGCGCTGCCCCTTGTCCGAGCCTTGCTCCCACACTGCACAGTGTCATTTGAACGACCCGCTCGAGTGAAAGCCCCGCCTTGGTTGCGACTGCCTCAAGAAATTCGTTCGATGCGGAGCGATCGATATCCCGATTCCATACGGGAACACCCGGAAAGTGAAATGCGCAGAAGCGATAAGGCGATAGGCCATGACGATGGGCAACTCTGACCAGGAACGAGCTCAGCAGCTCGTCTTCATGCGGCGCGAGCGGAAGTGGCCAATGCATCTGACTCACACCACGCGCGCCACCGCATCCCAATCACCCAGGCGCGTCCACCCCAAGTCGTCCAGGACATTGACCGTAATGTGCTCGACGCCGGTGTTGATGGCATGTGCCGAGGCGGCCTTGAGCAATTTTACGGTGCCGCCAATGGTGTCCCCGGCCATGCTGTAGAGCTTGGATGCCAACTCCCGACTCACTAAGCACGAGGGTTCGGCAAGTGGAAGGAGTTGCTCATAGCTGGCGAGAAACCGCAGGTACTCGCTATTGAGCTTCCATCGATCCAGGGCCGTGGGCTCGAAGCGCGACTTCATCTGTGGATCAGAATTCAGTGCGTTGATCGCGGCCTGGGTGCCGGCAGCGACGATCGAGATCTTCAACTCGTTACTGAGTCCCTTGATGGCGGCCAACAGATCCCCGGCCGCCTTGCCCGCATTGGTGAGATTATTGAACTCATCGATCACCAGGAGGCGGACGTTGGCATACTGCAGAACGGACTTGGCCTGCCGCTTCTTGATCGAAGCCGGATCCTTCTCCCGATGCGATATTGCAAGTGCCCACAGTAGCGTCGACCAGAACTCAGTCTCATCAGGCGTCTCTGGCATCTCGATGCGCAGGATCGGCGCGATCGGCGAACCCGACTCTGTCATTTGCACAGGATGCCGGTTGGTGAAGTGCTCAATGATCGAGCTCTTGCCGTTGCCGCTACGTCCGACGACCAGCAGGTTGGGCATGCGCAGGCTGCGCGGATAGGTCAACAGCTGATCCAGCTGGTCGAGGATCTGCGTGGCCCGGGTATAGCCAATCCAGCGATCGGTCTGACAGAACGCGATCCGCTCAGCCTTGGGCAGCTCCAAGGCCTGCTCGACGGCCAGGGTGAGATGGCTATATCGCTTCATCGGATAAGCGACACTTCGTCGAAAGGATGGATGGGCTGATCGAACGGATCTGGCTCGATCACGGAAGTTGGCGCGGACAGTTGTGACACTGAAGAAGACGCGGTGGGCTTGGGCACATGATGTTTGGCCGTGGCCGGGTTGCGAGTGGCCTGCCGCCTAGCGGCCTTGCTCTTCTGCTTGGCCTCGGCAACCTTGGAGCGCATGCGCTCTAGGGCCTCGAAAATTAGGTTCTCATCTACACCGCGGCGTCCCTCATCCTTCAGCCGCGCCTGAACCTCTCTCAGCTCCCAAGCACTCATTGCCGGATAGCCGATGTTCCGGTAAGGCAATGCCGTGTAGCGGCCGTCCTTTGGATCCAGGAAGTACACCTTGCTGATGTCCCTAGGATCGCGCCGGATTAGAAATTCACGTTTGGCCTTGGCATTATCCGGATCCATTGCACTGACATACGGGTCCAGCACCGGATCGTAATAGCTGATGTTATCGATCTGGATACCGTATTGCTGCACGGAGCGATGAAAGAACGGCATGAAGTCCAAATGGATCCGCAGCGGATCTTCTGGCATCGGGAACATGCCGGTACCTGTGGAGTTGGCATCGCCGAGGATGCCCAGGCTCCACTTGGTCTTGGGCGACATACCCAACTCGGAGTGCACCCGCTGGTGATAAACGTTGACGATGAAGTCAACCAGATGGTTTTCGAACTCCTTGAGCGTTAATGCCGCCGTAGCTTCGGAGTCATAGCCACGTCGCTGCTGGGGGTTGGAGAATGTCGCGCCTGGCAGCTTGCGCAGCTGGTTGGCCATCGTGCCCATCAAGCGCTCGATATGCCCACCGAAGTGCGGGAGCGTGACCGGGCGCCACTGGAGGTCCATACCGTACTCTTCGCAGGCTCGCTTAAGCATCTGGCCCCGAAATTCTTTGCCGTTATCGCTATGAACCACATTCATAGTGCCCCACACCGGCCACTCTCCGCCCACACCGAGTTCGGCCAGATACTCCCGTTTTGGGCAGATTGCATGCGCCAGACACATGCCTACCGAAATAGCAGCAGGCTTTTCAAAAGTGACGTAGATGCCTGCCACCATGCGGCTGTATACATCGATCGCCAGCGTCAACCAGGGACGGCCGATAGGCTGGCGATGAACCTCATCCACGAGGATGACATCCGCCTCGGTGTGATCGATCTGGACTACGGCAAGTGGATGCGTTGCACCCGGGAAAGAGCCTTGGATCGCCTCGTAGCGATTACGCGCCACGTCTCGGAAACCACGGCGGCGCAGTGTCTGCGCAGGTTCCAGCGAAGCGATTCGGTTTCGGATAGTGTTTGCGCTAGGTGCATCGATCTTGGCCAAACGGCAGCGCCTTATCACTTCATCTACAACATCTTGCTTGTTGTGGCGCTGCTTACTCAGATACACATCTTCAATGGCCGATCCAATGACCTTTTCCTGCTCATCCCGGAGCAACAGCGTACCGCTCTTGCGGCCACGTTTTTCCGGGACCAGTGCCGAGACGTGCCCTGCGTTTTGATAGAGCTTTAACCACTTGTACAAGGTCGCCGCATGGATGCGTTCTTTCTCAGCAAGCTTTTCCGCCATCGCACGTGTGCGCAAAGGGTTTTCGAGCAACGGCTTGATCGCAGCGAAACGCCGCTGGGCTTCCGCCCACTCTTCCTTGCTGTAGAGCGCCAGGTCACGCTCAATCTCTGCCTGAGTTTCGATTGCCTTCTCTGGCGCGAGCGGCGTAATCGACTCCACCCTCAGACGCTGACTCTCATGGCTTTCCAGATCCACTGCCAGCACGCTGTCCACAGACAGCAGATGCGTGATGCGAAAACGTCGTTCTCCATAGCCAACTAGCTGGCCGGGTTCGGCGCGAAAGAACGCTTTGGAAATACCGCTCATGCGCTGCCGCCTGGCAGCCAGATGGGCGCACTCATGGTGAGCGGTAGTTGGAGATCTGCGCCAAGCCGGCGGGTGGCGATCAGCTTCCACAGCATAGGAAGCGCAGCCATTCGCGACTCTTCGGCCCAATAGGCAGCTGCTAGAAGCGCCTGCGGGGTGGTCCTGCCAAGCGCCCGCAATGTGTACAGCAGCTGCTGCACGTAAAGATCCTGCTCGGGTAGCCCGCGATACCGACGCAGAAACTTGGCATTGTCCAACAATGCCGTTCTGATGTGCCGCTCCGTGACGACCTTGAAGCGCCAGCCATGGCTCCGGCAATGCCTGACCGCGGTCTTGAACCGCGGGCGATATGTCGACCAGTTCGCCTGCAATTCCTCCAATGGCTTCACCTCGTACACAACGGTGGCCACCAGTCCCGACCCCAAGCCGTATTCGGCACGCACGTCCGGCGTATAACAGCGCGCTGCCCTTTCATGCTCGTAGCGGAGAGAAAACGGCTGGACCTGGATGGCAAGGACGCGGGGGTCGAAGTCGAGTGCCAACAACCAATCGCGCTCCAACGAAGACTCGAAGGCGACGACGCCTCCGTGCTCCAAAGTCACACGCCCGGTCAGACTTCTCCGGCTTGTCCGGAGCTCGCGTGTAGGTGAGTCAGAACCTAGTCGCGCCATTAAGCAGCATCCCGTAGACAGTCGCTTCTATTGCAGGGAATGGATCGTGCTATTTACTGGAATCATCCCCTTCAGAACCTTTATTTGCAATAGATTCAGTCGTTAAATTAACCACAATTCACAGAGGCGCCGACGTGCGGCCCGGCGAGATTTCGCTGGCGCACAATGGCGTGCTGTTCCTCGACGAATTCACCGAATGGGATCGTCGCGCGCTGGAAATGCTGCGCGAGCCGCTGGAAACCGGCGTGGTCCATATCGCCCGCTCGGCAGGTCGCACGGAATTTCCAGCCCGTTTCCAGCTCGTCGCGGCCATGAACCCCTGCCCCTGCGGCTGGGCCGGCGACACGAGCGGCCGCTGCAATTGCAGCGCGGAGTCGATCCAGCGCTATCGCTCGCGCATCTCCGGACCGATCCTCGATCGCGTCGACCTGCACGTCCACGTCCAGCGCCTGCCGCCCGCGGAATTGCGTCCCGATGCGCCACCAGGAGAATCCAGCACCCTCGTACGCGAACGTGTCCTCGCCGCGCGTGATCGCCAGTTGAATCGCGCCAGTACGATCAACAGCCGCCTGCAGCCGCGCGAAGTGATGTGCGATTGCCGGCTCGCGGCGGATGACCAACTCCTGCTCGAAACCGCGGTCGAACGTCTGCAACTGTCGGCGCGCGCGATGCATCGCATCCTTCGCGTCGCCCGCACCATCGCCGATCTTGATGACAGCCCCGATATCGCCACTACACATCTCGCCGAAGCCCTCGGCTACCGACCGGCTACGCCCTACGCCTGACTGTCGGCGCCATGCAATGCGGTATTGCTAGCATGGCCTTGTCTCCCCCAGCCGACGGATGCGCGCTTGGAGCAATTGCACCACATCGACACTCGCCTGCTCGGCTACGCCGTCCTGGTCCTGGCCGGGATCGGCTCGTCCCTGCTCGCGCGTCGCTTCGGTGCACCGTTGCTGCTGGTCTTCCTCATCCTCGGCCTGTTGCTGGGCGTTGATGGTCCCGGTGGCATCCGCTACGACGATGCCGGCTTCACCTATCAGATCGGCGCGCTCGCACTCTGCCTGATCCTGTTCGACGGCGGCCTGCAGACCCGCGTCTCGCAGGTGCGCACCGCGATCTGGCCGTCGCTGGTACTCGCGACCGTCGGCGTACTCGTCACCGCATCGCTGACCGCAGTCGCCGCGCATACCCTGCTCGAACTGCCGATACTGCAGTCACTGCTGCTCGGCACCGTGCTCGCCTCGACCGACGCCGCAGCGGTGTTCTTCCTGATCCGTGCGCGCGGCCTGCACCTGGAACGCCGCACCGGCAGTACGCTGGAGATCGAATCGGGTGCCAACGACCCGATGGCGGTGTTTCTGACCATGGCCCTGACCGGCTGGATCGCCGGGAGCCAGCATGGCGGCGCACTGGCGATTGCGCTGCAAGTGGTATGGGCGATGGGTTGTGGCGCGGTGATGGGCTACGGCGGCGGACGCCTGATCGTCGCCGCGCTCAACCGCTACGACTTCCCGTCCGGTCTCCATCCCTGGCTGGCGATGGCCGGTGCGGTGACCTTGTTTGCCCTCACCAACCTGATCGGTGGTAGCGGCTATCTCGCGGTGTACGCGGCGGGCGTAATCGTCGCCAATCGCCCGGTGCGTGCGCGCAACGAAGTGTCATCGGTGCAGGACGCCGCGACCTGGTTCGCGCAACTGGTGATGTTCCTGTTGCTCGGCCTGCTCGCCACCCCGCACGCGTTGTTGAACGTGATGTGGCCGGCGCTGGGCGTCGCTGCGTTCTTGATGTTCATCGCGCGCCCCGCCGCCGTCCTGCTGTGCCTGCTGCCGTTCCGCTATCGCTGGGGCGAAATCGGCTTCATTTCCTGGGTCGGGCTGCGCGGTGCGGTCAGCATCTTCCTGGCGTCGATTCCGCTGCTGGCGCAATTGCCGAACGCATGGCTGTACTTCAACGTCGCCTTCGTGGTCGTGCTGGCCTCGCTGGTGATCCAGGGCTGGACGCTGGAGCGCGCCGCGCATGCCTTCGGCGTCGCGGTGCCACGCAACGATCCCGATACTCGTCGCGTCCATCTCGACCTGCCCGGCCAGCTCGATTACGAACTGCTCGGCTATCGCGTTGCGCCCGGCGCGCGCGCACTGGACACCACGAGTTGGCCACTCGACGTGCGCGTCGCCATGGTGGTGCGTGAAGGTCGCATCCTGCAGGGCGAGGAAATCAGCGGACTGCGCGCGAGTGATTACGCCTACATGCTGGCGCCGACCACGGCAGCACGTCGACTCGACTGGTATTTCGTCGGACGCGGAAGCGACGGCACCTCGTTGTCGCAACCGGGCTTTGGCGAATTCCAGTTCGGTGGCGATGCACCACTGGGTGACATCGCCGAGTTCTACGGCCTGCACCTACCCAAGCGCTTCACCAAGCACACCGCCGCGCGATTGTTCGACGAACGCTTCGACGAACAACCGCAACCCGGCGACCAGCTTTCGATCGGCAATGCCATCCTCACCGTGCATCGCCTGCACGACGATCGCGTCGCGCAGGTCGGATTGCGACTGGTGCCGCTCAGCGAACGGCTGCTGGGGGGATCGCAATGATCGAAAGCGACCCTGCCCGGCTCAAGCCTGCAACTGCCCCGCCGGCAGCGCGGGAGGAGCGGCCTCCTGTCCCAGCATCGATCGCCAGGCGCTGCTGACGGCGCCCGACATCACCGGCATCAGCAGCGCCATCATCACCAGCTGCGACACCACCAACTGCGCGGCTTCGCCTGCGATCAGCTTGACGATCATGCCGACGATCGCGATCAGGATGGTCATGCCGACCAAGGTGATGAACAGCACGACGGCAAACACCAGCACCGCGGGCAGGTTGCGCACGCCGGCACGCCAGCTGCGAAGCAATGCCTCGATGCCGCTGTTTCCGCCAAGCATCACGCCGGGAATGGCGACGAACGTCATCAGCAGCAGTACGAATGCCAACGCCACGACGCAGAGCAGCCACAACAGCATGCGTCCCGCGGGCAAGGCGGCGATCAGCGCCGGATCGGGCTGTGCACCCGGTCCCGCGTTCTGCATCTTCTCCATCACATTAGTGATGATCTGCATGTTCTCCGTACCCACCAGCACGACCAGCAGGATCGCCATCACCAGGCCCAGCACGATTTGCGGCAACAGCGTGACCAGCAAGGCGCCCACCTTGCCCTGTCGCAGCGGTTCGCCGAAGGCGGCCGGGCCGACTTCGCGACCCTGCGCGACCTCGCGCGCGGCCCACACCATTCCGCCCGTGAGTATCGGTGTGACGAGGATCTGCAATGCCTGCAGTACGGATCCGACCTGCGGCACCAAGACGGCCATGCCGATGATGACCGCCGCGAACACGCCGTACAGCACGCCCATCACGCCGAATCCGCCCGGCGATGCCTTCAGCAATGCAAAACCATCGATCAGCCATTGCGCGCCGGCAGATGCCGGGATCTTGCGGATGTTGTCGGGCGTCGTTTCGTCCATCGTCATTTGGTTCCGTGATTGCGTGCGTGCTGAATGAAGCGGCGGAGCACCTTGCGGGCCACCGGCGCAGGCGCAATCGTACGCGACATCGCGTCGGGATCATGTCCTTCCGCGCGCAAGGTGTCGGCGCGGGCGCGCACGTACCCATGCATGCGCGCGGCGCTGAATTCGGGATGGAACTGCAGGCCCCAGGTCGCCCGGCCCCAGCGGAAGGCCTGGCAGGCATCGAGGTCGGAGGTTGCGAGCAACACGCCGCCTTCCGGCATGCGCAGCGCGCTCTGGCGATGGGTGACCTGCGCGCGGAATGTCTGTGGCAATCCGGCGAACAGCGGATCCGTGTTGGCGGCGGTTTCCAGCCGCACGTCGACGGTGCCCATCTCGCGGCCGCGCGGGTTGTCGCCGGCTTCGCCTCCCAATGCATGCGCCAGCAACTGGTGGCCGTAGCAGATGCCGAGGACCGGCATGTCGGCGTGGGCGGCATCGCGCAGCCATTCCGCGCTGCGCTCGCTCCAGTCGTGGCGCTCGGTCACCATCGCCGGCGACCCCGAGACCAGCACGCCGGCGTAGTCGCGATGGGTCGGCAAGGCTTCGCCTGCTTCGACATCGACCACTTCGGCCTGGTCGTGGCCCAGCCCCGCGGCGACGCGGATCCAGTGGGCGAATCCGCCGTGGCGGCGCTGGCTGGTCACCGGTTGTCCGGTCTGGAGGATGAGGAAGCGAGGCGTCATCGATGCATTCGGGGCGGCGGGCACGCCATCTATACTAATGAAAGACTTTCCAACGGCCGTTCCGAATGCCTGCCGCGCGCGTTTCCATCACCTTCCAGGAACTCATCCAGCGCCTCAACGCCTACTGGGGCGAACAGGGTTGCGTGCTGATCCAACCGCTCGACCTGGAAGTCGGCGCCGGCACCTTCCACCCCGCCACCTTCCTGCGCGCACTGGGCCCGGAGCCGTGGAACGCCGCCTACGTGCAGCCCTGCCGCCGCCCCACCGATGGCCGCTATGGCGAGAATCCCAACCGCCTGCAGCGCTACTACCAGTACCAGGTGGTGATGAAGCCGTCGCCGGACAACATCGTCGAGTTGTATTTCGAATCGTTGAAGGCGCTCGGCGTCGATCCGCTGGTGCACGACCTGCGGCTGGTCGAGGACAACTGGGAATCGCCGACGCTCGGCGCCTGGGGCCTTGGCTGGGAAGTGTGGCTGAACGGCATGGAAGTCACCCAGTTCACCTGGTTCCAGCAGGCCGGCGGCATCGAATGCAAGCCGGTGCTGGGCGAGATCACCTACGGTCTCGAGCGCCTGTGCATGTACCTGCAGAACGTCGACAACGTGTTCGACCTCGTCTGGACCTACGGCCCCGATGGCACTGCCGTGACTTATCGCGACGTCTACCACCAGAACGAAGTCGAGCAGAGCACCTACAACTTCGAATACGCCAATACCGAAGTGTTGTTCCGTCATTTTGATGAAGCCGAAACCGAAGCAATGAAGCTGGTCGACGCCGGCTTGCCGTTGCCCGCCTACGAACAGGTGATGAAGGCCAGCCACAGCTTCAACCTGCTCGATGCCCGCCGCGCCATCAGCGTGACCGAGCGCCAGCGCTACATCCTGCGCGTGCGCAAGCTGGCGCAGGCCGTCGCCGAGGCCTACTTCGCGCAGCGCGAGAAGCTCGGATTCCCCGGACTCAAGCACAAGAAGGAAGCCGCATGATCCTGATCGGAATGTACGACTCGCCGTTCGTGCGGCGCGTCGCCATCAGCCTGTCGCTGCTCGGGCAATCGTTCGAACATCGCAATTGGTCGGTGGGCAAGGACGCCGCGAAGATCCGCGAATTCCATCCGCAGGGCCGCGTGCCGGTGTTGGTCCTGGACGATGGCGAGGCATTGACCGAATCGGCGCTGATCGTCGACTGGCTCGATCGCCTGCCCGGCCACGAACACCAGCTGCTGCCCGCGAGCGACCCGCAGCGGCGCGATGCATTGAGGATTACCGCACTGGCCGTCGGCGCGCTCGACAAGGGCATTTTGCTGGTCTACGAACGCCTGTTCCGCCCGGTCGAGATGCACCACGCGCCGTGGCTACAGCGCTGCCGCGCCCAGAGTGAAGCGTCGCTGGGAGAACTCGATCGCATCTGCCGCGAACGCGCCGACCGCGAATGGCTGGTCGGCGACGCCATCTCGCAGGCCGACATCATGCTCGCCTGCGCCGCGACCTATCTGCGCGACGCCGTGCCGATCGACCTCGCCGCGTTCCCGGCATTGCAGTCACGCGTCGATGGCTACGAAGCCTTGCCGACGTTCAAACAGTTCTACGCTCCATTCGACGCGCCGAAAACCAACTGAGCGCGCAGGAAACAAGGTCCACACCATGAGTCAACAGCTTCCGCTCCTGATCGAACTCGGCACCGACGAATTGCCGGTCAAGGCGCTTCCGGGTCTCGCCCAGGCCTTCTTCGACGGCGTCGTTTCCGGGCTGGAATCGCGCGGGATCTCTTTCGCTCGCGGCAACGCCAAACCGCTGTACACGCCGCGCCGCCTCGCGGCGCTGTTGCCCGCGGTCGCCGACGAGCAACCGGAACAGGCCAGCGAAGTACTGGGGCCGTATCTCAACATCGCGCTCGATGCGAATGGCCAGCCGACCAAGGCGTTGGAAGGCTTCGCGGCGAAGGCCGGCATCGAGTGGACACAGCTCGAACGCACCACCGACAACAAGGGCGAGCGCTTCGTCCATCGTTCGCGCCGTGCCGGAGCGCGTACCGCCGACCTGCTGCCGGACATCGTGCGCGAGGCGATCGCGGCGATGCCGATTCCCAAGCCGATGCGCTGGGGCGACCACGATTACGCCTTCGCGCGTCCGGTGCACTGGCTGGTGCTGCTGTTCGGCAACGCCGTGGTCGATTGCGAATTGATGGGTGTGCGCGCTGGTCGCCAATCGCGCGGTCATCGCTTCATCCATCCCGGCAATGTCGAGATCAAGGCGCCCAACGATTACGTCACCGCCTTGCGCGACGCCCACGTGCTGGTCGATGCCGACGAACGTCGCGAACGCATCCGCAGCGAAGCACAGCAGGCGGCCAAGGGCGTCAATGGTCACGCCCGCATCTCCGACGAGCTGCTGGAAGAAGTGAACGGACTGGTGGAATGGCCGGTCGCGGTCGCCTGCCAGTTCGAGCGCCAATTCCTCGCCGTGCCGCATGAAGCATTGATCTCCACCATGGAGACCAACCAGAAATTCTTCGCGGTGCTGGACGGTGCGCAACAGTTGAGCGAGCACTTCATCGGCATCGCCAACATCGATTCCAAGGACGCCGCGGAAGTCCGCAAGGGCTACGAGCGCGTGATCCGCCCGCGCTTCGCCGACGCCAAGTTCTTCTTCGACGAAGACCTGAAGCAGGGCCTCCCCGCGATGGGCGATGGCCTCAAGACCGTGACCTACCAGGCCAAGCTCGGCAGCGTGGCCGACAAGGTGGCGCGCGTCGCCGCGCTCGCGGAAACGATCGCCAAGCAGGTTGGCGCCGATGCGGCGCAGGCACGGCGTGCCGCGGAATTGTCGAAGAACGACCTGCAGTCACGCATGGTCAACGAATTCCCGGAACTGCAAGGCATCGCCGGCCGTCATTACGCGGTCGCGGCGAATGAACCCGGCGAAATCGCGCTGGCGATCGACGAGGCCTACCAGCCGCGCTTCGCCGGAGACGACATCGCGCTGTCGCCGCTGGGCAAAGTGCTGGCGATCGCCGAACGCCTCGACACCCTGGCCGGTGGATTCGCCGCCGGGCTCAAGCCCACGGGTAACAAGGACCCGTTCGCGTTGCGTCGCAATGCACTGGGTCTGGCGCGCACGATCATCGAGAGCGGGTTCGATCTCGATCTCGTCCGCCTGCTCGCATCGGCGAATGCCGGCCTTGCAGCGAAGAACGTGCAGGCCGATGCCGCAGACCTCTACGACTTCATCCTCGATCGCCTGAAGGGCTACTACGGCGACAAGAACGTCCCGGCGACGCACTTCAACGCCGTGGCCGGCAAGCGCCCGCATTCGCTGTACGACTTCGATCGCCGCATCGACGCCATCGGCGAGTTCGCCCAGCTGCCGGAAGCCGAGGCGCTGGCCGCCGCCAACAAGCGCATCCGCAACATCCTGCGCAAGGCCGAGGGTGAAATCCCCGCCGACATTGACCACGCCCTGCTGGTGGAACCGGCCGAGCTCGAACTGGGCGAGGCGCTGGCCGCGACCGAAGCCGAAGTCCACGCCAGCGGCCACGACTACGTCGCCGCCCTGACCCGGTTGGCCCACCTGCGCCCGCACGTGGACCGCTTCTTCGATCAGGTGATGGTCAACGCCGACGACCCGGCCATCCGCCGCAATCGCCTGGCCCTGCTGGGCCGGCTCGACCGCCTGCTGGGCGGGATCGTCCAGCTGGAGGCGCTGGCCTGACGGTTTCTTGACTGCAATCACATTATGCTACGATCCGCCCGAACGGGACTTGGGGGAGTGGCAACGTGAACAAGCGTCGGATTCTTTTGGCCGCGGGCGGCATCGCCCTAGTCGCTTCGGGCATCGCCCTGGCCCAGGGGCCGGGCTTCTACGAGAAGCTGCGCTACCGCCAGGACGATCCCTTCGTGTTCTGCACGCAGGGGCCGTCCATCGAGCACAACGAAATCCAGTCACCGAAGTGCTGGGTGCCACTGCCGCCGTATACCGGCGCGTGGACACCAACCTTCCTGTGCAGGCCCGAAAACTACTACGGCGTGCGCAACTGGCAGCAGGCCGATTACGACTCGCTCAGCCAATACATGACGGTGTGCCCGCAAGCACGCAACAGCGGATCGTGGACGTCGCGCCGTGGCCAGGGCCGCGCCGAAGACACTCCAAGCTCGCACTGAGCCATCATCAGCATCGATACGAAAAAGCCCGGCACTGCCGGGCTTTTCATGCAGGGCGATGATCAGCCCTGGATCGTCTTTGGCGCGTGCGGCGACCGGCGATGGAACTTGCGCGCGACCCAGCTGCCGAAATCGTCCAGCACCGTGTAGGTCGCCGGAATCACGATCAAGCTGAGCAGGGTCGAGGTGATCAGGCCACCGATCACCGCCACCGCCATCGGTGCGCGGAAGCTGGAATCGCCGGAGAAGCCGAGCGCCAGCGGCAGCATGCCGGCGCCCATCGCGATCGTCGTCATCAGCACCGGACGCGCGCGCTTGTGGCAGGCATCGATCACCGCCTCGTGCTGGCTCATGCCATGTTCGTCCTCGGCCATCACCGCGTAATCGACCAGCAGGATCGAATTCTTGGTGGCGATGCCGATCAGCATCAGCAAACCGATCAGCGCCGGCAGCGACAGCATGTTCTGGGTGATCAGCAGCGCGCCGAAGGCACCGCCCGCGCACAACGGGATCGCCGCGAGGATGGTCACCGGTTGTGTTGCATGGTTGAACAGCAGCAACAGCACCATGTAGATGCAGACAATGCCGGCGATCATCGCCATCAGGAAGCCGGTGAACAGTTCGACGAAGATTTCGGCGTCACCGGTGTTCTGGAATTGCACGCCTGCCGGCAGACGCTTCACCGACGGCAACGCCTGCACTTCCTTCATCACGTCGCCGAGTGGACGACCGTTGAGTTCGGCGGTGAGGGTGACGTTGCGCTGGCGCTTGTAGCGCGAGATCACCGACGGCCCGCTGCCCGGGCGGATGTCGGCGACCGCATCCAGCGGTACCGCGCCGGCCTTGCCGCGCACCTTCATGCGGCTGATGGTCGCGGGATCCTGCAACTGGTCGAGCGCGAAGCCGACGCGAATCGGGATCTGGCGATCGGCCAGATTGAGCTTGGGCAGGCGCTGCACGTAGTCGCCGGCGGTGGCGATGCGTGCGGCTTCTGCTATCGTCGCGGTCGACACGCCGAGATCGGCGGCGCGCGCGGAATTCGGCACGATCTGCAATTCCGGACGCAGCAGCGACGCCGACGAGGAAATGCTGCCGATGCCCTGGATGCTGTGCAGGTCGCGTTCGACCGCAGCGGCGGCGCTTTCCAGTTTCTCGGGATCGTCGCCAGCCAGCACCAGCATCATCTGCTGGCCCGGCTCGCTGCTGATGTAGCTGATCTTCACGCCAGGCAGGTCGGCCAGCGCAATACGCGCAGCCTGTTCCAGCTGTTCCTGCGAACGCTTGCGATCGTCCTTGGTGCCCCAGTCAAGCACCAGCGTCGCGCGACGCACATCGGCAACACCCGATTTCGCGGGATCGCCGACGTCGGGCACGCTGCCGACCATCGTGAACACCTGCTTGAGCTCGGGCAGCGCCGCCTTCAACTTTTTGCGCGCGATTTCGGCGATGCGCGAAGTGTCCTCGATGCGCGTGCCCGGCGCGAGTTCGACGCTGAGATTGCTCAGGCCGCGATCGCCCGGCGGAATGAAGGTCGCGGGAATGAGCGGAATGATCGCCAACGATGCGAAGAACAGCACGGTCGCCATCGCCAGCGTCTTCCAGCGATTGTTCAACACCCAGTCGACCAGCTTGAGATAGCGCGTCATCAGCTTGCCATCGGGCTGTTCGTGGCCATGCGCGCCTTTCAACGTGTAGGCCGCCATCATCGGCGTCAGCAGGCGCGCCACCAGCAGCGAGAACAGCACGGCGGTCGCCGCTGTCCAGCCGAATTCGCGGAAGAACTTGCCGGCGATGCCGGGCATGAACGCGACCGGCACGAACACTGCGGCCAGCGTCATCGAGGTCGCGATCACCGCGGTGCCGATTTCGTCGGCGGCTTCGCGCGCGGCTTCGAGGGGCGATTTCCCGCTGCCGAGATGGCGCACGATGTTTTCGATCTCGACGATGGCGTCATCGACCAGGATGCCGACCACCACCGACATCGCCAGCAGGGTGATCATGTTGAGGGTGAAGCCGAGGAAGTAGATCACTGCGAACGTGGGGATGATCGACAGCGGAAGCGCCACTGCCGACACCCAGGTCGCGCGCCAGTCGCGCAGGAACAGCCACACCACCAGCAACGCGAGGAAGGCGCCCTCGAACAGCATCTCCATCGACGAGGTGTAGCTGCGCTTGGTCTCGACGGTGTTGTCGGTGACGAGATTGAAATTGACCGCCGGGTGCGCCTTGTGCAAATCAGCCAGCGCCGCTTCGACGCCCGCCTTGACCTTCAGTTCGTCGGAACCGCGGGTACGCGACATCGAGAAACCGACCACCGGCTTGCCATCGAGGAAGGCGGCCTGGGTCAGGTCGGCGGCGGCATCGGTAATCGTCGCGATCGACGACAAACGCACGGCGCGACCATCGGCCAGGGTGATGCTGTAGTCGCGCAGTTGCTGGGCGTCTTTCACCGTGCCGATGGTGCGGATCGTCTGTTCCGCGCCGCCGAGTTCGGCCTTGCCACCGGGACGCTCGACCTGCATCGCCAGCAATTGCTGGCTCACTTCGCCGGCAGTGACGCCGAAGGCCTCCAGCGCCTGCGGATCGAGATCAACGCGCACCTGGCGATCGATGCCGCCGATACGATTGACCGCGGCCACGCCTTCGACGCCGTAGACGGCACGGGCGACATCGCGATCGACGAACCACGACAGCTCGTCGGCGGTCATGTTCGGCGCCGAGACCGAGAACGTCAGCAGCGATCCGCCGATGTTCACCTTGGAGACGATCGGCTCCTGGATGTCCTGCGGCAGGTTGGTGCGGATGCGCGTGACCGCATCCTTGGTGTCGTTCAACGCCACCAGCAGGTCGGTATCGAGGTTGAACTCGATCGCGGTGGTCGACGTGCCCTCGACCACCGTCGACGTGACACGCTTGATGCCGTTGATGGTGGCGACCGAGTCCTCGATCTTGCGGGTGACTTCGGTTTCAAGCTGCGACGGCGACGCGCCCGGCTGCACCACCGTCACCACCGTCATCGGGAATGCGATGTCGGGGAAGCGCGCGACCGGCAGCTTGTGGTAACCCCACAGGCCGGCAACGCACAATACGAAGAACACCATCAGCGCCGGCAACGGCCGCTTGATCGCCCATGACGAAACGCTGCCACCGCCACTCACGGAGCAGTGCTCGCGTTCGTGTTGGCAGTGCTCGCTGCGACCACCTTGACCACATCGCCATCGGCGAGGAAGCCGGTGCCTTCGATCACCACGCGATCGCCGGCCTTAAGGCCGCGCAGCACCTGGACCTGACCGGCGTCCTTGTTGCCGGTTTCGATCCGCGTCGCATGCACCTTGTTCTGCGCATCGACCACGAACACGGTCTGGAAGCCGTCGCGCAACACGATCGCGGCCGCCGGCACCACCGGCGAGTCGGAGAGGCCGGTATCGATGCGGCCTTCGAGGTAGCTGCCCGGATGCAGGCCTTCGGGATTCGGCAGGTCGGCGTAGATGGTGCCGGTGCGCGTGCTGGCGTCGACACCGGGGCTCACCGCGCGAACGCGACCTTCCACCGTTTCGCCATCACGGCCATGCAGGGCGATGCGATCGCCGGGCTTGACCAGCGACAACTGCGACGACGGCAGTTCCGCGCGCCATTCCAGTTTGCCGCCGCGAATGAGACGCATCAGTTCGGTGCCGCCGGCGACGATCTGCCCCGGCTGCACCAGCCGCTTGGAAATCTGTCCGTTCGCCGGCGCGCGCAATTCGGCGAAGCTGCGTTGCAGCGCCGAAGTGTCATGTGCGGCCTGCGCGGTGGCGAGCTGGGCGTCGGCCTGCTGCTTCGCCGCACGCAGCTGGTCGAGCTGCGACGCGCTGATGTAGTGATCCTTGGCCAGGCCTTCGCCGCGCACCAGATTCGCCCTGGCGAGATCGGCACCAGCCTGCGCCTGCTTGAGGTTGGCATTCGCCTGCGCGAGCCCAGCATCGAGCGTGCGGTGATCGAGCGTGAGCAGCACCTGTCCCGCCTTCACCCACTGGCCGACATCGACCTTGAGCGCGGTGACGCGTTGCCCGCTGACTTCCACGCCCAGCTGCATTTCTTCCACCGGCGACACCGGTCCGGACACCGTGAGTCCATTGGCGACCTGCTTCTGCAGCACCGGCACGACGCTGACGGTGAGTGCGGGTTCGGCAGCGGCTTTCGCGGCGGCATCGTCCTTCTTGCAGCCGGGCAACACGAGGACGAGCAGGCAGGCTGCACAGACAAGCCCGCGGATCGAAGACGACATGGAACGCTTCCGGAATAGGATCTTCCGCAAAGTTTAACCTGTTAACATTAACCCTGCATGGCGTCCGGCAGGCGGAAAAATGCGCGTGCCGCGTCCGTACTCGCGCGTGCCGCTTCCTGCACCGTGACGCCGCGATCGCGCGCCAATTCCTCGACGATATGGGCGAGAAAGGCCGGTTCGTTGCGGCGATCCTTGGGCATCGGCTGCAGCGTGCGCGGCAACAGATAGGGCGCGTCGGTTTCGATCATCAGGCGATTAGCCGGGATGTGCTTCACCAGTTCGCGCAGATGGGCGCCGCGTCGTTCGTCGCACAGCCACCCGGTGATGCCGATGTGCCAATCGCGATCCAGATAGTCGAACAACTCCTCGCGGGTGCCGGTGAAGCAATGCACCACCGCCGGCCCGAGCTTGCCGTCGAAGTTCTTCATCATCGCCATGAAATCGCCGTGGGCATCGCGCTGGTGCAGGAACAAAGGCTTCCGGGTATCGACGGCGATCTGCAACTGGCGTTCGAAAGCGGTGCGCTGCGATGGCCGCGGCGAGAAATCGCGGAAATAGTCGAGGCCGCACTCGCCGACCGCAACCACTTCGCGATGCGCATGCAGCGCGCGCATCTCGGCATCGCATTCGTCGGTGTATTCGGTGGCGTGGTGCGGATGGACACCTGCCGTGGCGAACAGCTCGCCCGGATGCGCCTGCGCCAGCCGCAGGGCCTGCGACGAATGCTCGCGGCTGGCACCGGTGATGACGAGCTGTGCCACGCCGGCGGCGCGTGCGCGCGCGAGCACGGCATCGCGGTCGCGATCGAAGCTGTCGTGGGTGAGGTTGGCGCCGATATCGATGAGCTGCATATGGCGATTTTAGCGGGTCGGCCACGTCGCGCTTCTACAATGTGCCGATGCAATTCCCAATCGCCGCCATCCTGCCCGAACTGCGCGCCACCCTCGCGACGCAGACGCGCCTGGTGCTGGAAGCGCCGCCCGGCGCCGGCAAGACCACCCAGCTGCCATTGGCGTTGCTGGATGAAGCATGGCTCGCCGGCCTCAAGATCCTGATGCTGGAACCGCGTCGCGTCGCCGCGCGCGCAGCTGCGGGCTTCATGGCCGCGCAATTGGGCGAGCGCGTCGGCGAGACGGTCGGCTATCGGATTCGCTTCGAGAACAAGGTCACGGCGCGCACGCGGATCGAAGTCGTCACCGAAGGCATCCTCACCCGCATGCTCCAGGACGATCCGTTGCTCGATGGCGTCGGTGCGATCCTGTTCGACGAATTCCACGAGCGCCATCTCGCCAGCGATCTCGGGCTCGCGTTGGCGCTCGACGTCCAGGCATCGGTGCGCGACGACCTGCGCATCGTGGTGATGTCGGCGACACTCGACGGCGAATCGCTGGCACGCTGGCTCGAGGCCCCGCGCATCAGCAGCGCCGGCCGCAGCTTCCCGGTGCACGTCGCGCATTTTCCGTCGCGTCGCGACGAGGCGCTCGAACACCAAGTCAAGCGCGCGGTGGAAGACGCCATCGCCACCCATCCCGGCGACGTACTGGTGTTCCTGCCGGGACTGCGCGAGATCCACAAGGCGCAAAGCCTGCTTGGCGATGCACTGCGCGATGTCGACGTGCTCGCCCTGCATGGCGAATTGCCGGTCGAGCAGCAGTCGCGATTGTTGCAACCCGGCGCCGACGGTCGCCGCCGCGTGGTGCTGGCGACCAATGTCGCCGAATCCAGTCTGACCCTACCGGGCGTGCGCGTGGTGATCGACAGCGGCCTCGCTCGCGAACCGCGTTTCGATCCCAACAGCGGTTTTTCGCGGCTGGATACGGTGGCCATCGCGCAATCCTCCGCCGACCAGCGCACGGGCCGCGCCGGTCGTGTCGCCGAAGGGCACGCGCTGCGCTTATGGCCGGAATCGAAGCGGCTCGATCCGCAACGCCGACCGGAACTCGCGCAGGTCGATCTCGCCGCACTGGCGCTGGAACTCGCGGCCTGGGGCGGCAGCGAGCTGCGCTTCGTCGACACCCCGCCATCGGGACACCTCGCTTCCGCGCGCGATCTGCTGCAACGCCTCGGTGCGATCACGCGCGATGGACACATCACGGAACACGGCCGCCGCATGCTCGCGCTCGGCACCCATCCGCGACTGGCGGCGATGCTGCTGTCCACACATGACGCCACCAGCCGCGCATTGGCCTGCGATCTCGCTGCCTTGCTGGAAGCGCGCGATCCCTTGCGCAGTCGCAGCGATGCCCTGGTCGAGCGCTGGCAAGCCTTGTCGGCCTTCCGCGGTGGACGCACACCGGCCGATGCCAACCGCTCCGCGCTCGCCGCCATCGATGCCGCCGCGGCGCAATGGCGCCGTCGTTTGCGCGTCGATGCAACATCGCCCATGCAGGTTCCCGCGCACGAACTCGGCATCCTGCTGGCGCATGCCTATCCGGACCGCATCGCCCGTCAGCATCCAACCGATCCGCGCCGCTACCAATTGAGCAACGGTCGCAGCGCGCGATTGTTCGACGACAGCGCGCTCTACGGCGAACCCTGGTTGGTGGTTGGCGAATTGCGCCA
Organism: Lysobacter sp.; assembly: GCA_027306995.1. Taxonomy (GTDB): domain Bacteria; phylum Pseudomonadota; class Gammaproteobacteria; order Xanthomonadales; family Xanthomonadaceae; genus Solilutibacter. The sequence goes on from DAHUXS010000009.1 coordinate 99,361, forward strand.
CGAGGCGCGCGACGCGCTGATCCTGCGCGGCTTGCCGGTCGACGAAAAGCGTCTGCGCGAAGATTTCGGCGCGCATTGGCGCGAATCCGACGAAGTGCGCTGGGATGCTGCAAGGCAGGCACTGGTCAGCGAACGCATCGAGCGCTTCGACGGCATCGTGTTGTCGGCGCGACCTGCGGGCAGGATCGATCCGGAGCTGGCCGCGACTGCGCTCACCGCAACCGTGCGTGATGGCGGCCTCGACCTGCTGCCGTGGGGCGATGCGCTCTCGCAATGGCGCATCCGCGTGCAATGCCTGCGCGCGTGGATGCCGGAACTCGGATTGCCCGATCTCTCCGATGCGGCGCTGCTGGCGACGCTCGACGATTGGCTGCGCCCCGCTTTCGTCGGCCTGAGGCGGATCGACGCACTGGAATCCTCCGCGCTGTCCGACGCGCTGCGCGGGAAGGTCGAGTGGTCGTTGCGGCAACGCATTGATGCATTGGCGCCGACTCGCATCCTAGTGCCGTCGGGCCTCGAACGCACGATCGAATATGCCCTGCTCGACGACGGCGCGCCGGCATCGCCCGTTCTCGCGGTCAAGCTTCAGGAACTGTTCGGTTTGGCGGAAACGCCACAGATCGCCGATGGCCGCATCGCGCTCACGTTGCACCTGCTGTCGCCGGGCGGACGCCCGTTGCAGGTGACGCAGGACCTGCGCGGGTTCTGGGATCGCACCTATCCGGAAGTAAAGAAGGAGATGAAGGGACGCTATCCCAAGCATCCGTGGCCGGACGATCCGTGGAACGCGACCGCAACGCACCGGGCGAAACCGCGCGGGACGTAACTCACGCCATCGCAACATCCCGCGACCGACACTGTCCCCCAGCCTGCACGGACATCCGCCATGAACAAGTTCGATGCCTACACTGATCGCGTGGTCGACTTCGCCGGCAAGGTCGGCGGTGCGGTCAAGGATCACATCCCCGACCACGCCATGCGCTGGATCGAAACCGGCGCCGCCATCGGCGCGGTCAAGACCGGATCGCGGGTCGCCCGCACCTTCGTCAAGCGCAATCCGGCGATCGCCGTCGCGGCTGTCGCGGGCGCCGGATTGCTGTGGTACGCCGCACGTCGTCGCGCCAAGCGCATCCAGGCAGAAGAAGGCGAAACCATCGACGGCGAATCGCGGCGCGTCGCCAGCATTCGCCACGGCTGACACTCAGGCGCCGGGCAGCTCGATCACGAAACGCGCGCCGCCGCCTTCGCGGCCTTCATAGAACAGCTGGCCACCGGCGCGCATCACGATGTGCCGCGCCAGCGACAGGCCGAGGCCACTCGACAGGCCAGCCAGCGGATCGCCATCGGTCAGGCGCACGAAGGGCTTGAACAATTTGCGCTGCTGGTCGGCGCTGATGCCCGGGCCGCGATCCTCGGCAATCAATCGCCAGAACCCCGGCGCGCCCGCCTGTGCGGCAAGATGCAGTTCACCGCCCATGTCAGCATATTTGAGCGCGTTGGTCACGAGATTTTCCGCCACCTGCCGCAACACCAACGGCTCGATCCGCACCTGCGGATCACCGGCGACGCGGCTGATGCGCAACTCCAGCCCCTTGCCTTCGCATTGCAGTTCGTAGCGATCGTGCAACCAGTCGAGCGTGGCATCGAGGCCGGCGACCGAATCGACGGTCGCGCCCTCTTCGCCCGGCGCCTGCGATTCGAGATAGCGGCGGATGTAGCCGAGCGCATCCCCCGCGCTCTCGTGGATCATCTGCAGATAGCGTGGCACCCGCTCCGGCTTGACGCCGTTGTTCACCAGGATGTCGCTGGCGAACGCGATGCTGGTCAACGGATTCTTGAGATCGTGCGCGACCAGGTTGACCAGGTCCTGGCGTTCGTTGGCGACGCGTTCGAGACGATCGCGCGTCAGCTTCAAGCCGATGTGCACATCGACGCGCGCCAGCAATTCCTCGGCAATGAAGGGCTTGGTGACATAGTCCACGGCGCCGGCTTCGAACGCCTGCACCAGCAAGTCGCGATCCTGCACCGACGTCAAGCAGATCACCGGCACCCGTTTCAGGGCCATGTCGCCACGAATCGTCCTGAGCAGGGTGAATCCGTCCATGCCCGGCATCATCATGTCGAGCAGGATCAGGTCGGGAACGAGTTCGCGACAGGCGTCCAGCGCCGCTTCGCCGCCACTGGCACCGGAGACCCGGTAGCCATGGCGTTCCAGCAGCGACGATACGACGCGCAGATTGATCGCCTGATCGTCCACCACAAGAATGCGACCGGCATGCGTCACGACTGACAAACCCTTCCCCTCCTTCCCTTTTCACGCCACATAAACATGGCCGCACAGTGTATCGATGCCTGTGCTGCTCGCCTGAACACGGTCAGCCCGCCACATTCATCTCCCCGCGCCATTTATACCCGCACCGGAATCTCGCGCCACTCCCCCGGTTGCAGGCCATCCAGTCGCCAGCGTCCGATGGCATGGCGCACCAGTCGCAATGTCGGCAAACCGACGGCGGCCGTCATCCGCCGCACCTGGCGATTGCGTCCTTCGTGAATGCCGAGGTCGAGCCAGGCGTCGGGCACCGATTTGCGCACCCGGATCGGCGGGTCGCGCGGCCATAACGGCGGCGGATCGATGCGCAGGGCGTCGGCCGGCAGGGTCATTCCGTCGTTGAGCTCCACGCCAGCCCGCAGCTGCTGCAACTGCGAGGCATCGGGATCGCCTTCGACCTGCACCCAATAACGCTTGCCCAGCGTATGGCGGGGATGGGTGATGCGATGCGCGAGCGCGCCGTCATCGGTCAGCAGCAACAGGCCTTCGCTGTCGTGATCGAGCCGCCCGGCGGCATAGACCCGCGGCGGCAGGCCGAACATCGCCAGGGTCGGTCGAGGTGGCGTGCTGCGATCGGTGAACTGGCAAAGCACGCCATACGGTTTGTTGAATGCGATGAGCATCCCGGTTTGCTCTGCGACGGCACGCGCAACCGTCTGAATGGGGACAAATCTCACCATACCCGATTGCATGCTCCTGAACGATTCAGTACATTCAATTCATCCGTTCAGCTTTGCGAAGATCGTTGGGGACGATCCGCGAAGCGTCCGATCACCCGCCGATTTCCGATCGGTGATGGCGCATCGACTCGCAACAGAAATTGCACTGGGGATTTGGGGATGATCGAAGTCGAATTACGGGTGGTTTCGAGCTACAAGGAAGGGCTGCTGATCGCGTTGAGCGACATCCTGCTCGCCAACCAGTTCACCCTGTTGCGCCATCGTCGCGCCAACATCGAGAACGGCGTGGTGATGTCGCTGATGGTCAAGGGACCGGAAGCGAACCTGCTCAAGCTGGAGGAGCAGCTCGGTTCCCACCACATGGTGAGCAGCCTGGAAGCCGGCGTCTTCGACCCGAATTCGGGCAACGCGCCGATGATCCCGGCGGCAACCGCCGCGACGCCCGCTGCAGCGTCAGTACCGGTTGAAGCCATGCCGCCGCAAAGCGCCGTCGCCGACCAGAAGCGCATCGACCAGATGTTGCCGCAGGTCGCGCGCGACTACCCGCAGGTCTTCGGCACCGTGCTGGCGCTCGAACGCAGCGTCGACCCGGCGCAACGCGAAGCCACCATGCGCCATATCGGTTCGCGCGTCGGCGCCTGGGTGTTCAAGCGCGATTTCGCGCTCGGCGCGCGCCAGCCCCTGGCCGGCTCGATCACCCACCTCGCCCTGCCGGCGCTCAGGCAAATGATTTCGGCCAAGCAGGAAGGCGACACCCTGACCACGACCAGCAGCCCGTTCTGCACGCCGGGACAGAAATCGCTGCCCACGCCGCAATGCCATTTCTTCCGCGGTTTCCTGGAAGGGTTGATCAACGAGTCGGGTCACCTGGGAACCATCCGCGTCAGCGAGTCCACTTGCTGCGCGCACGGCGACGACTGCTGCAGGTTCGAGTTCCACGCATAACGGCACCACAGCGACAGCGCTTCCACGCTGCCTCCACCACCAACGAGGAAAGGGGAAACACCATGCACGACCACGCGATCCAATGCGTCCACGATCCACTGCTTGTCGCCTTGTCCTATCTGGTTTCGGTGCTCGGTTCGTTCACCGCGCTGCAGCTGGCGGTGTCGATCCCGGCCGCGCGCAATACCGGACAGCGCCTGCAGTCGGTCCTCGGCGCGGCAGCGGCGCTCGGCGTCGGCGCCATCTGGGCCATGCACTTCATCGCCATGCTCGCGTGCAAGATGGACATGCAGGTCACCTACGACCTGCCCCTGACCGTGTTGTCGGCCATCATCGGGCTGGCCGCAGTCGCGGTCGGGCTGGCCATCGTCGGCACCGGCCAATTCAACATGGGCAAGCTGGTGCTCGCCGGCATCCTCACCGGCCTCGGCGTGGCCGGCATGCATTACACCGGCATGGCGGCGATGCGCATGCCCGCTGAGATCCAGTATGACGGCACGCTGGTCATCGCTTCGGTGGCGATCGCGATCGTCGCGTCCTGCGTCGCATTGTGGCTGGCCTTCAACCTCCGCGGCTGGGTGCAGATGCTGGGCAGTGCGCTGGTGATGGGCGTCGCCGTCTGCGGCATGCATTACACCGGCATGGCAGCGGCCAAGTTCATCCCGGTGATGGATGCCAACAGCGCGCCCACCGGCACCCTCGGTGGCGCCTATCTCGGCATGGGCATCTTCGCGGTGGCGACCGTCCTGCTTTCGGTCACCCTGGTCATCACGATGCTGCGCCGGCAAAAACGCGCCGACATCGCGATCTGAAGCATCGCATCATCGATGCAAGAAACGGGGCGCCGATGGTGCCCCGTTTTTTATGGGAAACATGCCAACTCACGCCTTCCGCGGCAACGGCAACTTGGCGAAGCTGCGCACATCCGCACGCACCTGTTGATGCAGCCAGTCGCGGAACACCTGCATGCCGCGATGCGATGACGAGCGCGACGGATACACCAGATAGTGGGCGTAGCTGGCCTTGACCGGTTCCGCCATCAAGGCCACCAGTTGCCCGGATGCCAGCATCAGGCGCGCGCGCGTCAATCGCCCGAGGCCAACGCCGACGCCGTCGCGTGCCGCGCGATTCTGCGCTTCGGAATCGTTGAAGGTGGCAACGTAGCGCTTGACCGGCGCCAGGCCATAATGCGCGAACCAGTGGTTCCATTCGTCATCGGGATCGCCGAGCAACGGCCATTCCCGCAACGATTCCGGCGTGGGCAGGCCACCATGGCGATCGATCAGTTCCGGACTCGCCACCGGCACCAGCCATTCGTCCATCAGCAATTCGACTTGCAGGCCGGGCCATTCGCCATTGCCGATGCGCAACGCCACATCGATATGGGTGTCGCGGGCGAAATCGACCAATGCCGAGTCCGACAGCACGCTCAATTCGAGTTCGGGATGGCTGGCAAGAAAACGTCCCAGGCGCGGGACCAGCCACGCCGATGTCATGGATGGCGTCACGCTGACGGTCAGGATGTCGTCATGGCGGGCGGCATACGGGCGCAGCGCCGATTCGATGCCGTCGTAATGCGGGCCGATGCGCTCCAGCAGGCGCCGGCCGTCCTCGGTCAAGGTGATCCCGCGGGCGCCGCGCACGAACAGCGTGCGGTTAAGCCGCAGCTCGAGCGCCTTGATCTGGTGGCTGAGCGCGCTGACCGTCAGGTGCAGGGAATCGGCCGCGCGCGACAAGTTGCCGGTCCGGGCGGCGGCGATGAAGCCGGGAAGTGCATGCAGGGGCAGGCGGCTCATGATTTGAATGAAATTCAAGTCTGGCTTGCAAAATGGTCGCTGGTTCTGGCCAGAACCAGCACTTATCTTGTACTTCATTCAACGGGTGGGCGCCACCCGAACACGGGAGAAGTCCATGAAGATCTTCAGGGAAATGCTGTTCCTGGAAGGCTATTCCAACCGTCCGCAGGACCTGGTCGATGTGCGTGATTGCAGCCAGCAGGCAGGCGAACAGCGCGAACGCCAGTCCTCCCTGCGCATGCTTTGGCTGCTCGGGGGCCGACCGATGCATGCCGGTCACAACTACGACCAGGAAGAACCGCTCGAAGGTTATGCCGTGCGCACACGATCCGACCAGCGCGCCTGCTGCAGCTGAAGCCGCACAAAGAAACGGGGTGCCACTGGCGCCCCGTTTCGTTTCATCGCATGCGAGGAATTACAACGCGGCCAGCGCCGCATTGAAGGTCGCGCTCGGACGCATTGCCGCCGACACCTTGCCCATGTCGGGGTGGTAGTAACCGGCGATATCGACCGGCTTGCCCTGCGCCGCGATCAACTCACCGACGATCTTTTCTTCGTTGTCGGTGAGGGCCTTGGCCAGCGGTGCGAACAACGCGGCGAGTTCGGCATCCTGCGTCTGCGCGGCCAGCGCCTGCGCCCAGTACATCGCCAAATAGAAGTGGCTGCCACGATTGTCGATGCCACCCAGCGCACGCGACGGCGACTTGTCGTTGTCGAGGAACTTGCCGTTGGCGGCATCCAGCGCGTCGGCCAGCACCTGCGCACGCGCGTTGCCGGCGTGCTGTGCAAGCTGTTCGAACGAGGCCTGCAACGCCAGGAATTCGCCCAGCGAATCCCAGCGCAGATAGTCTTCGGCGACGAACTGCTGCACATGCTTGGGCGCGGAACCGCCGGCGCCGGTTTCGAACAGGCCGCCACCGGCCATCAGCGGCACGATCGACAGCATCTTAGCGCTGGTGCCGAGTTCCATGATCGGGAACAGGTCGGTGAGGTAATCGCGCAGCACGTTGCCGGTCACCGAGATGGTGTCCTCGCCCTTGCGGATGCGTTCCAGCGACAGCTGCATCGCTTCGACCGGCGACAGGATGCGGATGTCGAGGCCATTGGTGTCGTGATCCTTGAGGTAACGCTCGACCTTGGCCTTGATCTCGCGATCGTGCGCGCGCTGCGGATCGAGCCAGAACACCGCCGGCGTGCCGCTCAGGCGCGCGCGGCTCACCGCCAGCTTCACCCAGTCGACGACCGGCGCATCCTTGGTCTGGCACATGCGCCAGATATCGCCGGCCTGCACGCGATGCTCCATCAACACCTTGCCAGCATCATCGATCACGCGCACCACGCCGTTGCCCGGCATCTGGAAGGTCTTGTCGTGGCTGCCGTATTCCTCGGCCTTCTGCGCCATCAGGCCGACGTTCGGCACGTCGCCCATTGTTGACGGATCGAAGGCGCCATGCGCGCGGCAATCCTCGACCACCGCCTGGTAGATGCCGGCATAGCAACGGTCGGGGATCAGCGCCTTGGTGTCCTGCAACTCGCCCTTGGCGTTCCACATGCGGCCGCTGTCGCGGATCATCGCCGGCATCGATGCGTCGACGATGACGTCGCTCGGCACGTGCAGGTTGGTGATGCCCTTGTCGGAATTCACCATCGCCACTGCCGGACGCCGGGCGTATTCGGCGGCGATGTCGGCCTCGATCTGCGTGCGCACGTCTTCCGGCAACTCGCCCATACGCGCGTAAAGGTCGCCGATGCCGTTGTTGGCGTCGAAACCGATCTTCGCCAGCGCGTCGGCATGCTTCTCCAGCACGTCGCGATAGAACCGACGAACCACGATCCCGAACATGATCGGATCGCTGACCTTCATCATCGTCGCCTTGAGGTGCAGCGAGAACAGCACGCCCTGCGCCTTGGCGTCGGTGATCTGTGCGTCGACGAAATCACCGAGCGCGGACGCGCTCATGGTCGAGGCATCGATGGTCTCACCGGCCTGCACCTTCACCGGGGCGCGCAGCGGGAAGCTGCCACCGACGTCACCGGTGAATTCGATGCGCACGCTGCCCGGTTGCGCCAGTGTCACCGACTGTTCGCTGCCGTAGAAATCGCCGGACGCCATGTGCGCGATATGCGTCTTCGAATCCTGGCTCCACTTGCCCATGCGATGCGGATGCGCCTTGGCGTAGTTCTTCACCGCCTTCGGTGCGCGGCGATCGGAATTGCCTTCGCGCAACACCGGATTCACTGCGCTGCCCTTGACGCGGTCGTAGCGCGACTTCCATTCGCGATCCTGGTCGGTCTTCGGATCTTCCGGATAGTCCGGCAAGGCGTAGCCTTGGCGTTGCAGCTCGACGATTGCGGCCTTGAGCTGCGGCTCCGATGCACTGATGTTTGGCAGCTTGATGATGTTGGCGTCGGGCGTGGTCGCGAGCTGGCCGAGTTCGGCGAGATCGTCGTTGACGCGCTGTTCCGGTTTCAGCACGTCCGGGAATTGCGAAAGGATGCGTGCAGCCAGCGAAATGTCGCGGGTGTCGACATCGATGCCGGCGGTCTTGGCATAAGCCTGCACGATCGGCAGGAAAGAGGCGGTGGCAAGAAACGGCGCTTCGTCCGTCAGCGTGTAAAGGATCTTGGAATCGGCCATGGCGAGGCTCCGTGCATCGACGCGTGCGTAAAGAACCGCCATTGTCGCCCGCCGCGCCATATCGCCACAACTTTCCCCATGAAAAAGGACGCAGCCCGAAGGCTGCGTCCTTTCGTCGCCATCCACACCGTGGCGGATGGAGGCTGTGCGATCAGGCGATCACGAAGTCACTTGACCTCGAATTCCTTGGTCTGGACCACGGCGCCATCGAGCGAGATTTCGACCTTGTACTTGCCGACGGGAAAGCCGTTCGGCATCTTCAGGAAGAAGTCGGTGGTGCCCGTGCCACTGAAATTCACTTCCTTGGTTTCCTCGTTCGCCTTCACCTGGGTGCCGGCCTTGTCGTAGTGCCAGGTGGCGGTCAGCTTGCCCGGCACGGTGGCGGCGGGATCGCTGGTCGCGGTGGAAACGGCCGCATAGATAGTGTCCTTCGGCTTGAAGGTGGTGGCCGGTGCGGTGACCTTGAAATCGGCACCAACGGCGCTGCCGAGATCAACTGAAGCGACCGAGGCAGTCGCAGCAGCCGGTGCCGCCGGGGCGGGTGCCGGCGCGCTGGCGGCAGGTGCCGGGGCGGGCGCTTCTTCCTTCTTCTTGCAACCGACGACGGCGACGCTGGCGATCAGCGCTGCAGACAGGACCAACGGAAGACGGGTCTGTTTCATGGATTCGTTCTCTCGAGAATTGGGTGAGGGACGCAAGCGCCGCAGTTATTCGGCTGCCGGAATCTTGAGGATCTGGCCCGGCTTGATCTTGTCGGGATCGTCGAGAATGTCACGATTGGCCTCGAAGATCACGTTGTACTTGTTGGCGTGACCATAGAACTGCTTGGCGATCGCCGACAGCGTGTCGCCCGACTGGACCGTGTAGGTCTGCGTACCCGCGCCGCCGCCGCCATCGGTGGACTCTTCTGTAGAGAAGGAACCGGATTGCGCATCTTTGAACAACGGATCGACGTTTTCTTCGTTACCGCTCATGTTGGACTCCCAGGACCTTGGAATGGATAAGGCTCGGTGACCATGCCACGTCGGATGTTAAGACTTCATCACGTCCGTATTCATTTAATGCGTCACTGGCGTGGCGTTCTCCACACTTCCGGCAATTCGCCGTTTTCGGTCGCCCGCCACGGGTTGATGTCCAGTCCGCCACGGCGGGTATAGCGCGCCTCCACCGAGAGCGCGTGCGGCCGGCACTGCACCAGCACGTCGACGAAGATCCGCTCCACGCACTGCTCGTGGAACTCGCGCTGGTCGCGGAATCCGACGACGTATCGCAGCAGGCCTTCGCGGTCGATCCGTGGACCGCTGTAACGAATCAGCAATGTCGCCCAGTCGGGCTGCCCGGTCACCGGGCAATTGGATTTCAGCAGATGCGAGACCAGGGTTTCCCGGACGTCATCGCCGGTACCCGTCAACAACGACGGATCGGGCGGTCCGTAATGGTCGATGGCGATATCAAGTCCATCGATGCTTTCGCCGCCATCGTCTTCGCACAACGGCGGCAGGCCGAACTGCATCCGCACCGGCGCGCCGGCGGCGTTCGACAGGTCACGCTCGATGATCGCGCGCAATTCGTCTGCAGAACCGACGCGATGGGCATTGAAGGAGTTGAGATAAAGCTTGAACGACTTCGATTCGATCAGGTTCGGCGATGTCGCCGGCACTTCGAACACGGCGGTCGCCACCTGCGGCTTGCCGCGCCCATCGAGCCAACCCAGCTCATACCCCTGCCAGCGATCGTGACCGATGAAAGGTAGGGCTTCGGCGCGGATGCCGAGTTCGTCGCGACCCTGCGCGCGCGGGATCGGAAACAGCAGCGACGGATCGTAATGCTGCGGATAGGCGACCTCGCGGCCGAGCAGGCTGTCTTCGGGCGTATGCATGGGGATGATTTTCGCACGCAGCGGCCATACCCGCCCCATAATGCCCTTCGGAGGTTCCAATGCCTGATAGCGGTCTGCAACTCGCCCTCGTCTTCCTGCTGGCCGCGGTCGTCGCGGTGCCGGTGTTCAAGCGTTTCGGCCTCGGCGCGGTGCTCGGCTACCTCGCCGCCGGCGTGCTGCTGGGGCCGCACGCACTGAAAGTGGTGTCGGATCCCGAACGCGTGCTCACCGCCAGCGAGATCGGCGTGGTGATGATGCTGTTCGTCATCGGCCTCGAGCTGTCGCTGCCGCGGCTGAAGGTGATGCGCGGCGCGGTGTTCGGCGTCGGCGCGCTGCAGGTCGCATTGACCGGATTGGCGCTGGGCGCACTCTGCTGGTTCCGCGGCTCCGGCCTCAATACCGCGCTGGTGATCGGCATCGCGCTGGCGCTGTCGTCGACCGCTGTCGGCCTGCAACTGCTGTCCGAACGCGGCGAGATCAATAGCGACCACGGTCGTCTCGCCTTCGCCATCCTGCTGTTCCAGGACATCGCGGCGATTCCGTTGCTGGCCGCGATTCCGCTGCTTGGCAATGTCCAGCACGCGGACATGTCGCCATGGCTGGCCACCGGCAAGGCGGTCGGTGCAATCGCGGTGCTGCTGTTGGGCGGTCGCCTGTTGCTGCGCCAGCTGTTCAAGATCGTCGCGCGCACCGGTATGCCGGAAGTGTTCACCGCCGCCGCCTTGCTGGTGGTGCTGGGCAGCGCATGGTTCCTCGAACTCGCGGGCCTGAGCGCCGGCCTCGGCGCCTTCATCGCCGGCGTGATCCTCGCCGACTCCGAATTCCGCCACGAACTGGAATCACAGATCCAGCCGTTCGAAGGCCTGTTGCTCGGCCTGTTCTTCATGGCGGTCGGCATGAGCATCGACCTGCGCGAAGTCGCCTCGCATCCGGCGCTGATCGCCTCGGGCGTCGCCATCCTAATGGTGGTGAAGTTCATCCTCCTGTTCGCGATCGGACGCGTCCCCGGAAAACTCGACACGCGTGGTGCCCTGCTGCTGGCGTCGGTGCTGTCGCTGGGCGGCGAATTCGCCTTCGTGGTGTTCAACGAAGCCGAACGCGTGCGCCTGCTGCCGACGGAAATGCGCGACCAGCTGACCGCGGTCGTCGGCCTGTCGATGGCGGTGACGCCGCTGCTGGTGATCGGCGTGAGCAAGCTGGTGGGACGCAAGCGCAAGAAGAAGGACGAGCGCCCGTTCGATGAAATCCCGGACGACCAGCCGCAGGTGATGATCGCCGGCTTCGGCCGCTTCGGCCAGATCGTCGCGCGCCTGCTGTTCACCCAGAAAGTGCGTTTCGTCGCCATCGACTCCGACGTCGAGCAGGTCGAATTCTTCCGTCGCTTCGGCAACCCGATCTACTACGGCGACCCGACCAAGCCGGAGCTATTGCGCTCTGCCGGCGCCGAGCACATCCGCCTGTTCGTGGTGGCATTAGGTAGCGTGGAGGACAGCCTGCGCACGGTGCGGTTGATCCGGCGTTTCAATCCCGATGCCAAGATCCTCGCCCGCGCCCGCGATCGCCGCCACGCCTGGCAACTGATGGACTTTGGCGTCACCCCGATCCGCGAAACGTTCTTCTCCGCGTTGAAGACAGGACGCGAAGCGTTGATTGCGCTCGGCTTCCCACCCGAGATCGCCGACGACCGCATGCGCCGCTTCAAGGAAGCCGACGAGCGCGTGCTGGCCGCGCAACATCTGGTCTACGACGACGAGGAGGCGTTGCAGCAGACCTCGGCAGATGCGCGCAAGGAACTGGAACAACTGTTCGCGGCAGACCAGGGCGAGGGTTTGCTGGGGTCAGTAGTGCGGGAAGATGTCGCGCTGCCTGCGGTGACTTCGGAAGGGCAGCCGGATTAGAATAAAATTTGTTGCCGATGCCGTGAGGTAGTCGTGTTTGCCTTCCCCATCCATGCAAGTAATAAAGTCGATAGCATTAAAAACGACTGCTATATTTTCCTATGCGCCCAATTTATCGCAATCAATAGCGTGAGAAATACAATGAAATAAAGCACCATTGCTGCGCTCGTAACCAGCGTATCAGGTAGGAAGCCGAGGTTAAACCCAATTATTGGTAAAAATTCCAAGAGCCCGTATGTAACGTTTAGTGATAGCAGCACCTTACGATTAGCTGATGGCCTCCTGATCCTCCACAATGCAATAGCCACTCCTAGAATGAATATTGCAATCAGTAATAAATACTTACTTATTATCATTGCTATATGCCGTTTCTACTGCTTCGGAAGCCCCGGCCGCACCCATGCCAACACTTGTTGCCAACCCAGCTTGGCTCATCGTTTTGTATGCGGCAGTATAGTCGGAAGGAATATTTCGGAATAATTTCCATGCCCCTGGCTTTAAAGTCGTACGGATAAGTCCTAAGCCAGACGTAAGCGTATTCGCAGCATCCACGGCAAGGTTGCCCTTTTGCTTCCCGAATTTTTCGATTGCCTTTTGCCTCAAAAAACCCGCTTTACCTGTCCAGCCTTCCTGCATGCTATTAAGCCCCAATACGATAAGTGGAGGACCTATCACACAGCCAATTATGAATTCGCATCCAGCCTCCATCGTCTTTACGCCTTCAACCACCTGAGAGGCCCCCCCTAAGAAATCAGCAGCTCTGTAAATTGTGCCTCTAACCCCCTTAGCGGTTACTGTAACGGTGCCAAGATTGTTCTCTCCTGTTTTTGATTTACCTTGTTCTGAAGAACAATTTTGATTCCCACTGCAAGTAGCACCAGCCCCAAAGCGTCCATCAGGATCAATAAACTTGTATGGATTATCGTAGGCATAATCGTAACGATTGAATACCCCATTCATCGCTTGCACAGGATCCGTGGATAAGAACTGTCCAACAGCAGGATCGTAATAGCGCTGCTGCATATAAGTCAGCCCAGTCACGCCATCCATCACATGCCCGGTGTAGCCGACACCACTGTAGTTCGGCTTGCCGATTGCGGCGCCATAGGGTTCCCAGTCCGTCCGGTCCGCAACTGTGCCGGCAGTATTCGTCACAGCGACCGGGCTGCCTAGTGCATCGGTGTGCTGGAAAAAAACCGTCCAGGCATTGGTGTCGATGTTCCTTGCCCGCGTGCTGATCAGGCTGCCAGACAAGTAGACATATTCCGTGGCCTTTCGGCCCGAGGCATAGTAGTTCTCGTCATAAAGCAACTGCCCGGGCTGGTTATACATCGGCAAAATACCGGGCTGCGTGCTCCCCCATTCCAACACTCGGCGACCATAGCCATCGTAGCGATACCATTCTTTGTCGGTTGTACCTCGCAAGCGGTTGCCGTAATCGAATGTATAGGTCTGACCGTTCTTGTTCTGAACATTGCCCTGCAAATCGTAGGCCAACGCCACAACACTAGCCCCTGCGCTGTTCTGGATACTCGTTAGAAGATTGTTGGTATAGGTGTAAGTCGCATAATCCTTGCCCCCCGCCAGTTTCCAGCTGGTGATGTTGTCCTGCGGGTCGTAGGTGAAGCGATGCCAGTTGTCGGTGCCACCGAATATTCCAGCCCCAGCGCCGATCAAACGATCCAACCCGTCATATCGCATCCAGCGACTCTTGACGCTGTAATTCCCAGCCCCAACCAATTCATCGATGATGGAATCAACATTGCCGTTGGCGTCATAGTTGTAGACGTTATTCAGGACGCCAGCGCTATCCATACTGCGGCCCGGTAGTTGCCGCGCATTCTGGCTCATCGTATGGACGATGCCATTGCCATATGTGAATTGCTGAATTGCTCCGTTCGGGTAGTAGCTGATACCACTGGCATACGTCCAGCCATCGGTGCTGGTCACAGACGTGGGTTGCCCCAAGGCATTAGGACTGTAGTTCACGACAAGCCCGGTCGGATAGCTCTGACTGGCTAGATGTCCATTGCCGTCATAGCCGTAGCCAGCGCTCCACGTATACCAGCCACGCTGGCTCATGCTTTCGCCTGTCAATAGCCGGCGGCGGTTGTAGGTGTAGGCTTGATCCACCGAACCGGCCGATGGACCATCGTTATCTACGATTGAGCTGGCTACCAAGCCGTCCGGCGTGTATTGCCAACTCTGGCTGCCCTTGCCATCTGGCATCCATAGGCCCGTGATGCGATTGCGAGCGTCGTAGGTGCGATTGACGGTGCGGCTGTTGGATGTTCCGCAAGCAGTCGTTGCGTCCAGCCCCATTGCCGTCGATGCCAGATTGCCGGCTGCGTCGTAGTTGAATAGGGTTGCTCCAACTTCCGGCTCCACACTCCTGCACAGCTCCTGATAAACGTTGTAGCTATAGCTGCGAGTCACGCTGGTACCGCCGCCACTGCGTGTAATCGCGATCGGCTTGCCGAACACATCGCGCGAAATTGTCGTCGTTGCGCTGTCCGGCGCATTGATTACCAACGGCCAATCAATGGACGGCTGGTCATACGTCAGGTAGCTTGTTACCGTCGCGAACCCACGTGGATTAGTCACTCGGGCCTGGAAGCCAGGCAGATACTCCGTCGTCGTCGTCAATAATCCTTGCTCGCTGTCTTGGCTGACCGAAGTGACCCGGCCCAATGCGTCGTACAGCGTCCACCCCCCCGTACTTGGGTTGTTGACGATCGATGGATAGGAAGCAAAACTCACGCGTCCGGCAGAATCGTAGGCAAATCGCCGAAACCGCTGGGTGCCTGCGACGTTAGCCGCATCATATTCTGCAGTCAGTAATGGCCGGAACAAGGCATCGAAATAAATAACTTTGTAGCTGTTGCCCGTGCCGATAGTCTGTCGCCAATGTCCCGCCGCAATTCCATATTCCACTGTGGAAACTGGTTCGAAGACTTGCGTCGTCGTGTTCCAACCTGTGGTGTCACCCGTGGGATAAGCGATACTGGCCAACCGACCCATGGCATCGTAGCTATATCCCGTCGCATATCCGTTCTCGTCAGTGACCGAAGTGATCCAGCCGCTGCCATCCACGACCGTCGACTTACTGGTGCCGTCGGCATAAGCAATCGTTTGCGGGATGCCGCGCTTCCAGTTGCTGAGCGTCGTCGTGTTGTTGCGCCCATCCTTCACCGTCGCCAGCGTGCCATCGGCATTGTAGGTGAATGTTGATTGCAGCTTGCCGAAAGTAGACGTCGTTGTCGGCAGAGCAGTGACAGGGTCGTAGGTTGTCGCTGATTGCACAAGACCGGTTGTCGCATCGGTCACTGATGTTACCTGCCCTAATACCCAACTTGTGGTGTTGTCGTAATAGGCGATGATCTCGGTCTTACTGGTACTGCCGGGCACTGACGGCAATGGCGTTGGTGCTGGCGTCTCCGAGACAGGCGGCGCTGGCGGTGCCACTTGAATCGCAACATTGGTCGTCGCAGGGCCGAACCAGGCCACACCATCTTGCACCATCCTCCATTGGAAGTTATAGGTGCCGGGCGTTGTTGGTGCCGTGACGTTAAATGAGAAGGTTGCGGACTGCCCCGGAGCAATCGACCCCGGCAATGTAGCCCGACCTGTTCCCCACGTTACGTTGTCCGAAGGATTCTGAGAGCCTAGGCGATAGTTATCCGCTGTAGTCCAAGTGGCTGTGCCAGTGTTCTGCATCTGCACACTGACGGCATACGACTGCCCGGTCACCATTGTGGTTGGCGCCGATTGCGAAACGAAAACGGACGCACGTGGTGGTGGTGGAATAGCGAATGTTCCTGATTGGCCGATCAGATCGTTCGATCCACCCACCGGAGAAATGCCATGAATATAAATCTTTTGATTTGCGTACTGCTCGCGGACGGCATCGCTTATCGGAATTGAAAAGCGATAGTTTGTTCCTGAAGCCGAACAAGCGCTGGCAACGGCCGGTTCACTTGCCAGGTTAGCGGCATATGC
>DAHUXS010000017.1 GCA_027306995.1 Lysobacter sp.
AGAACCACATCAAGCCATCCTGCTCGTGCGCGAGGCGCTTGCGTTCGATGACCAGGCCGATCGAATCGGGCATACGCTGCGGCGAGTGCGGCACCCGCGGCGGCAGATAGAAAATCTCGCCGGCGCGGATGGGAATGTCGCGCACGCGGCCGTCCTCCTGCACCTTCAGCACCATCTCGCCTTCGAGCTGGTGGAAGAATTCCGGGCCTTCCTCCCAGTGGTAGTCGGTGCGCGCGTTCGGACCGCCGACGACCATCACGATGAAGTCGCCGTCGATGATGCATTTGTTGCCGACAGGGGGCTTCAGCAGATGGCGGTGTTCATCGATCCATTTCTGCAGGTTGATGGGATCGGGCAGGGGCATGGTCGGGTTCTCCGATATGTGTCAGGCGCCGTCGCGCAGGCCTGCCGGCAAAAGCGCCACGCACTTGAACTCGATGGCGATCGGCGCCGGCAGCGCGGTGATGCCGAGGGTGGTGCGGCAGGGCGCACGTCCGGGGTCGGGGAAATGTTCCGCCCAAATGGCGTTGTAAGTCGTGAAATCGCGCGCCATGTCGGTGAGGTAGACGGTGACATCGACCACGTCGTCCCAGCTCGCCCCGCAATCGGCGAGGATGTGGCCGACATTGGCGAACACCGAATGCGTCTGCGCGGCGATGTCGTAGGAGATCAGCGAGCCGTCCTCGGCGTGGACATTGCCCGGCGCGCGGTTGGTCTGCGGATCGCGCGGGCCGACGCCCGACAGGTACAACCACTGGCCGACGCGCCGCGCATGCGGGTAATGGCCAACCGGCTTCGGTGCGTTGCCGCTGTGGATCCCCGTCGTGCTCATCGTTCTTCCACGTCGGTACGGATACGCGCAAGGGCTTCGGGATATTCGCGGGCGAGATCGTCGTTGCCGGCGACGCTGATGCCGAGATCGTGCACGCGGCCATCGCGCAGCGTGTACACCCATCCGTGCACGGCGAGTTGCTGGCCGCGCGCCCAGGCGTCCTGCACGACGGTGGTCTCGCACACGTTCACCACCTGTTCGAGCACATTGAGCTCGCACAGGCGATCGTGCTTCAGCGCCGAATCGTCGTGACTGTCGAGGATGCCGGTGTGCATGTGGGCGACGTCCTTGACGTGGCGGACCCAGTTGTCGGCAAGGCCCAAACGCGTGCCGTGCAACGCGGCATGGACGCCGCCGCAACCGTAATGGCCGACGACCAGGATGTGCTTGACCTTGAGCACGTCGACCGCGAACTGGATCACCGACAGGCAATTGAGGTCGGTGTGCACGACGACATTGGCGATGTTGCGATGAACGAAGACTTCGCCCGGTGCCACGTCGATCACTTGGTTGGCGGGCACGCGGGAATCCGAGCAGCCGATCCACAGGTATTCCGGGGCCTGCTGCTTGGACAAGCGCTCGAAGAAGGTCGGGTCCTCGGCATGGACGCGTTCGGACCAGGCGTGGTTGCTGGCGAGAAGATGGCGGAGACGGTTCAAGTGGCGATTCCGGTCAGTGATTCTTGCTGGGCGGCTTGACGATGAACTGGCGTTCGATGATCTTCTGATCTTCTTCGGTAATGTAGAGCAGGCGGTAATAGCCTTCGCGCAGGAATAGCGGTGTGTTGGTATCGGCTTGCACCATCAATGCGACCTGGTCGGCGGGTATCGCCTGGTCGGGGTCACCGGCATAGAAAGCCTCGACCATGCATGGGAAATGGAAGCCACAGAGATTGGCATCGGTCGCCACTTTTTGTCGTTGCCCATCAAGGGAAAGCCAATCGGGGCGAATGACCTGTGTGGGTGATACGGGTAACAGGATGCTCGCATCGTAGGCACCCGGGTGCTCGCTCCATGCGTTGCCGCTTGCCTTGTTGATGAAGACGGTCGGTTCGATGGCCTTGAAGGCCTTAGCGAGTTGCGCTTGCACCTCGGCAACACCGGTGGAAGAGAACGAAAGTGGCGTCAATGCAACCTGGTCGATCGACAGAACACGCACTTTCGTCTCATCGATCAGGTTCGTGGCCATGGTCGATGCGCCGGAAATCCGCACCACGTCCGATTTCGCGGTGTGTGAATAGCCGGCGTGGAGCAAGACTCTCGCATCGGGATGGGTGGTGAGGAATTTCTGCAGGTTGTGCGCCTGGGTCGATTCGCGGATGTCGGCTTTGGACAGATAGCGATCGTCGGCTTCGTACGGTACCAGCGTATAGCCGATCTTCAGGGCTTCGCGAATCAGCTCGGCCATGACCGGTTCCTTGGTGTATTCACCGGTGTTCAAATCCGGGAATCCGGAGGGAACCGGGTTGCTTCCATTGTTGTTGAGAGCTTCTAGCGCCAAGTAGCGATAGCCGGCATCCCACAGCGGTTTCAATAACGAGATCGTCAGCAGTCGCGTTTGCGGGACATGGTGCGCCTCGTTGATCATCACGATCCGATAGCGGGGCGCTTGCGCGACGATCCACTGGCGGGCGTTCTCGCCGTTGTAATTCGCGGTATCGGGAAGGTTTTTGGGCGGAGGACTGGCGATCGGGAAATAAAACAGTGCATCGTTTGGACGCCCCATGATACTGGCATCGGTGGCTGCAAGCTGGCCCGCCCAGAAATTGACATTGGGGTCGGCGAGCTGGTGTGGGTTGATGGTGAAGCGGAATCGTGCGAACGAACTTTTGTACGATTGGTACTTCTGCATGAAGTTGGCGAGTGCGGCCTGGTCGGTTCTTTGCGCCATGACAGGCGGAACCAATGCGAGACAACAGATGCCCAATGCAATGGAGAGCATTCGCGAGACGGTATTCATGTCTTGATCCCCACGTTCTTTGCTTCGGTAAAGAAACGCATGGCCTCGGCGCCACCTTCGCGCCCGAGACCGGATTGATTGCTACCGCCAAACGGCGTGCGCAGATCGCGCATCAGCCAGGTGTTGACCCAGACCATGCCGGTGCGCAATTCGCGGGCGAAGCGCAGCGCGCGCGGCAGGTCGCGATCCCACAGCGTCGCGACTAGGCCGTAATCGCTGGCATTGGCGAGCGCGAGAGCATGGTCGTCGCCGTCGAACGGCTGCAGCGTCACAACCGGACCAAAGATTTCCTCACGGTTGGTAGCGCTGTCGGGGCCAAGGCCTTCCAGCACGGTTGGCGCGATGTACCAACCGGCGCGATCGATGGCATCGCCACCGCACAGCACGTGGGCGCCTTCGGCGCGGGCGGTCGCCAATGCGCGCATCACCTTGTCGAAATGCGCTTGCGAAACCAACGGTCCTAATTGTGTTGCAGGATCTGCTGGATCGCCGACACGCAATGCCTGCACGCGTGCGACGAAGGCGTCGCGGAATTCATCGTAGATCGATCGCTCCACCAGCAACCGCGATCCGCACAGGCAGATCTGCCCGCTGTTCTGGAATGCCGAACGCACGATCGTGTCGAGGTTGTCGTGCCAATCGGAATCGGCGAATACCAGGGACGGATTCTTGCCGCCGAGCTCCAGCGAGACTTTCTTCAGCAGTGGCGCGGCGAGGCTGGCGATACGCTTGCCGACTGCGGTGCTGCCGGTGAACGAAATCGCCTTCACTTGCGCATGCGTCACCATCGCTTCGCCGACCGCGGGGCCAGCGCCGTGCACGAGATTGAACACGCCGGGCGGAAACCCGATGCTCGCTGCGATTTCCGCCAACAGCGTCGCACTATGCGGCGTCACTTCCGATGGCTTGGCGACCACGCAATTGCCGGCAGCCAGCGCCGGCGCGATCTTCCAGGTGAAGAGATAGAGCGGCAGGTTCCACGGCGAGATTGTCGCGACGACGCCCAGTGGCTGTCGCAGGGTGAAATTGAGGCCGGCTTCGCCATGGTGCGATTCGCTGGCGAACTGGGTCGCCGCGTGGGCGAAGAAACGCAAGTTGGCGATCGCGCGCGGAATCTCGACATCGCGCGCCAGGGAGATTGGTTTGCCGCCGTCGCGCGACTCGGCTTGCGCGGCTTCTTCCAGTCGTTCTTCGAGAGCGTCGGCCAAACGTTCCAGCCATTGCGCGCGTTGCGAGTTCGGCAGCGACGACCACATCGGGAAAGCGCGCTGCGCAGCCTGCATCGCGGCATCGACATCCGTAGCTGTTCCGGCGGCGACCTGGGCGATCACCTCGCCAGTTGCCGGCGCATGGACATCCAGCCACGCACCATCCACGGGCGGGTGGGATTTGCCGTCAATCCAGTGCGGGTAGCGCTGCATGACGGCAGCTTACCTGTTGGGGACGATCAGATCGACTGCATCCGGCCGCCATCCACCGCAATGGACTGGCCATTGATGTAGCCACCGACCGGGGCACACAGGAAGGCGACCAGGCCAGCAGGCTCCTCGGGGCGTGCGAAGCGTCGGGCTGGCACGCCCGAGATCATGTCGGCGCGGATCTCGGCTTCACTGCTGCCTTCCTTCGCCATGCGCCCGCGCACGATCTGGTCGATGCGTCCGGTCTCGGTGTAACCGGGCAAGACGTTGTTGACGGTGATGCCGTCCACCGCCAGTTCGCGCGACAGCGTCTTGGCCCAGCTGGCGACCGCGCCGCGCGTGGTATTGGAAACGCCGAGACCGGGAATCGGTTCGTACACGGACGTCGAGATGATGTTGACGATGCGGCCGTACTTCGCCTCGCGCATGCCGGGGACGAGCGCTTGCGCCAGCGCCTGGTTGGCGAGCAGGTGCTTGGTGAAGGCATCGAGGAAGGCGCCGGCGTCAGCATCGATGGCGCGACCGCCAGGCGGTCCGCCGGTGTTGTTGATCAGGATGTGGACCTGGGCATGCGCAGCAAGTTCGCGCGCTTTTTCGCCGAGCCCGATGGTGTCGGCGGCATCGGCGACGATCAATCCATGATGCTGGCCGTTCGGTGTCGGCAATGTCCGCAGCACTTCTTCCAACGCCTCGCGACGACGAGCCAGCACGGTCACTTCGGCGCCGAGCAATGCCAGTTCGTGTGCGGATGCACGGCCGATGCCTTCGGAGGCGCCGCAGACCAATGCGCGTTTGCCGGACAGGTCCAATTCCATGTCATGTCTCCTGAGTGGGAGGTCAGGCGCGTGCGCCCAGGACTTGCACCATCAATGGCCGCAATGCGTCGTCGTTGGCGGCGCGTGGCGGCGTCACTTCGCCGAGGCGAAAACCGCGGGCGAGCGCGTCATCTTCATCGAGGCCGTCGAACGCGACGAATTCGGCGTCCATCAATGCAGCGCGAGCGGTGTCGGGGCTGTCGTAGGACAGGGTGTTGCCGTCGGAATCGAGGACTTCCGCGGTGCCGGCTTCGCGCACGCGCAGGCGCGCCCACACCAGCGTGCGGCCCAGGCTGGCAAGCCACCATTCGTTGTGCTGGAGAGTGTCGTCGAGCATGTCAGACGCGTCCAAGTGCGGGGAACAGGATCGAAACCAGCCACAACAGGCCAGCTGCCAGCAATCCGCCGATGATCACCAACAACGCGATGCGCGCCGGCGTGGCAAGCCCGGTGAAGCTGCGATCGCGCACCTCGCGGTAGCGTCCGAGCAGCAGCCACGACAACGCCTTCGGATTGAGGAAGGAGAAGTCGCCGATGTGCCCGCGCAGATCGGGATGGCGATCGCGCAGGTGCACCAGCGACAGCGGCCAGAAGATCACGAAGGCGCAGAAGCCGGCGATTGCGGTGGCGAGGAACAGCATCGCGAAGAACAGCAGCATCAGAACTCCGCGCTTCCCGGTGCACGCGGGTAAGCGATGGCGTCGCGGATGTTGCCGAGTCCGCAGACGTAGACCACCAGGCGTTCGAAGCCGAGGCCGAAGCCGGCGTGCGGCACGCTGCCGTAACGGCGGAAGTCGCGGTACCAGTCGTAGTGCGCGGGGTCGAGGCCGAACTGCGCCATGCGCGCGTCGAGCACGTCGAGGCGTTCCTCGCGCTGGCTGCCGCCGATGATTTCGCCGATGCCGGGCGCCAGCACGTCCATCGCGGCGACGGTCTTGCCGTCGTCGTTGAGGCGCATGTAGAACGCCTTGATCTGTTCCGGGTAGTTCATCACCACGACCGGGCGGCCGACATGTTCCTCGGTGAGCCAGCGCTCGTGTTCGGTCTGCAGGTCGAGGCCCCATTCCACCGGGAATTCGAACTTCTTGTTCGACGCCTGCAGCAGCTTGATCGCCTCGTTGTAGTCGATGCGTTCGAATGGCGCGTTGATGAAGCCCTCGAGGCGGGTGATCGCGTCCTTCTGCACGCGTTCGGCGATGAAGGCCATGTCGTCGGGGCGCTCGTCGAGCACCGCGCGGAACAGGTACTTGAGGAATTCCTCGGCGAGGTTGGCGTCGTCGTTGAGATCGGCGAAGGCGATCTCCGGCTCGATCATCCAGAACTCGGCGAGATGGCGCGAGGTATTGCTGTTCTCGGCGCGGAAGGTCGGGCCGAAGGTGTAGACCTTGCTCAGGCTCAGGCAGTAGGCCTCGACGTTGAGCTGACCGGACACGGTCAAGAAGGTTTCCTTGCCGAAGAAGTCGCGGCCGAAATCGACCTGGCCGTCCTTGCCGATGGGCAGGTTGGCCATGTCCAGCGTGGAGACGCGGAACATCTGCCCGGCGCCTTCGGCGTCCGAGGTGGTGATGATCGGCGTCGAGATCCAGAAGAAGCCGCGCTCATGGAAGAAGCGGTGCACCGCCATCGCCAGCGTGTTGCGGATGCGGGTGACCGCGCCGAACAGGTTGGTGCGCGGGCGCAGGTGGGCGACTTCGCGCAGGAATTCCGGCGACATCGGCTTGGGCTGGATCGGGTAGGTGAGGGGATCCTCGACCCAGCCGACCACTTCGATGGCATCCGCCTGGATCTCGAAGCCCTGGCCCTTGCCCTGCGATTTCACCAGCTTGCCACTGGCGATCACCGCGCAGCCCGGGGTCAGGCGCTTGATGTCCTCGAAATTGGCCAGGCCATCGGACGCGACCGCCTGGATCGGGGCGAAGCAGGAACCGTCGCTGACATTCACGAAGGCGAGGTTGGTCGAACCGCGCACCGTCCGCACCCAGCCGCGAACGCTTACCGCGCCGCCCTCGGGCAATTTGCCAGCCAACGCATCGGCCACCGAAGTCGTGGTCATGTCTTGAATCCCGCCTCGTCCAAACCCATCTAGAACTGGCAAGTTTAAACGACGTTCGCCATTCATCCCGCTAGAATTATCCCCATGATCACCCTCGCACCCGCCGCCCTCGAACGCGTCCGCAGCTATCTCGCCGCAGATCCCGGCAAGGCTGGCCTGCGCTTTGGCGTCCACCGCACCGGCTGCTCAGGCTGGGGCTACCGGATCGAGATGGCGGATACCGCCGCTCCCGGCGACCACGATTTCGCCCAGCAGGGCGTGCACGTGTTGGTCGACGCCGATAGCCTAGCGCTGGTCGATGGCACCGAGATCGACTTCGTGAAGCAGGGCCTGAACGAGCAGTTCGTGTTCCGAAACCCCAATGTGAAGGGCGAGTGCGGCTGCGGCGAGAGCTTCACCACGGACGCCGACCGCGCGGGGTGAGCCCGGTTGCGCCCGCCGGGCGTGCGATCCCGCAAACCCTTGATTCATGCCATAATGTCCGGCTCCCGCTCCCGCGGGGGCTTGCCCGAACGCGTCGGTTCTCCGATGGCCGAGGGCTTTCCGGCCGGCATCCCGCCGTCCGGTCATCCACAAGGAAAACACAATGCGTCATTACGAAGTCGTGTTCCTGGTCCATCCGGACCAGAGCGAACAAGTGCCGGGCATGATCGAGCGCAACAGCGCCACGATCACCAATGCCGGTGGCAAGGTCCACCGCGTTGAAGATTGGGGCCGCCGCATGCTGGCCTATCCGATCAACAACCTGGTCAAGGCCCATTACGTCATGCTCAACATCGAGTGCGAGCAGGCGACGTTGAACGAACTGGTCGACGCCTTCCGCTTCAACGATGCGGTGCTGCGCCACCTCGTCATCGTGCGCGACGAAGCCGTGACCGAACAGTCCCTGATCATGAAGAACAAGGACGAGAAGGGCGACAAGCCCGAGCGTGGCGAACGCCGCCGCCGTGACGACGAAGGCGACGCCCCGAGCGATTCCGCCGACGACACCGCCGAAGCCGCCTGAGGAGCACACCCATGTCCAAGTTCTTCCGCCGCCGCAAGTTCTGCAAATTCACCGCCGAAGGTGTCAAGGAGATCGATTACAAGGATCTCGGCACCCTGCGCCAGTACATCACCGAGAACGGCAAGATCATCCCGAGCCGCATCACCGGCACCAAGTCGCACTACCAGCGCCAGCTGGCGACTGCCGTGAAGCGCGCGCGCTTCCTCGCGCTGCTGCCGTACACCGACAACCACGACGTCTGATCCATCCGGACAGCATTTGCTGCGATCCCTGATCGCTAACGGAGATATCCAAATGAAGCTCATCCTCCTGCAGAAAGTGCAGAACCTCGGCGTCCTCGGCGACACCGTGACCGTGAAGCCGGGCTATGGCCGCAACTACCTGGTGCCGCAGGGCAAGGCCGTGCCGGCCACCGCTGCCAACCTGGAGCAGTTCGAAACCAAGCGCGCCGAATACGAAGCCAAGGCCAAGGCCGTCCACGACGAAGCCGAAAGCCGCCGCGCCAAGCTGGAAGGCCAGAGCGTGACCGTGAAGTCGCACGCTTCGGCCGAAGGCAAGCTGTACGGTTCGGTGACCCCGCGCGACATCGCCGAAGCCCTGACTGCCGCCGGCCATCCGGTGCAGAAGAGCGAAGTGGTGCTGGGCGAAGGTCCGCTGCGCCATGTCGGCGAGTTCGACGTGATGGTGCATTTCGCCGCCGGCGTCGAGACGCCGGTCAAGGTGATCGTCGAAGCCGAAGCAGCCTGATCCTGCTCCGCTGCGACATCGAAACGGGCGCTTCGGCGCCCGTTTTTGCTGGTGTCGTCGCAGCTGGTGAGATCTGCACGGGTTATCCAGCAGATATCCACGGGATCGCAAGGGTTATCCACAGCATGTCCCCGCGAACACCACAATATTCCCCCCGGGTTTTGCGTAGCAGTCGGACCGGGTCCGTGATTAGATGGATCCTTCGACCCTTCATCCACCCCTATCGATCGGTGCGGGCAGCTTGATGCCTGCAGAGAGAGGTTTTGCCCCGATGTCGTCGCGCCCGCGTTTCACCCGCCAGGACAGTCAATCCGATCCGCGCGTCGAGCATCTGCGGATACCGCCGCAGTCGGTGGAGGCGGAGCAGGCGGTGCTGGGCGGCCTGATGCTGGTGCCGGAGTCGTTCGATCGCGTCGCCGACGTCCTCACCGAACGCGATTTCTATCGCCGCGATCACCAGCAGATCTATCGCGCGATCCGCGAGCTGAGCGAGAAGGGCAAGCCCTTCGATGCGGTGACGCTGGGCGAATGGTTCGAATCGACCGGGCAATCGGAACTGGTCGCCGGCGGCGCCTACCTGATCGAACTCGCCAGCACCACGCCATCGGCGGCGAACATTCGCGCCTATGCCGACATCGTGCGCGACAAGGCGGTGTTGCGGCAGTTGATCGACGTCGGTTCGGACATCGTCAACGACGCCTTCCAGCCGGAAGGCCGCGACAGCGCCGAGATCCTCGCCAAGGCCGAGCAGGAAGTGTTCAAGATCGCCGAGGCGGGCAGCCGCGGCCGCGAGGATTTCGTGCCGGTGCTGCGCGCGCTGAACGAAGCGGTCGACGTGTTGCAGGAACGCAGCGATCGCGGTGGCGGCATCACCGGCCTGCCGACCGGCTATGTCGAATTCGATGAGATGACCGCCGGCCTGCAGCCGACCGATCTGGTCATCCTCGCTGCGCGCCCGTCGATGGGCAAGACCACGCTGGCGCTCAACATGTGCGAATACGCCGCGTTCAAGAGCAAGAAGGCGGTCGCAGTGTTCTCGATGGAAATGTCGGCCAGCCAGTTGGCGATGCGCCTGATTTCCTCGGTCGGGCGAGTCAATGCCACGCGCCTGCGCACCGGCCAGCTCGAGGACGAAGACTGGGCGCGCGTGACCCACGCCGTGAGCATGCTGCGCCATGCCAAGATCTTCATCGACGACACGCCGGCGTTGTCGCCCGACGTGCTGCGTTCCAAGGCGCGCCGACTCAAGCGCGAGCACGATCTCGGCCTGATCATGATCGACTACCTGCAGCTGATGGCGGTGCCCGGCAACAGCGAGAACCGCGCCACCGAAATCTCGGAAATCTCTCGCAGCCTCAAGGCGCTGGCCAAAGAGTTGAACGTGCCGGTGATCGCGCTCAGCCAGCTCAATCGCTCGCTGGAAACGCGTACCGACAAGCGCCCGGTGATGGCCGACCTGCGCGAATCGGGCGCCATCGAGCAGGACGCCGACCTAATCACCTTCATCTACCGCGACGATTACTACAACAAGGAAAATTCGCCGGACAAGGGCCTGGCCGAAGTGATCATCGGCAAGCAGCGTAACGGCCCGACCGGATCGATCAAGCTGAAGTTCTTCGGCGAATACACCAGGTTCGACAACCTCGCGCACGACAACATCGGAAGCTTCGAGTAACGCGTTTTCTCGTTACAGCGGCTGGCCGAAATACAAAGTGTGTCCCTGATCGTCTTCGATCACGAATTCGCGCGTCATGGCACCCGTCCGTGGAGCAGATCGGTCACCAGGATCCCGTTGATGGTCATGCCGGCCAGGTTGGCGTCGGAAATCTCGACATTGCGGAAGTCGATGTTGGTGAACTTCGCACCCTTGAACGAGACGTTCGAGAACGATGCATCGGCAAGTGCGACATCGTCGAAAACGGATGATCGCAAGTTCACATCGTGGAAACGTGCGCCTGCAAGCGAGGTCGATTCGAATTTCGGCTGTTCATCGGGCATGGTGGATTCCTCTTTCGTTGTTGGGATGTTCTGGCCGATCCGCCACAGCACGCCGGCGGGGTCGGTCAGGGTGAAGTCGCGGATCGCCCAGGGGCGATCTTCGGGTGGGCCTGCCTGCACGCCGTAGCGTTCGACGAGTTTTTGCGCAACGACGTGCTGCCACCACGCTTCGACGTCGCGGACCAGCAGGTGCATCATGAAATTTCCAGCGTGTTCGCGGTTGTAGAACTTCTGCAGGAGAAAGCTGGCATCGCCGGCATGCAGATAGGCGAGGTCGTCGGATGACCACGGAACCTCGAACCCGAGATCGCGATAGAAGCGTTTCGACAATTCGAAATCGCGTGCCGGTACGAAGGCCTTGATTTCCACGGTCGCGAGGTTCATGGCGTGACATCCGCTACCTGCGGCTCCGTCGGCCACTGCCTGAAGATGACGCAGACGTCGGTCCTGTCGAGTACGGCGAATTCGCGTGCGCCCCATGGCTTGAGCGTGATCGTGGCGCCGTTGCGATGGAGCAGGTGAGGTGCGCGAAAGGAAATTTCCGTGAACAACGCATCGATGGTGTCG
Source organism: Lysobacter sp. (assembly GCA_027306995.1). Lineage (GTDB taxonomy): Bacteria > Pseudomonadota > Gammaproteobacteria > Xanthomonadales > Xanthomonadaceae > Solilutibacter. Next base: position 11,396 of record DAHUXS010000017.1, read on the forward strand.
GTTTCGATCGCGATTTCCGGGCGGTCCTTCGCGGCGAACTCCGGGCTTTCGACCAGGTAGGCCTTGGCGCCGTCGCGGGCGACCACGGCGAGATCCTCGTCCTGGTGAAGTACTTTGAAGCCAAGTCCGGAGACGAACAGGTCGAGTCCGTCCTGCAGGTGGTCGTAGAAGACCTTGGGAATCAGGTTGATGAGCATGGCGATCTCCGTTGATGCTTGGTCGTGGAATCAGGCGGCGTCTTCGTCGCGGTCGAGCGCGATCAACGCAGCAAGGCTGCGACGCAGTTGCGCGATCTGCGCGCCGCCGATCCTGTCGGCGAGCCGTGCATCGATATGTTCGCGGGCAGCAGCCTGGACCGCCGCCGCGGCGCGGCCGCGCGCGGTGAGGCCGACCACGAGCCGGCGTCGATCCTGCGGATCCTCGCTGCGTTCGAGATAGCCGCGCAGCACCAGGGTATCGACCAGCTGGCCGGCCGACTGCTTGGAGATGCGCAGGCTGCGGATCAGTTCCGACAACGGCACGTCGCGCTGCTCGCCGAGGGCGAGGCCGCCGACCACGTACAAGCCGTTCTTGGGAATGTCGCCATATCCGCCGTCTTCCAGTGCCTGGCGCATGGCACTGCCGTAGGTGTTGCGGGCGTGCCGCAACAGCGCGGGGATGGCGACGATGTCGTACCAGGGCGTCTCGGGCATGACTGAAAGTCCAATGAATTGATAGTAAAAATAATTTACCAATTGGCGATTGTCAAATGACGCCTGAAGTCCCCTCATCCATGGCAACGATTCTTCTGGCCGCATTCACGTCGGCGTGATGGAATATCGCCATGACCACGCCGTTCACCCAGCGCCCGACCCATATCGACGTCGATCTCGATGCGATCAGCTACAACCTGCGGGCGATCGCCAGCCATGTCGGCGTGCCGGTGATGGGGATCGTCAAGGCCAATGCCTATGGCCATGGGCTGGTGCCGGTGGCCCGTCATCTGGTGGCGCAGGGTGTCGATCAGCTGGGCGTCGCTTTCGTGGAAGAAGGCATCGCGTTGCGGCAGGCCGGGATCAAGGCGCCGATCCTCGTGCTCGGAGGCATTTTCGGCCCGCAGGTGGCGCGGTTCCTCGAACACGATCTGGAGATCACGGTGTCGTCGCTCGACAAGTTGCGCCAGGTCGAGGCTGCCGCGCAGGCGGCGGGGCGCAAGGCGGTGGTGCACCTCAAGGTCGATACCGGGATGGAACGCATCGGCGTCCACAGCGAGAGCGCGGCGCCGTTGATCGAAGCCGCGGTGGCGTCTTCGTGGTGCACGATCAAGGGCGTGTATTCGCATCTGGCGTGCTCGGATGATCCACAGTCCCCGATGACGCGCGTGCAACTCGAGCGCTTCCTCGCCGCGTGTGCGCATTTCGAACGCATCGGCGCCCCGATGCCGATCCGCCATCTCGCCAATTCCGGGGGCGTGCTGCACTTCCCGGAAACATGGCTCGACATGGTGCGTCCGGGCATCATCCTTTACGGCGTGTCCCCGGGCGAAACCGCACGTCCGCCCTTCGAACTGCAACCGGCGCTGTCGCTGCTTTCGCAGGTCGTCTATTTCAAGGTGGTGAAGGCCGGCCGCACGGTGAGCTACGGTGCGACCTGGACAGCGCCCCACGATACCCGCGTGGTGACGGTGCCGATCGGCTACGGCGATGGTTATTCGCGTGGATTGTCATCGCGTGGCGAAGTGCTGATCCGCGGCCAACGCCATTCCATCGTCGGGCGCGTGTGCATGGACCAGTTCATGGTCGATCTCGGGCCGCAGGGCAGCGCCTGGAACGAGGACGAAGTGGTGCTGATTGGCCACCAGGGCGGTGACGCGATCCGTTGCCAGGATGTTGCCGATTGGGCGGGGACGATTCCCTACGAAATCCTGGTCGGCTTGAACGAACGCATTCCGCGCGAGTACCGCGGCGGTTGAATCGCGATCACGGCGTCTTCGCCGGCGGCGCTGCCAGCAGGGGTTGCAGGTCGGCCGGAATCGTCGCGTCGGGATAGCGGGTCTTGTATTCCTGCAGGCTGCTGCGGGCGCCATCGCGATCGCCCTGGGCCATCAATTCCCGGATGCGCTTGAGCCAGTCGTTGCGCACGCTGGTGTCCTGCACGGTTGCCGGCGGGCGCGCGTCGTAGCCGCTCTCGGTATCGGCCGTGGCTGCGGCCTTCGCGCGCATCGCGTTGACCGTGACGGGAGCGGATTTCGGCTGTTCGCGCGGTTTGACCGCGCCTTCGGCAGAAGCTGCTGCTGGTGCGGCTTCCATCGATTGCACGGGCGGTGGCGGTGGTGGTGCGGGAGGCGCAGGCGGCGCGGGTGGCGGTGCCAACACGGGCGCCGGTGCGGCGACCGGTGCCGGGGCAGAGTAGGACACGGCATCGTTCGCGGATGAAACGATGGGCGGCTGCGGTGTCGGCGGCATGGCACGCGCCGGTGCCGGGCGCGGCGGCTGCGGCTGGACGATCTCTTTGGTTAGTGGCACTGCGGCGGCATCTGCTGCGCTCGCCTTGTCGCCGATGGAGTCCGCTGCGGCATTCGCGCTCTCCCGTGGTGCCGGAGGTGCTTCGACAAGAGGCTTGGACGCCGGCAGCGGAACCGGGGCGGGTGCCGTCGCGTGTTCGCCGCGTTGCACATGCGACGGCCACAGCTGCCACGCCAGTCCCGCCGCGAGCACGCACACCGCGGCGGCGCTGGCATAGCCGGGCAGTCCGCGGTACCAGGGCGTCGGACGACGTCCGCCACCCGCCGTGCGCGCCATCGCCAGGATGCGCGCATCGAGATCGGGCGCAGGCTCGCCGTGCGGCGGCAGGCGGCGCAGCTGCGCGGCCAGTGCGCGTTCTTCTGCGTCCAATGGTGCGTCTTCGTGGCGCTTCATGGCTTCATCTCCACCCGCAACTTGTCCATGGCGTAACGCAGCCTGGATTTCACGGTTTCCCGACCCACGCCGGTGATGGTGGCGATTTCCTCCAGTGTCAGTTCCTGTTCCAGTCGCAAGGCGACCACTTCGCGCTGCTCGCGCGGCAATGTCTCAAGCGCGAGTTGCAGGCGCCGGCGCTGCTCGAATTCGGAAACCGTCCGTTCCGGCGTGTCCTGGTCGGGGATCGCGGCGACGCGCTCCTCGGCATCGATGGGGGCGGCGGGGCGATGGCGGCGCGCGCGCCAGTAGTCGTTGATGCGATGGTGCGCGATCTGGTACAGCCAGCCGCTGAACGAGCCGCTCGGCCGCCAGCCGTTGCGGGCGCCGATCACGCGCTGCCAGACGTCCTGGAATAGCTCGTCGGTGGCGGCGCGATCGCGCAACAGGCGCAGGATATAACGGTACAGGCCGGCGCGGTGGCGGCTGTACAACAGTTCGAATGCACGCTGATCGCCTGTGGCATAGGCGGTCATGAGCGCATTGTCGTCGGGCTCGTTGGGCACGCCATCCATTAGCCATAGGATAACGGTTGCGCGCGATGTTGCCGTGCAGGCCTCCATGCCGTTACAAACGGCCGGGCACGGGAAACGGGGTTGCACGGGTGAACGGGCAATGCCGGGGTACTCTATCCCCATCATGAACGCCGCCATCCTCCCAGAGGCTTCGGTCCTGCCCACGCAGTGGGCCGGCCTGCGTTCGCACTCGGCGGTCCGCGGCCTGCTGGAATCCCTGCATGCGCTGGTCCCCAAAGACGTGACCCTGGCGCTGGCCTGGCGCGATGCCCAGGGCAGCAGCGATGTCGAAGCGTTCGGTCCACGCGAGACGTTGGCACGCGGAGCCGCGGTGGATGCGTTGTCCGGCAAGGACAACGATGGCCATTGCCTGCAGGCGCGGCTGGACGACAGCGTGCCCTACGTGTTGCTGGCGCATCCGCGCGGGCGGGTGGAAGCGCCGGGATCGGAATGGATGGACGTGATCCATTCGGCGATCCACGCGACGCTGACGCGACTGCTGGCCGATTCCCGCGTCCAGGTGCTATCGGAGGCGCATCGCATCCAGCGCGCGCTGTTCCGCATCTCGGAGTTGTCGCAATCGGGACTCGACCTGCGCACCACGCTCGAGCGCATCCACGACGAAGTGGCGGGACTGATCTACGCCCAGAACATCCTGATCATGCTGTGGGATCGCAGCAACGACGAGATCCGCATTCCGTATTTCGTCGACCAGGTCGACCACTGGCCGGTGCACGAGGGCGCGTTGCCGCTCTCCAGCCTGAAAAACAGCCTGACCGTGCGGATGATGCAGAAGGGCGAGCCGATGATGGGGCCGTCGAGCGCACTGGCGGCGCAATTCGGCATCGCCGAGGACGAGGGCATCGGGCCGGCCAGCCTGTCGTGGTTGGGCGTGCCAATGGTGAGCGATGGCGAGGTGCGCGGCGCGGTGGTGGTGCAGAGCTACGATCGCCCCAATCGCTACACACGCGAATCGGCCGAGGTGCTGGCCTACGTCGCGCAGCATATCGGGATCGTGCTCGATCGCCGCGACGCCAAGGTCGGGCTTGAAGACCAGGTGGCGCAGCGCACGCGCGAATTGCGCGACGCCAATGCGATGCTGGAGCTGGAAATCCAGGAGCGCAAGCGCGCCGAACGCCTGCAGGCGGCGCTGTTCCGCATCAGCGAAATGTCGTCGAGCCAGGGCGACGGCTGGAATTTCTACAGCGGCGTGCACGCCGTGCTCGACGAACTGATCGACAGCCGCAACTTCTTCATCGCCTTGGTGAGCGAGGATCCCGGCTTCCTCGACTTCGTCTATGTCGCCGACGAACTCGACGATATCCCGGCGCGCGTTTCACGCGGTCGCGGCGTCGCCGATTATGTCGTCAACAACGGCCGGCCCTTGCTGCTGGATGAAGCGACCCTGCTGCGATTGCAGCGCGATGGCCTGATCGACGTGCGCGGACAGATGGCGGTGTCGTGGCTGGGCGTGCCGCTGCTGCGCAACGGGATCCCGGTGGGGGTGATGGCGATCCAGAGCTATCGCGACGACGTCCGCTTCGGCGCGCAGGACATGGAGTTGTTGTCGTTCGCGGCGCAGCATGTCTCGGTGGCGCTGGAGCGGCGCGGCCTGCTGCAGGAGCTGGAAGGCCACGTCCGCGATCGCACCCGCGAACTGGCCGAAACCAATCGCACGCTGCTGGCGGAAATCGGCGAACGCATCCGCGTCGAACAACGGTTGCAGTACCAGGCGAGCCACGACGGCCTGACCGGATTGCCGAATCGCCAGCAGTTGCTCGAACGCCTGCAGCTCAACATGCTGACCTCGCGCGGCTCGGTCGACATGCCGGGATTCGCGGTGCTCTATCTCGATCTCGACCAGTTCAAGCTGATCAACGACAGCATGGGCCACGCCGCAGGCGACGAAATGCTGGTGCAGGTGGCCAAGCGCATCCGCGGCCAGCTCGGTCCGCATGACCTGGTCGCGCGCCTGGGCGGTGATGAATTCGCGGTGCTCGCCGAGCTGGTATCCGGCGTCGACGAGGTCGTCGCGCTGGCCGAACGCATCATCAAGGCATTCGAGACGCCGATCTTCGTCCACGATCGCGAACTGTTCCCGTCCACCAGCGTCGGCATCGCGATGTGGCGTCCCGGCTACGAGTCGGGCGAGGAAATCCTGCGCGACGCCGATGCCGCAATGTATCGCGCCAAGGCCAACGGACGTTCACAGGCGATGGTGTTCGACGAGGCGATGCGCGCGGAATCGCTGCGCCTGCTCGATCTCGAGGCCGACCTCCGGCGTTCGATCAACGCCGACGCCTTCGATGTCCACCTGCAACCGATCGTGCATCTCGGCAATGGTCGCGTCGTTGGCCACGAGGCGCTGGTGCGCTGGCGCCATGAAACGCAGGGCTTGCTCGCCCCGAGCGCCTTCATCGGTGTCGGCGAGGACAGCGGGCTGGTCCGCGAGATCGACTGGCTGGTCTACCGCAAGGTCGCGGAGTGGATGGCGGGATCGCGCACCAAGGGCTATGTGTCGATCAATGTGTCTCCGCTGCATTTCCGTTCGCCGGAATTCGCCGCGCGCCTGCTGTCGACGCTCGATGCCGCCGGCGCCGATCCGGCGCGCCTGCGCATCGAAGTCACCGAAGCCTCGTTGCTCGAAGACAGCGGTCGCACCCTGGAGCAGCTCAACCAGCTGAAGTCGCGCGGCGTGCTGGCGATGCTCGACGATTTCGGCACCGGATTCTCCGCGCTGTCCTATCTGCGCAGTTTCCCCTTCCATGCCCTGAAGATCGATCGCAGCTTCGTGGCTGGATTGCAGGATTCCAGTCGTGGCGAAAGTGAGGCGCTGGTGCGCGCGATCGTGTCGCTGGCCGATGGCCTCGGCATCGACTGCATCGCCGAAGGGGTGGAAACCCGCCAGCAGCGCGAATGCCTGCGCGAGGAAGGTTGCCAGTACGGGCAGGGTTTCCTGTTCGGCCGGCCACAGGCGTTGACTGCGCTCGGCACGAAGAACGGATGACTCAGGATTTGATGACGAGCAGCCTGCGCTCGGTCATGTCCTCGATGGCGTAACGCACGCCTTCGCGTCCCAGTCCTGATGCTTTGACGCCGCCATAGGGCATGTTGTCGACGCGGAAGCTCGGTACGTCGCCGACGATCACGCCACCGACTTCGAGACGATCCCAGGCGCGCATGGCGTGGTCGAGGCGGGCGGTGAACACGCCGGCCTGCAGCCCGAAATCGCTGGCGTTGGCGCGGTCGAGGACGTCGTCGAAATCGCCGAAGGTTTCGAGCATCGCCACCGGACCGAAGGCTTCGCGCTTGTAGAGGTCGCAGCCGTGCGGCACGTCTTCGAGCAGGGTGGCCGCGATCATCCGGCCATTGCGCTTGCCGCCGGCGAGCCGCTTGGCGCCGCGTTTCACAGCGTCGTCGATCCAGGATTCGATGCGGTCGGCGGCGCCGTCATCGACCACCGGGCCGATGAAGGTGCGTTCGTCGCGTGGATCGCCCATCTTCAAGCCCTTCACCGCTTCCGTGAGTTTCTTGCGCAGCGGCTTGGCGATGTCCTTGTGGACGAAGATGCGCTGCACGCTGATGCAACTCTGGCCGCTCTGGTAATAGGCACCGAAGACCAGGCGCCGCACCACGGCATCGAGATCGATGCCGGGATCGGCGTCGACGATGCAGGCGGCATTGCCGCCGAGTTCCAGCACCACTTTCTTGCGCCCCGCGCGCGCCTTCAGGTCCCAACCGATCAGGCCGCCGGTGAACGACAGCAGGGCGATGCGTGGATCCTCGACCAGCAGACCGGCGTCGTCGTTGGAGCAGGGCAGGATCGAGAACGCGCCTTTCGGCAGGTCGGTTTCCGCCAGGACCTCGCCGATGATCAGCGCGCCGATCGGAGTCTTGGGCGCCGGTTTCAGCACGAACGGACAGCCCGCGGCGATTGCCGGCGCGACCTTGTGCGCAACGAGGTTCAGCGGGAAATTGAAGGGCGTGATGAAGGCGCAGGCGCCGATCGGCACCCGCTTGACCATGCCGCGATAGCCACGCGCGCGTTCGGACACGTCGAGCTCGATCACTTCGCCATCGCCGCGCGTGGCTTCACCGGCAGCGATCCGGAAGGTATCGATCAGGCGCAGCACTTCGCCGCGGGCGTCGTGGATTGGCTTGCCCGCTTCGATGCACAGGGCGAGCGCCAGTTCTTCCTGGCGTTCCTGGAAGCGGCGCACGCAATGTTCCAGCACGTCGCGGCGCGCGTCCGGCGGGAACGCGGCCATCGCCTCGCGCGCCTTGTGCGCGGACACGATGCCCTTGCGCACCGTCGCGGCATCGGCGAAGGCGACGCGCGTGGCGCGCTTGCCGGAATATTTGTCCAGCACCTCCAGGTCGGTATTGGCGGCGACCGGGCGATTGGCGAGGTAGTAGGGATACGACTTCCGCAGCATGGTCATGACTCCGTGGCTGGGGGAAGGATGGCGTCGACCTGCAGTGCGAGCTCGCCATCATGCAGGCGGGCACGGATGCGATCTCCCGGCGACACTTGCGCGACCGATTGCACGGGAACGCCTGTCTCATCGCTGAGGATGGCGTAGCCGCGGGCCACGGTGGCCAGGGGACTGACAGCGTGCAGGGCGCGCACCGCAGAGCGCAGGCGCAGGGTTTCCTGTTGCAACTGGCGGGCGACCGCCAGCCGTGGGCGCTGGCCGATCGCAGCGAGGCGTTCTCGCAGGTGTTGCAGGCGCAGTTGCGGGTGGCGCGCGCGCAACACCGCCTGGGCGTGACGCAGCCGCGCGCGATCGCGTTCGCTAGAACGCTGCCAGGCCGCGTTCAAGCGCTGGCCGAGTTGCAGCTGGCGCAATGCCAGCGCGTGCAGGCGTGCCGCCGGTTTCTGCGCATCGAGTTTCAGCCAGGCGCGGTCGAGCCGTTGTGCGAGATCGCGCAAGCGTTGTTGCTGGCGTTCGCGCAGGCGACGTTCCAGCGAGGCCAATCGTCGCTGCAGGTCGCCACGATCCAGGCTCAGCAGTTCCGCCGCAGCCGAAGGCGTAGCGGCGCGGACATCGGCGGCGAAATCGGCGAGGCTGACATCGCTCTCGTGACCGACCGCCGAGACCACCGGCACCGCACTCGCGGCGATCGCGCGCGCCAGCACTTCCTCGTTGAAAGCCCAGAGGTCTTCCAGCGAACCGCCGCCACGGGTCACGAGCAAGGCGTCGTAGCGTCCGCTTTCGCCGGCGCGCTTCACCGTGTCGGCGATCTGCGCGGCCGCGCCGGTGCCTTGCACCGGTACCGGCAGGATCTCCACCGGCAACAAGGGGAAACGCCGACCGAGCACGCTCAGCACGTCATGGACGGCGGCACCGCCGGGCGAGGTGATCACGCCGAGCCGGCGCACGAAGCGCGGCAGCGGGCGCTTGCGCGACTGGTCGAACAATCCTTCGGCTTGCAGCTTCTGGCGGAGTTCCTCGAAGGCACGGCGCAGCGCGCCTTCGCCGGCTTCTTCCAGCGAATCGAGGATCAGCTGGTAGTCGCCGCGCGCCTCGTACAGGGTGAGGCGGCCGCGCGCCAGCACCATCAGGCCTTCGCGCGGCTGGAAGCGCAGCCATTGGCTCTTGGGCCGGAACAGCGCGCAACGAATCTGGGCGCGGGCATCCTTCAGGGTGAAATAGAGATGGCCGGAGGCGGGGCGCGAGACGTTGCCGAGCTCGCCCTCGACGTTCACCATCGGGAATGTGTCTTCCAGCAGGTTGCGCGCCAGCGTGTTGAGCTGGCTGGGTGTGAGGACATCATCGCGGCGGTCATCCATCCACGTCAGGATAACGGTCGCCCGCCACGGACAGGTAAAATCGCCGTCATGACCGCACACGCCGATCCCGCCGACCACTTCGGACCCCATTCACGCCACCACACCAAACCGGTCATGGTCGGCAAGGTGGAGGTCGGTGGCGGTGCGCCCGTCGTCGTGCAGTCGATGACCAATACCGATACTGCCGATGTCGCATCGACGACGAAACAGGTCGCGGAGTTGTGGCGGGCGGGATCGGAACTGGTGCGCGTCACCGTCAATACCGCCGAAGCCGCCGCCGCGGTGCCGCGCATCGTCGAGAAGCTGGCGATGATGGGGATTGACGTCCCGATCATCGGCGACTTCCACTACAACGGCCACACGCTGCTGACCAACGAACCGGCCTGTGCCGAGGCGTTGGCGAAATACCGCATCAATCCCGGCAACGTCGGCTTCGGCAAGAAGAAGGACACGCAGTTCGCGCAGCTGATCGAATTCGCGATCCAGTACGACAAGCCGGTGCGCATCGGCGCCAACTGGGGTTCGCTCGACCAGGCGCTGGCCGCGCAGTTGATGGACGAAAACCACACTCGCGCCGAACCCTGGGATGCCGGGCGCGTGTTGCGCGAGGCCTTGATCCGTTCCGCGCTGGATTCGGCCCATCGCGCTGTGGAATTGGGCTTGCCTGCCGAACGCATCATCCTGTCGGCGAAGGTCAGCGGCGTGCAGGAACTGATCGCGGTCTATCGCGAGATGGCGCGTCGCAGCGATTTCGCCCTGCATCTCGGTCTCACCGAAGCCGGCATCGGGAGCAAGGGCATCGTCGCCTCGAGCGCGGCGCTGTCGGTGCTGCTGCAGGAAGGCATCGGCGACACCATCCGCATTTCGCTCACGCCCGAGCCCGGCGCCTCGCGCACGCAGGAAGTGATCGTCGCCCAGGAGTTGCTGCAGACGATGGGCCTGCGCGCGTTCACGCCGATGGTCACGGCATGCCCGGGGTGTGGTCGCACCACGTCCGAGTTCTTCCAGGAGTTGGCCGGCGTGGTGCAGGAGCATGTGCGTGCGCGCATGCCGGAATGGAAGGTCAAATATCCCGGCGCCGAGAACATGACGCTGGCGGTGATGGGCTGCATCGTCAATGGTCCCGGCGAGTCGCGTCACGCCAATATCGGCATCTCGCTTCCGGGCACCGGCGAAGCGCCGGCCGCGCCGGTGTTCGAGGACGGGCAGAAGACCGTGACCTTGCGCGGCGAGGGCATCGCCCAGGAATTCATCGGCATCATCGATGCCTACGTCGCGCGGCGTTATGCCGTCCACGCCGACTGATCCCGCGCAAGTCGACGCGGGCGCGTTGGCGTTCCTGCGCCGCAACGGTCGACGGATCGCGCTGTTGTTCATCGCGGTCCTGCTGCCGCTGTGGGGCTTCGGCGAGTTGGCGGAAGACGTCGGCGAGGGTCGCGATTTCGGCTTCGACCGCCCGATCCTCGAATGGCTGCACGCACATCACACGCCGATGTTCGATCAATTGGCGCTGCTGTTTTCCCGACTCGGCTACCAGTACGGCGTCATTCCGTTCGACATCGTTCTGGTGGCATGGTTGTTGTACCGCCGTCACAAGCGTGATGCAGTGTTCGCGGCAACGGCGTTCATCGGCTCGGCGCTGATCAACATCGCCGCCAAGCATTACTACGGGCGCGCGCGGCCATCGCTATGGCAATCGCTGGCGCCGGAAACCACCTTCAGCTTTCCCAGTGGCCACGCCATGGGGTCGATGACGCTGGCCACGGTCCTGGTGTTGCTGGCGTGGCGCACGCGCTGGCGTTGGCCGGTCGCCGCGGTCTCGGCGTTGTTCGTGCTCGCGGTCGGGGCGTCGCGCCCCTACCTTGGCGTGCACTATCCCAGCGATGTCCTCGCCGGATGGGCCGCGGCGCTGGCCTGGGTCGTCGGCGTCTACGTGACGATGTTCGGCCTTCGGGCCGCTCAGCGTTTCGGCAGGTAATCCGCCGGCAGCGGCGTGTCGGGCGTTTCGCCCACCCACATGATCGAGACGATCCACCAGCGCTTGCCGTCGAACAGCAATTGCAGGCTGTTGATGCCGCGTTCGTGGTAGTCGCCCTTGTCGGTGCGGCCATCGTAGGTGCTGAACACTTGCGCCATGTTGCCGAAGCGGTCGGTCTTGCGCGCCAGTTCGCGCTCGTGGAAACCGTCGCGTTCGATCAGCGCGCTGGAAGTCGCGACGTAATCGTTCACCGTCATCCAGCGCATGCGCACCGCGCCTTCCTTGGTCTTGCGCGTCGGGATCATGCGCGCTTCGGGCACGAACAGCGAACGCATGCGGTTCCAGTCGCGCGCTTTGCCCGGCGGCCCGGAAATCACGTCGTAGAGCGCGGCCATGATCGAATCCATGCTGGCGACGTCGGCGGGCGCCGCCGCCGGCATGCTGGTGTTGAGCGGGATGTCGGTGGTCATCGCCGGTGGCGTCGTTTGCGCCGCGAGCGGCGTGGCGATGGACAGGGCGAGCAGGGCAGGCAGCAAATAGCGCATGACGGACTCCTTGAAGGGACGTGATTACTTCAGGACGGTTTCGGCATCGACGATGTCGACGCCTTGCATCTGGCCGAGGAACGTGTCGAACCACGGTTTGTGGGAACTGCCGACGATCGACAACACGCGCGCGCCCGGGTGGTAGGCGAACGCGGCGCGGATGTTGGCGACCATGCGCAGGTTGCGGGTTTCCCAGCCGGCCACGTAGAGGCGGCCGAAATGCTGCGGGGAGGGATCGCGCAGCGCGCCGCCGAAATCGGCATCGATCGCCAGGTGTTGATAACCGGGCTGGTTGACGAAGCGATAGAGCGTGAGCATGTCGTCGCTTTTCGCCAGCGCGTCTTGTCGCTCGCGCGCCTGCAGGGCTTCCTTCGATGCGGTGCCCCAGGCGGCCATGATCGCCTTTTCGTAGGCAGCTTCGTCATCGATCTCGATGTTGTCGCCGGTGTGGTCGTCGGTCGAATACAGGCGCTGCAACCCGAGCCGTGCAGCCAATGCCGCGGCGACCAGGTAGTTTTCGTTGTTGCGCGTGGTCAGCGTGTCGAGCTTCTTCGCGAGTTCGCCATCGATGCCATCACCGCTGCGGCGCTCCGCTTTCGACAGTTGCAGCCATTGCACCACGGCGGAGGGGTCGTCGCCGGCGGCGAGGAACACGCTGGCGAGATGACGACGCTGTGCGGCGGTCGGGTTCTGCGGCCAGTGTTTGAGAAGGGTCTTCTGCTCGGCGATCGCGGCGGGCACGTCGAGTCCGGTCGCGGCTTTTGCCGCTGCCGTGCTGCGGCAATAGGGGCCGATGTCCTTCGGGCTATAGATCGCGGGATGACGGGCGATCAGGTCGCATTGTTCGCCGGGCAACGATTCGATGGTGATGATGTCGGGGCGATACGCCGCCAGGCGATCCAGCACTGGTTGCAGCGATTCCGCCTTGAAATCCTTGGGCATGCCCGAGAGATGCGCGGAACCCAGCACCAGCACCTGGGTGCGCGGCGCCGGCATGCCGGCGTCGAGTTTCGAGATATCGACTTGTTGCGCGTTGGCGAGCGAACCGGCGCCGGCCAGCGCGATGGCGATGGCAAGGGGGAAAAGACGCATGCAGAACGATTTCCGTATCGGGACCAGGCGACCTTACGCCAGAACCGTGTAGTGCCCCCGTGCCATTGGTCATCCGCGCGATGGCGTCGCGCTCAACGTCCGGCTTCGGCGGCTTCGCTCGCGGCGTTGCTGCGGTTGAGGCGCGCGAGCTGTGCCTCGCGATGGGCGATGTAGGCGGTCGAGGCGAAGATGATACCCGCGCCGAGCAGCGTCCAGCGGTCGACGTGTTCGTCGAACAACAGCCAGCCGGCGATCGTCACCACCACCAGTTGCACGAAACTGATCGGCGTCAGCGCCGAGACTTCGCCGAGCTTGAGCGCGCGCGTCCACATCACCTGGCCAACGGTGCCGAGCACGCCGGTCAGCGCCAGCCACAACCAGGTGATGCCCTGCGGCCAGTGCCACTGGAACAACGCGGCGACCAGCGACATCGGCACCCACAGCATGTAGGTCCAGAACACGATGGTGTCGGGGCTGTCCGTGGTGGAAAGCTCCTTTATCTGGATGGCGACGATCGCGCTGGTGATGGCTGCGGCCACCGCCACCAGCGATCCGAGGGTGAACGTGTGCGAGAACGGACGCACGATCACCAGCATGCCGATGAAACCGATGGCGACGGCGAGCCAGCGACGTATGCGCACGACTTCGCCCAGCATCAGCACGGCGGCAATCGTGACGAAGATGGGCGACGAATACGCCAGTGCGATCGCCTGCGACAGCGGCAGGTTGGCGATCGACCAGAAGCCGAGGAACATCCCGATCATGCCGATCAGTGCGCGCACGCCGTAGCGCGACAACCGGGTGGTGTGCACGGTCTTGCGGAATGTCGCGCGCGGGTCGGGTGTCCGCAATGCGGGGCCGAGCAGCAGCGGCAGCAATGCGATCAGCCCGAAGAAATTGCGGAAGAAGGCGATTTCCAGCGTCGATTCGGTCTTCGAGGCGAGTCGGATCGTCACCGCCATCAGGCCGAAACCGACGGTGCTGAGCAGCATGTAGAGTGCCGCGCGTAGCAGGGGCGGGCGTTGCTGTGGTGGCGTGGTGACGCTCACTCGTTCGTGCTCACCAGCTCGCGCCGATGATGCGGGGTTCCGGTTCGATCGCGACGCCGAAGCGTTCCTGCACTGACGCGGCGATACGTCGCGCGAGATCGAGCAGTTGCGCGCCGCTGGCGTTGCCGTGGTTGACCAGCACCAGTGCGTGCCCGGCGGAGACGCCGGCGTCGCCGTCACGATGGCCTTTCCAGCCGCAGCGATCGATCAGCCACGCCGCGGACAATTTGCGGTGGTCGGATGAGCCGGCGGGAAAGATCGGGAGATCGGGGTATTCGCTGCGCAGTGCATCGGCGAAGTCGCTCGCCACGATCGGATTCTTGAAGAAGCTGCCGGCATTGCCGATCACGGCAGGGTCGGGCAGCTTGCGGCGACGGATGCGGATCACCGCCGAGGCGACATCGTCCGCGGTTGGTGCGGCGATCGCCATCGTGGCCAGCTCCTCGCGGATACCAGCGTAGTCCAGTCGCAATCGCGGCTGGCGATCGAGGCGGAATTCCACCGAGGTCACCACGTAGCGATCGGGTTCGTGCTTGAAGCGGCTGTCGCGATAGGTGAAGGCGCAGTCGGCGGCGGCGAAGCGCAGCCAGTGCGCATCGCGGCGATCCCAGGCATCGACAGTGATGATCCGTTCCATCACTTCGACGCCATAGGCGCCGATGTTCTGAATCGGCGAAGCACCGACCGTGCCGGGAATCAGCGACAGGTTCTCCAGTCCGGACCAGCCGCGCTGCAGCGTCGCCATCACGAAGTCGTGCCAGACCGCGCCGGCGCCGCAACGCACGTCGACGTGGTCGTCGTTTTCCGCGATCACCGTGATGTCGTCGTTGGCGAGTTCGAGCACGGCATCGGGGGCCGCGACCAGCAACAGGTTGCTGCCGCCACCGAGCACCAACGCATCCGGCGCCATCGCCAGTGCGTCCGGTAGCTGCATGGAATCGCTGACGCGCAACGCCAGCGGCGTGACGACGTCGATTCCGAAGGTGTTGCGCGTGCGCAGCGATTGCGCGCGGGTGACCTGCAAGCCGTCGCTCATTTCAGCGCAGGCGTCGAGGCTTGCTGGGTGCGACGATGGATCGCGTCGACGCATTCGCGGATCAGGCGCGGCCCCCGGTAGATCAGCCCGGTGTAGAGCTGCACCAGTTGCGCACCGGCCGCGGTCTTGGCGATGGCGTCGGTGCCGCTGGAAATGCCGCCGACGCCGATCATCGGGATGTGGTCCGAGAGTCGCGCGCGCAGGCGACGCAAGGTCGCGGTCGAGCGTTCCAGCAGCGGGGCGCCGGAGAGACCGCCAGCTTCGGCTGCCAGCGGGCTCGGCTGGATTTCGCTGCGCGAAACCGTGGTGTTGGTGGCGATCACGCCGTCGACATCGAGATCGTTGAAGACGCGCGCGATCGCATCGATGTCCTCGTCGCTGAGGTCCGGCGAAATCTTCACCAGCAGCGGCACGCGCCGGCGCTGCTGGCCGGCCAGTCGTTCCTGGGCATCGCGCAGTCCCGAAACCAGCCGACGCAGCGATTGTTCTTCCTGCAATTCGCGCAGGCCCGCGGTATTCGGCGAGGAAATGTTGACGGTGATGTAGTCCGCCAGTGGGTAGGCGCGCTCGAGGCAGATCAGGTAGTCGCTCAGCGCATCGACATTGGCGGTGTCGCGGTTCTTGCCGATGTTGATGCCGAGGATGCCGCGCTGCGCGCCGCCATGGATGTGTTTCGAACGCTCGACGTTGCGCACCAGCGCGTCGATGCCATCGTTGTTGAAGCCCATGCGGTTGATGATGGCGTCGTGCTCGGCGACGCGGAACAGGCGCGGCGCCGGATTGCCGGCCTGCGGACGCGGCGTGACCGTTCCGACTTCGATGAAGCCGAAGCCCAGCCCGAACAGCGCGTCGACGTGCGCCCCGTTCTTGTCCAGGCCTGCGGCCAATCCGACCGGATTGGGAAAACGCAGGCCCAGGGCCGAAGTCGGCAACGGCGCGGGCGGACGCACCAGCAAGCCCTGCAACCCGGTCGCGTGCACTCGGTCGAGCCAACGCAACGCACGATCGTGCGCGCGTTCGGCATCCATCGACATCAACAACGGGCGGGCGAGGGCGTACATCGGTCAGTAATTCCTTTTACCTTGCCAATTCGATCAGAGGTCGAACTTGATGCCCTGCGCCAGCGGCAACGCGTCTGAGTAGTTGATCGTATTCGTCTGGCGGCGCATATAGGCCTTCCATGCATCCGAACCGGATTCACGACCGCCGCCGGTTTCCTTCTCGCCACCGAAAGCGCCGCCGATTTCCGCGCCGCTGGTGCCGATGTTGACGTTGGCGATGCCGCAGTCGGAACCCGACGCGGCGAGGAAGGCTTCCGCGCGCTTCAAATTGGTGGTGAAGATCGACGACGACAGGCCTTGCGGCACGTCGTTCTGCATCTCGATGGCATCGTCGATGTCGCGATACTTCATCACGTAGAGGATCGGCGCGAAGGTTTCCATCTGCACGACTTCGGCGTCGTTCTTGAGGCCGGTGACGATCGCCGGCAGCACGAAGTTGCCCTTGCGGTCATCCAGCGCCTTGCCGCCGCTCTCGATGGTACCGCCGCTGGCCTTGGCCTTCTCGATGGCGGCGAGGTAGGCCTTGACGCCGTCCTGGCTGTTGAGCGGGCCCATCAGGTTCGCCGGGTCGGTGGGATCGCCGATCTTCTTCTCGACCTGCGCATAGGCGGTCTTGAGCTTGGTGAGCACGTCGTCGTAGATCGATTCGTGGACGAACAGGCGACGGGTGGTGGTGCAGCGCTGGCCGGCGGTGCCGACCGCGCCGAACACGATCGCCGGGATCGCCAGCTTCAGCTCGGCGGTCTCGTCGACGATGATCGCGTTGTTGCCGCCGAGTTCGAGCAGGCTGCGGCCCATGCGGGTGGCGACGCGTTCGCCGACGTTGCGGCCGACCTTGGTGCTGCCGGTGAAGCTGACCAGGGCAACGCGCTTGTCGTCGACGAAAGACTGCGCGAGTTCGGTGCCGGCGTCGTTGAACAGGAAGAACAGGTCGGGGAATCCGCCGGCCTTCAGCGCCTCATTGCAGATCTTCATCGATGCGATTGCCGACAGCGGCGTCTTCGGCGACGGCTTCCAGATCGAGATGTCGCCGCACACCGCGGCGACGAAGCTGTTCCATGCCCATACCGCGACCGGGAAGTTGAAGGCCGAGATGATGCCGACCAGGCCGATCGGATGCCACTGCTCGTACATGCGGTGGCCGGGGCGTTCGCTGTGCATGGTCAGGCCGTACAGCTGGCGCGACAGGCCGACGGCGAATTCGCCGATGTCGATCATTTCCTGCACTTCGCCATCGCCTTCCGGCTTCGACTTGCCCATTTCCAGCGCGACCAGCGAACCCAGCGCGTCCTTGTGGGTGCGCAGTGCATCGGCGCACAGGCGGATCGCTTCGCCGCGGCGCGGCGCCGGCGTCTTGCGCCACACCTTGAATGCCGCCTGCGCGCGTTCGACGATGGTGTCGTAGTCGGACTGCGAGGAGGCATGGACCTTGCCCAGCACGTCGCCGGTGGTCGGATTCACCGGTTCCAGCACGCCGGCGTCGCTGGTCTTCGACCATTCGCCATTGCCGAGATAGGTGCCGGATTCGTTCTCGCTCAGGCCGAGCGCGGACAGGACGGGGTGCAGGGACATGGGATCTCCGATTGAAAATGGCGGCCCCGGCGCGATTCGAACGCACGACCTTCCCCTTAGGAGGGGGACGCTCTATCCAGCTGAGCTACGGGGCCAAGACGACAATTTTCGCAGAGAACCGGTCGCGATGCCGCATTGCGGCGATTCGCCGGGGGTTTCAGGCGTTTCGTGCCTGCCAATGGCCCAATACCGTCAATTCGCCGAATCCGGGTGCCGAACCGGCCAGCAACGCGCGATGGACATAGTCGGATGCGGCGAGGCAGGCCGCGCGTGGCGACAGGCCCAAGGCCAGGTTGGCGGCGATCGCCGAGGACAGCGTGCAGCCGGTGCCGTGGCCCTCGACGTCGATGCGCGCGTGTTCGATCGATGTCGCGCCGTCCGGCCCGAGGTAGAGATCACGCACCGGATCGCCCGGGACGTGGCCACCCTTGAGGAAGACCGCATGTGCACCCGACGCCATCAGCCTGGATGCCGCGGGTTCGAGATCGTCGCGGCTGCGGATCAAGCCGGAGCCCAGCGCCTCGGCTTCCGGGACATTCGGCGTCACCACCGTGGCCAACGGCATCAGTCGCGTGCGCAGGGCGGTGATCGCGCCGTCCTCAAGCAATTTCGCACCGGAGGTCGCGATCATCACCGGGTCGAGGACGATGGCGAGGTCGCGACTTGCATCCTGTCGTCGCGCAAGCACGTCGACCACGGTGTCGATGACCTCGCGATTGGCGAGCATGCCGATCTTCACCGCGCGCACGTCGAAGTCGTCGAAACAGGCGTCGAGTTGTGCGCGCAGGAATTCGATCGGCGGCACATGCACCGCGCTGACGCCTTGCGTGTTCTGCGCAGTGAGCGCGGCGATCGCCGACAGGCCATGCACGCCATGCGCGGCGAAGGTCTTGAGGTCGGCCTGGATTCCGGCGCCGCCGCCGGAATCGCTGCCGGCGATGGTGAGGACGGAAGGGATCATGCGTCGGCCTTGTGGTGCAGCATCGCGAATTGTCGGTAGGCGACGTAGCCGATGCCGACGAGGCCGGTCATCCCCGCCGGAAACAGCAGCGCGTCATAACCGATCCGCACGAACAGCCAGCCGCCGATGATGCCGCCGGCAAGGAAGCTGGAGATGATCAGCACGCTCAGCAACAGGCGACGGCGTTGCAACGGCATCCCGCGCAACGCATGGCCGATGCCGATGCCGAGGTCGGTGAACATTCCACTCAAGTGGGTGGTGCGGATGACCGCGCCGCTGAAGGTCGTCGCCATCGCGTTCTGCAGGCCGCAGGCGGCTGCGGCGAGCAGCGGTCCGCGGATGGATTGCGCGGCGAACAACGGCACGGCGAGAAACAGCATGACCGATTCGATCACCAGCACCACGCCGTAGCGGCGACCGAGCCGCAGCGTGCTGTCCTGCACGATCATGCCGCTCAACATCGCGCCGGCGAGGAAGGCCAGCGCCATTCCGCCCAGCCGCAGCATCGCCGCGACGTCGCCATGCGCGATCGCCGCGCCAAGCAGGCTGGTGTTGCCGGTGAGGTGGGTGATCGCCTGGTGCTGGAAGCCGATGAAGCCGATGACATTGATCATGCCGGCGATGCAGGCCAGCGATCCCGCGCCGATCCACACCCACCGCGGCAACTGCACGCCCATCTGCGGCTACAACACTTCCGACGCCTGATCGGCCAGTCGCGAACGCTCGCCGCGACGCAGCGTCACGTGCGCGCTGTGTTCCCAGTTCTTGAAGCGATCGACGACGTAGGTCAGGCCCGAGGTCGTTTCGGTGAGGTAGGGCGTGTCGATCTGCTCGACGTTGCCGAGGCAGACGATCTTGGTGCCCGGGCCGGCGCGCGTGATCAGCGTCTTCATCTGCTTCGGCGTCAGGTTCTGCGCCTCGTCGAGGATCAGGTAGCGGCTGAGGAACGTGCGGCCGCGCATGAAGTTCATCGAGCGGATCTTGATGCGCGAGGCGAGCAGGTCATTGGTGGCCGCGCGACCCCACGATCCGCCTTCCTTGTTGTTCGGCATCAGCACTTCCAGGTTGTCGGTCAGCGCGCCCATCCACGGCGTCATCTTTTCCTCCTCGGTGCCGGGCAGGAAGCCGATGTCCTCGACGACGCTCACCGTCGCGCGGGTCATGATGATTTCGCGGTAACGCTGCGCATCCATCGTCTGCGCAAGGCCGGCGGCCAAGGTCAGCAGCGTCTTGCCGGTGCCGGCGGTGCCGAGCAGGGTGACGAAGTCGATCTCGGGATCCATCAACGCGTTGAGCGCGAAGTTTTGCTCGCGATTGCGCGCGCTGATGCCCCAGACCGCGTGCTGGTGCGAACGGAAATCGTCGACGATCTGCAGCACCGCCTTGCCGTCGGCGATCTTCGCCACGCGGAATTCGGACTGTTCGTCGCCGGGCAGGTAGAGGAACTGGTTGGCGTGCCAGTCGTCGCCCTCGGCCATCGCCACTTCGTAGAAGGTGCGGCCCTTGTCGGTCCACGACTTCAGGTCCTTGCCGTTGCGCGACCAGAAGTCCTCGGGCAGCGCCTGCGAACCGGTGTAGAGCAGGCTGAAGTCGTCGAGCGCGCGATCGTTTTCGTAATCCTCGCTGACGATGCCGGCGATCGCCGCCTTGATCCGCAGGTTGATGTCCTTGGACACGAACACCACCGGCGTTTCCGGCTCGTGCGCCTGCAACGACAGGATCGCCGCCAGGATGTGGTTGTCGGGCATCGCCGTGCCCATCACCTTGCCGCCGCCGAAATCGCTGGTCTGGAAACGCAGCACGCCGCTGCCGGCTTCGCTGCGCAGCTGCAGTCCGCCGGGCGGACGCAGCTTCAATCCGGTCGCGATCTTGTCGGTGCCCTGTTCCTCGATCAGCTCGTTCATGAACCGGCTGACCTGGCGCGCATTGCGACTTGCTTCCGACGTGCCTTTCTTGCTGTTGTCGAGCTCCTCGATCACCTGCATCGGCAGGAACACGTCGTGTTCCTCGAACTTGAACAGGGCGGTGGGATCGTGCATCAGCACGTTGGTATCCAGCACGTAAATGCGCTTGCCCTTGGTCATGCGGACGGATTCCCTTTGCAGTGGAGGAGTGATGTGATCAGGAAGCGCGCTCCTTGAGCGCGTCGAGCACGGCCTGCGCATGCCCGGAGACCTTCACCGGCTGCCAGACCTGCGCGATCTTTCCTTGGGGGTCGATGAGATACGTGCTGCGCACGATCCCTTCGAATTCGCGGCCATAGAGTTTCTTCATCTGGATCACGCCGAAGGCGCGGCACAGCGTTTCGTCGCCGTCGCTGACCAGCGGGAAGGTGAAGCCCTGCTTGGCGCAGAAGTTGGCGTGCGATTTCACCGAGTCGCGCGAGACGCCGATCACTTCGGCATCGAGCTTGTGGAACTTCGGCAGCAGCGCCTGGAAATCCAGGCCTTCGGTGGTGCAGCCCGGCGTGGAATCCTTCGGATAGAAATAGAGGACGACCCAGCGACCGGCGAAATCGGCAAGCGTGGCGGTCGATCCATCGCCCAGTGCCAATGGCAGTTTGAGGACGGACTTCGGAACGGCCTTGCCAGCGGTGATGGTCATTATCTGTGCGTCTATCCGGTTCAGAACTTCATCGGGTCCATGATCGCGTCGAGGTTCAGGCGATCGGAGAATTCGAGGAAATCGTCGCGCAGCCCGGCAATGTGCATGTCGGCCGGCACGCCGATGGTGAGCTGGGCGGTGAACATCTCGGCGCCGGTCTGCATCGCGCGATAGCGCGAGCAATGCAGGTTCTCGACGGTGATGCCCTGGCGATCGAAGAAGTCGGCGAGCTGGAACAGGATGCCCGGCTTGTCGGCGGCGACCACTTCGACGATGTAAGGGATGAGGTTGGACTGCAGTGGCTTCGGTCCGGTGCGGTACCAGTTGAGCTTGTAGCCTTCTTCGCGCTCGAGGCGGGAGAGCATCGCTTCCAGCTTGGCGATGGCATCCCACGATCCCACCGCGAGCATGCTGACCGAGACATCGCGGCCGACCGTGCTCAGGCGCGCATCCACCAGGTTGCAGCCGGAATCGCTGATGCGCCGGGAAACCGGCAGGAGCGGCGAGTCGGGGTGCGTCGCGTAGGCGTTGATGAGCAGGTGGTTCTCGTTGCCCGTGGGGCGTGCGGCGGTATCGCTCAAGATGTTCGTGTCCGGCGGCGGTCCGCCCAGGCGCCGGCAGAGCGCCGACACCGACAGGATACTTGCCGCCCATTTCACGCCGCAAGTAACATGCAGGCTGTCTTTCGACCCCTTGCGGGCGGTTCTCTTGCAACTCTCCGGCATCATCACGGCACTGGCGACCCCCTTCACCGAGGCGGGCGCCGTCGACTTCGACGCCTGGTCCAGGCTCATCACGCAGCAACTCGAAGGTGGCGTCCACGCCCTGGTCGTGGCCGGTTCGACCGGCGAGGCCAATGCGCTGGACGATTCCGAATACGACGCGCTGCTGCAGGCGGCGGTCCGCCAGGTCGCCGGGCGCGTCCCGGTATTGGCCGGAACCGGCACCTCGAACACCGCCAAGACCATCGCGCTGACCCGCCGCGCGATGGAATCGGGCGCCGATGCCGCCCTGGTCGTCACGCCGCCATACGTGCGCCCGACCCAGGCCGGCCTGATCGCGCATTTCCGCGCCGTGGCCGAGCAGGGCGGCCTGCCGGTCGTGCTCTACAACGTGCCGGGCCGCACCGGTTGCGACATGCAGCCCGAGACGGTGGCCGAGCTGGCCGCACACCCCAACATCATCGGCATCAAGGAAGCGGTCGATGCCGAGGCGCGCATGCAGGCCCTGCTGGCCTTGCGCTCGCCGCAGTTCGCGGTGCTGAGCGGGGACGATCCGACCGCCTGCCGCGCCATCCTCGCCGGTGCCGGAGGCCTGGTTTCGGTTGGATCGAACGCCGCGCCGCGTGCGTTCCGCCGCCTGTTCGACCTCGCCCATGGCGGGAATGCCGCCGACGCGCAGGCCCAGGACGGGCGGATGCGCGGGCTCTACGCCTTTCTCGCCGCTGAACCCAACCCCATCCCGGTCAAGGCATTGCTGGCCGAGTTCGGGTATGGTCACGGCCTGCGGTTGCCTCTGCTTCCGCTGTCCTCGGGACCACGCGCCGGACTGGCGGCGATGGCTGCCGCGGTCGGCGATCTCGAAGCCGCCTGATCCCATTTCGTACCGATTCCCGGAGAACGCTGTCCCATGCAAGTTCGCACTCGTCTCGCTCTCGCCGCGCTCGCCGTCGCCGTCCTTTCCACGTCCGGTTGCAGCTGGGTCCGCGGCAAGCACAAGACCGAGGCCTACAAGCTCGCCGCCGAAGCGCGTCCGCTGGAAGTGCCGCCGGATCTCGACCGTCCCACGGCCGATGCCGCCATGAACCTCCCCAGCGGTGGCGGCAGCGTCTCCGCCTCGCAGGTCCAGCCGCGCGGTTCGGTCACGCCGGCCGCCCCGCGTGAAAGCGCCAGCGCCTTCATCGTGCCGGGCACCCGCGACGACGTCTTCAACAAGCTCGGCATCGCGCTGGCGGGCGTGCAGGGCGCGACCGTCAAGAACAAGTCGCAGCTGCTGGGCACCTACGATGTCTCGTATTCCGGCCACGATTTCCTGATCCGCACCGCGACCGTCGCCAATGGCGTGCACGTGTCCGCGATCGATCCGCGCGGCAGCCTCGATGCCGGCGCCGAAGCGACCAAGGTCATCGCCGACCTCAAGGCCGCGCTCGCCAAGTAATCGGGCGATCCGCGCAATGCGAAACGGGCGCCATCGGCGCCCGTTTTCGTTTCGTCGATCGCTGGAGGTTCAGCGTTCCAGGTGCGGCAGCTTGTTCGGCTTGCCGTCCCAGTCCGCGGCGTCCGGCGGGGGATCCTTGCGGGTGGTGATGACCGGCCAGTCGCGCGACAGCTCGGCATTGAGCGCGACGAAACCTTCCTGGCCTGCGGGCACGTCGTCCTCGGCGAAGATCGCGTTGGCCGGGCATTCCGGCTCGCACAGGGTGCAGTCGATGCACTCGTCGGGGTCGATCACCAGGAAGTTCGGACCTTCGTGGAAACAGTCGACCGGGCACACCTCGACGCAATCGGTGTATTTGCACTTGATGCAGTTATCGGTGACGACGAAGGGCATGGAACGGGTTCGCGGTAGTCGGACGGGTATTTTACGGCAACGAAAAACCCACGCCGGGGCGTGGGTTTTTGTATGGCGCTCCCTACGGGATTCGAACCCGTGTTTTAGCCTTGAGAGGGCCACGTCCTAGGCCTCTAGACGAAGGGAGCAAAAACGTCGATCTCCGGTCCGTGCCGGGGATCCCGGCTGGACGTGCCGGTAGGTTGTTAGTATAGCAGGATGATGTACCCATTCAGCCATGACGCCCGGCGCATCCACCACGGGGCGAACGCTTGAGCCAGCCGCTACGAATCATCACGCGCGACCAGCATTCGGTATCGCGCAAGGCGATCAGTCCGAACGCGCTGCGCGTGTTGTACCGGCTGCACGAAGCCGGCCACGCCGCGTTCCTGGTCGGCGGCGCGGTGCGCGACCTGATCGCCGGCATCCAGCCCAAGGATTTCGACGTCGCCACCGATGCCACGCCCGAACAGGTGCGCGCGCTGTTCCGCAACTGCCGCCTGATCGGCCGGCGCTTCCGGCTGGCGCACGTGGTGTTCGGCCGCGAGATCATCGAGGTCGCGACCTTCCGCGCGTCGTCGGACGACGGCAGCGGCGATCGCGAAGTCCACGATGACGGCCGCGTGCTGCGCGACAACGTCTACGGCAGCATCGAGGAAGACGCAGTCCGCCGCGATTTCACCGCCAACGCGCTGTACTACAACATCGCCGATTTCTCGATTCACGATTACGTCGGCGGTTTCGATGACGTGATCGCGCGGCGCATGCGCATGATCGGCGACGCCGAAACGCGCTATCGCGAGGATCCGGTGCGCATGCTGCGCGCGGTGCGGCTGTCGTCCAAGCTCGGCTTCACCATCGCCGAAGGCACCGCCGCGCCGATCGCGTCGCTGGCGCCGCTGCTGTTGCAGGCGGCACCGGCGCGCCTGTTCGACGAATGCCTCAAGTTGTTCCTGTCCGGCCACGCCGTCGCGAGTTTCGAAGGCCTCGAACGCCACGGCTTGCTGGACGTGCTGTTCCCGGAAACCGCGAAGGCGCTGGCATCGAATCGCAGCGGCGCATTGCGACGCATGGTGATCGCCGGTCTCGCCGGCACCGACGCCCGCGTTGCCGCCGACGAGCCGGTGTCTCCTGCCTTCCTGTTCGCCGTGCTGTTGTGGCCGGCTTATTGCCGTTCGCTGGCGCAGTTGGAAGGACAGGGCATGCACGCGGCGGAAGCGCAGCGTCGCGCCGCCGATCGCGTCACCCTGCACCTGACCCAGGTGGTCGCATTGCCGCGGCGGTTCTCGCTGCCGATGCAGGAAATCTGGTTGCTGCAGCCGCGCTTCGCGCAACGCAAGCGCACCGGGCGCTTTATCGCCCATCCGCGTTTCCGCGCCGCATTCGATTTCCTCAAGCTGCGCGAACGCGCCGCGCCAAGTCATGCCGGCGATGTCGCCTATTGGGCGGAATTGCAGGCCGGCCTGCCGCAGGCGCCGGAAACATACGATGACGTCGAGGGTGGCGAGGAACAGCCACGTTCGCCACGCCGGCGCCGCCGACGTTCATGACCGCCGCGGTCCGCCCTGCGCGGGCTGCCATTGGCCTTGGCGGCAATGTCGGTGATGTTCCGCAAGCCTTCCGTGTCGCCATCGAACGACTGGGTGCGGAGCCCGGCATCGCCAACATCGTGGTGTCGCCGCTGTACGCCACTGCGCCCTGGGGCGGCATCGAGCAGGACCGCTTTCTTAACGCGGTCGCGGTGCTCGACACTACGCTGTCGCCGCATGCATTGATGGAATTGTTGTTGAAGATCGAGCGCGAAGCCGGTCGCGATCGCCGCCGCGAAACGCGCTGGGGGCCACGACGGCTCGATCTCGATCTGCTGCTGCACGGCGATGCCGTGATCGCGGCCGATGGCTTGCAGCTGCCGCACCCACGCCTGCACGAACGTGCGTTCGCGCTGGTGCCGCTGCTGGATGCGTGGCCGGATGCCGCGATCCCCGGTATCGGTCCGGCCCGACAGGTATTGGACGCGCTCGATCCGGCCGATATCGCCGCGATCATCGCCGGTCGGGTAGGCTAGGCGCCCTGCGAACGCCCCTCTTCAGGAACTTCCGATGAAACCCTCGCGCATGGGCGAAGCCAGGCCGGTCATGGTGCCGGACCTGCGAATTGCGAAAGAAGCCGGCAAGCGGCTGACGATGCTGACGGCCTACGACGCCGGATTCGCGCGCGTGATCGATACCAATGGCGTCGATCTCATCCTCGTCGGCGATTCGCTGGGCATGGTGGTGCAGGGGCAGGGGAACACGCTGGGCGTCACCGTCGATGACATCGCCTATCACACCGGCTGCGTCAGTCGCGCCGTGCAGCGCGCGCTGGTGATCGCCGATTTTCCATTCCAGGCCGACGCCAGCGAAGAGCGCGCGCTCGATGCGGCGACGCATTTCCTGCAGGCCGGCGCCGGCATGGTCAAGCTGGAAGGCGCGGGCCACAAACTCGACGTGATTCATTACCTCGTCGAGCGCGAGATTCCGGTATGCGCGCATCTCGGGTTGACGCCGCAATCGGTGCTGCGTTTCGGCGGCTTCAAGGTGCAGGGGCGCGATGACGCTGCCGCAGCGAAACTGAAGGAAGACGCGCTTGCGGTGCAGGCTGCCGGCGCGGCCCTGCTGGTGCTGGAAGCGGTGCCATCGCCGTTGGCGAAGGAGATCACCGCCATGCTCGACATTCCCACCATCGGCATCGGTGCCGGGCCGGATTGCGATGGGCAGGTGCTGGTGTTGCACGACATGCTCGGCCTCGACAGCGGTCATCGCCGTCCGCGTTTCGTCCGCGATTTCCTTGGCCAAGGCGGATCGGTCGCGGGCGCCGTGCAGGCGTATTGCGCGGCAGTACGCGACGGCAGTTTCCCCGACGACGAACATTCCTACTCGAAGTAATTCATGCAGATCCTGACTGATCTCACCGGCCTGCGCGGCGCGCTCGGCCAATGGCGCCGTGCCGGGCAATCGATCGCCTTCGTGCCGACCATGGGCAACCTCCACGCCGGCCATTACTCGTTGATCGCACGCGCGCGCCAGCTCGCCGATCGCGTCGTCGCCAGCGTGTTCGTCAATCCCACCCAGTTCGGCCCGAACGAGGATTTCTCGCGCTACCCGCGCACCCCGGAGCAGGACGCCGAAGGCCTAGCGAACGCCGGTTGCGACGTGCTGTGGCTGCCGGGCGTGGAGACGATGTATCCCTTCGGCGCCGACCGCGCGGTGGGCATGCATGTGCCCGGCATTACCGACGTGCTCGACGGCGCGTCGCGCCCCGGTCATTTCGACGGCGTCACCACGGTGGTCACCCGCCTGTTCCATCAAGTGCAGCCGGATGTCGCGATCTTCGGCCGCAAGGATTACCAGCAGCTGGCGGTGATCCGCTATTTCGTGCGCGACCTCGCGTTCCCGATCGAGATCATCGGCGCCGAGATCAAGCGCGCCGACGACGGCCTCGCCCTGAGTTCGCGCAACCAGTACCTCAACGAGGACGAGCGCACCCGCGCGCCGATGCTGTACCGCACGCTGCAGTCCATGCGCGATCGCCTGCTGGCCGGCGAGGGGCGGGTGGAGGTCGAGGCGGCCGCCACCGCCGAACTCGAAGCCGCCGGGTTCCGGCCCGATTACGCGGTGATCCGCACGCCCACGCTGGAGGCCCCGGTGGATGGCCAGCCCGGCCCGCGGGTGGCCCTGCTGGCGGCGCGGCTGGGCACGACCCGACTGATCGATAACCTGGAATTCGACCTGCCCTGAACCTCGGTTGTTGCAGTGCGACAGAGGGGTCTACAATCGAAGGCTGTCCGCTCCAGACCACTGCCACCGCCATGCACATCACCCTGCTCAAGGCCAAGATCCACCGCGCCAGCGTGACCCACGCCGAGCTGCATTACGAAGGTTCCTGCGCCATCGACAGCCGCCTGCTGGAGATCTCCGGGATCCGCGACAACGAGCGGATCGAGATCTACAACGTCAGCAACGGCGAGCGCTTCGCCACCTATGCCATCCGCGCCGAAGCCGGCAGCGGCATCATCTCGGTGAACGGCGCCGCCGCGCACAAGGCGGAACCGGGCGACCTGGTGATCATCTGCGCCTACGGCATGTGCGATGAAGCGGAAGCCGCCAAGCACAAGCCGACGCTGGTGTATGTCGACCGCGACAACCGGTTGACGCATACCAACCACGGCATCCCGGCACAGGCGGCCTGACGCCATGGGCCTGCAGGATGCGTTGGAGGCCCAGGTCAAGCGCCTGGAAGGAACCACACTGCAGGATCTGTTGCGCGCAGACGCTTCGCGTGCGGGATCGTTCTCGCTGAGGGTGGGGCCGCTGTACGCGAACTTCGCGCGCCAGGACTACGACAAGGCCGCGATCGACGCCTTGTTCGATCTCGCTGAAACGCGCGGCGTGCGCGCCGCGTTCAAGCGCATGGTCGATGGCGAAGAGGTCAACGTGACCGAACACCGCCCGGCGCTGCACACGGCGTTGCGTGGCGATCTGTCGCAGGCGAAGACCGCGCACGATGCCTATGAGGTCGCGAAGGCGACGCGCGAGCGCATGCTCGGGCTGGTGCGCGAATTGCGCGCGTCCGGCGTGCGCGACGTCATCAGTCTCGGCATCGGCGGTTCCGATCTCGGCCCGCGTTTCGTGGTCGATGCACTGGGTTCGGATGACGGTGCGCCGCGCGTGCATTTCGTCTCCAACGTCGATGGCCACGCGCTGGCGCGTGCGATCGAGGGGCTGGATCCCGCGACCACCGCGCTCATCATCATTTCCAAGTCGTTCGGCACCCAGGAAACGCTGGCCAACGCCAAGGTGGCGCGGGCATGGCTGGGCGACGAAGGCGCGCGCACCTATGCGGTGACGTCGAAGGCGGACAAGGCCGAAGCGATCGGCGTCGCGGCGGAACGCGTGCTGCCGATGTGGGACTGGGTCGGCGGGCGTTATTCGCTGTGGTCGGCGGTCGGTTTCCCGATCGCGATCGCGGTCGGCCCGGAACGTTTCGATGCGCTGCTCCGCGGTGCCGGCGATTACGACCGCCATTGCCTGGAAGCGCCGGCGCGCGACAATCCGTCGCTGTGGCATGCGCTGACCGCGGTGTGGAATCGCGACGCGCGCGGGCGCGGCAGTCTCGCCGCGGTGCCCTACGATGATCGTCTCAAGTTGTTGCCGGCCTATCTGCAGCAATTGGTGATGGAAAGCCTCGGCAAGTCGGTGACGGTCGATGGTGCCGCCGTCGACGTGCAGACCTCGCCGGTGTGGTGGGGCAGCGCCGGCACCGATGCCCAGCACAGCTATTTCCAGATGCTGCACCAGGGCACCGAGATCGTACCGATGGACCTGATCGGCGTGGTCAATGCCGGCCATGCACATGCCGAGAATCATTCGCTGCTGCTGGCCAACCTGCTGGCGCAGGCGCAGGCCCTGGCGATGGGCGAGTCTGCGGAAGATCCGCATCGCAACTATCGTGGCGGACGTCCCAGCACCTTGCTGCTGCTGGATGCGCTGACGCCGGAATCGCTGGGCGCGCTGATCGCCTTCTACGAACACAGCGTGCATGCGCAGTCGGTGCTGTGGGGCATCAATGCCTTCGATCAGTTCGGTGTCGAGCTGGGCAAGCGCCTGGCCGATCGCACCCTGCCGGCGCTGAAGGGCGGGGCAGCCACCGGCGACGCCGTGACCGATGCCCTGATCGCCGAGCTCGGGCAGCGCACGCGCTGAAATGAAGCGGATCGCGATCCACGGCGGCGCCATCCTCGTGGTGCTGTACGCGATCCTGCGGCTGTTGCTGGTGCGCGGGGCCGCGCTCGATTCCGACGAACCGCAACACCTGCACGTGGTATGGGCGTGGACGCAACACGGTGTTCCCTATCGCGACGCCTTCGACAACCACATGCCGTTGTTCCACATGTCGTGCGCGCCGTTGTTGTCGCTGCTGGGCGAGCGCGCCGACATCCTCGACTGGATGCGCCTGGCGATGGTGCCGCTGGCGGTCGCGGCCTTCGTGCTGGCGTGGCGCTGTGGTCGTGCGTTGTGGGGCAGCGCGGCGGCGAGTTTCGGGTTGGCGCTGTTGGCGCTGGAACCGACCTACCAGCGCATGGCCGGGCAGTTCCGTGCCGACACGCTGTGGGCATTGGCGTGGATCGCTGCGATGGCCGCCTTCGTGCTGGTGCGTCGACCGGTGTGGCGATCATTGCTGACCGGGCTTGCGGTCGGAGCGGCGATGGCGACATCGCTGAAGACGATGCCGTTGCTTGGCAGCGCGCTGGTGACGGCGATCTTCGTGCTGGCCTGCCTGCCGAAACAGGCGCGGCCGAATTGGCGATCACTCGCCGGAGGGTTGACGATTGGTGCTGTTGCTGCAACCGCAGTGGTTGCCACCGTCATCGCCATCGTTGCGGCGCGTGGTGGATTGTCCGCGATGCACGAAGCCGTGCTCGGGCACAACCTGCTGCCGGGATTCGGTCGCGATGCGAATACGCGGCAATTGGCATTGCGTTGCGTCGAAGCGGGCATCGTCGCAGTGGTTGCCGGAGTATTGGCCTGGCGATCAATCCGCCGTTGCGCCACTCCGGCATTGACTGCGCAACGCTGGTTCGTCGCCGGATCCTGCGGCCTGTTTGCGATCTTTCTCTATGCCGTTTGGCCGCTGCTGACATCGCAGGACTATCTGCCGGTGCTGCCGTTGTTCGTGCCGTGGCTGGGTGGATTGCTGTTGCGCGGGCTCGGACGGCTGCGGATTCGGCCGATGGCGGCATGGACCGGTTATGCGCTGTTGGCGGCGGTCCTGCTGGTTTCGCGCGCGCCGTGGCGCGATCGCCTGCAGGACTATCGCCAGCAATTGGCGACCGTATTGGCGATCACGACGCCGGCCGACATCGTGATGGACGCCAAGGGCGAGAGCATCTATCGACGCCGCGCCTTCCATCCTGTCCTGGAGATGGTCACCCAGGAACGACTGCGTCGTGGCCTGCTGGCGGATACGATCGTCGCCGACATCCGTTCCAACGAGGTGCATGTGATGCACCCGGAGCGCATGCCGGATGCGGACCTGCAAGCCTTGCGCGCGGACTTCATCCCCTATGCCAACGGCGAATGGGTGGCGGGGCGCGAGTTGGGCGAGCAAGCCACAGGGTCGCTGCGCGTCGCGGCGATGATCCCGGGTTGCTATTGCTGGTTGCGGCTTGATGGCGAACGCATCGCCCAACTCGGGACGGAAGTGCAGTTTGGTTCCGCCGATGTGGTGATCGATCTTCCGCAGGCCGGGCGCTATCGACTGCTGTGGTGCCCCGCGGCAAGGCAGCTGAAAGCCGTGCATGCACAATGACGCGATGATGCCCGCTTTCGATTCCGATACCCGTCTGCTGGTGATCGCACCGCATCCGGACGATGAAATCATCGCCTGCGGAGGATTGCTGCAAGCGGTGACGCGGGCCGGTGGCCGCGCACGCGTGCTGTTCGCGACCGATGGCGACAACAATCCGTGGCCGCAGCGCCTGAGCGAACGCCGTTGGCGACTAGATGCACAGGCGCGCAAGCGTTGGGGCGCATTGCGTCGTGCTGAAGCCGAGGCCGCGCTGGATGCATTGCAGTGCGATGGGCTGGATGGCATCCACGTTGGCTGGCCGGATGGTGGCTTGACGACCTTGCTGGCGCCGGCGCGCTCCGCGGAGGCGATCGACACGCTGACCGACGTGATGGCCGATTTCGCCCCGACGCTGGTGATGGTGCCGGCCTTCGGCGACTACCATCCCGATCATTCGGCGCTGGCGTTGCTGGCGACGCTTGCGTTGCGGCGCTTTCCCGGCGTGCGGGCCGGCGCGTTCCATATCCATGTCCCGCCATCCACTGCCGCCCAGGAATGGTCGCTGGTGCTGGATGCGCAGGCGCTGGAACGCAAGCGCGATGCCTTGCGGTGCTATCGCAGCCAGCTGCACTTCGGGCAACAGCGACTGCTGAAATTCGCGCGGGCGAACGAGGCATTCGATATCGGTACGGGGGTTCCGCAGACGGTCGTGACTGGCGATGGCTGGCGCTGGCGGATCGAGCTGCCCGACTGGATGGCCAAGGTCGGCGCGCGTCATTTGCGGATCCTTGCGCTCGAAGACTCGGGTGCGCTGCTCGACCAGCGCCTGCCGTTGTCCGACCCGCGGCTCAAGACGGTGCGCAGGAATGGCGTTCTCGAAATCGAGATGCAGCCGCTTGTTGCCGGCGCACGCCAGGTGTTCGCCAAGGCCGAGCACGGCGTCGATACCTTCGTCTACGACATCACGTTGTGGACCGCAGCGGAATAGGCGCCGGGTTCTAGCGCAGGTGCTGGGTCAGCGCCCATTGCACGTGTTCGGCGACGAGTGCATCTGCTTCGTTGCGCGCGGATTCCAGTGCCGCGATCACGTCCGGCGTGGACGGTGCATTGCCCAGTGCCACCGCGATATTGCGGCGCCAGCGCTGGTAGCCGCTGCGACGGATCGCGCTGCCTTCGCTGCGGCTGAGGAATTCGTCCTCGCTCCAGGCGAACAGCTGCGGCAACGTCGCGGTGTCTAGAGCGTTGCGGACGCGGAAGTCGGCTTCATCGTTGCGCCGGGCGAACTTGTTCCACGGGCAGATCAGTTGGCAATCGTCGCAACCGAAGATGCGGTTGCCGATCAGCGGGCGTAGCGCCTCGTCGATCGCGCCTTCGTGCTCGATGGTGAGGTAGGCGATGCAGCGACGCGCGTCGAGCTGGTAGGGCGCGACGATCGCCTGGGTCGGGCAGATGTCGATGCAGCGCGTGCAGGTGCCGCAGTGGTTTCCGGCGGGCGAGTCGACGGGCAGGTCGAGATCGACAAACAGTTCGCCGAGGAAGAACCACGAACCGCCGTCCTTGTCGATCAGGCAGGTGTGCTTGCCGATCCAGCCGAGGCCGGCGTTGCGCGCCAGTGCGCGTTCCAGCACCGGCGCGGAATCGACGAAGACGCGATGGCCGAGCGGCCCGATCATAGCGGCGATGTCGTCGGCGAGCAGTTGCAGGCGCTTGCGCATCAGCTTGTGGTAGTCGCGGCCCAGTGCGTAACGGGCGACGTAGGCGCGTTCGCCATCGTCGAGCGTCGCCCATGCGGGCTCGGGATCCTGGCCGTAATCCATGCCGACGCAGATCACGCGCAAGGTGCCCGGCACCAGTTGTTCCGGCGCGCTGCGCTTGTCGTGGTTGCGTTCCATCCACGCCATGTCGCCGTGGCGGCCCTGCGACAGCCAGCGTTCGAGATGCGCGATGTCCTCTCCGAGTTCGACGCCGGACACCCCGAAGCGCTGGAAGCCGCGGGCGCGCGCCAGCGCCTCGATCTGCCGGCGCAGTCGTTGTGGATCGTTCGCGGTGGGCGCATTGGGCGTGGACACGATGCGCAAAGTATAGAATCCGCGCATGACCGCAGCCTCGCGACATCATGTGGCCACGCTTGCCGATGCCCAGGCGCAGATCCCGCAACGTCCCCGCGATGCCCACAAGGGCATGTTCGGCCACGTGCTATGCATCGGTGGCGGCCATGGCATGGGTGGCGCGCTGGCGTTGTGCGCGGAGTCGGCGTTGCGTGCGGGTGCGGGGCGCGTTTCGGCAGCGACGCGCGCGGAACATGTCGCGATGCTGTTGGCGCGACGCCCGGAATGCATGGTGCACGCGGTTGAATCGCCGACGGGCATCGCCGAATTGATCGACAGTGCCGACGTGATCGCCATCGGTCCCGGTCTCGGACGCGATGCCTGGGCGGAATCGTTGCTGGAAGCGGCGCTGTCATCCGGGCGCCCGCTGGTGATTGATGCCGATGCGTTGACCCTGGTCGCGAGCGCCCAACGACGACCATTGCCGACGGGCAGTGTCATCACGCCGCATCCGGGGGAAGCCGCGCGCCTGCTCGGAATCTCCACCGATGAGGTGCAAGCCGATCGTTTCGGGAGCGCACAGGCATTGGCCGAGCGCTATCGCTGCGTCGCCGTGCTGAAAGGCCACGGCACATTGGTCGCCGCAAATGGCGAACGCACACGCGTCGTCGAAGGCGGCAATCCCGGGATGGCCTCTGCGGGCATGGGCGACACCCTGACCGGAATCGTCGCGGCCTTGCGTGCGCAACATCACGACGCGCTCGCCGCGGCATGGGTCGGTGCAGTGCTGCATGCCGCGGCCGGCGACGCCGTCGCCGAACGACAGGGCGAACATGGCTTGCTCGCCTCCGATCTCATCGCTGCGCTGCCGTCGGTGTTTCCACGGAGAATGGCTGGATGAAACCCGGTCTCCTGATCCATCTTTCCGACGAAGCCGCCACGATCGCCTTGGCCGATGCATTGGCGCGACGGCTGCCGGCGCGTGCCGTCGTCTGGCTGCATGGCGATCTCGGCGCCGGCAAGTCGACCCTGGCGCGCGCGATGCTGCGTGCGCTGGGTGTGCAAGGCGCGATCCGCAGCCCGACCTACACGCTGGTCGAGCGCTATCCGATCGCCTCGGGTGATGCGCTCCATCTCGATCTCTATCGCATCGGCGATGCCGGCGAACTGGAATTCCTCGGTCTCGACCCCGACGATGGCCGCCTGTGGCTGGTGGAATGGCCGGAGCGGGGCGTCGGCGCATTGCCGCCGGCCGATCTCCATGTCAGGCTCGAGGTTGCGGGTTCGGGGCGTGCCGCCAGCTTCGAGGTGGACACGGAAACGGGGCGGGAATGGCTGGAAAAGCTCGAGGAACCTGAGAGATTGCTGACCCAAGTTCCCGATTCGCAAGGAATTCGTTGAAATGACGCAGGCAGGATGCTTGAATCGGCAAGGCTTGGTCCAGGGGCGAGTAGTGCGCGCGGTACGAACAGCGATCCCGATGATCCTTCTGCTGCTCGCGCTTCCGTCGTGGGCCGCGGACGTGCGCGCCGTGCGCGTGAGCCAGGGCGCGACCGGTACCCGGGCCGAGATCCAGCTCGACCGCGACGCCCAATACACCATCATCAATCTCGACAATCCACGCCGCCTGGTCGTCGATTTCAAGGACAGTGCGGTCTCGTCGGACCTGCCGATGCCTTATGGCGCGGGCCTGGTCCGCGGCGTCCGCAGCGGAACCCCGGAGCCGGGTTCGGCGCGACTGGTCTTCGACCTGCGCGGCGACACCGTGGCGATCCGTCCCCACATGGAATCGAACGCCAATGGCCGCGTGCTGGTGATCGAGTGGCCGGACGACGGCGAGGGCGATGCCCGTCCGGTCGCCGCCGCAACACAGAGCGCACCGGCAACGACCAGTGAGCCGCAACGCGTCGAGCAGCCGCCGGCGCAGCAACCCGTGGTCGAGCGGCCGCCAGTGGTCGTCGCACCGCCGCCGAACACCACGCCGACCGCACAGGCGCCTGTCCGCACCGTCGCCGACGTCGCCAAGCGCGGTGGTGGTCGTCCGCTGCTGATCGCCATCGATGCTGGCCACGGCGGCCAGGACACCGGCGCCCACGGCGCGGCGGGCAGCCTCGAGAAGAACATCACCCTGCAAGTGGCGAAGGAGCTGGCGCGCCAGGTCAACGCGACACCGGGGATGAAGGCCTATCTCACCCGCGATTCCGATTTCTTCATCCCGCTGGTGCGGCGTTACCAGCTCGCGCGCCAGCACAAGGCCGACATGTTCGTGGCGATCCACGCCGACGCCTTCACCGATCCCTCGGCGAGCGGTTCGTCGGTCTGGGTGCTGTCGCGGCGTGGCCAGACCTCGCAGGCTGCGCGCTGGCTGGCCGACCAGGAAAATGCCGCCGACCTGGTCGGTGGCGTGCGCCTGCGCGACAAGGACAATACGCTGGCTTCGGTACTGCTCGATCTCTCGCAGAGCGCGACCCAGCGCGCCTCCGAGGAAATCGCCGGGCAGGTGCTACGTGGCCTCGCCGATCTCGGCAAGACCCACCGCGGTGAGATCGACCGCGCCAATTTCGTGGTGCTGCGTTCGCCGGACGTGCCGTCGATGCTGGTCGAGACCGCCTTCATCAGTAATCCCGGGGAAGAGCGCAAGCTCAACAATCCCGACTACCAGCACGAACTCGCGCGCGCCGTGCTGAACGGCATCCATACCTATTTCCGTCGCCAGCCGCCGCCGGGCACGCAGTACGCCGCGATGTACATGGGTGGGGCAAGCAATACCGCCGCACGGCCCTGAGGGCCTCCCGGTATCATCACGGATCATCCCGATCCGTGTGCCCGATGCCGATTCGCCAACTGCCCGAAACCCTGATCAACCAGATCGCCGCGGGCGAAGTGGTGGAACGGCCGGCATCGGTGGTCAAGGAACTGGTCGAGAACGCGCTCGATGCCGGCGCGCATCGCATCGAGATCGAATTGCAGGATGGCGGCACCCGCCTGATCCGCGTGCGCGACGATGGCGGCGGCATTCCCGCCGACGAATTGCCGCTGGCGATCCAGCGTCATGCCACCAGCAAGATCGCATCGCTGGACGATCTCGAGGCGGTGGGCACGCTCGGATTTCGCGGCGAAGCGCTGCCGTCGATCGCCTCGGTGAGTCGCTTCAGCCTCGGTTCGCGCCATCGCGATGCCGACCATGGCGCCGAACTCGCCATCGAGGGCGGTCGCATCGGCGAGGTGGTGCCGAAAGCGCATCCGACCGGAACCACGGTGGAAGTGCGCGATCTGTTCTTCAACACGCCGGCACGGCGCAAGTTCCTGCGCGCCGAACGCACCGAGCTCGGGCATATCGAGGAGTGGTTGCGTTCGCTGGCATTGGCGCGTCCCGACATCGAACTGCGCCTCAGCCACAACGGCAAGCCGTCGCGACGCTATCGCGGTGAACCCAATGACGCCGGACTGTTCGCGCAGGGACGCCTGCAGGAAACCCTGGGCGCGGAGTTCCTCGCCCATGCCCTGCATCTGCAGCACGAAGCCGGCGGCATCGAAGTGTCCGGCTGGGCCGCAGACCCCACCTACAACCGCGCCAGCGCCGACCAGCAATACGTCTACGTCAATGGCCGTTCGATTCGCGATCGCACCATCGCGCATGCGGTGAAGCAGGCGTACGCCGATGTGCTCTACCACGGCCGCCAACCGGCCTATGTGCTGTTCCTGGCACTCGATCCGCGGCGGGTCGATGTCAACGTGCATCCGGCCAAACACGAAGTGCGTTTCCGCGATGCGCGCTTGATCCACGATGCCGTCTACCACGCCGTCGCGGCGACATTGGCGGAAGCGCGGGCAGGGCGCGAGGCGGTGGCGCCGATGACTGTAACGGGCGATCGACCGGCGTTCGCGCCAGCCGGCATGTCGTTGCCGCAATCGTTCGCGCAAAGTGGGCTGGGCTTGCGCGTTGCCGAGCAGGCGACGCAGGCGTGGCAGTCGCTGTATGCCGCACCGTCGGAACAGTCATCGTCGATGGCGATGCCGGCGGCCATGCCCATGGAAGCGCCCGGCGAAA
Organism: Lysobacter sp.; assembly: GCA_027306995.1. Classification (GTDB taxonomy): domain Bacteria; phylum Pseudomonadota; class Gammaproteobacteria; order Xanthomonadales; family Xanthomonadaceae; genus Solilutibacter. The sequence goes on from DAHUXS010000017.1 coordinate 48,514, forward strand.
TCCCGCCGCTGGGCTACGCCGTGGCGCAGTTGCACGGCATCTACATTCTCGCCGAAGCACGCGATGGCCTGGTCGTGGTCGACATGCACGCCGCGCACGAACGCATCGGCTACGAACGCCTGAAGACCGCGCACGATGGCCTCGGCCTGCGCACGCAACCGCTGCTGGTGCCGATCACGCTCGCGGTCGCCGAACGCGAAGCCGAAGTCGCCGAACAGGAGGCCGCGACATTGCAATCGCTCGGTTTCGAACTGACGCGCTCGGGGCCGGGCAGCGTGGTCATCCGCTCGGTGCCGGCACTGCTCGCCAATGGCGACACCGAAGGGTTGGTGCGCGATGTCCTTGCCGACCTGCGCGAACATGGCGCGAGCCGGCGCGTGGCGGAAACGCGCGACGAACTGCTTTCGACCATGGCCTGTCATGGCGCGGTGCGCGCCAATCGCCGCCTGACCATTCCCGAAATGAACGCCTTGCTGCGCGACATGGAGGCAACCGAGCGTTCCGGCCAGTGCAACCATGGTCGTCCGACCTGGGCGCATTTCACCCTCGCCGACATCGACCGCTGGTTCCTGCGCGGTCGCTGATCCCTTCGAATCCGAACCCAGTGAGACACGCACGAATGAATCTCTTCCGCATGCTTGGCTTGGCGCTGCTCCTTTCCTGCGGAAGCGCACTGGCGCGCGATGCCACGCCGACGACGTCGCGTCCGGTGCCGCTGCTGTGGAAGGCTTGCGATGCCGACAATTGCGTCTACCTGCTCGGTTCCTTCCACGTCCTCAAGGCCAGTGACTACCCGTTGTCGAATGACGTCGATGCCGCGTTGGCGAAGTCGACGAAGGTGGTGTTCGAGATCTCGCCCACCGAAATGCAGGACAAGAACGCCGCCGCGATGGCGTTGTTCAAGTCCGGGTTACGGATGGACGGCACCACGCTCGACAACGACCTGACACCGAAGCAGCAGGCCAAGTTCGCGGTATGGGCGAAGAAGCACGCAGCCGAACTGGCGAAGTCGGCGCTCAGCAATGAAATCTTGCAGCGCTTCAAGCCGTGGTTCGTCGCGATCATGATCACCCAGCTCGAATACCAGGCCGCCGGCATGTCGCCGGAATTCGGCCTGGACGAACATATGAGCAAGGCCGCGAGTGACGGTGGCAAGCAGACGCTCGGACTGGAAACGGTCGCCGAACAGGTGCAATTCCTGTCCGGACTCTCACAGAAGGACCAGGTGCAGATGCTCGAGGAGTCGCTCGACGACGACGGGTCGACTGCCGGCGAGATCGAAACCCTGCACAAGGCCTGGCGTGCCGGCGATGCCGACACGTTGTGGAAGGACATGGGGGTGAAGATGCGGGACCACTATCCGGATGCCTACCGTGCCATCGATGCCGATCGCAATGCCCACTGGCTGCCGCGTCTTGCATCCATGATCGACACGCCCGGTGAGAAAGACACGTTGGTGGTGGTCGGTTCCCTGCACCTGCTGGGACCCGATGGCCTGGTGGAAGGATTGAAGGCGCGCGGCTACAAGGTCGAGCGCGTGTGTTCGGCGTGCGGGGTCAAGGCAGCGCGCTGACGCCAGGGGCGTCGACCGCCGGCTTCATCACGATGCAATCGACCGGGCAGGGCGGGATGCACAACTCGCAGCCGGTGCAGAGCTCGTCGATGACCACGTGCATCAGTTTCGATCCGCCGATGATCGCGTCGACCGGGCAGGCGGCGATGCACTTGGTGCAGCCGATGCATTCGTCTTCGATGATTTCCGCCACGATCGCCGGCTTGCATTCGCCGCGCGTACGATCGTAAGGACGCGCGGCAACGCCAAGCACTGCGGCAAGCGCGATCGCGCCTTCATCGCCGCCAGGAGGGCAGTGGTCGATGCCGGCCTCGCCGCGCGCCATCGCCTCGGCATAGGGGCGGCAGCCGTCGTAACCGCACTGGCCGCATTGCGTCTGCGGGAGCAGGCGGTCGAGGCGTTCGACCAGATCGTGACGGTTCACCGCACCGGCATGCCCGGCAGCGCACCGCTGTCGGCGTCGAGCAGGAACAGTCCGCCACCGTCGAAACCGGCGGACAGGATCATCCCTTCGCTGGTGCCGAAACGCATCTTGCGCGGGGCGAGGTTGGCGATGAACACCACGCTGCGGCCCACGAGCTTTTCCGGTTCGCCGTAGCTGGCGCGGATACCGGAGAAGATCTGGCGCTGGCCGAGATCGCCGGCATCGAGAAGGAAGCGCAGCAGCTTGTCGGAGCCTTCAATGAAACCGCATTCCAGCACCTTGCCCACGCGCAGGTCGAGCTTGGCGAAATCGTCGATTCCGATGAGGGCCGGTGCGTTCTTTGTTTCGGCTGCGGCCGTCGTCGCTGCGGGCGCGCTTGGAGTTTGCTGCAAGGTGTCTTTCGATGCTTCGGTCATGGCGTCGATCTGTTTCGGGTCGAGTCGGGTGAACAGCGGTTGGTAGGCGTTGATGCGTTGCGCGAGGAGCGGATGGTCGCAATCCGTCCATGTCGACAACGGCGCCTGCAGCCATTCGGCGATGCGCCTCGAAACGTCGGGCAACACCGGGGTGAGCGCCAGCGCCAGCACGCGGAACAGGTTGATGCCCTGGGTGCATACGGCCTGCAGTTCGGCGTCGGCGCCATCTTGCTTGGCGATGACCCACGGCTTGCGTTCGTCGATATACTTGTTGGCCTCGTCAGCCAGCGTCATGGTCAGACGCAGCGCCTGCGCGATGTCGTCGCTGGCGTAGGCAGCGCGGATCGCAGCAAGGCGCTTGACGAAATCGTCGTACATCGCCGCTTCCGGCAGCGCCGCGGCGAGCATGCCGCCGAAACGCTTCTCGATGAAACCGGCGCAACGGCTGGCGAGGTTGACGAACTTGCCGACGATGTCGCTGTTCACGCGCGCGATGAAATCGCCGAGGTTGAGGTCGAGGTCGTCGACGCCACCGGACGATTTCGCCGCGAAGTAGTAGCGCAAGGCTTCGGGATCGAGACCCTGTTCAAGGTAGGTGCGCGCCATCACGAAGGTGCCACGCGATTTCGACATCTTGGCGCCGTCGACGGTCAGGTAACCGTTGACGTGCAGGCGCGTCGGCGTGCGCTGGCCGGAGCCATGCAGCACCGCCGGCCAGAACAGGCCGTGGAAGTTGACGATGTCCTTGCCGATGAAGTGATGCATTTCGGTGCTGCTGTCAGCACGCAGGTAGTCGTCGAAATCCAGGCCGCGTTCCTTGCACAGCACTTCGAAGCTGGACAGGTAGCCGATCGGCGCATCCAGCCACACGTAGAAATACTTGCCGGGCGCGCCAGGGATCTCGAAGCCGAAGTAAGGCGCGTCACGCGAGATGTCCCACGCGCGCAAACCGCCGTCGCCGTCCAACCATTCCTGCAGCTTGGCCTTCACGCCGGGGATTGCCACATCGCCGGACAGCCATTCGCGCAGGAAGGCCTCGAACTGCCCGAGTTCGAAGAAGTAATGTTCGGAATCACGCAGTATCGGCGTCGCGCCGGACACCACCGACTTGGGATTCTTCAGCTCGGTCGGGGCATAAGTGGCGCCGCAGACTTCGCAGTTGTCGCCGTACTGGTCGGGGCTGCCGCAGTTGGGGCAGGTGCCGCGCACGTAGCGGTCGGGCAGGAACATCCCGCGTTCGGGATCGTAGAGTTGCGACACGCTGCGCTTGCCGATATGGCCATTCGCGAGCAGGCGCGCATAGATCGATTCGGTCTGCGCGCGATTGCCTGCGGAGTTGGTCGAATCGTAATGATCGAAGGCGACGTGGAAGGCGGCGAAATCGCGTTCGTGCGCTTGCTGGATGCCGGCGATGAACGCTTCCGGCGTCTGCCCGGCCTTTTCCGCCGCCAGCATGATCGGCGTGCCGTGGGTATCGTCGGCGCAGACGAAATGCACTTCGCGGCCCTCCATCCGGCGTGCGCGTACCCACATGTCGGCCTGGATGTAACCCACCAGGTGGCCGAGGTGGATCTGCCCGTTGGCATAGGGCAGGGCGCAGGTGACGAGGGTCGGAGACGACATCGGGAAGGTCATGTGACGCAGGGTTCGCGATTATCGCATGGGCCCCAAAAAACAGGCCCGGCGATGCCGGGCCCGTGTGGTGAAGCGATGCCTGGTGCGATCAGTGCTTGCGGATCCAGGTCTGGCTGCGGCCGAGCAGCGAGAAGCCCATGTAGCCGCGCACTTCCATCTTGCTGCCGTCGGCGCTCGGGGTCAGCTTCACGGAGTAGGTCTTGCCGTTGTGCGGATCGAGGATCTTGCCGCCGTCCCAAGTGTCGCCGTCCTTGCGGACGTTCCACATGATCACCATGCCTTCGACGGGCTTGCCCTTGCGTTCACCGGAGCAGGCTTCGCACACCGGGTGCGGCCCCTGGTCGGACTGCAGCACCTCCACCACCTTGGCGGCCAGGGAGCCATTGGTCGTGGTGTAGATCTCGACGGTGGACTTCGGCTTGTTGGTCGCGTCGTCGATGGTCGTCCATGTTCCGACCGGCGATGCGTGCTGGGCGAATGCGGCCAGCGGGAGGGCGGACAGGCAGAGGGCGATCAGGATTTTGCGCATGGTTGGGAAACTCCTTGGATGCCGGGCATCGGCATTGGAGAGACTTATAGCCGAACACGGTGAATGTGTCCTGTCGCTACGCCGCATGTTCAGCTGGTATGGAAGTTGGGCAAAAAAGAACCCCGCCGAAGCGGGGTTCTTTTTGGGTTCGTTCCGATCAATCTCAGAACTTGTAGTTGAAACGGGCAAACAGGGTACGGCCCCAGATGTCGTACTGGGTCGCGAACGCCGGGATGTTGCCGTACTTGGTGGCGACACCCGAGGTCACGAGCGGCGGCTTGCTGTCGAACACGTTGCGCACGCCGAGCAGCATCGACCAGTTGCCGTGCGAGTACTGCACCGAAGCGGTGTGGTACAGGCGTGCCTTGGCTTCGACCAGGCGCAGGCCACCGACGTAGCCGAAGTAGTTGTCGGTCGCAGTGGTGATTTGGCCCACGTCGTAGTTCCTGGTGCGGCCGACGTAGTTCATGCCCCAGGTATAGGAGAAATCGTTGCGGCGGAGCATCGTGCGCAGGTCGCCTACCCAGCGCGGGGAGCCGATGTAGCCGGTTTGGTTGGACGTGTTGAAACCACTGGCGGCAGCAGTGCTGAACAGCTGCGTGATGTCTTCGGTTGTGCGCGTGATGTTGGCTTCGACCTCGACTTTGCCGAAGCTGAACTTGTTGTCGTAGCGCACGGTCATGTCGAAGCCGCGGGTACGCTCCTTGTTGATGTTGACGTAGGTGGCGTGGACCTTGGTGATCTTGTTGGGTTCGACCGCAGCGTTGGGCCCATTGCGCTCGAACATGGTGCAGAAATTGTTCGGATAGACCGAAGCGCCATAGCAGCCGCTAAGGATGGTGCCAACGCCCAGGTTGCCGATTTCACCGAAGACCTGGATGTCGAAATAATCCAGTGCGACGCTGATCGGTGCGAAGGACGGCGTGAACACGATGCCGGTGCTGAAGGCCTTGGAGGTTTCCGGCTTCAGGAAACCGGCACCGCCACCCTGGAAGGTTTCGGCAGAGGAGTTGCCGGCGCCCGTGTAATTGTTGGGGATGCCCGCAGCCGCACAGTTGGCGCGGATCTTGGGATTGGTGCTGTTGCCCCAGTCGATGCAGGGATCGATCGCGGTCTGCGACTGGAAGCCGGACAGGTTGCCCAGATACAGTTCGTACAGGCCAGGCGCACGGAAGGAGGTGCCCTTGGTCGCGCGCAAGCGCAATGACGGGATGATCTGCCAGCTCAGGCCGAGCTTCCACACCTTGTTCCAGCCGCCCTTCACCGAGTCGTACTTGAAGGTGCGCGCCGAAGCATTTGCGGTCAGGGCTTCGATGGCAGGAATGCCCTTCAGCAGCGGAACTTCGATTTCACCGAAGATTTCCTTGACCTTGTCGGTGCCGCGAGTGACCTGCGCCGAGGAGTAACCCCAGGTGTCACCGTTCTGGGATGCCTGATCGGGCTGGTCGTTGATGCTGTAGCGGCGGTATTCGGCACCGAAGGCAGCGCCGACATCGCCAGCAGGCATATGGAACAGCGTGCCGGTCAGGGTGCCGGTGGTATCGAGCTGGTTGTAGGTGGTGGTGCCTTTGGTCCAGGCGCCGATCGCCTTCACGAGTTCATCCATGCGCGCACCGCTGAGGAAGCCGGGATCGAAATAGTCGAGCTTCGGAGCGATGTCGGTGTAGTTGGCGTCACCGGACAAGGACTTCATGATGTCGAGGTGTTCATACGTACCCTTGGAACGGGTATAGGCGCTGCTGATCTTCCAGGTCCAGTCCTTGAACGGAAGCTGGCCGTCGAGTCCGAACACGCCGTAGAGGTAATCGACCTTGACGTTCGCCTCGTCGCGGAAGGGCATGATGGGTTGCGCCAAACCGCTGGGAACCTTGGCGACGTAGCCGGGGTTGTCCGAATAAGCACCGTAGATCGCATTGGTGGCGACGAGCGGGAAGAACTGGCGGAAGCCGCGCGCCTCGGTCTTGCGCTGGTTGTAGAGCATTTCGGCGGTGAAGTTGACGCCGCCACCCAGCGAAATGTCGGCGGTTCCGTAAATGGTTCCGTGCTTCTGGTGGTTCACGACATCGGCGTTCTTGAGGAAGTCGCCGTTGAGCACGTCTTCGTAATAGGCCTGTCCGCTGTTGTTCGGACCGTAGGTCTTGTTGGCGCGCGGACGATAACCGGGGATCAAGCCGACAGTCGAGCCATCCGGCGACGGGATATAGCGCCTGCCGGTCACGGCGTCGATGACGGTGTTGAAGTACATGTTGTTGCATCCGGCCAGCTTGGTGCCGGCGAGGATCGAATGATCCTGACGATCGATGCGCTGGCCGTAGGTGCCGTACATCAGGTCGTTGTTGCAGCTCAGATAGTCGCGATCGCCTTTCTTCAGCGCCTTCTGTTCATCGAAGCTGGCTGCGATGGCGATATTGCCGCGTGCAAAGTTCCAGCCCATCAGGCCGGAGACCGAATAGGATTTGCCGCCGCCATGCAGCGGATCGGTCAAGCTGACCGAGAGTTCCGGCTTGGAAATGTTCTTGCGGGTGATCAGGTTGATCGCGCCAGCCACCGCGTCCGATCCGTAGATGGAGGAGGTGCCGTCCTTCAGGACTTCTGCACGCTGCAGGATGATCTGCGGAATCACGTTGAGGTCGAATGCGCCGACCTGACCCTGGGTGCCGCCGGGGCCGGGACGATTGCCGTTCAACAGCACCAGGGTGCGGTTGGCGCCAAGGCCACGCAACGAAATGGTCTGCACGCCGGTACCACCTTCAACGACGAAGCCGCTGAACTGGTTGGTGATCTGGGTGGCGCCAGCGGCGACGCTGGACTTCTGCAGGAACTGCGCGGTGTCCATCTGGCCGACCATGACGCTGGTGTCGGCAGTGATGATCTGCACCGGCGAGATCGAATCGAACTCCCTGCGCTTGATCAGCGAGCCGGTGACGGTAATCGTGCCAAGTTCGCTTTTCTTGGCATCGGCCTTGTCATTCTTCTTGGCATCGCTGGTGCCTTGCTCCGACTGCGGCTTGTCCTGCGGCGTCGACTGGGCGAGCGCGGAAGAGCCATAGAGGCAGCCCATGACAGCCAGGAACAAGGGCAATTTACGGTTGACAGATCGCACGTGGAGACTCCCCATAGATTTCGTGTTTGTTCAGGGAGTATAGGTAGACGGGTCGCGATTTGGCCGCTTTGTGTTTGTTTTATGTAATTAACCAGTTAAAAATTGATGCGTGTCACAAAAAATTAATGTCTGACTGCTAAGGCGTTGCGCGACGGCAACAACCGGTTGGACATGCCAACCGGTTGTGCTGCGTCCGCACAGAATTCAGGATCTGTTGCAGTCTTTCTGGAGGAAGCTCTCGATGGCCGGAAGCGTCAACATCTGCGCTTCATAGGTCCAGGGCATCTGGTGCTTCTGGTTCGGGACCAGCAGGAACTTGGCGGGGACACGCCCCTGCACGGCGTCATAAAAGCCCTTGGCGTGGAAGGACGGCGTACGGACGTCGCGATCGCCCACGAACAGCAGGACCGGGATGCTGGCCTTGTCGGTGTTCTTCATGGGGTCCATGCCCTTGACGGTATTCCCCTGCAGGATGCGTTGCAGTCGGCCTTCGCTCCAGTTGCGGCCAATGCGTGCCAGGTCGGTGACCGGTGCACCGGCGATGGCGCAGCTGAAGGGGCCACCAGGACGCACCACGGCGGCCGAGGCGGCGAAACCGCCATAGGAATAGCCGAAGATCGCGATGTTGCCGGGCTTGGCGATGCCCTGCTTGACCAGCCAGTTGGCGGCATCGTCGTTGTCGTCCTGCATCTTCAGGCCCCATTGGCCGTCACCGGCGAGCCACAGTTTGCGACCGAAGCCCGTCGAACCGCGGTATTGCGGACGAATCACCGCATAGCCGCGTGATGTCATGAAGGGCACCCAGCCGGAAGCATCCCAGCCGGCGTTGTCGCGCGCCCAAGGACCGCCATGCGGGTGGACCACGGCCGGGACCGGCGCGTCGCCCTGTTTCCAGCCGGCCGGAAGATCGACGATGGCAGGGATTTCCAGGCCGTCACGCGCCTTGTAGGTGATCAATCGTTCTTCGCCGAGCTGGGCGGGATTGATCCACGGCCGTTCGCTGCCGATGTCCATCACGTTCTTGCGGTTCAGCAGCAGGTGGTAGGACGGCGAATGCTGCGCGCTTTCGGTCGTGAACAGGACGCGCGAGTCGTCGTCGTTGTAGCTCTGGATGAATACCGTCTGCTTGGGGAAGGCCTGCTTCAGTCCGGCCTGAAGGCTAGCAAGGTCCTTGTCGGTGTAGACGACTTCCGTCTCCAGGCCTTCGACGGTGAAGCCGAGCACCTTGTTGAAGTCGTGCGGCTGCTTGCCGAGGATGATGCGGCCGATCGAGTACTGCGGATGCGCGACCAGCGGTTCTTCGTCGAATTTCTTCGCGACCGGGTCGTACATGCGGGCCTGCATCAAGTCCGAGAACTTGTCGGTCAACACATAGTATTTGCCGGTGCTCTCATCGATGCCCTGGAATTCCACCGCATAGCGTTCGCTGGCCTTGTGCGAGAGGGCGGGCTGCGCTTCGAATTCGCCTGTCTTGGGGTTGCGGATCGAATAGCTGAAGACGTAATCGTCGCCGCTGGGTTCGGATTCGGCGCGCACCAGGACTTCGCCATTGCGGGGGTTGATCAACTCCGGCGATGTCTTGTCGTCCGCGCGGAACAGCAGCTTGGTGCCATTGGTACGCAGGTTGTAGAGATAGTAATCGTCGCGTCCGCTCTGGCTCGCGTAGCGCTGGATGACCACGTTCTCGGGATCGAGCGGCAGTGGGTTGACCAGTCTGGCGGTCGACATCAGATCGAGGCAGCGGCGGGTGTCTTCGCTCACGCCAGTCTTGTAGCCCTTGTCGGCAAAGGCTTCGCTGAAATTCTTCTGGCTGACGTCGGTCAGATAGGTCTTGTTGACCACGGTCTTGGTGGCGCCACTTTCGTTGCCTTCGCCGCAACCGCCGAGCTGTCCGGTCCAGTCCTGCTGACCACTCACCAACACGCGGCCCGCCTTCAGGGCGCTGGCGAAAATGAATTTCATGCGCTCACCCGAGGGGGTGACGACGGAGCCGGCGGAGGGGTTGTCCAGGTTCCAGGTGGCGAGCGCGGTGTCCTTGTGATTGGAGTTGGGGGCTTCGATCAGCGCGACCAGCGTCTTGCCATCCGCGCTCATCGACACGGACTGGATTTGCTGTCTGCGCGCGAATGCGTCCGCGGGAATGGGTTCGCTGGCGTTGGCGGCAGTCGTGGTTGCCAATGCGGCAAGCAGGGCAAGGCGCAATTTCGACATGGATCGGTTCCCCTCGGATGTTGTTAACAGTGAAATGGAGCGGCACGAGGGGCATGCCAGCAAACGCTCGCGATCACCACTCCGTCCCCCCCATGCCGCAAAATATACACAGTTGTCGACTTGGGCCAGTGCGCCGGTGGTCACGACTCCCTTCCCAGAGTGTTCTCCAGATGTCCGGACTCAATTCCCACGCCGTCCAGCCCAATCTTTCCCCCGACCCCCGCATCCGCAACATCATCGCCGTCGGCTCCGGCAAGGGCGGGGTGGGCAAATCCACCACGGCGGTGAACCTGGCGGTGGCGCTTGCACAATCCGGCCTGCGAGTCGGCGTGCTGGATGCCGACGTCTACGGCCCGAGCATCCCGATGATGCTGGGGACGACCGATCGCCCGGAAAGCCCCGACAACAAATCGATCGAGCCGCTGCGCGCGCACGGTTTGCAGCTGATGTCGATCGGCGCGCTGGTCGACCAGGAGGACACCGCGATGATCTGGCGCGGGCCGATGGCGACTTCGGCGCTGACGCAGCTGTTCAGCGATACCCGTTGGGACGATCTCGACATCCTCGTCATCGACTTGCCGCCGGGGACCGGTGACATCCAGCTCACCCTGGCGCAGAAGATCCCGGTGGCGGGTGCGGTGGTCGTCACTACGCCGCAGGACATCGCCACGCTCGACGCGCGCAAGGCGGTGAAGATGTTCGAGAAGGTGAATGTGCCGGTGCTGGGCATCGTCGAGAACATGGCGGTGCACGTCTGCAGCAATTGCGGGCATGCCGAGCACATCTTCGGCGAGGGCGGCGGCGAAAAGATGGCCGAACGCTACAGCGTGCCGTTGCTGGGATCGTTGCCGCTGGACATCCATATCCGGGAGCAGGGCGACGCCGGCATCCCGATCGCCGCGGCCGAGCCGGAATCCGCGGTCGGGCAGGCCTATCGCCAGCTCGCCGAGCGCCTGCTGGAAGCGCTGGATCAGCGCCCGCGGGCGACGTCGTCGATCTCCGCCACCTTGCTGTGAGCCGCGCCGGCGCCTGCACCGATACAATTCCCGTCTTTACCTGCCGGACACCCCGATGAGCATCAAGAGCGACCACTGGATCCGCCGCATGGCCGATCAGCACGGCATGATCGAGCCGTTCGAGGCCGGGCAGGTCAAGCAGGTCAACGGCGAACGCATCGTCAGCTACGGTACCTCAAGCTACGGCTACGACGTGCGCTGCGCTCGCGAGTTCAAGGTGTTCACCAACATCAACTCGACGATTGTCGATCCCAAGCATTTCGACAACGGCAGCTTCGTCGACATCACCGCCGACGAATGCATCATCCCGCCGAATTCCTTCGCGCTGGCGCGCACAGTCGAGTATTTCCGTATCCCGCGCGACGTCCTGGTGGTCTGCCTCGGCAAGAGCACCTATGCGCGCTGCGGCATCATCGTGAACGTCACGCCGCTGGAGCCGGAATGGGAAGGCCACGTGACGCTGGAATTCAGCAACACCACGCCGCTGCCGGCGCGCATCTATGCCAACGAAGGCGTGGCGCAGATGTTGTTCTTCCAGTCGGACGAAGTCTGCGATACCAGCTATCGCGATCGCGGCGGCAAGTACCAGGGGCAGACCGGCGTCACGTTGCCGAAGACCTGAATCTATTCATTCCAGAGGGGAGGGGAAACAAGATGGAAGAACAGAATCCGTATCGCAGTCCCGAGTCCGCCATCACCGATGTCGCGGTCATGGGGGATGCCAATCTCGCCGGTCGTGGAGAGCGATTCGGGGCTTCCCTCATCGACGGTTTGATCATGGGCATGATCATTTTTCCGTTGATGTTCGTGGGGGGCTATTGGACTGCGGTCATGACGGCAGCGTCCGAAGGACACCAGGTCGACATCGGCACCATGTTGCTGTGGGGCGTGATCGGCTTCGCCGTGTTGGTCGTGGTCCAGGGGATCCCGCTGCATGCCTCCGGCCAGACCTGGGGCAAGAAGATGCTGGGGATCAAGATCGTCGATCTGTCCGGTGCCAAGCCTTCACTCGGGCGATTGCTCGGCCTGCGTTACTTGCCACTGCAAGTGATCGCGAACATCCCCGTCGTCGGACCGCTTGCCATGATCGTCGACCCCTTGCTGATTTTCCGCGATGACCGTCGTTGCGGACATGACCTGATCGCAGGAACCCAAGTGGTAAAGGCCGAGTAATCAGCCCGCGCTGACGAAGCGCTCAAGGGCATCGCGCAAGCGCGACAGACGTTCGACGGATTCTTCAGCCGGATACGGCCTCGCCGGCTGCGCGCCCCACACCGGCTTCGGCCATGCTGCGTCGCCCTTGAACCGGGCGACCACGTGGACATGCAGCTGACTCACCATGTTCCCGAGCGCGGCGATGTTGAGCTTGTCGGGCGCGAATTGTTCGCGCAGCGCTTGCGAGGCGATATCGATTTCGCGCCATAGCCGCGTTCGATCGCCTTCGTTGAGATCGAGCAGTTCGCTGGCATCGGCGACGCGGGGCACCAGGATCAGCCACGGATAGTTGGCGTCGTTCATTAGCAGGACGTCGCACAAGGGCAACGATGCGACCGGAAGCGTATCCGCCGCGAGTTGCGGATGCAGCTGGAATTCGCTCATGCCAGGTGTTCCCGGAAAAATGCCAGTGTCTCCGCATTGGCAAGCATCGCCGCGTCGGCACGATAGTGCGATGGGTCGCAGTCGCGATTGAAGGCATGGCCGGCGTCCGGGTAGACCATGAAGGCGGCCTGCGGCCACGCCGCGCGTTGGCGTTCGATGTCGGCAGCTGGCGTCGAGGCGTCTTCGGCGCCGAAGTGGAACAGCATGGGGGCGCGCAAGGGTTCGTCGAGGAAATTCGCATTGCGGGCGCCGTAATACCCCACGGCGGGCAGGCCGAGCCGCAGGTTGGCGAGCAGGGCGAGGGTGCCCCCCCAGCAGAAGCCGACCACGCCGATGTGCGTTGCGCCTTCTTCACGGAGGCGTCGTGCGCCCGCATCCACCAGCCGCAATGCCCGGTCGAAGCCCAGTTCACCGATCAGCGTGCGGCCCTGCTGCATGCCGTCGCCGTCGTAGGGGAGGTCGACGCCGGGCGTGACGACATCGAACAGTGCCGGCGCCAGCGCGATGAAGCCGTCCCCTGCATAGCGGTCGGTGATGTCGCGGATATGGGCGGTGACGCCGAAAATTTCCTGAAGAACGACCAGCCCCATGGTCGAGGGGCGGTCGGGGCGGGCCAGCCAGCCGCCGATGCGGCCGTCGGGGGTGTCGAGGGTGATATTCATCGCGTACAGGCCTGGATGCGGCGGGTTCCTTATAATTCCACACCCTTTCCCGGTGGTCCGCATGTCCTTGTCCCAGCCCAAAGTCGGTTTCGTCAGCCTCGGTTGCCCCAAGGCGCTGGTCGATTCCGAACGCATCCTCACCCAGTTGCGGGTCGAGGGCTACGACCTGGTACAGAGCTATGACGATGCCGATGTGGTGGTGGTGAACACCTGCGGCTTCATCGACTCGGCGGTGGCGGAATCGCTGGATGCGATCGGCGAGGCGATGGCCGAGAACGGCAAGGTGATCGTCACCGGTTGTCTCGGCAAGCGCAGCGAGGTGATTCGCGAAGCCTATCCCGACGTGTTGTCGATCAGCGGACCGCAGGACTACGCCAGCGTGATGGATGCGGTGCATGTCGCGCTGCCGCCCAAGCATGATCCCTTCATCGATCTGGTGCCCGATTACGGCCTGAAGCTGACGCCGAAGCACTACGCCTATCTGAAGATTTCCGAAGGCTGCAACCATCGCTGCAGCTTCTGCATCATCCCGTCGATGCGCGGCGACCTGGTGTCGCGCCCGGTTGACGACGTGCTACGTGAAGCCGAGAAGCTGGTGCGTGGCGGCGTCAAGGAATTGCTGGTGGTGTCGCAGGACACCTCGGCCTATGGCGTCGACCTGAAGTACGCGGAACGCGAATGGCATGGCAAGTCGTATGCGACGCGGATGAAGGCGCTGTGCGAAGGCCTGTCCGAACTCGGCGCGTGGACGCGCCTGCACTACGTCTATCCGTACCCGCACGTCGACGACGTGATTCCGCTGATGGCGGAAGGCAAGATCCTTCCGTATCTCGACATCCCGTTCCAGCACGCCAGCCCGCGCGTGCTGAAGCTGATGAAGCGCCCCGGTGCGGTCGACAAGACGCTGGAACGCATCCAGCGCTGGAAGGCGATCTGTCCGGAACTGACGATCCGCTCGACCTTCATCGTCGGCTTCCCCGGCGAGACCGAAGCCGAGTTCGCGGAGTTGCTGGATTTCCTCGAGGAAGCGCAGCTCGATCGCGTCGGTGCCTTCGCCTATTCGCCGGTGGAAGGCGCGGCGGCCAACGCGCTGCCCGATCCGGTGCCGGACGAAGTGCGGCAGGAACGCCTGGCGCGCTTCATGGACGTGCAGGCGGCGATTTCCGAAGCGAAGCTGGCGGCCAAGATCGGTACGGTGCAGGAATGCATCGTCGATGCGATCGATGGCGAACTGGCGATCGCGCGGTCGAAAGCCGATGCGCCGGAGATCGATGGCCTGGTGCAGATCCAGGACGGTTTCGAGGCCGGCCTCAAGCCGGGCGATTTCGTCTCGGTGCAGATCATGGGCAGCGACGAGCACGATCTCTACGGCGAAGTCGTTTACAACGATTGAGCGTCGTACCCGATCTCGACAATCGCGAAATGCACCACGCCGCCCGGCAGCGTGGCATCGAATTCGTCATCGACACGCTTGTTGAGCAGTGCGCGCGCCAGCGGTGAATCGATGCTGATGTGGCCGAGCGCGGCATCGGTCTCGTCCGGGCCGACGATGCGGTAACGCACTTCCTCGCCGCTGTCGCCGCGCTCCAGCGTGACATGCGCGCCGAAGAACACCCGGTCAGGATGGCTGGGTGCGTGCTCGACCACATGTAGTAGTGGCAGGCGCTTGCTGAGATAGCGCACGCGGCGATCGATACCGCCCAACTGCTTCTTGCGATAGGTGTATTCCGCATTTTCAGAACGATCGCCTTCGGCCGCTGCCGCTGCCAGCGCACGCACGACCTCCGGGCGCTGCACGCGCCAGAGATCGTCGAGTTCCGCCTTCAGCCGGTCATGGCCGGCACGGGTGATCAGCGCCGTGCTCTGTTCGGCGGGCGGTCGCCAGCGGCCCATCGGCGGCTGCGTCATCGTCGCGTGCCCAGCGTCAGCGCTTGCCGCCGAAAATGCCGCCGAGCACGCCGCGCAGGATCTGGCGACCGACCTGCGAACCCATCGTGCGCACGGTCTGCTTGGCCATCGTCTCGATCATGCCCTGGCGGCGCTTGGTGCCGAAGACCGCGTCCTTTACCGCCTGGCCGAAGCCGCCTTCTTCCTCGTGCTCCTCGCCCTTGGCGGGCGGGGCGTCGTTGTTGGCCGCCGCGGCATCGGCTTTCTTCGACAGCATTTCGAACGCGGATTCGCGATCAACCGCCTGGTCGTATTTCATTCCGACCGGGCTGCCTGCACGCACCTGCTGGCGCTCGGCATCGGTGATCGCGCCCATCCGGCAGCGTGGCGGTGCGACCAGGGTGCGTTCCACCGGCATCGGAATGCCCTTGTCCTGCAGGGTCGAAACCAGCGCTTCGCCCACGCCGAGCTGGCTGATCGTTTTCGCCACGTCGAGTTCGGGATTGGCGACGAAGGTTTCGGCGGCGGTCTTCACCGCTTTCTGGTCGCGCGGAGTGAAGGCGCGCAATGCATGCTGGAAGCGATTGCCCATTTGGCCGAGGATGTTGTCGGGCACGTCGTCGGGGAATTGCGAGCAGAAATAGACGCCGACGCCCTTGGAGCGGATCAGTCGCACCACCTGCTCCACGCGCTGCAGCAGCGCCGGCGGGGCGTCGTCGAACAGGAGGTGCGCTTCGTCGAACACGAAGACCAGCTTCGGCTTGTCGAGATCGCCGACTTCCGGCAGTTTCTCGAACAGTTCCGACAGCAGCCACAGCAGGAAGCTGGTGTAGAGCTTGGGCTTGAGGATGAGCTGGTCGGCGGCGAGGATGCCGATCATGCCGCGGCCGTCCTGCGTGGTGCGCATCAGGTCACCGAGTTCGAGCGCCGGTTCGCCGAAGAAGGCGTCGCCGCCTTGTTGTTCGATCTGCAGCAAGGCGCGCTGGATCGCGCCGATCGATTGCGTGCTCACCAGGCCATAGCTGGTCGAGATGTCCTTGCGTTCGTCGGCGATCAGGCCGAGCAGGGCGCGCAGGTCCTTGAGGTCGAGCAGCAACAGGCCGCGGTCGTCGGCGAGCTTGAAGAGGATTTCCAGCACGCCCGATTGGGTGTCGTTGAGTTCGAGGATGCGCGATAGCAGCAGCGGCCCCATTTCGCTGACCGTGGTGCGCACCGGATGGCCCTTCTGGCCCCACAGGTCCCAGAAGATGGTCGGGTTGCCTTCATTGGTATAGCCGTCGACGCCGATTTCGGCGACGCGTTCGCGCAGCTTGTCGCTGGCTTCGCCCGCGATTGCCAAACCGGCGACATCGCCCTTGACGTCGGCCAGGAACACCGGAACGCCCAGGCGCGCGAATCCTTCCGCCAG
Organism: Lysobacter sp.; assembly: GCA_027306995.1. Classification (GTDB taxonomy): domain Bacteria; phylum Pseudomonadota; class Gammaproteobacteria; order Xanthomonadales; family Xanthomonadaceae; genus Solilutibacter. The sequence continues at coordinate 64,977 of DAHUXS010000017.1, forward strand.
CGTCATCAATGTCACCGTCTTGCCGGTACCGGTGGCGCCGGCCACCAGTCCGTGGCGATTGCCGTACTTGGGCAGCAGCCAGACCTTGTCGCCCTTGGCGGTGGTGATCGATTTGCCGACGAGGATCGGATCCATGGAACTTTTCCGCATTGAAAGCGTCGATTCTAAGCGGCGTTGCGTGAGCGTATGAATGCGCAGGTCGGACCACGGCTTGCCCGCAGCTTCCTGCAACCGTTAGGCTTCCGGATTCCCTGCAATGTTCCGAAGGATTCAAGTAATGGTGCGACCTGCAACGCCGTTGGTATCTCCCTTGCTGGCATTGGCATTGAGTTTCGTGGCGACCGGCGCGGTCGCGGCTGATCGCAAGGATCCGATGGCGGATTGGAAAGCGCGCATGACGGATCTCGACACCCGGATCAAGGCCGCCCAGTCGGAAGCGGAGCAACACGGCCTGCAGGCGCAGGCGGATCAGTTGCTGCAAGCCTGCGCCCAGGCGCGCGGCTGCGATATCGCCCAGCTGCTGCCGATCTATCGCGAAGCCAGCACGGCGCGTCGCGGCAATCCCAACGACGACAACGATAGCGACGACGACGGCCCCGACGAGATGATCGACGTGGCCGGCGAAAAGACCCCGGCGCAGGCGACCGCGGACAAGTTGCTGGACGAACGCAATCGCCACTTCATGGACATGGTGAAGATGAATCCGGCGGTGCAGGCCGGTATCCGTCGCTGGCTCACCGACATGCGGCCGTCGCTGATGAACAGCTACGAGAATTTCCAGTACCTGAAATCGAGCATGCTGCCGGCATTCCAGAGCCGCGGCCTGTCGGAGGCGCTGCTGTTCGGCATCATCGCCAAGGAATCCAACGGCAAGGTGCACGTCGGGTCACGCGTCGGCGCGGTCGGTCCGCTGCAGTTCATGCCGGCCACGGGTCGCCGCTTCGGACTCGGGAACGATGGCAGCGGTTTCGACACCCGCTATGACCCGCGCATGTCGGCGGAAGCGGCGGCGGAATATTTCAGCGAACGCTATGCCGAGCTCAACAACAACATCGAGATGTCGCTGGCGGCCTACAACGGCGGAGAAGGGCGCGCATTGCGCGTCTACCAATCGACCGGCGGCCGCAGCTTTTGGGACGCCGACGTTTATTCGCAATTCCCGGCGGAAACCCGCGATTACGTGCCGATGGTGATCGCCGCTGCATGGCTGTACCTGCATCCGCGCGAATACGGCGTGCGCTTCCCGCGCGTGTCCGATCGGCCGGCCCAGATCAAGCTGGAAAAACCGACCACGTTCAACGAAATGACCATCTGCATGGGCAACGCCCGCGGCACCGATGGCTATCTGCGCGCACTGCGCAACATGAATCCGCGGTATTCGCCGGATACCTGGCTGGCCGCCGGCACGGTGCTCAACGGCACCACCGCGATGTCACGTGCCTACAGCTGGAACTGCACCAGCGGTCGTCGCGCCGAGCTGGCGCATGAATTGACGGTCGCCAACGCAAGTTCCGCCATCGTCCGCATCGGTCCGCTGGAACCGGCGCAGGCCAGCGCCGCATCCGCGCAGATCGGCGAGTCGGGGCTGGATGCGACGGCGCAGGATCCTGCCGCCCGTGTGCAGCCGGTCGCGGCGAAGCCCGCTCCGCCAAGGCCGGTCGCGAAGGCCGAGCCGAAAAAGGAAAAGCCCAAGAAGGTGAAGATGTATCGGGTCGCGCGTGGCGACACGCTTGGCCGCATCGCCGACAAACACGACTGCGAACTCAAAACCCTGGCCAAGGCCAATGGCCTGCGCGCGCCGGGTTACATCGTGAAGCCGGGCAGCAGCATCAGGCTGGAAGGCTGCGGAGACTGAGGCTCAACGCAGCGTTGCGAGGCGCTGCCCAAGCTTGACCGGCGATTCCGCCTGCAATCCCGGGGCGAAGTCGGCGACATCCGGCGGCAGCAACACGATGACCGTCGAACCGTAGTTGAAGCGCGCCATTTCGGCGAAGCGCTCGACCCTGATGTCGCGGTTGCGGTGGTCGCGATAGCGGATGCCATGACCGTAGGGCGGGATCTCGACGCCGCCCCAGACCGTTTCCACGCCGGACACCAGCAGCGCCCCGACCATCACCTGGCACATCGGACCGAAATCGGTGTCGAAATGGCAGGCGAGGCGTTCGTTGCGGGCGAATACGCGCGGCACGGAGGCGACGGCATCCGGTCCGACCGAGAACAGTCGCCCCGGGACGTGCACGGTGTCGTGCAGGGTGCCGGTCCACGGCATGTGGACGCGGTGGTAGTCGCGCGGAGAGAGATAGACGGTGGCGAACAGGCCGTCGCGATACGGGCGCGCGGCTTCGGCGTCGCCCAACAGCTCCTCGACGGTGAAGGACTGGCCCTTGGCCTGGAAAATGCGGCCATCCTCGATCTTGCCGAGTTGGCTGATGCGACCGTCGGCGGGCATCAGCAAGGCGCGCGGATCGGGATCGGCGACACGGGCGCCCGGTTTCAGCGCGCGGGTGAAGAAGGCATTGAAGCTGGGATAGTGGTTTGGATCGGGATCGGCGGCTTCGGTCATGTCCACGCCGAATTTCGCGATCACCGCATCGATCAGTCGCTGCTTGACCGCCGGGCTGGTCGAATAGGCGAGGCGTCGTGCCAGCGACGACAGCAGCCGGTGCGGCAGCACGTAGGTAAGTGCGGTCAGCGGACTCATTATTTGGTCTGACTCAGTGCAGTCATGTCCGCGGCGATGGCCTGCGGATCGAAGGGCGGGGTGATCGTGCCGGCCATCCGCACCTGCGGGTCGAGCACCACGATCGCGGCGGAATGGTCGACGCTATAGGCGTTTGCCGGCGCGCCGGGCATGGGTTCGCTGCGCATGAATACCATCGACAGCGAATGGGCGAAGGCTTCCAGGGGCTTCAGGTCGGCGGTCGCGGCCAGGGTGTCGGGATCGAAGCCGTGGGCATAGGTCTCGACCTGCTGCGGGGTGTCGCGTCCGGGATCGACGCTGACGAAGAGCAGGCGCGGGCGAGTCGCTCCCGGCAAGGCACGCCACTGCTTCTGCGCCACCGACAGCTGCGCCAGCGTGGTCGGGCAGACATCCGGACAGTGGGTGAAGCCGATGAACACCAGCGTCCAGTGGCCGCGCAGGGTATCGGCGGTCAAGGCGCTGCCATCGCCGCGCTGGAGCGAAAACGCCGGAACCGCGCGCGGCTGCGGGAACAGTTGCACCGCACGGGTCTGTACCGGAGGGGCGGCGCGATCGCCGAAGATGGCAAGACCGGCGAACAGGCCGGCGACGGCGACGGCCAGCACCAGGAGAATGACGAGAGAGCGTTTCGGCATGTGCGCATGATACCGGCGCAACGGTTTTCCGGCCTTATACTGGCCAGTCACCCTTGTTTTGCCGAAGATTCCCCGTGACCGACGTCGCCAGCGAGCTCCACACCATCATCGACTTCATCCGCTACGGCGGCTCGCGTTTCAACGCGGCCGGGCTGACCTTCGGCCACAGCTACGACAACGCGATGGACGAGGCGACCCAGCTCGTCCTCCATGCCCTGCATCTGCCGCACGACCTGTCGCCGGTCTATGGCGCATCGCGCCTGGTGGCCGAAGAAAAGGCGCGCATTCTCGAACTGTTCCGCCGTCGCGTCGACGAGCGCATCCCCGCCGCCTATCTCACCGGTGAAGCCTGGTTCGCGGGCCTCAGTTTCAAGGCCGATCCGCGCGCGCTGGTGCCGCGTTCGCCGATCGCCGAACTGATCGAATCCGGCTTCGAGCCGTGGCTGGGCGGGCGCGAAGTGCAACGCGCACTCGACATCTGCACGGGTTCCGGCTGCATCGCCATCGCCATGGCGCACTACAACCCGGAATGGCAGGTCGATGGCGTCGACATCAGCGATGAAGCGCTTTCGTTGGCCGCGGAGAACAAGGAACGCCTGCATGCCGGCAACGTGCGTTTCCTCAACTCCGACCTGATGACTGCGCTGAAGGGCGAGAAGTACGACCTCATCGTCACCAATCCGCCTTACGTCACCCACGCCGAAACCGATGTGCTGCCGCCGGAATACGCGCACGAACCGGAACTCGGCCTGCGTGCCGGCGACGATGGCCTCGATCTCGCGCTGAAGATCCTGCGCGACGCCCCCGACCATCTCAACGAGCACGGCCTGCTGATCTGCGAAGTGGGCGAGGCCGAGCATGCGCTCGATGCCTTGCTGCCGGAATTGCCGATGGCCTGGGTCGAGTTCAAGGTCGGGCAGATGGGGATCTTCGTGGTCGAACGCGAGGATCTGGTCGCCCACCATGCGCGCATCGCCGAACTGGCCGCGACACGGCCATGAATTCGACGAACCCATGAACAGCTTTGGCCATCTCTTTCGCGTCACCACCTTCGGCGAATCGCACGGGCCGGCCATCGGCTGCGTGATCGATGGTTGCCCTCCCGGCATCGCCATCGCGCCGGAAGAATTCGCGAACGATCTCGGTCGCCGCGCCACCGGCAAGACCCGCCACACCTCGGCGCGCCATGAGGCCGACGAGATCGAGATCCTCAGTGGCGTCTACGAAGGCGTCACCACCGGCACGCCGATCGCGTTGCTGATCCGCAATACCGATGCCCGCAGCAAGGACTACGCCAACATCGCGCGCCAGTTCCGCCCCGGTCACGCCGATTACACCTATTGGCAGAAATACGGCATCCGCGATCCGCGCGGTGGGGGTCGCAGCAGCGCGCGCGAAACCACCATGCGCGTCGCCGCGGCGGTGATCGCCAAGAAATGGCTGGGAGAACGCGGCGTCCATGTGCGTGGCCATCTCGCCCAGATCGGCGATGTGGTGCCGGCCGGCCATGACTGGTCGGCGGTCGAGAGTAATCCGTTCTTCTGGCCGCATGCCGCGCAGGTGCCGGAGCTCGAGGCCTACATGGATGCGCTGCGCAAGTCCGGCGATTCGGTCGGTGCGAAAGTGGTGGTCGAAGCCGATGGCGTGCCGCCGGGTTGGGGCGAGCCGATCTACGGCAAGCTCGACGGCGAATTGGCTGCGGCGATGATGTCGATCAACGCGGTGAAGGGCGTCGAGATCGGCGACGGTTTCGCCAGCGTCGCCCAGAAAGGCACTGAACACCGCGATGCGATGGCGCCGGGCGGTTTCGCATCCAATCACGCCGGCGGCATCCTCGGCGGCATCAGCACCGGACAGACCGTGCGCGTCGCCGTGGCGTTCAAGCCGACCTCGAGCCTGCGCCTGCCGGTCGACAGCGTCGATGTCGATGGCAATGCGATCGAAGTGGTGACCACGGGTCGCCACGACCCTTGCGTCGGCATCCGCGCGACGCCGATCTGCGAGGCCATGCTGGCGCTGGTGCTGATCGACCAAGCGCTGCGCCATCGCGCCCAGTGCGGCGATGTCGGGCCGGTGCAGCCGCGCATATAGAATCAACCAACCCCAAGACAGGAAACGGAAGTGAGCAAGCAGTACGTGGTGGCAGTGGTGGGCGCGACAGGCGCCGTGGGCGAAACGATGCTGTCGGTACTGCATGAGCGCAAATTCCCGGCGAAAGAAATCATCGCCCTGGCCAGCGAACGCTCGGCCGGCACTGAAGTGAAATACGGCAACAAGGTGATTACCGTACGCGACCTCGCCACCTTCGACCCGACCGGCGTCGATGTCGCGCTGTTCTCGGCAGGCGGTTCGGTGTCGAAGGAATACGCGCCGAAGTTCGCTGCCGCCGGTGCGGTGGTGATCGACAATTCCTCGGCTTTCCGTGGCGACGACGACGTGCCGCTGGTGGTGTCGGAAGTGAATCCCGAAGCGCTGAAGAATCGTCCGCGCGGCATCATCGCCAATCCGAACTGCTCGACCATGCAGCTGATGGTGGCGCTGGCGCCGATCCAGCGCGCCGTCGGCATCGAACGCATCAACATCGCCACCTACCAGTCGGTGTCGGGCACCGGCGTCAAGGCGATGGAGGAACTCGGCAAGCAGACGGCGTCGCTGCTCAACTTCCAGGGCGCGGAAGCCAACGTCTATCCGGTGCAGATCGCCTTCAACGTGATCCCGCACGGCGGCGATTTCCTCGACAACGGCTACACCACCGAGGAATGGAAGCTGGTCACCGAGACCCGCAAGATCCTCGGCGACGACAGCATCCAGGTGAACGCCACCGTGGTCCGCGTCCCGGTGTTTTATGGCCATTCCGAGGCCGTCCACATCGAGACCCGCGAGAAAGTGACGGTCGAGCGGGCGCGCGAGCTGCTCGCCGCCCAGCCCGGGCTGGAACTGGTGGACGATCGTGCGCCGGGCGGCTATCCGACCCCGGTCACGCACGCTTCTGGTACCGACCCGGTCTACGTCGGTCGCCTGCGCGAGGACGTCTCGCATCCGCGCGGACTCGACATGTGGGTGGTTGCCGACAACATCCGCAAGGGTGCTGCGCTCAATGCGGTCCAGGTCGCCGAACTGGTGATTGCGGAACAGGGCTGAATTGCCAAGCCCGCGGACCGTCGCTAGAGTCCGCGGGATAATGTTGGAGAATTGCTTGAAGAAACGCCTGCAAACGCTGGCTTTGTCGCTGCTGCTCGCGGCGGCGGCCAGCCCCGCGTTTGGACTCGGCCTGGGGCAGATCCAGGTCAAGTCGCGGATGAACGAACCGCTGGTGGCCGATATTCCGGTCATCACCAATGATCCGGCGGAGCTGGCGCAGCTGCAGGCGAAACTGGCCGAACCCGACACCTTCGTGCGGATCGGCCTGCCGTTGCCGGACAAGCTGGTCTCGGACCTGCGCTTCCAGGTGATCGACGGCGCGGACGGCAAACCCTACATCCGCGTCACCAGCAGCACGCCGGTGACCCAGCCGCTGGTCAACTTTCTGGTTGAAGTGGACTGGGGCGATGGCAAGCTGGTGCGCGAATATTCCGCGCTGGTGGCGACGCCCAACAGCGTCGCGGCGACGGCGCCGCCAGTGGTCGAAGCGCCGAGCGTTGCCACCGCACCGGCCAATACCATCGAACGCCCGGCCGTGACGACAGCCGCACCCGCGGCAACGGTACCGGCGGCGCCAGTCGCCACGGAAAAGAACAAACAACCCGAAACGACGGCATCGTCATCGGCCAATGCGCCTGCCGCGGTTGCGGCGGCACCGGCGAATAGCGCGCCCAGCCCCGCGCCAGCCCCTGCGTCCTCCTCGCCGCTGCCGACAGCATCCGATGCGAAATACGGACCGGTGCAACGCGGCCAGACGCTGGGAGGAATCGTCGGGGGCCTGCAGGATGGCGGCCAGGATCACGATGCGGTCATGCAGGCATTGGTGGCGCTGAATCCCGATGCCTTCATCAATGGCGACCCCAATCGTTTGCGCGCTGGCGCGGTATTGCGGATGCCGCAAGGCGTCCAGCCTGCAGCGGGTGCTGACAGCACCGGCAAGGCGATTGCGCGCAATGTGGCCCGCGCCGAGATCGCCAAGTCGCGCAGCGCCCGTTCGACGCCGCGACGTCCGGTCGATGTCGCAAATGCACCGGCGAATAGCGCGCGTGCTTCGACGGGTGACGACAGCGCAGCACCGGCGAAGCGCGTTGCCGACGCCCATCTGCGCATCGCGCCTGCAATCACTGGTGACGGCGGGGCCGCGGGAACCAAAACGGGGCGGGGATCGTCCGGAGGAAACGGAGACATGCTCCAGCAACTGCAGCAATCGCAGGAAACCATCGCCACCCGCGATGCCGAAATCACCGAATTGAAGTCGCGCGTCGGCAACCTGGAACAGATCCAGCAGAAGCAGGCGCAGCTGATCGCGATGAAGAACAGTGAACTCGCCAGCGCGCAACAGAAGCTTGCCGCCCGCCAGGCGACCCAGTCGGCGACGACCGGCGGGTTCGGCCTGTGGTGGTTGCTGCCCGCAGCCCTGGCGGCGGCCTTGTTGGCCGCGCTGTGGCGGTTGTTCGGCAGTCGCCACGGTCGTGCGGCCACCCAAGGGTTCGCATCGGCAGCACAAGTGCCCGCCGAGGCGTCGAACGAACCACAAGCGGGTAAGCCGGCGGCGGACACCGCTGCTGCGCCTGCATCCGCGCGCGAAGATGGGTTGCCCACCTGGGCGCGCGGCGATGCCTGGTTGCCAGACAACGGTTCGGAACAACCGGCGCAGCCTTCCCATGCAGCGCCGGGGACTGCCGCCATCGATAGCCGCCTGCAGCTGGCGCGGACCTATATCGATCTCGGCGACACCGCCACCGCGCGTGCGTTGTTGCAGGACGTGCAGCAGGAAGGCGATGCCGCGGCGCGCGCGGAAGCGTTGGCGCTGCTCGACAGCCTGAGATGACCGATGCCCCGGTACGCGCTCGGCGTCGAATATGACGGCGGCGCTTTCCACGGCTGGCAACGCGTGGAGGCGGGCGTCCGTAGCGTGCAGGAAACGCTCGAGACCGCGTTGTCGTCGGTGGCCGACCACGACATCCGGGTGGTCTGCGCGGGGCGCACCGATGCCGGCGTGCACGCGCGCTGCCAGGTCGTGCATTTCGACAGCGATGCGCCGCGCAGCATGCGTGCGTGGGCGCTGGGCACGACCTCGCGCCTGCCTCCCGACGTCAGCGCGCTGTGGTGCAGGGAGGTGCCGGAGACGTTCAGCGCGCGCTTTTCCGCGGTAGCGCGCCGCTATCGCTATCGCATCCTCAATCGCCAGATCCGCCCGGCGTTTGAGCACCAATACCTGACCTGGGAACTGCGCCCGCTGGACCACCTGCGCATGCATGCAGCGGCGCAGGCCTTGCTGGGTGAGCACGATTTCGAGTCGTTTCGCAGCGCGCAATGCCAGGCCAGCCACGCCCGCCGTGAATTGCAATCGATTTCAGTGACCCGCAGTGGCGATGAAGTCGTGATGGAGGTGCAGGCCAACGCTTTCCTCCACCACATGGTGCGCAACATCGTCGGCTCGCTGCTGCCGGTCGGTCGCGGTGAACGCCCGGTCGAATGGATTGCCGAGTTGCTGGCGGGTCGCGACCGCACCCAGGCTGGCCCGACCGCACCGGCCGACGGATTGGTGTTCGTCAGTCCCTTGTATCCGCCAATCTGGAACTTGCCGGCGGAAATTACCTTTTCGCAATGAAAACCTGAATGATTCAGCAGGCGTTGTTTGTGCGGGTGTCCACAAAAACAAGGGGTAAACGGGACTTCCGTGTGGATTTTTCTTCACCTCGCCTCGGTATTCTCCAATCGTCTTCCGAGTGCCAAATGACGTTTCGTGCTGAAGGATCAGTTTTTTCGTACACGCATCAGATTCGATGGATTGACCCGCCCTGGCGATGTTCGTCTCGCGGGTGAATTGGGCGTCGATGCCATCGGTTTCGATTTTGCACGCGATGCCCGGCGCCAACTCCGCGTCGAGGATGCGCGTTTCATGCGCCACGCCCTGGCGCCCCTGGTGGCGAGCGTCGCCATCTTCCGCGACAACAGCATCGAGGACATCCGCGAGATCGTGCGCCTCTTGCGTCCGTCGCTGATCGAATTCCATGGCGACGAAGACGACATGCGCATGCGTTCGTTCGGCGTGCCCTATGCGCGCGCCCTGCGTCGCGAGGAGTGGGCGACGATGAATGCCGCCGCGATCCACACGCGTTATCCCAATGCAGCGGTGTTTGTTCTCTATGCGGATGAAATCGCGGACGGCGCGACCGATTGGTCGTGGATGCCGCAGGGGTTGGGCAAGCCGGTGATACTCGCCGGCGGGATCGTCCCGGACAATGTCTCGACGATCATCGGGGCACTCGGACCCTGGGGCGTCTCCGTCCTCGACGGCATTGAATTCGCGCCGGGCCGGATGGACGGCGATCGCATGAGTCGCTTCCTGCTTGAGTCCAGGGGTGCCGATCGCAGGAAATAGGCCGATAATTGGTCATCCGATCCATCAGACAGCACCTCCAATGACCGATTCCATCCAGCCGGCCGCCCAGCCGAACCAGATCGACCCCGAATTCTTCGTCTGCAGCAATACCTATCTGGATATCGCCAACCAGCAGGCGCGCCAGCAGGGCCTGCGCCGGGTCAGTGGCGCCATCCTTTATGCCGCCGCCCGCTACAACGTGCACGCCTACCTCGGCTTCGAGACCGACGTGAAGGGCACCAGCGCCGATTTCATCGACTACATGACCGGCCTGTACCGGAACATGCTGGAAGAACACTTGGCGGGCATCGCCCAGGAGCGCGGGATCGAGCTCGCTTCCGCCAGCGTGGCGCCTACTGCCAAGGCGGACGAAGCCACGGCCAGCGAGCCGATGCCGCCGGTCTGAATCGGTCTGGTCTAGACTGTCCGGTCTTTCCAATCCAGCGATCCCAATGTCCTGGCTGACGCGACTCATGCCTGCCCGCATCCGTACCGATGCGGATGCAGAACCCCGCAAACGCAGTGTTCCCGAAGGACTCTGGGAGAAGTGCGACGAATGCGGCGCGGTCCTCTACGCGCGCGAACTGCAGGAGAACCTGCAGGTCTGCCCGAAGTGCGGCCATCACATGCCGATCCGGGCGCGGGTGCGCCTGGCGGCCTTCATGGATCCCGGCGCGCGCGAGCTCGGCACCGGCCTCGGCCCGGTCGACGTCCTCAAGTTCAAGGACCAGAAGAAGTATTCCGATCGCATCAAGGCGGCGCAGAAATCGACCGGCGAACGCGATGCGCTGATCACGGTCTCGGGCATGTTGAAGGGCGAACCGCTGGTCGCCAGCGCCTTCGATTTCGCCTTCATGGGCGGTTCGATGGGTTCGGTGGTCGGCGAGCGCATCACCCTTGGCGCCGAAGAAGCGCTCAAGCGCGGCTGTCCGTTCGTGTGCTTTTCCGCCAGCGGCGGCGCGCGCATGCAGGAAAGCCTGTTCTCGCTGATGCAGATGGCCAAGACTTCGGCTGCGCTGGGGCGCCTGCGGGCTGCCGGCCTGCCGTACATCTCGGTGCTGACCAATCCGACCACCGGCGGTGTCTCGGCGTCGTTCGCGATGCTGGGCGACATCAACATCGCCGAACCCAAGGCGCTGATCGGCTTCGCCGGCGCCCGCGTGATCGAGCAGACCGTGCGCGAAAAGTTGCCGGAAGGCTTCCAGCGTTCGGAATTCCTGCTCGACCATGGCGCCATCGACCAGATCTGCGATCGCCGCGAATTGCGCGATCGCGTCGCCGACCTGTGCACGATGATGATGCGCCAGCCGCGCCCGCAGGCCGATTCGGAGCTGGTGGCGTGAGCCGGAAGTACTTCGGTACCGATGGCATCCGCGGCCGCGTCGGCAGCGCGACGATCTCCGCCGATTTCGTGTTGCGCCTGGGCAACGCCTATGGCCACGCGCTGCGCGAACGTGCGCAGGCCGGCGGGGTCTGGCGCAAACCAATGGTGGTGATCGGCAAGGACACCCGTATCTCCAACTACATGTTCGAGGCCGCGCTCGAGGCGGGCCTGGTCGCCGCCGGTGTGGACGTGCAGCTGATGGGGCCGATGCCGACGCCGGCCGTTTCGCACCTCACGCGTTCATTGCGCGCGGATGGCGGCATCGTCATTTCGGCCTCGCACAATCCGCATTACGACAACGGCATCAAGTTCTTCTCGGCGGCGGGCGAAAAGCTCGATGACAAGACCGAGGAGGCGATCGAGGCCGCGCTCGACGTGCCGTTCTCGACCGTGGAATCGGAACAGCTTGGCCGTGCGGAGCGCACCCGTGACGCCATTGGCCGCTATGTCGAAGCCTGCAAGTCGGCGGTGCCCAAGGGCTTCGACCTTGGTGGCATGCGCCTGGTGGTGGATTGCGCCAATGGCGCCACCTACCAGATCGGACCGCTGGTGTTCCGCGAGCTCGGCGCGCGTGTCGATGCCATGGGCGACCAGCCCAACGGCACCAATATCAACGCCGGCGTCGGCTCGACCCATCCGGAGGCGCTGTGCGCCCGGGTGGTCGAAACCGGAGCCGACCTCGGCATCGCCTTCGACGGCGACGGCGACCGCGTGATGCTGGTCGATGGCGCCGGCAACGTCCGCGACGGCGACGACCTCATCTACATCCTCGCTCGCGACTGGCAGGCCAGCGGTCGCCTGCAGGGGCCGGTGGTCGGCACGTTGATGAGCAATTTCGGGCTCGAGCAGGCGCTGACCGCGACCGGCATCGATTTCCGTCGCGCCAATGTCGGCGATCGCTACGTGCATCGCATGCTGATCGACAACGACGGCGTGCTCGGCGGCGAAGCCTCCGGGCACATCCTGTGCCTGGATCGCAGCGCGACCGGCGACGGCATCGTCGCTGCGTTGCAGGTGCTGGAAGTGATGAAGCGCACCGGCAAGTCGCTGGCCGAATTGCTCGAAGGCTTGCAGCGCGTCGCCCAGAAGACCCGCAACGTGCGCTGCGCCGATGCCAAGCGCGCAGTCGCCGATCCCGGCGTGGTCGCCGCGCTGGAAAAGGCGCAGGCCGACGTCAAGGGCCGGGGCAGGGCGTTCCTGCGTCCGTCCGGCACCGAGCCGGTGGTGCGGGTCACTGTCGAAGCCGCCGATCCCGCGCTGGTCGATTCCACCCTCGATGCATTGGCGCGTGCGGTCGAAGCCGCCGTCTGAATTCCTGGAGTTGTTGCAATGAGCAGTGCCATTCCCACCCTCGACATCCGTCGTTTCACCCATCCGTCCAGTGCGGAGGATCGCCAGGCGTTCGTCGACGAACTCGGCGCGGCCTATCGCGAATGGGGCTTCGCCGGCATCCGCAACCACGGCATCCAGCAGGCGTTGATCGACGACAGCTACGACGTGTTCCAGCGTTTCTTCGCGCTGCCGGAAGAGACGAAGAAGCACTATCACGTGCCTGGCGGTGGTGGCGCGCGCGGCTACACGGCATTCGGTGTCGAAACCGCCAAGGGCGCGAAGTACTCCGATCTCAAGGAGTTCTGGCACATCGGCCGCGAGATTCCGCGCGATTCGAAATACGCCAGTGACATGCCGGCCAACCTGTGGCCGTCGGAAGTCGATGGCTTCCGCGAGAAGGGCTATGCGCTCTACCAGGCGCTCGATGACCTCGGCTCGCAGGTACTGGGCGCGCTCGCGCTGCACATCGGTCTGCCGGAAACCTATTTCGCCGACAAGACCGATTCCGGCAATTCGATCCTGCGCCCGATCCACTATCCACCGATCACCGCCGACGACATCCCGAATGTCCGTGCCGGCGCGCACGAGGACATCAACCTGATCACCTTGCTGGTCGGCGCCAGCGCGGCCGGGCTGGAAGTGCTGTCGAAGAAGGGCGAGTGGGTGCCGTTCACCTCCGATGCCGACACGATTGTCGTGAACATCGGCGACATGCTGCAGCGCCTGACCAACCACGTGTACCCGTCGACGACGCATCGCGTGGTCAATCCGCCGGGCGAGCGGGCGCGCAAGCCGCGCTATTCGACGCCGTTCTTCCTGCACCCGAACCCGGATTTCCTGATCGACGTGCTGCCGTCGTGCGTGAGCGCCGACAATCCGAGCCGTTACCCGGAAGCGATCACCGCGCAGGGATATCTGGAAGAGCGGTTGCGCGAGATCAAGCTCAAATAAAGCCGGCTTTGCGCGGCTTTATTGCGCCATCCAGAAAAACACCGCGGCCATCCGCTTCTCTTCCAGCGTCTGTCCCCAGTAACGGCTGGCGCTGTGCATCAGGTTGCTCTGGTAGAGCAGCAGGCGGTTGAACTTGTGCGGGATCGCGACGTCCTCGACGAAGCTGTCGGGCGGGACGAAGCGCGTTCCCAATGCTTCGACGAGATTGGTGTGCGGTGGCATCACTACGTTGCCGCCGAGACCGCCGCCGGGTAGGCGCTGGCGATAGAAGCTGGTGCCACAGTCATCCGGCACATCCGGATTGAGGTAGAGCACGGCGGCGTAGCGGCACAGCTTGCGGGAGTCGGTATGCGGGCGCGGACCACATTCGTCGGCGCCGACCACCTGGATGCAGTTGTGGTTGAGATTGGCGCCGTCTGGCGCGCTTTCCGTCCACAGCTTTTTGGCGCCTGTGGCCTGCAGGACCTTGCCTTCGACAATGGTTAGTTCGTCGGCGGTCAGCCCGGGCATGACGCGCATGCCGGGCCAGCTTTCCGGTTTGCGCGGCCAGCCTTCGACCCAGTCGTTGCGTTCGAGGCAGCGTGCGCGCACCGCGGAGGGATCGGGCAGGACGTCGTCGAAGGTCCAGTAATCGCGGCCGGCGGTGGGTTTGCGATAGGGTAGCGGGCGAATCGGGGCAGGGCGGTTCATCGCCCCGACTATAACGGCGCGGGCCGATGTCTGGAAAAATCGGGCATTGCTAAACTGCGTGCCATTGTTTCGATGCAGGGGAAGCGTGGATGCGCCGCAAGATCGTCGCAGGCAACTGGAAATTGAATGGCGACCGTGCCTTCGGCATGGGCTTGGCCGATGCGCTGAAGGACGGCGCGGCGCAGGCGCGCGAGCACGTCGACTGCATCATTTTCCCGTCCATGCCCTATGTCGCCGGGCTGGCCGGGCATTGCGCCGGAACCGCGGTCGCGGTCGGTGCCCAGGACGTCAGCGAACACGCCAAGGGCGCGTACACCGGCGAGGTCTCGGCGACGATGCTACGCGATGTCGGCGCCACCCACGTCCTGGTCGGCCATTCCGAGCGACGCGAATACCACGGCGAGGACAGCGCGCTGGTGGCGCGCAAGTTCATCGCCGCGCAGGCGGCCGGACTGGTGCCGGTGCTGTGCGTGGGCGAACGGCTGGAAGAACGCGAAGCCGGCACGACGGAAGCCGTGATCGCGGCCCAGCTGGTGCCGTTGCTGGACGACGAAGCGGGAATTCGGGCGCTGGCGGACGGAATGGTCGCCTATGAGCCGGTCTGGGCGATCGGGACCGGTCGCACCGCCACGCCGGAGCAGGCGCAGGCCGTCCACGCATTCATCCGTTCTCAGGTGGCGCGCCGGGATGCTAGAATCGCTGACTCGCTGCCGATCCTGTACGGCGGCAGCGTGAAGTCCGACAACGCCGCGGCGCTGTTTTCGCAGCCCGATGTCGATGGCGGACTGGTGGGTGGCGCTTCGCTCGTCGCCCGCGACTTCCTCGACATCATCACGGCAGCCGCGGCTGCCTGAACGCTCCACGGACTGCCATGCTTTCGCTCATTCTCAATGTTGTGTACGTGCTCGTCGCCATCGCGATGATTGCGCTGATCCTGCTCCAGCAGGGCAAGGGTGCCCAGGCCGGTTCCGGCTTCGGTTCCGGCGCCTCAGGCACGGTGTTCGGCGCGCGCGGCGCGGCCAACTTCCTGTCCAAGACCACGCGTTGGCTGGCCACCGCCTTCTTCGGCATCACGCTGCTGATGGCGTGGCTGTTCGTGCACGGCAACCAGAAGCAGGTCACGACGGGCAGCAGCATCATGGCGACGCAATCGGCGGCTCCGGCTCCGGCCGCGAAGACCGCTCCGGCGAGCGGCATCCCGCAGGCGCCTTCGCAGGCGCCCGCGCAGAACGTGCCGCAGGCCCCGGCAAACGCGCAGGGAAATGCGCCGGCTGGTTCGCAAACGCACTGATCCGTTTTACAATCTCTTGATGGCATGCGGAGACGCACGCCGAACACATTGCCCAGGTGGCGGAATTGGTAGACGCACTACCTTGAGGTGGTAGCGGCTTAGGTCGTGGGGGTTCGAGTCCCCCCTTGGGCACCAACACTGCATGCGGACCGCTGGTCCGCATGCCATCACGCCGGACAGGACGTCCGGTTCATCGGGTCGGAGCGCCCTACAGGAAGACCGAAGTGCTGGCCGAATACCTGCCGACCTTGCTGTTCCTCCTGGTTGCCATCGGCATCGGCATCGCGCTGATCGTCATCGGCAACCTCCTCGGACCGAAGAAACCCGGACTCGAGAAACTCTCTCCCTACGAATGCGGCTTCTTGCCCTTCGAGGACGCCCGACTCAAGTTCGACGTCCGCTATTACCTGCTGGCGATCCTGTTCATCGTCTTCGACCTTGAAATCGCCTTCGTCTTCCCGTGGGCGCTGGTGTTCCGCGAGCTCGGTCCGTTCGGTCTGGTCGAAATGGGAATCTTCCTGTTCCTGCTGGTGTTGGGTTTCGCTTACGTGTGGAAGAAGGGAGCACTGGAATGGGAGTGAGCCATACCCCGTTCTTCAATCCGATCCCCGAGGGTCGGTTGGATGATCTGCTGCGCCCCGAGGGCGACAACCCGGTGATGCAGCAAGGCTTCGTCACCACCAGCATGGACGCGTTGTGGAACTGGGCGCGTACCGGTTCGATGTGGCCGATGACCTTCGGTCTCGCCTGCTGCGCGGTGGAAATGATGCATGCCGGTGCCGCGCGCATCGACATGGACCGTTTCGGCGTGGTGTTCCGCCCGTCGCCGCGCCAGTCCGACGTGATGATCGTGGCCGGCACGCTGGTCAACAAGATGGCGCCGGCGCTGCGCAAGGTCTACGACCAGATGCCCGATCCCAAGTGGGTGATCTCGATGGGCAGCTGCGCCAACGGTGGCGGCTACTACCATTACTCGTATTCGGTGGTGCGCGGCTGCGACCGCATCGTCCCGGTGGACGTTTACGTCCCGGGCTGCCCGCCGACCGCCGAGGCGCTGGCCTACGGCATCCTGCAGTTGCAGAAGAAGATTCGCCGCACCACCGTGTTCGGCGATCGCGGCCAGATCGCGGACGCTCGCCCGGCGCGGGTGGCCTGACATGGCGGACATGCAAACGAACCACGGCCCGATCGCCGATGCGCTGCGTGCGCGCTTCCCGGAAGCGCAGGTCCTCACCAGCGCGCACAACGAAGTGACGCTGGAAGTCGCGTCGACCGCATGGTTGGCTGCTGCACGTGCGTTGCGCGACGAGTTCGGTTTCGAACAATGCGTCGACGTCTGCGGCGTCGATTACCTCGGCTATGGCGATGACGAGTGGGACACCGATGTCTCCTCGGAAGGCTTCAGCCGCGGTGTCGAGGGCAGGGCAGTCGGCCGCTTCAAGTGGGGCGAGGCGCCGCTGCGCCAAGTCGCGCAGCCGCAGGGCGAAGCGATCGAAACCGTTCCCGGCCGCCGTTTCGCCGCGGTCGCGCACTTGTTGTCGATCAAGAACAACCAGCGCCTGCGCCTGCGCGCGTTCTGCGCCGACGAAGCGCTGCCGGTGGTCGATTCGCTGACTTCAGTATGGGCCGGCACCGACTGGTTCGAGCGCGAGGCGTTCGATCTCTACGGCATCGTCTTCGAAGGACATCCGGACCTGCGCCGCATCCTCACCGACTACGGTTTCGTCGGACATCCGTTCCGCAAGGACTTCCCGCTGATTGGCAACGTCGAAGTGCGTTACGACGCCGAGAAGGGCCGCGTGATCTACGAGCCCGTCACCTCGGTCGAGCCGCGCGTCGGCGTGCCGCGCGTGGTGCGTGACGATGCTCGCCTCGCGACCGCGCAGGGTGAAGCCGGCGAGTTGGCAGGAAAGTCGAAATGACCGCAGAATCGATCCAGTCGCCGGCCGCGCAATCCGCGTTCGCCAGCAATCCTGCCGAAGCCCGGCAGGAAATCCGCAACTACACGATGAACTTCGGCCCGCAGCACCCGGCCGCGCACGGCGTGTTGCGCCTGATCCTCGAGATGGACGGCGAAATCGTCCAGCGCGCCGATCCGCACGTCGGCCTGCTGCATCGTGGCACCGAGAAGCTCGCCGAATCCAAGCCGTTCAACCAGTCGATCGGCTACATGGATCGCCTCGACTACGTGTCGATGATGTGCAACGAGCACGCCTACGTCGCCGCGATCGAAACGCTGCTGGGCGTCACGCCGCCGGAGCGCGCGTTGTGGATCCGCACGATGTTCGACGAGATCACGCGCATCCTCAACCACCTGATGTGGCTGGGTTCGAACGCGCTCGACCTCGGCGCGATGGCGGTGTTCCTCTACGCCTTCCGCGAACGCGAAGAGCTGATGGACGTCTACGAGGCGGTCAGCGGCGCGCGCATGCACGCGACGTATTACCGTCCGGGCGGCGTCTATCGCGATCTGCCGGACCACATGCCGAAGTACCGCGAATCGAAGTGGCGCAAGGGCGGCAGCCTCAAGCGCTTCAACGAGTGGCGCGAAGGCTCGATGCTCGATTACCTGGAAGCCTTCACCAAGGACTTCCCGGCACGCATCGACGAATACGAAACCCTGCTGACCGACAACCGCATCTGGAAGCAGCGCACCGTCGACGTCGGCATCGTCACGCCGGAAGAAGCGCTGGCCTGGGGCATGAGCGGCCCGATGTTGCGCGGTTCCGGCATCGAATGGGATCTGCGCAAGAAGCAGCCGTATGCCAAGTACGCGGAAGTCGATTTCGACATCCCGCTCGGCAAGAGCGGCGACTGCTACGACCGCTACCTGGTGCGCGTCGCCGAGATGCGCGAGTCCAATCGCATCATCCAACAGTGCGTGAAGTGGCTGAAGGCCAATCCCGGCCCGGTCATGCTCGAGAACCACAAGGTGTCGCCGCCGTCGCGTGAAGCGATGAAGGACGACATGGAAGCGCTGATCCACCACTTCAAACTGTTCTCGGAAGGCTATTCCGTGCCCGCCGGCGAAGCGTATGCCGCGGTGGAGGCACCCAAGGGCGAGTTCGGCGTGTACCTGGTGTCCGATGGCGCCAACAAGCCGTTCCGCTGCAAATTGCGTGCCCCGGGCTTCGCCCATTTGTCGTCGATGGACGCGATCGTGCGCGGCTACATGCTGGCCGACGTGGTGGCGATGATCGGTACGTATGACATCGTGTTTGGAGAGATCGATCGATGAAAGCGACTGGCAACTTCGAGAGCGCTCGCAGCGTCGATCCGATGGTCGTGCTCAATGCCGACACGCGTGCGCACATCGATCATTGGCTAACCAAGTTCCCGCCCGATCGCAAGCGTTCGGCCGTGCTGCAAGGCCTGTTCGCCGCGCAGGAACAGAACGGTGGTTCGCTCACCGATGAACTGATCGCAGGCGTGGCCAAGTACCTCGGCCTGCCGCCGGTGTGGGCCTATGAAGTCGCGACGTTCTACTCGATGTTCGAGACGCAGCCGGTCGGCCGCAACAACGTCGCCTTCTGCACCAACATCAGCTGCTGGTTGAACGGCGCGGAAGACCTGGTCGCGCACGCCGAGAAGAAGCTCGGCTGCAAGCTCGGCGAATCGACCGCCGATGGCCGCGTCTACCTGAAGCGCGAAGAAGAATGCGTGGCCGCGTGCTGCGGCGCACCGGTGGTCGTGATCAACGGCCATTACCACGAGAAGCTCGACGCCGCGAAGGTGGACGCGCTGCTGGACGGGTTGAAGTAACGATGGCAGGTCACTCTCACTACAGCGAAGGCTACGGCCCGGTCGGTCCGGCGCCGCAGGAACACAACGTCGTCTATACGACGCTGCATTTCGACAAGCCCTGGAGCTACGACAACTACCTCAAGACCGGTGGCTACGCGGCGCTGCGCAAGATCCTCGAGGAGAAGATCGCGCCGGCCGACGTCGTCGAGATGGTCAAGGCCTCCGGCCTGCGCGGTCGCGGCGGCGCGGGCTTCCCGACTGGCCTGAAGTGGAGCTTCATGCCCAAGGGCCCGGGCCAGAAATACATGCTGTGCAACTCCGACGAATCGGAGCCGGGCACGGCCAAGGATCGCGACATCCTGCGCTACAACCCGCATTCGGTGATCGAAGGCATGGCGATCGCCTGCTACGCGACCGGTGCGACGGTGGGCTACAACTACCTGCGCGGCGAGTTCCACCACGAACCGTTCGAGCACTTCGAGGAAGCGTTGGCCGAAGCCTACAAGCACGGCTGGCTGGGCAAGAACATCCTCGGCAGCGGCGTCGACATCGATCTGTATGGCGCGCTCGGCGCCGGCGCCTACATCTGCGGCGAAGAAACCGCGCTGATGGAATCGCTGGAAGGCAAGAAGGGCCAGCCGCGCTTCAAACCGCCGTTCCCGGCCAACTTCGGCCTGTACGGCAAGCCGACCACGATCAACAACACCGAGTCCTATGCGTCGGTGCCGGCGATCATCCGCAACGGCGCGGAATGGTTCGCAAACCTCGGCAAGCCCAACAACGGCGGCCCGAAGATCTTCTCGATCTCCGGCCACGTCAATCGTCCGGGCAACTACGAGATCCGCCTCGGCACGCCGTTCAAGGATCTGCTCGAACTCGCCGGCGGCGTCCGCAACGGCCATCGCATCAAGGCGGTGATCCCGGGCGGTTCGTCGATGAAGGTGCTGAAGGGCGAGACCATGATGGAACTCACCATGGATTACGATGCCATCCAGAAGGCCGGTTCCGGTCTCGGTTCCGGCGCCGTGATCGTGATGGACGAGACCACCTGCATGGTGCGCGCCTGCCATCGCATCGCGCGGTTCTACTTCAAGGAATCGTGCGGCCAATGCACGCCGTGCCGCGAAGGCACCGGCTGGATGTATCGCATGCTGAGCCGCATCGTCGACCACACCGCGACCATGGATGACCTGCAGATGCTCAAGGCATCGGCGGGCCAGATCGAAGGTCACACCATCTGCGCCTTCGGCGAAGCCGCGGCGTGGCCGGTGCAGGGTTTCCTCGCCCAGTTCTGGGATGAATTCGAGTACGCGATCGTGAACAAGCGTTTCTACGTCGACGATCTCAAGGCCGGCACCGTGGTGCAGAAGGCGGTGGCGGCATGAGCGCGCAACCGCAGCCGGTGAATCCGAACCTGCCGCCCGACCACGTCACCGTGTTCGTCGACGGCATCGAGATCGCCGCGCCCAAGGGCTCGATGATCATCCAGGCCGCCGATCGCGCCGGTGTCGCGATTCCGCGTTTCTGCTACCACGACAAGTTGCCGGTGGCCGCCAACTGCCGCATGTGCATGGTCGATACCGAGCTCGGCGGTCGTCCCGGTCCGAAGCCGTCGCCCGCCTGCGCGACGCCGGTGGCCGATGGCCTCAAGGTGTTCACGCGCAGCGAGAAGGCGCTGAAGTTCCAGCGCGACGTGATGGAATTCCTGCTGATCAACCATCCGCTCGATTGCCCGATCTGCGATCAGGGCGGCGAGTGCGAATTGCAGGACGTGTCGATGGGCTATGGCCGTTCGGTCAGCCGCTACGTTGAGCGCAAGCGCGTGGTAGCCGACGAGGACCTCGGTCCGCTGGTCGCCACCGAAATGACGCGTTGCATCCAGTGCACCCGTTGCGTGCGCTTCACCGCGGACATCGCCGGCACCTACGAGCTCGGCGGCATGCAGCGCGGCGAGAACCTGCAGATCGGCACCTTCGACGGCAAGCCGTTGACGACCGAACTCTCCGGCAACGTCGTCGACGTCTGCCCGGTCGGTGCGCTCACCAACAAGGTGTTCCAGTTCAAGGCGCGTCCGTGGGAACTGGTCGCGCGCGAATCGCTGGCCTACCAGGACGCGCTCGGCAGCAATCTGTTCCATCACGTGCGTCGCGGCGAAATCCTGCGCAGCGTGCCGCGCGACAACGAAGCGGTGAACGAGTGCTGGCTGTCGGACCGCGACCGCTACGCCCACCAGGGCCTGCAGGCCGAAGATCGCGCGACCGTGCCGATGATCAAGGACGGCGGTCAGTGGCGTGAGGCGAGCTGGGACGAAGCGCTGGCCAAGGCGCAGTCGATCCTCTCCGCAAACCGTGGCGACGCGCTCGGCATGCTGGTGCATCCGGCGACGAGCAACGAGGAAGGCCTGGTGCTTGCAGCACTGGCCGACGGCCTCGGCTCCACGCACGTCGACCACCGCATCCACGCGCTCGATCTTTCCGACGGCGCGGTGTCCGAGGCATTTGCCGCCGCGGTCGCCGACATCGAAAAGGCCGACGCCATCGTCATCGTCGGCAGCAACCTGCGCCATGAAGTGCCGCTGCTGCACGCCCGCGTGCGCAAGGCGACGCTGCACGGCGCGAAGGTCCATGTCGTCAATCCGGTCGACTTCGATTTCGCGTTCGAGATCGCCGGCAAGCACATCGTGGCGCCGTCGCAACTCGCGACCGAACTCGCCAAGGTCGATCTCGGCACCGCCAAGGCGCCGGTCGTGATCGTCGGCAACGTCGCCGAACGCGGCGTGCACGCCAGCGCGATCCGCAAGGCCGTCGCCGATTTCTCTGCTGCGAAGAACGCCAGGCTGTGTCGCATCCCGCAGGGTGCCAATGCGCTTGGCCTGACCAAGGCGGGCGTGTTGCCGTCGGGTCGCGATGCGCTCGCCATGCTGCGCGAACCGCGCAAGGCCTACATCGTCTACGGCATCGAGCCGGGCCTCGATTTCGCCTATCCGGGACTCGCGGCACGCGCACTGGGCGATGCCCAGGTCGTCGCCTTCAGCCAGTTCGCCTGCGAATCCACCCGCGCCGTCGCCGACGTGATCCTGCCGATCGCGGCGTTCCCGGAAGTGCAGGGCACGCTGACCAACCTCGAAGGCCGCGAACAGCGCAGCCAAGCCGCCGGCAAGATGCCGGGCCAGGCCCGCGAAGGCTGGCGCGTGTTGCGTGCACTCGGTGGCGCGATGCAGCTCGCCGGTTTCGACTTCACCGATCTCGACGGGCTGCGCTCTGCATTGAAGCCGCGTGCGGTCGCGGTGAAGCAGGGCGCTGCAGTCGGCGCCAGCGGCAGTGGCCTCGAAGTCGCAGCTTCCGATGCGATCTATCGTAGCGATGCGGTGACGCGCCGTTCCTCGGCCTTGCAATCGCACGTGCTCACCCATGGCGCGCAGGCGGCGATCCATCCCCAGACTGCCGCTGCTGTCGGCCTGCAGGATGGCGCGACCGGTCGCTTCACCACAGGTGACGGCACGGCTTCGCTGCCGGTGCGCCTGGATGCAGGCGTCGCCCAGGGTTGCGTATGGATCGAACGCGGTTACGGCGCCACCGCGCCGATTGCCGCCGCCGACGTGGAGGCGCGCCCGGCATGAACGGTCTGATCCAATCCATCAATCACACCATCCAGCTTTTCCATGACTGGCTGACCGGTTTCGGTGCGATCGGCACCGTCGCTTGGTTGGTCCTGTTGATCCTGCTGATCGCGGTGCCGGTGATCATCTCGGTGGCGTTCTACGTGGTGTGGGAACGCAAGCTGATCGGCTGGATGCACGTCCGCCATGGCCCGATGTACGTCGGCTTCGGCGTGTTCCAGGCCTTCGCCGACGTGTTCAAGCTGCTGTTCAAAGAAGTGATCCAGCCGAGCAGCGCCAGCAAGTTCCTCTTCATCCTCGCGCCGCTGATCACCCTCGCGCCAGCGTTCGCCGCGTGGGCGGTGGTGCCGTTCGACGACAAGCTGGTGCTGGCCAACGTCAACGCCGGCCTGCTGTACCTATTGGCGATGACCTCGCTGGGCGTCTACGGCATCATCCTTGCCGGTTGGGCCTCGAACTCGAAGTACGCCGTCCTCGGCGCGATGCGTTCGGCCGCGCAGGTGATCAGCTACGAAATCTCGATGGGCTTCGCGCTGGTCGGCGTGCTGGTTGCCGCGGGCAGCCTCAACATGACCGACATCGTCCACGCGCAGGCGGGCCGCTTCGGACTGTTCAGCTGGTTCTGGCTGCCGCTGCTGCCGCTGTTCCTGATCTACTTCATCTCGGGCGTCGCCGAAACCAACCGCGCGCCGTTCGACGTGGTGGAAGGCGAGTCGGAAATCGTCGCCGGCCACATGGTCGAGTACTCGGGATCGCAGTTCGCGCTGTTCTTCCTGGCCGAATACGCCAACATGATCCTGGTGAGCTTCCTCACCGCGCTGTTCTTCCTTGGCGGTTGGTTGTCGCCGATTCCGGCATCGTGGATTCCGGATGTTCCGGTCGTGTCGACGTTGCTGGGCAACGGCTGGTGGTGGTTGCTGGCCAAAGTCGCGTTCTTCGCCAGCGTCTTCATCTGGTTCCGCGCCGCGTTCCCGCGCTACCGCTATGACCAGATCATGCGCCTGGGCTGGAAGGTCTTCATTCCCATCGCGATTTTCTGGATTTTCGTGACTGCACTGCTGGCGTATTACGGCGTGATCGCGCCGGGCAACGGCATGGGAGGCCAGGCATGAACCGCGTCGCTTCCTACCTCAAGAGCCTGATGCTGCTGGAACTGGCGAAAGGCATGGGCCTCACCTTCAAGTACATGCTCAAGCCGAAGTACACGGTCATGTACCCGATGGAGAAGATCCCGCAGTCGCCGCGTTTCCGCGGCATCCACGCGCTGCGTCGCTATCCGAACGGTGAGGAACGCTGCATCGCCTGCAAGTTGTGCGAAGCCGTGTGCCCGGCATTGGCGATCACCATCGACTCGCACAAGCGCGAGGACGGCACCCGCCGCACCACGCGTTACGACATCGACCTGTTCAAGTGCATCTTCTGCGGATTCTGCGAAGAGAGCTGCCCGGTCGATTCGATCGTGGAGACGCACGTGCACGAGTACCACTTCGACAAGCGTGGCCAGAACATCCTGACCAAGCCGACCCTGCTGGCCATCGGTGACCGCCTCGAGGCGGAAATCGCCGAGCGCCGCGCCGCCGACGCACCTTTCCGCTGAGGACGACATGGACTTCCCCCTGATCGCCTTCTACTGTTTCGCGGCGTTGGCAGCCGCTTCCGCGCTCGGCGTGATCGCCGTGCGCAACTCCGTGCACGCCGCGTTGCTGCTGGTGCTGACCTTCTTCTCGGTCGCCTGCACCTGGATCGTCGCCGGTGCCGAATTCCTCGGCGTCGCGTTGATCCTGGTCTACGTTGGCGCGGTGATGGTGCTGTTCCTGTTCGTGGTGATGATGCTCGACATCGACAACGAGCGTGTCCGCGAAGGCTATGTGCGCTTCCTGCCGGTCGGCATGCTCGTCGCGGTGGTGATGCTGGTCGAGATGCTGATGGTGATCGGCGTGCATTCGCGCATGCAACCGTTCGCCCAGGCCGCAGCGACTGACGCCGCGATGCCGAACGCGAAGTGGCTGGCCCATGCGCTGTTCACCGACTTCATGCTGCCGTTCGAAGTGGCGGCGGTGATCCTGACCATCGCGGTGATCGCGGCGGTGATGCTGACCCTGCGCCAGCGCACCGGTGCCCGCACCCAGAAGCCAGCCGACCAGGTCCGCGTCAAGGCGAGCGATCGCCTGCGCATGGTGAAGATGGCGACGGAACAATCGAAGCCCGTTGAAGCGACCCCGGAGGTGAAGGAATGACCACGGCTCTTGGCCTCGGCCACTACCTCGCGCTGGGCGCGGTGCTGTTCTGCATCGCGATCGCCGGCATCTTCCTCAACCGCAAGAACGCGATCATCCTGCTGATGTGCATCGAACTGATGCTGCTGGCGGTGAACATCAACTTCGTGGCGTTCTCGCGCGACATGCACAACGCGACCGGCCAAGTCTTCGTCTTCTTCATCCTGACCGTGGCCGCGGCCGAAGCGGCGATCGGCCTGGCGATCCTGGTCACGCTGTTCCGCAACCGACGCACCATCAACGTCGGTGAACTGGATTCGCTGAAGGGATGACCGGAACCACCATGGATATTTCGATCTCCCAATTGCTCATCGTCGTCCTGGCCCCGCTGCTGGGTTCGATCCTCGCCGGCATCTTCGGCAAGGTCATCGGCCGCACCGGCGCCCACGTCGCCACCATTGCCGGCGTCGCCATCAGCTGCGCGCTGTCGATCGGCGTGCTGTGGAAGCTGTTGCACGGCGCCGTCCCGGTGAACCACGACCTCTACACCTGGTTCGACGTCGGCGGACTGCAGGCGCATGTCGGCTTCATGGTCGACAACCTGACCGCGATGATGATGGTCGTCGTCACCTTCGTCTCGTTGCTGGTGCACATCTACACCATCGGCTACATGGCCGACGACGACGGCTACCAGCGCTTCTTCAGCTACATCTCGTTGTTCACCTTCAGCATGCTGATGCTGGTGATGAGCAACAACTTCGTCCAGCTGTTCTTCGGCTGGGAAGCGGTGGGCCTGGTCTCGTACCTGCTGATCGGCTTCTGGTTCAAGCGCCCGACGGCGATCTTCGCCAACCTCAAGGCGTTCCTGGTCAACCGCGTCGGCGACTTCGGCTTCCTGCTCGGCATCGCCGGCATCGTCGCCTGGGTGGGCACGCTCGATTACGCCACCGCGTTCCAGCACCTCGACAAGATCAACGGCACCGTGGAGATCCTCCGCGGCCATCCGTGGTCGATGGCGACCTTCATCAGCATCTGCCTGTTCATCGGCGCGATGGGCAAGTCGGCGCAGGTACCGCTGCACGTGTGGCTGCCGGATTCGATGGAAGGCCCGACGCCGATCTCGGCGCTGATCCATGCCGCGACGATGGTGACCGCCGGCATCTTCATGGTCGCGCGCATGTCGCCGATCTTCAATCTGTCGCCGGTCGCGCTCGACTTCATCCTCGTCATCGGCGCCACCACCGCGTTCTTCACCGGCCTGATCGGCATCGTCCAGAACGACATCAAGCGCGTGATCGCGTACTCCACGCTGTCGCAGCTCGGCTACATGACGGTCGCGCTCGGCGTCTCGGCGTACTCGGCCGCGGTGTTCCACCTGATGACCCACGCGTTCTTCAAGGCGTTGCTGTTCCTCGCCGCCGGCAGCGTGATCATCGGCATGCACCACGAACAGGACATGCGCCGCATGGGCGGCCTGCGCAAGTACATGCCGGTCACCTTCTGGACTTCGCTGATCGGCACGCTTGCGTTGATCGGCACGCCGTTCTTCGCCGGCTTCTACTCCAAGGACAGCATCATCGATGCCGCCAAGGAACATGCGCTGGAACACGGCGGCTTCATCGCCCAGTACGGTTATTACGCGGTGCTGCTCGGCGCCTTCGTGACCTCGTTCTACAGCTTCCGTCTGCTGTACCTGACCTTCTTCGGCAAGGAACGCTTCCGCGAAGTGGCGCACGACGATCACCATGACGACCACGCGCATGGCCACGACGATCACGGCCATGCCCACGAACCGCACGAATCGCCGTGGGTGGTGACGCTGCCGTTGATCCTGCTGGCGATTCCGTCGATCGTGATCGGTTACCTCACCATTGGCCCGATGCTGCACGGCAAGACCACGGGTGGCGAGGAGGCAGGGAAGTCGTTCTTCGATGGCGCGATTCAGCTGCCGGAACACGGCGTGATGGCCAAGCTCGGCGAGGAATTCCACGGCTCGTTGCAGATGGCGTTGCATGGCTTCACCCAGGCGCCGTTCTGGCTGACGCTGGGTGGTTTTGCTTTGGCAACGTGGATGTACCTGCTGAAGCCGGAAGTCGCTGCCAAGGCGCGCAAGACCTTCGCGTTGCCGGTGCGCATCCTCGAAGACAAGTACGGCTTCGACAAGTTGTGGATCAATGGTTTCGCCGGCGGTGGCGTCCTGCTCGGTCGCATCTCGCGCTGGTTCGACAGTCGTGTGATCGACGACTATCTGGTGAATGGTGCGGCGCGTGAAACCCGCGAAGTCGCCTCCGAGATCCGCAAGATGCAGACCGGTTACCTCTACAGCTACGCCTTCGCGATGATTGTCGGCCTGATCCTGCTGCTGGCATGGCTCATCAAGTCGGGGGCCGGAGCATGAACTCGATGACGCAAACCCCGATTCTCAGCCTGCTCATCTGGCTGCCCATCCTTGGTGGCGTGCTGACCCTGCTGATGGGCAAGCGCGACAACGCCGCCCGCTGGCTGGCGATTGTCTTCGCCGCGGTGACGCTGTTCGCCAGCCTGCCGCTGATCGGCAACTTCGATTACGCCAATGGCGGCCTGCAGTTCATCGAGCAGTGGGCATGGATCGATGCCTACCGCATCCAGTACCACCTGGGCGCCGACGGCATCTCGGTCGCGCTGATCGTCCTCACCACCATCACCAGCCTGCTGGTGCTGATCGGGGCCTGGGGATCGGTCGATCGCAAGGTCAACCAGTACTACGCACTGTTCCTGATCCTCGAAGGCCTGATGATCGGGGTGTTCAGCGCCCAGGACGCGATCCTGTTCTACGCCTTCTTCGAAGGCATGCTGATCCCGATGTTCATCCTGATCGGCGTGTGGGGCGGGCCGCGTCGCGTCTATGCCGCGGTGAAGTTCTTCCTCTACACCTTCCTCGGCTCGGTGTTCATGCTCGTCGCGCTGGTCTACCTGTATCTCAAGGCAGGCAGCTGGCAGTTGGCCGACCTCTATGCATTGCCGCTGACGGCGAAAGAGCAGACGTGGATCTTCTTCGCCTTCCTCGCCGCATTCGCGGTGAAGGTGCCGATGTTCCCGGTGCATACATGGTTGCCGGACGCGCACGTCGAGGCGCCGACCGGCGGTTCGGTGATCCTGGCCGCGATCATGCTGAAGATTGGCGGATACGGTTTCCTGCGTTTCAGCCTGCCGATCACTCCGGACGCCAGCGCCGAATGGGCATGGCTGGTGATTACGCTGTCGCTGATCGCGGTGGTCTACGTCGGCCTGGTCGCACTGGTCCAGGACGACATGAAGAAGCTGGTGGCGTATTCGTCGGTGTCGCACATGGGCTTCGTCACCCTCGGCACTTTCGCCGGCGTGTTGCTGGCGCACTCGCAGGGCGCCAACGGCGCCGGTACCCAGCTGGTACTGCAGGGTGCGATGGTGCAGATGATCTCGCACGGTTTCGTGTCCGGCGCGATGTTCTCCTGCATCGGCGTGATGTACGACCGCATGCACACCCGCATGATTCGCGATTACGGCGGCGTCGCCAACGTGATGCCGTGGTTCGCCGCCTTCGTGGTCCTGTTCGCGATGGCCAACTCCGGCCTGCCGGCGACCAGCGGTTTCGTCGGTGAGTTCATGGTGATCGTCGGCGTGTTCCAGCAGCATCCGCTGATCGCCTTCGCCGCTGCCACCACGCTGGTGATCGGCGCGGGTTACACCTTGTGGCTGGTCAAGCGCACCATCTGGGGCGAAGTCGCCAACGACCACGTCGCCGAGATGAAGGACATCAACCTGCGCGAAGCCTGCGTGCTCGGCGTATTCGCGCTCGGCGTGCTCGCCATCGGCCTTTATCCCAAGCCGCTGACCGACCTGATGGCGCCGGCCCTGCAACACCTCGGCAGCCAGATCGCCGCCAGCAAGCTCACCGGACTTTGATGATGGGCAATCTCACGACTCTCAATCCCGCCGAACTCTGGCCGCTGCTGCCGGAGCTGGTGATGGTCACCGGCGCATTCGCGCTGCTGGTGCTCGACCTGTTCGTGTCGTCGCGCCGCAACGGCATCGTCCACATGCTCGGCTTGCTCCTGCTGGCGGTGACGGGCGCGCTGTGCATCGCCGGCAGCGGCGGCCACGGCACGGTCCTCAACGGCATGTTCGTGCGCGATACCCTGGCCGACCTGCTGAAGGGCGGCATCCTGCTGACGACCGCGCTGGCCTTCGTCTATGCGTGGCCGTTCCTGCGCGATCGCGGCCTGTACAAGGGCGAAGTGACGCTGCTGATGCTGTTCGCCGCGCTCGGCATGATGTTGCTGGTCTCGGCCGGCAGCCTGGTGATGGTCTATCTCGGCCTGGAAATGCTGGCGCTGAGTTCGTACGCGCTGGTCGTCACCGATCGCGACAACCCCGTCGCGTCGGAAGCGGGCATGAAGTACTTCGTGCTCGGCGCATTGGCTTCGGGCATGTTGCTGTTCGGCATGTCGCTGATCTATGGCGCGACCGGAACCCTCGATCTGGCCCAGATCAATGCTTCGGCGCAGGGCGGGGGAGCACACCGCGACCTGTTGCTGGCCGGCAGCGCGTTCGTTGTCGCCGGCATCGCCTTCAAGTTCGGCGCCGCGCCGTTCCACATGTGGCTGCCCGACGTCTACCAGGGCGCCGCCACGCCGATCACGCTGTTCATCGCCTCGGCGCCGAAGATCGCCGCGCTGGGCATGGCGTTGCGCCTGCTTGTCAACGGCCTGTCGCCGGTCGGCGACCATTGGCAGCCGATGGTCGCCGCGCTGTCGGCGTTGTCGCTGATCATCGGCAACTTCGCCGCGCTGATGCAGACCAATCTGCGGCGCATGCTCGCCTATTCGACGATTTCGCACATCGGTTTCCTGCTGATGGGCGTCGCCGGTGGCGGCGTCGAAGGCAATGCGGCGGCGGTGTTCTACGCCGTGGTGTACGCGGTGACAGCAGCGGCCGCCTTCGGTCTGATCACGCTGATGGCGCGCAACGGCTTCGACGCCGACGAGATCGACGACTACAAGGGTTTGGCCGCGCGCCAACCGTTGATGGCGCTGCTGTTCCTCGGCGTGATGGCGTCGCTCGCCGGCGTGCCGCCTTTCATCGGATTCTTCGCCAAGCTGTCGGTGATCGAAGGCGCGCTCAATGGCGGCCTGCTGTGGTTGGCGATCGTCGGCATCATCTGCGCCGTGGTCGGTGCGTTCTACTACCTGCGCGTGATCAAGGTGATGTATTTCGACCAGCCGGCCGAGAACGCACACCCGATGGTCGCGCACGGCGAGGGCGGGGTGAAGTGGCTCTTTGTCGTCAACGCCGGCGTGCTGCTGGTGCTGAGCGCTTTCCTGCAACCGTTGATGGCCTGGTGCCGCAGCGCGTTCTGAGCGAAATCAATCTGTTCGTGACAGGAAGCCACCGGAGGAATCCGGTGGCTTCTTCTTTTGTGTTTTGTGGCGCCAGGACTTGCAGCAGTTTTGCAATTGATTCCTGAGTGCCGTTTTCAGAGGTTGACAAGATCGAGCCTATATTACGTTTTTGTTTATCTAGCATTAATATTTCTGACGGCTTCAGGACGGAAGATTGCCAGTCCTCTGATTTGTCCTGAGATATCAATGACATACCGTCGCGTACGCTTTGCCCGTCACCACGCATTGGCTGCAGCACTGGCCTTGTGCTTTTCCGGAAGCCTGAGCGCCCAATCGAACGTGACTGGCAGCATCTTCGGTACCGCCGAGTCTGGCGCCACTATCTCCGTCGAGAACAAGGACACTGGCCTGGTGCGCCGCATTTCCGCGGACCAGAACGGTCGCTACCAGATCAGCGCACTGCCGAACGGCACCTACAAGGTGACCGAAGAGAAAAACGGCGCGACGATCGCCACCCGCGACAACATCGCGGTGAACATCGCCAGCGGCACCGAGGTCTCGTTCGTGGCGGCCGCCAAGACCAATGACCTGGGCACGGTGACCGTGACCGCGACCGGTGGCGCCGGCATCGACGTCACCCAGACCGATACCCGCACGGTGCTCACCGCCGACCAGCTCAACAAGATTTCGGTCGCGCGCGACGTGTCCAGTGCTGCGCTGCTGGCGCCGAGCGTGGTCTTCAGCGACAGCTACAAGCAGGCCAACGGCACCACCATCCCGAGCTTCGGTGGTTCGGCATCGTCCGAGAATGCCTACTTCATCAACGGCTTCAACGTCACCAACCCGTTCAACTCGCTCGGCTTCGCTTCGTTGCCCTTCGATGCCATCCAGCAGCAGCAGGTGCTGACTGGTGGCTACGGCGCCGAATTCGGCCGCTCCACCGGTGGCGTCATCAACATCGTCACCAAGCGCGGCGGCAACAAGTGGAAGGGCGGGGTGTACACGACCTGGGCACCGTCCGGCACGCGCTCGCAGGCCCGCGACTACTACTATGGCAACACGGGTCGTACGCCAGCGACTGACGGTACGCTGTACCAGTATCGCGGCCAGGACAATTTCTGGAACACGAATCTCGGCGCCTACGTGTCCGGCCCGATCATCAAGAATCACCTGTTCGTTTATGCCAACCTCGAGACCACGCGCGAGGAGGGCAACAATGTCACTTCCATCCGCCTTGATTCCCCGACCGGCGCCAACGGGCGTTCGGGCTGGAAGGATTACCAGCGCAATACGCCGCGTTCGCTGATCAAGCTGGACTGGAACATCAATGACAACCACACCATCGAGTTCACCGGCCTGGGCGAGAACGCCAAGAACCAGACCGATGGTTATGCATTCAACTACAACGGTTACGTGCACGGTTCGCAGAAGAACACCAGCACCGTCACCGAGGATCGCACGCGCCTGTACGTCGGCAAGTACACCGGCGTCCTCACCGATTCGCTGACGCTGTCTGCGTCCTATGGCCAGTTGAAGACGACGCACGACTACAACTTGATGGGTTACAACCCGAACTGCCCGGCGATCACCGTCGGCACTTCGCCCAACGCGCGTGCGCCGGGTGTGCCGAGTGGAAACTACGATGGCGGAGCAACCTGCCAGCCGTATTCTGGCTTGGCATTCGTTCCGGGCGAGCAACGCTTCGACAAATCCAAGGGTGGTCGCCTCGACATCAACTGGCGCGTCGGCAAGCACGACTTGCGCTTCGGTTACGACCGCCAGGATTCCACCTCCTACACCAACCAGCAGTTGCTGGGTGGTTATCAGTGGTCCTATCTGAAGGCAACCAATCCGGCTGCGAACCTGGCGACGGACGGCAGCATCGGTTCGCCGACCGCGGGCGGTGGCGTGTACGGTGCACAGGGCTACTACGTCACCAAGTCCTACAGTAATCGCCAGGCCAACCTGCGTACGGTGCAGGCCTCGCAGTTCATCGAAGATCGCTGGCAGGTCGCCGATAACGTGCTGCTGTCGCTCGGCCTGCGCAACGAACAATTCACCAACTACGACGCCGCCGGCAAGCAGTACATCAAGCAGTCGAAGCAGATCGCGCCACGCATCGGCGCGACCTGGGACGTCTACGGCGACAGCCGCCTGAAGGTCTTCGGAAACGCCGGTCGCTACCACCTCGCACTGCCGAGCAGTGCCGCCCAGCGTGCCCAGGCCCGCATCACCACCGAGTACTACACCTATGACGGCGTGAACGCCGATGGCACGCCCTTCGGCTTGCACGATATTCCCCTGGATGCGTCCAAGGGAACGGTCTGCGCAGGCACGAACTGGGTGTCGAGCAACCAGGAATGCGGCAAGCCGCGCGATCCGCGCACCGAATCCGCCAAGAACATGAAGTCGCATTATCAGGACGAGTTCATCCTCGGTTTCGAAGCCGCACTGACCCCGACGGTGAACTTCGGCGTGAAGGGCACCTATCGCGTGCTGCGCAGCGCGATCGACGACGTCTGCTCGCCGCTGATCAACTACGGTCGCTGCACCAACTTCAACCCGGGCGTCACCAACACGTTCGAGTCGCAGGATCGCAACGGCAACTTCACGACGATCACCCTGACGCGCGAGCAGATGGGCTTCCCGAAGCTGAAGCGCAAGTACCAGGCGCTCGACTTCTTCGTCGAGCACGCCTATGCCAACAAGTGGTACGGCAAGGTGGAATACACCTTCTCGCGCAGCACCGGCAACACCGAAGGTCAGTTGTCCTCGGAACTGGATACCGGCACGGGCGGACAGATCGATGTGTCGCGCACCCAGGACTGGGACAAGCCGGGCCTGATGGACAATTCGTACGGTTTGCTGCCGAACGATCGCCGCCACCAGTTGAAGGCTTACGGTTACGTGCAGCTGTTTCCGGAATGGCGCGTGGGCGCGACGTGGATGTGGGCCTCGGGCCGTCCGCAGAGCTGCCTGAGCTTCCATCCGGACCCGAAGGCCGATACCTACCAGAGCTCGACCAACTTCTTCTGTGGTCTGACCGCGTTCGGCAACGCCGTGGCGATGGAGCGTGGCACCTACAGCAAGACGCCGCCGAGCAACCAGCTGAACCTCAATCTTGCCTATACGCCGAATTGGGCGAGCAAGAAGCTGACGCTCCAGGCGGATCTGTTCAATGTGCTGAATCGCCAATCGCCGGCGATGTACTACCCGCGCTATGCCTCCAACCCGAGCACGATGAACGCCTTGTTCGGACGCGAGTTGTACTACAGCTCGCCGCGCTACCTGCGCCTGACCGCGCGTTACGATTTCTGATCGGAACGGCAGGATGCAAGGAAAGCCGCCGGAGCAATCCGGCGGCTTTTTCTTTTGGAATCCCCCCGGACTTGCAACAACTTCCGCAGCGCGTCATAATGGTCGGCCTGGTGCGGGGTGGAGCAGTCTGGCAGCTCGTCGGGCTCATAACCCGAAGGTCGTAGGTTCAAATCCTACCCCCGCTACCATTTTTCGCAGAGAACGGCGTGCCGCGAGGCGCGCCGTTTTTCTTTGGTTTCAGCGGGGTCGGATCGACGCAAGTACGGTAGGATCGTCCGACACGACAAACCGCCCGGGACGATCACGTGACGCCAAGCGATTCCGCCGAATTCCTCGCTGCAGACATCGGTGGAACGCATGCACGCATCGCGCGGGTGCAATCGCAAGGCGATCGCATCGTCGTCCTGGAACAACACGTCGTGCCGGTGGCGGGTTCGCGATCGCTGGCGGCGTTGCTCGAGGATCGCCCGGCATCGATCACGGTTGCCGCGATTGCGGTCGCCGGTGCCATCGCAAGCAACGGCGATGTATTGAGCCAGAACCTGCCGTGGCCGATTTCGGCGGCGCAGGTCGCACGCGAAGCCGGGCTCGAGCATGTCGGCCTGGTCAACGATTTCGAAGCGGTCGCGCACGCCATTCCGCACATCCGTCCGGATGCGCTGACGCATGTCTGTGGCCCCCGCGATGCGATCGCGAAGACCGCGATCGCACTTGGCCCGGGCACCAGCATGGGCACGGCGGTGCGTTTCGGCGATGGCCGCGTCATGCCCAGCGAAGCGGGGCATGCCTCGCTGGCGCCGGGAACGCCGCGCGAATGCGATCTGGTGCGCTGGTTGCTCGAACATCGCAGCCATGTCGACAACGACCGCGTGCTGTCGGGACCGGGACTGCTGGAGGCCTATCGCGGCTTGTGCGCGCTTGATGGCGCGGCAACGATCCATGCGACGCCTGCGGAGGTGGTCGCGGCGGCCGGCAAGGGATCGGATGCATTGGCGCTGGAGGCGGTCGAATTGTTCTGCGCGATGCTCGGCGCATTCGCGGGCGATCTCGTCGCCACCTTCCATGCCGATGGTGTCTATCTGGCTGGCGGCGTCGCCGCGCACGTCAAGGCGTTCCTGCCCGCGGGCGGTTTCGAGCAGCGTTTCATCGACAAGGGCGTGTTGCGCCCGATGATGGAACGCGTGCCGGTGCGCCTGGTGGAAGAACCCCATCTTGGCGTGATCGGTGCAGCCGCCTGGTATCTCGGCCGCCACGGCAACAGGAGCGAGTAAAAATGAAGACGACGCGACGCGGATTCCTGCAGGCAGGCGCGGCCGGTTTGGGTGCGCTGTGGATGTCGGGCGGCCTCGGTGCCGCGGTGAAGGCTCCGACGCCGACCAAGTTCCCGCGCGTGGTTTCGACCTGGGATTTCGGCGTTGGAGCGAATGCGGCGGCGTGGAAGGTGCTGGGGCAGGGCGGAAGCGCGCTGGATGCGGTCGAGGCCGGTGCGCGTTGGGCGGAAGCCGATTTGTGCAATCCGACGGTGGGCCATTGCGGCAATCCCGATCGCGACGGCGTGTTGACCCTCGATGCCAGCATCATGGATGGCGATGGGCGTGTTGGTGCAGTCGC
This sequence comes from Lysobacter sp., assembly GCA_027306995.1. Classification (GTDB taxonomy): domain Bacteria; phylum Pseudomonadota; class Gammaproteobacteria; order Xanthomonadales; family Xanthomonadaceae; genus Solilutibacter. The sequence goes on from DAHUXS010000017.1 coordinate 100,358, forward strand.
GGCGATCGAGGACATCCTTCATCCGGTGTCGGTGGCGCGCAAGGTGATGGAAGACAGCCCGCATGTGCTACTGGTCGGGCAAGGCGCGCAGCAATTCGCGATCGAGCATGGATTCGAGCGCAAGCCGCTGTTGACCGACAGCGCGCGCAAGGCCTGGGAAGAGTGGAAGAAGACGTCGAAGTACGAACCCGTCATCAATGCCGAGCGACGCCTGCGTCCCGGCGACTCCACCAACCACGACACGCTCGGCATTCTCGCCATCGACGCCAAGGGCCACATGGCCGGCGCCTGCACGACGAGCGGCATGGCCTGGAAAGTGCATGGCCGCGTCGGTGACAGCCCGATCGTCGGTGCCGGCCTCTATGTCGACGGTGAAGTCGGCGCCGCGACCGCGTCCGGCGTCGGCGAGGAAATGCTGCGCAATGCGGCGAGTTTCCTCGTGGTCGAATTGATGCGTCAGGGACGTTCGCCGGCGCAGGCCTGCCGCGAGGCGATCGCGCGCGTCGTCCACAAGCGCCCGGCCGCGAGCAAGACCTTGCAGGTGTGCTTCCTGGCAATGAACCGTCGTGGCGAAGTCGGCGCGTACGCGCTGCACAAGGGCTTCGTCTATGCGATGCAGGATGAGGCCGGCGCCCACGGCCTCACCGATTCGGCATCGGTGTACACGACGGAACAGAAGTGAGGAAACTGCTGGAAATCGCCGCTGATGGCGTGCGTTCGGCGGTCGCGGCGGAAGCAGGCGGTGGCGATCGCATCGAGCTCTGCGCCGGACTGGGCGAAGGCGGCACCACGCCGTCGCATGGCGTGATCGCCGCAACGCGCGACACGGTGCGGATTCCGGTCTTCGTGTTGATCCGGCCGCGTAATGGCGATTTCCTCTACGACGCTCGCGAAGTCGAGTCGATGTGCAGCGACATCCGCGATTGCGCCGCCTTGGGTTGCGAAGGCGTGGTGATCGGCGCGCTCGATGCCGACGGCGGGATTGATGTCGATGCCTGTCGCGCGATGGTCGATGCCGCGAAGGGCATGGAGATTACGTTCCATCGTGCATTCGACACAGCGGCGGATCGCGCACATGCACTGGAACAGATCATCGATCTTGGCTGCTCGCGGGTGCTGACTTCCGGTGGCGCGCGGAGCGCGCCCGAAGGCGCTGCCGCCATCGCCGACAACATGCGCCAGGCTGCAGGGCGCATCGTCATCCTGTCCGGCGCCGGGATCAGTGCTGGCAATCTCGGCGAATTGGTCACGCGTACGGGTGGACAGGAGTTCCACGCCTCGGCGCGCGGGGTCGTGCATTCACCGATGCGCTATCGCAATCCGGCACTGGAAGGGCTTTCGGTGGATTGGCAGGACACCGACGCAGCGCACGTGCGGGCGCTGCGCAAGATCCTCGATTCGCTCTGAACTAGAGCAGCGATTACTTTGCCGGATGCAATGCCGTCGCCTGCGCGGCGAGCTGGCGAATGCGATCCCAGTCGCGCGCCGCGACAGCGTCCTTCGGCATCATCCACGAGCCGCCGACCGTCAGCACGTTCGGCAATGCCAGGTAATTCGGCGCGGTATCGGCGCTGATGCCACCGGTTGGGCAGAAGCGCGCTTCGGCGAACGGGCCTTGCACCGCGCGCAGCCACGTCGTGCCGCCGCTAGCTTCCGCCGGGAAGAACTTGAAGTGGGTGAAGCCGGCGTTCAGCCCCTGCATCAGCTCGCTGGCGGTGGCGACGCCGGGAATCAATGGGCAATCCACGGCGTTCGCCCGCAACAATTCCAGTGACGAGCCGGGCGAGATCGCGAACACCGCGCCGGAATCGCGTACGGCTTCGTAGTGTTCCGGCGTCAGCACGGTGCCGGCGCCGACGATCGCGTCGGGTACTTCGCGCGCGATCTTGGTGATAGCGGCCATCGCCACCGGCGTGCGCAAGGTGATCTCCAGCACGCGCAAGCCGCCGTCGACCAGCGCACGCGCGAATGGCACGGCATCGTCGAGGTTATCGATGGTGATGGTGGGGATGATCGGAGCTGCGCGCAGCACCTGATCGGGAGTCAGTGAGGTCGTCATTGCTTGTTCTCGAAGCTTCGGATGGCCGTGGCTGCACCGAGCAGGCCGGGGTTGGGATGGATGATGACGCGCACGTCGATGCGCTCGAGGTAGGCGACGTAACGTCCCTTCATTAGGAAACGTTCGCGGAACGCGCTGCTGCGCAGGAATGGAATGAAACGCGGCACGATGCCGCCGGCGATGACCACCGAATGTGCGCCGTGGATCAGCACGCAGTCGCCGGCCACGCTGCCGAGCACCGAGCAGAAGCGCGCGAGCGTCTGGCGTGCGGCGAGGTCGTGACCATCCAGTGCGGCGGCCACGATGTCGGCAGGGTCCCGCAGGCTGCCGTGCAGGCCCGATTCGCCGGGCCCGACGCCGAGAGCGACGTTCGAGACCACCGCGGGCACGCCGCGGTAGACCGCATCGATCTCGGAAATGCCCTTGCCGCACAACACGCGTTCGGTGGATGTGCGGCCATGGCGCGCGGTCATCCACTGTTCGATCATGCGTTCCTCGTCGCCGACCGGCGCGAAGCTGACATGTCCGCCTTCGGTGGCGACGACATTCCAGCCTTTCGCGGCATCGCCGACCAGCAATGCAACGCCGAGGCCGGTTCCGGGGCCGAGCACGCTGATCGGGCCGTGATCGATATTGTCCGGGCCGAACAGGCGGACGTAATCCTGCGGCTTCAGCGTCGGAATCGCCCACGCGATCGCGCCGAAGTCATTGATGACGTGCAGTGCGTCGAGGCCGAGCGACGCCTGTAGCTCGCGCTGGCTGAACGACCACGCACGATTGGTCAGGCGGATTTCATCGGCGCTGACCGGGCTGGCGACGGCGATCGCAGCATGCTTCGGCCGTTGCCCGACGGCGGTCAGATAGGATTCGATGGCGTGTTGCAGGCTGGCGAAGTCATCGTTGTGCAATGTCTGCGCCTGCTGCAACGTGCAGTCGACGGCGTCGAGATCGACCAGGGCGAAGCGCGCATTGGTGCCGCCGACGTCGCCAACCAATGCCAATCGCTCGCCGCCGCTCATGCTTGCGAGTCCTTGACGAAGAGGCTACAGGCGCCTGTTTCGGCATTGCCGACGTTGTTGCGCATCAGGCCGAACAGTTCGCGACCCATGCCGGCGTGGTGCTTCGAAACATCGGAACGCTGCGCCGTGCGCGCGTTCCATTCGGCTTCGGGCACCAGCGCGTCGATCGTGCCAGCCTCGCTGTCGATGCGGACGCGGTCGCCATCGCGCAGCTTCGCGATCGGGCCGTCTTCCACCGCTTCCGGATGGAGATGGATCGCCGCCAGCACCTTCCCTGATGCGCCGGACATGCGGCCGTCGGTGAGCAGGGCCACGCGTTGGCCGCGATCCTGCAGCGCCGCCAATGTCGGTGTCAGCTTGTGCAGTTCCGGCATGCCGATCGCGCGCGGACCTTGTCCGCGCACCACCGCGATGAAGTCGCCTTCAAGCTTGCCGGCCTTGAACGCGGTGATCAGCGCATCCTGCGATTCGAACACCTTGGCCGGGGCTTCGATCCCGCGGTGTTCCGGCGTGACTGCCGAAACCTTCACCACGGCGCGACCGAGATTGCCCTGCAGGCGACGCAATCCGCCTTCCTTGTCGAAGGCTTGGTCGAGCGGGCGCAGGATCGATGGATCGTTCGACTGCGCCGGTGCATCCGCCCATTTCAATGCCGTGCCCTCCAGTTCGGGACGCATGGCCTGCTGGCGCATGTTGCCTCCATGCACGCAGAGGATGTCCTCGTGCAGCATCCCGGCATCGAGCAGTTGTTCGATGATGAAACCGAGTCCACCGGCGTCGTGGAACTGGTTCACGTCGCCGGAGCCGTTGGGATAGACGCGCGCCAGCAGCGGCGTGGCCCGCGACAGTGCATCGAGATCGTCCCAGTCGATGACGATGCCGGCTGCTTGCGCCACCGCGACGAGATGGATCGCGTGGTTGGTCGAGCCGCCCGTCGCTGCGAGCCCGACCAGTGCGTTGACGATGGCCTTCTCGTTGATGGTGTGGCCGATCGGGCGATAGTCGTCGCCGAGTGCGGTGATGCGCAGCACCTGTTCGGTGGCGGCAACGGTCAACGCATCGCGCAATGGCGTATTGGGCGGAACGAAGGCGCTGCCCGGCATGTGCAGGCCCATCACTTCCACCAGCATCTGGTTGGAATTGGCGGTGCCGTAGAAGGTGCAGGTGCCTGGCGCGTGATACGAGGCGCCTTCGGCATCCAGCAGTTCCTCGCGCGTCGCTTCGCCGACGGCATAGCGTTCGCGTACCGCGGCCTTCTGCTTGTTGGGAATGCCGGAGGGCATCGGTCCCGCCGGCACGAAGATCACCGGCAGGTGGCCGAACGCCAATGCACCGATCAACATGCCCGGCACGATCTTGTCGCAGACACCGAGGCAGAGCGCGGCATCGAAGCTGTCGTGTGACAACGAGACACTGGTGGCGAGGGCGATGGCGTCACGCGAGAACAGCGACAGTTCCATGCCATCGCGTCCCTGGGTCACGCCATCGCACATCGCCGGCACGCCGCCCGCGACTTGCGCGCTGGCGCCGGCATTGCGCGCGGCCATGCGGATCAGGCTCGGATACTGCTCCATCGGCTGGTGCGCCGAGAGCATGTCGTTGTAGGCGGTGACGATGCCGATGCTGGCGCCGACGCCATTGCGGAGATTCGCCTTGTCCGGGCCGGCGGCGGCGAAGACGTGGGCGAGGTTGCCGCAGGCCAGTGCGTCGCGGCTGGGGCGATCGCGACGCGCGGCAGCATCGATGCGTGCGAGGTATTCGGCGCGAGAGGCGCGGCTGCGCTCGACGATGCGTTCGGTGACGCGGGCGACGACGGAATGCAAAGCCATTACGGACTCCAATGGACGTGGACCGCCACGGAGGTCTGCCGCAACAAGGCGGCGACCGGGTAGGGCAGGTCCGATGTTTGCGAAGCGGCCTGTTCGAGGATGTCGAGTTTGCGCGCGCCGGTGATGCACAGATGTGCAGAACGCGTGCGCAACAGGCGCGGTAAGGTCAGGCTGATGCGACTGAATGGCGCTTCCTGCGGCAGCGGATCGGGCGTGGTGAGGATGGCGTCGTCGCGTGCGTCGATCGCCAGTCCGTCCTGCAGATTGACCGCACCGGGAAACAGCGAAGCGAAATGACCGTCCTCGCCCATGCCGAGCAGCACGGCGTCGAAAGTACCGGTTTCGCGTAGCACGTTCTTGGCGATCGCCAGCGAGGTTTCGTTGTCACCATCCTCGGCAGTGATCGCGCAGCAGTCGGCGCTGTCGCCGAAGGCTGTGCGCAACGCCGCGATGTTGCTGGCCGGATGCACGTGGGCGACGCAGCGATCATCGGTGGGGACGATGCGTGCGCGTTGCCCGCTGTGCGACCAGCGTTGCGCCAGCGCACGATAGATCGGCAACGGCGTCTTGCCTCCGGCGAGTGCCAGATTCGGCGCAGTCGATGCTGCGCAGATATCGGTCAGCAGCGATGCGAGGGCGTCGCACATGGCTGCCGTGTCGGAATAACGCTGCAGCTCCATCGCGGTCACTCGCGCCATTCGTGGCCGTGGCGCTCGATCAGCGAGATCGCTGCGTTCGGCCCCCAGGTGCCGGCCGGATACGGGCGCGGTGGGGCGCCCGACTGCTGCCATGCCGACAGGATGTTGTCGACCCATTCCCACGCCGCCTCGGTTTCGTCGCGGCGCACGAACAGCGTACCGATGCCTTCCAGCGCGTCGAGGTAGAGACGTTCGTAGGCGAGGCGGCGGCGGGCATTGGCGAATTCCTCGTGGAAGTCGAGGTCGAGACCGACCTTGCTCAGGCGCATGCCCTTGCGATCGAGGCCCGGCGTCTTGCTCATCAGCTGCAGTTCGATGCGCTCTTCCGGCTGCAGCAGGATCAGCAGTCCGTTCGGCTGTAGGTCACGACGGGTGGCGCCACCGAAGATCGAATAGGGCACCGACTTGAACTGCACATAGATCTCGGTCTGGCGCGACGGCATGCGCTTGCCGGTGCGCAGATAGAACGGCACGCCCGACCAGCGCCAGTTGTCGACATGGGCGCGCAGCGCGACGAAAGTTTCGGTCTTGCTGCTGCGACCGAGTTCCTCGGCGTAGCCCTTCACCGCGATGCCATCGACGGCGCCGGCGGTGTACTGGCCGGCCACGGCTTCGTGCTCGATGTTGTCGGCATGGATGCGCCGCAGCGAACGCAACACCTTGATTTTCTCGTTGCGCACCGCGGTGGGTTCGAAGCGCGCCGGTGGTTCCATCGCCACCAGTGCCAGCAATTGCAGCAGGTGGTTCTGCACCATGTCGCGCATCGCGCCGGAATGGTCGTAGTAATCGGCGCGGCCTTCGACGCCGACGGTTTCGGCGACGGTGATCTGCACCTGCTCGATGTTGCGGGAGTTCCACAGCGGCTCGAACAGCGCATTGCCGAAGCGCAGCGCGATCAGGTTCTGCACGCCTTCCTTGCCGAGGTAATGATCGACGCGGTAGATCTGCGATTCGTTGAAGATCTTGCCCACGCCGTCGTTGATCGCCTCGGCGCTGGCGAAGTCTTCGCCGATCGGCTTTTCCAGCATGACGCGCGCCCACGGCCCGACCGCGCCGTGCTTGGCCAGGGCCTGGCAGGCCGCGACATAGAAGCGCGGTGCCGTGCTGAGGTGGTAGAGGACATCGCCGTCGCCACGCAGTTGTTCGATCTTCTGCGAGAACGCCGTCATGGTGACGTCGTCGTCGATATCGGCCGGCTGGTAATCGACGCGCGCGAACAGCTTGTCCTGCACCTCGGCCTTGAACTCGTGTCTCGGAATGCGCTCGGCCAGCGCCGTGCCGACCTGTTGGAGGAATTCTTCCCGGCTCAATTTCGCGCGGGCGGTGCCGAGCAGCTTGAGCTGCGGGATCAGCAGGTTTTCGGCTTCGAGGCTGTACAGCGAGGGCCACAACATGCGCAGGGCGAGGTCGCCGGTAGCGCCAAACAGGGTGAACAGGTGCGCGGTCTTCGGGGTGGACATCGTTGTCTCCTGGGAACGTCGAGCCTAACCGCTTGCGGCGGTTGCTGCACCTGCGCAATCGTTTGCATTCGCAACCATTTCGCCGTCGTTGCGGAGGCGATTTGCCCGGAAAACCGGGGCTCGTCCGTTCGAGTTGCCTGAAAGCGGCCCTTCCGGCTATCATTCACGACTTCGCCGCCCGGACCACTGGGCGCGACCCGATGGCCGGTTCGCCGCGCCGTCAGGGCCCTGGCAGGGAATCCTCCCAGTCAGACCGGACATCGCAAGACCGGACTAGGGCCCTCGGGCCTTTTTTTGTTTCCGGGCTTCAGCCACAGACACGTCCCATTCGAACCGCTCAGACAGGCATGACCAAGACCGACCAGCTACAGGATCTGCTCGCCCCGACCGCGCATGCGCTCGGACTCGAGCTGCTGGGCATCGAATACCTGCCGCAGCCGGGTGGGTCGTTGCTGCGCCTGTACATCGACGTGCCCCAGAACAAGGGTGATGCGGAAGCGGCCGAGCGTTCGGTCGGCATCGACGAGTGCGAGAAGATGAGCCGCGAGGTTTCGGCCGTGCTCGACGTCGAGGACCCGATCTCCGGCAACTACACGCTGGAAGTGTCGTCCCCCGGCATCGAGCGCCCGCTGTTCAGCGCGGCCCAGTTCGCCCGCTTCGTCGGCGAGAGCGCCAAGGTCGGGCTGAAGCTGCCGCAGGACGGCCGTCGTCGCCTGCAGGGCCGGATCGTCGCGGTCGAAGGCGAGACGATCCGTTTCGACGTCGACGGCAGTCCGTTCGAGGTCGCGCATTCCAATATCGAAAAAGCCCGTATCGCCCCCGACTGGGTCGCGATGGGGTTCGGCGCTGCTAAGCCGGGCAGTCGCGGCAAGAAGGCCGCGAAGGGTAAACAAGAATCAACAACGTCAACCGGCGGAGAAGCATCCGCCACGGGTGGAGTCGAAAATGAGTAAGGAACTGCTGCTGGTCGTCGATGCGGTCGCCAACGAGAAGGGCGTGCCGACGGAAACGATTCTCGAAGCGATCGAAGCCGCGCTGGCGTCCGCCGCCAAGAAGCGCTATCCGGAGCAGGACGTCTCCGTGCGCGTCTCCATCAATCCCAAGGACGGCAGCTACGAGACCTTCCGCCGCTGGGAAGTGGTGGCCGACGACGTCGTGATGGAATCGCCGGATCGCCAGATCCGCCTGATGGATGCCGTCGACGAGAGCGAAGGCGCCGAAGTGGGCGACTTCATCGAAGAACACATCGAGAACCCGGACTTCGGCCGCATCGCGGCGCAGGCCGCCAAGCAGGTGATCGTCCAGCGCGTGCGCGAGGCCGAGCGCCAGCAGGTGGTGGACGCATGGAAGGACCGCGTCGGCGAACTGGTTACCGGCACCGTCAAGCGCGTCGAGCGCGGCAACATCTATGTCGACCTCGGCGGCAATGCCGAGGGCTTCATCGCCAAGGACAAAGGCATCCCGCGCGACGCCCTGCGCGTCGGCGACCGCGTCCGCGGCTATCTCTACGACGTCCGCACCGAGCCGCGTGGCCCGCAGCTGTTCGTCAGCCGCGCCGCCCCGGAATTCATGATCGAACTGTTCCGTCTGGAAGTGCCGGAAGTCGGCCAGGGCCTGGTGGAGATCAAGGCCTGCGCCCGCGATCCGGGCGACCGCGCCAAGATCGCCGTGCTGGCCCACGACACGCGCACCGATCCAATCGGCGCCTGCATCGGCATGCGCGGCGCGCGCGTGCAGGCGGTGACCAACGAACTCAACGGCGAACGCGTCGACATCGTGCTGTGGAGCGACAACGTCGCCCAGTTCGTCATCAATGCGATGGCGCCGGCGGAAGTGCAGTCGATCATCGTCGATGAAGACAAGCACTCGATGGACCTGGCCGTCTCGGAAGAGAAGCTGGCCCAGGCCATCGGCCGTGGTGGCCAGAACGTGCGCCTCGCCAGTCGCCTGACCGGCTGGCAGCTCAACGTGATGACCGCCGAGCAGGTGCAGGCGAAGTCGGAGGCCGAGCAGGCCACCGCGCGCCAGACCTTCATGGACAAGCTGGAAGTCGACGAGGAAATCGCCGGCATCCTGGTCCAGGAAGGCTTCACCACGGTCGAGGAAATCGCCTACGTGCCGGTTGGCGAGCTGCTGGCGGTCGAGGGCTTCGACGAGGACATCGTCGAGGAACTGCGTGCCCGCGCCCGCGACGCCCTGATCAACGAGGCGCTGGCGGCCGAGGAAGGCGAGGAGGGTCCGGCCGAGGACCTGCTGACCCTGCCGGGCATGGACGAGGCGACCGCCTACGTGCTGGCCAGCCGTGGCACCCGCACCCGTGACGACCTGGCCGAGCTGGCGGTGGATGAAATCACCGACATCGAGGACATGGACGCCGAACGTGCCGCGGCACTGATCATGGAGGCGCGCAAGCACTGGTTCGAGTGATCGAACCGGCTCGCGAGTAACATCCTTCCCCCCTGCCTGCGGCGCCCTCCGGCGACGCAGGCAAAGACACCGGAAACCGCATGTCGCAGAACAACACCATTCGCCAGCTAGCCGAACTGGTCAACACGCCGGTCGACAAGCTGCTCGAGCAGCTCAAGGAAGCCGGCATGCCGTTCGACAGTGCCGACCAGGAGGTCACGAGCGCGCAGAAGGTCAAGCTGCTCGGATTCCTGCGCCGCACCCACGGTCGCGGCGAGAGCGCGACCTCGGGCGCTGCCGCCGCGGGCGAAGGCTCGGGCAAGATCACCTTGAGTCGCAGCCGCAAGCAGGAAATCACCGTTGGCGGCGGCAAGAACAAGGCGACCGTCGACGTCGTCGTGCGCAAGAAGGTCACGCTGAAGCCGAACGCCGCTGCGGAAGCAGCCGCAGCGGGCCCGGTGGACGACGAGCGCGCCGAGATCCTGCGCAAGCTCGAAGAATCCAAGCAGCGCAACCTCGACGAGCAGCAGCGCCTCGCCGAAACCGACCGCGCGCGCGCCGAAGACAAGAAGCGCCAGGAAGAGGAAGCGCGCCAGGCCGCCGAGGAGGCGCGTCGCGCCGCCGAAGAGGCTGTCGTGACCCAGGCCGCCGAAGTCGAATCGGAAACCAAACCGACGCGCGCCGCCGTCAAGCCGGGAACCCATGGCCACGGCCATGCGCCGCCCAAGCCCGCGCGCGCCGGTGCCACGGACGATCGCAACAATGCGAACAAGGCGCACAAGAGCCGCGGTTCGCACGCGATGGTCGCCGGCGTCGAGGACGACGACAACGCCGCGCGCTTCGCCGGCAAGTTGCACCTCAGCGCCGCCGATCGCGCCCGTCGCACCACGACTGGCGGTCGCAACAAGCCGCGCCAGCAGTCGCGTTCGCTCGACCAGTCGCGTACCGGCGGCGGCGAGCACGGCTTCCAGCGTCCGACCGCGCCGATCGTTCGCGAAATCACCGTTGGCGATGCCATCACCGTGTCCGACCTGGCGCAGAAGCTCGCGCTCAAGGGCGGCGACGTGGTCAAGGCGTTGTTCAAGATGGGCGTGATGGCGACGGTGACGCAGTCGATCGATCACGACACCGCGGTGCTGGTCACCGAAGAGCTCGGCCACAAGGCCGTGCGCGCCAGCGACAGCGATGCCGAAACCGAACTGCTGGCACAGGTGGAAGACGCCGAGCTGCAGGGCGATCTCGAGCAGCGTCCGCCGGTGGTCACCATCATGGGTCACGTCGACCACGGCAAGACCAGCTTGCTGGATGCAATTCGTTCGGCCAAGGTCGCCGAGCATGAGGCCGGCGGGATTACACAGCACATCGGCGCTTATCACGTCGAGAAAAACGGCCGGAAGATCGTCTTCATCGATACGCCGGGTCACGAAGCATTCACTCGGATGCGAGCCCGCGGCGCTAAAGTCACCGATATCGTCATTCTGGTGGTGGCGGCCGACGACGGCGTGATGCCGCAGACGCTCGAGGCGATCGATCACGCCAAAGCCGCCGGGGTTCCGATTATCGTCGCCATCACGAGGATTGACAAGCCGGACGCGCAACCGGACCGGGTCAAGCAGCAACTTGCCGATCGCGGACTGCTGGCGGAAGATTGGGGCGGGGAGACGGTCACGGTGCCGGTATCCGCGAGAGCGAAGACGAATCTCGACCTGCTGCTCGAAATGATTCTGCTGGTCGCCGATATACAGGATCTGAAGGCTAATCCGGCGCGGCCGGCGATGGGCTCGGTGCTCGAAGCGCAACTCGATCGCGGACGCGGTCCGGTGGCGACGGTGCTGGTCCGGAACGGTACGCTGCGGGTGGGCGACTACTTCATCGTGGGCTCAGTCTTCGGACGCGTTCGCGCGATGTTTGACGATCGCGGAGCGCCAGTGCGCGAAGTTCCGCCGTCGATGCCGGCCGAGGTGATCGGACTTGAATCCCTGCCGGAAGTCGGCGATACGCTGCAAGTGGTCACCGACACGGCGAAGGCCAAGCAGATCGTCATCTATCGCGAAGGCAAGGCTCGCGAGGCGGCGATGTCGAAGACCAATCGCATTACGCTCGATCAGTTGCACGATCAATTGAAGGAAGGCGAGACCAAGGAGCTGAACGTCATCCTGAAGACGGACGTGGGCGGAACGGCCGAAGTCCTGACCGATACGCTGCAAAAGCTCTCCACCGACAAGGTCAAGATCCGGGTGCTGCATTCCGGGGTCGGCGCGATCACCGAGACCGATGTTTTGCTCGCCTCGGCATCGAACGCGATCATCGTCGGGTTCAACGTGCGGCCGGAACGAACGGCGCAAGCCGTGGCGGAGCAGGAAAAAGTGGATATCCGCCTGCATACGATCATCTACGAACTGGCCGACGAAATTAAACGCGCCATGACCGGCATGCTGGAGCCGGTGTTCAAGGAAGTGTACAAGGGCCGGGCGCAAGTGCGCGAAGTATTCCGCATCAGCAAA
>DAHUXS010000004.1 GCA_027306995.1 Lysobacter sp.
TGGTTGGCGGTCAGCGCGCAGGCGCCCGCCGCCAGCATCGTCACTGTTGAACCGCTCACGGTGCAGACGCTGGTCGTGGTCGACGCGAACACCACCGGACTGGTCGATGCGCCGGCAGTCGCGCTGATCGCGAACGTGCCGTTCGGCGCATAGGTCGGCGTCGTCGGATTGGCCTTGAAGTTGGTGATCGCCTGGGCGGCCGCCCCCACCGTGATCGACACGGCGGCCGAGCCGCTCGAACCATAGGCGTCCGTCGCCTTGACGGTGAAGTTGAACGTTCCCGCAGTCGTCGGGGTTCCCGACAACGTGCCGGCGCTGCTCAGCGCAACACCCGTCGGCAGCGATCCCGTCGCCAGCGAATACGTGTAGGGCCCGGTGCCACCACTCGCGGTGATCGTCTGGCTGTATGCCGTGCCCACTGTCGCACCCGGCAGTGTTGTCGGCGCCAGCGTGATCGTCGGTGCGGTCACCGCGACCGTATAGGCCTGGCTGCCGCCGAAGCCGAATCCGTCCGTTGCCTTGATGGTGAAGTTGTAGCTGCCCGGCGTCGTCGGCGTTCCCGACAATCCGCCTGCACTGCTCAATGCAACGCCCGGTGGCAACGCACCTGCCGTCAACGAATAGGTATAGCCGCCATTGCCACCGCTGGCCGTGATCGTCTGGCTGTACGCCACACCTACCGTCGCGCCCGGCACCGTCGCTGGCGTCAGCGTGATCGTCGGTGCGTTGACTGCCACCGTGTAGGCCTGACTACCGGTAAAGCTGTTGCCATCCGTCGCGGTGACGGTGAAGTTGTAGCTGCCTGCGGTCGTCGGCGTTCCGGACAACACTCCGGCACTGCTCAGTCCGACACCCGGCGGCAATGCGCCTGCCGACAGCGAGTACGTGTAGCTGCCATTACCACCACTGGCTGTGATCGTCTGGCTGTAGGCGACGCCACCCGTGGCATTCGGCAATGTCGCTGGAGACAGACTGATCGTCGGCGCGCTGATCACCAGCGTATAGGCCTGGCTGCCGTAGAACGGTGCCCCGGTACCGGTAGTGCTGTCGGTTGCGCGGATGGTGAAGTTGAAAGTGCCCGCAACCGTCGGCGTACCCGACAACACGCCGCTGCTGCTCAAAGACATTCCGACAGGCAAACTTCCGGCCTGCAGTGAATATGTGTAGGTCGCCGTGCCGCCACTGGCGGTGAAGGTCTGGCTGTACGTGGCCTCGGCAGTCGCGCTCGGCAGGGATGCCGGCGACACCGTGATCGTCGGGCCACTGAATACCAGCGTATAGGCCCGGCTACCGGTGAAACCATTGGTATCGGTTGCCTTCACGGTGAAGTTGAAGCTGCCTGCGGCAGTTGGCGTCCCGCTGATCGCGCCCGTCGAAGTATTGAGGCTCAAACCCGCCGGCAATGCTCCGCTCAAAATCGCGAACGTATACGGTGCAGTGCCGCCGCTCGCCGAAACCGCCTGACTGTATGCCGTCGCCACTGTGCCATTCGGCAGCGACGCCGGAGACACCGTGATCGCCGGTGCGGCAATCGTGACCGAATACGCGCGGCTGCCGGTGTACGGCCCGGAACCCGTGGACGAATCGGTCGCGGTCACGGTGAAATTGAAATTTCCGGCGGCGGTCGGGGTGCCCGACAGCGTGCCGCTGGTGCTCAACGACATGCCGGTCGGCACCGCACCGGCGGTGATGGCATAGGTGTATGTGGCAGTACCGCCGCTGGCCGAGACCGTCTGGCTGTACCCCGTTCCGGCAGTGCCATTCGGCAACGTGGTCGGCGATATCGAAATGGTCGCTGCATTCACCGTCAATGCATAGGCACGGCTGGCCGCGAACGGTGCACCGGTACCGGTAGACGAATCGGTTGCGGCCACCGTGAAATTGAACGTGCCGCCCGCAGTCGGCGTGCCGGACAACACGCCGTTACTGGTGTTGAGCGTCACGCCAGCGGGCAATGCGCCAGCGTTGATCGCATAGCTGTACGGCGAAGTGCCACCACTGGCCGAAATCGTCGCGCTGTAGGACGCGGCAACCGTTGCGTTCGGCAACGACGCCGGCGAGACCGCGATCGTCGGCGCACCCACGGTGACCGTCACTGTTGCCGGTGCAGACGTACCCGAGGCATTGGTCGCGGTGTAGGTGAAGCTGTCGGAACCGCTGTAACTTGCGGCCGGCGTGTAGATAATCGACGTACCCGATGCCGTGGCGGTGCCGTGCGTCGCCTGGGTGCCAACAGCAACGATGGTGGGCACGCCGCCGGTGATATTCAACGTCACCGGATTGTTGGTGCTGCCATGCGCCACCGTGATGCTGACGTTATTGGCGACGGGAGCGCTGACATAGGTGTACTGATCGGCGGCGCTGGTCGCACTGGTTCCGCCCGCTGTCGTGACACGCACATCCACCGTACCGGCGGCATGGGCAGGCACGGTTGCGGTGATCGATGCGGCGCTGTTGACCGTGTAACTGGTGGCCGCAGTGCCGCCGAAGCTCACGGCAGTCGCGCCGGTGAAGTTGGTGCCTGCGATCGCGATCGAAGTCCCGCCCGCTGTCGAGCCATTGGTGGGCGAAATGGAAGTCACCGTGGGGACTGCCGAAGCTGCTTGATATGCAACCTGTTGCTGGTTGCTGGTGCTTCCGCTGCGCGGAATGTTGTTCGGATCGGTCGCCGTGAAGCTGCCGTATTCGATCAGGATATTCCCCGCAAACGCATCGGATGCCTGGGTGACATAGGTGAAGGTGCAAGTCATGGTGCCGTTTGGCGCCAGCGGCAATCCCGGGCAACTCAATGGAGACGAAGGCGTGATGTTCATGCCATTCAACGTCAGCGTCTGGGTAATCGCGTTGGACTGCCCATAACTGACGCTGAAAGTGATGGTCTGTCCGGCTGCCGAAAACGTGCTGGGCGAGGCTCCAGTGAATGTCATGACCTGCGCAAAGGCACTGCCCGAACACAGCAGCAGCATCGCCGCGAATAACTGCAACAGCCATGCCGCAACCGGGCCGCGGCCCTTGCGCATCGATCCACCCATCTCGATTTCCCCTTTCGCTGCACGCACCCCGCGCGCACGTTCATAAAGGTTAATCAGTCTGTCGGCGCGTCGACACCCCCGAAATCAGGTATTCGTCATGGCGAATGGCGAAAACGAGAAAGGCCGCACAAGGCGGCCTTTTCGTGTTCCGGATTTGTGCGCGCCGACCCGGTCAGGACCGGATGGGCACGACACTCACTTCGCCAAACGCTTCGCGATCGCGGCGCCGAGGTCGCCCGGCGACTTCACCGTGGTCACGCCCGCGGCTTCCATCGCGGCGAACTTGCCTTCGGCCGTGCCCGAACCGCCCGAGGCGATCGCACCGGCGTGGCCCATGCGCTTGCCCTTCGGCGCCGATGCACCGGCGATGAAGCCGACCACCGGCTTGGTCACGTGCTTGGCGATGTACTCGGCCGCTTCTTCTTCGGCGCTGCCACCGATCTCGCCGACCATGATGATGCCTTCGGTCTGCGGATCGTCCTGGAACAGCTTGAGCGCATCGATGAAGTTGGTGCCGTTGATCGGATCGCCGCCGATGCCGATGCAGGTCGACTGGCCGAGGCCGGCGTCGGTGGTCTGCTTCACGGCTTCATAGGTCAGCGTGCCCGAACGCGACACGATGCCGACCTTGCCCGGCATGTGGATGTGGCCCGGCATGATGCCGATCTTGCACTCGCCCGGGGTGATCACGCCGGGGCAGTTCGGCCCGATCAGGCGCGCATCCGGATAGGCCTTCAGCACGTTCTTGACGCGCATCATGTCGAGCACCGGGATGCCTTCGGTGATGCAGACGATCACCTTGATGCCGGCAGCCGCGGCTTCCATGATCGCGTCGGCCGCGAACGGCGGCGGCACGTAGATGACGGAGGCATCGGCGCCGGTCGCCTTCACGGCTTCCTGCATGGTGTCGAACACCGGCAGGCCGAGGTGTTCGGTGCCGCCCTTGCCCGGGGTCACGCCACCAACGACCTTGGTGCCGTAATCGAGCATCTGTTGCGCGTGGAAGGTGCCCTGCGAGCCGGTGAAGCCCTGCACCAGCACCTTCGTGTTCTTGTTGATCAAGACAGACATTTCATTGATTCCTTGAAGGTGTGATCAGGCGGCGTTCTTGACGGCTTCCACCGCCTTCTTCGCGCCATCGTTGATGTCGTCGGCCGGGATGATCGCCAGGCCGGAGTTCTTCAGCAGCTCCTTGCCCGCGTCCACGTTCGTGCCTTCGAGACGCACGATCACCGGCACCTTGACGCCCACTTCCTTCACCGCGGCGATGATGCCTTCCGCGATCATGTCGCAGCGGACGATGCCGCCGAAGATGTTGACGAAGATCGCCTTGACGGTCGGCGAGCGCAGGATCAGCTTGAACGCCTCGGTCACCTTCTCCTTGTTGGCGCCACCGCCGACGTCGAGGAAGTTGGCCGGCGAACCGCCGTTGAGCGAGATCACGTCCATCGTCGCCATCGCGAGGCCGGCGCCGTTGACCATGCAGCCGATGTTGCCGTCCATGGTCACGTAGTTGAGGTCGTACTTCGAGGCCAGCACCTCGGTCTCGTCTTCCTGGCGCACGTCGCGCATCGCGACGAGTTCCGGGTGACGGAAGTTGGCGTTGTCGTCGGAGTTGATCTTGCCGTCGAGCACGGCGAGGTTGCCGTCGTCGAGGATGGCCAGCGGGTTGAGTTCGACCAGCGCCAGATCCTTGTCGTTGAACAGCTTGTACAGGCCCAGCATGATCTTGGTCAGCTGGCCAGCCTGCTTGGCGTTCAAGCCGAGCGCGAAGGCGAGATCGCGGCACTGGTAAGGCTGCAGGCCTTCGACGTAGTTCACGTGCAGGGTCTTGATCGCCTCGGGCTTCTCGTGGGCGACCTGCTCGATGTCCATGCCACCTTCCGCCGAAGCGATGAAGGTGACGGTCTGGGTGGCGCGATCGACCAGCACCGACAGGTACAACTCCTTGTCGATATTGGTGGCCTGGGTGATCAGCACGCTGTCGACCGGCAGCTCGACGCCGGCGGTCTGGTAGGTCGCCATCTTGGTGCCGAGCATCGCCTTGGCGTACTGCTTGACCTCATCCAGGGTCTTGGCGAGCTTGACGCCGCCAGCCTTGCCGCGGCCGCCCGCATGGATCTGGGCTTTCACCACCCAGAAATCGCCGCCGATGGCCTTGGCGGCTGCAATCGCCTCATCGGGGGAATGGGCCACCTGGCCCTTGGGGACGGCAATGCCGTAGTCGCCGAACAATTGTTTGGCCTGGTACTCGTGGAAATTCATGGCGCACCGGAAGTCGGGAAGGGGAGACAGGCCGCGGAGGAGCCGGGCCAGCCCCCTATTGTCGCGCAGATGACGCACTGCGGCAAAACCCGGGCCGGCGGGCGCCCGATACACTCGCCCGGATCAAGGAGATCCCGTGGCCCGAACCCGTTCCATCCAGCGCTTCGACGACGACAGCATCCGCCGCGAACTGCGCGCCTATGCCGTCTATCGCGCCTTCGCCGCTGCCATGATCGCGGCGGTCACCACCGGCATCGGCGGCCGTTGGCTGGGCGAATTCGACGACCCGATGCTGGCGACCTGGATCAGCTGCGGCTATCTCGTCCTTGCCGTCATCCTGATGCTGTTCGCGCGCACCGGCATGCGAGTGGGCCCGCAAATCGCCATCGGCACCCTGATCGACGTGTTCTTCGCCAATGCGGCGATCAACGCGATCCCGGAAGCGTCGCCGGTGATCGCGATCATGCTCATCCTCAACGTTGCCGCGGCATCTCTGCTGTTGTCGTTGACGTTCGGCATGATCACCGCAGCACTTGCCACCCTCACCTTCGCCGCGCCATTGATCTGGCGCGACCTGTTCGGCACGGAATGGAACCATCCGTGGATCGAACCGCTGATCTTCGGCGCCAGTTATTTCGCCATCGCCTGGCTTGCGCACGTGATGGCCCAGCGCATGGTGCGCACCGAATCGGAAGTCACGCGACGCGGGGTGGAGGTTGCCGATCTCGCGGCGTTGAACGAACTGATCATCCGGCGCATGCCGACCGGCGTGGTGATTGTCGAACGCGATGGACTGATCCGTCTCGCCAACGAAGCCGCGATCGCATTGCTCGGCGAAGCGGGTGACGGCCATCGTCCTTTGGGTTTGGCGTCGCCGGAACTGGCGCAGCGCCTGCGCGACTGGCAGGCCGACGGCACGCCCAATACACAGCCGCTGCGCATGGGACCCGACCAGGCGGAAATCCTCCCGCAATTCCTGCGCCTGCACGCAGGTGGCGACGACGTACTGGTCTTCCTGGACGACACTTCGCAGGCATCGCGCCGCGCCGAAGGCATCACCCTCGCCGCCCTTGGCCGGTTCTCCGCCAGCCTCGCCCACGAGATCCGCAATCCGCTCTCGGCCATCAGCTATTCCACGCAACTGCTCGAGGAATCCGACGACCTCACGATGATGGACCGCAAGATGCTGGAGATCGTGCGCAAGCAGACCACGCGCATGAACGGCATCGTCGAAAGCGTGCTGAGCATGGCGCGGCGCGAACGCGCCAACCCGCAGTCGATCGACCTGCGCATCGTGGTGGAAGAATTCGCCGAGGAATACCGGCGCAGCTACCCGCTCGATGCCGACACCCTGGAACTGGTGTTGCCGCAGGAACCCCAGCCGGCCCTGGCCGATCCCAAGCATGTCCACCAGATCCTGCTGGTGCTGGTCAGCAATGCCCGCTACTACGGCCGCATGCCCGGCGAACCGGCACGCATCACTCTGCGCGTGCGCCGCGAACGCCAGCATGCGCTGGTGGACGTGCTCGACACCGGTCCCGGCATCGCCGAAGCCGACGAACGCAACCTGTTCCGGCCGTTCTTCACCACCTCGGAACACGGTACCGGCCTTGGCCTGCATATCGCCCGCGAGCTGGCCCACGCCAATCAAGGCGAACTCAGCTACCTGCGCCTGCCCTTCGGCAGCTGTTTCCGGCTCAGCCTGCAGGGCGCCACGGCATTGCTGCCGACCATGACGCAATCGTCGCGCTAAACTGGCGGCTCCCCCGAGACAATCAGAATTCACGGCATGGCGGATACGCAAAGCGCCCTTGTGGTCGATGACGAGCGCGACATCCGCGAACTGCTGGTGGTCACCCTGACGCGCATGGGCCTGCGGGTGGAAACCGCGGCCACCATCGCTGCCGCCAAGGCCCAACTGGCCAGTCAGGACTTCGATTTCTGCCTCACCGACATGCGCCTACCCGATGGCTCGGGCATGGACCTGATCACCCATATCGCGGCTGTGCGTCCGGGCATGCCGGTGGCGATGATCACTGCCTTCGGCAACGTCGAAGCCGCGGTGGAAGCGCTCAAGCGCGGCGCCTTCGATTTCGTCAGCAAGCCGGTCGACCTCAACATCCTGCGCGAACTGGTGCGCAACGCCCTGCGCCTGCGCTCCGAACACGAAACCGCGCAGGTGCAATCGCCCGCCGGACGCATGCTCGGGCAATCTTCGGCGATGCAGGCCTTGCGCCAGACCATCGACAAGGTCGCGCGCAGCCAGGCGCCGGTCTACATCCACGGCGAATCGGGATCGGGCAAGGAACTGGTCGCCCGCACCATCCACCACAGCGGGCCGCGCACCTCCGGTCCTTTCGTACCGGTGAACTGCGGCGCGATTCCCGCCGAACTGATGGAAAGCGAATTCTTCGGCCACCGGAAAGGCAGCTTCACCGGCGCCCACGCCGACAAGCAAGGCCTGTTCCAGGCCGCCAACGGCGGCACATTGTTCCTCGACGAAGTCGCCGAACTGCCGCTGGGCATGCAGGTGAAACTGTTGCGCGCGATCCAGGAAAAATCGGTGCGCCCGGTCGGCGGCCAAGCCGAAGAACAGGTAGACGTGCGCATTCTCTCGGCGACGCACAAGGACCTGGCAAAGCTGGTGGAACTGGGCAGCTTCCGCCACGACCTCTACTACCGCATCAATGTCATCGAATTGAACGTGCCGCCACTGCGCGAACGTGGCGACGACCTGCCGGTCTTGAGTGCAGCCATCCTCGCCAAGCTAGCGGAACGCCACGGACTGCCGACACCACCGTCGCTGTCCGACGACGCCATCGCCGCGCTTCGCACCTATTCCTTCCCCGGCAACATCCGCGAACTCGAGAACACCCTCGAACGCGCGATGACCCTGGCCGACGGCGAGTCGATCCATGCCAGCGATCTGCGCCTGCCGCAGGCCGCACCAGTGCCAGTGCCCGAGCCTGCCCCTCCCGTGGCTGCTGCCATCGCCCCGGCACCGGCAGCGCCTGTCACCGCGTCAACCGCTCCCGCCGCGCCCAGCACCAATGGCGACCTCACCGGCGCCATGGAACAGCTGGAACGTGCGGCCATCGAGAAGGCCCTGCTGGAAAACCGTTACAACAAGACCAAGACCGCAGCGGCACTGGGGATCACCTTCCGGGCCCTGCGCTACAAGCTGAAAAAGCTGGGGATGGAGTAAAGCAAGGGCCGTAACCGGCTCATTTATGCCCCGTTTTGTCACATTTTGCTTCAGGAATGTGAATTTATGCCCTCTCGTCTCCCCTCTCGCACCACTTATCAACAAGTTAGCTCGGGATTGACGACTGGCATGACGCCTGCTTCACTCTCCCGGCACGTGTCCTGTCGTCAGGCTCCGAAGGATTGGATCCCCCGGCCCGGCGCACGTGATACGAGAAACAACCACTCCATGGGGATTATCCAAATGAAGAAGCAGCAAGGCTTTACCCTGATCGAACTGATGATCGTGGTCGCGATCATCGCCATCCTGGCCGCCATCGCGCTGCCGGCC
>DAHUXS010000006.1 GCA_027306995.1 Lysobacter sp.
TTCCTCGTCCACGTCGAGGACCATGACTTCAACCTCGTCACCGACCTGCACGAGCTTGGCCGGATTGACGTTCTTGTTGGTCCAGTCCATCTCGGACACGTGCACCAGGCCTTCGACGCCCGGTTCGAGTTCGACGAAGCAGCCGTAATCGGTGACGTTGGAAATCTTGCCGAACAGGCGCGTGCCGGTCGGGTAGCGGCGCGCGATGGCGACCCAGGGATCCTCGCCGAGCTGCTTGAGGCCCAGCGAAACGCGGTTGCGCTCGCGGTCGAACTTGAGCACGCGCACTTCGAGCTCGTCGCCGACATTGACGACTTCGCTCGGATGGCGCACGCGCTTCCACGCCATGTCGGTGATGTGGAGCAGGCCGTCGATGCCGCCGAGGTCGACGAACGCACCGTAATCGGTGAGGTTCTTGACGACGCCCTTCAGGCGCGCGCCTTCGACCAGCTTCTCGAGCAGCTGCTCGCGCTCTTCCGAATGCTCGTTCTCGACCACCGCGCGGCGGGAGACGACCACGTTGTTGCGCTTGCGGTCCAGCTTGATGAGCTTGAACTCGAGTTCCTTGCCTTCCAGGTAGTTGGGATCGCGCACCGGGCGCACATCCACCAACGAACCCGGCAGGAACGCGCGGACGTCCTGGATGTCGACGGTGAAACCGCCCTTCACCTTGCCGTTGATGCGGCCGACGATGGTCTGGTCGTTGGCGAGCGCTTCTTCCAGCTCGTCCCACACCATGGAGCGCTTGGCCTTCTCGCGCGACAGCACGGTTTCGCCGAAGCCGTTCTCGATCGAGTCGAGCGCGACCTTCACTTCGTCGCCGATGCCGACGTCGATTTCACCGGCATCGTTGCGGAACTGTTCAATGGGAACGATGCCCTCGGACTTGAGGCCGGCGTTGATGACCACAACGTCATTGCGCACGTCGACGACGATGCCCTTGACGATGGCGCCCGGCTTCAGCTTGGCGAGGTTGGTTTGGCTCTGCTCGAACAGCTCGGCAAATGATTCAGTCATGTTGGATCTCTGGTTGATGTACAGGCCGCGATGCGCCCACCTTCATGGGGCAAGCAACTGCATCGGGCCCACCCGTTGTCGGCGCGGGCGGGATTGCCCATTGGCCGGAAAGGATGAGGTTGGTTGAACCACCGGTTGCCCGGCGGGGCTTGTTCTGCAAGTCGGGATCGACGCCGTCAGCGCGCGGGAAGCAGATCCAGGACGCGTCCGACCACCGCTTCGATGCCCAATCCGGTGGTGTCGATGACGACAGCGTCCGAAGCGGGGACCAGCGGCGCGACTGCCCGGTTGGCATCACGCTCGTCACGGGCGAGAATCTCGCCCAGCAGACCGCTTAGCGTAACCGAAACGCCCTTATCCTTCAACTGGTTATAGCGCCTGCGCGCCCGTTCATCGGCGCTGGCGGTCAAGAAGACCTTGGGACTGGCATCGGGAAAGATCACCGTCCCCATGTCGCGGCCGTCGGCGACCAGCCCTGGGGCCTGCCGGAACCCCTTCTGGAGATCCACCAGGGCCGCCCGCACGGCCGGCAGCGCGGCGATCGCCGAAGCTGCCCCGCCGGCGGTCTCGGTGCGCAGGTCGTCGGTGGCGTCGACGCCGTTGACGAAGACCCGCGGCTCGCCGCCATCGGCCATCGGCTGGAAACGAATCCGGACCCGACGGGCGCAGTCGGCGACGGCCTCCTCGTCAGAGAGGTCGATCGACTCCCAGGACGCGGCCAAGCCGGTGGCGCGGTAGAGCGCGCCGGAATCGAGGTAGTGCCAGCCAAGGTGCAGGGCAACAGTGCGGCTGATGGTGCCCTTGCCGGAGCCGGAGGGGCCGTCGATGGTGAGGACCGGCACGGCGGAATCGGACATGGGGGAAAATCGGCAGCCTGGACGACACATGATGCCATGCCGCCATCGGTCTTCCCTCCCGCCCAGAAGGCGGCTTGACCGAACGGAAATCGGCCAGCTAGAATATTGGGCTGTTTCAACCCAGCCGAGTTACGCATCATGAAGGTCCTGTCCTCACTGAAGTCGGCGAAGGCCCGCCACCGCGACTGCAAGGTCGTCCGCCGTCGTGGCAAGGTCTTCGTGATCTGCAAGTCCAACCCGCGGTTCAAGGCGCGCCAGCGCTGATCCGTTCCGGCTTCGTGCCGGCATGAAAGGCCGCTCTTCGGGGCGGCCTTTTTGTTTGGATAGAATCGCCACTCCCCCGACCGGAATCCCGCCGATGCGCCAGACCGCCTTCGTTGCAATCGCCGCCTCGTTCATTGCCCTCGCCTCGTTGCCGTCCCATGCCGACAACACTCCGTTGGCCGTGCGCGCCAGCCAGCCGATTGCCGCCCCGCACCCGAGCCGCGGCATGACCATGGCGCAAGTGCAGAAGCAATTCGGCGCCCCGCAATCGAAGATGGATCCGCGCGGCGGCCAAAAGCGCGATTGGCCGACCATCAACCGCTGGGTGTATCCGCAGTTCACCGTGTACTTCCAGCGCGACCGCGTGCTCGACGTCGTGGCCAACAAGGCCAGCGCCAACGAAGTCGGCCCCAAGCCGCCCGTGCGCTGACATGGCCGAGGTCGTGCGTTTCCCCGCCGAGTGGGAGCCCCAGTCGGCGATCCTGATCGCATGGCCGAACGCCGAGACCGACTGGGCGCCGCGCCTGGGCGAAGTCGAGGACACCTATATCAAGCTGGTCGCGGCAATCACCCGCTTCCAGCCGGCGGTGGTCATCGTCGGCGACGACGATATCGAGGCCTATGCCGAGGCGCGCCTGCGCAGCAATCGCATCGACATGTCGCGCGTGCGCTTCGTGACCGCGCCCTACGACGACACCTGGCTGCGCGACAGCGGCCCGATCACCCTGCGCAATGGCGATCGTTTCGACCTGCTCGATTTCCGGTTCACCGGCTGGGGTGGCAAGTTCGAAGCCAGTGCCGACGACCAACTGGTCCGCACGCTGGACGAACACAAGCTGTTTGCGAATGCGACGCGCGACGAGATCCAGTTCGCACTGGAAGGCGGCGCGATCGAAACCGACGGCGCCGGCACCCTGCTGACCACCTGGGAATGCCTGCGCCTGCGCCATCCCGACGCCACGCGCGAAGAACTGACCGCCAAGCTGTCCGGCTGGCTGCGCCAGGATCGCGTGCTGTGGCTCGACCACGGCCAACTGGAAGGTGACGACACCGACGCCCACATCGACACGCTGGCGCGTTTCGCGCCGGACGATGCGATCGTGTTCCAGGCCTGCGATGACACGAGTGATTCGCACTACGCAGGCCTCAAGGCGATGGGCGACGAGATCGCTGCCCTGCGCACTGCCGATGGCAAGCCCTATCGCTTGTTCCCGTTGCCGTGGGCACAGCCGATCCTCGACACTGGTGAGGATGGCAACACGCGCCGCCTCGCCGCCAGCTACGCCAACTTCCTGATCGTCAATGGCGCAGTGCTGATGCCGAGCTATGGCGACGTCGCCGACGCCAAGGCCGCCGAAGTGCTGGCGCAGGCATTCCCGGGCCGCGAGATCGTGCAAGTGGATTGCCGTCCGATCATCTGGCAGAACGGCAGCCTGCACTGCCTGACCATGCAGTTGCCGGAAGGATTGCTGGGCTAATCCGCGTGATCGTCACTGGCGTGCAGGCGCGCCAGCGATTCGTCGATGTGCCGGTGGCCATGCCGCTCGTAGCCAATGATGCTGACCAGCGGCACCACCACCAGCGCCAACAGGCAGGTCGGCATCGACGCGCCCATCCGCAGCATCGCGAACGGCAGCAGCAGGAAGACCACGGTCAGCACCAGCAGACCGACGTGGTAGGGGTCGAAGCGTTCCACCATCCATGCGTACAAGGCATAGATGGCGAACAGGTAGAGCGCCAGCGGAATGGCGACTGCCGCCAGCGCGACGAATGGTGAGGCAGCATGTTCGGCGCCATGGCCTGCGCCCAGCGAACTCGCTGCGACGTGCAAGCCCGCGCCCACTGCCGCGATGGCCGGGAAGATGATGAAGTGCACCCAGTTCCAGCCCAGCGCCTTGCGAATGCCGCGCGCATGCAGGATCGCCGCCGACGGAAGGATGAAATAGATCCACCACATGCCGAGCGCGAGGCCAACGCCAGCGAACCCGACCATCACCGCCTGGCGATCCCAGCCGTGGGCATTCGCTTCAGCTGACAACGCGACAGCAGTCGCGGCGATCACTTCCCCCAACGCGATGATCGCCAGCAATCCATAGCGTTCGGCGATGTGGTGCGGATGCCAGGGCGTGCCCTGCCGGCGTTCCGCGACAATCGGGAAGATCATTTCCACCGAGCCGATCGCCACCGCGGCGAGCGCGAACTGGCGCATGTCGAGGCGGAACAATAGCAGCGCGCACCAAGCGAGTTGCAACACGAAAATCGCAGCGGCATAGATCAATGCTTCGCGCCGGTATCGCGGGTTGTGGCCCGCCACCCGCAGCCATTGCGTGAGCAACGCGATCCGCATCACCACGTAACCAAGCACCATCGTTCGCTGGTCGAGTACCCCGCCCTGTTCGACCGAAGCGAACATCGGCACCAATCCAACCGCGAGGATCAGCACACCGAGCATCTGCACCATCGTGGCCAGGCGCGCGCCCCAGTCGTCGGTGTCGAAGGCGGATGAGAACCAGGCGAAATTCATCCACGCCAGCAGCACCGCGAACATCGCCAGCGTGAACGCGGCCAATCCGGCACCAATGTGGCCGTTGTCGATGGCATGGGCCAGGCCATTCCCGGCGAAGCTGAAGGCGACCACGAAAGTGAGGTCGCACAACAGTTCCAGCGGCGTGGCGACGCGGCCGCGTTCGTGGGGATCGCGGCCTTGCATGGGCCGCAGGGAATGGGGTTCGGGGGCGGGCATCGCGTGCTTCATGTCCGTGATCCTAACCAGCCCTTAGACTATGCGAATGAAGACCAAGACGACATTGCCTGTAGCCCTCGTCCAGGAACGCAACCATGGCGATGCCGCGGCGAATCTCACCGTCATCGAGGAACGCGTCGCCGAAGCCGCGCGCCAGGGCGCGAAACTGGTATTGCTGCAGGAACTGCACAACGGCCCCTACTTCTGCCAGCACGAATCCGTGCACGAGTTCGATCTTGCCGAACCGATCCCCGGCCCAAGCACCGAACGCCTCGGCAAACTGGCCAAGCAACACGGCGTGGTGTTGGTGAGCTCGCTGTTCGAGAAGCGCGCGACCGGCCTGTACCACAACACCGCAGTCGTGTTCGACGCGGACGGCTCGACCGCCGGCAAGTACCGCAAGATGCACATCCCCGACGATCCCGGCTTCTACGAGAAGTTCTATTTCACGCCGGGCGATCTCGGTTTCGAACCGATCGACACCTCGGTGGGCCGTCTCGGCGTGCTGGTGTGCTGGGACCAGTGGTATCCGGAAGCCGCGCGTCTGATGGCGCTGGCCGGCGCCGACCTGCTGTTGTATCCGACCGCGATCGGTTGGGATCCCGACGACGATGACGCCGAGAAGACGCGCCAGCGCGATGCCTGGGTGTTGTCGCACCGTGGCCACGCCGTCGCCAACGGATTGCCGGTGCTGAGCTGCAACCGTGTCGGCCACGAACCGTCGCCGCTCGGTGCATCCGGCATCCAGTTCTGGGGCAACAGCCATATCCTCGGGCCGCAGGGCGAATTCGTCGCCGAAGCCGGCACCGACCCGACGCTGTTGCTCGCCGAAGTCGACATGGAGCGCAGCGAACACGTGCGCCGCATCTGGCCGTTCCTGCGCGATCGTCGCATCGATGCCTATGGCGACCTGCTGAAGCGCTACCGCGATTGAGTCACACGAATGATTGAAGACATCTCCCCCACCGTCGATTGGCGTGCGCAACCGCATGCCGAAGTCGAACGCGACGGCGTCCGTTACACCCTGCTCGGTACCGCGCATGTCTCCAGGACCAGCGTCGACGCCGTGCGCGCGGCGGTTGCCAGCGGCGAATTCGATGGCGTCGCGGTCGAACTGGACGAGCAGCGCTACAAGGCGCTGAACGATCCCGACGCGCTGGCCAAGCTCGACCTGGTCAAGGTGATCAAGGATCGCAAGCTGGCGATGTTCGCCGCCAACCTCGGGCTCGCCGCCTACCAGCGCCGCCTTGCCGAACAGCTGGGCATCGAGCCCGGCGCGGAACTCAAGACCGCCGCAAGCGAAGCGATCGCGCGCGACCTGCCGATGAACCTGATCGACCGTGATGTCGGCCAGACCTTCCGCCGCGCGATGCACAAGCTCGGCTTCTGGCAACGGATGAAGATCGGATCGGGCATTGCCGCGTCGCTGTTCGTCGACGAGGAAGTGTCGCCCGACCAGATCGAAGGCCTGAAGGAAGGCGACATGCTGGAATCGAGCTTCGGCGAATTCGCCAGCGGCTCGCCGGCGCTGTATTCGGCCTTGATCGACGAACGCGACCAGTACATGGCCGCGCGCCTGCGCGAAACCGCCGATACGTCCAGGCACGTGCTTGCCGTGGTCGGCGCCGGTCACCTGAAAGGCATCGCCAACTACCTCGCCACCGATACGCGCGAACCTGCCGCGTTGATCGAGGAACTGTCGGCGAGCAACAAGAAGAAGCGCATCCCGTGGTTCTCGATCGCGCTGACGGCATTGATCCTTGGCGGTTTCGCCTGGGGCTTCATGCATGGTGGTGCGGCGCTCGGCAAGCAGCTGGTGCTGCAATGGATCATGTGGACCGCGGGCCTGACCGCGCTCGGCGGCATCCTCGCCCTCGCCCATCCGCTGGCCACGCTGGCGGCGACGATCATGGCGCCGCTCAAGCCCTTCCGTCCGCCGGGACTGAGCTCGGGCATCTTCGCGGCGCTGGCACAGGTGCGCCTGGTGCGACCGACCTATGCCGACTTCCTCGCCCTGCGCGACGATGCCCAGTCCTTGCGCGGCTGGTACCACAACCGCGTGTGCCGGGTGATCCTAGTGTTCATGCTGACCAATTTCGGCACCATCGCCGGCGAGTGGATCGCGATCGCCAACGGGGCGCGGCACCTGGTGGGTTAAGCCACCTCGGCTGACGCGGGAGCCTTGCTTCCGCGCCGCCACAGTCGCGCCCGACGCCAGGTCCGCGAGGTCGCCGCGCGCCCGTCGTCGAGGATCGCGTAGATCGTCGGCAGGAACAGCAGGCTGACCAGCGTCGAGAACGCGAGGCCACCTGCGATCGCACGCGCCATCGGGTTGTAGGGCGGGCCATCGCCGGCGATCTGCGTGTTCGACACCGCGATCGGCACCATCGCCAGGATCGCCGTGCCCATCGTCATCAGGATCGGGCGCAGGCGCTCCTTGCTGCCCTCCACCAGCGCATCGGTGCGCGACATGCCGCTGCGCCGCCGGTTGTTGATGTGCTCGATCATCACGATGCCGTTGTTCACCACCACGCCCATCAGCACCAGGATGCCGATGAAGGCCATGATGTTGAAGGTGGTGCCGGTCAGGAACATCGCCCAGAACACGCCGAAGATCGAGAACACCACGCCGCTCATGATCGCCGCCGGGAACAACAGCGACTCGAACACCGCAGCCATCACAATGTAGATCATGATCACGGCGATCAGCAGATTGAAGAGCATCTGGCTCATCATCTCGTCGCCGCCCTGGAAGCCGTTGCCGCTCTTGAACGAGTAGCTGTAGCCCGGCGGGAACGAGGTCGCCTTGAACACGCGTTCGATCGCCTCGTGCGCCTTCTCGCCGGTACTACCCGGCGCGACATTGGCCTGGATCTTCAGCGACGTCTGGCGATCGCTGCGCTGGATCTGGTTGGCCGATGGCTTGACCTGGGCGTTGACCATCGCCATCAACGGGATCTGCCGCCCGTCGGAAGCCTGAACCATGAAGCCCTGCAAGTCCTCGATCCGTGACTGCTCGGCGCCGGCGAAACGCACCGTCACCGGGATCTGCTTCTGGTCGCGCTGGAACTCGCGCAGGTTGGAACCGCGCAACGCCATGCCGACGTACTTGGCAACCTCGCTCGAACTGAAGCCGTACGCCGCCGCGCGCGCGCGATCGACGCTGATGGTCAACTCGCTGTTCTGGTCGCCGGAATCAATGCGGACATCGCGCAGCTCCGGCTGCCGCGCCAGTATCGGCAGCATGTCATTGGCAAGATCCTTCAGGCCCTGTCCGGAATCGCCAAGCAGGTTGACGCTGACGCCCTGTTGTCCCGTATCGTCTTGCTGGTTGCCGATGCCGATGCGTGCACGCGCCGATTTCGGCATGCCTTTGCGCACGTCTTCCTCGATCTTGGTGACCAGCTTGGGATCCTTGATATCGAGGCGGATGGTGGTGCGCGCCCAACCCTGCTCGCCCCAGCGCGAATTCAGCTGCTTCACATGGAAGCGCTGGCGGTTGGCGTTGATGTAGCGCTCGACCTTGGCGATTTCATCGCCCATCTGGTCCTTGGTGTAGGCGCCATTCCATTGGTAGAAGATGTCGACGCGGTCGGGATCCTGCGCGTCCATCATGCTCTTCTTCGACAGCATCATCGGCACGATGCTGATGGCGATCACCAGCAGGATGCCGGCGACGCTGGCGCCGCGATGTTCCAGCGTCCAGCGCAGGAACTTGGCGTAGCGCGTCTGCATGCGCGGGATGATGCCCTTGTGCGAGGCCACGGCCGGCGGCGTCTTCAGGCGCGCCGACAGCATCGGAATCAGGCTCACCGCGACCAGCCACGACGCCAGCAGCGACACGGTGATGGTGATGGCGATCTGCGACAGCTGGATCGTCAGCATGTTGCGGGTGCCGAACATGTTCGGCAGGAACACGATGCAGTGGCAGAGCGTGCCCGCGGTCAGCGCAATGGCGACATGCTTGGTGCCGATGATCGACGCATAACGGGGATTGTCCGGATGGCGCTCGCGTTCCTGGTAGATCGACTCCACCACCACGACCGCGTTGTCGACCAGCATGCCGATCGCGAGCAACAACCCCATCATCGACAGGATGTTGAGGGTGACGCCGGAGAAGTACATGAAGCCGAGCGTCATGATGAAGCAGATCGGAATCGCCAGCGTCACCATCAGCGTCGACGGCCAGTGGCGCAGGAAGAAGAACAGCACCGCGATCGACAGCACAAGACCGATTGCGCCCGCTTCCGCCAATGCCGACAACGAACTGATCACACCCTGACCTGCGTCGTCGACGACCTCCATGTCGATGCCGCGTGCCGCGCCTGACGCCTTGATATCGTCGAGCTTGGCGCGTACCACCTTGCTCATGTCCACCAGGTTACCGGTGCGCTCCTTGTAGACGTCGATGGCGACCGAGGGACGACCGTCGATGATGCGCGCGTAGTCCATGCGCTTGGGCTTGAGGCCGACGTCGGCGATGTCGCCGAGGCGAATGCCCTTGGAATTGACCGGCATGTCGCGCAGTTGCTGCAGGTTGCGCAACTCCCCGATCGGCTGCACGCGCAGGCGCATGCCGCCGTCCTCGATCTCGCCGGCGGACACCGCGAAATTCGCCGACTGCATGCGGGTGACGAGTTCGTTCAGCGCAACCCCGGCAGCGGTCAGGCGATCGGGATGCAGCGCGATCTCGACCTCCATCTGGGGAATGCCGTCCACTTCGACGCGGGCGACGCCGGGCAGGCGTTCGAGCTGGCGCTTGAAATCGCGATCGATGCGATCGGCCTGGGTGCGCAGGTCGCCTTCCTTGCTGGTCAGGCGGATCGTCATCGCCGACTGGTCGTTGGTCGACCATCGCCAGACGAAATAGCGCTGGAAATCGTCGGGGAACTGGTCGCGCGCCGCATCCAGGCGCTGGCGCGCGTCGGCCGCGGCGATCGCGACGTCGCGGCCCCAGTCGGTGAACCACACCATCAACTGCGCGCCGTCGGCATTGGCGCGACCGTTGATCGACTTGATGCCGCTCATCGTGCCCAATGCTTCCTCGGCGGGGCGCAATACGTTGCGCTCCACTTCCTCGGGCGTCGATCCCGCGTACGGCAGCGACACGAATATGAACGGCGCCGTCATCTCCGGCATCGATTCCAGCGGCAACCGCACCGCGGCGATCAGGCCCACGACCACCAGCGACACGAACAGCATGATCGTGCTGACGGGGCGCTTGATGCTGAGTTCGGCAAGCGTCATCGTGCGACCTCAGGCAACCGGTTCTTGATCGGACACGACGGCGTCGGATTCGACGAGGTCGAGCGTTTCATGCCTGCGCCGACCGCGTTCGCGGTAGAAGGCATCGTCGTGGCGGTCGAGGCGGTCGTACACCACCGGGATCACCACCAGCGTCAGCAGCGTCGACACCAACAGGCCGCCGATTACCGTGATCGCCATCGGGCTACGCACTTCCGCACCCTCGCCGAAGGCCAGCGCCAGCGGCAGGAAGCCGAACAGCGTGCACAGCGTGGTCATCATGATCGGGCGCAATCGCGAACGCGCGCCTTCGATCAGGGCCTGCTGCTTGGGCATGCCCTCCTCGCGCAACTGGTTGACCTTGTCGATCAGGATGATGGCGTTCTTCACCACCAGGCCGACCAGCAGTATCAGGCCGATGAACACCACCACCGAGACCGGCGAACGGGTCAGGAACAGCGCCAGCACCGCGCCGACCAACGCCAGCGGAATGGTGAAGAGGATGACGAAGGGATGCAGCAGCGATTCGAACTGCGACGCCATCACCAGATAGACCAGGAAGATCGCGAGGCCGAAGGCGAACAGCAGCGACTTGATGGAATCGCCCAGCTCCTCGCCCTGCCCGCCGATGTGCATGCCGACGTCGGCGCCGAGCGGATCGTCGGCGACCATCTTCTGCACTTCCTTCACCGCGCCACCAAGGTCGATGCCGGAAAGATTGGCAGAGACGATCGCGACGCGACGCTGGTCGGCGCGATGGATCTCGCTGGGGCCGGTGGTTTGCACCACGTCGGCGACCGATGCCAGCGTCACCGGCGCACCCTTGCCGGGATTGACGATGATGTTGCGGATGGCCTCGACCGAACCGCGATCGCTGGCATTCGCGCGCACCAGCACGTCGATCTTGCGATCGCGGAAGCTGTAGCGCGTGGCAACATTGCCGGCGACCTTGTTCACCACCACGTCAGCGACCTGACGCGTGGTCAGGCCGAGCGCGGCGGCGCGGTCGGCGTCGAAGTGGATCTGGATTTCCGGGAAGCCCTGCTCCACGCTCGACTTCACGTCGGTGTAGTGCGGGTTGTTGCGCAACATCGCCGCAAGCTTCTGACCGGCCGTCTTCAGGGTGTCGAGGCTGTCGCTGCGCACCTCGATTTCCAGCGGCGGCGCGAACGCGAACAATTCGGGGCGGGCGAAATCGACCTGCGCGCCGGGATGGCTGGCCATGCTCTTGCGGAACGCATCGATCGCCGCGGCCTCGGCCTTGGTGTCGCCGCTCTTGTCCATCACGATGCTGAGCTTGCCGATGTTCTCGCCGCTTTCCGTCGGGCTGGCATCGAGGCGCGTGCCTGTGCCGCTGACGCCGTAGCGCAGGCGCACGCCCGGCACCTTCGCGTTCTCGGTGGCGACCTGGTGCAGCACGTCGTCGGTGATGCGCAGCGGCGTGCCCGGCGGCAGCTTCGCGGTCATCTCGACGCGATCCTGCGCCAACTGCGGGATCAGGTCGGCGCCGAGCATCGGCACCAGCAGCAAGGCGCCCACGAAGGCTGCGGTCGCGAACACCACCACCAACACCGGGCGCTGCAATGCCGCCGGCAACAGGCGCAGGTAGCCGCGTTCGGCGCGCTCGTACGGCGCCATCGACAAATCGCTGGCCTTGCGCATCACCGGACCGACCACGGCGGACAAGCCGTTCCAGATCCGCATGACGATCCACGCGAAACCGTAGCCGATGAAGCGCACCGCCCAACCGATGGCACGACCGACCCAGGCGATCGGCTTCTGCCAGACCTTCTGCGGATACCACTGCGGATGCGGCGGCTCTTCCGGGAAGCTGTCGAGATTGCGGCCACGGATCGACGACAACATCGGAATCAGCGTCATCGACACGATCAGCGATGTCGCGACGGCAATCGCCACGGTCAGGGCCTGGTCGCGGAACAGCTGGCCGGCGATGCCCTGCACGAACACCAGCGGCAGGAACACCGCGACCGTGGTCAGGGTCGATGCGACGACCGCCATGCCGACTTCGCGCGTGCCGGCGATCGCCGCCTGGACGATGCCGAGCCCGCGTTCGCGCGCCTTGGCGATCGATTCCAGCACCACGATCGAGTCGTCCACCACCAGGCCGGTCGCCAGCGCGAGGCCGCCCAGCGACATCACGTTGAGGCTGAGCCCCAGGCGATCCATGAAGAAGAACGTCGAGACGATCGACACCGGCAGCGACAGCGAGATGACGAACGTGCTCCAGCCATCGCGCAGGAACAGGAAGATGATCAGGATCGCGAGCATGCCGCCGATCACCGCGTCCATCTTCACGTCATGGATGGCGTTGCGGATGAAGATCGACTGGTCGTCGATGATCTGCAGGTCCATGTCCTTGGGCAGGTCGCCCTTGATCGAGTCGAGGCGCTTCTGCAGGGCATCGGCGGTAGCGACGGTATTGGCGTCGCCTTCCTTGTAGATCGCCAATTCGACCGCTTCGCGACCTTCGAGGCGGATGATCGCCTCGCGTTCCTTGAAGCCCTGGCGCACCGTCGCGACGTCGCTGAGGCGGATCGGCACGGTGCCGCTGCTGCCACCCTGCGCCGCCGAAGCCGCCGCGATCATTTCCGCCGAACCGCTGCTCGCCGCCAGGCGCGCGAAGCGCAGTGTGGCGTCGTTGCTGCCCGAGCTGCCGCTCTGCACCGTCAGCAACAGGTTGCGAATGGTGTCGATGTTGGGGAACTGGTTGACGGTGCGCACCAGGTAGCGCTGGCTGCCCTCTTCCAGGCGGCCGCCGGAGACGTTGATGTTCTCCTGCTGCAGGCGCTGGATCACGGTATCGGCCGTGAGTCCGAGTTGCGCGAGCTTGCGCTGGTCGATGTCGACCTGGACTTCGTCCTCGAGGCCACCGGCCACCTTCACCGCGGCGACGCCGGCGACGGTTTCCAGTTTCTTCTTGAGGTCGTCGTCGGCGTAGCGGCGCAGGCCGACGAGTTGGGTATCGACGCCGTCGGCACCGGGGCGCGCGGTCTTCGGCGCCAGCGCAATGCGCACGATCGGCTGCGTCGACGGATTGAAGCGCAACAGCACCGGGCGCTTGGCGTCCAGCGGCAATTGCAGCGCATCCATCTTGTCGCGCACTTCGAGGCTGGCCTGGTCCATGTTGGTGCCCCAGGCGAACTCCAGTACCACGTCGCTCTGGCCGGTGCGCGAGATCGACTTCATCTTGCGCAGTCCCTTGACCACGCCCAGCGCTTCTTCCGACGGCTGCGAGATCAGCGTTTCGATTTCCGACGGCGCCGCACCGGTGTAATCGGTGCGCACGGTCAGCGTCGGATAGCTGAGATCGGGCAGCAGGTTGACCTTGAGTGCCGCCAGCGCGATCACGCCGAACAGGAACATCGTCACCCAGAACATCGCGACCGTGACGCGACGCCGCGTCGCCAGTGCGATCAACCCGCCCGATGCCTGCGTGGCGTCGTGGCCCTCGTGTCCGTCGGAAGTCGGGTTCATGGCGTCTTCGCGACCTGCGCCGGGGCTGCCGCGGCCTTGCCGTTGATCACCTGCACCGCCACGCCGTCACGCAGCGCGGCCTTGCCCGCGGTCACCACGGGATCGCCGGACTTGAGTCCCGACAGCACTTCCACCCATTCGCCATCGACATAACCGGTCTTGATCGGCAGGCGCGCGGCTTTGCCATCGCGCACGGTGAACACCGCGGCCTGGTTGTCGTCCTCGAGCATGGCGATGCGCGGGATCGCCAATGCGCCGGCGCGGCGATCGAACACCACCGCGATGCGGCCGAACATGCCCGGCTGCAACACGCCGCCGCCGTCGAATGCGCAGATGACGCGGAACGTGCCGCTGCCGGAATCCACCACCGGCGAAATGCGCGTCACCTTGCCTTCGAAGGTCTTGCCGGGCACGGCATCGACGGTCATCGACACCGGCAGGCCGTTGCGGATCGCCTCGAGGCTGCGCTCCGGCACGTTGAGCGTCGCTTCCAGGCGATCGTTCTCGACGATGCGGAAGATCGGCGTGCTGATCTGCACCAGGTTGCCGGCCTTGATCGAACGCTGGGCGATCACGCCGGAAATCGGCGCGGTCACGCGGGTATAGGACAGATCGAGCTTCGCCAGGTTGAGTTGGGCGCGTGCGTTCTGCAGGTCGAAGCGCAACTGCTCGACATCGTTGGCGCTGACCATCTTCTGCTTGGCTAGCTCTTCCGAACGCGCAAGATTGCGCGCAAGCTTCTCCGTCTGCGCACTCATCTGCTGCACGCGCAAGGCCTGCTGCGCGGAATCGATCTGCACCAGCACCTGGCCTTCGCGCACATGCTGACCTTCCTCGGCGAACACGCGCTCGGCAATGCCCGAGGTCTTGGCCACCACCTGCGCATCGCCACGCGCATCGAGCGGCGCGGTGCCGCTGAAGCTCGCGGTCATCTCGCGCACCGTCACCGGCGTCACCTCGACGGACACGGCATCGTTGTTCTTGCCATCCTTGCCGTCCTTGCCGCCTTTGCCATCCTTCGTCGCGGCCTGGGCATCGCCGGGGCTACCCTGTTTCTTGCAGCCGGCAACAGGCGCCAAAAGCAGGGCCGCGCAAGCAACGGCCAAAGCCGTTCGAAGCAACGGCGCAGTCGGGCGGAAACGCGGCGAAATCGACATAAAAATCTGGCTCTGGCTTTGGTGTGGTAGAAAGATATAACACCCCGGTTCATCGACCAATCTGCCGGAGGTCACCATGACTTCCGGCCCGTGTGCATCGGGTGCCCATTGGGGTGCCCGCAGCGTTGGTCCCGCTGCAGGTGAATGGCACGATATACTGCCGCGATTGCATGTCACGCGGCCACGCGCCGCACGAACCACGGAACCCGCCGATGCGAATGTCGTTGTTGACGAAGGCCGCCCTCGCTGCCCTTCTTGCCCTGCCCGCGATGGGCCAGGCCGCCGATGCTCCTGCCGCCACGGCGAAGGGCGACGCTGCAAAGGGCAAGGATCTCGCCTACACCTGCCAAGGTTGCCACGGCATCACCGGCTACAAGAATGCCTATCCGAATTACCACGTGCCGATGATCGCCGGGCAATCCGAGCAGTATCTGCATAACGCGCTGATGGACTACAAGGCCGGCAAGCGCAAGCACCCGACCATGCAGGCACAGGCCCAGAGCTTCTCCGACCAGGACCTGGCCAACCTCGCCGCCTACCTCAGCAGCCTGAAGACGAAGTGAGCGCCCCGATGACGAACCGTTCGAAGATTACCGCGGTCGCCGCGCTCGCCGTCCTGTTGTCCGCCTGTTCCGGCGGCGGCGAAAAAGGCCATGAAGCCAAGGCCGAGGGCGAAGCCCACCAGACCGCGCCGAATTCGATGGCGAGCATGCCCGCGGGCAATGCCGAGCACGGCAAGGCACTGGCCGAAACCAAGACCGGCACGCGCCAGGCGTGCGCCGAGTGCCACGGTCCCGCCGGCAACGCGCCGATCGACCCGACCTACCCGCGCCTGGCTGGCCAGTACGCCGACTACCTCGAGCACACGCTGCAGATGTATCGCGATGGCGAACGCCAGCAGTCGGTGATGGGCCTCCAGGCGAAGGACCTGAGCGACCAGGACATCGCGGACGTGGCGGCCTACTTCTCGACGCAAAAGAGCGATCTCGGCGATCTCGCCACCGCGCACTGATCGGATCGCATATCGCGCATCGAAACAAGGCGGGCCAAGGCCCGCCTTTGTTTTGCCCGGCTGTGTCTAAGGCTTGCTCGCCGCGTCGCTCTTCGACTGTTCGATCTCCGCGCCCTTCTCGGGCGTACCGAGCGCCGACGGGTCATCGAAATACTTCGACTTGAACGGCACCGCCGGCGGTTTGCGCGCACGCGCCGGGTTGTCCTTCACGCCATTGATGCCTCCGGCGATTCCGCAACCGCCGCCGAGCGCCAACAGCGAAATCTTGCACTTGATGACACGCTTGCCGCTGCCATCGAGCGGAATCTCGATTTCCTTGATGCCCTTGCGCACCCATTCCTCGAGCAGGTTCTCGTGCGGCACCCAGTACGGTTCGAACATCGTGGGATCGTCCTTGCGCGTCTGGCGCTTCACCCACGACCCCTCCTTGTAGGGATCCTTGATGCGCACGGTGAACTGATCCGCGCCGTACTTCCCGATGCCAGACGTGTCGTACTGGCTGCCATTGGCGCCACCATTGCGGTTGCCGTTGATCGCGCCGTGCGGCTGCCCCGCCACGTTGCGACTGGATGCGCCCCAGTCATCGCCCTTCAACGGCGTCGGCGGACCGCCGGTCTTCGCCTGCGTGCCCGCGCCCACGCCACGACCGCTGGGCTGGACGCCGCTGCCATTGCCCGCGGTCGACGATGGCGCGCCGGTCGTTGCCGCACTGCCACGCAACGGCGCGTTCGCACCGGATGCCGAGGAGGCAGCCGCTGATGATGGCGCCGCGGATGCAGCGGCAGGCGACGGCGGCAAATTGATCTTGCCGATGCTTTTTGCCGCCAACGTCGGCATTGCCACCGCCTGCGTGTGCACGCCCGGCAACGATGCCTGCTCGATCGGCTCTGGTTCGGGAATGTTCGGCAACGCCTGCGCGTGCAATTCCGGTTGCGGCGGTGCGACCTGCGGCGGCACCTGCGGCATCTGCTGCGGTGGCTGGGTGAATTTCGGAACCGCTTCGGTTGGCTTCGCCACCAGGATCGGCGTCGACGGCGGCAATGGCTGCGGCTGCGGCGTGACGGGCTTGACCGGTGTTTGCGGCGCCTGCATCTGCATCGTCGATACTGCTTCCGACTGCGCCTGCACCTGCGAGGGCGCGACCGATGCGCTTTCCGGCGCCGCGGATTCTTGCGTCGTTTTCGTTTCGCGCGGCGACGCGCGCGCGACAGTGATCTCGGGCTGCGGCCGCGGCGTGCCACCGCCTTCTTCGTCCGGCGCGCCCTGCCCGATCAGTTGGACCTGCATCGCCAACTCTTCTTCCTGCGGTGGCCGCGCCACGAAACGCAGGTACATCAGCCACAGCAGCATCGCCGCGAAGAACAGATTGATCAGCAGGCTCGCGATTGCCGAACCGATGCGCAGGCGGCGATTGCCGTCGTCTTCGTTGTCCCAGCGGTTGCGGAACAGGCTGCGGAAGCTCTGCCAGCGCGTGAGTTGCATGCGTGATGCCGGCTTGCGCTTGGGCAGCGGGCGCGCGGCCAGCAGTTCCCGCAGGTCCGATTCGGGATAAGTGGGAGATACCGCTTTCGCCGGCGCGGCGTGCAGCCACGTCCGCCAACTCGTCAGGAATGGCGATTCGCCTTGCGGGCGGATGGAGCGAAGGGCGCGACGACGACTGCGCAGGGCTGCTGCGAGATCATCGGGCCCGAACATGGATCAGCCGTGGCCCTGCTGGACCGGCGACTGTCCGGCGTCGTCTCGTTGGTAATACGGCGCGTCGCCGGTGTCGTGGTCAGTGGCGTCGCGGACCGCGGTCACGCCCGGCACGCGTTCCAGCAAGGTCTTCTCGATCCCCTGCTTCAGGGTGACGTCGGCCATGCCGCAGCCGTGGCAACCGCCACCGAAGCGCAGCGTCACCACGCCGTCGGCGCTCACTTCCTCCACGCGCACGTTGCCGCGGTGCGAAGCGAGTTGCGGATTGATTTCGTTTTCCACGATGTAATGCACGCGTTGCGCCAGCGAAGCATCTTCGCCCGGCACTTCGCCCTTCACTTTCGGCGCCCGGATCTGCAACTGGCCGCCGGTCGCCTGTGTCACGTAATCGATGCTGGCGCCATCCAGTGCGGCGACGCTGGCGGTATCGATCCACAAGGTGAAGCCCTCGCAGTCGACCGCCCATTCATCGCCGGAAAGATCGCCGGGCGCGGCGAATTCCAGGCGCACGTCGGCACGCGGGGTTCCGGCATCCAGCGCGGACAGCTTCACGCCGAGGCCGGGAATGTCCTCGCGCTCGATCAGCTTGCGGAAATGCGCCTGCGCGGTTTCGGAGATATCGATCATGCCGGTATTCTAGCTGCCCCGGTGTCCGACCCGAGCCACCTTCAGGAGTTCCCATGTCCGACATGATTCCCTTGGTTCAGGCCCATTGCAGCCCGCGTTCCGGCGCGTCGCACCGGCTGGGCGAGGCGGAACTGCGCGACCTGCTGCCGCAGGTGCCCGGCTGGGAGCTGGTCGAGGACGGCCACGCCATCAGCAAGACCTTCCACTTCGACGATTACTACCGGACGATGGCCTTCGTGAACGCCCTGGCGCTGGTCGCCCATCGCGAGGACCACCACCCCGACCTGTCGGTGCACTACAACCGTTGCGTGGTCCGCTATTCGACCCACGACGTCGGCGGGTTGAGCGAGAACGATTTCATCTGCGCGGCCAAGGCCCATGCGCTGACGGAGTGAGGCAGACGCGATGCAAGCCCTCGTACTGATTGCAGCGCTGGCCGCAGGCGGTACGAATGGTCCCGCGCTCCCCGCCATCGACCGCATTCTCCAGGCCTACGAGGCCGGCGACTATCGCACCTGCTCCGACGGCCTGATGGCGTATGACGCATCGCCGGTTCCGATGCCGACCAATGCGGCATTGCTCGCCGTCGAATGCCTGTCGCGCCAGGATCGCTTCGACGACGCCTTCACCTATCTGCGCAGTCACATCCCGCGCGGCGATGTCGCGATGGACGACCTGCGCGAAAAAGATCGCCCAGGGCTCGATGCCCTCCGCAAGCAGCCCCAATGGGCCGCATTCCTCGCAGATGCACAGCGTCTCGACGGCGAACGCATGAAGCACATGGATCTGCCTTTGCGCACGGAAATCCTCCGTCGTTACGCCATCGACCAGCAGGTCCAGCATGCCTGGATCGACAGCAACTACGCCAAGGTGCAGTCCGACGCTCTGGCCGCGGTGAATCGCGACAACCTGACTTGGCTGCGTTCGACTCTGGCGAGCGCCAAGCAATGGCCCGGCCGCACACGACTCGGCAGCGATGGCGCCAACGCGCTGTGGCTGCTGGTGCAGCACGCCGACAATGATCCGGCACTGCAACGCCGGGCGCTCGAGTTGATGATGCAGGCCGCGACCAGCGAAGTATCTCTGCCGGATCTGGCGTTGCTGGCCGATCGCGTGCTGGTGAACGAAGGCAAGCCCCAACGCTACGGCACCCAATTCAAATCGGACGACAAGGGCGTGATGAGGATGCGTCCCGCCGACACCAGTTCGGAGGCCGAACTGGACGCCCGTCGTGCCTCGATGGGACTGCCGCCCCTGGCCGAATATCGTCGTCAGCTGCAAGAGCTCTACCACAGCGCGGTGCAATAACCGCCATAACAGGGCTTGCCGCTGCGATCAGCCGAGCTTGTCCAGCACGTCGCGCAATTCCGGCGCCAGCGGCGCATCCAGAACATAGTCGGCACGCCCGCCATCGAGCGCGAAGCGCAGTGACGATGCGTGCAGGAACAACCGGCGCAATCCGGCCTGGTCGCGCAGGCGGCGATTGACCTCCTCGTCCCCGTACTTGTCGTCGCCCGCCACCGGGTGGCCGAGGTGCTGCGCATGCACGCGGATCTGGTGGGTGCGTCCGGTTTCGATCCGCACCTCGCAATAGGAATGACCACCGAAGCGCTGCAGCAACTTGAAGTGGCTGAGCGATTCCTTGCCGATGTCGTTGACCTGCACGTGGCGTTCGCCGCCCTGGCGCAGGCCGATGTGCAACGGCGCGTCGACGTCCATGGTGCCGTTGGGCATCTTCCCCACCAGCAACGCGAGATAGCGCTTGTCGATGCCGGCGCCATGGTCCTCGCGCATCAGTGCCTGCAACTCGCGCAGCGCCGAACGCTTCTTGGCGACGATCAGCAGACCCGAGGTATCGCGGTCGAGGCGATGGACCAGCTCCAGCGATTCGTTCGGACGCAGGGCGCGCAGCGATTCGATCGCGCCATGGCGGATGCCGCTGCCGCCGTGGCTGGCCAGTCCCGACGGCTTGTTGAGGGCCAGCAGGCGGGCGTCCTCGAACACGATCGCGGCATCCAGTGCCGCCAGCAGACTCTTGGGCGGCGGTGCGGACTCCCCGGCTTCCTCCAGCCGGACCGGTGGGATCCGGACCTCGTCACCAGCCACGAGCTTGCGCTCGGGCTTGCCGCGGCCGCCGTTCACCCGCACCTGGCCGGAGCGGACGATCTTGTAGATCAAGGACTTGGGCGCGCCTTTGAGCTGGCCCAGCAGGAAGTTGTCCAGCCGCTGGCCGTCCCGGTCCTCTGGGACCCGGACCATGCGGACGCCGGCACTGGCGGTTGACGTTCCTGAATTGGCCATGCTCGATCTGATACACTATAAGGACGGGACAAGTTCCTGATTTCGCTGCGATCTTTGGCCGAAAGCCTGCCGCAGCGGATCCGCGCAACCGGCACCACCGTCCACGGGGCGGCCATGTTAACCGGCTGGGCGGCAGCGAACGCGAAACGTCGGACGCATTCGTGCATCCGTGCTCCACATACGTCGTGTGGCGTGGCCTCCTAGTTTTTGGTGGCGACGCGGCCGGCACCCACAATTTGAATGAACGATCAAGCGCTCCCGCGGTCCGCCGTGGTGTTGTAGCGCTGGAATCCTCAAAGGCCCGCGCAGCGATGCGCGGCCAGCGGTCTCCAGAGGCACGATGCCCGGTGTTCCGCGCCGCAGAGCGCAGGGAACACAACAATGAAGCGCATGCTGATCAATGCGACGCAGGCGGAAGAACTCCGCGTCGCTATCGTCGATGGACAGAACCTGTACGACATCGACATCGAGCAACCCTCGAAAGAACAGAAGAAGTCCAACATCTACAAGGGCAAGATCACCCGCGTCGAACCGTCGCTGGAAGCGGCCTTCGTCGAATACGGTGCGGAACGCCACGGCTTCCTGCCCCTGAAGGAAATCTCCCGCGACTACTTCCAGCCCGGCGTCGACCACCGCAGCGGCAACATCCGCGAGCTGGTGCGCGAAGGCCAGGAAGTCGTCGTCCAGGTCGAGAAGGAAGAACGCGGCAACAAGGGCGCGGCCCTGACCACGTTCATCTCGCTGGCCGGCCGCTACATGGTGCTGATGCCGAACTCGCCCAGCGCCGGTGGCGTCTCGCGCCGCATCGAAGGCGACGACCGCGCCGAGCTGAAGCGCGCGATGGACGCGTTGGCGATCCCCGACGGCATGGGCGTGATCATCCGCACCGCCGGCGTCGGTCGCGATGCCGAAGAACTGCAGTGGGACCTCGACTACCTGCTGTCGGTGTGGAAGGCGATCGCCGAAGCCGCACTGAGCAAGCCGTCGCCGTTCCTGATCTACCAGGAATCGCGCCTGATCATCCGCGCCCTGCGCGACTACATGCGCCCGGACATCGGCGAGATCCTGGTCGATACGCCGGAGATGTACGCCGAGGCGCGCGAATTCGTCGAACAGGTGATGCCGCAGTCGCTGCGCAAGCTGAAGCCGTATACCGACGACACCCCGCTGTTCAACCGCTTCCAGATCGAATCGCAGATCGAGAGCGCCTACGAGCGCGAAGTGCGCCTGCCCTCCGGCGGCGCGCTGGTGATCGACCAGACCGAAGCGCTGACCGCGATCGACGTCAACTCGGCGCGCGCGACCAAGGGCGGCGACATCGAGGAAACCGCGTTCCATACCAACTGCGAAGCTGCGGAAGAAGTGGCCCGCCAGTTGCGCCTGCGCGACCTCGGCGGCCTGGTGGTGATCGATTTCATCGACATGGAATCGAACAAGCACCAGCGCGAGGTCGAGAACCGCCTCCAGAACGCCCTGCGCTCCGACCGTGCGCGCGTGCAGCTGGGTCGCATCTCCAAATTCGGCCTGATGGAGATGAGCCGCCAGCGCCTGCGTCCGTCGCTGGGCGAAGCCAGCCAGATCGTCTGCCCGCGTTGCGAAGGCCACGGCCGCATGCGCAGCGTCGAATCGCTGTCGCTGTCGATCCTGCGCCTCGCCGAAGAGCACGCGATGAAGGACAACACCGGGCAGGTCCTGGTGCAGGCGCCGGTCGAGATCGCCAACTACCTGTTGAACGAAAAGCGTCGTGCGCTGAGCGAAATCGAGAAGCGCCACGACGCGCCGATCGTGCTCGTCGCCGACGAACAGCTGCATACCCCGCACTACGAAGTCACGCGCATCCGCGAGAACGAGTTGAGCGAGGAAACCTCGCGTCCGAGCTACCACCGCGGCACGCCGCGCAAGGTGCCGACGCATGCGCTGAGCAAGTCGCACCTCAACATCCCCGAGCCGATAGTCAAGGCGGTGAAGCACGCGCAGCCGGCACCGATCCGCGCCGAAGCGCCAGCGCCCGCGCCTGCCCCGGCGCCAGTCGCGCCGCCCGCGCCGGTTGCAGCACCCGCGCCGGTCAAGCGCAAGGGCCTGCTCGGTCGCATCGTCAGCGCGATCGTCGGTGGCGACGAGACGCCGGCACCCGCGCCTGCCCCGGCCCCCGTGCAGGCGCAGGCCGCGCGCAATGAGCGCGGCGCCAACAAGCGCGACCGCGACGACCGTCGCCAGCGCGACAACCAGCAGCGCGGCCAGAGCGGCAACGGCCCGCGCCAGCAACAGGCAACCCAGCAGAGCGGGCAACGTGACCGCAGCGACAAGCAACAGGGCCAACAGCAACAGAGCGCCCAGAAGCAGCCGCAAAACAACAAGCAACAACAAAAGCAGCGCGACCAGCAGGAACAG
Organism: Lysobacter sp.; assembly: GCA_027306995.1. GTDB lineage: Bacteria > Pseudomonadota > Gammaproteobacteria > Xanthomonadales > Xanthomonadaceae > Solilutibacter. The sequence goes on from DAHUXS010000006.1 coordinate 22,804, forward strand.
GTCGCCGCTCCGCAGATCGACGCACAAGACAGCGAACACGCCGCCGCGGTGAACGGTGAGCAACGCGAATCGCGCAGCAACCACAACCGTCGTCGCAACCGCAATCGCCGCGGTCGTGGCGAAGGCGCGGCTGCCGCACAGGAAGCCACGGTCGACACCAATGTCGAGCAGCTCGATGCCGCAGCGACAGCTGCAGCAACGGCGGTGACTGCGCAGGAGGCTGTTGCTGCACCGACCATTGCTCCGGCATCGGCAACCGCTGCTGTTGAAGCGGTCGAGGAAAAAGCTGCGACTGCCGCCGGTGAAGCCACCGAAAACGAAACCGATGCAACGTCCGGCGACGATGCCGACAAGCCGAAGCGTCGCCGTGGTCGCCGCGGTGGCCGTCGTCGTCGCAAGGGTGGCGTCGAAGGCGAAGCTGGCGACGACGTTTTCGATGAAGTCGAAGGCGAGGAAACCGCTGCCAGCAGCATCGGCAACGGCCACCAGCCCGAATTCGAATTCGACGATCTCGAAGCCGCCACGCCCGTGCAGCCGCAACCGGTCGCCCCGGCCCCGGTGCAGACTGCTCCCGCGCCCGTGCAGGAGGCGAAAGAAACCCAGCCCGTGGTCGAAGCGGCTCCCGAACCGGTGACCGCACCGGCGCCGGTCGCTGCCGGCCCGGGTCCGTCGACGATGTTCGCCAACGCCCGTCCGCGCGAAACCAGCCAGGCGATGCCGCTGTCGGCAGCGATCGCGGTGTCCTTGGTGGATTCGATGCGGATGCCGCCGCGCCCGGCAACGCCGGCACCCGCGGCCCAGCCGCAGGCTGAGGCTGCTGCGGAAACCGGCGTGACCACGCCGGAAACCAACACGGCGTCCGAAGTCGCAGCCGAGGCACAGGAAGAAGCCACGCCTGCCGATGCTGCCGCCGAGGCAACGGAATCGGCGACGCCGGCCGTTCCGCACCTGTCCGGCGAAGAGATCGAACGCGCCCACGACGCCTGAAGCGGTATCGACGACTGAAAGGAAAAACGCCGGTCATGCCGGCGTTTTTTCATTGCAACGGATGGTCCGCGATCACACCACGTCGGCGGTGTCGACCATTCCGTATTGACTGGCGAGGCGCGCGAGCGCAACGGTGTCGCGAATGCCGAGCTTCTCGAATGCGCGCGACTTGTGGGTGTTGACGGTCTTGGCGCTCAACGACAGGCGCTTGGCGATCTCTTCCTGGCGCAGCCCGCGCAAGAGCAGCAGCGAGACTTCGAGTTCGCGGCCCGAGAGCCCATCGAAGGGCGAGCCGTCGCCACTGACCGATGACAGGGCAATCGCCTGGGCCACGCTGCTGGCGAGATAGCGCTTGCCGCGCGCGACATCGCGCACCGCGCGCACCAGCTCCGAGGCATCGCCACCCTTGCCGACATAACCGCTGGCGCCGGCATCGAGCAGACGCTTCGGCATCGGCCCATCCTCCAGCACCGACACCGCGATGACCTTCGTCTCCGGCAGGCTGCGGGTGATGCGTTCGGTCACCTCGAGCCCGCTCAAGCCAGGAAGATGAATATCGCAGAGCACGACATCGGGCTTGAGCTGGCGTACCTGCGCCAATGCCACTTCCCCTGTGTCGGCCTCGCCGATCACTTCGATGTCGACTTCGCCCGCCAGGATCATCTTCATCCCGGCGCGAACCAGCGCATGGTCATCCACCAGATAGACGCGAATTGCCATTCCGATCTCCTCCCCTGTTGCAAAGAGGTTACCGCCGTCACGAAACCAGGGGAAGTGCGGCGATTCCGGACAGATCTGTCAGGGAAGTCCGGTCCGGTGAACAATCGCGCTCCGAATGGACATCACTGGCCTCGGCCCTGGTCATGGATGCGCTTGCCGAGCGGCTTCTCGTTGAGCGCATCGACGGCCCGATCGACGAATTGCCTGATGTCGCCCACCTCGGCAAACAGCCCATCATAGGCTGTTCGAATCAGCGCCGCGCATTGCTCGAATTTCGCAAGCTGCACCACGCCTTCATTCGTGAGCTCGAATACCTTTCGCCGGGCGTCACTGTCGTCATTTCGATGCCGTATGAGGCCGAGACGCAGGAGCTTGGGTATCTTCTGCATGACCAATTGATGCGAATGCCCCAGTTCCCGCGCGAGATCCGAAGCCGAGGCTGCGCCACGGACTGCAAGAAGCGTCATCAACGAACACGAACGAACCGGGATGACGACACCCATCGCATCGAAGACTGTCTGGGACTGATCGGCGATCAGGACGCTCAACCGCTCGACGGCGCGACCAAGAAAGACGTCGTCATCGATTCCCGCCGGATTGTGCTCCCGGTCAGTCAAGGCGCTTGTACGTCTGAACACTGCCATCCTTGTTCACGCGCTCCAAAGACATCACTTTCCCACGCTGAACATTCAGGCGATAGCGGAAATCGAACACTCCTTCCACTGCGAACAGATTGGAATCGACCGGTTCCAGGGCGACGCGAAAGCGGTTCCGCCAGATACAGAAGAGCGTGCCATTCTCCAGGACGATCTGGCGCCCTTCGTATTTCCCGACGGCGTTCTGGATCACTCCGGCGTCGATGGTGGGACGCTTGATATTTGCCGTCAACACCGGGAGCAGCCAAGCGAATTCGGCCCGCTTGGCGTCATTGGTCTTCGCCAGATTCTCGAGCGCCAGCTTGTGTGCCAGCGCAAGCGCCTGAATGGACGGACTCCGAATGTCGGGTTGCACTCCGACACCTTCGAAATCTCCATGATCCACCGGATCGCGTATCTGGCCGATCGGCACCTGCACGAAGAAGTCGTTGTTGACCACTTTGCGATCGACCGGATGTGCGCCACCAGCTGTCTGCTCACCGATCAAGGTCGCACGCCCGAGTTTTTTCATCGCGTAGGAAAACCATTCCGCCGAGGAAAACGATGTGGTGCTGGTCAGGATATAAACCGGCTTGTCCGCCATGCGCTTGCCGGGCAATCCAGGCAGCACCCATTGCCCGCGCTCGATTCGCTTGCCGTCCTCGTTGTAGTAGTAATCGAAGAGAAGCTGGTCCTTTTTGGTGGGGAAGAAATAGCTCGCAAGGAATTGCGCCATTTCCAGATAACCGCCGTTGTTGTAACGCAGATCGATGATCACGGCATCGGTATTGCCAACGAAACGCATTGCCGAGGCTGCGGTCTCATAGGCAAGCTGGGGGTCGGCAAAATAACTGAAGCGGATATAGCCGATATTGCCATCCAGGCGACTGACCTCGTCAAAGCCGAAATTGGCCTCCTCGGCCTTGGCCAATTCTTCCTTTTGCATCTTGCTGTCGAGCGCCGAATCGCCGTCCGCCCGCGATTCGGCAACCCATTCCGGATCGGCGCCCACGACGAAGTGCAGGTCGCCACTCGTTTTCACGAGATCCTCGGTCAGCCTTGCGGCGAACTCTTCCTTCGTCGTGGCCAGGTCATAGTCGCCCTTTTTCAGATGCTCCTGAAGCACCGGCGCAATTTTCCGGGCAGTGTCCGGAAAGGCATAGTGCGCTTTCAAGGTGTTGTTGAGCGCCGCGATGGTGGCGGCTTTCTCGTCCGACGACATATCCGGCGTGCCGGCCAAAGCCGTAGTCGCCCAAAAAATAGGCACCACCATAAGCATTCGAAGCTGTGACAAGCGATTGCGCATTCCGTCGATCCTTGAGGAGACAGTTATATTTACAACATATTGCGCAATATATTGCAAATATGATGCCGCGACTTGTCCGGATCATTCAGAAATCGAGGTTATCGGGGATTGCGCCGGTCAAAGAAGTTCGGGGATGGACCGGCAATCGAAATGGCGGAAGCGGTGAGATTCGAACTCACGGTGGTATCGCTACCACGCCGGTTTTCAAGACCGGTGCCTTAAACCACTCGGCCACGCTTCCGTGATTTCTTGCTGTCGCGCCATTGTCGCACGGCGCGGCTCGCGGGATTACGCGATCCGTTCCGCCCCACCCATGTACGGACGCAACGCTTCGGGCACGGTGATGCTGCCATCCGCGTTCTGGTAGTTCTCCATGACGGCGATCAGCGCACGCCCGATCGCCACGCCCGATCCGTTGAGCGTATGCACCAGTTCCGGTTTGCCGTTCTCGGGATTGCGCCAGCGCGCCTGCATCCGTCGCGCCTGGAAATCGCCGCAGTTGGAGCAGGAGGAAATCTCGCGATAGGTGTCCTGCGACGGCAGCCAGACCTCGAGGTCGTAGGTCTTGCGCGCGGAGAAGCCCATGTCGCCGCTGCACAACAACATACGCCGGTACGGCAGGCCGAGCTTTTCCAGCACCACTTCGGCGCAGCGCGTCATGCGTTCGTGCTCGGCATCGCTGGCGCCGGGCTTGGTGATCGACACCAGTTCGACCTTCTCGAACTGGTGCTGGCGGATCATGCCGCGGGTATCGCGTCCCGCCGAACCGGCTTCGGCGCGGAAGCACATCGAGTGCGCGGTGGCGCGCATCGGCAACTTCGCGGCATCGACGATCTCGTCGCGCACGATGTTGGTCAGCGGCACTTCCGCCGTCGGGATGAGATAACGCTTGTGTTCGCCGAACTGGGTGGAGAACAGATCCTCCTCGAACTTCGGCAACTGCCCGGTGCCGCGCATCGATTCCTCGTTGACGATCACCGGCACGTTGGTTTCCTCGTAACCGTGCTCGCCGCCGTGCAGATCGAGCATGAACTGCGCGAGCGCGCGATGCAGTCGCGCCAGTTCGCCGCGCAGCACGGTGAAACGCGCACCGCTCAGCTTGGCCGCGCTTTCGGCATCCAGCCAGCCGTTGCGTGCGCCGAGTTCGACATGGTCCTTGACCGCGAAATCGAAGCCGCGCGGCGTGCCCCAGCGCGCATGCTCGACGTTGGCGGTTTCGTCTTCGCCATCGGGAACGGACGCATCGGGAAGATTGGGGATGCCGAGCGTGATCGCCTCGAGTTCGCCACGGATGGCATCGAGGCGCGTCTCGCTCGCCTTCAGTTCATCGCCGAGGCCGGCGACTTCGGCCAGCAGCGGCGCGACGTCCTCGCCCTTGGCCTTGGCCATGCCGATGGCCTTGCTGCGGGTATTGCGCAGGTTCTGAAGCTCCTGGGTGCGCACCTGCAGCGATTTGCGTTCGCCTTCCAGCCGCTCCAACACCGCGACATCCAGGGAATAACCACGGCGCGCCAGTTGGGTGGCAAGGCCGGCGGGATCGGTACGGAGCTGCTGCGGATCGAGCATGGGACAGAGGCAACATGAATGACCTGCCATTATCGCCCAGAGCGGCGCGGCGCATCCGTGCCAGAATCGGGGTCCGGCCGATTTTCCCCCGAACATGACCGAATTCATCCAGAAAATCCGAAATTCCAACGCGTTCCAGCACATCTCCGCCTTCGCACGCCGCGGCAACACGCCTTGGCTGCTTGCCGCCATCGGTGTCGGTTTTCTGCTGTTCCTGCTGATGTGGGGCCATAACCGCAAGCAGTTCTTCACCGTCGAGCCGGTGGCGAAAACCGATGCCGACCAGGAATACGCGCCGCTGCCGACACCAACGCCGGGCGGCTCCATCACCGATACCCCGACCGCCGGCCCTTCTGCGGATTCCGGCAACCGGCCGCGCCTGCTCGAAACGCCGAAGCCACCTCCGGTGGCGAAGGCACCACCGCCCGCCGAAACTGCGCCAGCTGCCAATGCGGCAACTGCCGGCCATGGCTCGAATGTGGCGAATGGCGCGACCACCGCCGCGGTGCCGATCAGCCAGCCACCGCCGGCATATCCGCGCAATGCGATGCAGATGTCGCGCGAGGGCCGCGTGCGCGTACGCGTCGACATCGATGCCGACGGCGTGCCAACCGACAGCAGCCTGGTCGAATCGAGCGGCGATCACGACCTCGATCGCGCCGCGTTGCAAGGCGTGCGTCGCTGGCGCTTCAAGCCGGCGATGGCGCATGGCGCGCCAGTGGCCAGCAACGTAACGGTGCCGATCGAGTTCCGCCTCAACCAGTAATCGCTTTCACGACGGATCAGGTAGTGGTGCGTGCCCGCGCCACCATCCACGTCATTGCCAGCATCGCCAGCAGCACGCAGATCGCCCCCGTGCCCAGTAGCGGCGCCAACGAATCTTCGTTGCCGTGGCCGGAAAACAGCAGGAGCAATCCGATCGCGAGCGACAGTGCGCCGAGCTGGTGCAGGAGGAACTGGATCGATTTGAGCTTGCCGGTGATACCCGGCAGCCACAGCCGATGGATCGTGGCGTAGATGAAGGAGAACACGAACCCCACCAGCATGATGTGGGCGTGGGCGGGCATCTCCGAATGATTGCGTGATGCGGCCATGTAGATGCCGAGGCATAGCCCGGCGATGGCGAACATCAGTCCGCACAGCAGAAACTTGCGATCGATACCCATCTCACCGACTCCTTGGCTGCCCCGGGGTTCCGGCGGAGTATGGGAGCGCTTCCGACACCGGGCAACGGGAACCGGATGAACGGAGGCGTATGGATCAGTCGCCGCGGAGGTCGAATCCGAGGCTGCGCATCGAAGCGGCGAATCCGGGATAGGAGGTCGCGACGTTGGCGGTATCGCGGATCGTGACCTCGCCGGACGCGCGTTGCGCACCCACTGCGAAGGCCATCGCGATGCGATGGTCGCCATGGCTTTCGATGATTCCACCATGGACGGTGCCGCCGTGGATGTCGGCGCCATCCGGCGTTTCGTCGACGCGAATGCCGAGGGTGCGCAGGCCATTGGCCATCGCGGCGATGCGGTCGGATTCCTTGACGCGCAATTCGGCGGCGCCACGCACGCGAGTCACGCCATCGGCGAGTGCGGCGGCGATGAACAGCGCCGGGAATTCGTCGATCATGTCGGGCACGCAGTCGAGCGGCACGCCGATGCCGCGTAATGCCGTTGCGCGCACATGCAGGTCGGCGATCGGTTCGCCATCCTGCCCGCCTGCATTTTCGATGCGGATGTCGGCGCCCATCAATTCAAGCGCGCGCAGCAGTCCGGTGCGGCGCGGGTTCATCCCCACCTGCTCCAGCACGAGATCGGAACCGGGAACAACGCAACCAGCGACCAGTGCGAACGCCGCCGAGGAAAAGTCGGCCGGAACTTGAATATCGGTGGCGGCCAGCCGGTGTCCGCCCTCCACTTCCGCCCACCCCTCGCCGAAACGGATCGGCCAGCCGAAGGCCTGCAGCATGCGTTCGCTGTAGTCGCGGGTCGGGTGCGGTTCGGTCACGCGCGTGGTGCCATTGGCGTAAAGGCCCGCCAGCAACACCGCGGACTTCACCTGCGCGCTCGCAACCGGTGATGCGTAATCGATACCGTGCAACGCTTGCCCGCCGTGGATATGCAGCGGCGGCAAACCACCGTCCTGCGTATCGATGCGCGCGCCCATCTGCGCGAGCGGATCGGCGACGCGGCGCATCGGCCGCTTCGACAGCGACTCGTCACCAACCAACGTGCTATCGAATTTCTGCGCTGCCAGCAATCCGGCCAGCAGGCGCATGCCGGTGCCGGCATTGCCGCAATCCAGTGTTCCCTGTGGCGCTTTCAGGCCATCGATGCCGACACCGTGGACGATGCGCTGCGAGGGCGACGGGGTTTCGATCCTCACGCCGAGTCGCGCGAAGACGTTCGCGGTCGCGCGGGTGTCCTCGCCCTCGAGGAACCCATCGATCCGCGACACGCCATCGGCCAGCGCGGCCAGCATGATGGCCCGATGCGAAATCGACTTGTCGCCGGGAATCGCGACGCGCCCCTGCAACGACTTGCTCTGCCCGGCGATCCACTCGCTCATCGGACGGCGTCCAATGCAGCGAGCAGCTTCGCGTTCTGCTCGGCGGTCCCGACGGTGATGCGCAGGCAATCGGGCAGTCCGTAACCACCCATCGGCCGCAACACGACGCTGTGCCCGCGCATGGCGTCATCGATTCGGGAAGCGCCCTCGCCGAAACGCACCAGCAGGAAATTGGTCTGCGACGGAAACACGAACAGGCCGCGCGAGCGCAGCGCATCCGCCAGGCGCTCGCGCTCGACCTTGTTTTTACGCACGCCCTCGACGAGATGCTGCGGATCGCCCAGCGATGCTTCCGCCGCCGCAAGGCCCAACAAATTGACGTTGAAGCTCTCGCGCACGCGCTCCAGCCAGCCGATCAGCTCCGGCTGGGCGATGCCGTAGCCGACGCGCAATCCGGCGAGCCCATGCGCCTTGCTGAAGGTGCGCAGGACGATCAGGTTGGGATGCTTCGCCACCAGCGGAATGGCCGAGGCCCATTCCAGCGCATCGACGAATTCGGCGTAGGCCTCGTCGATCGCGACGATGGTGTCGGCCGGGATTCGCGCAAGGAAGCTTTCGAGTGCGTCGGCGCCGAACCAGGTCCCGGTCGGATTGTTGGGATTGGCGAGATAGACGAGATGGGTGCTCGCATCCACGGCGGCAGCGATCGCGTCGAGATCGTGGCCAGCGGCCATCGCGTGGTCCATCGACAGCGCCGGTGCGGCCTTGAACGTCGCGCCCACGGCGGCAGCCGCGATCGAATACACCGCGAATCCGTATTGCGAAGCCACCACAGTCGCACTCGGGCCGGCAAACACCTGTGCCAGTTGCATCAGCAATTCGTGGGAACCGTTGCCGAGCACGATCTGCTCGATCGCGACACCAAGCTGCCGCGACAACACGCGCTTGAGATCGCCGCCGCGCGGATCGGGATAGAGCGCGAGTTCGCCGAGGCAAGCCTGCACGGCAGCGCGTGCTTTCGGGCTCGGACCGTAGGGGTTTTCGTTGGAACCGAGCTCGATCAGCGGCGAACTTGCGGCCCGCCGCAATGCGACCAGGTCGTGGCCGGGATCATAGGCGCGCAGGCCACGGATGGCCGGCTGGACGCGATGTTCGAGCATTTTAGGAGCACCACATCTCAAAGCACCGCGACCGGATACGAGCCCAGCACGCGCACGTCGCCGGCTGCGCTGTTGATTTCCGCCAGGGCATCCTTCAGCGGCGACTCCTCGCGATGGCCGCTGACATCGATGAAGAACGCGTACTGCCACAACCCTTCATGCGAAGGCCGCGATTCGATGCGGTTCATGCTGATGCCGTGGCGTGCCAGCGGTTCCAGCACGCCATAGAGCGCACCGGGGCGATCGCGGATGAAGACCAGCAGCGAAGTGCGATCGTGGCCGGACGGCGGGAACAGCGAGCGCCCGATCACCAGGAAGCGCGTGGTGTTGTCGCCGCGATCCTCGATCGGCCCGGCGATCGTCTTGAGGTTGTAGATCAGGCCCGCGGATTCGCCGGCGATCGCCGCGGCGTCGTCTGCGTTGCGGGCGCGGCGTGCGGCCTCGGCGTTGCTCGACACCGGGATGCGCTCGGCATGCGGCAGGTGCTGGCGCAACCAGCCACGGCACTGCGCCAGCGACAACGGGTGCGAATAGACGCGTTCGACATCCTCGAGGCGACCGGTGCGCGACATCAGGTTCTGGTGCACGCGCAGGTCGACTTCGCCGCAGATCGTCAGCGGCGAGGTCAGGAACATCTCGAGCGTCGACTGGATGGTGCCCTGCCCGGAATTCTCGACCGGCACCACGCCGAAATCGGCATTGCCAGCGCCGACTTCCTGGAACACTTCCTCGATGCTCGCCAGCGGGAGGCCGCGCACCGACTGGCCGAAATGCTTGTGCACCGCCTGCTGCGAGAACGTGCCTTCCGGACCGAGGTAGCCGATCTTCAGCGGCTCCTGCTGGGCCAGGCAGGCCGACATGATTTCGCGGAACAGGCGCACCAGCACTTCGTCGCTGAGCGGACCTTCGTTGCGATCGACCACGCGACGCAACACCTGCGCCTCGCGTTCCGGACGGTAATAGTCCACCGCGGCAGCGAGGTCGCCCTTGGCCTGCCCGACCTGGCGGGCATAGCGGGCACGCTCGAGGATCAACTCTTCGATGTGGGAATCGAGTCCGTCGATGCGCGCGCGCAATGCGGCGAGATCGATGGGAGAAGGTTGGTCAGCCATGGCGTTTCCGGAAATCGTGCATGAAATCGACGAGCACGCGCACGCCGTCGACCGGCATGGCGTTGTAGAGCGAGGCGCGCATTCCGCCGACTGCCTTGTGGCCCTTGAGCCCGATCAGGCCCGCGGCCTGCGATTCGGCGAGAAACACCGCGTCGAGCGCGGCGTCATGCAGCACGAAGGGAATATTCATACGCGAACGCACCGATGTCACGACATCGTTGCGGTAGAAACCTTTCGAGTCGTCGATGGCGGCGTAGACCATCGCCGCTTTTTCGCCATTTCTCCGGGAAAATTCAGCGGTCCCACCCTGCTCGATCATCCAGCGCACGCACAGCCCGAGCAGGTACCAGTTCCACGTCGGCGGCGTGTTGAGCATCGATCCCTGCGCGGCATGCGACGCCCAGGTCAGGATGTCGGCACGCGGCTGGCCGCGACGCTCAAGCAGGTCCTTGCGGATGATCGCGAGCGTGATGCCGGACGGACCAAGGTTCTTCTGGGCGCCGGCATAGACCATCGCATAGCGCGAAATATCGGACGGACGCGATGCGATGTTCGAACTGAAATCGGCGATCAGCGGCGCGGTCGTGCTGTCGTCGATGTCGTCCGGCAATTCGACGCCGTGGATGGTTTCGTTGGCGGTGACGTGGAAATACGCCGCATCCGGCGAACGCTGCCACTGCGACTTGTCGGGAACGCTGGTGAAGCGCTGCACCTCGCTGCTGGCGACGACATGGGCATCGACCGCGGGTGCGGCCTGCTTCACCGCCATCTTCGCCCAGTGGCCGGTGACGAGATAATCGGCGCGCTGTCCGTGTTCGGCGAAATTCAGCGGCAGCAGTGCCTGCAACGTGGTTGCGCCACCGGACAGGAACAGCACCGCGTGCGACTCCGGAACAGCGAGCAAGGTGCGGACGTCGGCCTCGACTTCCGCCGCCAGTGCCATGAACGGTCCGCCGCGGTGGCTGAGTTCGGCCACGCAGGCGCCGGTTCCGCGCCAATCGAGCATTTCCGCTTGCGCCTGCCGCAGCACCGCTTCCGGCAGCGCCGCCGGGCCGGCGCTGAAGTTCAGGACGCGCGACATCTCAAGCTCCGAACCAGAACAGCGCGAGCAACGCGATGGCAATGGCCACCGCGGCGATCAGCAACCAGGGCACGCGCATGCGTTGCGGCGCATCGGCTTCGGACATTGTTTTTTGCACGGGTGCACGCACGACGGCTTCCCCGACATCCCCGCGCAATTCCGGTCCTTCGAACAGGAAGCGCTGCCCGTTCGGCAGGACCAGTTGGTCGCCGATGCGCAGCCATGCCGTGGTCACGGTGGTGCCATTGACCTGCAGCGGCACCATCGGGTCGAGGCTGGAGACGCGCACGTCGGCGTCCTGCATGTCCACCGTCGCGCCGACCAGCGTCGTATTGCCGTTGTCGGCATCGACCACCGGAACCGCCTGGCCGTGCAAGGCGCCACCCTGCCCGCGCAATACTGGCGTGACGTCGCAACCACGCGGGCGGGTCGATCCCCCCGTCGGCTGCGGCGATGGCTCGCGGGCCAACACCATCTCCCGTCCCTCGACGTGCAGGCTGTCGCCGGCATGGAGCATCGCCAGCTTGCGGATCGGGCGGCCATTGACGTGCACGCCCCAGGTGTCGGGCATGACGTTCATCCACACGCCACGCTGGTCGACGACCAGTTCGATCAAGGCCGGTTCGCCCAGCGGCGCAACGCGCAGGCCACGCTCCTGGTCGGGATCGCGGCCAAGACCGGTTGCACCCGGCGCGAGCGCGAGGTCGGCATGGGCGTGGTCGGGGAAACGGAGGACGAAAGCATTCACGATGCCCCGATTTAACCACAGAATGCGGCCTCCATTGCACTGCAACATGCGAGCCGCCAAAGGCCGACTGGCACCTCATGGCACCATCCCGGGACTGCCCGGAGCCCGTCATGTCGAGATCGCGTGTTTTCGCCTTCGCTGCCTGTCTGTTGTTCACATGCGTGCCAGGTCTGGCGCTGGACAAACCGGCCGCCGATGGCGATCTGCTCCGCCTGCTCGCGGTCACGCCTTCGGCGCAGTCGCAGGACTACCTGCGCAACAAGCAGCAGTTCCAGTTGCACACCCTGCTGACCGAACAACGCCATCCCGAGACGATGGACCTCAGTCGTCGCATCTCCGGGGACACCGCAGCCGGGTTGCGTGAACTGTTCGCGGTCGATCGCGATGTCGTGAAAACGATGGATGCGGTCGTCTCCGATCCCGCGCGCCTACACCTACTCGAAGCGGCATCGAAGGCCATGCAGAACGCCATCCGCAGCGGCCATCGCGTCTATTTCTACGGCACCGGATCGACTGGCCGCCTCGCGGAAACGCTGGAAAGCAGCCTGTGGCGGCCCTTCTGGGAACGTGTGGCGAAAACGCCATCGTGGCGCAGGATCGAACGCAGCCTGCCCGGGATCGGCGATCGCGTGCGCGGCGAAATCACCGGTGGCGATCGCGCATTGATCGCATCGCTGGAAGGTTTCGAGGACCTGCAACTGATCGGCGGCCTGCAATTGCAGGACAACGACATCCAACCCGGCGACGTCGTGTTCGCGGTCACCGAAGGCGGTGAAACTTCGGCGGTGATCGGCACCGCCAAGGCCGGTGCGGAACTCAATGGCGGCCGCGCCGGAATGACCTGGTTCGTCTACAACAATCCAGATCAGGTGCTGCTGCCGTTCATCCGCAGTCGCGAAGTGATCGAGGAACCACGCATCACCAAGATCAACCTCGCCACCGGCCCGCAGGCGATCACCGGATCGACCCGCATGCAGGCGACCACCACCAGCCTCTACGCACTGGGCGTGGTGATGGAGGATGCGATCCACCATCTGCTTGCCTCGGTACTGACAAAGACCGAATTGCGCGCGCTTGGCTTCGACGGGCACACCACCATCGCTTCGCGTCTGCGCCAATTCGCGACCTTGCAGAAGACGGTCGCTGCAACCGCACCGCGACTCGCCATGTGGACAGACCGCGAATCCTCGACTTACGCGAACGGCCACCATGCGACCTATCTGGCCGGTCGTGCGCTGATGCCGGTCTTCGTCGACGTCACCGAACGCGCGCCGACATTCCGCCTCGCGCCACTGGATCGCGTCGACGCGAAAGAGCGCCGTTCGTGGATCCAGGTCTGGGCGCCAACGGACGATGCGGCATCGGCGTGGAAGCTGCTGCTGCATCGCCCCTTCCACGGCCTCGATCCCGCGCTCTACGCCAAGCCGTTCGAGACCCAGATCGACGACCAGTGGCTGCGTGCCGCAGCTGCACGCAGTCTCGCGAACGCCGGCGCCGAACAACTGGCGCTGTACGACCTGTCATTCTCGCCGCGCAACATGCGGTCGTCCGGCCCGACGGCAGGCGACCACGGCGCGATGATCCTGCTCGGTGCGGAGACGCCCTCGCCCATCGCGGGCAAATGGCTGCGCACCTTCGGCGAGCGCGGCGCATCGCTCAGCGTCATTCACGTCGGCACCTCGCCGATGTCGAAACAGTCGCTGGCGTCACTGCACGCGGGCGCCACCAAACCGTGGCTACTCGATGTCGTCGTTCCCGGCCGCGACGATCCGCTGGAACTCAACCAGGTCATCGCCCTGAAGATGCTGCTCAACGCGCACTCCACCGGGATCATGGCGAAACTCGGACGCGTGGTCGGCAACACCATGACCGCGGTGCAGCCCGGCAACCTCAAGCTGATCGGGCGCGCCACCTTCCTCACCCAGTCGCACGTCAACACGGTGCTGGCCAGCGAGGCATGGCGCAGGAAGCACGGCGTGACACCGGCGATCAGCTATACCGACGCCAACGCGGTGCTGTTCGACGTGATCGAACACCGCGCAAGCGATCCCGCGCTCACCGCCAATCCGGAAGTGGAACTGGCGATCGTGCGCATCCTCGAAAGCCTGGCGCTGCAACGCGCGATTTCCTGGAACGATGCCGCCGACCTGCTGCGCGCACGTAAACTGGACGCCTATCTCGGCGACTACGACCACTGAATGTCCAGCATCCACCTCCACCACAACCACTCGCTGTCGCCGGAACAGGCGCGCAACGCACTCTCCGACCTCGCCGATTCGCTGGCGCGCAAGCTCGGGGTCGAGAGCCGCTGGGATGGTGACAACCTGCATTTCCAGCGCAGCGGCGTTGACGGCACGATCAAGCTGCTGCCCGGGCAGGTCGAGATCATGGCCAAGCTCGGGATGTTCTTCGCGCCGATGAAGGGCATGGTCGAGCAGGAAATCCGCCGCGTGCTGAACGAGAAATTCGGCTGAGTCCCGGCTGACAAATCCGCGGACTGCCGCTATACTGGGCGGCTCCCGGGCGGTTAGCTCAGCGGTAGAGCATTGCCTTCACACGGCAAGGGTCGCAGGTTCGATCCCTGCACCGCCCACCAGGATCGAGAGCCGGCGCAAGCCGGCTTTTTTGTGAACGCGTTCGCTGCCACGGCGCCCCGACCGGTGCTACGATCGCCCCCGTACACAGGATTCGTGTGCTTCCCTACAGGACGTAGGCATATGGCGATCAAGGACGACACCACGCTTTGCCGCAAGTGCGGCGCCCCCATCTCATACACGACCGTCGATGGCGAGTACTGCGCCTTCGGCCATCGCCAGCATGTCTTCACCACCTACGACATGCGCCCGACCGACGCGAAGGAACTCGAAGAATCGCAGCTGAGCGAAGTCGAGCGACGCATCCTGGTCCGGCTCGGATACCACTTCGAGGAAGCGGCCTGACTGGCATCATGGTGCATTCCTTGCGGAACGCACCGATGTCGGATCTGACCCTCTACCACAACGACGCCTGCTCGAAATGCCGCGCCACCGCGGCCTTGCTGGCCGAGCGTGGGCTGCAACCACGCGTGGTCGAATACTTGCAAACCCCGCCCGATGCCGGAACCTTGCGCGACCTGTTGACCAAGCTCGCCATCCCTGCCCGCGATTTGTTGCGCAAGGGCGAACCCGAGTACGCCGCGCTGGGCCTGGATGACCCTGCCCTCTCCGACGAGGCCGCCATCGCCGCGATGGTCGAGCACCCACGCCTGATCGAGCGTCCGATCCTGATCCGCGACGATCGTGCGGTGATCTGCCGTCCGCCGGAGCGGGCGCTCGAACTGATCGACGGCCCCTGAGGCATCTCCGGCGCGGAGTTTTCCTACAGCCGCGTCGGCTGCTTCCCGAGAGTCAGGACGCCGGCACCGCGCCATGCTGTCCCTGCGGCCACGAAGGCCGTGCCACCGTCAGGGAAGACACATGGACATGCTCGGACTGCTGCAGGACTCATGGGCGCGCACGGATGCCCGCACATGCATCGACCACGAATTCATCACCCACGATCAGCGCACGAGCGATGCCTGCGAACTCGAGTTCGACGACCTAGACGCCCGCGAACGCGCGATCTTCCTGCGCTGCGGATTCCGCGCACCGCAAGCGGCATAACCGCCCGCTCAGAACGATTTGGAGGTGCGCATTTCCGCGATCCGCGACGGCGCCGCAAAGCTGTCGCTGCGTGCCTCGCGCCAGAACAGTCGGAAGACCTGATGGTTCGGTTCGCGCGCATCGAGCAGTTCCCCGGGATGGAGCCTGGGATACAGCTGCGACAGCGCGCGGATCTCGATCGGGCTGACCCGGCGCAGGATGTGTTCCGGCCCGAGCTCGCGGGGATGGATCAAACCGGCCGCGCACAGCATGTCGCGCAGCGCCTTCAAGGTATTGCCGTGGAAGTTGCTGACGCGCTGCGCCTTGTCCTCGACGTCGAGCGTTTTCCAGCGACTCGGGTCCTGGGTGGCGACGCCCGTCGGGCACTTGTCGTTGTGGCAGCTGCGCGACTGGATGCAGCCCAGCGAGAACATGAAGCCGCGCGCGGCGTTGCACCAGTCGGCGCCCAGCGCCATGGTGTGGGCAAGACCGAAGGCGCTGGTGATCTTGCCCGCCGCACCGATGCGGATGCGATCGCGGATGCCGAGCCCGATCAAGGTATTGTCGACCAGCATCAACCCTTCGTGCATCGGCACGCCGACATGGTTGACGAATTCCGAGGGCGCTGCGCCGGTGCCGCCTGCGGCGCCGTCGACCACGATGAAGTCCGGCAGCAACCCGGTTTCGTGGATGGCCTTGGCGATCGCGAACCATTCCCAGGGATGGCCGATCGCCAGCTTGAAGCCCGCAGGCTTGCCTCCCGACAGCTCGCGCATCTTCGCCACGAACTGCAACAACTCGATCGGCGTCGAAAACACGGTATGGCGCGCCGGCGACACGCAGTCCTGCCCCATCGGCACCCCGCGCGTCGCCGCGATTTCCGCCGACACCTTGGCCGCCGGCAACACGCCGCCATGGCCGGGCTTGGCGCCCTGCGACAGCTTGAGCTCGACCATCTTCACCTGCGGATCGCGTGCATTGGCGGCGAACTTGTCGGCGTTGAAACTGCCGTCGTCGTTGCGGCAACCGAAATAGCCGGAACCGACCTCCCATACCAGGTCGCCGCCGAATTCGCGGTGGTAAGGGGAGATCGACCCTTCGCCGGTGTCATGGCTGAAGCCGCCGAGCTTGGCGCCCTTGTTGAGCGCACGGATCGCGTTGGCCGACAGCGCGCCGAAACTCATCGCCGAGATATTGAAGACGCTGGCGTCGTAGGGCTGCGCGGCGTTCTCGCCGATGGTGATGCGGTAGTTCTCGTCGTGGTGCGGCGTCGGCGCGATCGAGTGGTTGATCCACTCGTACTGGTCGCCGTAGACGTCAAGCTCGGTGCCGAACGGAACCACGTCACTGAGGTTCTTCGCTCGTTCGTACACCAGCGTGCGCTGCTCGCGCGAGAACGGCACCTCGACGATGTCGGATTCGACGAAATACTGGCGGATCTCCGGCCCGAACGATTCCAGCACGAAGCGGATGTGGGCGAAGATCGGATAATTGCGGCGCAACGTGCTCTTGGCCTGCAACAGGTCGGCGGTTCCCAGCGCCGCCAGCGCGCCGAACACGATCACCCCAGCCAGCCAACCCTGGCGATGCCCCCAGAACAGCAACAGCAGCGAAACCAGCAATCCGGCCAGCGCCAGCACATAGCCGAGATAACGCGCCTGTTCGCTCTTGAAGACGATCATGGGTCCGCTCCGATGGCCAAGTGCGGATGTTCGCATGACCGGATGCAAGACGCCGTGCTCTCCACGGAGTAGCATTTGCAGCCTGCCCGGATGGCGAAACTGGTAGACGCAAGGGACTTAAAATCCCTCGACCGCAAGGTCATGTCGGTTCGATCCCGACTCCGGGCACCACGTAAAATTTTGAATTACAAGGAATTTCTGCAATTCCAATTCCCGCCCATATCGGTCTCGTGGGACACAAATGGGACAACAGTCCTCAACAATTGGCTTGCTGCGCAACCAACATCATCAAAATTTTGCGTGCGGCGAATTCGCACCCGGCATGTCCGCTTCGCTTCTATCGATCCACACCCCAAATGACCTTTCCTGCTCGAATCGTGTCGCGCACATGGGCGAAGGCGGTCGGATCTTTGGCGGGGTCGCCGTTCAACAAGACAAGATCGGCATCCATACCATTCGCAATCCGACCCTTGCGGGAGATGTAACCGAATCGCTCGGCCGGTGCGGTGGTGAGCGAAGTCAGGATAGCCCGCCAGTCGAGGGCGCCCGACATCAGCTTGTATTCCTCCATAGGGTCGAAGACATCGATGTAACCGACGTCGGTACCGAACAATATCTGGCCGCCCGCACCGGCGTAGTTTCTGACCTCTGCCGTGATGACCGAAATGGCGTTCGCCAGATCGCTCGGGCTTTCGTGGAATCTCTTCGCCTCGACCTCGAACAGCATCATGGTTGGAATGAGAGCCATATCATGCGCACGCAATCGGGCGATCAACTCTGGCGACCACCCGCCTGAATCTCCTCCATCCATGGCCGTGGTATGAGCCAGGATATCGACCCCTGACTCAATCGCCACGTTCAGCCCGGCAAGGCTGGCTGGATGAGCGAACGCGGGCTTCTTCCGACGATGTGCCTCGTTGACGATGGTCTTGGCGATGTCAATCGGCATTGGAAGAACGCCGATCTTCCCTCCCACGACCGCACCGGCGAAGATCTTCACGCCATCGGTACCGCCATCAAGTTGGCGAGCCGCGCGAGCTGCGGCTTCTTCGGGTGTTGAAACTTCTTCATCGGGCGCGCCATGTGCTCGCAGATATTCGCGAACATAGATCGGTGTCCCGCCTTTTGGATAGAAGGGATCGCCAACTGTCAGGATCATGGGACCCGCGATTTCACCCGTTTCCACGCGGTGCCGAAGTGCGATTGCGTTCTCGGTCGATGAGGCGATGTCAAAAATGGTGGTGAAGCCCCAGCGAGTGAACATTGTCTCCAAGCCACCTTGCAAGGTTTCGGCTTTCGCCGTGGTTGCGCCAAGAAGGTTCGGTGTCATCAGGTGGACATGGCTGTTCCAGAAACCCGCCGTCAGCACCGAGCCGCGGGCGTCTAGTAGACGAGCGCCACGGGGAACGCCGATTTGCCGGCGTGTGCCGACCCCGACGATCTTTCCACCACGCACGAGAACGACACCATCGTTGATTGGTTCACTATCGGGTGCCGGGTAGATTCTCGCCCCCACAATGGCGAGGTCAGCTTTGACAGGAACCGACTCATGCGCGCTCCCGTCAGCGATGAGAGACAACCCGACGATCAATCCGATCAGCGACCGGAGACACATTGCGCCAATTCGATATCGAACGCTTGATGCGCTTGCAAACAAGGGGGTCATTTTTCTCTCCGAAGCGGTTTGACCGAATAGGATTCGATGCAGTGATGTAGCGCCGTGCGATAGATCGCTTTGAATTGCGCTTCACTCGAAAATCGGTTGGCGCGATGCATGGAAACCATGCCCTGACCGAGAGCCACGAGTGACAGTGCAATGTCAAGCGCGGGCTCGTTGCCAAACCGTCCGTTGGACTTGGCCTGATCAATTCGCAAGATGATCATCATCAGGGCTGGTGAGCGGCCGGCTGCGAAATCATCCGGAAACTGGCGTGCGCTGGGCGCCGGGAGCAAGAAAGCCGCATCGAAACGATGCGGTTTGGTCAGTGCGAAATTTAAGTACGCCTCGATCAATTCCTCCATCCACGCCATGGGATCCTGGGCTGATATGGACGACACGATCTTGCCCCACGTTGCCAGACCGTCATCCATAAGGGCATCAAGCAAGGCGCTTTTGTCCGCGAAATGCCGATACATGGCCATCGGTGACAGCTTGGCTCGCGCGGCGACCTTGCGGACGGTGAGTCCAGGGACGCCCTCGCGATCGAGGACTGCTCTTGCAGCAGCGAGGATGGTGTCTCTTGTCATATGTGTACACTGTACTCTAATTTGCGTACAGTGTACACGGCTTCATTTTGAAGTATGTTTGAAGTTGACTCACTCTTAAGAAGGCGTTCGGGATGCCATCCCGAGCTAATCCGGCCAAACGCTTGCGGCGTGAAGTTGCTGCGCTGCACCGCTGCGAAGCCGTAGAAGAATCGCTGCTCGCGGGTCATGCCGTCGACCATCGGATCCGGCTTGCCGGCGGTGGCCTTGACCATACCCGTCCTAGGGAATCACGCCCGCGCGGATATTCGCGCGTAGCGCCGGGCCGATCAGCTTCGGCGCCGACAGCGTGGCGTCCCGCTTGAGCCGCATTTCCACGAATGCATCTTCGGAAGCGCTGCCTCCCACGTGGATGTTGCGTTGTTCCTGATCGGCGATCGACGTCAACGCATGCGCTTCCCGTCCCTGCGGATAGTCGTGGCACAGGAAAATCCGGGTATCGATGGGCAAATCGAACAGGCGATGAATCGAGCGGTACAGCTTGTGGGCATCGCCGCCCGGAAAGTCGACGCGCGCGGTACCGGTTTCCGGCGCAAACAGGGTGTCGCCGATAAACGCGGCATCGTCGATCAGGTAGGTCAGGCTGTCGTCGGTATGGCCCGGTGTCGCCATCACCTTCGCAGTGAGTTGCCCGATGTTGAAGCTGTCGCCATCATCGAACAGGCGATCGAACTGGCTGCCATCGACCGCGAAATCGTCTTCCAATCCGAACAACGCCTTGAAGCGTTCCTGCACTTTGGTGATGCCGCGACCGATCGCCACGGGCGCGCCGGTTTCGCGCTTCAACCATGCGGCGGCAGTGAGATGGTCGGCGTGGGCATGGGTCTCGAGGATCCAGTCGACGTGCAACCCGTGGGCTTGCACGAAGTCGAGCACGCGTTGCGCGGATGACGTCGACGTGCGTGCTGTCGCCGGATCGAAATCGAGCACGGGATCGATGATCGCGGCACGCCCACCCTCGCCATCGAAGACGACATGGGTGAAGGTGGAAGTCGCCGGGTCGTGGAAACTCTCGACGTAGGCCATCTGCGCGTTCATGGCGCCACTCTACAAAGAAAAATCCCGGCTTGCGCCGGGATCGTCTTGATGGAGGCCTCGAGCGGAATCGAACCGCTGTTAACGGATTTGCAGTCCGGTGCATCACCACTCTGCCACGAGGCCATCAAAAGCATTGTTCCACAAAACGAAGCCCCGGCGTACCGGGGCTTCGCAAAACTGGAGCGGGAAACGAGACTCGAACTCGCGACCCCGACCTTGGCAAGGTCGTGCTCTACCAACTGAGCTATTCCCGCGTTGAGCCGGCCATTTTACCGGAGTCTGGCAACGTGTCAACAGGCTTGCCTTCCCCATCGCGCAGCGCCGGCCAGGCGGCAACCAGGTACTCGACTCCGGACCACAACGTCAGCAGCGCCGCGGCGGCCAGACCCCAGTCGCCGATGTGGAAAGCCAGGCGATCGATCCACAGCGTCGGGTTCGGTGCGTAGGGCTGGTGGATCGAATACAGCAGGAAGCCGATCGCCAGCATCTGCACCGTGGTCTTGATCTTGCCGATCGATGCCACCTTCACCTTCGCGTGCTGGCCGAGCCCGGCCATCCATTCGCGCAGCGCGGAGACGGCGATCTCGCGACCGACGATCACCGCCGCCCAGAACGCCATCCACGCCGTGGGATGCCCCTGCACGATCAGGAACAAAGCGGTCGACACCATCAACTTGTCGGCCACCGGATCGAGGAAGGCGCCGAAGGCCGAATACTGGTGGTAACGGCGCGCGATCCAGCCGTCCAGCCAGTCGGTGATCGAGGCCAGCGCGAACACCAGCATCGCGAACACGCTGGCCCAACGCCAGGGAAGGAAAAAGACCACCACCAGCACCGGAATCATCAGGATTCGTGCCAGCGTGAGGAAGGTGGGGATGGTGATTCTCATGCCACGACTATGCTACGCGAGTCCGTGCAGCGCCGCGTATATCCGTTCGGCCAATGCCGCATTGACGCCCTCGACCCGCGCGATGTCGGCGGCGCTGGCGGCCTTCAATCCGACCATGCCGCCGAAGTGCTTGAGCAGGCTGGAACGCCTGCGCGGCCCGATCCCCGGGATGTCCTCGAGCTTGCTGGTGGTGCGCGCCTTCTGGCGACGTCCGCGATGGCCGGTGATGGCGAAACGGTGGGCCTCGTCGCGCACCTGCTGGATCAGTTGCAGGCCCGGCGACTGCTTGCCCGGATGCAGCTCGCGACCATCCGGGAACACCAGGGTCTCGTCGCCGGCGATGCGTTCCGGCCCCTTGGCGACGCCGATCATCGCCACGCCTTCGACGTTGAGTTCGTTCAGCACCGCCCTCGCCTGCGCCAGCTGGCCGACGCCACCGTCGATCAGCAGCAAATCGGGGATCGGATTGGCCGGGGCCTCGCCTTCGGCGATGCTCTCCATCGCGCGCTTGAAGCGCCGCGTCAGCACTTGGTGCATGGCGGCGTAGTCGTCGCCGGGAGTGATGCCGGTGATGTTGAAGCGCCGGTACTGGCCGCGCACCGGGCCATTCTCGTCGAACACCACGCAGGAGGCGACGGTCGCCTCGCCCATGGTGTGGCTGATGTCGTAGCACTCGATGCGATGCGGTGGCGCTTCCAACCCCAGCAGCACGCACAACGAATCCAGCCGCGCCTTCTGCGCGGCGTTGCTGGCCAACTCCGACGACAACGCGACATCGGCGTTGCGCCGGACGAAGTCGACCTGCGTCGCGCGCTCGCCGCGGAAACGCGCGCGCAGGCGCACCTTGTGCAGCGACGCCTCGTTCAGCGCTTCCTCGATCAGCTCGCGCTCGGGAATGTCCTGGTCGAGCCAAACCTCCCGCGGCGGCGGATGATCGCCGTAATACTGCGAAACGAAGGCGGCCAGCACTTCGGCGGACGAATCCTCGCCATTGAGCTTGGGAAAGAACGACCGGGTGCCGAGATTGCGGCCATCGCGCCACGACAGCAGCATCACGCAGGCATGACCGTTGCGCAGCACGCAGGCGAGCACGTCGGTGTCGTTGCCGTCGTTGCCCAGCGAGTGATTCGACTGCAGCTTGCGCACGCCGGTGAGCAGGTCGCGCAGACGCGCGGCGCCCTCGAAGTCGAGGCGCGCGCTGGCGGCTTCCATTTCGCTGGTGAGTTCGCGCCCGAGTTCCTCGCTGCGACCGGACAGGAACAGTTCGGCGCGATGGGCGTCATGGGCATAGGAAGCCGCATCGATCAAGCCGACGCAGGGCGCGGTGCAACGCCCGATCTGGTATTGCAGGCAGGGCCGCGTGCGGTTGCGGAACACGCTGTCCTCGCAATTGCGCAGCTTGAACAGGCGATGCATGAAATTGAGGGTTTCGCGCACCGAATAGACGCTGGGATACGGGCCGAAATACTTGCCGGGGATCGCGCGCGGCCCGCGATGCAGCGCCACCCGCGGGAACTCTTCCTGGGTCAGCAGGACATAGGGATAGCTCTTGTCGTCGCGCAACATCACGTTGTAGCGCGGCTTCAAGGTCTTGATCAGCTGGTTCTCGAGGATCAATGCCTCGGCCGGCGTACGGGTGACGGTGACTTCGATCCGCGCGATCTGACCGACCATGGTCGCGATGCGGATGGTCAGCGCCTTGTTGAAATAGCTGGCGACGCGCTTATTGAGCGAGGCCGCCTTGCCGACGTAGAGCAGCGTGTCGTCAGCCGCGTACATGCGGTACACGCCGGGCGCGCTGGTCAGGTCGCGGACGAAGGCCTTGCCGTCGAAGGGAGTGTGTTCGGCGCTGGTCACGACGCCATTATGCGGCGGGGACGGCGTCCATTCGCTGATCGGCGCGCAGGCGCTCCAACAACAGCGGGCCAGCCTGCTCCACCCGCGCCCAGCATTCGCGGAAATCGTCGAAATCGCCATACCAGGGATCGGCGAGATCGAACGGCGCCAGGTCGAGCCATTCCATCACCCGGTGCATGCGGGCGTGATGGCGCGGGCCAGCCTTGCGCAATCCGGCGGACAGCGTCGATGCATCGGCGAACAGCATCAGGTCGAAACGATCGAAATCGATGTCGCCAAGCTGGCGGGCACGCAAATCGGAAAGATCGACGCCATGCTCGCGGGCGATGCGGATGGCGCGCGGGTCCGGCGCTTCGCCGACATGCGCGCGCTCGAACCCGGCGGAGTCGACCTGCAGCCACGACAGCGACGGGTCGCCATCGATGCGCGCACGCATCCAGCCATCCAGCATCGGCGAGCGGCAGATGTTGCCGAGGCAGACGAACAGGACCTTCATGCCCCACCCTGCGCCAGTCGCGTCTCGGCGCGCGCAAGGTCTTCCGGCGTGTCGACGCCGGGCGGGAACGGCTCGGGCGCCAGCGCGGCGGCGATGCGGAATCCCGCTTCCAGCACGCGCAACTGCTCCAGCGATTCCAATTGCTCCAGCATGCCCTGCGGCATGACCGCAAAACGCTGCAGGAAATCGACGCGGTAGGCATAGATGCCGATATGGCGCAGGCACTGCCCCGGCATCAGCACGCGCTTGTTCTGCGCGAAGGCGTCGCGATGCCAGGGAATCGGTGCACGACTGAAATACAGGACATCGCGCCATTGCGCGTCGCCGATCGGATCGCGCCACACCAACTTGACGGTATTGGGATCGAAGAGTTGCTCGGGATCGTCGACCGCGGTGGCGAGCGTCGCCATTTCCGCGCCACTGTCGGCGAGCGTCTGCGCAACGGCGCGGATGCCCGAGGCCGGCGCGAACGGTTCGTCGCCCTGCAGGTTCACCACCAGGGTGTCGTCGCTCCAACCGGCGAGTCGCGCGCATTCGGCGAGGCGATCGGTACCCGAAGCGTGATCGCTGCGGGTGAGCACGCCGCGCACGGCGATGCCGTCGAGTGCGGCGAGGATGCTGGCGTCATCCGCCGCAACCACCACGTCATCGGCACCGGCGGCGAGCGCACGTCGCGCAACGTGGCGGATCAATGGCTCGCCACCCAGCAGGCGCATTGGCTTGCCCGGCAAACGGCTCGCCGACAGGCGCGCGGGAATGGCGACGACGAATTGACGGCTCACTCGGCCTCCAACAGGGTCAGTTGGCGCGGCTGCTGCACCCGGTCTTCCAGGCCGATCCAGAACGCCGCCGGCAATTCGGCATCGACCGGCACGCTGTACCAATGCTCGCCGGCGAAGACGCTGCACTTCACCGCGTCCTTTTCCGTCATCAGCACCGGCAACGGACTGGAGAAATCGAAATCTTCCGGCGTGTAGGCATGGTGGTCCGGGAACGCATGCGGCACCACCGCGATGCCATGCTGGCGCAGCGTGTCGAAGAAGCGTTCCGGATGGCCGATGCCCGCGACAGCGTGCACGCGTTGCCCGGCGAACTCGGCGAGCGTGCGCACGCGCGGGCCGCGCAAGGCGGCGACACGTTGCGCGACCAGGTGCATCGGCCATACGCCGAAATCGTTTTCGCCACTCTCGCCGGTATCGCTGCCGAGATTGCGCACGCGGAAATCGCAGAGCTCGGCACGCTCGACCGGTTCGCGCAGCGGACCGGCCGGAATCATCCTCCCGTTGCCGTAGCCACGCATGCCGTCGATCACTTCGATCTCGATGTCGCGCGCCAAGGCGTAATGCTGCAGGCCGTCGTCGCAGACCACGATGTCGCAGCCGCGATCACGCAGCGCCGCCGCGGCATCCACGCGACGCACATCGACGCGTACCGGCACTTTCGTGCGGCGTGCGATCACCACCGGCTCATCGCCGGCGACCGCGGGGTCATCACTGCCCTCGACCCAGCGCGCTTGCTGGGCGTCGCGACGGCCATAGCCGCGGCTGGCGACACCGGGATGCCAGCCCCACTCGCGCAGGCGTTCGACCACCGCGATGGTTAGCGGAGTCTTGCCGGCACCGCCGGCGATCAGGTTGCCGATCACCAGCACCGGAATACCGATCGATTTTGCGCGTTGTTGTTGCACGCGACGGCGACGCGCCGACGCACTGCGATACAGGGATTCGAGCGGACCCGTCCACGCTGGCGCCCCCTCGTCGCCGAACCACCATGACGGCGGTCGGCGTTCGCGACTCATGCACCCTCCCGGAACTGCATGGCGTGGAGATGGGCGTAGACCCCGCCCAGCGCCAGCAATTCGCGGTGGGTCCCGCGTTCGACGATGCGGCCGTGGTCGAGCACCAGCACCTGGTCGGCGTGTTCGATGGTCGACAGGCGATGCGCGATCACCAGCGTGGTGCGATCGGGCATCAGGTGGTCGAGCGCGGTCTGCACCAACCGTTCCGATTCGTTGTCGAGCGCCGCGGTGGCCTCGTCCAGGATCAGGATCGGCGCATCCTTCAGCAGCGCGCGCGCGATGGCGACGCGCTGGCGCTGGCCGCCCGACAATTTCCCGCCGCGTTCGCCGACATGGGTGTCGAGGCCGTCAGGAAGTCGGTCGACGAATTCGGCGGCGTTTGCGCCTTCGATCGCGCGGCGCACCCGCGCGGCATCGGCGTCGGCCATTTCGCCATAGGCGACGTTGTCGGCGATGTTGCCGTCAAACAGCGCGACATGCTGACCGACCAGTGCGATCTGCCGTCGCAAGTCGGCGAGGCGGTAGGCGTCGAGTGGTTGCCCATCGAGCAGGATCTCGCCCGATGCCGGTTCGTAGAAGCGCGGGATCAGCTTGATCAGCGTCGACTTGCCGCTGCCCGATCGTCCGACGATCGCGGTCACGGTGCCGGGACGCGCTGTGAAGCTGACATCGTCCAGCGCCGACGCCTGCTGGTTGTCGTAACGCGCGCTGACGTTGCGGAATTCGAGTTCGCCACGCGCGCGTTCAAGCGGCAGCTGGCCCTCGTCGCGTTCGTCGGGGGCATCGAGCACGTCGAACACGCGATTGGCCGAGGAGATGCCCCGCTGCAACATGCTCTGGACATTGGTGATCTGGCGCAGCAGCGGCACCAGACTGACCATCGCCGTGAGCAAGGTGAAGAAGGTGCCACTGGTCAGGCGCCCGGCCGCGGCCTCGCGCGCGGAAATCACCAACATCACCGCGACGCCGACCGCACCCAGCACCTGCACGAACAACGACAACGAACTGCGCGTCACTTCGACCTTCAGCGACAGGCTGACGTTGCGCGTGTTCTGGTCGGCATAGCGCGACAGTTCGGCCTGCTGCGCGCCATAGGTCTTCACCTCCTGGTGCGCATGCAGGGCCTGGTCGGCCGATTGCAGCATGTCTGCCGCGGCGGTCTGGATTTCGTGGTTGAGGCGGCGGTAGCGCTTGCCGACCTTGCCCATGATCGACGCCAGCAATGGCGCCAGCACCAGCAGCACCAGCGAAACGCGCCAGCTGTTGTAGAACATCACGCCCAGGGTGCTGATGATGTTGAACGTATTGCTCACCATCACCTTGAGGGAATCGACGGCAGCCTGCGCCACCTGTTCGGTGTCGCCACCGAGCCGGGTGATCATCACCGGCACCGGTTCCTGGTCGAAGCGTGCGCCGGGCAGGCGCAGGTACTTGCCCATCAGCTGCAGGCGCAGGTCGCGGGCGACGTTGCGGCCGCCGCGGGCGATGCAGTAATCGCCCACTAGGCCGAAGAAGCCGCGTGCCAGCAGCAGGCCGACCAGCGCTGCCGGATACAGGTAGATGTACTGACGCGCGTTGAAGATGTCGTCGACGATCCACTTCATCAACTGCAGGATGCCGCCGCTCGAGAGGGCTTCCAGCAACATGCCGAGGAAAGCCGCGGCCAACAGCCCGCGATAAGGCTTGGCATAGCCAAGCAGGCGCCGATAGGTTTCGCGGGTCGTCTGTGCGCCTTCGCTCATTTCGGCGCAGCTTCCTTGGGTTGCGGCGCAGTGGCGATCATCACCTGGCGGAAGCCGAGCTGGCCCAGCGCTTCATAGGCGGTCACCACGGCCTGGTGCGGCGTCCGCGCATCGGCGCGCAACAGCACCGGCTTGCTGCGATCGTTGCCGGCGACTTCGGCGATGGTGTGCTTCAGGGTTTCGACGTCGTTGCGCAGCGATTCTCGGTCCTCGACGAAGTAATGGCCATCCGCGTTCACCAGCACGCTCAGCGGCTTGTCCTTCTGCGGCGGCGCTTCGCCTTCGGCACGCGGAAGCTGCAAGCGCAGCACGTTGCGCGAGGCGAACGTAGTGGTGATCACGAAGAAGATGATCAGGCAGAGGATGACGTCGATCAACGGGATCAGGTTGATCTCCGACATGTCGTCCTGCTCGCGGTCGCGGATGCGCATGTCAGCCGTGCGCGCCCAGCTTGGCGGCAAGGTCGCGGCGATCGTCGAGCACGTCGTCGAGCAGCATCACTTCGTGTTCGAAATCGATGATGTAGGTGGCGATGCGATGCTTCAGCCAGCGGTGGGCGATCAGCGCCGGGATCGCGACGATCATGCCGGTCGCCGTGCACACCAGCGCCTTGCCGATGCCGCCGGCAAGCTGGTTCACGTCGCCGAGGCCATGGTCGAGGATGCCGAGGAACATCTGGATCATGCCGACCACGGTGCCGAACAGGCCGAGCAGCGGACCGATGGCAGCAATCGTGCCGAGCGCGTTGAGGAAGCGCTCCATCCGGAACACCTGGTGACGACCGACGTCCTCGACGCGTTCGCGACGCTGGTCGGGCGTGCGGTCGCGGACATCGAGCGCGGCAGCCAGTACCTGCCCCAGCGGCGAAGTGTCGCGCAGGGAATCGATGTGCTTGGGATCGAGGCCGCCACGCGCGGCCCAGTTGCGGACCTCGTCTCCCAGGCCCGGCGGCAGGATCGTGGCGCGACGCAGGCTCCAGAGCCGTTCGACGATGATGGAAAACGCCGCCAACGACAGCAGCAGGAGGGGAATCATCGGCCAGCCGCCGGCCTTCACCAATTCGAGCACTCTGCATTTCCGGAGCGTGGGGGTCGGCCGATAGGATAGCCCAGCGCGACGACGGGTCAGCCCCCGCTGTCCCAGATGCGCCGTCGCCTGGTCCGTTCAGTCGTGACCGCCACGCCTGTCGGCGCCAGATCGACGCGCACCGAACCGGTGTGCGGGGTATCAAGGACACGGGTGCCGGCGTCCGTCCAGCGCGCCACCGCCTTGGGATTGGGATGGTGGAACTTGTTGCGGTAGCCAGCCGAGGCGATCGCCCAGGCCGCGCCCGTCGCATGAACGAAGGCATCGCTGGAGGACCCGGCGCTGCCATGGTGCGGCATCAGCACCACGTCGGCGCGCAACGAGGTCGTGGCGCGTTCGATCATCGCGTGCTCGGTGGCCTGGTCGATGTCTCCGGTCAGCAGCAGTGCGTGCTCCTTGCTGGAAACCCGCAACACGCAGCTCGACGGATTGCCGGTGTATTCCGAATCAGGCAACGGCGAGACGACTTCGAAGCCGACACCGTCCCACTCCCAATGGTCACCAAGCTTGCAGTGCGCATCGACTTCGATCGGTGCATTCGGCGGCGCCTGCACCGCGGCGACCGGCATCCCGGCAAGTACCGCGTTCATGCCGCCAGCGTGATCGGCATCGGCGTGGCTGAGCATCATCAGGTCGATGTGGTCGACACCGAGCGCGGCCAGCGCCGGCAGCACCACGGTTTCACCGGCATCGTAACCGTCATCGGTCGCCGGACCGGCGTCATACAGGATCGTGTGATGCGCGGTGCGCAACAACACCGCCTGCCCCTGCCCGACATCGATCACCTGCATCCGCACTTCGCCCGGCAACACTGCGGGCTGCAGCGGCGTGAACATCGGCAGCCACAGCGCGAGCGCCAGTGGCTTACCCGGCAATTTCCGCGGCGCCAGCAACCAGAACGCACCGATCAACGCCAACGGCCATGCGAACACGCTCGCTTCCGGCAAACGCGACTGCCCGAGCGGCCAATCGGCGATGCGCTGGAACAGCGGCCAGGCGAAATCGAACAACCAAGCCGCGAGATTCCATAGCGGCGCACCCCAGCCGTGATGGATGCCATCAGCCAGCACGCCGAGCAAGGACAGCGGCACCACCACGAAGCCCCACCACGGGACCGCAACAAGGTTCGCGAGCGGCGACACCCACGACGCCTGGGCAAAGAACAACATCGACAACGGCAGCAATCCAAGCGTCGCCACGCCCTGCGCGCCGAGGAATTCGCGCAGCATGCCGCGCCCGCCTTCGCGCAGGCACCACGACAGCCAGGCCACGCCAGCGAAACTCAGCCAGAAACCGGGACGCAGCAGGTTCAGCGGATCGATCAACGTCAGCAGGATCGCGGCGATCGCCAGCGCCTGCACCGCGCCCATGCGTCGCCGTAGCAATACCGCGGAGGCGACGCTCGCCATCATCAGCAGCGTGCGCAAGGTCGGCACTTCGCCACCCGACAGCGCGGTGTAGAACGCGGCAACGACGATGCCCGCCAGCAACATCGCGGTCCTTCGCGGCAACGAGTGGCCAAGATTCGGGAACGCCTGCCACAGCAGCCATGCCAGCGCCGAACCTAGGATTGCGGTCAGCGCCACATGCGAACCGGAAATGGCGATGAGGTGAGTGAGTCCGTTCGCGCGCAGGATCGTCCAGTCGTCGTCGCTCAAGCCGCGGGTATCGCCGACCGCCAGCGCACGGATGAATCGACGAGCTGGCGACGTGCCCTGCTCGATGCGCTGGGCAATGCCGTCGCGCATCGCATCGATGCCGTTGCCGGCAGCAAGCTCTTCGTTGCCCTCGCCACCCTTCACCGATCCGCTGGCGACGATGCGATTGACCAGCATGCCGCGCTCGGAATCCTGCACACCGGGATTGCGCAGGCCGTGCGGACGCTTGAGCTTGACGTGCAGGCGCCAGCGCGATCCCGCCACGATCTGCGGTGGCGCTTGGTCCGGCGCGGCGAACCAGCCGAGGCGAATGCGTTTCCCGCGCAATTCCGCCTGCTGAGCGATATCGTCATCGACGACGAACTGGAAGCGGGTGCTCTTGCTGTCCTGTTCCGGAAGATTGTCGACGCGGCCCTGCACCACCAGTTCGCGCCCTTCAAGCTCCGACGGCAGCCGCGATTGCAACGCCGTGCCCGCGACGATTCCCGCCCAACCAAACCCGAGCAATGCGGTCGCGACCCAGATGCGTCGCGTCAACTTCCACCAAAGGACCAACCCGGCGATCGCCAGCGCGATCAATACCCAGCGCGGCGCCAGCCACGGCGCCCACAGGCACAACATCGCGCCGAGCAGCAGTCCGATTGCTGCCTGTGGTCCGATGCGTGGTGACGTCCCTGTCGCCCTTGTCATGTCAGACCGCGTCCGGCGGCAATTCGTGCAATCGACCGTTGCTCAGTTCGAGCACGCGATCGAGCCGGCGCGCGAGGCGACGATCGTGCGTCACCAGCACCAGGCTGGTGCCCTTGGCGCGATTGAGTTCGAGCATCAGCTCGAACACGGTTTCCGCGGTGCGATCGTCGAGGTTGCCGGTCGGCTCGTCGCCGAGGATGCAGTTCGGTGTGTTGACCAGCGCACGCGCCACCGCGGCACGCTGGCGTTCGCCGCCGGAAAGCTCGCCGGGCTTGTGCTCCAACCGCCCGCCGAGGCCGACCTGTTCCAGCAATGCCGTCGCCAGCTTGTCCGCGTCCGCCGCACTGGCGCCACCCAGCATCACCGGCAGCATCACGTTCTCGAGCGCAGTGAATTCCGGCAACAGGTGATGGAACTGATAGATGAAACCGAGCGCGCGGTTACGCAGGCGCCCGCGGTCGGCGTCCTTGAGCGCCGACATCTTCTGGCCGCTGACGTAGACCTCGCCCGCGGTCGGAACATCGAGTCCGCCGAGGAGATGCAGCAACGTGCTCTTGCCGGCACCGGAAGCACCGACGATCGCCACCGATTCGCCTTCGACGATGCGCAGATCGAGCCCGTCGAACACCGGCGTGTGCAGCTTGCCTTCGGCATAGACCTTGCCGAGCCCTTCGGCGCGGATGACTTCGTTACTCATAGCGCAGCGCCTCCGCAGGCGGCGTGCGCGACGCCCGCCATGCCGGATACAGGGTGGCGAGGAAGGCCATCGCCAGTGCGACCGCTGCGATGATCGCGATGGTGCTCGCGCGCAGATCGATCGGCAGGCCGGTGATGTAGTAGACATCGTCCGGCAACAGGTTGACGTGGAAAGCGCGCTCGATCAAACGCAGGATGTGCTCGAGGTTGAGCGTGAGCAGGATGCCGCCAACCACGCCGATCACGGTGCCGATGATGCCGATCAGGCTGCCCTGCACCATGAAGATCCGCATCACCTGCCCCGGCGTCATCCCCAGCGTGCGCTGGATGGCGATGTCCGCCTGCTTGTCGGTCACCAGCATCACCTGCGACGACACCAGGTTGAACGCGCCCATCACGATGATCAGCGACAGCAGGATCGCCATCAGCGTGCGCTCCATGCGGATGGCGCGAAACAGGTTGGCGTTCTCGTGCATCCAGTCGTTCACGCGATAGCCGCCGCCGAGCCGTAACGCGAGATCGCGGGCGACGTCCCAGGCCTTGTCCATGTCGTGCAGCTTGAGGCGCACGCCGGTGACGCCATCCATCCGCTGCACACGCTGGAGATCGTCCATGCGCACGATCGCAAGGCCCTTGTCGAATTCCTGATGCCCCGCCTCGAATACGCCGCTGACCACGAAGCGCTTCATCTGCGGCGCCGCACCCATGCCGGTGATGTTCATGCCGGACGTCGCGACCAGCACGCTGTCGCCCAGGCGCACGCCGAGGATATCGGCGAGTTCCTTGCCGAGCAGGACGTTGTAGCTGCCGGGCGTCAGGGAATCGAGGCTGCCGGTCACCATCTTGTCGCCGATCACCGAGACCTTGCGTTCCTGGTCGGGCAATACGCCACGGATGATCGCCGGCGCCTTGTCGTTGCCGCTGTCGATCAGCGCCTGGGTATCGACATAGGGCGACGCCGCGGCGACGCGCGGATCGGCCAGCGCCAGCTTGATCGCCCGCGGCCATTCGGACATCTCGCGACCGTCGGCGACGACGGTCGCGTGCGCGGCCATCTGCAGCAGACGGTCGCGGATCTCGCGCTGGAAGCCGCCCATCACCGACAGCGTGGTGATGAGCACGGCGACACCGAGCGCGATACCGATGATCGACGCCATCGAAATGAAGGAGATGAAGCCATTGCGGCGTTTCGCGCGCAGGTAGCGCAGGCCGATGGCGATGGGGAGCGGTTTGAACATGGGAGGCCGCAGGAAGAGTCGCGTTATGGTGCCAGCATTGGCGGCGAAAGCATGTGTCGTTCGCCGGCGATGGCCAGCCGCAGTCGGCGGCGGTTCACGACATCCAGGCGATGCCACCAGGTTTCGCGCCGCCAGCGGCCGCGGTCGTCCTTGCGCACCAGCGTCAGCCACGGACCGTGGAGCTCAACGCGGGCATCGCGCAGGACGACGCCGTCGAGACGCGGATCGCCATCAAAATCGAGCGCGTGAGCTGGACGACCACGTTCGCGCCGTTCCAGCCATGCCGCATGCGCCAGCGCCGCCACGGCGAGCGGAAGCTTGATCGTCCAGGGAAAAGCCGACATCAGCACCGCGATGGCGGCCAGCACGCCGAGCACGATCGGCGTTGCACGGGACAACGGCGTCGGCCCGAGCTCAATGGCCGAGGATGCGCATGCGTTCGATGAGTCCGGCGAGTTCGGCGTCACTGCAGTCTTCGTAGCCCATGATCCAGCGCCAGAGCTTATCGTCCTCGCAGTCCAGCAGCCGTAGGAAAACCGCCCGTTGCGCTTCGGAATCCTGCGGCCAGCCGTGTTCGAGGTAGCGGTCGAAGACCTGATCGAGCTCGCGCATGCCGCGCCGCGAGCGCCAGCGGATGCGCTTGAGTTCGGCCTCTTCGCTCACTTGGCCGCGTTGCGTGCGGCTTCGCGCTTGAGACGCAGCCAGCGATTGACGCCCAGCGCGGCCAGCGTCGCCAGCGCGCCCGACAGCAGGTAGGCACCGACATAGGCGAGGCCGAACTTCGCGCACAAGCCGAGCGCGACCAGCGGCGCGAAGGCGGCGCCGATCAGCCAGGCGATGTCATTGCTCAAGGCCGCGCCGGTATAGCGGTAACGATCGCCGAAGTTGGCGTTCAACGCACCCGCCGCCTGGCCGTAGGACAGGCCCAGCAGGGTGAAGCCGGCGATGATGTAGATGTCCTGCCCGACCGGACCGGCGCCGAGCAAGGTCGGTGCGAAACCGCTGTAGGCGGCGATGGCGACGGCGAGCGCGCCCAAGGTGCGCTGGCGGGACAGGCGATCGGCGATGAAACCGGAAGCCACGATGCCGCCCGCGGCGAAGAAGGCGCCGATGATCTGCACGATCAGGAACTGCGGGATCGACTGGTTGGAGAACAGCAGGATCCACGACAGCGGGAAGATGGTGACGAGGTGGAACAGCGCATAGCTGGCCAACGCGGTGAAGGCGCCGATGGCGACATAGCGGCCCTTGGCCTTCAGCAGCTCGACGACGCGCACCGGCTCGAGTTCCTGTTCGTCCATCTTCTGCGCGTATTCGTCGGTGACGACGAGGCGCAGGCGCGCGAACAGCGCCACCACGTTGATGGCGAAGGCGGCGAAGAACGGATAGCGCCAGCCCCAGTCCAACACGTCTTCGATCGGCAGCGCGGCGTAGAGATAAGCGAACAAGCCGGCGGCGACGATGAAGCCGGTCGGCGCGCCCAACTGGCCGAGCATCGCGTACCAGCCGCGACGCTTCTTCGGCGCGTTGAGCGCCAGCAACGACGGCAGCCCGTCCCACGATCCGCCAAGCGCGATGCCCTGCAGGAAACGAAGGACCGAAAGCAGCACCACCGATGTCATGCCGAGGGTGGCGTAGCCTGGCAGGAAGGCGATGCCGGCGGTGCAGGTGCCGAGCAGGAACAATGCGGCGGTCAATTTGGTGCCGCGGCCCCAGCGACGCTGGATCCACAGGAACAGCATGGTGCCGAACGGACGCGCGATGAAGGCCAGCGCGAAGACCGCGAACGAATAGAGCGTCGCTTCGAGCTTGGGCACGAACGGGAAGAACACCGACGGAAACACCAGCGCCGAGGCGATGCCGTAGACGAAAAAGTCGAAATATTCCGAGGTGCGTCCGACCACCACGCCGACGGCGATTTCGCCGGGGGCGACATCATGGCTGCTGTGCGCGCCGTGGTCGTGGATGGTGCTGGTGGACGAAGAATTCGTGGACATCGGTCAACCATTCCTGGCAAGTCGGGGATGCGGCGCGCCTGGACGCGATCCGCCTGCACTAGCTTCCCATCATCGAAGGCATCGGGCCATAGGACAAAACGTCCAATCGCCCCGTCGGTTCGAGAGGAATAAAGTACACCCTGCGGCCCGAACCGGGGCCGTCCGCGCGCTGTCCGGCGCATGTCCACCGCGAACCCCGGGTGTCCGCAATGAGCAGAGCGAAAACCTTGATCCGGCGCCTGGCTGCCGCCACGGCCCTTCTGGCGCTGACTGGCTGTTCCAAGACCATCGTCCTGAATGCGCCGGGCGACGTCGCTGCCCAGCAGGGCAACCTGATCATCGTCGCCACCGTGCTGATGCTGCTGATCATCGTGCCGGTGCTCGCGCTGGTGGCGTTGTTCGCATGGCGGTACCGCGCCACCAACAAGGATGCGCACTACGAGCCGGACTGGGACCATTCGACCCAGCTCGAACTGGTGATCTGGG
>DAHUXS010000010.1 GCA_027306995.1 Lysobacter sp.
GCGCGTGTTCATGCGCTCCATGGCCACCCGCCGCCAGCACGCCGCCACCAACGAAGTGCTGCACGACTGCATCGACTTCCTCAAGGCGCAGCCCTACGACCTGGTGATCGTGGAAACCGCCGGCATCGGCCAGAGCGATTCCGAGATCGTCGACCTGGTCGATTTCCCGGTCTACGTGATGACCAGCGACTACGGCGCGGCATCGCAGCTCGAGAAGATCGATATGATCGATTACGCCGAGCTGATCGTGCTCAACAAGTACGACAAGCGCGGCGCGGAGGACGCGTTGCGCGACATCCGCAAGCAGTGGAAGCGCAATCGCGTGGCGTTCCAGACCAAGGACGAGGATGTCCCGGTCTACCCGACCATCGCGTCGCAATTCAACGATCCCGGCATCAGCTGGATGTTCGCCAACCTGTGCCGCCTGCTGCGCGAGAAGCTGGCGTTGCCGACGGAGAAGTGGTCGCCGACCATCGATACCGCGCTGAAGGAGCCGCGTGCGACCGTGCTGATTCCCGGTGCTCGCGTGCGTTATCTCGCCGAGATCGCCGAGCAGGGCCGTTCGATCAACAGCCAGATCGGCAAGCAGTCCGAGATCGCCGACCGCGCCCAGAGTTGCTGGGAAGCGCTGCGCGAGATCGATGACGCCAAGCTGCCGAAGGCGTTGGAACTGTACATCAGCGACGACGTGCAGCCGGGTGCGGATGGCATCGATCGTTCGCTGCTGACCCTGCGCCAGCGCTACAACGACGCCGTGCAATCTCTTACGGCTGAGAACCTCAGGCTGTTGCGCGAGTGGCCGCAGCGCCTGAAGTCGATCACCGATGAAGTGAACGAATACCAGGTGCGTGGCAAGACCATCCGCGTCGAAAACTATCGCGAATCGCTGAGCCACCAGAAGGTGCCGAAGATCGCCGCGCCGACCTACAAGTCCTGGGGCGAACTGCTGACCTTCCTCGGCAAGGAAAACCTGCCGGGTTCGTACCCGTACACCGGCGGTGTCTATCCGTACCGCCGTACCGGCGAGGATCCGATCCGCATGTTCGCGGGCGAGGGCACGCCGGAGCGTACCAATCGCCGCTTCCATTACCTCAGCGTCGGCCAGCCGGCCGCGCGCCTGTCCACCGCCTTCGACAGCGTGACGCTGTACGGTGAGGATCCTGCGCCGCGTCCGGACATCTACGGCAAGATCGGCAATTCCGGCGTCAACATCCCGACGCTGGACGACATGAAGAAGCTGTATTCCGGCTTCGATCTATGCGCGCCGACGACCTCGGTGTCGATGACGATCAACGGACCGGCGCCGATCATCCTCGCGATGTTCATGAACACCGCAGTCGACCAGCAGGTCGAGAAATACCTGAAGGAAGATCCAGCGCGCTGGACCGAGGCGCAGAAGAAGATCGAGGACTTCTTCGCTGGCCGCGAACGCCCGCGCTACCACGGTGACCTGCCGCCGACCAACAACGGGCTCGGCCTCGGGCTGCTCGGCGTCACCGGCGACCAGCTGGTCGATGCCGAGACCTATGCGCGCATCAAGGCGGAAACGCTCAAGACCGTGCGCGGCACCGTGCAGGCCGACATCCTCAAGGAAGACCAGGCGCAGAACACCTGTATCTTCAGCACCGAATTCGCGTTGCGGATGATGGGCGACATCCAGCAGTACTTCGTCGACCACGCTGTGCGCAATTTCTACTCGGTGTCGATCTCCGGCTACCACATCGCCGAGGCCGGCGCGAATCCGATCTCGCAGCTGGCGTTCACCCTCAGCAACGGCTTCACCATCGTCGAGTACTACCTCGCGCGCGGGATGAAGATCGACGACTTCGCACCCAACCTGTCGTTCTTCTTCTCCAACGGCATGGATCCGGAGTACACCGTGATCGGGCGCGTCGCTCGTCGCATCTGGGCGCGCGCGATGCGTGAGCGTTACGGTGCCAACGAACGTAGTCAGATGATGAAGTACCACATCCAGACTTCGGGTCGCTCGCTACACGCGCAGGAAATCCAGTTCAACGACATCCGCACCACGCTGCAGGCGCTGTATGCGCTGTTCGACAACTGCAACAGCCTGCACACCAACGCTTACGACGAAGCGATCACCACCCCGACGGAGGAATCGGTGCGCCGCGCAGTGGCGATCCAGATGATCATCAACAAGGAACTCGGGCTCAACTTCAACGAGAACCCGTGGCAGGGCAGCTTCGCGGTCGAGTACCTCACCGATATCGTCGAGGAGGCCGTGTACAAAGAGTTCGAGGCGATCAGCGAGCGCGGTGGCGTGCTGGGCGCGATGGACACCATGTACCAGCGCGGCAAGATCCAGGAAGAAAGCCTGTACTACGAACAGAAGAAGCACGACGGCAGCCTGCCGCTGGTCGGCGTCAACATGTTCCTGCCGAAGGAGCACGCCGGCGAAGTGGTCACCGAGATCGAGCTGATCCGCTCGACCGAGGAAGAAAAGGGCCAGCAGATCGAGAACGTGCGCGGCTGGCAGGAATCACGCAACCATTTGGCGCCGCGTGGTGAGACCGAGCATGGCCATGTGATCGAGGACACGACGGTGGAGGGCGAGGTCCATGACGGACATGGACTGAGCTATCTTCAGAAGACCGCGCGGGATCGCCGGAATGTGTTTGCCGCGCTGGTGGAGGCGGTGAAGACGCATAGCCTGGGGCAGATCAGCCATGCGTTGTACGATGTGGGTGGGGAATATCGACGGAATATGTAGGGATTTTATAGTTTCGTGCGATTGGCGTTAATTCGATAGTTGAAGGGGCGGAAGAATGTACAAGGATTTGCTGGTCACTGAACGCATTCGACCCAGTAGCCGCGGTAGTAAAGCTATTTACGAGGAAGTTGAGAGCGACAGGTCGCGAGTTTTATATTCTTCAGCGTTTAGGCGTCTTCAGCGTAAGACGCAAGTCTTTCCTCTTGATGACAACGCTGCAATTCGGACTCGTTTGACTCATTCGCTAGAAGTTGCGCATGTGGGGCGATTTCTAGCAACTCGGGTTATTGCCTATTTGAGAGAGGCTGGGCGGCTCCACGAATTCGGGCTTGATAGCGAGTACGCTCATGCTTTTACGGTAACGGTTGAAGTTGCGTGCCTGTTGCATGACATCGGTAATCCTCCGTTTGGTCATTTTGGGGAAGTGGCAATCGGAAGGTGGTTTGAAGAGCATGCGCCAAGCGTAAACGCGCAAGACATCTGTCGATTTGATGGGAATCCTCAAGGGTTTAGGATTATTTCAAGGTTGGCAGGTGCGGATTCTGCGACTGGTCTAAATTTGACGCTTTCTCAGTTGGCGGCGACGCTGAAATATCAATCTATCCTTCGGGAGCGATCGCGTTTCAAGAAATTTGGCGCGTTTGATTCTGAGGAAGAAACACTTCGTAGGATTAGAGCTTGTTTTGGGTTGAAGCCAGAACAGCGCTTCTGCATTGCATATCTAATGGAGGCGGCTGATGACATTTCTTATTGTCTTAGTGACCTAGAAGATGGCGTCGAAAAAGGTCTTCTGACGTACGAATCGTTTTTGAAGGACATCGAAGATCAATCGGATGCCGAGGCAATGGAGGTCATCGAGATTGGGAAAAAAGCTGCGGCGAGCGCTCCGCAGGTTGATAAGCTTGTCGCGTTTAGGTCTGGTGTGATTCGTCACATCGTTGATACTGCGGCGAAGCGGTATGTCGATACTCACGCATCTATTCTGACTGGCGAACCGAAGGAGTTGTTGCCGGAAGCAACAAGTGAAGGTGCTTTCTTAAAAGCAGTAAAAACCTATGTCGGAAGGAATGTATACGACAATGACGTCATTCTCCGTTTGGAGATCGGTGGTCTTTCGATTGTGAAGGGGTTGCTTGATTGCTTTGCCCCCTTATTGCAAGTGCGCCGTGAGGATGTATGCAACATGATTGAGGGTGGGCGCGTGAAAGGAAAGGATGTTGAGCGTCGCCTCCTAATGTTGATTGCAAAGAGTCATAAGGCTGCATATCACAAGGCTTATGAAGCGACACACGGTGATGCGGAGATGACCCTTAGGGCTAGGATGATCGTGGATTACATATCAGGGATGACGGATTCGTTTGCGATGGAGACATATCAGCGCCTGACCGGTGGTCGAATTTGATGGATTTTATAGGCCATCCATTGAGGTTTTTGGTAGACGTAATTCACGATCACGGTGAGGATCTGAAATTTAGTTTCTCCAAATACTTCTATCGCCCAGGAAGTATCCTTGATCAGCGTGAGACATTTGTCGTCGATGGGGGTGATATCAATGATGAGTGGCTGTCAGGTCAGCTTGCCTCACTCGAGCAAGGGTGGGAGTTAGCGCTTAATTCCAAAGTGATTGATAGCAGAAATCGCACACATCATTTAGGGATGATTGATTTTGCCGCGGGCATTGGCCTTAGTGAGGTTCGTGATCAGGTTCGCCGGCTGCTCGGTGACGCTATGTGGTTGAAGATGAGTTGTTACGATTCCGGTCGTAGCTTTCACGGTTATTTCAATTGTCTCTTGAGGCCAGGAGAGTGGCATGAATTTTTGGGGCGAATCCTGCTGATGAATGAGGTCGACGGACCTCAAGTTGTAGATGCCCGTTGGGTTGGGCATCGATTGATGGGCGGTTACTGCGCCTTGAGGTGGTCTAAAAACACCGCTTGGTACGAGTCATACCCACTGAGAGTTGTTCAGAGCTTGGTGTGATAGAGAATGGAGGGCAAAGAATGGAAGTAATTAAGTTTGCTTAATTGCTTTGCTAAGCGTCGCATTCTGTTGACCAGTACGCATCCATTAATGCCGGCTGCTATCTCGTCTCCTGTCACATTTCACCCCGCCCACACGTCCTGGCTTGATCCACCAGAGAAAATTAGCCATGGATCCCCAGACAGCCCTGTTCCAGCAACACCGCTCGCGCCTGTTCGGGCTTGCCTACCGCATGCTCGGTACGCCAGCCGACGCCGAGGATGTCGTTCACGATGCCTGGCTCCGCCTGCACTCGCAGGATCTCGCCACCCTCGACGACCCCGAAGCCTGGCTGGTCACCGTGACCACGCGGCTCGCACTGGATCGCCTGCGCCGGGCCAAGACCGAACGTGAGCACTACGCTGGCCCCTGGCTGCCGGAGCCGTTGGCACCAGAGACCGAGAGTCCGGAGGCCGAGCTTGAACGCGGCGAGAGCATCAGCCTGTCCTTCCTGCTGCTGCTCGAACGCCTGAGTCCCGATGAGCGCGCAGCTTTCCTGCTGAGGGAAGTATTCGATTACAGCCACGCCGAAGTGGCGGCAATCCTGGATATCGGCGAGGACGCTTGCCGCCAGCGCGTGCATCGTGCCAAGACACGGTTGCGCGAAGGTCGCCCGCGTTTCGATGTGGATACGCGGATCCAGCAGCGCATGCTGGAGCGCTTCGTGGCGGCCATGGCCAAGCCGAATCTGGAGACATTGCAGGCGTTGTTCGCCGAGGATGCGGTCCATATCTCCGATGGTGGCGGCATCGTCAACGCGACGTTGCGTCCGTTGCGTGGAGCCGGTCGTCTCGCGCGGCTGTATCGGCAGATCGCCATCAATACGGATGGGTTGGCGCCGCGCTACGAACTGGCGATGCTCAATGGTGCCCCGGCGCTATTCATCTGGCAGGACGAGGCGCTGACCTCGGCCATGTGGATCGAGTGCGAGTGTGAGCGCATCACCGCCATCCATGCATTGCGCAATCCGGAGAAGCTGGCGCGCATCCTGGCTGTCACGAAATCGATGGTTCCTGCGTCCTTGCATTGAAGACGTCCAATTTCGGTCGTCTCAAACCAAGGAAACTGCCATGAATCGTTTTTCCGTGATGAAGCACTATCCCGCCATGCAACCTCTGGTCACGCTCGGTGAAAACATTGGCAAGGCGGGTCGTCTGGAATCCGCACTGGTCG
The DNA here is from genome assembly GCA_027306995.1 of Lysobacter sp. Classification (GTDB taxonomy): domain Bacteria; phylum Pseudomonadota; class Gammaproteobacteria; order Xanthomonadales; family Xanthomonadaceae; genus Solilutibacter. The sequence goes on from DAHUXS010000010.1 coordinate 5,924, forward strand.
AACTGGTCCTGATGCGCGTGTCGCAAATCAACGGTTGCGCTTTCTGCCTCGATATGCACAGCAAGGACGCCCGTGCTGCTGGGGAAACCGAGCAGCGCCTGTACCTGTTGCCGGCCTGGCGTGAAACGAAGTTGTACAGCGAACGCGAACGTGTTGCCCTGGCTTGGGCCGAAGAGCTGACGGAGCTGGCGTCGCCGGAGGCGTTGCCAGACTCTCTGTACGAGCAGGCCAGCCAGTATTTCGACGAAGATGCGCTGGTCGATCTGACGATGCTGATCGTCACAATCAACAGCTGGAATCGCATCAATGTCGCCGCCCGGACGATTGGTGGCCATTACAAGCCGGCATCGCATTGAATGACGCCCCGGATTCCGGCCCGCCCACGACTGACGTATCCGCAGTAATGTGTGCGGGCCGATCCGGGAGAAAGCCATGCGCCACGCGTTTGCGGTGTTGCTGCTGTTCCTCATTGCCCAGTGCGCTGTTGCACAAACGACAGTAAAACTCTGGCCCGGCCCACCACCGGGCACCGAACACTGGCAACAACACGAACAAACCATCACAGACACCCCTGTCGGCACCATCGTCATCAACGTAACCGAGCCGACGCTCACGGCCTATCTGCCTGACAAGAACAAGGCAACCGGCGCCGGCGTGATCGTTGCGCCAGGCGGCGCCTTCGTGGCGCTGGCGATCAGCGCCGAAGGCGATGACGTGGCGCGCTGGCTGCAACAACGCGGCATCGCCGCCTTCGTCCTCAAATATCGCATTCCGGAAAAGCATGGGCAGGGTATTCCCGCGGACATGGATTTCGATGCGGCGTCGAAGTACGGCACCGCCGATGCCTTGCGTGCGTTGGCGCTGGTGCGCGAACACGCGAAGGCGTGGGGCGTGGCGCCGGGCAAGCTAGGTATTCTCGGGTTTTCCGCGGGCGCGATGGTCGCGAGCAATGCCTTGCTGCAAGCGGATGTTTCGGCGCGCCCCGATTTCGCCGCGCTGATCTACGGCGCGCCATTCGGCAAGATGCCGACGATTCCCAAATCATTGCCTCCGGTATTCATGGCCTGGGCGCAGGACGACCCGATGGCGCTGGAGGAGATCGATCGCTTCTACGCGGCGCTCAAGACCGCGGGTGCGAAGCCGGAGGCGCATGTGTTCGCAGCCGGCGGGCATGGCTTCGGCATGAAGCATCAGGGGACGAGCAGCGATCACTGGCCGACAGAGTTTTTCGACTGGCTGGTCGCACAGAAATTCGTGCCAGCGACCGCCGCATCGCGCGCCGCCCGTTAGCGATTCGCGATCGCGTCTACTGCCGGTACGTGCGTTCGACCCGATAGGGCTGGCTGCCGTCGCGGCCATGCGTTTCGATCTGCACATGCAACACGCCCGCATCCGCCGGATCGGGCATGTAGCGGTATTGCGCGTGGAAGCCGTCGACCGATTCCAGTTGTAGTTCCAGCGCGCTCTTGGCGTCATGCGCGGTGGCCCATACGCCGCCTTCCAGTTCGACCGGGGCACTGTCCAGCGGAACCTGGATCTGGTTACCGCCATCGCGGTTGGCGATGATCATGGCGCCGCCCATGCGGGCGACCACCAGCCCGTGGACCATCGGCGCGACCGTGTTGAACACGCCTTCCTGCAGATGTGCCTGCGGAGTCAGCGGGCGTTGATTGCCAGCCGATGCAGGTCCACCCGATCCCGGGCCGCGGTGACCGCCGCCTCTGCCGCCCATTCCGCCGTGGCCGCCACCCATGCCGCCACCTCCGCCCATGCCGCCGCGACCGCCATGCCTGCCGCCTGGTGGTGTGTCGGAATCACTTCCCGGCGCGTTGCCGGAGTCAGGGGCAGGGGCGTGCTTGCGGAATTCCGCGGCTGCGGCATCCGCCTGATCCATGTTGTGCTGGACGTCCGCCTGCCATGTGCCATCGACGGATTTTTGCGGCGGATTGGCCTGCATCGCATTGCCCGTGGCAGTCATGCACAGGCAGGCGGCCAGCAGCAGGCCGCGTCGACGAAAGGAAGCTTGCACGCGGAATTACCAGCCGCGTCCGGGCCAACCACGCTGGGCATGGCCGGGGCCGACATTGCTCTGGCCGATGCTGATGCTCATGCCGACTTCGCGGGCTTCGCCGTTGTCGTTGTAGTAGCGCTTGCAGGTATTGAGCTGGGCGGCCTGGAAATTGCTGTTGCCCCAGCGACTGGAATAGCCGACACCGACCGTGGCGCTGCCGTGCGGCTTGCCGTCGCAGGTATCCACTGGTTGCGTCTGTGCCGCAGCGTAGGGCGTGGCGAAACGCTTGGCCGGGTCGTACGTGCCACGTGGATCGGTCGGTGCGTAGGAATAGCTCGTCTGCGCGGGAACGCTGAGATCGAGCGCCTTGGCGGTCGCGCTGTCGGACTGTTCGCTACCCGCGGCCAGGACGGGGGCAATCGCGATCATCGAAAGCATCAGGACCAGGACATGCTTCATCGCGCCACTCCGCGCCTGCCGTGATGGAGGCCATGTCGATACGCTAGTCCCTTCAGTTTGAATGCCTGCTGTCTTTTCGGGGTTTTATGGACAAAGACCGTGGCCAGCGTACGTCAACGCCCGTCGGGGAAGTGCGTTACACGGCTATCGCTTGATGGCCAGCACGCCGTCGAGCGCCAGCTCGGCCTTGAAGCCGGCTTTCTCCAGCCGTTTCTGCACTTCGCGCGGAACGTCGCGGCCGCTGGTCAATTTGTTCGGGCTGCCGGTGTAGTGGAACAATCGGCCGCCACGACGCAGCACGCGTGCCAGTTCGTCGTAGAACGCCTGCGAATACAGTTCGCCGGCGATGCCGAAGCGCGGCGGATCGTGCAGGGCGGCATCGAACGAGGCGTCGGGCAATTGCAGGATCGCGGTCGACACATCGCCGTGGGCGAGGTGCAGGCGACCGCCGCTGGCGGGCGCATCGGGATCGGGCGACCACGGGTTGATGGTGCGCAACCACAGCACGTCTTCGTTCTTCTCGAACGACTGCATGCGCGCGACGCCGGCATCGAGACAGCAGGCGGCGAAATAGCCGAGCCCGCCGCAGGTATCAAGCACCGTCTTGCCGGTGGGCTGGATCAGAGCGACCTTGCGCCGCGCGTCGTCCAGCGGCGATTCCTTTGCGCTCGGCAGCATCTTGATGCCGTCGATCTCGAAGGTGGGAACGTCCCATTCCGTCGGCACCAGTTTGATCAGCTTGCCGGCATAGCGCGAGACAGTGGCGAATTCATCGCCATCCCACCAGTAAATCGTGCGTTCCTTGAGTTTTTCCGGATATGGATAGCGCGTGCCGCGATATTCCCAGTCGTCCGCGAACAACTGCACTTCATCACTGCTGCGACCGAGATCGAGCGAGCCGGTCCACGTTGACGCGCTGCTGTCACGCGCCGCGAGCAGGGCAGCACCAATTTCACGAGTGAGCAAGGGGCCGGAATAACGAGTCATGCGTGGAATTGGTATGTCGATTCGGTCATGCGCCATGATACGGTGGGGCGTGACCCAGGCCAGCCCGTCTCCCGATGCGGTCCAGCTACGCGATTTCGCGCGCCTGCGTCGCGTGCGCGATCGCATGGATCGCGAATACGCCAAGCCGCTCAACGTCGATGCACTGGCGCGGGACATCGGCATGTCCTCCGGGCATCTCAGCCGGCAATTCAAGCTGGCCTTCGGCGAATCGCCCTACAGCTATCTGATGACGCGCCGGATCGAGCGCGCGATGGCGTTACTGCGGCGTGGCGATCTCAGCGTCACCGAGGTCTGCTTCACCGTCGGTTGCGCGTCGCTGGGTACGTTCACCACGCGCTTCACCGAACTGGTTGGTGTCTCGCCGGGTGCCTACAAGCGCGATGCGGCCCAAGCCACTGCAGGGATGCCATCCTGCGTCGCCCGCCAGGTGACGCGACCGATCAGGAATCGAGAAGCGCAGGAACGCGAGCCCACCTAGCATCACGGCTCACCACCCACGCAGCGAGCACGTACCCATGGACATCACCATCCATTCCAGTTTCCTCCCGCAGACCGATCCCGAGGCCTCGCTGGCCTTCTATCGCGACGTTCTCGGTTTCGAATTGCGCAACGACGTTGGCTACAACGGCATGCGTTGGCTGACGATGGGACCACCCGACCAGCCCGGCACCTCGATCGTCCTGTTTCCTCCGGCCGCCAGTCCCGGCGTGACCGAAGACGAGAAGCGCACCATCGCCGAGATGATGGCCAAGGGCACCTACGCCATCATGCTGCTAGCGACGAAGGATCTCGATGTCACCTTCGAGCGCATCCAGGCCAGCGGCGCCGAGATCGTCGAGGAGCCGACGATGCAGCCTTATGGCGTTCGCGATTGCGCGGTGCGCGATCCGGCCGGCAACCTGTTGCGCGTACAGGAGCGTGGCTGAGGCCGCGTAATCCACCCAGACTCGAGGAATCCGACATGAGTACGACCACCAAGAAAATCGCGAGCAAGCCGGCAAAGAAGGCCGCGACCAAGAGCACTGCTTCCGCCGGCTTCACCGCTGCCGAAAAGGAGGCGATGAAAGAGCGCGCCCGCGAGCTCAAGGCCGAGAAGACCCGCGCCGAAGGCGAGGCCGATCTGCTGGCGAAAGTCGCGGCGATGCAGGAGCCGGATCGCGCGATGGCCAAGCGCCTGCATGCGATCGTGACTTCGGTCGCGCCCGGCCTGATGCCCAAGACCTGGTATGGAATGCCGGCCTATGCGAACAAGGACGGCAAGATCATCTGTTTCTTCCGGGATGCGAAGAAGTTCGGCGATCGCTATGCGACCTTCGGCTTCAACGATGCCGCGCTGCTGGACGACGGCGAGATGTGGCCGACGTCCTATGCCTTGAAATCGCTGGGCGATGCCGAGGAAAAGAAGATCCGCGCGTTGGTGAAAAAAGCGATCGGTTGAGGGCAGGCTTCAGCGTGCGTTCGCGAGTAGCTGTTTCAGCTGCGCACGCTCACTGTCGCCGAGGTCGGACACCAGGGCTGCCGGTTGGCCGCCCAACGTGAAAGTATCGATGGCATAGCCTTGCTGCGATTGGCTCGCGGCAAGCGCCGTGCCCTGCGGCAGGACGAAGACATCGGCGAGATGCTGGCCATGGCGATAGACCAGGACCGGGACGCGGCTGTCACCGACATAGTCGATGCGGCCGCCGACCAGCGCGTAGCCGTCGTTGGCGAAATCCTGCACCAGTGGCGAGATCGCGAGCTTGCCGGCAAACCACGGCTTGACGGTGTGGTGATCGCTGGAAACAACGTCCACCGGGGATGCTGCGGCCAGTGCACGCAGGTGCCCGTTGAGCAGGTCGCGGGCGAGGGGAGCGGTCGACGATTGGCGTGAGCCCAGCTGCATGGTCCACATCAACGCGCCGCCCAACAGGAATGCCGCGGCCCAGGACGCGGCAAGTGCAAGCGGCGGCCAATTGGTGGAGCGTTTGCGCGGTGCCGAAGCCTCCATGATGCGCTGGCGCAAGGTGTCGGGTGCGGCGTGATGGGGCACCTGCGTGCGGATGGCGCTGCGCAGGCCCTCAAGTTCGGCGAGGCGTGCCTGGCATTCCGCGCAGGTATCCAGATGCGCTTCGAAGGCGCGACTGGTTTCCGCATCGAGTTCGCCATCGAGGTATAGCGGCAGCAATTCGTGGCCGGTTTCAAGCGCCATCGGTGTCTCCCTTCGGCGTGGACAGCGCCTTTTGCAGCATTGCGCGCCCACGGGCAAGTCGCGACATCACGGTTCCAATCGGAATTGCGAGGATGTCGGCGATCTCGCGGTAGGACAGTTCTTCCAGTTCACGCAATACGATCGTTTCGCGGAATTCCACCGGCAGGGCTTCCATCGCCTGCACCAGGCGGTCATGGCGACGCACGTCGTCGACCAGGCGTTCGACGCCATCGCTGTCGCTGTGGGGCATCCACGTCGCGTGGTCGTCGTCGTTCGCGGCGACATTGCGCGCATCGCGCTTGCGCAACGCAAGTCGCGCATGGCAGCAGTTGCGCACGATCGCCAACCACCAGGCACGGGCATCGCCTCCGGCATAGGTCGCCGCGAAACGACTGGCGCGCAGATAGGCGTCGTGCACCGCATCGGCGGCGTCCTGTTCGTTGCCGAGGAGCCAGCGCCCGAGGTTGTAGGCGGCGTCGAGATGGCGCAAGGCCAACTCGTCCACCGCCTCGTGGCCGGATAGTGCGCTCATCCGCGGGCATTCCTCATCGCGAAACGATTCCGGTCACGTGGCCCGGGCCACCAGTATGCGCCGCAGCACGCCGTCGCGATCGATGAAGGCGTGCTTCAACGCCGCGCCGATGTGCCCGGCAATCAGGATGCACAACGTCCAGGCCAGCGCCTCGTGCAGGTTGTGGGTGAACACCCGGAACGGTTCGTCCTTGGCGATGATGTCCGGCCAATTGAACAGGCCGAAAAAACTCACTTCATGGCCACCGACGAGGCGATGGAGATAGCCGCTGAACGGCAGCACCAGCATCAGGGTGTAGAGCAGCCAGTGCAACGCGTGGGCCGCGCCGCGTTGCCAGGCGGGGATGCTGTTCGGCAGCGGCGGCGGTTGGTGCGTGAGCCGCCAGCCCAGCCGCACGACCGCCAGCAGGAAGATCAGGCTGCCCAGCGAGGCATGCCAGAACAGGATCGCGTCGTGCCGGGGCGCCTGCTTGGGAGTGCTGGCCATCAGGAAGCCGCCGGCGATGTTGAGCAGGATCAATGCGGCGATGCTCCAGTGCAGGAGGATCGCGGTTCGGGTGTAGGAAGTGCTGGTCATGGCGGTCCCGCGGCGTCGGCGAGGGAAGTCCTCGGGTAATAGATCGTTCGGGCGGCGGTTTTATTCCCGGAGCGCGACCAAGGCCGTAAGCTGGAGAGATCCGTTCGCCCCGGCTACAGGAATTCCCATGCTTCGACGCTTTCCGATCCTTCTCGCATTCCTGGTCGCCGCAACCCTGTTGTCGGCACGGGCCAGCGCGGCATCGCCGGGGAAAGTCGTCGCCGCCTATTATTCGGGCGGCACGGTGGCGCGTTATCCAGTAGAAAATCTCCCGGCAGACACATTGACCCATCTGTTCTATGCATTTGCAGTGATCAGGGACGGACACTGCAGCGCGAGTCCGGAGTCCGGGACGCATTTCGCCGCGCTGGCCAAGCTCAAGCGCGAACATCCGAAGTTGCGCACGATCATTTCGATCGGCGGCTGGAACGCCGGAGGGTTCTCCGATGCGGCGCTGACCGACGCCAGCCGCAAACGCTTGGTGTCGTCGTGCATGGCGTTGTTCTTCGATCGCCATCGCGGCAGTTTCGACGGCGTCGATCTCGACTGGGAATTCCCGGTTTCGGGTGGTCCAAAGGAGATCGCGGCGCGCCCCGAAGACCGACGCAACATGACCTTGCTGATGCGCGAATTCCGCCGCGACCTCGATGCGCTCGGCAAGCGGCGCGGACAACACTTCCTGTTGACCGCGGCGTTGCCGGGCGGGCGCATGGAGTCGGCAGGCCCATACGATCCCGCGCAGAGCTATGAACTGGCCGCCGTGGCGAAGCTGCTCGATTTCATCAACCTGATGAGCTACGACATGGGCACCACGTTCTCGCCGGTGGCGTCGTTCAATTCGCCGCTGCGTGGAGTACCCGCCGATCCGCTGGCACCGGAGGTGCGGCGCTGGAACAGTGTGGAAGGCGCGGTCGAGTATTACCGCGCGCATGGCGTGCCCGCCGACAAGATCGTGGTCGGCGTTCCCTTCTACGGGCGCGGCTATCGCGTCACCAGCGATGTCAACGACGGCCTGTACCAGCCGTACAGCGGGACATATCCGGCGGGAGATTGGCGCTTGATCAAGGCCAAACTCCTGACGGATCCGCAGTGGCAGCAGCATTGGCATCCGGTCGCCCAGTCACCATGGCTGTTCAATGCCAAGGAACACGTCTTCGTCAGCTACGAGGATCCACGCTCGATCGGCATTCGCGCGAAGTTCGCCCATGATCGCGGCTTGCGCGGGGTCTTCACCTGGGAGCTGGCGGGCGACGACGACGACCGGAGCCTGTTGAAGGCGATGGCGCAGCCGTTCAAGTGATGCGAGCAGGCGCTGCTTATTTGACCTGCAACGATTCCAGCTTCTGGCGATATCCGTTGCGTTCCGCGCCGGTGCTCCAGCGTGCCGCCTTGCGCAGCGCGCCCAGCGCCGACGCCTGGTCTCCCGCCTTCAGGTAGGTTCTCGCCAGGGCATCGTAGAAGCGCGGTTCGTTGCCGTGCAGGCGAATGGCCTGGTGATAGTGGGTAATGGCGTTCGGGTAGTCGCCAGATTGTTCGTCCAGTTCCGCCTGCAGGAAATGGTAGAGCGGATCGATTTCCTGCAAATGTTCCAGGCGGTTGCGCAGTTCCTTGGCCAATGGCGTGTCACCTTGCCGCTCGGCGAGGGAAATCATGTTCGTGAGCGCGTTGATGTCCTTCGGATCGATTTCGAGCGCGCGTGAAAAGGCACGTCGAGCCGATGCGAAGTCATTCATGTATATGTGCAGGGCGCCGGCGTTGCTCCAGTTGTCGGCATGCTCCGGGTCGAGTTTCAGGGCCTGGTCCATGTATTGCTGTGCATGCTCCAGCTGGCGCTGGTCGAGGTCATCCATCGCCAGGTTGTTGTAGTAATGGGCAAGCAGGCGCCGGTCGGAAATCGGTTCGGGTTCTCCGAGCGGAGTCACCGCGTTTTGCACGACATCGACGATTTGCAGGGAGTTGTTGAAGCGGACGATCGTGTTGATGTGGTTGACCCGATAAAGGATTCCGCCGTCCTGTCGCCATATCAGCGTCTTGCGGATTTCCTGTGGCTGCGCATCAAGACCGGCCTCGCGTGCCAGTGCGATGAAGATCAAGGCGAATGACAGGCAATTGGCGCTGCGGTTGGCATAGGTCTGGCTGACCGTCTGCGTGGCATCGTCCTTGTATGCCAGGTCCAGGCCATTGCTGCCATGGAACAGGTTGATCAGTCGATCGAATCGATCCCGTGGCGAGGTGGATTTCGCGATCACCTCGCGCTGCAGCCGCGAACGCAGCTCGGGAGGCAAGACCATGACCTGGGCAGGTGGCTCCTGGAGCGGAACCACCTTCTCCACCAGCGGGGTGGACGATGCCAGCAACGACAACGAAAGTGCCAAAGCGAGCATACGCAATTCCCTCACTGGAGGCCTGCGCCCGCCAGTCGCCTTCGGCTGGCCTGGAAGTGAATGTAGCGCTAGCTCTGTGCAGGGGATGTACCAAAACGCATGAACCCGGGAGGTCCATTCATCTCAGCGATTGACCGCAGGCCCGTTCACGCCGGCATAGCCGTTGGCGCAGCCGGTGGTGCAGGTGGTTGCCAGCATGTTGTAGACGATCCGGCCGGCATTGCTCTTGGAGCGGAAATGGCCGACGCCGTTGCTGGTATCGCCGCCGCCGAGGTTGTAGGGGCTGCCGTCGTTCCAGTTCCAGTCGTAGGCATAGGCGCTGCTGCCGAAACCGATGTCGACCTGTGCCTTGACGTTGCTGGCGGCGTTGAACAGGGCGCCGCTGTCGCAGCCGCCGGAGTAGCTGGTGGTGAAGCAGTGGACCTGGTCGTAGAAGCCGGCGGTGATCGTGTAGAAACTGACGGCGGTGAACACCGATGGCATGGCCCGCAGGCTGTCGTTGCCACTGCCGGTCCAGCGGTTGTAGCCGTAATAGACGACGCCCGTGCTGGGATAGAAGCCGAAGGTGTAGTAGTCGTAAGGCCAGACGTAGGCTTCGGCATTGCAGGTGGGCGCATAGCTCGACTGGTAGCCGCTGGCATAGCAGGTGTTGAGCCCGCGCAAGCCGCCGCCGATGTTGATGAAGCGGCGCACGCTGGGCTGATAGCCGTAGTACTTCATCATCGCCAGCGCCATGCTCGATCCCATCGAGTGCGCGACGATGTCCACCTGGCTGCGCCCGGTATAGGCCTTCACCTTGTCGATGAAGGTCTTGAGGATCTGGTACTTCGATGACGAGTGGTAGTTGTATTGCGGCGAGGCGCGTTCGCTGGAGTCGAGGTAGGTGACGCCGAACAGTTCGCAGTCGTTGTAGCCGCGCGCCTTGAGTTCCGCGTAGATCGAGTTCGCCGGCGTGGTGTAGCCGCTGACGGCGCCGGCCGGCATGTCGAAGCTGATGGCGCTGTCGCCGTTGCCGTGGATGAAGACCACCGGGGTGCGGGTTGCAGTGCAGCTTCCGCCGCCGAATCCGCCGCTGCCGACGCCCGGACTGAAGCCGCCGGCGTATTGCGTGGCCGTGCCGGTGCACATGTAGCCGTTGTTGCTGCCGCAACTCAGGGCATGCGCATCGCGGGGAAGCAGCAACGCGCCAGTGCCGAGCAGTGCAAACACGAGTAATGACAACGCGATGCGGAACATGGGTGTCTCCCGATGGCGAGGGGCATTCGCATCGATCCTGATCCCGCCATCGCCATTCGGCCATTGCACGAAAGGGCATGACGCGGCGCATCATGCGCGGCTGGGCGGCCTACAATGGCGTTCCGGAACACGCGAACGAGTGACTCGATGACGTCTGCATCTTTCTATCCGGTCGGAACGCCCGGCCAGCCCTGGGGTTCGACGGAAAAGGCCGAATGGCGCGCGCGCCAGCGCAAGCAACGCGACTATGGCGATGACGTGGCCAGCAGGGTCGAAGGTTTCAAGTCGCGTTTCGATGTCGTGGAGTACGGCCGCCTCGATGATTCGCCCGATGGCGTGTATCCGCTGTTCGCTGTGCGCAGCCGTGACTGGAACGATGCCATGCCGATCGCGCTGGTCACGGGTGGCGTGCATGGCTACGAGACGAGTGGCGTCCACGGCGCGCTGCAATTCATCGATCGCCACATGCAGGACTACGCCGGTCGCATCAATCTTGTCGTCGTGCCTTGCGTCAGCCCGTGGGCCTACGAACGCATCAATCGCTGGAATCCCGATGCGCTCGATCCCAACCGTTCCTTCCACGCGAACAGCCCCGCTGGCGAATCCGCGGCGTTGCTGCGGTTGGTCGAACCGCTGAAGGGTCGCGTGCTGATGCACATCGATCTGCATGAAACCACCGACAGCGACGAATCGGAGTTCCGTCCGGCATTGGCGGCACGCGATGGCGTCCTTTTCGAGCCGGGCACGATCCCCGATGGCTTCTACCTGGTCGACGACAGCGAAAACCGCCAACCCGAGTTCCAGAAGGCGATCATCGCCGCGGTCGAGCAGGTGACCCATATCGCGCCGGCCGATCCCGACGGCACCATCATCGGCTCGCCGGTGGTGGCCCCGGGCGTGATCGAATACGCGCTGGTGTCGCTGGGACTGTGCGCGGGCATCACCGGCGCGCGCTATACCACGACCACCGAGGTCTATCCGGACAGTCCGCGCGCCACCCCGCAGCAGTGCAACGACGCCCAGGTGGCTGCGGTCCGCTCGGCGCTGGACTACGCGCTGGCGCAGCGCTGACCGGTTGGGCGCGACCGCGCTACCATCCGCGCTTTGACCGGGGGAACGCCATGACCGCAGCGCCACACCAGGCGTTCCGCTATTACGACATGCTGGTGGCTGGCATGGTCGCGGTATTGCTGTGCTCCAACCTGATCGGACCGGCCAAGGTCAGCGTGATGGACGTGCCGGGCATCGGGCCACTCAGCTTCGGCACCGGCAACCTGTTTTTCCCGATCGGCTACATCTTTGGCGATGTGTTGACCGAGGTGTACGGCTATGCGCGCGCGCGTCGCGCGATCTGGGCCGGTTTCGGCGCGATGATCTTCGCGACGGTGATGGCATGGGTGGTCGTGCACATGCCGATGAGTCCGGCCGAGCCCTTCAACAAGACCTTGCAGCCTGCGCTGGAGGTCGTGTTCGGCAACACCTGGCGGATCGCGCTGGCATCGATGATCGGCTACTGGGTCGGCGATTTCGTCAATGCCTTCGTGATGGCACGGATGAAGGTCCTCACTGGCGGCAAGCATCTGTGGACGCGCACCATCGGCTCGACCGTGGTCGGGCAGGCCTGCGACAGCATCACCTTCTATCCGATCGCCTTCCTCGGCATCTGGGAAAGCACGACGCTGGTCAAGGTCATCCTGTTCAACTGGACGATGAAGGTGCTGGTCGAGGTTGTGCTGACGCCGGTGACCTATGCCGTGGTCGGTTGGCTGAAACGCGCGGAAGCCGTCGACACCTATGATCGCGCCACGCGCTTCAATCCGTTCTCGTTGCGCGACGAAGGCGAGATCACCGCGCGCGAGTCGTAGTTCTCAGCTCGCCTGGATCTGCAGCTTGAATCCTAGTCCGGCGATGTCGGACTGTTCGCCTTCCAGGTCGGCGCGCAGCAACGGGCGCTCGTCGAGCCAGTGTCCCGAAAGTTCCAGGCGCAATGCGTTCTTGTCCGCGCGCAGTTTCAATCGCGGAATCGCCTCGCCTTCATGCGAGCGGTGCACCAGCACGGCCAGTCGCAATAACGCCGAGAGGCGTCGCGTGGTCTGGCGCAGGCGCGCCGGCAGGGCGTCGAATCCCGATTTCGGCAAGCTGCGGCGATGGCTGCGCACCAGGATCGCCAGCATCTGCTGTTCCTGCTGGGTGAAGCCGGACACGTCGGAGTGCTCGATCACGTAGGCGCCGTGTAGGTGGTACTGGCTGTGGGCGATCACCAGGCCGATCTCGTGCAGGCGCGCGGCCCAGCCGAGGATCTGGCCGTCGTCGGCGTCGAGCTTCCAACTGCGCTGCACCTGGTCGAACAACGCCATCGCCGTGTCTTCCACCCGTTGCGCTTGCGCCATGTCGACGCCGTAGCGCTGCATCATCGCGGTGACCGAGCTGTCGCGCGGATCGTCGCCACCGGCACGGCCGATCATGTCGTAGAGGATGCCTTCGCGCATCGCCGCCTTGCTGACATCCATCTGGCGGATGCCGAGCGTCGCGAACGCCGCTTCCAATACCACCACGCCACCGGCGATCACCGGCGTGCGGTCTTCCGACAATCCCGGCAGCTGGATCTTGCCGATGCTGCCGGCGGCGAGCATGAGCTCGCGCACGTGCCACAACGCTTCTGGCGTGATCTCCCCATTGCCCATGCCGGTGCCGGCGCAGATCTTGCCGATCGCCTTGATGGTGCCGGAGGATCCCAGCGCATCTTCCCAGCCGAGGTCGCGATAGGTGCTGGCGAACTGCTGGAATTCCGCCGCGACTTCGGTCAGCGCCTGCCGCCATTTCTTGCGGGTGAGCTTGCCGTTGGCGAAAAAGCGCCGGGTGGTAGCGACGCAACCGACCTGCAGGCTCTCGCGTTCGATCGGTTCCAGTCCGCGACCGATTATGCATTCGGTCGAGCCGCCGCCGATATCCATCACCAGTCGCAGCTCGCCGTTCCGGGGCGGTTGTGCATGGCTGACGCCAAGGTAGACCAGTCGCGCTTCTTCGCGACCGGACACCACTTCGATGGAATGGCCGAGGGCGATTTCCGCGGGAACGAGGAATTCCTGGGGCTCGCGCAATCGACGCACGCTGTTGGTGGCGAGTGCGCGCACGCGCCACGGCGGGATGTCGCGGATGCGCTGGCCGAAACGCGACAGGCAATCGAGCGCGCGCTCCTGCACGGCAGCGTTCAGTTGGCCGGAGCGATCGAGGCCTTCCGCCATGCGCACCATTTCGCGGATGCGATCGACCACGCGCAACTGGCCGAGGGTGTAGCGGGCCACCACCATGTGGAAACTGTTGGAGCCGAGATCGACCGCGGCCAGCATGTCGCCGTCGCGCAGTGGTGTCTCGGCAGTGATGGCGCGGCTCGGGCTCATGTCGGGCTAGCTTAGTGGTTCATCCGTGATGGCGCGCAGTCAGGCAACCGACACGGGCCCGTCAATGCGTTCCAGCAATGACAACTGCGCGGAATGCGGCGCTTGTCCGTCGGTCGGTTGCAGGTGCAGGTATTCGCCGTCTTCCTGCAGGTCCCAGGCCTGGGTGTTGTCCTCTAGGTAGTTCGCCAGTGCCTCGTCATAGACGCGTTTGACCAGCACCGGGTCGAGGATCGGGAAACAGGTCTCGACGCGTCGCAACAGGTTGCGTTCCAGCCAGTCGGCGGAGGAGCAGAAGATTTCCGGATCGCCGTCGTTGGCGAACCAGTACACGCGATGGTGTTCGAGGAAGCGACCGACGATCGAACGTACGCGGATGTTCTCGGAAACGCCGGGCACGCCCGGGCGAAGTGTGCAGGCGCCGCGCACGATCAGATCGATGCGGACGCCGGCCTGCGAGGCCTTGTAGAGCAGCTCGACCACGCCGGCCTCGTTGAGCGCATTCATCTTGGCGACGATGCGCGCCGGTTTGCCGGCGCGAGCGTTAACCGTCTCGCGCTCGATCATTTCCAGCACGCGCTTGTGCAGGGAAAACGGCGATTGCAGCAGGCGCTTGAGACGGATCGCAGGGCCAAGGCCGGAAATCTGCTGGAACAGGTCGTGCACGTCGCTGCCGATGTCGGCGTTCGCCGTCATCAGGCCGAGGTCGGTGTACAGGCGCGAGGTCAGGTGATGATAGTTGCCCGTGGACAAGTGGGAGTAGCGGCGCAGTGTGCCGTGCTCGCGGCGCACGATGAGCAGCATCTTGGCGTGCGTCTTGAAACCGACGACGCCGTAGACGACCTGCACGCCGGCCTCCTGCAGGCGGTTGGCCAGGCGCAGGTTCGCTTCCTCGTCGAAGCGGGCGCGCAACTCGACGACGACGGTGACGTCCTTGCCCTGG
>DAHUXS010000020.1 GCA_027306995.1 Lysobacter sp.
CGTCGCTGCTGTGATGTCGAGCATGGCTACCATCCCGGTCGCCCCGATGAAGGCTTGTACCTCTGCCACCGGCCTGACTGCCAATACGCTGAGCAGCGCGAATGTCAACGGCGCCACGTCCGTCGTCGTCTTCTCCCCGAAGACCCCGGGGACCAAAACGACCTCGTGCAGCGCCCGTTCGGCGACTTGCGCGCAGCCGGGTGCATCTCTGTAATTCGCATTACAGACCCTGCGACACAAAAAGCCCCTCGCCAGAGGGGCTTTTTTCTTGTCCGCCACCGCCGTCTGTCCGGAATCGCCCGCCACTCATGCAGCAAGGCTATTGACGCGCGATATCGGGCCTGCTTCACTCAAATTTCATGCGTTCTGCGGCCTACCCATGGACCCGCCCTCCCCCGGGCTTCAGTGCGTGTGACGCTCTAAATATCCACTCCATGGGGATTATCCAAATGAAGAAGCAGCAAGGCTTTACCCTGATCGAACTGATGATCGTGGTCGCGATCATCGCCATCCTGGCCGCCATCGCGCTGCCGGCCTACAACAACTACCGCATCAAGTCGGCCGAAGGCGCCTGCCAAGGCGAAGCCAAGGCTTACATGAACGCCGGCGTCGCTGCTGTGATGTCGAGCATGGCTACCATCCCGGTCGCCCCGATGAAGGCTTGTACCTCTGCCACCGGCCTGACTGCCAATACGCTGAGCAGCGCGAATGTCAACGGCGCCACGTCCGTCGTCGTTTTCACTCCGAATACCCCGGGGACCAAAACGACCTCATGCAGCGCCCGTTCGGCGACCTGCGCACAGCCGGGTGCATCTCTGTAATTCGCATTACAGACCCTGCGACACAAAAAAGCCCCTCGCCAGAGGGGCTTTTTTGTCCTCTGGCCAAAACTGGCCCGAATCTTGCTTATAGAACACATGGGGCTTTATCACTGGGGCACATGACCATGGCACGGACCGAACGCGGCTTCACTTTGATCGAATTAATGATCGTAGTCGCAATCATTGCAATTCTTTCGGCCATCGCACTACCGGCCTATAACAACTATCGGATCAAATCGGCTGACAACGCATGCCTGATGGAAATGAAGAACTATGCCAATTTCTCTTTGGCAACCATGTCCAACGGCAGCGTGCCGGCCGCCCCTCCCCAAAAGGCTTGCACTGCGGCGGATTCCGCCATCAATTTCACCACGCCGATTCACGGCACTCCCAAAAGCCCCGGGAGTAGACAAACAACCTGCGACATGCAGACCGGAAACTGTACGCTGCCCCCATGAGGCAGGAGTCGTATTCCCTTGGGCAAAATATCCATATGGTCGAAGGATGCAGTCTGTGGAAAGAGTACGGATAATCAACAACAAATCGTTCGATTAAATCCACATTCATGACCCTTTCGAATCGCCAGTTCCTACTGTGCTCTCTTGTTTGCGCAGTGCTGGCCTCTTTGTTGTTCATTCCCGGACTCGGCAGTGGCTTCATACTTGATGACACTGCAAACATTCTCAGCAATCAGGCTATCCAGATGGAAACTCTGGATAGCAAGACCCTTATAAATGTTTTCTTCGGGCGTCAGCCCGGCGGCATCACTCGCATCTTGCCAACATTGACCTTTGCGTTCGACTACTGGCACGCTGGGGGGCTGAACCCGGTTGCATTCAAGATAACCAATATTGTCATCCATGGCCTGACCGTACTCGCTCTTGCTGGTTTTTTCCGCACGCTGTTATTCGTCAACAACAATGATCGCACCCGTATCGGGTTGATAGCCCTTGGGTTGTCCATGGCTTGGGCCATTCATCCATTGCAGGTATCGTCCGTTCTCTACGTGGTGCAGCGCATGCAGACCATGTGCACCCTATTCGTGGTGCTTGCTCTATGGTCTTACCTGAAAGCTCGGCAAGCTCAGATTGAAGGCAAATCCGGACGCACCGCCCTGTTGCTGACCATTCTGCTCTGGGCGCTAGCATTGGGTTGCAAGGAAGATGCAGCATTGCTACCTGCTTATACGCTTGCCTTGGAACTCACCGTACTTCGCTTCCGCGCTGCTGATCCTGGATTAGCACTTAGACTCCGCAAGGGTTATTTATTGTCGATACTGGCAGGAGCAGCTCTATTCCTGTTTGTCGTCATTCCAAATTATTGGTCATGGGACAAGTATCCCGGTCGCGATTTCTCGACTTCGGAACGTCTGCTGACCCAGGCACGGGTACTTTGCATGTACCTTTGGGAAATTGTGTTGCCACTGCCGCAACACATGCCCTTCTTTTACGACTGGATCCAACCATCGCACGGTCTTCTGCACCCATGGACCACATTACCAGCGATCTTGTTCCTGATGACCTTGCTGATGATGGCATTGATGCTACGCATTCGGAGGCCGTTGTTCGCACTGGGCGTGTTTTGGTTTTTTTCTGGTCACTTCATCACCAGCAACGTAGTGAGCTTGGAGCTCGCCTTCGAGCATCGAAACCATTTCCCCTTGATTGGCATGGTATTGGCCATTGGTGATCTACTTATATTATCGATACGGCTCCTACGTTTCCGACCAGCAATGCAAGCATGGGGATGCGCCGTGATTCTGGCGTCAATGGGCACCGCCACCGTGGCACGTGCGCGTAGTTGGAGCGATCCATTAGCGTTGGCAAGCACCAGCACTATGCTCGCCCCGTATTCCGCGCGCGCTTGGAATGCCCTTTCGTTGTACTACTTCACCCTAGGGGGTGAAGATGTTCCAAACAATCCTTACTTAGATCAGGCAATTGACGCTTGCGCGCAGGGAGCAGTCAATGCCCCATATTCGTCCGCGTGCCTTACAAATCTCGTCGTTTTCAAAACCCTGCGCGGGACGATAACCCCAACGGATTGGAGTCGATACATTGAACGACTCCAACGAGTCAACATGGGGCCTGAAAACAGTCTTGCGGTCTGGGTTCTTATCACCAACATCCGGAAAGGTGTTGCGCTCGACGAAAATAGTGCACTTGAAGCGATTGATATCGTCACCCGACGCGGCCAGTTCAATACCAATCAATTCGCGGCAATCGGCTATTTCATCTTAGGCAGGCTACATAAGCCCGAGCGTGCATATCCCTATTTCGCTAAATACATTCAATCTGCGCCGCCAAACGATGCAGTAACCGACGAAATTATTTCCGAACTGAAAAAGGAAGGCCGCGTGGAATGGGCGGATAGACTGGAGACACTGGCACAATCCAGGAACAAACAGTCATCCGTACCGAAAAGCTATGCACATTGAAGCACCATTGCATGGGTAGCTCGCGGCCAGGCAAGTTGTCAATCTTCGAATGGCGTCCCGGTAGGCTTGCCCGCCATAGTGGGGCTCTGCTTGCTTGGATGTTGCTGCGCGCCGGTGCACAAGCGGCCACGGTGCTACTCCTAGCCCGCGCGCTAGGAGCAACGGACTACGGACAATTCGTTTCCATCATCGCAGTTGCATCGTTCATCTCCCCATTCGTCGGTTTGGGGTTGTCCAATATCGTGTTGCGAAATGGGGCCAAGGAGCCGACGCATCTATCCTTCTATCTCAGTCGCGCTGTCAAATGGTGGTCATTGACATTATTCCCGGGGATCGCACTGGCTTGTGCGTTTGCAATGCTTTTGCTCCCACCAGGTTTGCCTTACATAGCGACATTCGCCGCTATCGGCGGAGAACTAGCCGCCTCTTCACTGACCGAACTACGTGCACGCCACTACCAAGCCGAGCATAGAATCAACGCATTCGGAGCCATCAATGCCGGGCTGCCTTTGGCAAGGCTCGCCGCGCTACTCCTGCTGCTTGCCTTTGACAGCAACCGCCAAACACAACCCGTGCTCTGGGCATACGCAGCCAGTAGCGTCATCTATACCCTGTCTCTGTGGTTGCCAATCCGTACTCTTCATGTGAAGAGCGAAGGGGTCGAATCAATACCTGCGCTTAGCGGCATGTCCTTCAGCCTGGCCAATTTTGCGATGCGTTTACAGGCCGAGTTCAACAAGCCTGTGCTTGCCCACTTGGGATTTAATCTAACTGGCGCCTACAACGTTGCGCAACGCGCTAATGATCTGGCCAGCCTGCCTTTGTCTGCACTGCAAGAATCCATGTGGCCGCGGCTGTACGCACATCAGAATCCGATTCAAGAATTTCGCCGGACAGGCTTGCTATTGCTGTTACTCTCCCTCGCATGTAGCTGCGGCATTTGGCTAGTCGCCCCATTGCTGCCATACCTGTTAGGCAGCGATTTCGCTCATATAGTGACCATAATGCGTGGCCTAGCATTGTTGCCGCTGCTGCAATCGCTCCGAGCACTGCTCAATTTTCAGGCAATTCACCACAACCGAATGAAAATAATCGGCTTAACCTATGCGATCGGAGCAGTCGTGAGCGTGGCAAGTGTTGCTGTTCTCATCCCAACATTTGGCGTAAATGGTGCAGTCGCCGCAAGTTATGCTTCTGAATTAGCAATGATTGTCTTCATGACAGCAGGAATGATGTACCAGAAACGCTGAAACCCTGATGGATGCGCCGCATGTCGATCCTTGATTTTGTCCGTAATTCCAAATTAATGCGATCGCCATTGCTCGCGACATGCAAACTTGTGCTTGCCCCATTGAAATCCGGGCCAGGAATTTTGCGCCGCGCAATCTACGACGCTTTGCCAATTCCATACCTTGTCGCTGGGAGTCGGGAATTATTCGTCGTCTCGTCTAACGATAAGGTCATCGGCCGTGAAGTGTTTTTGCATGGCGAATACGACTTCAGAAAATTGCAGAGTGCGCTCGCCATTCTGAAGCGTGAACGACTGCCATGCCCAGCCCACCTTATCGACGTTGGCGCCAATATCGGCACAATCGTGATTCCAGCGCTGAAGCGAGGCCTGATGCAATCAGGCACCGCTATCGAGCCGCATCCCGACAATCTTCGGCTACTACGCGCAAATCTTGCCTTGAATGATGTCTCGCATCGCGTTGATGTGCTCGCATTTGCCGTTGGGGATAAATCCGGGAATACGCTAAATCTGGCAGAATCCGCAACCAATAGTGGCAACCACTCCATTGGCCAACGAGGAATTCCAGTTACATCCATGCGCTTGGACGACCTCAAAATCCCCACGTGCGATGCATTGCTGTGGATGGACATCGAGGGGTATGAGGGACATGCTCTAAAGGGAGCTGAAAACCTTTTATCCACGGGCGTATTCATAGTATGCGAATACAATCCCATGTACTTGATTCAATCGAGCGGCATGACGATGTTCCAACAGTCTCTGAACAATCATCGTATCTTCGATTTGAAGGATGAAAGATTACCCGAGACCACGTTCGATGTCCTTTCAGAACGTTATGGGGCCGGCCCTGAATATACGGATATCCTCGCAATTCCTGCAGGCATCATTCCGCAGATATGACGCCACTCCTGTCAGCAGTGATTCCGACTTTCCGACGCCCGGCGTTACTTGAGCGTGCGATCATCAGCGCACTCCATTCAGCACCAGATGATGATGTGGAAGTCATCGTAATACCCAATGGTCCTGATGTTTCATGGAAGCTCATTGCAGAAACGCACAAGGCCAATCCACGAATTCATTGGCATTCCCTGCCCAATGGAAATGCATCTGCAGCCAGAAATTATGGGTTAGCAATGGCACAAGGCAAGTATGTCCGCGTACTTGATGATGACGACTATTTATATCCGGCGGCAATTGAGCAGTTAACTCAAATTGAGAATCTCGGCGCGGACCTTTGTTCGGCTCCACTGGAAACGGTCTCGCCGGATGGCGTCCCTGATTCTGTTTTCAGCCTCCCCGAAACGGACGACTTTGTTACAGCCTCTCTTCTAGCCATTGCCATAAGTGGTTTCGCCCAAGGTAGTGTTTTTCTAAGATCGGCCATCCATGGCATCTCATGGCCTGAAGATGTTGTGCTTTATGACGACTATCTTTGGATGCTGAGGTTGGCGGGAAGTCGCGAGATGGCTTGGTTTCAATCCCGCTCCCCCGTGGGGGCATACGTGCAGCATCACAATGCCCGACTTTCTCGCACACGACGCTCCAACCGGAACTCACAGCCATTGGTGGCGTCGATTCTGAAACTCTACGAAGGACTGTCAGCTACAGCACGGCTCACCCCTGCAAGATCGCGTGCAATCGCCACTGCCCTTCTCACGCATGCGCATTCGGCATTCCCTTCTAGCCCGTCATTTCTGGGGAAAGCGATCCAAAAAGCGCAAAGCATTGCCCCTGATGCCGTTCCCATGCAGGCGCTCTTTGGCGGTCACCCTTGGCTTGCCAATCATTTGTTAGCAGCGGAATGGGCGATGGTCACCCCGAGATATCTCACGCGCAGCTATAGACGTGCGTCCTGGCTGCTGAAGGACAAACTATCGCGAACCAACGGCTAATTCGCTGCACGTGGCGTGAGGGGATCAAGCCTGCCCCCAACGAAATCCAGCCAAGCCTTGGTGAGGCCGCGTATTGGGGTGCTCCCCTTGCCTTTGATCGCTCGAACAGCAGCCCTGAACGGAAGAAAGGTAGCCCTACCTAACAAGGCAAATACATACCCTCGCTTTGAGGTTGTTAATTTTCGCGCCAGTAACAAATGGCCCCGGTTTACATGGTATTCGTAAAAGAGGGAACCATTCCGTGCACTCCCGGAACCCTCGTGAAGCACTTGGGCATCCTTCACCACCACACAACTCCTACCCTCTGTCTTCAACTTCGCACCCAGCATCACATCTTCCCCATAGAAGAAGAACTCTTCATCAAACAAGCCAGGAAGAGCCACCTCTTCAGACAACAGCAAACAGGCACCAGTGAGGTATGCGAACGAACCTGGCAATGCATGGCGGGTCAACATGGCCGTATGCACGTGGTAATGGTAGATCGGTTCGTGCAACTCTCCGGCAGAAGATAACAACATCGGCGCAGCGACATCAACTCCGGATTGCAATACAACACGCAATGTTTTCAGGCATCCTGGCATCAGGCGCGCATCAGAGTTCAGCAACAGAACGCTAGCGTTGCCCTGTTGATGAACATGCGCTAGGGCGCGATTGACGCCAGATGCGAATCCTAGATTCCGACCTTCATCCAACACGTCAATGACGATGCCCGCGATCCGCAATGCATCCAATCCCGACTGCATTGTATGCAAAGAAGCACCGTCATCCTCCGAATTCTCGACAAGTACGATGCGGCCAACCCCTTCGCTCACTAGAGAGCGCAGGCATGCAAGCGTCCTATCTGGCGTGCGAAAATCCAGCACTACCGCCACCAGCCCACTCATAACCGCCTCACTTCGGCGCCGGAAAGCACTGCACGGTAGACAGCCTCGTAGGCATCAACCATCTGATTGAAACCGAAGTTATTTTCAATCTTTCCGCGCGCCCGACTCCGCATCTCGCGCCACCTGCCATGATCAGTCGATAGCTGCTTTATTGTCGCAACCGCTTCAGCGACGTCATCAACCTCGAAAAGCATGCCGTCCACACCATCTTCGATGATCTCGGGTACGGAGGAACTGCAAGCCGCGACTGCCAGCAAACCATGCGCCATTGCTTCAATGACGGTCAATGGCAATCCCTCCAGCCTGGAAGGAAACAACAATGCATCTGCGTCATGATATTCCATACCAACCTGCTGTTGGTCGAGCCTTCCGATACACATGCAATTCGCGGGGAGCTTCGCATTGACATGCGCCCCATGCGCATCAGCCGTATATCTTAATTCGTAGCCACTACCCAACTCCTCCATAATTGGCCCAAGCAATTCAACCCCTTTGCGACGCGACCAGTTACCCACATACAACAAACGAAACGGATTCCCTGGGTCGCGTTCAACAGCCCGCAAGACACCCTCGGGAATCGGCACCCCATTCGGTATAACCCGTATCCTGTCCATGTCGAACGCCTGCATCGTCATATTTGCGGTGTAGCGACTCACAGCCAACACATCGCTAGCACGACTCAGGGTTGCCCTTTCTACTCTCTTCACCCAAAAACGTTGATAGAACGCTTGCGCATGACTTTTGAAAGCTGCTAGCGCCGGATCGTGTACGCACAAATGCATGGTGGCGACCACGGGCAATCCCGGCGCCAAGAATCTGCCATGCAATCGCGTATCGACGTGCACGATGTTTGCCCAGTCAGGCGGCTGCGGGGCCTGCACACTCCACGGCAAGTATTCTGCTCGAAGCGGCAACCATGTGATTTCAGCGCGGAGCCCTCGCGCGTTGAGCCCATCACATAGACGCTCTGTGAAAATATCGACCCCAGTCCCGGCCTTGAGGGTTGGAAACCAGATTGCGGGAACAACTTCAGGACTCATTGCATCCTCGCCATACAATTCGCGACAGCAAATCCGAGTAGCGTTCCGCGACCTCATCCCAATCAAATCTCTTGCTTATTGCTTTGCGTAAATGCGTGACCCTTGCTCGTGCAGACCCAGGGTTTTCCAATAGCTCCATCATTCTTTCCGCCAACGCAGATGTATCCAGCGGATTGACGGCCATATCATCAAATTCTTCGCCCAGCACCTCCGCGAGCGCAGGCACATTGCCAGCAAGAATTGGACACCCACAGCTAATGGCTTCAATCAGCACAAGCCCTAAGCCCTCCTCGTCACCTGATTTTGCACGCACGAACGGCGCCACGAACAATGCGGCACGACGATACAAGGCGGGCAACTCGGTCTGCGACATAGCACCGAGGAAATTCACGCTCTGTCGCAGCTCTAGCGCATCGACTTGCGCCTTGAGCGCCTCCTCTTCTGGCCCGAAACCAGCGATAGTCAAGAATGCGTCGGGGAAACGTTGCAACACTCTTGGCATGGCATTCAACAGGTAGCGCCCCCCCTTCTTCTCAACTAATCGGCCGACAAACAAGATCTCACGGCGACCGCGGGGCACTGCTGCATCCTCTCTGAAGCGATCTTGCATGTCCACACCCATCGACAACACAGAGATTTTCTCCGGGTTCACGCTCAACGTTTGCAGCTTTTCGCGCATCGCACCGCTGACGACTGTGACCGCCATGGCATGGTTCGCTACATAAC
Source organism: Lysobacter sp. (assembly GCA_027306995.1). Classification (GTDB taxonomy): domain Bacteria; phylum Pseudomonadota; class Gammaproteobacteria; order Xanthomonadales; family Xanthomonadaceae; genus Solilutibacter. The sequence goes on from DAHUXS010000020.1 coordinate 9,050, forward strand.
ACTTCAAGTAGTCCAACACGCGCCCCTTTAACGCGTGCAAATCTGCGCCATGTGATGTAACGAGAAATGGAATCTTTTTCCTCGAAATGGAATGCAAAAAAACTGCGATCACTCCCTGCGGAATCAGCCAATGAGCATGGACGACATCGACCTTTTTCTTTCGCAACAACCTCCATGCGCCCCACGCCTGAGCCAGCACGAACCCGGGAACTAGCAGGCACTTCCAACGGCTCCTTCGCAGATTGGCCACGATTCCGCCATCGTTGACCAACGTTTCCCACCGCTCCGGCGCGTAACGGTATCGAACCACCTCAACGCCATCAAGGGTTTCCCGCGACAGCGCACCAGCGGCATGAGGGCAAAGGACGATCACGTGAAAACGCCGGGTTAATCGCTTCGACAGCTCATGAACAAACCCTGGCTCATGGTCACCCTCCCACCTCGGATAGGTGGAGGCCAATATCAACAGCGTAGGCCGCTCAACGAGTCTCACAAACCAGACTTCCTAGCAAGAATTCTGTATCCGATCGGCATGGCATTCCACGACGGCCAAAATGCGGCAAGAACCCAAGCCGTCAAATTTACGAATGGAATCGCGAGCAGCAGAAATGGTATTGCAGCGCATATCACCAATGAAGGCGCGCCTTGAAGCGGCCCAGCAAGTGCCAAGCACATCGCCACGGCCGAAGCACGCAATGAATGCCCCCTAGGCTCGATCGTTTCTGGCATCAGGCCCGCTTGTTTCAAACTCCTTGACCACCCATGACATGTCCAGCGCTGGTAATCGTGGGGCGCATCGTGGACTGGATAAAAAAATGGCATCGTGAATTCAGCCACGCCACCAGGTACAAGCACACGCGCCACCTCTACCAGCAAATCGTCGGGTCGAGGAACGTGTTCTATTACCTCATAACATGCAATCGCATTGATGCTTTCATTCGCGATCGGCATCCTGCATGCATCAGCATAAATATGAGGGCGTGTTCCGTAGAGCCCGATCGCCGTTGTCGGATAGTCGAGCGAAATGTAGTCCGCCCTCGGGTCCAACCACGCTGCGAGCCAGCCATCTGCAGCACCAACATCCAGCACTCGCCCTTGACACTCTCGAATGCACGCCGCCACTGTCCTTTCCGGCATCAACCACTGCGGGTGAAATGGTGTACGCCGCAACCAAGATGCAATCTGCCTTACGGCAGTCGCGCGCGCATCACGCTCCTTGGCCATTCGACTCTCGTGCTGCTAGATAAGTTAGGTTGGTGATCTGCTCCGATACCAACCCGATTAGAAACACGATCACCGCTGCACTCAGCAATAACATGCTCATGTTGGTGAAACGGCCACTTTCGTGAAACGTCCACGCATACCAACCAATACCAGCCAATCCGAAACCCGCGGCAATCGGGGCAAACAACTTCAACGGCGAATACAGCGTCGCAATCTTGAAGATGATCAACAGGAAGCGAATGCCATCCTTGATCGGGCGGATATGACTGTTCGTTCCCACGCGCTTCGCCACCGGGATCGGCACATAGGCCACCGGATAGGCGCTGCGGAAGAACGCCATGGTGCTGGTGGTCGGATAACTGAATCCGTTGGGCAGCAGGTGCAGGAATTCCTTGAACTTGCCCGCTCGCGCTGCGCGGAACCCGGAAGTGAGGTCGAGGATGCGATGGCCGGTCATCCAACTGGATAGCCGGTTATAAAGTGCATTCGCCAATCCACGACCGGCATTGGCTTGGCCGCTGCCATCGCGCGCGCCCACTACCATGTCGTAACCCGCAGCCAATTGATCCAGCAGCGACTGGATATGTGCGGGATCATGCTGGCCATCGGCGTCCATGAAAACCAGGATGTCGCCCGAGGCCGCACGCGCACCGCGTTTGATCGCAGCCCCATTGCCCATGGAATAGGGCGAGGACAGCACTGTCGCCCCATGCTGTCTGGCCACCTCCGCGGTCCGGTCTGTCGAACCGTCGTCGACCACGATCACCTCGGCTTCCGGCCACCGCACCCGCAATGCAGGCAATGCCTTGGCCAGCCCGGCTTCCTCGTTCTTGGCCGGCAGGATGATCGACAACTGCATGCAGTATTTCCCCAATGACCCAGTCTTCACACGAGTTTACGGTACCGCCTGCTCCAAATTCGCTTCCTGCGGGCAGGTGCGTTAAATTTCCGGTAACGACTGGAGTCTTGCCCGCGCAATGAACGCAGCCCCCTCGCAGAACCTGCTCGGCATTACCGGCATCGCCCGGCGTCTGGTGCTGGACGGCGCGCTTGACGCCGATGCCGCACGCCACGCCCAAGACACCGCCACCGCGGAACGCAAGCCGATCGCCAACTACCTGCTGGAGCACGGCCTGGCAAGCGCCCCCGCCCTTGCTGCAGCGCAATCGATGGAGTTCGGCCTGCCGGTGTTCGATCCGGCAGCGATGGATCCCCAGCTCGATGCGATGAGGCTGGTCTCCCCCGAGATGATCGCCAAGCATGGCGTACTCCCCCTGTTCCGCCGCGGTAGCCGCCTCTACATCGGCATCTCCGACCCCACCCACACCCAGGGCCTGGAAGAGATCCGCTTCCAGTCCGGCAGTACCGGCATCGAAACCATCCTGGTCGATGAGGCTACGCTCAAGCGGACGCTGGAAGCCTGGCAGGCCGCTGGCGAAAGCTTCAGCGCCATGATGGACGACACCGAAGGCCTGGAAGGGCTTGAGGTGGATGCCGGCGACGACGACACCGGTGGCGGTGACTCGGTGGTGGGCGACGGCAGCGACGACGCGCCGATCGTCAAGTTCGTCAACAAGGTGCTGCTGGATTCGGTCCGCCGCGGCGCTTCCGACATCCATTTCGAGCCGTTCGAATCCGAATACCGCATCCGCATGCGCGTGGACGGCCTGTTGCGGATCATGACCCGCGTACCGATCAAGATGAAGGATCGGGTCGCCGCCCGCATCAAGGTGATGGCACAGCTCGACATCGCGGAAAAGCGCGTGCCGCAGGACGGCCGCATCAAGCTCAACGTCAGCCGCACCAAGCAAATGGACTTCCGCGTCAGCACGCTGCCGACCCTGTTCGGCGAGAAAATCGTGCTGCGCCTGCTCGACGGCAGCGCCGCCAAGCTCGGCATCGACAAGCTTGGCTACGAGGACGACCAGCGCCAACTGTTCGAGGCCGCCATCCAGAAGCCCTATGGCATGGTCCTGGTCACCGGGCCGACCGGTTCCGGCAAGACGGTGTCGCTGTATACCGCGCTCAACATCCTCAACGACGAGTCGCGCAACATCTCCACCGTCGAGGATCCGGTGGAAATCCGCGTCGGTGGCATCAACCAGGTGCAACAGAACCAGAAACGGGGGATGACCTTCGCCGCCGCCCTGCGCAGCTTCCTGCGTCAGGATCCGGACGTGATCATGGTCGGCGAAATCCGCGACCTCGAGACCGCTGAAATCGCGGTCAAGGCCGCCCAGACCGGTCACATGGTGCTGTCCACCCTGCACACCAACGATGCCCCACAGACCATCTCGCGCCTGATGAACATGGGCATCGCGCCCTACAACATCACCAGTTCGGTCACGTTGGTCATCGCCCAGCGCCTGGCCCGCCGCCTGCACGACTGCAAACGCCCGGTCCAGCTCCCCGCCGAGGCCCTGCTGGCGGAAGGCTTCTCGCAGGAAGAAGTTGACGCCGGCATCACATTGTATGAGGCTGTCGGCTGCCCTGACTGTACCGAGGGCTACAAGGGGCGTACCGGCATCTACCAGGTGATGCCGATGAACGAGGAGATCCAAACCATCGTGCTGAAGGGCGGCAACATGCTGCAGATCGGGGAAGCCGCGCAACGCAGCGGCATCCGTGACCTGCGCCAGTCCGCGCTCCTGAAGGCGAAGAACGGAATCACCAGCCTGGCCGAAATCAACCGAGTCACCAAGGACTGAGCATGTCTTCCTCCCCCAGGACTGCCGCCCGCCCCGGGCTCTTCGCCCCGAAGGCGAAACCCGACCCCAATGCCATGAAGACCTTTACCTGGAAGGGTAAGGACAAGCGTGGCGTGGTGATGAAAGGCGAAACCGACGCCAAGAACGAGGCGCTGGTCAAGGCCGAGCTGCGCAAGCAGGGCATCGTCCCCGATGTGGTCAAGCCCAAGGCCAAGCCGCTGTTCGGCGGCGCCGGCAAGAAGATCACTGCCCGCGACATCGCCAACTTCAGCCGCATGTGGGCGACGATGATGAAGTCCGGCGTACCGATCGTGCAATCGCTGGAGATCATCGGCAGCGGCCAGAAAAACCCGAAGATGACGAACATGGTCATGGCACTGCGCGATGACATCTCCGGCGGTTCGTCCCTCTACGAGACCCTGAGCAAGCACCCGGTCCAGTTTGACGAGCTGTACCGCAACCTTGTGCGCGCAGGCGAAAGCGCGGGCGTGCTCGAGACCGTGCTGGAGACCATCGCCAGCTACAAGGAAAACATCGAGACCATCAAGGGCAAGATCAAGAAGGCCCTGTTCTACCCGGCGATGGTGATCGCCGTGGCGATCCTGGTCAGCGGTGTGCTCTTGGTCTACGTGGTCCCGCAGTTCGAGGACATCTTCAAGAGCTTCGGTACCGACCTGCCCGCCTTCACCCAGATGATCGTGTGGGCGAGCCGGATCGTGGTCAAGATCTGGTGGGTCATCTTGATTGCGATTGTGGGCGGTATCTTCGGTTTCATGTGGATCTACAAGCGCTCGATCAAGTTCCAGCACTTTCTTGACCGCATCTCGCTGAAGATCCCGATCATCGGCACCATTCTCAACAACTCGGCCGTCGCCCGCTTTGCGCGCACGCTGGCCGTGACCTTCGCCGCCGGCGTGCCGCTGGTGGAGGCACTCGACTCCGTGGCCGGGGCCACCGGCAACATGGTCTATACCGATGCGGTGAAGCGCATCCGCGATGACGTCGCGGTCGGTTACCAGGTCAACACCGCGATGAAGCAGACCAACCTGTTCCCGCACATGGTGGTGCAAATGACCGCCATCGGCGAAGAGGCCGGCGCGCTCGACACCATGATGTACAAGGTCGCCGACTTCTACGAGGAAGAGGTCAACAACTCGGTGGACGCTCTGTCGAGCCTGATCGAACCGCTGGTGATGGTGGTGATCGGCATCCTGGTCGGCAGCATGGTGATCGGCATGTATCTGCCCATCTTCAAGCTGGCATCGGTGGTCGGCTGACGGATGGCCTACCTCGACACCCAGCCGGCGCTCGGCTACGGCCTGATCGCCGGTCTGGGCCTGGCGACCGGCAGCTTCCTCAATGTGGTGATCCTGCGCCTGCCCAAGCGCATGGAATGGGAGTGGCGACGCGACGCCCGCGAAGCCCTGGAGCTGCCCGAGGTCTATGAGCCGGCGCCGCCAGGAATCGCGGTGGAGCCCTCGCACTGCCCGCACTGCAAGACGCCGTTGCGCTGGTACGAGAACATCCCGCTGCTGAGCTGGATCGCCCTGCGCGGCAAATGCCGCCACTGCGGTGCGTCGATTTCCCTGCAATATCCGCTGGTCGAACTGCTGACGATGCTGCTGTCGCTGGCCTGTGTCTGGCGCTTCGGCTTCGGCTGGCAGGGCTGGGGGGCGCTGATCTTCAGCTGGTTCCTGATCGCGCTCTCGGGCATCGATGTGCGCACCCAACTGCTGCCCGACAAGCTCACCCTGCCCCTGCTGTGGCTGGGACTGATCGCAGCCAGCGACCACCTCTACGTCCCGGCCAAGTCGGCGATCCTCGGCGCGGCCTGGGGCTATGTCTCGCTGTGGATCGTGTGGTGGGTGTTCAAGCAGCTCACCGGCAAGAACGGCATGGGTCACGGCGACTTCAAGCTGCTGGCGGCCATCGGCGCATGGTGCGGATCCAAGGCCCTGCTGCCGACCTTGCTGATTTCTTCGGTGCTGGGCGCGGTGATCGGCGCGATCCTGCTGGCCGTGCAAGGCCGCGACAAGGCGACGCCGCTGCCGTTCGGGCAGTACCTGGCGCTGGCGGGCTGGATCGTCTTCATGTGGGGTGGACAGATCATCGACGCCTACATGCGCATCACCGGGCTCAGGCCCTAGCGCATGTTTTGCGTCGGGCTCACCGGCGGAATTGCTTCAGGCAAATCGGCACTGGCGGATCGCCTGCGCGCGCGCGGCGCCTTCCTCGCAGATGCAGACGTCATCGCCCGGGAAATCGTTGCCCCCGGGCAACCCGCACTGGCGGAGATCGCCGCGCATTTTGGCAGGGGCATGCTGCAGGCCGATGGCAGCCTCGATCGTGCCGTGATGCGCCAACGCATCTTCGACAGCCCTGCCGAGCGCAAGGCACTTGAAGCGATCACCCATCCACGCATCCGTGCCGCCCTCCACGATGCCTGCATGGCTGCCAATGCCCCCTACGCGGTGGCCGCGATTCCGTTGTTGACCGAAGGCGGCGGACGGACCTTCTATCCCTGGCTCGATCGCATCGTGATCGTCGATGTGCCGATGGAATTGCAGCGCGCGCGCCTGCTCGCCCGCGACGGCATCGATGCGGCTCTGACGGATGGAATGATCGCCGCACAAGCGACCCGCGCACAGCGATTGGCGATCGCGGATGACGTGGTCGCGAACAGCGGTTCGCTTGAAGACCTGGACAAGGCGGCAGATGCGCTCGACCGCCTGTATCGGGAATTGGCGAAGCCCTAAACGCTCCAGAACGCGCGGATCGCCGCGACGCCCTGCGCACCGTTGCGACGCGCGATCGCGACATCCTCCGATTCCATCCCGCCCAACGCATAGACCGGAAGCACCGGTACATGCGCGCGCATTTCGCGGAACGCGCCCCAGCCGATGCCGGCGACCCCGGGATGGCTGCGGGTTTCGCGCACCGGCCCCAATAACGTGAACGCACAGCCCAGCCCTGCCGCAGCTTCCAGCTCCGCGACGGAATGGCAGGAGGCCGCAAGCCGCATGCCGTTGAAGTCGTCATGTGCCGAAGCCAGCTGCGATGAACGCAGGTGCAGGCCGATGCCGAATTCACGCGCGAACGCTGCATCGCCATTGATCCAGCAATCGATATCCTGTTCGCGCAGCCACGTACTCGCCTGCCCGGCCAGCGCGCGCCATGCGTCGGGATGTGCGCTCGCGAATACCGGTGCCCGCAGCTGCACGCAGCGGATGTCGTGTCGCGTCACCGCCGACTGCAATGACTGCAACCAGCGATCGGCATCGCCGGGTTCCGGGGTGATCAGCAGCCGATCGGGTTGCCGCAGCGCAGCCACGACCGGCCCATCGGCGGGCGGCATCGGATATTGCGCAAGCTTGTCCGGCGGCACCCAGGCCAATGCCTGGCCGTCGAGGCCACGCGGTGCACCGCGGTAGGACTTGATCTCGTAGACATCGAGCGTCAGCGCCTTCGGCGCATGTTGCGGAACCGCGATGATCGCTTCGCCCACTGTGGCATCGATCCCGAGTTCTTCCTGCAACTCGCGCTGCAATGCCTGCTCCGGCGTTTCGCCCTGCTCGACCTTGCCGCCCGGGAATTCCCAGCGGCCGGCAAGATCGCGACCCTGCGTGCGTCGCGCCAGCAGGATCCGTCCGCGCACGTCGCGAATCACGCCAGCGGCGACGTGAATCGGTTTCATGCCTTCGATCAGGCAAGCTGCCCGTGGCAGTGCTTGAACTTCTTGCCGCTGCCGCACGGGCACGGATCATTGCGACCGACCATCGGCGCGGCATTGGCATCGGCGAGCTGTGCCTGCTGCACGGCGCGCGCTTCCTCGTCGGCGCCGTATCCGCCCATGTCAGGGTGCTGGAACTGCATCTGCTGCGCCGCGGCCTGGGCCTGCTGGCGTTCTGCAGCTTCCATCGCGGCGATCTCTTCCTCGCTGCGGATGCGCACGCGACCGAGCGTGGTGGTGACTTCGCGCTTGACGGTTTCCAGCATCTCGGAGAACAGCTGGAACGCTTCCTTCTTGTATTCGTCCTTCGGCTGCTTCTGGGCGAAACCGCGCAGGTGGATGCCCTGGCGCAGGTAGTCCATGCGCGCGAGATGCTCCTTCCAGTTCTGGTCCAGCACCGAGAGCATCAGGTGCTTCTCGATCATGCGCATGGTGTCGGGACCGACTTCGGCTTCCTTGTCGACGAAGTGCTGGTCGACCGCCTTCTGCACTTCGTTCTCGACGTCGGACGATTCCACGTCCTCGCGCTTGCCGACCTCATCGACCAGCGGCAGTTGCACGCCGAGATCGTTGGCCAGTTCCGACTGCAGGCCTTCGAGGTCCCACTGGTCGTGCATCGATTCCTCGGGCACGTAACGGCGCACGGTGTCGGCGACCACGTCGGCGCGGATGCCGTCGATGTTGTCCTTGATCGATTCCGCTTCCAGCAACTCGTCGCGCTGCTGGTAGATCACCTTGCGCTGGTCGTTGTTGACGTCGTCGAAATCGAGCAGGTTCTTGCGGATGTCGAAGTTGTGCGCCTCGACCTTGCGCTGGGCGTTGGCGATCTGGCGCGTGACCAGCGGCGACTCGATGATGTCGTCTTCCTTCAGGCCCATGCGCTCCATCATCTTCTGCACCCAGTCGGCGGCGAAGATGCGCATCAGGTTGTCGTCGAGCGACAGGTAGAAGCGCGACGAACCCGGATCACCCTGGCGACCGGAACGGCCACGCAGCTGGTTGTCGATGCGGCGGCTTTCGTGACGTTCGGTGCCGAGGATGTGCAGGCCGCCGAGTTCCTTGACCTTCTCGTGGCGTTCCTGCCACTCGGCCTTCATGCGCGCCTTGGTGGCGTCGTCCGCCGGCGTGCCCGCGGCTTCCAGCATGGCGAATTCCGATTCCAACGAACCGCCGAGCACGATGTCGGTGCCACGACCGGCCATGTTGGTGGCGATGGTCACAGCGCCCGGACGACCGGCCTGGGCGACGATGTGCGCCTCGCGTTCGTGCTGCTTGGCGTTCAACACTTCGTGCGGGACGTTGAACTTGTTGAGGTAATCGCTCAGCAGTTCCGACACTTCGATCGACGTGGTACCGACCAGGACCGGCTGGCCCTTCTTGTGCGCGTCCTGGATTTCGTTCGCGACCGCGCGGAACTTGCCGGCGCGATTGAGGAACACGAGATCCGGATGGTCCTTGCGGATCATCTCGCGATGGGTCGGGATCACCACCACTTCCAGGCCGTAGATGCTCTGGAATTCGTAGGCTTCCGTGTCGGCCGTACCGGTCATGCCGGCCAGCTTCTTGTACATGCGGAACAGGTTCTGGAAGGTGATGCTCGCCAGCGTCTGGTTCTCGCGCTGGATCTCGACGCGCTCCTTCGCTTCCACCGCCTGGTGCAGGCCATCGGACCAGCGACGACCCGGCAGCGTGCGGCCGGTGAATTCGTCGACGATGATGACTTCGCCGTCGCGCACGATGTAGTCGACGTCCTTCTGGTAGATCGCGTTGGCGCGCAGCGCCGCGTTCAGATGGTGGACGACGTGGATGTTCTGCGGGTTGTAGAGGCTGTCGTCCTCGCCGAGGATGCCGCCGGCGCGCAGCAGTTCTTCCGCCAGCTCCTGCCCGGATTCCGACAGATGCACCTGCTTCTGCTTCTCGTCGACCCAGTAATCGCCGACGCCCTCTTCCTTCTCCTGGCGGGTCAGGCGCGGCACGATGGCATCGACGCGCATGTACAGTTCCGGCGAATCGTCGGCGGGACCGGAGATGATCAGCGGCGTGCGCGCCTCGTCGATCAGGATCGAGTCGACTTCGTCGACGATCGCGTAATGGAGGCCGCGCTGGAAACGGTCTTCCTTGGCCAGCGCCATGTTGTCGCGCAGGTAGTCGAAGCCGAATTCGTTGTTGGTGCCGTAGGTGATGTCGGCGGCGTAGGCTTCGTGCTTGTCCGAATGCGGCATGCCCGGGAACACCACGCCGACGGAGAGGCCCAGCCAGTTGTAGAGCTTGCCCATCTGCGCGGCGTCGCGGCGCGCGAGGTAGTCGTTCACGGTGACGACATGAACGCCCTGGCCTTCCAGCGCGTTGAGGTAGACCGGCAGCGTGCCGACCAGGGTCTTGCCCTCGCCGGTGCGCATTTCGGCGATCTTGCCCATGTGCAGCACCATGCCGCCGATCAGCTGGACGTCGTAGGGACGCATGCCGAGGACGCGCACCGAGGCTTCGCGACAGACCGCGAACGCTTCCGGCAACAGCTTGTCCAGCGATTCGCCCTTGGCGATGCGGTCCTTGAATTCCTGGGTCTTGGCCTTCAGCGCGTCATCGGACAAGGCCTGCATCTGCGGCTCGAGTGCGTTGATCTTGCGGACGATGCCGTCGAGTTGCTTGAGCAGGCGCTCGTTGCGGCTGCCGAAAACGCTGGTAAGGAGTCGGTTGAACATGGAGTCGCTTGGCTCGAGACGTCGCTCGGGAAATAGGAAAGGGCGCCAAAGCGCCCTTTGGAACCGTACATTGTAGCTGGGGACGGGATCGCCCGCCCTCAAGTCCTCAGGCGCGTTTCACCGAACTGCGTCCGGCCAGGAATGGCGCCGGATTCACGTAGGCGCCGTCCTTCCACACTTCCAGATGCACGTGCGCGCCGGTGGAACGCCCGGTCGAACCGGCCTTGGCGATCTCGGTCCCGGCCCGCACCAGGTCGCCGACCTGCTTGAGCAGCTGCGAGTTGTGCGCATAGCGGGTGACGTAGCCATTGCCGTGGTCGACCTCGATCACGTTGCCGTAGCCGGTACGGACGCCGACGAAGCTGACCACGCCATCGGCGACGGCATAGACCGGATCACCAACCTGCGCGGCGAAATCGATGCCCTTGTGGAATTGTTCGCCGGCACCGAAGGGATCGGCGCGCGCGCCGAAGGTCGAGGTCACGTAGCTGTGCGCGGTCGGCGCGATCGCGCGTTCCAGGCTGCCCTTGGCAGTGCGGCTGGCGAGCAGCGTGTCGAGCACGGTGAGCTGGCCGCCGGCGTTGTCGAACTGCGCCTGCACGGCATCCAGTCCGCTGCGCATCTGCGCCGGCGTGATGTCACTGGTGGGACCGCCACCGCCCTGGCCGATCGGTGCCGAGAAGTTGAATTCGCCACCCTGCAGGCCGCTGGCATCAACCAGGCGCTGGCCGACCGCATTCAAGCGCGTGGCCTGCGCCTGCAATTCGGCCAGGCGCGCCGACATCGCATTGAGTTCGCGCTGGGTATCGCGACGGATCTGCTCGGTGCCGGCGGTCTGCGCAGCCACTTCGGCACGGTCGAATGCCGCCATCGCGGCAAGGCCGCCCATCAGGCCCACCACCAGCGTGGCCAAGAGCGCGCGATACGGATTGCGGGCCAGTCGCTGGCCGCCGCGGGCCAGCAGGCGCTGGGCCGTCGCCCGGAGGCGCGAGCCCAGGCTCGACACCGGGGCCTCGACATGGAAGCGCGGGTGGAACACGAAGCGATAGCCCGGATCCTTGCGGACCCAGCTGCGGCTCACGTGGGGGCGTTTAAAGTGTCGTACGGCCTTGTAGCCTGAACCTGTCTTCTTCAACGTCGTCTCCGATGTCCAAACCGCGCATTCCCCGACAAAACCCGCCCCGCTCGACCCCGAGCGCCTGGCAGGCTGCCCTGGCCGGCAGTGCCGCCGACCCGTTGAAGCGGGCCGAGTGGCTGGCGTCGCTGGATCATCAGCTGCGCATTGCTTTGCCGTTGCAGTTGGCCGCACATGCCCGGCTGGCCAACGTCGATGGAAACCGCCTGGTGTATTCAGTGGATGGCCCGGCCTGGAGCAGTCGCCTGCGCCTGTCCGGTGATGCCATCCTCGAAGCCGCCCGTTCCCTCGGACTGGCCGTGGATGCGTTGGCGATCCGCGTGGTGCGGATGCCTGCGCAGCCGGGGATGGGTGTCACGCAGCCCACGCCCCGAGGATCTGCTTCCGGCACCGAGCGGACTGCTCTGCGCACCGTGCGCGAACTGATCGCGCAAGGGCCTGCCGGGGACCCGAGTGATGAAAACGCACCCAAGCCCACCCGGGCGGAGCGGTTGCGCGCACGGCGCCCGTCCCGGCCGGAGGGTGCATCCTAGGGGTGTTGGCGACCCGGGGTGTTAAGGGATCGCTGGCTGTTCAGCCTCAAACCGGGACGTAAGCCCCATAAATGGCCGACCGCTGGGCCGTATCGGCCGCTGGCTCATCCTCGAAGGTGGCCAGTTCCCAGGCATCGGTCGTCGCCAGCACCTGGCGGACCAGGGCGTTGTTGAGGGCGTGGCCGGATTTGTAGCCGGTATAGGCGCCCAGTACCGGGTGGCCGAGCAGATAGAGGTCGCCGACGGCGTCGAGGATCTTGTGTCGGACGAATTCGTCGGCGTAGCGCAGGCCGTCCTCGTTGAGGACGCGGAACTCGTCGAGAACGATGGCGTTGTCCATCGAGCCGCCGAGGCCGAGGTTGCGCTCGCGCATGAACTCGAGGTCGCGCATAAAGCCGAAGGTGCGCGCGCGGCTGACTTCGCGGATGTAGCTGGCGGTCGAGAAATCGACCGTCGCCCGCGACAGCGAGGCCGGGATCGCCGGATGGTTGAAGTCGACGGTGAAGTCGAGGCGGAAGCCATCGTGCGGATCGAAGGCGGCGCGCTTGTCGCCGTCGCGCACTTCGATCGTCTTCTTGATGCGGATGAATTTCTTCGGCTTGTCCTGCTCGACGATGCCCGCCGATTGCAGCAGGAAGACAAACGGGCTGGACGATCCATCCATGATCGGCACTTCCGGCGCCGACAGGTCGATCCAGGCATTGTCGATGCCGAGCCCGGCGAGGGCCGACATCAGGTGTTCGACGGTGTTGACGCGCACGCCATCGGTGGCGAGGCCGGTACACAGCATGGTTTCGCTGACGAGGTCGCCGCGCGCCGGAAACTCCACCACCGGGTCGAGGTCGACGCGTCGGAACACGATGCCGGTATCCACCGGAGCGGGGCGCAGGGTCAGGAAAACCTTTTCGCCACCATGCAGGCCGACGCCGGTCGCGCGGATGACGTTTCGCAATGTGCGTTGACGAATCATGCGCTGGTTGGATCGACGGCCTTGATGAAAGAAGACGCGCCGACCGCCTGGCGGTTGACGCAGCGGTTCAGGTTACCACGGAGGGTGCTGAATCCACATTTAAGAAGGGGAAGGAAGCCCCCGCCAGCGGCGCAGCTAGCGGGGGATGTATCAAGCCGACCGGCCGGCCCCTCGCGCCCGCGAGGGAGGGTGTGGGCGGCGTCAGGACCGGCCGGCCAGAACCAACCGGACGATCAATCTGCCTGGCGGCGGAGGAAGGCCGGGATGTTGAGGTAGTCGCTGGGCAGGTCGGCGATCGCCGGGGCCGCACTCGGCTCGGCGGCACTGGCCGCACCCACGCCCTGGCTGCGTCCGCGCAACACCGACGAGATCGACTGGGTCGGGTTGTAGGGATCGCTGACCGCATCGACCGGCAGGCCGGTGGTGCCGTCCAGCTTCGGGCGCTCGCGCACCAGTTCCACCTGCGGACGACGCTGCGGGGCGCTGGCGCGCTCGTAGCTGTCGCTGCGCGGGGCGATGCGACCGGCGTTGACCGGGTTGAGCCCGGTGGCGACGACGGTGACGCGCACTTCGTCCTGCATGTCGGGATCGAGCACGGTGCCGATGACAACGGTCGCGTCTTCCGATGCGAAGTTCTCCACCGTGCGGCCGACTTCGTCGAACTCGGCCATGGTGAAATCGGGACCGGCGGTGATGTTGACCAGGATGCCGTTGGCGCCGGACAGGTTGACGTCGTCGAGCAGCGGGTTCTGGATCGCGGCTTCGGCGGCGGCCTGGGCACGATCGTCGCCACGCGCGTGGCCGGTGCCCATCATCGCCAGGCCCATTTCGCTCATCACGGTGCGGACGTCGGCGAAGTCGACGTTGATCAGGCCCGGACGGACGATCAGGTCGGCGATGCCCTGCACCGCGCCCTGCAGCACGTCATTGGCGGCGCGGAAGGCCTGCACCATCGTCGCGTTGCGGCCGAGCACGGTGATCAGCTTCTCGTTCGGGATCGTGATCAGCGAATCGACGTGCTGCGACAGCTCCTCGATGCCCTTGAGCGCGACCTGCATGCGGCGGCGACCTTCGAACGGGAACGGCTTGGTGACGACGGCGACGGTCAGGATGCCCATCTCCTTCGCCAGCTGTGCAACGACGGGCGCCGCACCGGTGCCGGTGCCGCCGCCCATGCCGGCGGTGATGAAGACCATGTCGGCGCCGTGCAGCGCTTCGATGATGCGCTCGCGGTCTTCCAGCGCGGCCTGGCGGCCGACTTCCGGATTCGCGCCTGCGCCGAGGCCCTTGGTGACGTTGCCGCCGAGTTGCAGCTGCATCTTCGCGCCGCAGTTCTTGATCGCCTGCGCATCGGTGTTGGCGGTGATGAACTCCACGCCATCGACGCTGCTGTTGACCATGTGCGCCACGGCATTTCCGCCGCCGCCGCCCACGCCGACCACCTTGATGACCGCGTTCGGGGTCATCCGCTCTACCAATTCAAACTGTGCCATGTGTATACCCTCGCTGGTTGATGCCATTGGCGGGATGCGCCTCCCGTGGACCCTCTGGCGATGTGATGCATTGCTGCGTTGCTGTTGCCTTGTTGCGTGTTGCGATGTCGCACTTGCCTTGTCGCGGCCTCAGAACTCGCCGCGATACCAATCCTTCAATTTGTTGAGGAAGCCGCCGGCGCGACCGCCACCCGACAGCAGCGGACGCGAGCGTCGCGGCTGTTCGTGTTGCGCGCCCATCAGCAGCAGGCCGACGCCGGTGGCATGCACCGGGTTGCCGACCACTTCGCCGAGGCCGGTGACGTGCTGGGGAATGCCGATGCGCACCGGCATCTGCAGCATTTCCTCGGCCAGCTCGACCACGCCTTCCATCTTCGCGGCGCCGCCGGTCAGCACCATGCCTGCGCGCACCAGTTCCTCGAAGCCCGAGCGGCGCAGTTCCGCCTGCACCATCTCGAAGATTTCCTCGTAGCGACCTTGCACCGCGTGTGCGAGCGTCTGTCGCGGCAGGCGACGCGGCGGGCGATCGCCCACGCTCGGCACCTGGATGGTTTCTTCCGCGGTGGTCATCTGCGCCAGCGCGCAGGCGTAACGCACCTTGATCTGCTCGGCTTCCGGCGTCGGCGTGCGCAGCATGTGGGCGATGTCGCTGGTGACATGGTCGCCGGCGATCGGCAACGACGCCGTGTGCGAGATCGCACCCTGCACGAACACCGCGATGTCGGTGGTGCCGGCGCCGAGGTCGACCAGGGCGACGCCGAGCTGGCGTTCGTCTTCGGTCAACACTGCGGTCGCCGACGCAAGCGATGCCAGTTCGAGTTCGTCGACCTGCAGGCCGCAGCGCTGCACGCACTTGACGATGTTGGTCGCGGCCGACTGCGCGCACACCACGAGGTGCGCATGCACTTCGAGGCGGACGCCGCTCATGCCGACCGGATTGCGGATGCCTTCCTGCGAATCGTCGAGCACGTATTCGCGCGGGATGGCGTGGAGGATGCGCTGGTCGGCGGGGATTGCGACTGCCTTGGCCGCATCGAGCACGCGATCGAGGTCGTCGTAGGTGACTTCGCTGTCGCGCAGCGGGACGATGCCCGGCGAGTTGCGGCACTGGATGTGGTTGCCGGTGATCGAGGCGTAGACCGAGCGGATCTCGCAACCTGCCATCAACTCGGCTTCTTCCACCGCGCGCTGGATCGACTGCACGGTCGATTCGATGTCGACCACCACGCCGCGCTTGAGCCCGCGCGATTCGTGGGTGCCGAGACCGATCACTTCGATCGGATTGCCCGGTGAGTATTCGCCGACCAACGCGGTCACCTTGGAGGTGCCGATGTCGAGTCCGACGATGAGCGACTTGTCGCCTTTGCGATTCATGAGATGCGGTATGCCGTGATTGAAGCGTCGTGGAACGGAATGCGGAATGTGGTTGCGATCGGTGTCGGCAACGGCGCGGGCAATGCCGGTGCCGGTGTCGTCGATGGAGTCGATGTCGGCGTCGCGGGCTTGGCGGCATCCGGCTTGCCGGCGCCATTCGCGGGCACCCCGCTCCACACCAGCGCGAAGCCGTTGGTGTAGCGAAGGTCCGCGCGCTGCAGCGCACGCCCTTGCTGCGCGACCAGGCGTGGCATCAGTCCAGCGAAGCGTTCGATGCGCGCTTCGGCATCGTTGCGGCCGACGATCACCTGCGTGCCGTCGGACAGCGCCATGCTCCAGCTGCCGCGGCGATCCTGCGTCAGTTCCTTCACGCCAATGCCGGCAGCCGCGAACAGTTCGCGCGACTTGGCGTAGAGCGCCAACACGTCGGCGACATTGCGCGGATCGCCGTCGAGTTGCGGCATGCCCTTGGGCAGCGCCATGCCGTCCTGGCGCGGGAACAGCAGGCCCTTGTCGGACACCAGCTGCGACTTGCCCCAATAGGCGAACGGACGCTGCGATTCGATCTTGACGTCGATCTCGTCGGGCCAGCGCTTGCGCACTTCCGCATGCGCGACCCACGGCAGCGCCGACAACGCGGCCTGCGCCTTGTGCAGGTCGGTGGCGAAGAAGCCGCGCTTGGTCAGCGGCGCCAGCGTCTGTCGCAGCTCCGTCGCATCGGCGGCGCTGAGGTCGCCTTCGACGTGCAGTTTGCGGAACGGGAAACGCTCGGCGCCGATCCAGCCATTGAGCACGGCGACCACCGGCAGCACGATCACGCCGATCGCCACCAGCCCCGCGAGAATGCGCAGCAGGTTCCTCATGCGGCGCCCTCCAGGGTCTGCTCGAGGATGCGCCAGCACAGTTCGGCGAAATCGATGCCGACCTGCGATGCCGCCTTCGGCACCAGCGAATGGCTGGTCATGCCCGGCGCGGTATTCACTTCCATCAGCGCGAAGCGGCCATCGGCATGGCGCATCACATCGACACGGCCCCAGCCGCTGCAGCCGGCGCTGCGGAAGCCGGCCATCGCGAGACGGCGGATCTCCGCTTCGTCATCGCCCGACAAACCTGGACAGATGTACTGGGTGTCGTCGGAAATGTATTTGGCGTGGTAGTCGTACCACTCGCCCGGCGGCACGATCTTGACCGACGGCAGGGCGAGATCGCCGAGGATGCCGACGGTGTATTCGCCGCCCGACACCAGTTGTTCGGCCAGCAATTCGTGTTCGTAGGTCTTCGCGAATTCGATCGCGGGCGCGAGATCGTCTTCGCCCATGACGCGGAACACGCCGACGCTCGATCCTTCCGCCGACGGCTTGATGAAGACCGGGAAGCCGAGCGTGCGTACCGCGCCCGCGACATCGGCGCCGGCAGGCAGACGCACGAAACGCGCGGTCGGCAGGCCTTCCGACAACCACACCTGCTTGGTGCGGATCTTGTCCATTGTCAGCGCGCTGCCGAGCACGCCGGGGCCGGTGTAGGGAACGGCGAACGATTGCAGCAGGCCTTGCAGCACGCCGTTCTCGCCATTGCCGCCATGCAGGATGTTGAAGACGCGATCGAACTTCTTCGCTGCAAGCTGTTCGACCAGCGCCGGAATGCCATCGATGCCGTGGGCATCGACGCCGCGCGAACGCAGCGCTTCCAGCACGTTGGCGCCGGAATTGAGCGAGACTTCGCGCTCGGCGCTGACGCCACCGAACAACACGGCAACGCGACCAAACGCGGCGGCATCGGTGGTGCGCAGTGCGGACACGACGATCGTGCTCATTGCGCGCCCTCCTGCGAGGTGAAGCCTTCGCGCGCCAGCTTCTGTGCGGCGGCGCCGATATCGCCCGCGCCCATCATCAGCAACAGGTCGCCATCCTGCAGCACGTTGGCGAGCACATCCGACAATTCGGCGGCGCTGTTCACGACGACCGGATCGACACGACCGCGGGTGCGAATCGCACGCGCCAGCGACTTGCCGTCAGCACCGGCGATCGGCGCTTCACCGGCCGGATAGACTTCGGTGAGCAGCAGTGCATCGGTGCTCGCCAGCACGTTGGCGAAATCGTCGAAGAGATCGCGGGTGCGACTATAGCGGTGCGGCTGGAACGCGACGACGAGGCGATGATCCGGCCAGCCGCCACGCGCGGCTTCGAATACCGCGGCGAGTTCGCGCGGATGATGGCCGTAGTCGTCGACCACGGTGACCTCGCCGCCCTGCGGCAGCGTCAGTTTCGCCAGCTGGTTGAAGCGACGGCCGATGCCAGCGAAGCCTTCCAGCGCACGCGCGATCGCCTTGGCATCGACGCCCAGCTGCCAGCCGATCGAAGCCGCGGCCAACGAGTTCTGCACGTTGTGACGACCCGGCAAGGCCAACGTGATCGGCGTGCACGTGCCGTCGGGCAGGCACAGTTCGAAATGCATGCGCGCACCCTGCTGGCTGACATTGCAGGCGCGGACGTCGGCGTCTTCGTGGAAGCCGTAGGTCAGCACGTGGCGCGGCGTGTCGGCGGCGAGCGCGGCGACATCGGCATCGTCGATGCACAGCACCGCAAGTCCGTAGAACGGCAGGCGATGCAGGAATTCCGAGAAGGCGCGACGCACGTTGGCGAAATCGCCGCCGTAGTTCTCGAGATGATCGGCATCGATATTGGTGATGACGGCGATCAGCGGATTGAGGCGCAGGAAGCTGCCGTCGCTTTCGTCGGCTTCCGCGACCAGCCACGGACCGCCGCCGAGCTTGGCGTTGGCGCCGGCCGCGAGCAGCTGGCCACCGATCACGAACGTGGGATCGAGTCCGCCCTCGGCGAGCACGCTGGCCGCGAGCGAGGTCGTGGTCGTCTTGCCGTGCGTGCCTGCAATCGCGATGCCGCGACGGAAGCGCATCAGTTCGGCCAGCATTTCCGCGCGCGGCACCACCGGGATGCGTTGCGCGCGGGCTTCCATCAATTCGGGGTTGTCGGCCTTGATCGCGGAGGACACCACCACGCAGTCGGCGCCGAGCACGTTAGAGGCGGTGTGGCCACGGTGAATTGTCGCGCCCAACTGCACGAGGCGACGCGTCGATGCGTTGTCGGCGTTGTCCGAACCGGAGACCTGGTAGCCGAGCGTGCACAGCACTTCGGCAATGCCGCTCATGCCGACGCCGCCGATGCCGACGAAATGCACGCGGCGGAACTGCTGGGCGAGATCGCCCGCGTTCTGCAACCGGCGTTCGTGAATGGTGGAGATCATGCGGCCACCTTCAGGACGGCGTGCTTCAAGACAATGTCGGCGACACGCTGCGCGGCATCGGGACGGGCAAGCGAGCGTGCGGCACGCGCCATGGCAAGGCGGCGCGACGGATTCGCGGCGAGGTCGCGCAACACGCCTGTGAGGTTGTCGGCCAGCTGCGCGTCCTGGTGCAGCAGGATCGCGGCATCGTGATCGACCAGATACTGCGCATTGCGCGTCTGGTGATCGTCGACGGCTTCGGGAAACGGCACCAGCACGCTGGCGACGCCGACCGCACACACTTCCGCCAGTGTCAATGCGCCGGCGCGGCAGACCACCACATCGGCCCAGGCATAGGCGGCCGCCATGTCGGAGATGAAGGCTTCGACCGTCGCCTCGACACCGGCGCGCGCATACGCGGCCTCGGCATCGGCGACCTGCTTCTCGCCGCACTGGTGGCGCACTTCGAATTTCTGGCCGGCCTGCGCCAGCGCCTGCGGCACCGCTTCGTTCAACGCGCGCGCCCCCTGGCTGCCGCCGAGCACCAGCAGGCGCACGCGATCGCCACGCCCTTCGATGCGCTGCTCCGGCGTCGCCACCCGCGCGATCACGTCGCGCACCGGATTGCCGACCACGACCTCACCCGCGAATGTATCCGGGAACCCCGTCAGCACTTCGCGCGCCATCTTCGACAACACGCGATTGGTCATGCCTGGTGCGCGATTCTGTTCGTGCACGATCAACGGAATGCCGAGCTGGCGCGCGGCGAGTCCACCTGGACCGGCGGCATAGCCACCGAAGCTGATTACCGCGCGCGGCGAATGCTTGCGCAACACCGCGCGGGCAGCCGACACCGCGCGCAACAGGCGCAACGGCAAACCGAGCAACGCCTTCGCGCCCTTGCCACGCACGCCCTTCACCGCGATGGTGTCCATGGGGATGTCGTACTGCGGCACCAGGCGCGTTTCCATCGCACCGTCGGCGCCGAGCCAGCGCACGTCGATGCCTGCGTCGCGCAGCACCTTGGCCACGGCGAGGCCGGGGAAGATGTGGCCGCCGGTACCGCCAGCCAGGATCATCACGGGTCCCTGGCCGCTCATTCGCGTTCCACCTTGTCGAGCACGGGCTCGATGCGACGACGTTGCTGGTCGCCGGACGGACGACCGCGACGCAGCAGCTTGCCGAGGTTGTGGGCGACGGCCGCACGCGCATCGTCGGCCGCGGTACGCACCGAATTCATCGACGGCACAGTCACTTCCAGCGCCTGCGGCGTGGCCGCGACTTCGCCGCGACGGATCGCGACCTGGCGTTCGGCGCGCGTCAGTTCGTACGACACGCGCAGCAGCAGCCCGAGCGCGGCGCAGGTGATCAGCAAGCTTGATCCGCCGTAGGAAATGAACGGCAGCGTCAGGCCCTTGGTCGGCAGCAGGCCGAGATTCACGCCGATCGAAATGAAGGCCTGCAACGCGATCCAGGTGCCGATGCCGAACGCGCAGAAGCCGGCGAAGTGACGACGCATCTCCACGCACTTCAGGCCGATCACGAAGGCGCGGCCGACCACCAGCATGTACATCGCGATCACCACGCACACGCCGACGAAACCAAGCTCCTCGGAAATCACCGCCATGATGAAGTCGGTATGCGCTTCCGGCAGATAGGACAGCTTCTGCACCGAACCGCCGAGGCCGACGCCCCAGAATTCGCCGCGACCGATCGCCATCAACGCATTGGTCAGCTGGTAACCGCTGCCCAGTGGGTCTTCCCACGGATTGAGATAGGAGACCAGTCGCTTCATGCGATAGGGCTCCATCAGGATCATCAGTGCCAACGCCGGCAGCGCCAGGATCGCCGGGATCAGCATGCGCGGCATGTGCACGCCGCCGAGCACCAGCATCACCGCGGTGATCGCCAGCAGTAGCGCGGTCGAACCGAAGTCCTTCTGCACCACCAGCAGGATCGCGCCCATCACGCAGGCGACCAGGATCGCCTTGAGCATCGCCTTCCAGGTGCCGTTCACTTCGTCGCGGAAGCGCACGAGGTAGCTGGCGAGCCAGACAATCATCAACAACTTCACCACTTCCACCGGCTGGAAGCGGGTGATGCCGAGGTTGATCCAGCGCCGCGCGCCCTTCACCGTCACGCCGAGTCCGGGCACTGCCACAACAAGCAACAATGCGATGCACACCAGCGGCAGCAACTTGCTCCAGGACTCGATGTCCTTGAGTTCGGTGCGCATCAGTCCCCACGCCAGCAACATGCCGCCGACGAGGAACACGACGTGGTGCTCGAGGAAATAGAACGGCGACTTGCCGTTGCTCACTGCTTCCGGGAACGAGGCCGAGGCGACCATCACGGTGCCGAACGCCAGCATCGCGAGGCCGCCGATCAGCAGCCACGCGTCGTAGCGCCCGGTGATGGCATCGGCGCGGGTCGCTTGCTGGATGCGGGATGCGATCGTCGCCATCAGCGCACCTTCAACGTCGCGAGGCCGACCAGCACCAACACCACGGTGATGATCCAGAAGCGGACGATCACGCGCGGTTCCGGCCAGCCCTTCAGTTCGAAGTGGTGGTGGATCGGCGCCATCCGGAACACGCGCTTGCCGGTGAGCTTGAACGACGCCACCTGGATCATCACCGACAGCGTTTCGATGACGAAGATGCCGCCCATGATCACCAGCACCAGTTCCTGGCGGACGATGACCGCGATCGTGCCGAGCACCGCGCCGAGCGCGAGCGCGCCGACGTCGCCCATGAAGACCATCGCCGGATACGTGTTGAACCACAGGAAGCCGAGACCGGCGCCGGCGATCGCCGAGCAGATGATCAACAACTCGCCCGCGCCCGGCACTGCGGGAATCGCCAGGTACTTGGAGAATTCGGCGTTGCCCGATGCGTATGCGAACACGCCGAGGCCGCAGGCGACCATCACCGAGGGCATGATCGCGAGGCCATCGAGGCCATCGGTCAGGTTCACCGCGTTGGAGAAACCGACTACCCACAGGTAGGCAATCGTGACGAAACCGATGCCGGCCAGCGGCAGCGCCACCGACTTGAACAACGGCACGTAGAACGTGGTCGCGGCCGGCACCGCGGCAAAATTCCACAGGTAGATGCCGATGCCGAGCCCGAAGATCGACTGCAGCAGGTACTTCCAGCGCGACTTCATGCCGTTGGGATCGCGCTTGACGATCTTGATCCAGTCGTCCCACCAGCCGATGGCGCCGTAGGCCACCATCGAGAACAGCACGATCCACACGTACTTGTTGCGGAGGTCGGCCAGCAGCAGCACCGCCGCGATCACCACCAGCAGGATCAGCAGGCCGCCCATGGTCGGCGTGCCGGCCTTGGAGAAATGCGATTGCGGTCCGTCGGTGCGGATCGGTTGGCCGCCGCTCTTGAGCGAGGCGAGATAGCGGATCACGCGCGGCCCCCACCACAGCGACAGGCCGAGCGAAGTCAGCGCCGCCATGATCGCGCGGAAGGTGAGGTAGTTGAACAGTCCGAAATGGATCTGGAACTGTCCGAGCCAGCGGAACAACTCAAGCAGCATGGCGCTCCCCCGTCGTCAAAGCACGCACCACCCGATCCATCGCGCTGCCACGCGAACCCTTCACCAGCACGCGCACGCCGGCGTGCAATTCACCCGCCAGCGCGGCGATCAATGCGTCATGGCTGTCGAACACGCGGGCACCGTCACCGAATGCGTTGGCGGCTTCGGTGCTCAAGGCGCCGAGCACGTACAGGCGTTGCAATCCGGCGGCCTTGGCCTGGCGACCGGCTTCGGCATGCAACGCGGCGGCATCGTGGCCGAGTTCGCGCATGTCGCCGAGCACCAGCCAGCGTTCCTGCTCCGACGATGTCGCCAGCGTCTGGATCGCCGCGGCGGTGGAACCCGGATTGGCGTTGTAGCTGTCGTCGACCAGCACCGCGCCGTTGGCCAGCGCATGGGTGGCGAGACGGCCATCGACCGATGTCGCCGCCGCAAGTCCGTGCACGATGGTGTCGAACGGAATGCCCAGCCCCAGTGCCAGCGACGTCGCCGCCAGCGCGTTGGCGACATTGTGGCGACCGGGCAATGCGAGCTGGATGTCGGCTTCGCCCTGCGGCGTGACCAAGTGGAAGCGCGATCCGTCCGCGTTCGCGCGGATGTCGCGCGCGGTGACGTCGGCGCTGGCATCGATGCCGTAACGCAGCAGGCGACGGCCATGCGCGCGCTGGGCGAAATATGGCGCGAAGGCATCGTCGGCATTGATCACGGCGACGCCATCGGACGGCAGCGCGTCGTAGATCGCGGCCTTGGTATCGGCGACACCGAGCAGGCTGCCCATGCGTTCGAGATGCGCCGGTGCGATGTTGTTCACCACCGAGGTGTTCGGCTGCACGATGCGGGTGAGGTATTCGATGTCGCCGAGCTGGCCGGCACCCATCTCGTACACCGCGAACGGCACGTCGTCGGGCGCGTCGAGCACCGCCAACGGCAGGCCGATCTCGTTGTTGCGATTGCCGGGCGTGGAATACGCCGGGCCATGCGCCTTCAGGATCGCGGTCAGCAGCGCCTTGACGCTGGTCTTGCCGTTGCTGCCGGTGATCGCGGCGACCTTGGTTGAACGCGTGCGCTGCACCGCGCCCGCCCATGCCGCCAGCGCGAGCTGGGTATCGGCAACAACGATCTGCGGGATCGCGACGCCACCGACTTCATGCGAGACCAGCGCCGCGGTCGCGCCCTTGGCGGCGGCACCGGCGACATGATCATGGCCATCAAAGGCGGGGCCCTTCAACGCAACGAACAATACGGCGCGACCTTGCACATCGGGCAACGCGCGGCTGTCGCTGGAGACGGCGTCGACGCGCGCGTCACCATTGCCCACCACCCGGCCGCCGGCCATGCGTGCGATGTCGTTCAGGGCCTGCGCCTTCACGGATGGACCTCCAGCGCGGCGCGCGCGACGGCGAGGTCGTCGAAGGGATGCTTGATGCCCTTCACTTCCTGATAGGTTTCGTGGCCCTTGCCGGCGATCAGCACGATGTCGTCGGGGCCGGATTCGCCGATGGCGAGATCGATGGCGCGGCGGCGGTCGCGTTCGACGACCACGCGTTCCGGGTGCTGAAAACCAACGACGATGTCGTGGACGATGGTGTCGCCGTCTTCGTTGCGCGGATTGTCGTCGGTGACCACGACCAGCCCAGCCTTGTCTTCGGCGATGCGCGCCATCTGCGGACGCTTGCCGCGATCGCGCTCGCCACCGCAGCCGAACACACAGACCATGCGACCCTTGAGGTGCGCATGCAGCGAATCCAGCGCCTGTTCCAGCGGATCGGGCTTGTGCGAATAGTCGACCACCACCAGCGGCAGGCGACCGTCGCCGCCAAGGCGATTCATGCGGCCGGCGACCGGGCGCAGCTGCGGCAGCAACGCTGCGATCGCGTCGAAATCGCGACCCTGCGCATGCAACACGCCGGCGACCGCCAGCAGGTTGTCGGCATTGAAGCGGCCAAGCAGCGGCGACTGGATGCGCTGGCGACGGTCGCCGATGCACAGGTCGAAGGCGATGCCGCGCGCGTCCAGCGCCAACGCTTCGGCGGCGATATCGGCGGCAGTGTCGCCGTGGGCGGAGGTGGTGATCGCGCGCACGTGCGCCGGCAGCTTCGCCGCCAGCTCGCGGCCGAAGGCGTCGTCGATGTTGATCACGCCGACCTTCAGTTCCGGACGCTGGAACAGCCGCGCCTTGGCCGCCCCGTAGCTGGCCATGTCGCCGTGGTAGTCGAGGTGATCGCGGGTGAGATTGGTGAACACGCCGATGTCGAAGCGCACGCCGTCGACGCGACCTTGCTCCAGCGCGTGCGAGCTGACTTCCATCACCACAGCGGTGGCCCCGGCAGCGCGCAGCTCGACGAACAGTTCATGCGTTTCCAGCACCAGCGGCGTGGTGAAACCGGTCGCCTGTTCCTGACCGTAGAGGCCCGCCCCGAGCGTGCCGATGGTGCCGCAGGTCACGCCCAGCCTGGTCCAAGCCTGCGCGATCAACTGCGTGGTCGAAGTCTTGCCGCTGGTGCCGGTGACGCCGACGACGTCCATCGTCGCGGTGACGTCGCCGTGGATGGCGTTGGCGAAATCGCCCATGCGCGCGCGCAGCTTCGGCACCGCGATCGCATTCGCGGGAACGACGACGTCGCTCGGCGCCGGCGGATCGTAGAGCACCGCCACCGCGCCGCGCGCCAGCGCTTCGTCGACATAGCGCAGGCCATGGCGGCTGACGTCGTTGCTTGTCGGCAGGATCGCGATGAACGCCTGCCCCGCCCGCACGGCGCGACTGTCCGAAACGAAACCGGTTATTTCGAGATCAGCGGGAATGCCGGCGATGTCGGGCAACAGTTCGGCGAGGCGGCGCTTCATTGCAGCGACTCCCGCATCTGCTCCGGCGTCGCATCGGGTTCGTCCGTCGCGACCGGCTTCTTCTTGTGACCCGGCGCCTGCGCGGCGATCCAGGTATTGATGTCGTCGGGCTGCACGTCCTGCAGGCGCAGCGCGCCTTCCATCACGTTGCGGAAAATCGGACCGGAGACGACACCGCCGTAGTAGCCCTTGGAAATGTCGGGATTGTTGACCACGACCACCATCGCGAAGCGCGGATTGTCCACCGGCACCACGCCGGCGAAGAACGCCAGGTACTTCTGCGCGGCATAACCGCCGTTGCTGGCGATGCGCGCGGTACCGGTCTTGCCGGCGACGTGATAGCCAAGGATCGCGGCCTGCGTCGCAGTGCCGCCGGGCTCGGTCACCGTCTGCATCATCTTCATGATGGTGTGCGCGAGTTCCGCCGTGATCACCTGCTTGGTCTCGCCACTACCGCCCTTCACGAACGACGGCACGGTGGCGACGCCGCCATTGGCCAGGGTCGAATACGCGTGCGCGATCTGCAGCGGTGTCACCGACAGGTTGTAGCCGTAGGACATCGACTGCTTGGTGGTGCCGTACCAGCGCGGCGGCGCCGGGAACAGGCCAACCGATTCGCCGGGGAAACCGCTGTGCGTGCTCTGGCCGTAGCCGAAGCGACGGATGAAGTCGTAGAACTGCTCGTTGCTCAGGCGACGCGCGATCAGCGCCGCACCGACGTTCGAGCTCTTGGTGATCACCCCGGTGGTATCGAGCACGCCGTGGTTGTGGGTGTCGGTGGTCCAGTAATTACCGTTGGGAATCCGGCCCGGGTTGGTGTTGAACATCGTGTTCGGGGTGATGACATGCGCCTCGAGCGCAGCGGCCACGGTCAGCGGCTTCATCGTCGAACCGGGTTCGAGCAGGTCGGTGACGGCACGGTTGCGATGGGTGTCGCGATTGGTGCCGTTGATGTTGTTGGGGTTGTACGACGGCACGTTGGCCATCGCCAGCACTTCGCCGGTATGGATGTCCATCACCACCGCCGAACCGCTGCTGGCACCAGCGTTCGTCACCGCCTGCTGCAGATCGCGATAGGCGAGGTACTGGATGCGGCGATCGATGCTGAGCGCGAGATCCTTGCCCGGCTGCGCCGGCTTGAGCAGGTCGACGTTCTCGACGGTTTCGCCCTGGCGGTTGCGCAGGATGCGCTTCTCGCCGGGCTTGCCGCGCAACCATTCGTCAAAGGCGAGCTCGATGCCTTCCTGGCCGTGGTCGTCGACGTTGGTGAACCCGAGCACGTGGGCCACGGCATCGCCCTGCGGGTAGAAGCGCTTGAACTCGCGCACGCCGTACACGCCGGGAATCTTGAGGTCGAGCACGCGCTGCACCACCGCCGGGTTCATCCGTCGGCGCAGCCACAGGAATTCCTTGTCGGCCTTCTGCGACAAGTTGCGCGTCAGCTCGTCGGACGGCATGCCCAGCGCCTGCGCCAGCTTGTCGATCTGCTCTTCGTCGCCGGCCAGTTCCTGCGGGTTCGCCCACAGCGACATCACCGGTGTCGATACCGCCAACGGCTCGCCGTTGCGATCGGTGATCATGCCGCGCGTGGTCGGGATCTCGACATCGCGCTGGAAGCGGACGTTGCCCTGCTTTTGGTAGAAATCGGTATGCACCAGCTGGCGATCGACCGCGAAGGCGATCAGCGCCACGCTGCACAGGCCGAGGCCGCCGCAGACCATCAGCACGCGGCCGCGGATGTCGTAGCGCGAACGCCCGATGCGCGTGCTGCGCTCACGATCGATCAGGCCGCGGATGGCGTCGCGCAGGTTCATTCGCGCACCACCACGGTGTCTTCCGGACGCGGGTTGTCCATGCGCAGGTGTTCGCGCGCGGCCTTGTCGATCAGCGTCGGTTCGGCCCAGGTCGCCTGCTCCAGCTGCAACTGGCTGAACTGCAGGTCGAGCTCGTCGCGGGCACGCTCCAGCTTGTTGAGCTTCGAGAACAGCTGGCGATGCTCGAAACGATCGTAGGCAACGGCAATGCCGCTCACGACATTCGCGGCCAGCAGCAGCGCGAACAACGCCCAGCCGCTCATGCCGCCACCTCCAGCTTCTCGGCCACGCGCAGCACCGCGCTGCGTGAGCGCGGATTGACGGCGAGCTCCTGCGCGTCGGCACGGATGGCGGATCCCAGCGCGCGCAGGGTCGGCGTGAACGTTTCGACCTGCGGCAGGCGGCGATTGGCCGGCGGCGCCTTGGCGTGGCGGGCGATGAACTGCTTGACGATGCGGTCTTCCAGCGAATGGAAGCTGATCACCGCCAGGCGACCACCGGGCTTGAGGCGATCATGGGCGGCGGCGAGCCCGGCCTCGACATCGGCCAGTTCGCTGTTGATGTGGATGCGGATCGCCTGGAAGGTGCGCGTCGCCGGATGGCTGGTGTCCTTGCCGCGCGGCACCACACGCGCAACCAGCTCCGCCAGTTCGGCAGTGCGGGTGAGTGGCACGGTCGCGCGGCGTTCGACGATGGCGCGGGCGATCCGACGCGACATGCGTTCTTCGCCGAAGGTCCACAACACGTCGGCGATCTCGCGCTCGTCGGCGCGCGCCAGCCACTGCGCGGCGCTCTCGCCGCTGCCGGTGTCCATGCGCATGTCGAGTGGGCCGTCCTTGCCGAAGCTGAAACCGCGTTCGGCGACGTCCAGCTGTGGCGACGACACACCGAGATCGAGCAGCACGCCATCGAGGCCCACAGCCGTTGCATCCCAATGCGCCAATTCGGCGAACGAGCCCTGGAGGAGCGACACCCGCGCGTCGGCGGCAGCCAGTCGAGTGGCCTCCGCAATCGCTTCGGGATCCTTGTCCATCACCAGCAGCCGTCCTCCAGCGCCCAGCACGTCGAGCACGCCACGGGCGTGGCCGCCACGACCGAACGTGCCATCGAAATAGGTTCCGTCCCCTGTCACCTGCAGTGCTTCCATCACTTGCGAATACAAAACGGGAATGTGGGACTGCGTGGCGGACGCAGCCGCCGCGCCGCCCGTCACAACTTCAACTCGAGCATCTGCGTGCTCAGATCGTCATCGCTGATCGATTGACGGATCTGCGCGTGATGCGCCTGCTCGCTCCACAACTCGAACTTGTCGCCCATGCCCAGCAGCACCGCCTTCTTCTCGATGCCGACGGCGCTGCGATGGCTGGACGGAATGGAGATGCGGCCGTTGGCGTCGAGCTCGACCGGCATGGCCGAACCCACCAGGTTGCGCTGCAGGCGGCGATGCGCGCTGAGCGATCCCGGCAAGGCGTTGACCTGGTCGCGCACCTTCTCCCACACGTCCTGCGGATAGAGAAAGAGGCAGCCGGACTCGAAGGGGTTGTAGGTGATGACCAGGCGGTTGCCGCAGGCCGACACGGCGTCACGATGGGCTGCGGGGATGGCTACCCGGCCCTTGTCGTCCACGGTGATGGCGGTCTCGCCTTGAAACATCTCTGCCCTCGGGCTGCGCCCCACTTCGGGTCGCATTGGCTCCACAAAGAACCACCAATTTCCCGGTGATCCCACGAGAGCCCACCTTAGGAGTCGATTTCAGGGATGTCAACAATCGTTTTGGGGGAATTTCGTCAAGCAGGTCAATGACTTGCGAAGCTTTTCAGAGAATTGTTCAAGATTTATCCACAAGCGACTGTTTCGTCTCAAATTTTGAGATTGTTCAGTCTGGGCCGCCCAGCCCAATCCGGTCGATCGGGGTGGAAACAGCGCTAACCCATTCATGTTGCTTTGCAGCAATTTCCAGGTGATACCCCGTCTCCAGCGAAAATGGAAGAGGCGAAAGAAAAGTGCGGAGCCGGCCTGTAAGCCGGGTTCTGTCGTGGACAGTCATTCCTCTAGACCGCCCATCGCTGGACGGCTCAAGCAACCTACCCGGAACCAACGCGGGCCGCGCCAATGGTTCCCTATTTGGTCTTGCTCCCGATGGGGTTTGCCGTGCCGGCCGGTTGCCCGGCTCGCGGTGCGCTCTTACCGCACCATTTCACCCTTACCGGCACATTCCGAAGAACGCACCGGCGGTATCTTTCTGTTGCACTTTCCGTCGACTCGCGCCGCCCAGGTGTTACCTGGCATCGTGCCCTGTGGAGCCCGGACTTTCCTCGGCACTGTTTCCAATGCCGCGACTGCCTGGCCGACTCCGCACGGTCATTCTACCGCTACGCGGTCGAATGACCCCCAAAAATTTGCACACAGTGCATGAGTTGACAGGCTTTGGGGACAGGAGAAGCATCGGCGCCGACGCATCCCCCGCGTCATCACAACAAGGAGAAAGCTGCCATGACGGCACTACGTACGAGCCAGCTCCTGGCGATCTGCATCCTCTCCGCTGCCCTCGCCTCGGCGTTCACTGCCGATGCCTCCGAAGCCGCCAGGAAGAACAAGTCGAAAATGCCCGGCGACACCGCCCTGATCGCCAGCGCGATGCGTGCGGGACCAGCCAAGGTCACCAGCGGCGCCACGATCATCGCAATGGACGCCAACGGCAAGATGCGCACCTTGCGCAAGGGCACCAACACCTTCACCTGCATGCCGGACAACCCGGAAACCCCCGGGCCCGACCCAATGTGCTTCGACGCAAACGCCATGCTGTGGGTCAATGCCTGGATGGAGCACAAGGATCCGCCCGCGGGCAAGGTCGGACTCATGTACATGCTCTCGGGGGGCACGGATGCGAGCAACACGGATCCGTACGCCGCCAAACCGACGGCCAGCAACCATTGGGTCAAGACCGGTCCGCACATCATGATCGTTGGCGCCGACGCCAGCTTCTACGATTCGTACCCGAAGTCCGCGGATCCGGATACGACACAGCCCTACGTCATGTGGGCGGGAACGCCGTATCAACACCTGATGGCGCCGGTGAAATAACTCGCCGGAGCCGCGACTAACCCGCCTCGCCGCCGTACAGCGACTTGCGCGGTGCGCCACTGAGTTCGGCCGCAAGTTTGGCCGCGGCCGAAGGAGGGAGGTGTTCGCTCAATTTCGCGTAGATGCGGCGTCCGCTGACCAGCCGCGCATCGCCGTCGTCGCCTGCGCCCTCGACCAGCACCACGAATTCGCCCTTCTGCTGGTCGGGATCGGCCTGCACGCGCTGCACCAGCGCGTCAAGGTCGCCATCGAGCACGGTCTCGAATAGCTTCGTGAGTTCGCGCGCCACCACCGCGCGTCGCTGCGCACCGAAGGCATCACGGGCATCGCCGAGGAATTCGAGGATGCGATGCGAGGATTCGTAGAAGATCAGCGTGCGCGGCTCTGCTGCAAGGTCCTGCAGGCGTTCGCGTCGCGTCGACGCCTTGGCCGAGAGGAAGCCTTCGAAGACGAAGCGATCGCTGGGCAATCCGGCCACGCTCAGCGCGGCGATCAATGCCGCGGCACCCGGCACCGGGCTGACGCGGATGCCTGCCGTGCGCGCGGCATGCACCAGCCGATAACCGGGATCGCTGACCAGCGGCGTGCCGGCATCCGATACCAGCGCCAGCGAATCGCCGGCGAGCATCCGTCGCACCAGGCTCGCGCTGGCCTCGGCTTCGTTGTGGTCATGCAGCGCGATCAACGGCGTACTGATGCCGAACTGCTGCAGCAATGGACGCGTGCGCCGGGTGTCCTCGGCGCAGATCGCCGCGACCTGCTTCAGCACCTCCACCGCGCGCGGGGTGAAATCCCCCAGGTTGCCGATCGGCGTGGCGACGACGTGCAGTGTTCCGGGCGCGGGCGTGTTCATCCGGCCATTATCCGCATCGCAACCTCTCACGCGCGCGGCAGGTAGAATCGAAGCCAGCCCATTGCACCGGAAGTCATCTCCATGCGCACTGCCTTCGCCAAGTTTGGAGTGATCCTGCCGCTGGTCGCCGCGCTCGCGGCCTGCGCGACCACCAGCACCAGCAAGGCACCGATCGCGCCAGTCGCCTCGGCGGTTCCGGTCGCGTATGGCCACGTCGATGTCAGCCGCCGCCCGCCGGGCGATGCCGATGGCTATCGCCCCCCGCTGAAGGTCGGCGTATTGCTGCCGCTGAGCGGCGGCTTGGCGGTCGCCGCCACGCCGGTGCGCGATGGCTTCATGGCGGGTTACTACAACGAACGTCGTCGTCGACCGGAAGTCCATTTCTACGATTCGTCGATCGGTGCCAACGCGGCGTATGCCAAGGCCGTCGCCGATGGCGCCGATTACGTGGTCGGACCACTCGGACGCGAAGGCGTCACCGAACTGTTCACCAAGGACGGACTCAAGGTGCCGGTGCTGGCGCTGAACCAGTCCGATGCGAAGACGCCGGCCGGCAGCCTGAGTTTCGCGTTGTCGCCGGAAGACGAAGCGGAAGCGATCGCGCAGGCGCAGTTGTCGTCGGGCATCCACAAGGCGCTGGTGATCAGCGGCGGCGATGCGATTCAGAAGCGCGCCGCGACTGCGTTCATCACCTACTTCAACGGGCACGGCGGCAAGGCCGCGCCGGCAGTCACGAACGGCGATGCTGTCGGCGAAGAGTTGCAGAAGGCGGCGCAGTCGCTGGGCGGCGCCGATGGCGTGTTCCTCGCGCTCAAGGGCGACCAGATCGAAGCGTTGGCGCCGAAGCTCGCGGCATCGCCGGTGGCGAATGCGCGTCGTTTCGCCAGTTCGCAGATCCAGCTCGGCATCGGCAAGGGCGACGACAGCGCGCTCGACAACATCGTGTTCCCGACCGAAGCCTGGAACGTGCGCAAGACTGCTTTGGCACCGTCGGCGAGCAGCCTTGCGGCATTGTCGCCGACCGCGCGCGGCGCGGCCTCCAAGCTGTTCGCATTCGGCTACGACGCGTGGCTGATCACCGCCTATCCGGAACACCTCAACGGCGGCCGCGAAGGCGGCGTGCGTGGCGCGACCGGCGATCTGCGCATCGACCACGATGGCAACATCGTGCGCGTGCCGGGCTGGTCGGTGTTCCGCCAAGGCCAGCCGGTTCCGCTTGCCGAACGCTGATCGCGGCAATCGCCGGGAGATCGGCAACCAGGTCGAAATGGCGGCCGAAGCGCTGCTGTGTTCGCATGGACTGATGCTGATCGAACGCAACGCCAACTTCCGCGTCGGCGAGATCGATCGGGTGATGCGCGACGGCGAGATGCTGGTGTTCGTCGAGGTGCGTTACCGCACACCCGGTTCGTACGGTACTGGCGCGGATTCGGTCGACTGGAAGAAACGCCGACGGCTGGTACGCGCCGCCGAAGCGTGGCTGCAACGCCATCCCGAACATCGCGACCGCAGTTGCCGCTTCGATGTGATCGATGCGCACGGCGATCCCGCCTCCCCCACCCTGCGCTGGATCGCTTCCGCATTCCGCGCCGACGAGATTTGAGACATGCCTTCGATCATCACCCACGCCGCCGTTCCACTCGCGCTGTATGCCGCCGCCGAACATGGCCGGATCCCGCCGCGCTTGCTGGTCGCAGGCGTGGTCGCGTCGATGCTGCCGGACATCGATGTGCTGTCGTTCGCACTGCACATTCCCTACGAGAGCGCGTTCGGCCATCGCGGCGCGACGCATTCGTTGTTGTTCGCCGCCCTGGTCGCCGTGATCGGCGCATTGTTTTCAGGCCGGTTGCACAGCAATCGCTGGCAGGCCGCTGCGTGGCTCTTCGTCTGCGCGATCTCGCATCCCCTGCTGGACGCGATGACATCGGGCGGGCTCGGCGTGGCGATCGCATGGCCGTGGAGCGACGTCCGCTGGTTCGCGCCGTGGCGGCCGATCCTGGTTTCGCCGATCGGCGCGGGATTCTTTAGCGCGCGCGGAATGGCGACGCTGGTGTCGGAACTGCACTGGGTGTGGTTGCCGCTGTTCGGCGGCGTGGCATTGTGGAAGCTGATCAATCGGTCGGGGCGGTAAGCGCCCGCTCAAGCGAAGTGTTCGTATCCCGATGACTTCAGTCGCACTTCGTTGCCGTCCCCATCCAGCGTACGCACGCCAGAGCCTGCGATGACGTGACCAACGCGCGTGAGCCGGATACCAAGCACACCCGACAACGCCACCAACCCATCACGCTGTGAAGGATCGGCAGTGAAGCAAAGCTCGTAATCGTCGCCAGCGGATTGCAGCCGCCAGCGTTCCGCGCCCACCGTTAGCACAACGAGCGCATCCGACGCCGGCAGCGAATCCAACCAGACTTCCGCGCCGACTCCGCTCGCGGCACAGACGTGCCCGAGGTCCTGCAACACGCCATCGGACACATCGATGCAGGCATGCGAGATCCCGACCAGCGACTGCCCGAGCGCGCAACGCGGCGTCGGTCGGTCGAGGCGCGATCGCAATGCATCCGCGCACGACTTGCCCTGCAACACTTCGCGCAAGGCAGCCGCCGCATCGCCCAGCGTGCCGCTCACCCAGATATCGTCGCCAACCTTCGCGGCATCGCGGCGCAAGGCGGTTCCTGCCGCAACAAAGCCACAGGCCGTGACGGTCAGCGACAGCGGTCCGCGCGTGGTGTCGCCACCGACCAGGGCGATGCCGTGTTGTTCGGCAAGTGCGAGGAAGCCATCGATGCAGGCATCCAGCCAGGCATCGTCCGGCGCAGGCAGCGACAACGCCAGCGTGCACCAGGCCGGTGCCGCGCCCATGGCCGCGAGATCGGAGAGATTGACCGCCAGCGCCTTCCAGCCAACGTCGCGGGCAGCGGTCGATTCCGGGAAATGCACGCCGCTGTTGAGCGTGTCGGTGACGATCACCAGGTCACTGCCAGCCGGCGGCCGCAGGATCGCGCCGTCGTCGCCGATGCCGAGGAGCACGTCAGACCGCGGCGACACGCGGGCCGCGATCCAGGAAATCAGGTCGAACTCGCCGCTCACTTGCGCGCGGCGTTCACCTCGACCGCACGCCAGGCTTCGGCCGCGCGATCGAGCACGCCATTGACGTAGGTGTGGCCGTGCTCGGCGCCGAAACGCTTGGCGGTTTCGATCGCCTCGTTGATCACCACGCGATACGGCACGTCGATGCGCTGGCGCAGTTCGTAGGTGGCGATGCGCAGCACCGCGCGCTCCACCGGATCGACTTCGTCGACATCGCGATCGAGCAGGCTGCGCAGGGCTTCGTCGTTGTCGTGGCGATGCGCCAGCACGCCCTTCACGATGTCCTCGAAGTAGACGAGGTCGGCCTGCTCGCGCGCCTGTTCGTGGGCGAACTGCGCGATCACCTGGCGCGCTTCGCCACCCGACATCTGCCAGGCGTAGATCGCTTGCATGGCGCGGCGGCGCGCGCGCGTGCGCAATACCGGATCGATGCCGTCGTGGCGACGGTGGCCATGACCGCTCGTACCGGTCACTTCAGGCGCTCCAGCAGGTTGGACATTTCCAGCACCACGAATGCGGTCTCCTCGCCCTTGTTGCCGTGCGCGCCACCGGCGCGTGCTTCGGCATCCTCATATTGCTCCACCGCGAGGACGCCGTTGGCGACCGGCACGCCGTGCTCCAGCGCGACCTGCATCAGGCCTTGCGAGCAGCCGTCGGCGACGTGTTCGTAATGACGGGTATCGCCGCGCACCACGCAACCGAGGGCGACGATGCCGGCATGGCGACCGCCCTTGGCCAGCGCGGCGCAGGTGACCGGCAATTCCCAGGCACCGGGGACGCGCACGAGGTCGATCTGCGCATCGTCGACGCCATTGGCCTTGAAGCCGGAACGCGCGCCTTCGATCAGCGCTTCGGTGATGCGCG
This sequence comes from Lysobacter sp., assembly GCA_027306995.1. Taxonomy (GTDB): domain Bacteria; phylum Pseudomonadota; class Gammaproteobacteria; order Xanthomonadales; family Xanthomonadaceae; genus Solilutibacter. The sequence continues at coordinate 44,260 of DAHUXS010000020.1, forward strand.
AGTTCCAGCGGCTGGCGACGATGGCGAAGCGGGCGCCTTCGGCGGCGCGGAGATCGCCTTCAAAACTGGGCATGGAGGTCCGGAATGCGGGAAAGACGCCCAGTTTAGCGCGGGCCGGCCACGTGCTCGACCACTTCCAGGCCGAAGCCGGACAGGCCGACCTGCTTGCGCGGGGTGCCGATCACCCGCAGGCGGCCATAACCGAGGCTGGCGAGGATCTGCGAACCGGCGCCCGTCTGGCGCCATTGCTGCACCGCCGGCGCCTTGGCCGTGCCGGTCGCGGGTTCGCGGATGCGTTCGAGCAAGGCCTCAGGCGACTGTGGTTCCGACAGCAGGACCAGCACGCCGGAGCCGGCCGCGGCGATCATCGCCAGCACCTCGCCGGTGGGCAGGCCGAGGTCGTCGCGCTGCCAGTGGAGCGCATCGACCAGCGGATTGGCGACCTGCACGCGCGCCAGTGTCGCGATCTGCGGGTCGGCCTTGCCGAGCTGCAGGGCGAAGTGCAGCTGGTGGCTGAGGCGATCGCGGAAGGTGTGGAGGACGAATTCGCCGTGCGGCGTCGCGATCGCACGTTCGTCGACGGCGTCGATGGTGTGCTCGGTGGCGAGGCGATGGCGGATCAGCGCTTCGATCGAGCCCATCTTCAGGCCATGCTCGCGCGCGAACACCTCCAGCTCGGGACGACGCGCCATGCTGCCGTCGGCGTTGAGGATCTCCACCAGCACGCCGGCCGGCTCGAGTCCGGCCAGCAAGGCGAGATCGCTGGCCGCTTCGGTATGGCCGGCACGGCTCAACACGCCGCCCGGCTGCGCCATCAGCGGGAAGATGTGGCCCGGCTGCGAGAGGTCGCTGGGCTGCGCGTCGGGACGCACCGCGGTACGCACGGTGTGGGCGCGATCGTAGGCGCTGATGCCGGTGGTGACGCCTTCCGCGGCTTCGATGCTGACGGTGAAGTTGGTGTGGTGCGGCGAGGTGTTGTCGCGCACCATCGGCGGCAGGCCGAGCTGCTGGCAGCGCTCGCGCAGCAGCGACAGGCAGACCAGCCCGCGCGCATGCGTCACCATGAAGTTGATGTCGGAGGGCTTCACTAGCTCCGCCGCCATGATCAGGTCGCCTTCGTTCTCGCGATCCTCGTCATCGACGATCACGACCATGCGACCGGCGCGCAATTCGTCGAGGATTTCGGGAATGGTGGCGAAACTCATCGTTGTGCTCCCAGCATGCGTTCGACGTAGCGCGCGATCAGGTCGACCTCGAGGTTCACCGCGTCGTCGCCGCGGGTCGCGGAAAACGCCGTATGGCTGATGGTGTGCGGGATCAGCATCACCGCGAATCCTTCGTCGTCCACTTCGTTGACGGTCAGGCTGACGCCATCGACGCAGATCGAACCTTTCTTCGCGATGTAGCGATGCAGCTCGCGCGGGGCGGCGAAACGCCAGACCTGTTCGCCATCGGCACTGCTCGCCTGCAGCACCCTGCCCATGCCATCGACGTGGCCGCTGACGACATGGCCGCCGAAGCGGTCGCTCGGGCGCATCGCGCGCTCGAGGTTCAACACCGCATTCGCCTTCAAGTTGCCGAGCGTGGTCAGCCGCAGGGTCTCGCTGGAGACATCGACTGCGAACGACGCAGCATCGAACTGCACCACTGTCAGGCAGACACCGTTGACGGCGATGCTCTCGCCCAATTCGACATCGGCGAACGGTAGCGTGCCGACATCGATCTGCATGCGCAGCCCGCCATCGCGCGACTCGCTGCCACGCAAACGACCGACACCCTGGATCAACCCCGTGAACATCAATACTGTTTCCTGAAAGCGTGCACGAACAACGGCCAATGCAACTGCTGCATCGGCGCATCGCCCCATGCGGATTCGAATTGTTGGCGAACCGTTGCGACCGGATCGACGTCAGTGGCTTCGCGATAGCGCTTGCTCGCCGAATAACTGGAGAAATAGCCGAGCATGCGCGCCAGTGGCCACTCCACGCCCAAGTCGAATTTCGGAACTTCGATGGCCGGGAATGGCCAGACATAACCGGCATAGGCCGCGTTGATGTCTTCGCGCTCCGGCGGCCAGTACGGAAGGATCATCGACTGGAAAGCGTCATTCACCGCTTCCAGCATCGGCGGCACGACGATGTCCTGGTAGCCCCAGGCCACCAGTACGCCACCTGGCTTCAGCACGCGCGCGACTTCGGCGAAATAGGCCGGGCGATCGAACCAGTGCAACGCCTGCGCCACGCACGCCGCGTCGGCGCTGGCATCGGGCAAGGCGCAGCGTTCGCCGGGCTCGACCACAAAGTCGACGTTGGCCAGCTTCGGTGCCTGCGCGATCTGCGCCGCGCTCGGATCGCTGGCATGCACGCGATCGAAACGGCGGGCGAGATCGCGCGTGGCCTGGCCACTGCCGCAACCGGCTTCCCAGCACAGACCGCGTGCCGGCGCGATCGAGGCGATCCAGTCGAACAATGCCGGCGGATACTCCGGGCGCGCGGCGGCGTAATCGGCTGCGACCGCGGAGAAATGGTCGGAGAAGCTCATGATCCCTTCCGCCGCAACAACAGACGCTGGTCCGGCCCGACCTGGCGCATGTCGGTGATTTCCAGCTCGTGGCGATCGGCCATCGTTTCGATCGACAACCCATCGAACATCGGGCGCGCGCGATCGCCGAGCAGCAATGGCGCGACATAGAACAACAGCTCGTCCACCAACCCTGCGCTGAGGAAGGCGCCCGAAAGCGTGGCGCCGGCTTCGATCTGCACCTCGTTGATCTCGCGGCGGGCGAGTTCGGCCAGCACCGCCTGCAAGTCGAGGTTCTGGCCCTGCATCGCAACCGGGACGCGCTGTGCCTCAAAACCGCGCGGCGGCTTGGCGTCCGGCGCATGCATGTAGAGCGTCGGCACCTCGCCTTCGCGGACATGACCGCGCGCGATCGTCGCCAGGCCGGGATCGAGCACCACGCGCAACGGCGGCACATACGGCACGCCATCGGGCAGGCGCACGGTCAGGTGCGGATCGTCGGCAAGCACTGTCCCCGCGCCGGTCAACAAGGCGCCGCAGCGCGCGCGCCAGCGATGCACATCCTCGCGCGACTGCGGGCTGGTGATCCATTTCGATTCGCCGCTGGCCAGCGCGGTGCGGCCATCGAGGCTGATGCCCTGCTTGATCCGCACCCACGGCCGCCCGCGTTCGACGCGCGCAAGGAAGGCGCGATTGAGCTGGCGCGCCTGCGCTTCCATCAAGCCCGATACGACTTCAATGCCGGCTGCCTGCAAGCGCGCGAAACCTGCGCCATCGACTTTCGGGAAAGGATCGCGCATCGCCGCGACCACGCGGCTGACGCCGGCGCCGATCAATGCTTCGGTGCATGGCGGCGTGCGCCCGGTGTGTGCGCACGGTTCCAGCGTCACGTAGGCGGTCGCACCATAGGCGCGGCCACCGGCGTCGCGCAGCGCCATCACTTCGGCATGGGGCTCGCCGGCGCGCTCGTGCCAGCCCTCGCCAACCACGCCTTCATCCTGGGTGATGACGCAGCCGACCATCGGGTTCGGCTTGGTGGTGTACGCACCTCGCTCGGCGAGGCGCAGTGCCCGCGCCATCATCGCGTGATCGAAAGCAGTGAACACGCTCATTGCCTCAGCGCTTCTTGTTCCTGTCGATCGGCACCACTTCGCCACCGAGCAACGGCAATTGCCCTTCGCCGGCGAGATCGTGTTCGAGGCGATCGAGCTCCTCGCGGAAATCGGCCGCGTCCTCGAACTTGCGATAGACCGAGGCGAAACGCACAAAGGCGACCTGGTCGAGCTTGCGCAGTTCCGCCATCACGAATTCGCCGACGCGTCGCGACGGCAGCTCGCGTTCGGTGGTCCTGCGCAGCTGGTGCACCACCGCGCGCACGCCGACCTCGATCTGCTCTTCCGACACCGGACGCTTGTGCAGCGCGCGATCGAAGCTCAGGCGCAACTTGCGGGCGTCGAAGTTCTCGCGGCGACCGTCGGACTTGACGATTGCTGGCAGCTTCAATTCGATGGTTTCCAGCGTCGAAAAACGCTCCCCGCAGGCTTCGCACTCGCGACGACGACGGATCGTCGCGCCGTCGTCGGACACGCGCGAATCGATCACGCGGGTATCGGAGTGCTGGCAATACGGGCAATGCACGCGGAATTCGCACGTCGACGAGTCGGATTCCCTACACTTTAACGCATGCCATCCGGTGCAAGGCATGATGACCCACCCCGTGGAGAAGACACGCATGCACATGGCCCTTCGCCTGCTCCTGATTGCGCTCGCTTGGCTGGCCTGCACCACCGCGATCGCCGGGCAGCCGCCCGGTCCGGCCGGCGGCGTCGGCTACACCACCTTCGAGACCCGGGATCCCGTACGTGGCGGCCCGATGACGGGATACCTGTTCTATCCGGCGGCGACCAAGCCGGGCAAACCGATGCGGGTCGGGGTCTACGACATCGATGCGGTGGCCGATGCGCGTCCGCTGCCCGGTGCGAAGCCGCTCGTCCTGATCTCGCACGGCCACGGCGGTTCCGGGCTGGGACATGCCGATCTCGCCACGTACCTGGCAGGCCACGGCTTCGTGGTGGCGACGGTCACCCATCCCGGCGACAACTTCCGCGATGCCAGCCTCGACGGCCACGCCGAAGTCTGGGGAGGCCGCCCGGTGCAGATTTCCGCCGCCATCGATGCATTGCTGCACGATCCGCGCTGGAGTCCGCTGATCGATCCGGGCCGCATCGGTGTGGCCGGGTTCTCCAACGGCGGCTATACCGCATTGACGCTGGTCGGTGCGAAGGCACGGGTGCCCCGCTTCGCCGAATACTGCGCCCGCTATGCGCATGACGCGATGTGTGCCGGCGCCGATGCCTATCGCGCCGAGGCGGCGCGCCACGGCCAGACGCTGGAGCAGTTCCTGCAGGGCATCCAGGATCATCTCGGCGACTGGGGCCGCACTTCCGATCCGCGGGTGAAGTCCGCCTTCGCGATGGCGCCGATGAGCGTGATGTTCGACGCCGACAGCCTGTCCGGCATCGATCGGCCGGTGTTCCTGTATTACGGCGAGGCCGATGCCGTGCTCCGCCCGTCGGAGAACGCCGCGCGCATCCGGCCGCTGCTCAAGACGCTAGTCGGCGTGCGCTCGATCCCGAAGGCCGACCATTGGGTGTTCATTCCGCCGTGCACGCGCGAACTGGCCGCCGACGTGCCGGACATCTGCCGCGACCCGCCGAGCGTGGACCGGGCCGCGGAACATGTGCGGATCAATGCCGATGCGCTGGCATTCTTCCGCAAGACGCTGGGCGGCGCTGCCGCCCGCTGAATCCGCTCAACCGTAAACCGGGAACTGCTTGCACTGCAGTTCGACGTTGGCGCGGACACCGGCGATCACGTCTTCCGACTTCGGGTTGTCCAGCACGTCGCAGATCCACTCCGCCAGCGCCACGCACTCCGGTTCCTTGTAGCCTCGCGTGGTCACCGCCGGGGTGCCAATGCGCAGGCCCGAGGTCACGAACGGCTTCTGCGGATCGTTGGGCACTGCATTCTTGTTGACGGTGATGTGGGCGCGGCCCAGCGCTTCCTCGGCGGCCTTGCCGGTGACGCCCTTGCCGATCATGTCGATCAGCATCAGGTGGTTGTCGGTGCCGCCGGACACGATCTTGTAGCCGCGCGCGACGATCGTCTTCGCCATCGCCTGCGCGTTCTTGACGACCTGCTGCTGGTATTCCTTGAACGACGGATCGAGCGCCTCCTTGAAGGCGACTGCCTTGGCGGCGATCACGTGCATCAGCGGACCGCCCTGGATGCCCGGGAACACGATCGACTGCAGCTTCTTGGCCATCTCGTCGAACTGTTCGCCGGCGCCCTTGGCGACGATGATGCCGCCGCGCGGACCGCGCAGCGTCTTGTGGGTGGTCGAAGTCACCACGTGCGCATGCGGCAGCGGGCTCGGATAGACGCCAGCGGCGATCAGGCCGGCGACGTGGGCCATGTCGACGAAGAAGATCGCGCCGACCTTGTCCGCGATCGCGCGCATGCGCGCCCAGTCGACCACGCGCGAATAGGCGGAGAAGCCGCCGACCAGCATCTTCGGCTTGTGTTCGACGGCAAGGCGTTCGACTTCGTCGTAGTCGATAAGCCCTTCGTCGTTGACGCCGTATTGCACGGCGTTGAACAGCTTGCCGCTGACGTTGACCTTGGCGCCATGGGTGAGGTGGCCGCCGTGGGCCAGCGACATGCCGAGGATGGTGTCGCCGGGATTGAGCAGGGCGAGGTAGACGGCCTGGTTGGCCTGCGAGCCCGAATGCGGCTGGACGTTGGCATAGTCGGCGTCGAACAGCTGCTTCAGGCGATCGATCGCCAGCTGCTCGGCGATGTCGACGAATTCGCAGCCCCCGTAATAGCGCTTGCCCGGATAGCCTTCCGCGTACTTGTTGGTGAGCTTGCTGCCCTGCGCTTCCATCACCCGCGGGCTGGCGTAGTTCTCGGAAGCGATCAACTCGACGTGATCTTCCTGGCGGCGATCTTCGCCGGCGATGGCGGCGGCGAGTTCGGGGTCGAATCCTTCGATACGGCTGTCGCGGGGGAACATCGGGCACTCCGGAAGGCGGAAACCCCCATTGTAGCGGCGCTGCCCGGCTCCAACGGAAAAGGCGCGCCGAAGCGCGCCTTTCCTCCATCCATCAGCGATCGAGCCGCTGGATCAATGGTGCAGCAAGACGTCAGCGATGATGCCGCTGGCGATCGCGACCATCAGGAAGTTGCCGCCGTCGTCACGCACCCAGCGATAGCCCGGGCGCGGGGCGCGCAAGCCGTACGGACGGTACTGCGCATACGGCACGACATACACATTGCGGTAGCCGTAGCTGCGGTAGTCGCGACCGCGTGCCCACGACGGCGGACCGCGACGGCCGTTATCCCAGTGACCGTTCTTGTGGTAGCGGCGATCGCGATCGTCATAGCGGTCGCCGTAGTAGCGGCGATCATCGCGATCGCGGCCGCGGCCCTGGTCGTCGTCGCGATCATGGCCATGTCCGCGGCCATGCCCGTCATCGCCATAGGCGACGTAATACGGACGGCCGTCGCCGTGATCCTTTGCCATCGCCGGCAGCGAAACGGCGCCCAGCACGGCCAGCGCCATCGAAGCGAGCTTGAATTTGGTTTTCATATCGTGTCTCCCTGCGGGATGTGCACCGTGCACGTTGTCGAATCTACCGAAGCCGCCTGAACGGAGATTCGATCTCCGAATCGGCCGCTCCATCCATTCAGGTTGGAGCGGCAAAGCTTTCTCATTCATCAGTGTCCGAACAGCAGGTCGGCGATGATGCCGCTGGTGATCGCGACCAGCAGGTAGTGGCCGAAGTCGTCACGACGCCAGCCATAGCCGCGCGGCGGATCGTACAGGCCGTAATCGCCGTAGTCGTCGACGCTGTAGGTCGGGGCGTAGTCGTCGCCGTAATAGACGCTGCCAACAGTCCACACCGGTTCTGGGCGATAGCCGTAGCCGACGCTGTAATAGCCACGACCACGGCTCGGGTAGTACGCGCGCGGCGGCGGGGCATAACGGTAGTCGCGACCGCGATCGTAGCCGCCGTAACCGCCACGTCCGTAATAGTTGTTGACCTGTTGCGGCGGCGGCATCTGCGGGCGCGATGCATAGCCATTGCGCTGCTGCCAGCCACCGCGATCGCCCCAGCCGCGGCTGTTGTTGCCGTTATTGTTGCCGTTGTCGCGATTCGTCCAACCACGGCTGTTGTCGCGATTGCCGTTGCCGTTGTTGCCGCTATCGCGACCACCCCAGCCACGACCATTGTTGCCGCGATCGTGCTGCTGGCCGCCGTTGTTCCCGCTGTTGCCATCGGACGGCTGCTGTTGCTGGCCGCGGTCACGGCCGTGATCCCGCCAATCCTGGGCGGATGCGGCGAACGGAACAGCCGACAGGGCCAGGAACAGTGCCGCACCTTTCATCGTGGTTTTCATGGACGACCTCCCGGCCGTGCGTGTGGTGACGGCGCCAATATGCGCGTTTGCAGCTGAAGGGAAAGTGCTTTGCCCCGGGGCATTTAGCTGCCGGAAAGCGCCGCATTCAGCCTGTGGATGGGCGCCGGTATAATTGGCGACATCATCCACAGAACCTGGGTGCCCCAGCGGGCGCCGGAGCGAGCATGTCGCAATACATCTACACCATGAACGGCGTTTCCAAGACCGTTCCGCCCAAGCGCCAGATCATCAAGGACATCTCGCTGTCGTTCTTCCCGGGCGCCAAGATCGGCCTGCTCGGCCTCAACGGCGCCGGCAAGTCGACCGTGCTGAAGATCATGGCCGGCGTCGACACCGATTTCGTCGGCGAAGCGCGCCCGCAGCCCGGCATCAAGGTTGGCTACCTGCCCCAGGAACCGGAGCTCGATCCCAATA